>NZ_QQOA01000019.1 GCF_003443895.1 Paraburkholderia phosphatilytica | reverse complement strand
CCGGAACGCGACTCGGTTGTCGCCACGGTGGCGCGCAAAGCAGATAAACAGCCTTTGGCTGCATGAATGAGGTGGCAACTACCTTGACGCGCGCCGGAGGTCTGCATGCCACACAAGAATATCTCCCTTCTTCGCGAGGAAGCGTTCGACGCCCCGTTCGCTGCTGGCGGCAAAGCCGCGCAGCCGGTCGGACCATTGGTCGTGGACGTCTCCGCCATCGACATCCGCGTCGAAGTGCTTGCGGTTGCCACCAAACGGCGAATCCGGCAAGCGGTGACTGCCGGGCGCATCATCAGTTCACCTGATCCCTCCTTGACACAATCCAGCATGCGGCCAGTTCAATCGGGCGATCAACGACCACGTACGCTGTGTCCTGATGCGGCCCTTGCTGAGAGTCCTGGTCGAAGCTCAAGCGCTGAAAGAGGCGTGGTACTTCTTCGAAAATTGTATTCAGAAATTCAATCAGCCGGGGCGACGAGAACAGGTCCAGAGCCTCTTCGATCGCACCGTAGCAGTCCACAACGCGTGTACCCAGACGGTCAACGGGCTCGTTGAGCGGTCGAGTTTCTCGAGAACCGTGCTGTTGATAAATCAGTCTGGGATTGCCTTTCCGGAACGAACGGTCGATTTGTGCCTGAACGCGTCTAACTTGCACAGGTCAGTTGCTCCTTGCAGCACGACAAACCCATCGGCAACGAATGCTCTGATAAGGTTTGCCAGTTCGAGCGAAACCTGCTTAGCACCGTGACCTTGCCCCTGTTCCACGAATCCCATAGTTGAATTTATCAGGCCGCTTGCCCGCGCTGAGCGGCGGCCCAATTCTTTTCGAACGTCATGGGGCTGACGTAGTGCAATGTCGAATGCAGTCGGCGGGCATTGTAGAAACCAGGCCAGTCGACGATTTTATCCATCGCGGCACGAAGTGCCGACCGTGCAGTCGTGCGACCTTCAGCGAACCCCGCAGGCTTTCGGTCGGCGCATCCCAACAATCGCCGCGTCGGCTCATCGACGAACGCATGCCGTAAGCCTTGAGCGTGTCCTGGAACAGTCCGCTGCAATACTTAACCGGTTCTGTGGGCCGTCTCCGCTGCAAGCGAAGCAAATTATTGCACGCTGATCGTACGTTGGTGAATCTCCGAATCCACGCTCATTCCGAGGGTTGGTGGGGAATTCCAGAGGTCATGCCAATAAGCCCCGACCCTTCCGCAATCGTCTGATGCGACGTTCGGCCTTTGGTGTCTCGTTGATGTATTTTTGCCGTCAATCTATTTTGGGTCGGGCGTCAGTGGTCCGTAGGCGCGCGACCCGTCGAGAGTATGGTTGCAATCTATGGAAAGATGGCGCCGTTCGGCCCAGGGTCAATTATTGCAATTGGTCGACTCGCGTCAGCCGCGAGCCTTCACTTTTAGTGCCTAAAGCTCAGCTTCTTGTGCCCGATGTAACTCGTAAAGACCGGAATCGCCACACCGAACAGGTGCGCGATATCGCGTGCATGATTGATCACGCCAATGCGCGGAAACACATAATCCGCGAGCCCGACGCTGACTGCCCACGTTTGCGCGACGGCCACGAAGTTGACTAGCGTGAAGAAGAAGATCGACCGGTGCGTGGACTGCTTGCTCTCGGTGAACACAAACAGCTTCGCGAGGATGAACGCGGTGATCATTCCGGTGATGTACGCGACGATAATCGCCGCCGAAAAGGGCATCCACAGGTTGTAGACGATCCGGCTGCCCCAGTTCACGCCGGCGGCGAAGCCACCCGTCAGCAGAAACAGGAACAGCTGTCGCGATATGAAGGACTGCTTCTGGATCGTGTGCGCGCGTGTCATAACATCCTCGCCATCTTTCGCGACAGACCGATACTCTCGGAGATGCCGCGATCTTCCGGGTAGTAGTAGGAGGTGTCTGCTACCAGCAGGCCTTCCACCGGCAGCTTGATCGGTGGCAGCCGGTCGAGGTACCCGGGTTCGCAGATCGGCTGCGCGAAACGGTAGCGGCTGGCGCGGACGTCGATGAAGTCGTTGAGCGTCAGCTCCGGATTGATCTTCATCAGATAGCGCTTCACCTTGTCGATGAACACCGAGTCCGGCTCGGCGTATTTCGGATGCTCGCCGGGCACGTAGAACGGCACGTAGACGACGTGATGATCCATCGGCCGCAGGTTCGTGTACTCGACGATGCCGGGAATATCCATGTCCGGATCGTTCGTGTTCAGCCAGAAATTTTCGGTGACCGGCTTCTTCAGCTTTGCGATGATGCAGACCACCGCGATGTTCTTTGTCTGCCGGAAGGCGTTCAGCACGTCGGAAGGAAGGTCCGGCATCACGCGCGGCACATACGGCAGCGGGATCGTGCTGATCACCTTGTCGAACGGCAGGAATTCGCCGCCGGCTTCGATACCCGTCACTTTGCCATTTTCGATCACGACCTTCTGCGCCGGCGTGCCGAGCCGGAACTCGCCGCCGTTCGCCTCGATATAGCGACGCATGCCTTCAAGCAGCGTTTCCGACCCGCCGTCGAGATAGCCGAGCTTTTCATGGAAGATGTTGTAGCGCGAGCGGCCGATGCGGTGGATGCGGCTCCAGATCCACGCCGCCGACAGGTTGTACGCGTGATCGTAGAACTTGTAGTCGAAGAGCCTGCGCCACAGCACTTCCCACGCTTCCTCGCCGATCCAGCGGCGGATCCAGCCGGTCGCCTCGACATGGTCGAGCGGCTTCCAGTCGTTGCGCTTCGTCGACAGGAACGCGTGCAGACCGTAGCGGAATTTTGCGGCGAAACTGAGGCCCTTGAACTTCAGCAGCGCGATCGGGTTGCCCCACGCCTGCACGCGGTTCTGATAGAAGTAGCCCATCTTCGTCTCGCGCCAGTTCATCTTGCCTTCGAGGCCGAGTTCGCGCAGCACCTGCAGGAACGCATCGTCCGAGATGGCGTGGAAGTGATAATAGCGCTCGATTGACATGCCACCGAAGTCGAAGCACGCGGCCATCCCGCCGACCCGGTCGTCTGCCTCGAAGATGATCGGCTTGCGGCCGTCCTTGACCAGTTGATAGGCGGCGCCGAGCCCCATCGGCCCCGCGCCAAGTACGGCGATGCGGTCTGTACTCATGAAAATGGTCCCGTCAGAATTCGAGTGCGATTTGGCTGTAGGTCGGATCATTGAACGTTTCGTCCATCGCCCTCGCGAACGGCGTGGCGCGAATCCCGAAGATGCCTTCCCAGTCGATCACCTCGAACTCGTCGCCGGCCGTCAGCGCCTTCAGCTGGTCCGCCGTGAACGGCGGATTGCGGTCGAACAGCGCGTAGATTTTCAGCAGCACGTAGAAGAGGCCGTACGGAATGCGCACGATCGCGCACTTCGCGTTCGTTGCGCGCTTGATCTGCCGGATGATGTCGATGTAGTCGACCCGTTCGAGGCCGGAGATGTTGTACGGCTTGCCCTTGATGCGCGATTCGATGCAGCTGATGATCACGTTGCAGAAGTCGCCGACGTAGAGCGGTTGACGCATGTACTTGCCACTGCCGGGAATCGGGAACACCGGCACGCGCTGCATGAAACGCGACAGCCAGCCCAGGTGCTTGCGGTCGAACCAGCCGAACATCAGCGTCGGGCGCAGCACTGAGCATTCGATGCCCGATGCGAGCACGATCTCTTCCTGCTCGCGCTTCGTGTCCGTATAGAAGTCTTTCGCAACCGAATTCACCACTGACGAGCTGATGTGCACGGTATAGGGAATCGCGTAGCGCTTGATCGCGTCGAGCACGTGACGGGTCGACGTGATGTTGTTGCGGATGAACGGTTCGAGCGTCGGTGCGCCGATCTGCGCCTGCAGCATGACGACGACGTCGGCACCTTCGAAATGCTGGCTCCAGTCGCCGGGTTTCGCGAGGTCCGCGTGGATTGCCGTGACGTCGGGATGCACACTGTGCAGCACGTCGAGATTCGACTGGCGCTTGTCCAGTATGACCAGGTTGTTATAGCCGCGCGCCTTCAGCCGTGCGACGAGATTCTGGCCAACGAGGCCGGCGCCGCCGGGCAGGATGATGCGGGTGTTGTTCATGCGTTCACTCGTTGAAGAGGAGGCCAGTGAAAATCGACCGCCAAAATGCTGCAAAACATGACATTTTACATGCTGCCGAAGGCGCTCGAGGTGCGTTCGGCCGCGCGTCAGTCCGATGGGGCCGCGCTGTCGAGCACGGCGGCCGGCACCAGCTGTGCGACCGCGCAGTAATCGCTTGGCGCGACGATGCCGACGATGCGGATGTCGCCGTGGCCAGGCGCCGACAGCAACGCCGTCCAGCCGGAGAATTTCGCTCGCTTGCCGACCACCTTGCTGACATCGCCGCGATTGGCGCCGGTCACGCCGCTGCCGATTGGCTTGCCAGTTGCGTCGGTGAGCGCGATGTTCTCCGGCACGCTGCGCGTTGTCGGGTCGTAGATCCAGCCTTGCGCGCGGTAGATGCCCGGCGTCGGAGTCTTGAACACGTGGTCCAGCGCGCCGACGCAGGTCACCGTCGGTTCGATCTGCGCCGGCAACACCGGATAGTCGGGCTGGTTCGGCGCGAAGATCGAGATTTTCGCCGCTTCGCCCAGTTGGGCTTCGTGCCGCAGGCCGTCGATCGACGGATAGACCGAGCGTGTCATCGCGAAGTCGTACACATGCGCGCGCAGCGCAAGGCCAGCGACGTTGCGCTCATAGCGCGTCTGGCGGTCCGCCCGGAACGCCTCGCGTTGAAAAGACACCACGATCAGCAGCGCGATCAGCGTGACGCCGAGCGTGCGCCGCGAGCCGCGGCCGGTCGGACAGTTGATGCCGATGTACAGCAGCAGCGCGAGCCAACCCGTCAGCGACGCGGTGGTGTAGCGTGACGAGAAGGCAGTATCCATGCCCATCACGAGGCGGCCGCTTGCTGTGAGCAGCGCGTTGCCTGCGACGAAGGCCGAGAACACCAGCAACGCGGTCGCGAGCGGCAGCCGGTTGCGGCGCGCAACGGCGTGCAGCAGTGCTGCCGCCAGCGCGGCTACGAAGATCGCACCGCAAACTGCGGCGCCGAGCGGCCCGAGACGCGTGTAGTCAGCTGGCGCACCGAGATAGAAGACCGCGTATTTCAGCATCGCGACCGGATGGTCGCGCAGGCCCGCGATCGGACTGCCGGTATTGCCGGGCGAATGCCACGTGTAGAAGTAGGCGACCCAGATCGCGGCGCTCAGCACAGCGAGGAGCACGACCGCACGCCAGCGCAACCGCAGGTAGATCGCGGTGACCACCAGCACCGGCCACACCAGCAGGCCGCTCGCCATCGAGCCGGCCGCGGCCGTGGCCGCCGCCACCATCGCGACGTACCAGTTGCGCTCGCGCGCCGAATCGCCGTGGTGCAGCGCTTCAGCACACAGCTGCAGTGCATAGAACGCCAGCAGCGCGAACAGATAGACCGCGTACCACTGGCTCTGGAAGCCCCAAGTGAAGTTTTCGCGCTGCATCCACGAAAACAGGAAGATCATCACTCCGCCGATCAGGCCTAGGGGCGAGCCCCAGTTGCTCGCGACGCCGTAGTGCAGCGCGATGCGGATGAAGGCGAGCGCAAGCACACCAGCGAGCACCAGATTGGCGATCAGCGACAGCACGTTGCGGCCGCCGAAGTAGCGCACGTCCGCGTAAAAGATCAGGCGCGAGAACACTAGCCGGTGCTCGTTGTGCTGTTCGAAGAAGGCCCGCCACGGCGACTGCAGTGCGCGCGTGTAGAAGGCGATCGTGCCGTCCCACGAGTCGGCGTACGGAACGGGGGAGAAGTGCTGCTGGACGGAGTAGAGCGTGCTCAGCAGCGTGGCGATGCCGAGCAGGAAGATCAGCCAGTTCAGGAAGCGGCCACCGCGAGTCGTCAATGCTGCGGCCCTCACAGCGATGCGCGCTTGAACAGGAACTGCGGCACGGACCGGATGATCAGCATGATCAGCGACCAGAACCACGGCGTGTACAGTACGTCCTTGCGCTTCTCGACCGCCTTCACGATATCGCTTGCAACCTTGTCCGCTGTCGCGACGAGCGGCCCCGGCAAGGGCAGGCCGGCCGTCATCGGCGTGGCGACGAAGCCTGGCTTGATCGTCACGAGATGCACGCCCGCCTTGAACAGGCGCGCGCGCAGACCTTCGCAGAACGCGGACAGCGCGGCCTTCGCGCTGCCGTACAGATAGTTCGACGGGCGGCCGCGATCTCCGGCCACCGACGAGATCACGGCCAGCACGCCTTGCTTCTGCGCTTCGAGCAGATTCGCGATCGGCGTCAGCAGTGCGATGACCGATACCGCGTTGGTCGCGAATTCGCGCACCGCAACCGTTGCGTCGGCCTGGCAGGCCGCCTGGTCGGGCAGCGTGCCGGGTGCGACCAGCACGATGTCGGGCGCGCCGAGTTCGGCTGCGCACCGTTCGAGCATGGTGGCGTGCTGCGCGAGATCGTCGATGTCGAGCCGGAACGTTGCCGCGAGCGGGGCGCCGCGCGCGGCGAGGTCGTCGGCGATCTGCTGCAGGCGTTCGCTGTTGCGCGCGACGAGGAAAAAGCGTGCGCCTTGTTGCGCCCACTGGCGCGCACAGGCATGGGCGATGGCGGACGTGGCTCCGACGATCAGGATGTTTTTCATATGCGGGTAGTCCGTTCCCAGAAGCGCGACAGGATCGCGGGGTCGCGAAGCGACTCGAGTTGTTGCCACTGCGGGTAGGCCGCGCGGAAATCCGCACCGGACATGTGGGCGTCCTTGGCCGGATAGATGCGCCCTTGCGCTTCGCGGACGATCGCGTCCAGCTCGGTGAAGAGCCGCTCGTTGAGCGCATCGCGTTGCGGAAAGTCGAGCGCGAGCGATGTGCCGTCGAGCGGGAACGACAGCAGCCCCGGCGAAGGCAGGTCGCCGCAACGCTTCAGCACCGCGAGGAACGAGCCGGTGCCGCTCTTCGCGATCGCGGCGAGGATCGCATGGATCGCATCGCGGGACACCGCGGCCGGCACCACGCACTGATACTGCTGGAAGCCCGCGCGCCCGTAGATGCGGTTCCATTCGAGCAGGCTGTCGAGCGGATAGAAGTACTGGTCGTAACCGACCGTGGACTTCGCTTCGTCGGACATCTGCTTGCGGTAGAACAGCTCGTTGAATGCCCGCAGCGTCAGCGGGTTGAAGATCGGCACGGGCAGCGTGAACGGCACCGTGCGCTTCTTGCGGCGATCCGCTTCGAGCGGGCCGCTGTCCGCATGGTCGCCGATCATGTAGATGCCGCGCCCGAGCGTGGCGCCGCGCGCCAGGCAGTCGACCCAGGCCACGCCATATTCGTGCAGCGGATCGAGCCGCTCCGACAGCGCGAAGAATTCGTCGAGATTAGCGAAGCGGATGTTGGTGACGTCGATCATGCTTGAGCGGATCGGCATCAGCTGGATCTCGGCCCACAGGATGAGCCCCGTGAGCCCCAGTCCGCCGACGGTGGCCGCGAACAGTTCGGCGTGTTCTTCCGGCGCGCATTCGCTCACGCTGCCGTCGCTGCGCGCGAGCGCGAAGCGGCGCACGTACCGGCCGAACGTGCCGCGTACGTGATGGTTTTTGCCGTGCACGTCGTTCGCGATTGCGCCGCCTAGCGTCGCGTACTTCGTGCCGGGCGTGACGGGCAGCATCCAGCCGCGCGGAATCGCGACCTCGAGAATCTGTTCAAGCGTGACGCCGGGCTCGGCGCGCAGCACGCCGCTCTTCCAGTCGGCCGCGATCAGCCGGTCGAGCGGCAGCGTTTGCAGGACGTGGCCGGAGGCGGCGAGGCAACTGTCGCCATAGCTGCGGCCGTTGCCGAACGGCAGCATCGTGCCGCGCTCGCCGACCGCGTCGGTCCATGCGGCGCGCGCGCTATCGCGCCACGCGACCGGATGCGCTTCTTGCGGAAAAGCGGGATAACGCCCCCAGGAACGCACCGTGCCCATCGGTCAGATCGCCGCCCAGAACACGAGCCCGCACAGCGCAACGATCACGAGGCTGATGCGGTCGCGCGCTGCGAACACGATCGGGTCGTCGTGCATCCGCCCGCGGTGCGCGATGATCCACGTGCGGCTGACCCAGTAGAGCAGCAGCGGGCACGCGAGCCAGATGATCTGAGGATGGCGATAGAGCCCGGCAGTGCGCGCGTCCTGAATGTACAGCGCGAGCACCAGCACCGCGAGATAGCCCGACGAGGTGCCGAGCGACGAGATCAGCGAGAGGTCGCTCGACATGTAGCCGCGGCCGCGCGTCTTCACGAGCCCGCGCGACTGCAGCGAATACAGTTCCGCGTACCGCTTCACGAGTGCTAGGCTCAGGAAGATGAACATCGAGAACGCGAGCAGCCAGAACGTCAGATGGCCGCCGATCGCCGCGGTGCCGGCGATGATGCGCGTAGTGTAGAGCATGGCCAGCACGACCACGTCCACCATCACCTGCTTCTTCAGGAACAGCGAATACGCAAGCGTCAGCAGGTAATAGCCGAACAGCACGGCGGCGAAGCGTGGCGGTAGCGACGACCACGCGATCGCGATAGCGGCGCCAAGCAGTACAGGAAAGAGCGCGAGCCCCCACGGAATCGGCAGCGCGCCGGACGCGAGCGGACGCTTGCGCTTCACCGGATGATGCCGGTCGTCTTCGAGATCGAGCAGGTCGTTCAGCAGGTATACGCTCGACGCGCACAGGCCGAACGAGAAGAACGCGAGGATCGCCGCGAACAGCAGCGGCGCGCGCGACACTTCGTGCGCGGCCAGCAGCGGCACGAAGATCAGCAGGTTCTTTAGCCACTGGTGCAGCCGCAACGAACGCGCCCACGTCTTCAAGGTGGGCGGGCGCGATTCGATCACGCGCTCGACGTTGCCCTGTTTGCGCGCGGCACGCTCGACGCCCGGCGACGGATTGACCACATAAGCGCGTTCGGCCGATTGCCAGACCGCGATATCGTCGTGCGAATTGCCCGCGTAATCGAAGCCCTTTTCGCCGTATTCGGCGACAAGCCGGTCGCGTTTGCGATGCGACGACAGATTGGTCTCGCCATCCGTCGCGAAGGTGCGGTCGAAAATGCCGAGATGCTGCGAGATGGCCTCGGCATAGCGCTCGTGACTCGCGGTCGCGAGAACGAGCGAACGGCCGCTTTCGCGCTCCTGCTTGAGCCAGTCGAGCACCGTGTCGTCGTACGGCAGCACCGTGACGTCGACGTTGGTCCGGTCGGCGAGATGCGCCTTCAGTCCGGCTTTGCCTTTGCGCACGAGCCACAGCAACGGCTCGTAAAACCGGTGCGGTGCGGATTTGATGAAGGCGAATCCCGATTCGATCAGAACGTCCGAGCGAATCAGCGTGCCATCGAGGTCGACAACGAGTGGTTTACTGCGCATTCAGTCAGCCCTGAGGGCGCGTAACAGGATGTAAATGGAAAGGTCTTGCGTCGCGGCTGGAGGCCTGTCCGGCCGGGTTTGGAGCGAATTTTTCCCGGCGGCCGGCATGGCGGCGCTACTTTACTATTACCTGCCGGCCAGCACAACCCAAGTGGGCGGAAGTGTTTGATTTTCTGCACTTTCCCAGTCTTTGGCAGGCGCCAATCCGTCACTTTGTGCTATATGGGCGGTAACAAAAGGCAAAGCAGCTTGCCGAAACCCCGAAACTTCAGCACACTTCCGAGCTACTGCGGCCTGTAACGATCAAGTGTCGTCCATAAGACACGGCGTTTCCACCACATGACTTTCACACGCGAGCCGCGTTCCGAGATCGAGGGCCTTTCGGTATCCGTTGTCGTTTATCGGCCGGACCTCCCACTACTGCGAAGTACGCTTGAAAGCGTCGCCAACGCATGCGAGGCACTTCGTGCTGCGCGACCTGCGTTCGCGCTTTTGGTGCTGCTCGTCGACAATGGCGGTCTGCCTGACATCGAGCCGTCGCTCGCCCTGTTGCGCGCGTATGGGGTCACCTGCGAAGTCATCCGCGGGCATGGCAACGTAGGCTACGGTCGCGGTCACAACCTCGCGATCGAACGCTCGGCAGGCTCGTTTCATCTGGTGCTGAACCCCGACGTCGAACTGGACTCGCAGTCGCTCGTCAACGCGCTCGAATTCTTCGGCGCGCATCCGGAAGCCGGCCTCCTCACGCCGCGCATCGGCGACGATGCCGGGCAGCTGCAATACCTGTGCCGCCGCTATCCGACGCTCGTCGACCTGTTCGTGCGCGGCTTCCTGCCGGCGCGTCTGCGCGGGCTGTTCGCAAAACGCCTGGCCGGCTACGAGATGCGCGACGTGATCAACGACCGCGACACGGTCTGGGATCCGCCGATCGTCAGCGGCTGCTTCATGCTGTTCCGCACGAAGGTGCTGAAAGAATTGGCCGGCTTCGATGCGCGCTACTTCCTCTATTTCGAGGACTACGATCTGAGTCTGCGCGCGCACGACGTGACGCGCGTCGTCTATGCGCCGGTGGTACGCGTGCTGCATCACGGTGGCGGCGCGGCGCGCAAGGGCGGGGCGCATATCCGCATGTTCGTGTCGTCGGCGTACCGGTTCTTCAACCGTTTCGGCTGGAAGTGGCTATGAGCACGGTGCTGGTGACGGGCGCGAACGGCTTCGTCGGGCGGGCGACGTGCGAGCGGCTGCTCGCGGATGGGCATCGCGTCACCGGACTCGTACGGCGTGCGAACGGCTGCGCGACCGATGTTGGGGGCATCGACGAATGGGTCGACCGCAGCGCCGATTTCGCCGGCGTGGCCGACACGTGGCCGGCCGCGCTCGCTCCAGAATGTGTCGTGCATCTCGCGGCGCGCGTCCACGTGATGGACGCGGATGCGCGTCATGCCGACGCCGCGTTTCGCGCCACCAATGTCGACGGCACGCTGCGGATCGCGCGGGCGGCGGCGGAGCGGGGCGCGCGCCGCTTCGTGTTCGTGAGCAGTATCAAGGCGGTGGCCGAGACCGACGCCGGTCGCGCGGTGCGTGAAAGCGACGCGCCGGCGCCGGAGGATGCATACGGCCGCTCGAAGCTCGCCGCCGAAGAGGCGCTAACGCGCTATGGCGTCGAGTCCGGCATGGAAATCGTGATCGTGCGGCCGCCGCTCGTCTACGGACCGACGGTTCGCGCGAACTTCCTGCGTTTAATGGATGCGGTATGGAAAGGCGTGCCGCTCCCGCTTGCGTCGGTCGATGCGCGCCGCAGCCTCGTCTACGTGGGCAATCTGGCCGATGCGCTGGTCCGATGTGCGACCGATCCGCGCGCGGCGCGACAATGTTTCCACGTCTGCGACGCCGACGACCTGACTGTCGTGCAGCTGACACGCTCGCTCGCGGCGCACCTGGAGCGCCCGGCGCGTCTGCTGCCGGTGCCGCAGGCGTGGCTGCGCGCGGCAGGGCGGCTCACCGGCCGCACCGCGCAGATCGAGCGGCTGATCAGCAACCTGCGGGTGGACGGCAACCGCATCGGGTCCGTGCTCGGCTGGCGTCCGCCGTATCCGGTGGACGATGGGCTCGCCGCAACGGCTCGCTGGTATCGGTCGACGCATTGATGGAGTCAGAGATCGCTGATGTCGTTTGAAGCTTTCATGCATGGGCCGGGATCCTTGGGCCTTGTTCTCGCAACCGCGATCTGCGCGGGCTGCGTGAGCGCGCTTGTCCTGTTCGTGCTGCTGCGGACCGGCCTCGCATGGCGGCTCGCGACGGATATCCCGAACGATCGTTCGCTGCACGTGCGGCCCACGCCCCGGGTGGGCGGCTGGGGCGTCGTGCCGGCCGCGGCGCTTGCGATGTCCGTGCTGACGCCGGGCTTGCGAATGGCGGCGCTGGCGGTCGTCTTTCTTGCAGTGGTGTCCCAGGTCGACGACCGGCGGGGCCTGTCCGCGCGCGCGCGCTTTCTCGCGCACCTCGTCGCGACCGTCGGGTTCGTCGCGCTGTTCCCGGCGCCCGCGCCGTGGTGGTTGCTTGCAATCCTGGCCTTCCTGATGATCTGGCTCGTGAACCTCTACAACTTCATGGACGGCGCGGACGGACTCGCGGGCGGCATGGCGCTGTTCGGCTTCGGCGGCTACGCGATCGCGGCGCTCATCAGCGTGCATCCGCAACCCGAGCTTGCGGTCGCATCGGCGGCGGTCGCGGGGGCGGCGCTGGGTTTTCTGTGCTTCAACTTTCATCCTGCGCGCGTGTTCCTCGGCGACGCCGGCTCGATCTCGCTCGGTTTTCTCGCGGGCGCGCTCGGCTACTGGGGATGGCGCGCCGACGCCTGGCCCATCTGGTTTCCCGCGCTGACGTTCGCGCCATTCATTACGGATGCGTCGATCACGCTCGCGCGGCGTCTTCTGCGCGGCGAGAAGTTCTGGCAGGCGCATCGCGAGCACTACTATCAGCGGATGGTGCGCTTGGGCATCGGCCATGCCGGTACGGCGCTGGTCTGGTATGCGGTAATGGCTGTGGGTATGATGCTTGCTGTTGCTGCGCTGGGGCTGCCGGTTTCCGTGCAGTGGTGCGTCGTGATCGCCTGGCTCGGCGTGTTGTGCGGCCTGGGCGCGCTCGTGGATCTGCGCTGGCGTCGTTTTCAGTCGACGCTGTCTGGTCAATCTTGAAGTATCGCGCCCAATGTTTAAATCCAAAGCGACCTATCTTTCGTTCAGCGCGTTCCTGTTCGACCTCTGCGCAGTCGCGGGCGCCTGGCTCACCGCGTACATCATCCGCTTCAACGGGATGGTGCCGCCCGAGTTCTGGCGCGGCGCGATCCATTCTCTCACGTGGGTGCTGCCGATCTACGGCGTCAGTTTCCGCATCTTCGGGCTGTATCGCGGCATGTGGGTGTTCGCGAGCCTGCCCGATCTCATGCGCATTTCGAAGTCGATCGTGTCCGGCGCGCTCGTCGCGATGGTCGCTTCCGCGATGGTGCAGCCGATCCCGATCGTGCCGCGTTCGGTGCTGATCGTGTCGCCGCTGCTGCTGTTCCTCGCAATGGGCGGCTCGCGCGCGCTGTATCGCGCAACGAAGGAGTTCTATCTATACGGTGGTCTTGTTGCCCAGGGCAAACCGATGATCGTGCTCGGCGCGGGGACGGCCGGCGCGAACCTCGCGCGCGAGCTGTCACGTTCCAGCGAATGGCGGCTCGTCGGCCTGCTCGACGACGATCCCGCAAAGCAGGGCCGCGAAATCTACGGCTACAAGGTGTTGGGCCCGATCAGCGACCTGCCGCGTCTCGCGGAGTCGCTGAAGACGGAGTACGCGATCATCGCAATCCCGTCAGCCTCGGTGGAGACGCAACGTCGTGTGGCCACGCTCTGCGTGCGCGCCGGCGTCAAGGCCTTGGTGCTGCCAGCGCTGACCGAAATCACGCAGGGCCAGGCGTTCCTCTCGCGCGTACGCCACATCGATCTCGAAGACCTGCTCGGCCGCGAGCCGGTGAAGATCGACACACCGCACGTCGAAGCGCTGCTGCGCAATCGCGTCGTGATGGTGACGGGCGCGGGCGGCTCGATCGGCTCCGAACTCTGTCGGCAGATCCTGCGTTTCGAACCTGCGCAGCTCGTCGCGTACGACCTGTCCGAGTACGCGATGTATCGCCTGACCGAAGAACTGCATGAGCGCTTCCCGGGTACGTCGGTCGTGCCGGTGATTGGCGATGCGAAAGATTCGCTGCTGCTCGACCAGGTGCTGTCGCGGCATACCCCGCACATCCTGTTTCACGCGGCGGCGTACAAGCACGTGCCGCTGATGGAAGAGCAGAACGCGTGGCAGGCCGTGCGCAACAACGTGCTCGGCACCTATCGCGTCGCGCGCGCGGCAATCCGCCATCAGGTGAAGCACTTCGTGCTGATCTCCACCGACAAGGCCGTCAATCCGACCAACGTGATGGGCGCGAGCAAGCGGCTCGCCGAGATGGCCTGCTCGGCGTTGCAGCAGACCAGCACCACGACGCAGTTCGAGACGGTTCGCTTTGGCAACGTGCTTGGCAGCGCCGGCAGCGTGATTCCAAAGTTTCAGCAGCAGATCGCGAAGGGCGGCCCGGTGACGGTCACCCACCCCGAGATAACGCGCTTCTTCATGACGATCCCGGAGGCGTCGCAGCTCGTGCTGCAGGCATCAAGCATGGGGCATGGCGGGGAGATCTTCATTCTCGACATGGGCCAGCCGGTACGTATCGTCGATCTGGCACGCGACCTGATCCGCCTCTACGGCTTCACCGAAGAACAGATCCGCATCGTCTTCACGGGTCTGCGGCCGGGCGAGAAGCTCTACGAAGAACTGCTTGCCGACGAGGAAACGACGAGCCGTACGCCGCATCCGAAGCTGCGCATCGCGCAGGCGCGCGGGGTGCCGGATAACCTGCTGGATGAGTTACTGCCGTGGCTGATGCAGCACCGCGTGCCCGGCGACGATGAAGTGCGGCGGGACCTCCGCCGCTGGGTGCCCGAGTATCAGCCGGCACTCGCGCCGGCGTTGAAGAGCGTTGCGGCAGCGTCTTCGGCCAGGATTTCCTGACGCGCGGAAGCGTCTGGCGTGACGCGCTGAGCGCTCAGGCCGCAGCCGACTGGCTGCGCGTTGCCAAAGCGGCTTCGATCAGGATATCCACGCAGTCGCTCACCGCGCGGTTCGACGTGTCGATGGTCAGATCCGGTTCGACCGGCGTCTGATATTCCGCCGATACGCCGGTAAAACCCGGCAGTTGCCCGTTACGCGCCTTTGCATACATGCCCTTCGGATCGCGCTGCTGGCAGGTAGCGAGCGGCGTTGCGATGAACACTTCGAGAAACGCCGGCCCGACGATCGTGCGGGCCAGCTCGCGCTGCTGTTCGAGCGGGGAGATCGTGGCCACAACCACCGTATAGCCTTCACACTGGAACAGCCTCGCGACATGTGCGAGCCTGCGCACGTTTTCGATGCGATCCTCATCGGAGAAGCCGAGGTCAGAGCAGAGCCCCTCGCGGAGCGTGTCGCCATCCAGGACGATGGCGTTGCGGCTCGCGCCGCGCAGTTCGGCCACCATCGCATTCGCAATCGTCGTCTTGCCCGCGCCGGAAAGCCCGGTCATCCAGACGACCGGAGTCGCAGTTTCCCAAATACTGTTTCTGGCGTTCATTGGCGGGGTTCCGAATGCAGATTACGGAACTGTAGTTTAACGTTTGCGATCCGTAAAAGTGTCACCGTATTTTACGGATCATTGCGTCCGCAACGCTTTTTCCGCGCTCTTGCGCGCGCTGCAACGGCTGGTCACACTGCCTTGCGGGACTGACCAGCGCTCACGAGCGCCGATGCTTTCTCACCACCATCCAGCGCGGCGCCTTGAAGCGCACGATGCTGACGTAGAGCCACACGTAAGTGAGCGCGAACACCACGACGAAGCAGAACAGATGCAGCGTGTGGCGCCAGAAAAGCGTGGCCGGGACGACGGCGATCAGACACAGCAGCCACAGATAAGGCGAGGTAAGCGAATTGCGCCGCGTCAGCTCGCGCGCGGTGCGGTTGCCGACCGCCCAGCGCATCAGCCGCTTGTACACCAGCATGTGCAGGTGCACGCCATCCGGAATGCCCGGCGACATGCCGCGGATGAACTTCTTGCGGTAGATCGAGAAGCAGGTCTCGAAGATCGGGTACATGAAGAGCAGCACCGGATACCACGCCGACACGTCCCGGTTGCGCATCACCAGCATGATCGACAGTTCGGCGAGCATGAAGCCGATGAAGTACGCGCCGCCGTCGCCGAGAAAGATCAGGCCCGCCGGGAAGTTCCAGATGAAGAAGCCCATCACCGCGCCCATCATGATCAGCGACGCGGACAGCACGATCGGGTCCGACACCTCGAACGCGACGTACGCGAGCGACGCGAACATCATGAACGCGACCATCGACGCGAGGCCGTTGAAGCCGTCGATGATGTTGATCGCGTTGGCGAGCGCGGCCACCGCGAGCACCGTCACCGCGCAGGAGACCGCCGCATACGACAGCAGGAAGTCGAGCGGCGGCACGCTGATGCGCGTCACCGCGATGTCGAGCAGAAAGTAGGCGAGGGCCGCGGCGGCCATCGTGCAGACGAGCCGCGCGAGCGGCGACACGCGCTTCGTGAGGTCTTCGACGAGGCCCGAGCCGAACGCGGGCAGTCCGCACGCGGTCAGCGCGACGATGCCGCCCGATACCGCCGGATAGGCGCGATGCAGTTCCAGCGCGCCCGCGACGAGCCCGATCAGGATGCCGGTCCCGCCGATGCGCGGCACGGGGCGCGCGTGGAATTTCTGCACGCCGCCGAGGTCGGTGTCGGTCGAGAATTTTTCATGCAGATGCGCATAACGCACGATCAGCAGCGTGATCAGCAAGGAGACGATGAAGCCGAGCGCGAAACTGAGCATGAAAAAGAGGCCGGGGCGGAAAGGCAAAACGCCAGATTATACAAACGAAACGACAGGCCACCAGGGCCGCCTGCGGGTCGCGCTGATGGTGCGCTGACCGGTTAACGCTGTGGTTGTGCCATGCGATGACCGTCGCTGCGAATTGCTCGCAACCCCTCGCAAACGGGTCGCGCGGAATGTTTAGTCCGCAAGGTAAACAACGGCGAATCAGCGCCGGATCGCGTCCAGATAGTGGGTCATTGGCCGGCGTTGCCGCCATGACTCATGGAATTCCCCTATCCATCGCGCGCGTCATGCTGCCGTAACCCGGAAGTGGGAAGCCAAACCGGCGACCAACTGCACTACGGAACTGCCAATGTTCAACAATATAAGTATCCGCACCCGGCTGACCCTGACGATCTGCGCGTTCGTCGGCCTGTTATTGACAGTGATCGTGATTGGCTACGGGGCCATCAAGCTGGCAAGCGAAAGTCTGGTCGACACGCAACGCAGCTCGATCGGCATGTCGACGCTCAAGACCAGCTCGGAAAAACTGCTGCAGGTCCGCCTCGCGCTCGGCAGCTACGAGACGCTCTTCAGCGTCGGCAAGCAGACCGACGACCTGCTGCCCAACGCGCACAAGGTGCTGGTCGATTCGAACGGCGACTTCCAGCATTACCTCGCCGGCCCGTTCGCGAACGACGACGAGAAGCGTCTCGCCCAGGCCGTCGCGCAGGCGCGCGCAGCGCTCGTCGATCAGGCGATCGAGCCCGAGTTCAAGGCGCTCAACGACAACGACTTCAACACTTTCCGCACGATCCAGGGCGAGACGGCGAACACCTACTACGCCGCCTATGCAAAGGCGATCGATGCGCTTGAAAAAGTGCAGGGCGACAGCGAGCAGCAGGCGACGGCCGCCGTGAACGCGCGCTTCCATTTCGTGACGCTGCTGTTCGTTGCGATCGGCGTGATCGCGATCGTCGTGGGTCTCGTCGCGCGCGCGGGTCTGGCGGCCGCGATCGTGCGCCCGGTCAACCGGATGGTCGAGCATTTCCAGAGCATCGCAGCAGGCGACCTGACGATCGCCGTCGGCGACGGCTCGCGCAGCGAAATGGGGCAGCTGATCGTCGCGCTGCGCCAGATGCGCGACGGGCTGTCCGACACCGTGTCGAAGGTGCGCGGCAGCAGCGGCGCGATCGCGCACGGCGTGAAGGAAATCGCCGCGGGCAACCTGGACCTGTCGCGCCGCACCGAGCAGCAGGCGGCCGCGCTGGAGCGCACCGCGGCAAGCATCGAGCAGCTTTCGTCCACCGTGAAGCAGAACGAGGACAACGCGAGGGAAGCGAACCGGCTCGCGCAGGGCGCGCTGCAGACGGTCGTGCGCGGCGGCGAAGTGGTCGAGCGTGTGGTCGATACGATGGACGGCATCACCGAATCGTCGCGCAAGGTGAAGGACATCACCGGCATCATCGAAGGCATCGCGTTCCAGACCAACATCCTCGCGCTGAACGCCGCGGTCGAAGCCGCTCGCGCGGGCGAACAGGGCCGCGGTTTCGCGGTGGTCGCGTCGGAAGTGCGCAGTCTCGCGCAGCGCTCGGGCACGGCCGCGAAGGAGATCAAGGAACTGATCGGCGATTCGGCAGCGCAGGTCGAGCAGGGCGCCTCGCTCGTGCAGCAGGCCGGCAAGACGATGAGCGACGCGATGCAGGCCGTCGAGCGGATGACGCGCATCATGGCCGAGATCGAGTCTGCCGCTGCGGAGCAGAGCTCGGGCATCGAGCAGGTCAATCAGGCGATCTCGCAGATCGACGAAGTGACGCAGAACAATGTCGCGCTTGTCGAGGAGGCGGCCGCCGCCGCGAAGTCGCTCGAAGAGCAGACCGAAGTGCTGCACGACGCGGTCGCGGTGTTCCAGGTCGACGGTCACGGCCGTTCGGCGGGCGCGTCCGCATCGGGTGAGCGGGCATCGGTGCGTGCCGCCGAGCCGGTTCTCGCGGACCTGACGCCGTTGCAGACGGTATAAACCACACGCGCCGAACGGCGTGAAAGATGCTGCAAGGAACAGGGCGGGCGATCGTCCTGTTTCGCTTTGGGTGGCCGTTCGGCGCGGCGGCCGCCACGACAGGCGGCGCAAGATTACGATTTCCCTATTGCCAGTGTGCGGGATCAGCCAGCACAATGCCCCGACACAGCCGGGGGGGCAATGAAGCGAAGCATCATGTTGGCGAGCCTATGCGGCCTGGCGGCCTGCACGGCGATCTCGAACGTCGAGACCCGCGACGATGGACACCTGATCGTGACGAGCCGTGCGCGCATATCGCTCGTGTCCTGGAATCACGTTCGGCGTCTCGGCCTGAAACACGCGGCCGCTTATTGCGACCGCACGCAGCAGCGCCTGCACGTGATCTCGGTACATACCGACGGGGTGTGGGGCGTGACCAGCCAGTCGGTCACCGTAGAGTTCGATTGCGTGTGAGTGATGGGTGCGCGGCCCCCGGATTCTCGCCGAGGCCGTTCAGCGCGGTAGCCCGCGGCCGTCGCGGTTCGCGGGCTACCGTCCCGCGAGTCGTTCTCCACTCCCTAGCAGCAGCCCCGCGAACGACCAGAACGCGAGTATCGTGGTCTGCCACATGAAGTCGTCGGTCGTGTTCTTCGTGATCATGCCGGCCACCAGCGCGATACCGGCCGCGCACACCCACGGTTCCATCTTCCGCAGACGCCAGAAGCGCGCGACGAGCGCGAGCAGCAGCATCGTTTGCAGCGCGAGCCCGATGAAGCCGGTCTGCAGCCAGGTGTTGAGGAACAGGTTATGCGCGTGGGTTGGCGCCTGCGGCTCCAGCTGCAGCAGCGACGCCGGCATCTCCGCGCGGTAGGCCATGCCGGGCAGCGGCTTGCCGAAGCCCACGCCGCGCCACGCGTGCTGTGCGCCGGCCGCGCGATAGAACGCCCACACTTTCGGCCGCGTGTCCGACGACAGCGTGTCGCCGATACCGGCCAGCGCCTTCGGCACGTAGATCTGATGACCGCCGATCTTGAAGTCCTGCGCGGTCGGCGGCGGCATGTTGTGTCCATAACGCAGCCGCGCGCTGACTTCGAGCGTGCCGATGCCTGCCGCGCCCACCAGCGCGATCGCCAGCACGGCGAGCATGATGTGACGGCGGTAGAGCGGGAACAGCGCCACCAGCAGCGTGATACCCGCGGCGGGCCAGAAGAAGCGGTTGAGCGTTGCGAGGCCGATGAACAGGCACAGCACGAGGCCCGTCACGCCCACCGTTCTCCAGCGCGGACGCAGCATCAGGCCGCTGAAAAGCGGCATCGCGAACACCGCGAGCGAGCTCGTATGGCCGACGCGATTGTAGAAGTGCAGCAGGCCTGTATCCGCGGTGGGCGGCTGCAGATGCCCCCAGTTGCGCAGGCTGATCACCGCCAGCAGCAGGCAGCCGAGCCAGTTGAAGAACACGATGCGCTGCGGACGTTCGGCGCGCGAGCCGACCAGCCAGAAGCCCCAGAACGCGACGAGCGGATACAGCATTTCGTCGAACCACGCATGCAGGCTGATAGTCGGGAATGCCGACCATCCGACCGCGCACGCGGCCCACAGCGCCCAGGCACCGATCGGCAGGGCGAGCGGCCAGCGCTGCATGGACGGGCGCTCACGCGAACATGCGGCCGCGAGCGTGCCGAGCGCGAGCAGCCCGAGCGCGTTGAATTCGAGGGCCGTCATGTGCCCGAACATCACGATAAAGAGGATGGCCGGACAGGCAACCCACAGCACGCGCTCCACTCGCGCCATTGTCATTGAACTTCCACCAGTACGTTATGCAGTGCGCCGCTGACGGCTGCGACGCTCAGGCGGTCCATGCAGTCCGCGTGATCGCCACGCCATGCGACGCAGGTCCTGTCGTTGCGGTCGCAGCGTCGCACCCATTCGACCTTGCGCCGGAAAATGAACGGCTCGTCGCGACATGGCATGTCCGCAATCGTCACCGGCGTGAACGGGACGTCGCGCCAGTATTCGCCCGCCCCGTGAATCGATGCGTTGCCCGGTCCGAACAGCGCGACGGCCGGCACGCCGATCAGCCGCGCGAGGTGTGCGACGCCGGTATCGGGGCACACCACCGCCCGCGCGCCGGCAAACAGATGCCACAGCTCCCCGAGCCCCAGCTTGCCGGCCAGATTCGGATGCGCAGGGTCCGGATCGATCGTGCGGATCAGCTTGTCTTCGCCCGGTCCGCCGCTCCACACGGGCGTGTAGCCGCGCGCGGCCACGAACTGCGCGAGTTCGCGCCAGCGCGCGACGGGCCAACGCTTGACGGTCGTGCTCGCGCCCGGATGCAGCACGACGTACGGCCGCTCGAGCAGCGCGACATCGGGCAGCGCGGCGTGGGACGGCGCGGGCCAGTCGTCCGGGCGATAGCGCCGCGGCGCCGGCCCGGGCACCAGTTCCGTCGCGAGATCGGCCCATGCGGCAGGCGTGGCCGGATACGGAATGGCTGCGTTCACGGGCCAGTTTTTCCACGCCGGCACGTCGTGTTCATGGGCGACGATCCAGCGGCAGTTCGCGGCGAGCGCGAGCCAGCTGTGCCGGTTGTCGCCCGCGACGATGCCGAGATCGTACGGCCCCGAGCGCAGCACGCCGAGCACGGTCGCGAGGTCGCGCGGGTCGAACGGCAGCGCCTCGACGCCGAACGGCCGGCCCGCGTACAGCGGCACGATCGGCTTCGGACAGGTGAGCGCGATGTGCGCGTCCGGGTATTGCGCGCGCAGCTTCGCGATCAGCGGGGTGAGCAGCAGCGTATCGCCCAGCAGCAGGTTGTGTGCGATCAGGATGCGCCGCATCTGCGCCGGCGACCGGCGCAGCGGTTTGAGCGCAAGCCGAGGCAGGGCCCGCGATATCACACGGATACGCCCGGAGAGGCGGCTCATTGGATAGACAGGCCGACTGGTTCGCTGACGCGTGGGCTAAGCGCCGGGTCGCGGCGCAGCGCCGCTTCTGTAAGCAGGGTCTTCAGCGAGTTCATTCGTGTCGGCATCGGCGCCCGGGCTCTATGGCCGCAGGTGACGCCGCACGAAGGCGGGGCCCTGCGCACGCGGGTACCGGAACGGTACGCCGCACAGCGGGCCGGATTCGCGGTTCGCGACGGCGGCGGTTTGGTCGATCTTGTCAGACGGGAGTCAAAAAAGTATACCATGCGGCCCCGCTCCGCCCGCCAGTACGGGGTATTCATACGGGGCCGCATGCTTGCGATTTCTTGCGGAAGTTTCCATCGGAAAGCATGCCGGTGGACGTTTCCGGCCAGATGGAAGGGGCGGACGTGAGACTGTTACAAACAGTCACATTCAAGGCGCAAAAAAGTGACTTTCTGTTCCGCGAAGCCCTCAATCTTCGGTGGAGTTGGCCGTTATCGCATGTGTTCATCAGTCTGTGACTTCACATGGCCAAAATGCTTCCATTCTCGCGTAATGCCCAGGCGATGCTTGCTCGCCAGCAGAAGGCTGCGCTGCTGCCGGTGCCGCGTGCCACCGCCGACGAGCTTTCGCTGCGGGTGCACCTCGCGCTTGCCACGCTGCGCCGTGGAAAGGGCAGCAACCAGGATGCGCAGACGTTGACGCAAACCCTGATTCTGACCGGCTTTCTCGTCGATCTCGGTTACGGCAAGCTGTTGCCCGAGCAGGTCCGCGAAGCGGACAAGCTGATTGCGGCGTGCTTCAGCGCAGGCCGCGAATCGGGCGAGTGGCGGCTCGACGAAGAGGGCGCCGCGACTTTCATGATGATCGTGTCGCTGTACGACTGGCAGTTGCGCAGCGTTCCGCTGTGGGCGATGGCGGAAGCCAGCGACCGCCTCGACCGCTTCACCACCGGCGGCAACCTGCCGCTCGCGCCTCGCAAACGGGCCTGAGCGGCTCAGGTCTTCGGCGCGGTTCTTCGGTAGAACGAAGACAGCCGCATGCGCCAGCTGGATGGCGAATGTGCCGTAGCCACCTTGGCCCTGGCTGAACTGCCGGGATCGGCAAAGTCAGCAACCTCACCAGCTTCAGCAGTCTTTGCGCCCGCCACCGCCGACGTGGCCTCGAGGCGCCGCTCCAGTTCATCGATCGTGTGTTGACGTTCCCGCGCCAGCGACTGCGTGTGTTCGAGCGCGCTCTGCGTCATGCCCAGGCAGTCCGCGACCGGTTCGACGATCGATATGAAGTCGCGTGAGAACAGGTGATCCAGCGTTGAGGCAGCCATGTCATCGTGATCCGGCGGCGGTGCGTGGCCAAGCCCGCACCATGTTCCGAACTCGCGCGGCAACGATGCTTCCTCCCGAAGCGCGTCCAGTCCGAATCGCCCGGCGACTTCGGCGTTCGACGCGGAAAAATGCTCGACGATCCGGTTTCGCGTTGCCGCTGCCATATGCGGCCGCTCGGGAAGATGCTGTCCGATCAGTTCGAGCAGCCGCTCTTCCGCGGGGGTTGCTTCACGCTGCTGCTGCGCGCGGTAGAAATTCTTCAGTTGCTCGATGAGCGGCGTCGATGCATTGATCCGCTCCTCGTGCAATTCGAAGCGCGCGGGCCAATCGATCACGTGCAGAAAATCGGCCAGCACGCTGGGAACGCAGGCGGATTCGTACGAGCGAATGACCGTGTTGATACCCGTTATCCGGTCGAGCTGCGCGAGCAGCTTCGTGTAGTCGAGCGGAAACTCGGCGAGATCGAGCGTGAGGCGCGCATCGGCGTATGCGGCGAAGTCGAGGCAGAAGCGGCTCTTCAGGCGCTCCTGATAGTTGCTCTCGATGTAGTCGGTCTGCCGGCGCAGGTACAGAATGACAACGATCTCGTCGACCACCTCCGACAGCCCGTCGACGATGCGCTGGAATTCCGCGGGGCGTCTCCACAGCATGTGCGAAAACTCTTCGCTCGACAGAATGACGTGGTGCGGCGTGCCGCGGATTTCGTCGATCAGCGAATCGGTGAGTGCGTGCAGGGTGTCCGCCGGTGCGGGCAGCGCGAGACGATGTTGACCCGAGTCGGGATCGAGCCTGCCGGTGAGCGGGAAATGGAACCCGGCGCCAGCGAGGCGCTCAGGTTGTTGGGCGAGCGCGAGCTGAATGGTCGACGTGCCAGTCTTATGAGTGCCAATGTGTAGATAGCAACGACGCATCTGGAAGGCGGGATCAGGACACCTGATGTTGAGTAAAGCCTAGTGTAAGCTGACCTGGTTCGCAAAACATTCACGAAGTTTTACGCACTATTACCGCGGCAAGAAAAGTCGAGGGCACGGTGCGCAAAATGCTCACCAGCGAAGCACGAAGGAGATGAGATGCTGACAGGCGGCTGCTTCTGCGGTGCGATCCGCTATGAAATCTCAAAGCCCGTGCTCGACACGACGATCTGCCATTGCGTGGATTGCCGCAGGGCGGCGGGGGCGCCGATGGTTGCGTGGATGACCGTCGCGCGCGACGCGCTGCGTTTCGTCAGCGGCGAGCCCGCGCGCTACGAGTCGAATCCTGCCGTGCTGCGACAGTTCTGCGCGAACTGCGGCACGCACCTGACTTGGGAGAGCGACGATCTGCCGGACACCATCGATGTTTCGATCGGCAGCCTCGACGCGCCGGAGCAGGTCGCTCCGAAGGATCACACATGGACATCGCAGCAGCTCGCGTGGCTGCACGTGAACGACGAGCTGCCGAAGTATCCCGCCGCGGAAGCGACCGGCGCGCCCGACTAGGCACTCCAAAAATCGAAGCTCAGGTTCCCGCCACCTGCCATCCCAGTCCCAGGCTCTTCTGCAGCGACACAAAGTCCTTCAGCAGTTCCGCCTGCGCGGCGACGACGTCCTGCTGCGCGGCGAACTGCGAGCGCTGCGTGTCGAGCAGATCGATGAGCGTCGACACGCCCGCCTGATAGCGCTGACGCATCAGCGTCGCAGACCGGTCCGACGACGTCTGCACCTGCTCGAGCCGCACCAGATGTTCGTGCTGATGGCCGAAGCGCGACAGCGCAGTATTCGCATCCTGCAGCGCCGCGAGCACGGTGTGCTCGTAGTGCGCCTCGGCTTCGTCACGCGAGGCTTCTGCTGTGTGCACCTTCGCGCCCGTGCGGCCAAAGTCGAAGATGTTCCACTGCAGGTACGGCACGGCGACCCACGTGAAATTCTGCTTGCGCAGCAGGTGGCCGGGGTCGCCCGCCGTGAAGCCGAGGTCGCCGAGCAGCGAGACCTTCGGGAAATAGTCGGCGATGTGCTCGCCGATCTGCGCATTGCTCGACGCGAGACGCCGTTCCGCCGCGCGAATGTCCGGCCGTTGCTGCAGCATCGTCGTCGGGTCGCCGATCGCCACCGATGCGGGCAACGCCGGCAGCGGCGCGAGCGTGCTGAGCTGCGCGTCGAGCGCGCCCGGCGCTTCTCCCGTAAGCACCGCGAGCTGGTCGAGTGATTCGGCGATCTGCGCATCGAGCGGCACGAGCGTTGCGCGGGTCGTGTCGACCTGGGTCGTCAGCCGTTCGACGTCGACGTCCGCCGCCGTGCCGCGTGCGCGGCGCTGCTCGGTCAGCGTCAGCATCTGCTGCTGGTAGTCGGCCGAACGTTGCGCGAGCACGAACCGTTGCTGCTGATCGCGCAGGCTGATATAGGTCTGCGCGACTTCGGCCGCGAGCGACACCTGGGTGTCGGCGAGATCGGCGTTCACGGCATCGGCTTCGTCAGAAGCTGCTTCGATCGCGCGGCGCGTGCCGCCGAACAGATCGATTTCCCACGATGCGTCGAAGCCCGCCGTGTAGAGCTGCAGCGGACCCTGGCCGCTCGAGCCGGAACTCGACGACGAAGACGAAGCGGACGACGAGCTCGAAGAGGAGAACAGCGATCCCAGCGCCGACGTATTCGGCTCGCGCATCCGCACTGCGGCGGCGTCGGCGGAAAGCTTCGGCAGCTCGTTCGCCTGTTCGCCGCGCAGTTGCGAGCGCGCTTCGCGCAGCTTCGCCTGCGCCGCATGCAGGTCGGGGTTGTGCGCGAGCGCCGCGTCGATCAGCGCGTCGAGCTGCGGGTCGTTCAGCGATTTCCACCACGCGGCTGGCGCGTGAGTGGTGGTGATGCCGTCAGCGGGCGCGCGCACGAACGTGCCGGAGCTGATGGCGTTTTTCGCGACGGGCGGCGCGCCGTGATAGTCGGGGCCGACCGTGCAGGCCGACAGCGTCCACGCGGCGAGGAGCGCGAGTGGGAGCTCGAGGGGGAGCGAGCGGAGGAGGGGCGGAGGAAGGGAGCGGAGTGACATCGTCGACAGTCCAGTACGTCAATGCCCGGCCGACGGCGCATTGCCCGTCTGGTGAGCCGGAGTCTTCAGCAGCAGCGCGAGTGGCACACAGGTGAGCAGCGCGATTGCCAGTACGTAGAAGGTTTCGGAGTAGGTGATCACCATCGCCTGCTGCGAGATCTGCGCGGCGAGCTGGCCGAGCGCCTGCAGCTTCGCGTGCGCCATGTCGCCCGTCTGCGCGAAGAAGGACGCAGCGTTCGCGGCAAGCCGGTCCTGGCCGAGCACCGAATTGTTCGTGAGCGAATCGCGGATCGCCGCGGTGTGAAAATCGTTGCGCCGGTCGATCACCGTGCCGATGATCGCGAGGCCCACCGATCCGCCCAGATTGCGCGCCATGTTGTAGAGCCCGGCCGCATCGCCGGATTCTTCGCGCGATACCGCGGCCATCGACGCCTGGTTGAGCGGCATCATCGCGAGCATCTGGCCCACGCCGCGCAGCAGCTGCGACCAGAAGAAATCGTGGCCCACGCTCTGCGCGGTGAGATCGATGTCGAGCAGACAGCTGCCCGCGAAGCACAGGAGACCCGCGATCACGAGAATGCGGAAATCAACCTTGCCGAGCAGGCGTGGCAGCAGTGGCATCATCAGGAACGCGGGCACGCCGGAGATCAGCATCACGCCGCCCGACTGCTGCGCGTTGTAGCCCGCGATCAGCGCGAGAAACTGCGGCACGAGATACGACACGCAGTAGAGCCCCGCGCCCACCGCGGACACGATGACGATCACGCTCGCGTAGCGCGGGTTCTTCATCAGCGAGAGCCGCATGATCGGCTTCTTCGCGACCAGCTGCGAGATCGCGATCAGCACCATGCCCACCGCGCACACGCACGACAGCGTGACGATTTCCTGCGACTCGAACCACTGGTGGCGCTGGCCTTCCTCGAGCACGACCGTGAGCGAGCTCAAGCCGATGGAGAGTCCGACGATGCCGGTCCAGTCCGCGTTGACGAAGTCGTGCCAGTGCGGCTTCTCGGCGGGCAGGCCCGCGATCAGCAGCGTGACGAGCGCGATGCCCACCGGCAGGTTGATATAGAAGCACCACGACCACGAGATGTTTTCCGCGAGCCAGCCGCCGACCACGGGTCCGAGCAGCGGCCCGAGCAGCACGATCAGGCCGAACATCGTCATGCCGATCGGCATCTGCGAGCGCGGCAGCCGGGTGCGGATAATGGTCTGCGCGGTCGGGATCATTGCGCCGCCGACGAAGCCCTGGCCGATGCGGCCGACGATCATCATCGGCAGCGAGTCCGAGAGGCCGCACATCGCCGAGAACAGCATGAACAGCACCGCGTTGCCGAGCAGGAAGTTGCGCAGGCCGAACACGCGCGTGAGCCACGCCGCGAGCGGAATCATCACGATCTCGGACATCAGGTAGCCGGTCGAGATCCACGTGCCTTCGGTGCCGGTGGCGCCGATTTCGCCCTGGATCTGCGGTAGCGCCGAGTTCGTGATGGAGATGTCGAGCGTGGCCATCAGCGCGCCGAGCGCGCCCGCCGTCACGGCGATCCAGTCGGTCAGGTGCGCGCGCTCCTCGTGGTGCGGAGCGGGCTGCGCACCGGCTGCCGCATCACTCATGACGGTTCTCGGCTTCGATGCGGCGCGCGTCGTCGTTCGCCGAGCGCGTGTCGACGTCGACCGTTACGGAGAGGCCCGGCAGCAGCACCTTGCGCGTTTCCGGACCCGTATCGATACGGATGCGCACCGGCACGCGCTGCACGATCTTCGTGAAGTTGCCGGTGGCGTTTTCCGGCGGCAGGAGCGCGAACTGCGCGCCGGTGCCGGGCGCGAAGCTGTCCACCACGCCGTGCAGGTCGGTGCCCTTCAGCGCGTCGATGTGCAGCGTGGCTGGCTGGCCGACCCGCATCCGGCCCACCTGGGTTTCCTTGAAGTTCGCTTCGAGATACACGTTTTGCACCGGCACGACCGTCATCAGCCGCGTGCCGGGCTGCACGTACTGGCCGACGCGCACCGTGCGGTCGCCGACGCGGCCGTCGAGCGGGCTGTAGAGCGTCGTGTCGTGCAGGTCGAGCCGCGCCTGACGCAGCGACGCCTGGCCGGCTTCGACCTGGGCCTGGGCCTGAGCGATCTGCGCCTGGGTCGCGCCGATCTGCGTCTGCGCGGCCTTCACCGCTGCCGCGTTCGCGGCGAGCGTGGCGCGCGCCTGGTCGCGCGTGCTGACGAGGCTTGCGAGCCGCTCGCTGGTTTCCGCTCCGGTCGCAACGAGCGGCGTGTAGCGGCGCACGTCGTCTTCCGCGTGCTGCAGGCTCACCCGCGCCACGTCCTGCTGCGCTTTCGCCTGCGTGACGTTGGCCTGTTGCTGAAGAATGTCCGCCTGTGCGCGCTGGATGTCTGCTGCGCGCGCATCGATGGTGGCCTGCGCCTGGTCGAGCGACGCCTGGTACTGGCGCATGTCGAGTTTCGCGAGCGGCTGGCCGGCCTTGACCGTCTGGTTGTCGCCGACAAAAACGTCCGTCACGTAGCCGCTGACCTTCGGCGCGATCGTCACGCTGTCGGCCTGCAGGTAGGCATCGTCCGTGCTCTGGATGAAGCGGCCGACCGTCCACCAGCGCGCGAGCCAGAGCGCGCCGACGACGAGCGCGATGAGCCCGATGATGATCAGCACGACGCGCGTAGTCGGTCGGCGCGCGGCCTCGGCCTTGGGTTCCTGCGATGCGCCGCCCCGTGGTGGCGCGCCTGCGGTTGTAGACATGATTCCGGTTCCGTTTGAGCAGAGCGCGCACAATTATTCCAGTTGGAAAAATTGTGTCAAGTGATATATTTCTGTCGGTAAGCAGCCGGATCAGGAAGACAGGAGGACAATTCAGGGATGAACGAAACCAGACGATTGCGACGGCCGGCCGAGGGCGGCTATGCGCGCGGCGACGAAACGCGGCGGCGCATCATCGAGGCGGCGATCGAGCTGTTCGGCGAGAAGGGCTTCACGGCCGCGTCGACGCGCGAGATTGCGGCGCTGGCTGGCGTCAATGCGCCCGCGCTGCAGTATTACTTCGAGAACAAGGAGGGCGTGTTTCGGGCGTGCGCCGAGTCCATGGCCGACGACGTCTGGACCACGTTCGCGCCGGTCGTCGAAAGTGCGCAGGCGACGCTTGAGACACACGACGACGTTGACGCGCTGGTCGACGCGTTCATCGCGATCCAGGATGCGCTCGCCGAGCGCATGCTGCACGCGCCGAAAACATCGAGCCAGAAGCTTTTCTTCATGCGCGAGCAGTCAGGCCACGAGCCGCAGATCGGCTCGGAAATCCTGGAAGCGCGGGTGCGTCGCCCGCTCAATCAGGTCAGCGCGCGCCTGGTGGCGAAGATCTCTGGCAGTGCACCTGACGATCCCGTCACACTGATCCGTATGGTGAGCCTGTATGGCCAGTTGATGCTTTTCCATATCGCGCCGCGTTCTGCGCTGTCGATACTCGGCTGGTCGGAAATCGACGCGGAGAAAGAGGTGCTGCTGAGATCGACGGTACGGGAGCAGACGCGGGCGCTGCTGCGGATGTGGCACAGCGAGGGTGCGGCACTGGCAGCGTCACCGGACGGCGGTGCTGCGCCGCGACGCAGGACTTCCACGCGTCGAACTGGCTGAGCGCCTTCCGGTCGAGGTGACGTGATCCGGTGCCAGCAGGCGTTCTTGCGATGAGCGTAAGGCAGGACGGACTGGATTGATGGATACGTACAACCCCGAGCGGGCGCCTGAGCCCGAAGCATGGCTTGAGCTTGACGAGCATGAGCGGATCCTGCTCATCGAGACTTGGCATCGATTCGCGCGAATCAGTCTCCCCAGCGTCACGATGCACGCCGCATTGCATGCGGTTGTCGAAAACCAGATTGCCCTCGGGCTTGAGCCTGTGGTGCGGGCGATGGAGCGCCTCAGGAGCGGGGGACTCACGCGGCACGATGCTGTCCATGCGATCGGCTCGGTCGTCGCAGAGTACCTGTTTGACATCCTGAAGTCCGACCAGAAGAACGATGCCGCAACGTCGCAGGCTCAATACATCGCAGCGGTGGAGCGGTTGACGGTGGCGAGCTGGTCTCATGGCGGGCGCTGATGCGCCCGCCATGAGGACTGCAACCCTGGTTGTCTCGCACGAGGCCGGATTGCCGCATGGTTGCGGAGGTGAGATGCTGGCAGCCGCAGGCGTAGCGCCTCCGTTAAACTTTCCCGGAGGGGCCATCGCGGGCATGGTGGGCAGGGGTATTGAGGACTGCTCAGGGGTATCCAGGTGTATCGAGCGCGACGGAAACCAGCGTCCGGCTGCGGGAGGTGATGTCCGCTTCAGGCGGCTCGAGTTTCACGAGAAAATCGGT
The DNA here is from genome assembly GCF_003443895.1 of Paraburkholderia phosphatilytica. Classification (GTDB taxonomy): domain Bacteria; phylum Pseudomonadota; class Gammaproteobacteria; order Burkholderiales; family Burkholderiaceae; genus Paraburkholderia; species Paraburkholderia phosphatilytica. Next base: position 111,937 of record NZ_QQOA01000019.1, on the reverse strand, counting down.
ATCCGGCTGCATCAGTCTGCCGAGCTGCTCCTGCACCGCTCCAAGCCGCATGAGACACTGGACCTGCCAGTTCAGTCCAACCATCAGCCAGTCTGCCGTACCGTTCCAGTCGCTGCGCAGAATGGTTCCTGTTGTGCCATGCTCCTCGGCGAATCGCTCGATGCGCTTCTCGATCACCCGAACATCGTCCCGAAAGATGGTGCCCGCGATACGTAGTGCGATGGTGTTCGAAACCTTGTCGTGCGACAGATATACTTCAGCGATGCCGTTCAGATGCCGCGACACGCTTTCGATATCTTCCGGTTCAATGTCGTCCTGCACGCACATCGAACCCGACAGGACGTAGGGACATTTTTCCATCAGGAGCTCCGGTTCATGCTGATGCAGATCGGATAGCCTTCTGCGTTAATCGTTGAGCCGGCTACGATCAGACTGGTGCCGGGCACTGCGTGCTGACGAACGGGGCGCGCCTGTGCGCGGCAGCTGCCGTCCGGGCAGGTCGCGCAGTCTGGCAAGCAGCCTGACATGATCCGGAGGGCCGAGAGCGAAGAATGACGGTTCGCCGTAACGAATGCGGCTGAATATCGCGCCGGCACTCGCCCATCTGCTGGCGAAGCGCCCCAGCGCGTCTTCGACCACCTGTTCGTCGTCGGCGGCAAGCGCGCCACGTATGCGGAGGACGAGTGAATGGGTAACGTCGTCGGTTGCAAAGTAGACCTCGGCCGGATTGGCGATGCTCTCGGCGAACTTTCTCGCGTGAACGTGCCTGAAGTCGGCGCGAACGGGCAGCGCGCCCTGGATCTGGTAGTTGACCGTCATGGTGAACCTCCGGGAAGCGATCTGCGTTGGCGGGCGCCGTGCAGGCAGTTGGGCTGTCGAGACTGTCAATCCGACGCCTTCACCGGTGATTTTATAGTCGTTTGATATTTTGTCAAGTGGAGAATTATATCAAATGGATGTGTTCGGGGAACGCCTGAAGAGCGAGAGATTGCGTCTGGGCCTGAGCCAGTCTGAGTTCGCGGTATTGGGCGGGGTGAAACAGCACGCGCAGTTTCAGTATGAAAAAGGCATGAGGCGGCCGAACTCGGACTATCTGGGAGCGCTCGCGGACGCGGGCGTGGACGTCTACTACCTTCTTACCGGCGAAGAGGCGGCCTGTCTGCAGAGTGAGGAAGAACGGCGGGTTGTTGCCGGTTTCCGGCGACTCGAGGCACATGAACGCGAAGCGCTCCTCGCGCTCATCGAGGCGTTTGCCGAATCGAAAGGGCGATAGGTCCGCTGCCGCCATGCGGCTGTACCGCTGAACGTTGAAGGCTGTGGCCGGTTGCCTTTGTGCTGGCGCGTCAAGAACCGGAATTGCGGCTTGCGGTTGACTCCACCGACTTCGCCCTTGCTGCCTTCATGAGGCATTGCCAGCTTTGAGCCGTGAGCCCGAGGCTGGTAATGCCGGCCGGCACGCTCAAGGCGTCGACGTGGCAGGATGTCGGCGCCCGACCGAGCAGGATCCGGTTGCCTCGGGCCGGGCTCGAACCCGGGCTGGTGGATCTGATCCATCATCGGACGCCGTTGACGTGTGAGTTGGCTGACTTGCCCGGAAATCGGCGTTCCGGATCACAGGCAGGACCACGTGCCCCGAACAGGAACGCTACAAGCCGGGTATCCAGTAATGTCTCTCCCGATCCTGCACGGATCCATCAAGGTTTCCTCCACTCTCCTCCGTCACAGACCCGCGCCTGCGATTTGGCGAACGTGAGATCGAGCTCCATGCTGCGGGACCGGGTGCTCGAAAAATTGTGGACGTCTCGATCTACTGTTCGAACCGCACGAGCACTTTCTCGATCGTGGTGAAGTCTCCCGGACCCTTGACCATGGGTTGCGGAGCAGCGTAAATCAGTGTGCTGATGATCTCGCCGTCTACCCCGGTGCCCACCTGCGAAATGCCAGGATGGATCGGGCCGTACTCGTTCAACAGGTTGATCGCAGTAGACTTGCCGCCCGTAGACGGGGCGCCGAGCTGGCCGACACTGTTCAGCGTCACGATTTCAGCGAGGCCCATGGTCACATACCTGGTTGGCGCTTTGACAACGATGCCGTCCTTGTACTGGATGCTGCCAGATATCTGATATTGCGGCACCCACGAGAAGTCATTGTCCTCGAGATACTCGAAGGACGCAGGGGGCATCCAGCGCGGGTCCGGTTTATATGTTTGCCGACATGATCGATCAGGTCATTCACCCGCATCTGCTGTTCACGTAACCGGACAAAAAGCGGAACGCCGTGGCCGGCATCGGACACTAGCGGCCGTGCGCGCCGCGCTGCCAGCCGGTGGCAAGCAGCGCGCCTGCGTCCTTCGCACCCATCGGGCGACCGAGATGAAAACCCTGCCCGAACATGCAACCTTTGACCCGCAGCCGATCGAGACACAGCTCGTCCTCGATGCCTTCCGCCACTGCCTGCATGCCCAGGCTGCGCGCGAGAGCGAGTACCGCGTCGACGATCCGCTCGCTGTCGCGGTTGGTCCGCATCGACTGGACAAAGGACCGGTCGATCTTGAGCTTGTCGAACCGGAGTTCCCGCAGGTAATAGAGGCTCGAATACCCCGTGCCGAAATCGTCCAGCGCGATCCTCATTCCGGCCAGCCGCAATGCCTGCAGGACGGTTCGCGCTGCGTCGAAATCGCCGACGAGCGCCGTCTCGGTGATTTCGATTTCGAGCCGTGCGGCCGGGAAGCCCTCTTCGCGCAGCGCGGTGAGCAACCGCTCCGGAAGCTCGCGATCGCCCAACTGGGCTGGCGAGATATTCAGTGCGAGCGAGACGGCTTCGCCGGGCCACTTCGCGGCGTCCCGGCATGCGCGGCGCAGCAGGTTTTCCGACAGACGCTGGATGAGCCCGAGGTGTTCCGCGACAGGAATGAACCGCTCTGGCGAAATCCAGCCGCGCTCGGGATCGTGCCAGCGCGCGAGTATCTCGAAGCCGAAGATCCGGTCTGCCTGGATATCGATCAAGGGCTGATAGTGCGGAACGATGGCTGCGGTCTCGATCGCGCTTCTGAGTCCGCTCTCCAGGGCCGCCGTTTCTCGCAGCATTTCGTGCATGCGGTTTTCGAAGAAGCGGAAGCCGCCCGGGGATTCGCGTTTGGCCTCGCTCATTGCAACGTCGGCTGCGCGAAGCAGCTCGCCCGCGTCTTCGCAGTCCGACGGCATCAGCGCGACGCCGATCGCGGCGTCGAGGCTCACGTATTTATCCCGCACCTTGACAGGCTCTCGAATCTCTTCGAGCAGTCGCGCCGCAAGGCGTGCCGCGGCGTCGGCGTAGGCTCTGCGGTCGAACGTCGCCACGATCGCGAATTCGTCGCCCGACAGGCGCGCAACCGCGTCGCCGCTTCGCACGGCCACGCTCAGGCGGCGCGCCACTTCGAGCAGCACCAGATCGCCGAACTGGTGGCCGCACAGTTCGTTGACCGCCTTGAAGCGGTTCAGGCTGACGACGAGGACCGCGGCGGCGCACCTGCCGCTCTGCACGTTGCCCAAGGTCGACTCGATGCGGCCCGTGAGCGAGTCTCGGTTGTACAGCCCGGTCAGGCGGTCATGCCGCTCGAGGCGTTTCACGTCGGCCGTGCGCTGGCCGAGCGACGCTTCGAGCATGCTGTTCAGTTCGCGAAGTTCGTCGTTCTGCGCCCGGGTGATGGCAGTCAGCCGCGCGGTTTCGCTGGCGAGGCGCTTGTGTTCGAGTGCCTGACCGATGCTCGACAGCAGGTCGTGCTCGTCCCACGGCTTGTTCAGATAGCGGAACACCGCGGCCTCGTTGATCGCTCGCACGACCGCGTCGATTTCCGCATAGCCGGTGAGCAGGATCCGCATGGTCTCCGGATACAGGGCACGCACCCGCGCGAGCAGGTCGGCGCCGCTCATGTGCGGCATCCGCATGTCCGAGATGACGAGATCGACTGTCGTTGTTTCGAGTATCTCGAGTGCAGCCGCGCCGCTGTCGGCCGCGATCACGCGGTAGGGATGCGCCCTCAGCACGCGCCTGAGCGACGACAGCACGCCAGGTTCGTCATCCACGAGCAGCACGACTGGCAGGAGCGAGCATGTCGCGGGCTGCTCGATGGCGGCATCCAGGCTTGCGGTCGGGTTCATTCGTCAGCCTCTGTCCCTGTCTCGGCGGTATCCCTCATGTATAACGTCCGCGAGCGACGGGTATCGTATGAGGAGAAACGCGAGCCTCTGGCGCCAGGCTCAGCGCATACGCGCCGGCGGTCCGGTCAGTGCGTGACGACAGGCCGTTGCGTGGCCGTCGCGGCCGGGCAGCCGATCGGCAGCAGAACCCGGAAACAGGCGCCCTGGCCCGGTTCGCTCGTCACCTGGATCGTGCCGCCGTGATGCGTGACGATGCCGTACGAGATCGACAGCCCGAGGCCCGTGCCGAGCCCCACCGGCTTGGTCGTGAAGAACGGATCGAAGATCCGCGCGAGGTGTTCCCGCGCGATGCCGCTGCCGGTGTCTTCCACCTCGACCCACACGTTGCCGTCCTCGTGCCCGGTGCGCAGCGTGATGCGGCCGTGACCGTCGATCGCCTGCACGGCGTTGACGAGCAGGTTCATGAACACCTGGTTCAGCTGCGACGGTATGCACTCGATCTCCGGAACCGGCAGATACTCCCGTACGAGTTCGGCCTTGTGCCGCAACTCGCTGCCGACGATCCTGATCGCGCCCTCCAGGTTGTCCTGAAGATTCGCGAGCTGCCTTTCCGTCGCGTCGACGTGCGCGAAGTCTTTCAGACCTTGCACGATGGCCCTGACGCGTTGCAGACCGTCCATCGATTCGTGCAGCAGCGTGCCGACGTCCTCGCGCAGATAGTCGATGTCCAGCTGCTTCTTCAGGTTGACGAGCGCGTCGCGCGACGACCTGCAGAGGTCTTCTTCCTGCTGCTCGTAGGCCCGCAGCATGTCGAGCAGATCGTTCGCATAGCCTCGCAGCGTGCCCAGATTGGCGGTCACGTAGCTGATCGGATTGTTGATCTCGTGCGCGACACCGGCCGCAAGCTGACCGATCGAAGCCATCTTCTCCGCATGGACCAGCATGCCGTGCGCCCGCGCCAGCTCGTGAATCAGCGCCTCCTGCTGGGCGCGCTCACGCTGCAGCTCCGCGTGCGCGAGCGCGAGCTGGCGCCGGTCCTGCTGGAACGCTTCGACGGCGTCCGCCATCTGCGCGATCTCGTCGTCGCCGTGCACCGCCGGCGGCGTGGCGTGGCTGTCGCCGAGCCGCAGCCGCTGGCTGACGCGCTGCAGGCGCGCGAGCACATACCCGACCAGAAACACACGAATAAAAATCCACGCGAATGCGAGACTCGCCGCGACCAGCAGCGCCATCCAGCGCTGGGTGCGTTCGGAGTGCGCGGCGAGCGTTTGCACCGCGTCCTGGAAGTCCTGCCGGTAGCGCGCGGAACAGCGTTGTGCCGCGGTGACCATCTCGCCTGCTGCGATGCGGGTCTCGTTGCGAAGCTGGCTGGAGCGGGCACGCGCACGGAGGGCGGCGCGCGTCGCCGCGGCCTGGGTGGTGGCTTGACTCGCGGTTTGCGTGGAGGCCGCGGCCGCGTGGCCCCCTTCCAGGTCCCTCAGTTCGCTTTCGCGCAGCTGCGCGAGCACGTTCGCGACGTTTCGCAGCAGCTGGCTCGACTGGCGCAGATCGAGCACGGCTGGATCGTCGGTCGACGCGGCCAGCTGATCGGCTAGCTGGTCGAACACGGCGAGGTCGCGCGCGAGACCCGCATAGTTCTCGTTCATCGTCCGTACCGAATCGGCGCTGTCGAGCTGTGCCGATTCGCGCTCGATGAGCAGCGTCTGCTGGACGAGCGCCTGCGCCTGCTGCAGGCGCAGCAGCTGCTCCTGCGCGAGCGAGCGCGTCGCGTCCGTGACCGCGCGCAGCGAATACAGCGCGGTCACGCCGGCGCCCGCGATCAGCGCAGCAAGCACGATCGCCGCGACGAGCATCTGGTGACGCAGCGAGCGAGGCAGCAAGGTACGGATCATGTCGATGAGTGCATGAAAGGAATCGCAGGCGATGCGTTACCGTTTCCAGATGCTTCGGTAGACGTTCCGATAGCCGTTGTCGGGGTCGTACCTGCCTTCGGGGCCGCCATCGAACGCGATGTTGGCCGAGTCGACGAGGTGCACCGGAGCCACATAGCCGGTGACGGGCTGATGCGCGAGCAGACGGTTCAGCTCGTCGATGAGCTGCCAGCCCTGCATGTTCAGCGGGTCGGCCACCGTGCCCGTCTGGAACGTGCCGGCTTCGATGCGCAGGAACGCTGCCGCGCTACCGTCGCCCGCCGAGAGCATGCTGATGCTGCCGCTGTGGATGTCCGCCCGGGTCAGTTCCGGCGCGGCATAGTCGAAATAGATGTCGTTGATCGCGAGCGCGACGTTCCAGTCGCTGCCGTAGCGCGCGAGCAGGTCGCGCGTCACGGCCGCCATCTTCGTCGGGCACGCGGAGATTGGCAGGTCTTGAACTTCGAGCAGCCGGCAGCCGCTGCAGGCCCGTATCACCTTTGCCATCGCGTCGGCCTTCGCGCGGGCAATGCCGAATGTACGGTCGGTGAAGATCACCACGTGCGCGCGGCCTGCCGATGCCTCCACCGCGGCCATCGCGGTGACACGCGCCACGTCGATGGGATCGGTCGACACATTCATCGCGACGGGGCCGTCGTGCATCGCGCCGGCCTCGGCGGCGACGTGCCAGCCGACCACTGGAACCTGTCCATCCGAAAGCGGGTCCAGCAGCGAGCGGACGCTGGCCGCATCGATGCCGATCAGAACGATGCCGTCCGGCTTCTGCGCGATTGCCGACTGGATCGCGTTGCGGCGGCCTTCCGGCGTTCCGCCGGCGTCGACTATTCGCGTTTTCCAGCCGATCACGCCAGCCGCTTCGCGCACGCCCTGCGCGACGCCGAGCACACCGCCGTTGCGCAGATCTTCCGCGACAATCGCCACGGTCGCATGCGCGCGCGCCGCGGGTCCGGTCCGCGGACCGGACCACCGCAGGTCGTGTGCGGTGGCGTTCGCTACGACCTGGCGCACGCTGTCGTCAACGTGGGCGTCAGCCGCTGACGAGGATCCTGCGGCGTGCGCGCACAGCCGCAGGCCTGCCAGCCCGATGGCCAGTGCGACGATGAACTGCCTCGTATGGGAATGCACGTGCTCCTCCAGTGCGGCGGCCGCGGCTGACACCTCGTGTGGGCGTTCGGCCGGGAGTGAAATGCACCGCTCCTGTCCGCTGTTTACGGTCAACCGCCCACCATGCTTGATGCGCGCGTGGTACTGGATAACCCTGTGCGCGATGCGTCGGCGTCCGTCCGCCTGCTCGGCATGTACCGTCAGCACCGCCGAATATGCGCATCGCATCAATGCGGTCGTGCTCAGGAAATCCCTGATATACGGACGGCCCATCGCGGCCGACATGCAGTCATACCGTGCGCAACTGGTACGGGTGGCAGGAGCCGCAATGGAACCGGTAGGAGCAGACAAGCTCGCATTCGCAATCGCCGATCTGGTGGATGTCGGCGTATTTGCCGTGGATCGAGGCATGCGCGTGGTGATCTGGAACGGATTCATGGAGCGCCATAGCGGCCGTGCCCGCGCCGACATGCTCGGCGGCAGCCTGTTCGACGTGTTCCCGGATCTGCCGGAGAAGTGGCTGCGGCGCAAGTTCGAATCGGTTTTCCTGCTGGGTTCGTATGCGTTCAGCGGCTGGGAACACCGCCCGTACCTGTTCCGCTTCGACCATAACCGCCCGATCACCGGCGGCCTGGACGCGATGCGGCAGAACTGCACGTTCATTCCGATCCGGGATGGCGAGGACGTCACCGCGGTCTGCGTGACCATCACCGACATGACCGACATCTGCATCGCCTATCAGGAGCTGCAGAAGCGCGAACGGCTGGTGAGCGACGCACTCGAGCAGCTGACCGAACGCAACCATGAGCTTTCATCCGCGAACGCCCAGCTCGAACAGGCACATCAGCAACTGCTGCAGTCGGAGAAGCTGGCTGCGATCGGGCAACTGGCGGCCGGCGTTGCGCACGAGATCAACAATCCGGTCGGCTTCGTGCTGTCCAACCTGAATTCGCTCGAAAGCTATGTGCACGACCTGCTCGAGGTGATCGACGCGTATATGGGCGCTGAAGCTTCGCTTGGCACGGAGGAGCGGGGACGCCTGTCGGCCGCGCGCCGCGATGCGGATCTCGACTACGTGCGCGAAGACGCGCCGGCGTTGCTGCGCGAGTCGCGCGAAGGGCTTGCGCGCGTGCGCGAGATCGTCGTGGACCTGCGGGATTTTTCGCGGGTGGACACCAGCCACGCGTGGGAATGGGTCGATCTGCACCGGTGTATCGAGTCCACGCTGAATATCGTCGGCAAGGAAGTCCGGTATCGCGCGGAACTGGTGCGCTGTTTCGGCGAGTTGCCCCAGGTGCGCTGCATCCCGTCGCAGATTGGACAGGTCGTGCTGAATCTCGTGATCAACGCGGCGCATGCCTGTGCCGGCACGGGCACCGACGCCGTGTCGGGCATGGTCTGCGTGCGCACCGGTATCGTGGCCGGAGAAGATGCGGTCTGGATCGAGGTGCAGGACACGGGATGCGGCATCGCGCCGGAAAACATGAAGCGCATTTTCGAGCCGTTCTTCACGACGAAGCCGGTTGGCCAGGGCACCGGTCTGGGGCTGTCGGTGACCTACGGCATCGTGAGCGCGCACGGCGGCACGATCGACGTGCGCAGCGTCGTCAACCAGGGCACCACGTTCCGGATCGTGCTGCCGGTCGATCACGCCGGGCCGCGGCCTGCGGTGGAACACACCGCGCTTGCGGTCGGCAGGTCTTGAAGTCTTGAGGGAGTACGGTCGCCATGAGCGAAATGCTGCTTAGCGACGTGCATCGCGACGTCCTGCAGGAGATTACCAACATCGGCATGGGTCGCGCGGGCGCGGCGCTGGCGTCGCTGCTGGGTACGTTCGTCACGCTCAGCATCCCGTCGGTGCAACTCGTGCCGCCCGCCGCGCTTCCGGCGCTGCTTGCCGGCTGCGCGCCGGGCGTGCTGGCGAGCCCGGTGATCAGACAGGCGTTCAAGGCCGGCGTGAACGGAGAGGCGGTGGTGATGTTCGGGCCGAACGGGATTGCCGGGCTGCGCGGGATGATGGGTTACGACGACGAACTCGCCGCGCACGAGCATGAAGTCCTGACGGAAGTCGCCAACCTGCTCGTCGGCGCGTGCGTGCAGCGCGTGTTTGAACAGCTTGGGCAGCAGATCACGTTTTCCGCGCCGACCGTCGAAGAAGCCATCCGCCTCGATGCCAGCGCGCAGCGATGGAGCGTCGCGCTGCTGCTGCACGTGCATTTCAGTCTCGAGCAGAGCGGTTTCATGGCGCATCTGGCGATGCTGCTTCCCGACAGCGCGATCGTGCGCATACGCGCCGAGATCGACCGGATCATCGGCGAATGATGTCCACAACATGAACGAGAGAGGGCCGCGATGAGCGAACCTGAAGAGATGAATGGGCCGGCTGCGACGGCTGCCGAAGTCGAGGCGGGGCAGGCGGGTTCGATCCTGATCGTCGACGACGAGCCGGGCGTGCTGTCGGCGTTGCGCCGGCTCCTGCGCAGGACCCGATACGAAGTCCATACCGCCGAAAGCGGGGCCGCGGCGCTGGAGCTGCTCGAAGCGCATTCGATCGACCTCGTGATTTCGGACATGCGCATGCCGCATATGAGCGGCGCCGAATTTCTCGCGCGCGTTCAGCAGCGCTGGCCGGACACCGTGCGTTTGCTGCTGACGGGTTATGCGGACATCGGCTCGGTCGTGAGCGCGATCAATGAAGGCGGCGTGCATCACTACCTGCACAAACCGTGGGACGACCAGGACCTGCTGCTGACCGTCAGGCGCTCGCTCGAGCAGCATGCGTTGCGACAAGAAGCGGCCCGGCTCACCGAACTGACGCGGTCGCAGAACGAGCAGCTGAAGCAGTTCAATGCCACGCTCGAAGCCCAGGTGAAGGCGCGCACCGAGGAGATCAGCCAGACGGTCATGTTTCTCGAGAAGGCCGAGGAGGAGCTGAAGCGCAACTTCACGGCGATGCTGAAGGTGTGCGCGAACATGATCGAGATGCGTTGCGGCGCACTCGGCGGACAATCGACACGGGTAGCGGACCTTGCGCGCCGGCTTGCGCTCGCGTCCGGCATGAGCGTGTACGAGGCGCAGGAAATCTATTTCGCGGGGCTGTTGCTCGGCATCGGCAAACTGGCGTTGCCCGATGCGGTCGTCCAGAAATCGATCGACAAGTTCACGCCGCCCGAATCCCGCTGCTACTATCAGCATCCGTTGCACGCGCAGATGGCGCTGATGCCGGTCGGCAACCTGCAGCCGGTTGGCGTGCTGATCCGGCATCAGCACGAACGCTACGATGGACGAGGAACGCCCAGCGGACTGAGCGGTGCCGACATTCCCGTCGGCGCGCGGATCCTGTCGATCGCGCGCGACTATGAAGGCTTGCAGTCCGGCGCGCTGCTCGGCAAGGTGGTTTCGGATCCGCAGATCGTGTCGATCTTCCGCGCGCAGTCCGGACTGCGCTACGACCCGCTGCTCGTTGAGAGTTTCCTGAAGCTGCTCAACGAGAAGCTGACAGGGGACAATGATCACGTCTGCATCGAGACGGCCCGGCTCAAGCCGGGCATGAGGCTCGCGGACGACCTTCGCACCCCAAAGGGGGTGCTGCTGATGACACGCAGCAGCGTACTGGAGGCGCATCACATCGCCCAGATCAGGCGCTTCGAGGAATCCGAGGATGCGCGTTTTTCGGTCTATATCGCCCGGGACAATCCGGTGGTTGCTGACCGGACGGCGGAATGTAGTGCCGACACAGGTGTGGACGGGGTCCAGCGTGTACGGGTTACTGGGGCCTGAACCGCGTTTTCGCCGTCTGGGACACTCGAATGCCGATTCCCGGCTGGCCGGGATCGATGCGGAGAAAGTGGTGCTGCCGGGGACTGTGGGGGGAGAGCAGGCGCGGCGCTGTTGCGCATGAAAAAGGACGCGCATTGGTTGCGGGTGCCGATGCGGGTGGTGGTGCGAAGCCGCGGGAGGACGGCAAAAGAATAGAGCGGTACCCCGGATGCGCAGGATGAGGGGACAAACCCGGCTACGACCATGGTGCACTACAGCGTGTACACACGTGTATCTACATTTGTGCGGCGTTGGTCTATAGTACATCCATAGTACACACGCCGTGAGGTTCAGATGCATACCACCAGGATTTTCAGGAACGGCAATTCCCAGGCCGTGCGTATTCCTGCTGATCTCGCCTACGACCGCAGTGACGTCGAGGTTGAGATCGAGCGGGTAGGTGACGAGCTGCGTATTCGCCCGGCGCGCCGCCCCCTCGCAGGTGTGCTCAAGAAATTCGCGAAATTCGGCAGCGACTTCATGGCCGAGGGCCGTGGCGACCCGGAGCAGACCGAACGAGAGGGTTTGTGATGCCGCGCTACATGCTCGATACGAACATGTGCATTTACCTCATGAAGAACCAGCCGGAGCAGGTGGCCGTGCGGTTTGCGCAATGCTATGTGGGTGATGTGGTGATGTCTGCGATCACTTATGCCGAACTGGAGCACGGTGTTGCAGTTTCGGAAAATCGGGCTCGGGAGCGGCGGAACCTCGCCGCGCTGATTGAGGACATCCCTGTATTGCCGTTCGATGCGAACGCGGCTGCGGCGTATGGTCCAGTTCGCGAGGCGACGCGCGAACGCAAGAAAGATCAACTCGACAAATTGATTGCGGCGCACGCAGTCTCATTGGATGTCGTGCTGGTCACGAACAACGAGCGAGATTTTGCGAGCTATCCCGGGATTCAACTGGAAAACTGGCTCAATAGCTGAACGCCGAGACGTCCATATGGCGTTGGACGCGCGGCGCCTCGATGGCGGGATCGAACTGCGATGTCTTGTCGGCTACGCTGACCTTTCATCTCGCTGAGCATTTATGCCCGCGCACCTCACCCTCCACCCCCCCGCCCAACCCGACGCCGCGTGGCTCTTCGACACCTATCGCGACTGCATGCGCGAATACGTCGAGCCGGAGTACGGTTGGGACGAAGCGCGTCAGCGCAACGGTTTGACGAACAGCCTGACTCAGGGCGTGTGGCGCATCCTGTTGCTCGACGACGTGCGTTGCGGCTTCGTGCATTGGGAGAACACGCCCGAGGACATCACGCTGAAGCTGATCTGCATCGCGCCCGCGATGCAGCGCAAGCGCATCGGCAGCGCGGTGCTCGATCGTCTCGAAAACCACGCGCGAACGAGCGGCAAGCCGCTCTGCCTGAAAGCGCTCGCCACCAACCAGATCGCGTACAGCTGGTACCGGCGACGCGGCTTCGTCGAGATCCAGCGCGACGCGCACACACGCACGCTCATCTACCACGTTTGACCGACGCACGAAGCGTGAAGCGGACGGACGTCGCGCCCTGTGTCAGCGCCCACATCAACCCATCGCGCATGACAAACATCATACGAACGGCTGTCACGCTGTTTGAATCGCATCGCGACGCATCGTGTCGCGCATGTGCTCCTGCACACGGCACTAGCCGCCGCGCGGGTTCTTCATTAGGATAAGTGCCAGTTCAACTGGCTGCTCGCGCATGACGCGCCGCATCGTGGATGACCGCACCCGTCATTGAAACGCTATTGCGATTCGTACTCTTGTGGCTGCTGACGTCCATCCTCTGGACGGCGCACGCCGCAACGGGCACATCACCGGCATCGGCCGATGCATCGACCACAACGCAAGGGCAACCGTCGTTCGCGCTCTATTACGGCGACGATCCACCCGTCGAACAACTCTCCGCGTACGATGCGGCCGTCGTCGAACCCGACAGCCACTTCGACCCTCGCGCCCATCCGCTGCCGCACACCACGTGGTTCGCCTATGCGAGCGTCGGCGAAGTGCAGCCTTCGCGTCCGTACTATGCGGCGCTGCCGAAATCGTGGCTGGCCGGTACGAACGAATCGTGGGCGTCGCGCGTGGTCGACCAGAGCCAGCCCGACTGGCCCACGTTTTTCGTCGACCATGTGATCGCGCCGCTGTGGGCCCGCGGCTATCGCGGCTTCTTCCTCGACACGCTCGACTCGTACCAGCTCTTTGCCAAAACCGACGAAGCCCGCGCGCGCCAGCAGGCGGGGCTCGTCGCGGTGATCCGCGAGATCAAGGCGCGCTATCCGGACGCGAAGCTGATCTTTAACCGCGGCTTCGAGATCCTGCCGCAGGTGCACGACCTCGTGTACGCGGTCGCGTTCGAATCGCTGTATCACGGCTGGGACCAGGCGCAGCAGCGCTACACCGATGTGCCCGATGCCGATCGCGCGTGGCTGCTCAACCAGGCGCACATCGTCCAGAACCAGTACCACCTGCCGGTGATCTCGATCGACTACTGCGCGCCATCCGACGACGCATGCACGCGCGATACCGTCGAGAAGATCCGCGCGGACGGCATCGTGCCGTACGTGACCGACGGCACGCTGCAGACGATGGGCGTGGGGCTGGCGCAGCCGGTCGAGCGCCGCATTCTGGTCCTGCAGGATCCGCTGCCGCACACCGATCTGAACACGTCGCCGGGCGTGCGCTTTCTGGCGATGCCGCTCAATTACCTCGGCTACACGATCGACTTTCGCGATGCGCACGATCCATTGCCGCAAGGCGATCTGCGGCGCCGCTACGCGGGCATCGTGCTGTGGCTCAACAACGATGTCGCGCGCCCGAACGATTACCGCGCGTGGCTGCTCGCGCAGATCGACGCGCATCTCCCGATCGCGGTGTTCACGACCTTCGGCATCCAGATGGACCCGGTGCTCGCGCAGAAGCTCGATCTCGAGCCCGTTGCAGGCACACCGGCCAACAGCAAGCTCGAAGTGGAATCGTTCGACCCCAAACTGATGGGCTTCGAGATGAAGCCGCGTCCCGATCCGCACGACTACACGCCGGTTCGCGTCGGTGCGCATAGCCGTTCGCTGTTGCGCCTGCGCTCGGGCAACTTCGAGATCGATGGCGCGGCGATCACGCCATGGGGCGGCTACGCGATGCGTCCGTTCGGCGTGTTCGATCTCGGCGCGATCAACCAGTCGCGCTGGGTTCTGCAGCCGATCGAGTTCCTGCGTACCGCGCTGCGTCTGCCCACCGACGTGCCCGTGCCCGATACAACCACCGAAAACGGCCGGCGCCTCGCGATGTCGCATATCGACGGCGACGGGTTCGCGTCGCGGGTCGAGTTCCAGGACGGCGAGCATCCGAATACCGACGCCCAGCCCGAATACTCGGGCGACGTGCTGTACCGCGTGCTGCGCGACACCGGGATGCCAACCACGGTGTCGCTGATCGAAGGCGAAGTCAGCGACGACGGTCCGTTCCGCAAGTTCGCGCCGCATCTGCGCGACATCGGCCGCCGCATCTTCGAGCTGCCGAACGTTGAAGTGGCCACGCACACCTACACACACCCGCTGCAGTGGATGCGCGTGACCGGCCTCGGCAATCCCGACGAGAAGAACGCGACCACCGAAGGCGCGAGCCAGACCAACAACACGGGCCGGTCGATCGATATCCCCGGCTATCACTTCAGCATCGATCGGGAGATCGGCGGCTCGATCCAGTACATCGACACACGCATCGCGCCCGCGTCGAAGCCGGTGCGCATGGTGCTCTGGAGCGGCGACTGCCAGGTACCGGCGCCGGTGCTGAAGGCCGCGTATCAGGCGGGTGTGCTGAACATGAATGGCGGCGACACGCTGATCACGAAAAGCGACCCGACCTGGACCGCGATCGCGCCGCTCGGTGTGATGAAGGACGGCTACTACCAGGTGTTCGCGCCTAACCAGAACGAAGAGCTGTACACGGGGCTCTGGCACGGACCGTTCTATGGTTTCGACCGCCTGCTCGAAACCCTGCAGATGACCAACACGCCGATCCGCTTCAAGTCGATCGACGTCTACTACCACATGTTCAGCGGCACTAAATATGCGTCCGTCGCGGCGCTTAAGGAAGTGCTGAACGCGGTACTGAAGCAGCCGGTGACGCCGGTGTTCACTTCAGAATACGCGCGCATCGTGCTCGATTCGCTCGACACCAGCATTGCGCGCCACGACAACGCGTGGGTGGTGCGCAACGCGGGCTATCTGCGTACGGTGCGGCTGCCGGTGGGCAAGGTGCCCGACATGGCGAACGCGCAGGGCGTGGCGGGCTATCTGCCGGGGCCGGGCGGCACCTACGTGCATCTGGCGGACAGCGAGGCGCGCTTCACCGTGATCGATGCGTCGCGCGCGCCGCGGGTGCCGTATCTGGCCGAAGCGAATGGCAGGCTCGATCATTTCGAGCGCGCCGGCCGCGGCTTTTCGTTCGACCTGCGGGCGCATGTCGCGCCGCAATTCAGGCTGGCCAACGCGGGCGCATGCCGCGTGAGCCAGCGTTCCCTTCCTGGCTCTGCGGATAGCGTGCATGTCGACGTCGCGTGCGGCTCCTGAACGGCAGCGGCTGTTTTCGCCGGCCGTGATCGCCATCCTCGGCGCGCTCGTCGCGCTGATGCTGGCGCTCGCATTTCCGCGCGAGAAACTGGAGGAGCGGCTGCTCGGCGGCGCGAACGTCGACAGCCTGACCATTGCGTATCTGGAAGCGTGGCTGCGCGTCGATCCCGACAATGCCGACGTGCTGTCCGAGCTCACGCGCGAATATCTGAAAGGGCAGCGCATCGCGGACGCGGAGCGCATCCTCGCGAGGCTCGCGCGTTCGCACGATCCCGGCACGCGGCAGATGTCGCTGGCCATCCGGCTCTCGATCGCGCAACGCCGGTTGTACGGGCTGAAGCAGGACGATCCGCTGCGGCCCGCGCGCATTGTGGACGTCGACGCGTTGCTGCACGAAGCCGCCGGCTATAGCTGGAACGTCGACCAGCTGAAGGCGCTCGCGCAACAGGCGCGCGGCCTGAACGACGGCGCGCTGGCCAGCCAGTTCTATACGCAGCTGATCGACGCGGACCCGCTGCATGCAAACGACTGGCGAATCGAAGAAGCGAAGGTATCGCTCGGCAGCGGCCACTATCGCGAAGCCGCGGATGCGTACTTTGCCGCGCAGGTGAACGCGCCGACGCTCGGCGAGCGGCGCACGCTGTTCCTCGCTGCGTTGCACGCGCTGCAGGGCGGCAACCTGCTGCAGCAGGCGCTCGATGCCGCGAACCAGCACATTGGCGATCTTGCAGACGATCCGGAGACGCTGCGCTATCTCGCGAATCTCGCGATCGCGGCGGGGCGGCCGGATGTCGCGGAGGGCTATGTGAAGCGGCTGCTCAAGATGTCGATGCGCCGTCCGCACGATGAAGGCCCGCGCTTCGACTACGCAGTGTGGCATCCATCGCGCCATCGCGAAGGCGCGGATACGTTCGCACAGCCAATGCGCATTCCATCGCGTGGCGTTGGCGGTGCGCGCTGGATACGCGTGGCCGCAGCGTTAGACCGCACCGCTTCGGATGCTCGCGCAAACGTTAGCGCGGGAGCGGCGGCGAGTACATCGGCGAATGCGACGACGAATGCGGCGGCGAATGCGACGACCACTGCCACAACAGCCGCAAAGCCCGAAGACCCACTTTCGCCCGCAACGAGCGACGAAGACCTCGCGTATCGCGTGTTTCTCGCGAACGGTGACGTCGCCAGTGCGCAGCGCGTCGCACAACGGGCGCTTGATAAGGCGCCCGGTTCGATGCTGTGGCTGGCGCGGCTCGCGCAGGTATCCGAATGGAACCATCAGCCCGACGTCGCGCTGCGCAGCTGGCTGCAGATCGCGCAAACGCGTGGCGATGAACAGGCGTGGCAGCAGGTTGCGCGTCTCGCGCCGGGACTCGACGACGTGCATGCGCTGCTCGTGGTCACGATGCATCAATCCGCGCTCGATCCGGACAACCTGAAGCTCGTCGACCGCGTCGTCGATGCGTATGAACGTCTGGCCGATCCCGACGGCGGGCTGCGTTTTCTGGAGGCGCGCGAAGATGGCCGCATGCGCCGGCCGATACTCGAACGCTACGCGGCGCTCGCCGAGCGCAAAGGCGACGACGATCTCGCGCTGCGCACCTGGCAGACGCTCGAACATGAGTACGGTCCGAATGTCGCCTACGCGTACAAGATCGCGACGATGCTCTACGCGCGCACCCGCTTCGACGCCGCGCTGGCCGCGATGCACGACGCGCAGAAGGTGGCGGGCAAGGACGACGCCGACTACTGGCGCTTCCTCGCGTTGCTCGCGTCGATCGACCAGAACCGGCAGGCGGCGAACCAGGGCTACCAGGGGCTGATGCGAAGCGGCCAGACGACGCCCGACGACTACGACATGATGGTCGGCTACTACAGCGATTCGCCGCTGGACGCAGGGCGCCTCGCGGAACTCTCGTACCGGCGCACCGGCCAGGTGCGGATGCTGCAGCAGGCGGTCTACAACTATCAGCGCGCACACGCGTGGGGAAGACTCGCCGCGCTGCTCGATTCGCTTACGCCAAACCAGCTAGTTGCCGCGGAAAAGTCGCCGGCCTTTCTGCTGGCGCGCTCGGAGTACGAACATCAACGCGGCGAACTGGCCGCCGCGACCGCCGACATCCGCCGCGCGGTGACGCTCGCGCCGGACAACGGCGACGTGCGCGCCGCCTACGTGTGGGACCTCGTCGATCGCGGCAGCGACGTCGATCTGCGCCGCGCGTTGAACCGCTACGCAAGCGCTGCCGAAACGGATCCGGCACTGTCCGCGCCCTACGGCGCCGCGTACCTGCGTCTCGGCGAGGGCCGCGCGGCGCTGCACTACCTGCATCAGCAGGCCGCCACGTCGAAACACGATCCGCTGTGGCGGCTGACCTGGGCCGATGCGCTCGACCTGAACGGCCGCGCGGACGAAGCGTGGCGCCTGCGCCGCCAGGTGTGGACCGAACTCGCCGAGCGCCGTCGCGATCCGCACGCGGCAGCGTTGCCCGACGCGGAGCAGGACGATCTGCGCGGCCGGATGGTCGGGCTGACGCAGCTGTTTGCCACGGGGGACACGTCGCGCGCGGTGCTGATCGAGATGCTCCGCGAAGACCGCGCTGCGAGCCGAACCACGAAGCTCGGGAACGACACGTCGCAGCTCGGCGAGATGAGCGAGTTCGACAAGCTGCCGCCCGCGAAGCAGCAGGCGCTGCGCAACCAGCAGGCAACCTATTCCGCGATCGCTCGCGAAGCCGCGATCTCGTGGGCGCAGAACGAGAACGAAAGCGATCTGGAGCGGCTGTGGCTCGAGAAGCAGTACGTCGATCGCAGCACGCGCCCGGTGTATGCGCAAGCGCAGCTCGCGATCAACGATGGCGACGTCGTCACGCTCACGCGCCTGCTCGACAGCGTGCCCGACCTGATTCCGCGCGAGAACAAGGTGGATGCCGAAGCGCTGACTGGCCGCTACGCGGATGCGCAGACCGACGCGTTCGATGCCGCGTCGCGCCTGCCGGATAACCAGACGATCCAGCCGCTCTTGAAGGAGCAGTTGCTGCGCAACGCGCAGTCGGTGGCGGCGGCGCAGCGCTACGTCGACCAGGGGCCGCTGCGTTTCAACGAACAATCGGTGACGGCGGGCATGCGTCTCGGCGATACGCAGTCGCTGCAGCTGCGTCTGATGCAGCGCGAGCAGTCGTCGGACGGCACGACGCTGCCGACGGTGCCGAAGAACGACCGGCTGGCGGAAGGGGTGTACACCCATGAAGGGCAGAACGACGAGGAGCACGTGACGCTCGGCCAGCGCGACGCGCTCGATTCGTTTACCGAAGCGAAGCTCGAAGGCACGCTCAACGTTACGCCGTCGCTCACGTTCGCCTATGCGCTCGGCTATCACCAGCTCGCCACCGAAACGACGCAGCTGCAGGTGGGCGGCACGAAGGACTTCGCATCGGCGGGCCTCACGTGGCGCTTCGACCCGCACTGGTTCACGGGCGGACGCTACGAATACGCGCGCTTTCACGGGCAGGACTGTGGCTATCTCGGCAGCGGCCAGCTGTTCGAGCTGAACGGCGGCTACAAGCTGCGCGTCGATTATCCGGACTACACGGTGCGCGCGGTCGTCGCACATGGCCAGTACAGCGCGGACGGCACGCCGGGCACGCAGCTTCGGCAACTGCTGCCGGTCGGCACGGCGTTCGACGCGCAGTCGTTCATGCCGCAGACCTTCACTCAGGCGGGCCTCCTGTTTTCGTTTGGCGATGACCTGACCGAGAGCTACAGCAAGGCATGGCGGCCAATGTTCTCGGCGGGCCCGATACGCGACTCGCGCGCGGGATGGTCGGGCGCGGTGATGCTCGGCGTCGCGGGCAGCGTGTTCGGCGATGACCAGATGCTCGTGTACGGCCTGTATCAGGGCGTATCGGCGACGAACTCATCATCGGTGAAGGAAATTGGTGTGCGGTACCGCTATCTGTATTGAACCAGCACGACGAATGGAGAACGAGATGGAACAGACACACATCGAAGCGCGGCCCCGCACCTGCATACGCACGCGCAGCTCGGCACGCGCGGCCGGCTGGATGACCGCGGCGGCGCTGGTGCTGGCAGGGACGTTGAGCGGCTGCGCGGTCGTCGATCGCAGCAGCGCGCCGCAGCTCTCGAAAACCGATACGTGGGCGCTGCTGCCGCTCGCGAACAACACGGAGACGCCGCAGGCGGGCCAGCGCGCCGCGTCGATCGCGCAGAGCCTGATGACGTCGTATGGCTACACGAACCTCGCGCGCTATCCGGCGTCGAGCGACGACGAGACGCTGTTCGACCCCGCGAAGCCCGACCAGCAGCAGGCGGCGCTCACGTGGGCGCGCCAGCAGAACGCGCACTACGCGCTGACCGGCGCGGTCAACGAGTGGCGCTACAAGGTGGGCGTGGACGGCGAGCCGGCAGTCGGCATCACGTTCGACGTGATCGACGTGCAAAGCGGCAAGGTGATCTGGAGCGGCACGGGCAGTCGCACCGGCTGGAGCCGCGATGCGGTGTCGGGCGTCGCGCAGAAGCTCGAACGCGAACTGCTGTCGCAGCTCGCGCATTGACGCGGCGAGCCGATGCGCGCAGCCTTTCCTTTACGCGAACCGGTCAGGGCAGAGCATGAACACACGCGTTCCTGATGACGTGCCAGCCCGCTCGAGACTGCGACGACGCCAGCAACAGAGCGTCGGCGCCGGCTCGCGCTGGGCGCAATGGATCGCGCCGTCGCGCGGGGTGATGCGGCGGCGCATCGTGGCGCTCGTCGAGACGATCGTCGCGACGGTCGGCGAGATCGCGATCTGTGCGCTGTTCGCGCCGCACAATCCGCTGCTGATGCATACCGGCTTCGTGTGGACCTGGATCGTGCCGGTGGTGATCGCGCTGCGTTACGGCAGCATCATCGGCGGCTGCTCCGGGCTGATCCTGCTCGCTGCCTGGTATGTGTTCTATCCCGGCGGCGACGTGGCCGTGACCCACTTCGGTTCGATCGCTAGCACGCTGGAGCAGCGCGGCGCGCGCGTGTTTCCGGTCGGCTTCTTCTTCGGCGGCTTCGCGCTCACGCTGCTATGTGGGCAGTTCGGCGACATCTGGACCACGCGGCTGCGGCAGGCGCGCGTCGCGAACGACTACCTCGCGGAACGGCTGTCGATCCTCACGCGCAACCAGTTCATGCTGCGCCTGTCGCACGAACGGCTCGAACAGGACCTGATGAGCCGTCCGGCCACCTTGCGCGATTCGCTCGTACGGCTGCGGCAACTCGCGTTCCTGCAGGACGCGACGCCCGCGCAGCAGGGCGACGTCACGTTGCGCGGCGCGCAGGCGTTTCTTGAAACCGCCGCGCAGGCGTGCCAGTTCGATGGCGCGCGCATCTATGCATGGCGCGGCGGCAACGCGTTAAGCGAGCCGGCCGCGAGCATCGGCCAGCCGTTCGAGCTCGATGTCGAAGACCCGCTGGTGCTCGAAGCGCTCGAATCGCGCACGCTGGTGCACGTCGGTTCGGCCACGCAACAGCAGGCCGCGCGGTCGGCATACGTGGTGTGTGTGCCGCTCGTCGATGCGCTGAAGGAGCCGATCGGTCTGCTCGTCGTGCACAGCATGCCGTTCCTCGCGCTCAACAACGACAACCTGCAGTTCCTGCTCGTGCTGTGCCACTTCTATTCGGACGGCGTGCGGCATGCTGCGGTCACGCGCGAAATCGTGCAGGCGTTGCCGTCGTGCCCGTACGAGTTCGCGCTCGACTACGCGCGGCTCGTGCGATTGACGCGCGATTCGGGCGTGGCGTCGTCGCTTGTCGCGCTGGTGTTCGACAATGACGAGCGCAGCCAGACGTGGTTCCAGAACCTGCTGCGCACGCGCCGCGCGCTCGACGCGCAATGGGCGATCCGCGACGACCAGCATCTCGCGATGCTCACGCTGATGCCGCTGTCGGGCGAAGGCGCGGTGGACGGCTATCTGCTGCGGATCGAGGAGAGCATGCGCGCGCAATACGGCGTCGATTTCGAGTCGGCGCACGTCGCCGTGCATGCGATATCGGTGCCGCCCGATGCGGCGCTCGATGCGTTGCGTCGTCTGCTGGAGCGCTGCGATGTCCGCCTCTGAAACCGCGCGCGAACCGCTGGCATCGCCGCCTCCGCCTCTGCCTCCGCCAGATAGCGGCAGCAATGGCCAGCGCCGCGCCCGCTTCTGGCTCGGCGTGATCGCGAACATCGTCGGCGTGACGCTGCAGATCGGCGTCGCGGTGCTCGCCGCGCGCAGCATCGTGGACCCATCCGCCGATGTACTGGCCGGCTTGCCGTCCGAGGTCGTTGCGCTGCCCGCTGCACAGACGCACAGCAACACCGGCTTGCTGCTGCTGTGCCTCGCGATCAACGCGCTTGCTGCCGTGGTGCTCGCGCTCGGCACCGGCTGGGTGTTGCCTGCGCGCTACCGTCAGCCGAAGCGCTCGGTGTTCGCATACCTGTGGGTGCTGTATTTTGCGGTGCCGTTTGGCGGACTGCTGTGCACGCTGGGTTCGCTCGCGGTTGCGGCATCGTTGCGACATCGCGACCGCAATCTGCCGATCGAGCGCGTCGAGGAACCCGAGTTTTCGTCGAGCCTGATGGGCACCGTGTCGTACGGCCGCGGCGCGCGGCTGAAAGCGGAACTGCAGAACGCGGATGCGTCCACGTCGTTTCGGATGACCGCGCTGCTCGCGATGCAGTCGATGCCGGTGCGTACCGTCTCGCCGCTGCTGCAAAGCATGCTCGCCGATCCGCTGGACGACATTCGCCTGCTCGCGTATGGCATTCTCGACAGCCGCGAGAAGCTGCTGACGCAGCGCATTCTCGCCGAGCGCGCGAAGCTCGACGGCAAGAATCAGCGGTCCGCCACGGGTGTCGCACGGCGCCGCGCGAACAAGGCGCTCGCCGAGCTGTACAGCGAGCTGATCTACGAGAACCTCGTGACGGGCGACGTGTACCGCAACGCCGCCGATCAGGCGGATGCGTACGCGAGCGCGGCACTGGCCGACGGGCCGGACGACGCATCGCTCTGGCGACTGCGCGGCCGTCTCGCGCTCGACCGGCGCGATCTCGATGCGGCGGAGACGCTGCTGCAGCGGGCGATCGATCAAGGTTTTCCGCGCGAACGGATGCTGCCGTATCTCGCCGAGGCCGCGTATCTGCGCCGCCAGTACGCGCGAGTGCGCGAACTGCTCGCGGAGATCGGCCAGCACGGCACGCTTCCGACGATGCGGCCGGTGCTCGAATTCTGGCATCCGCGCGCCACGCCCGCGCCAGCGCCGCGCCCAGTATTCAAACCTCAGCCGCGCCCGCGCGGCGCGTGATTCACGATACGCCATGCGATGAGCACATCCGCCAACAAGACGACCAGCGCGAAGACCAACGCGGCGACCAGCGCTGGCTATCCGAACGACCTGCCGCGCGCGCAATCGGCCGACATCGGGCTGTTGCTGGAAGGCACATTTCCATACGTGAGCGGCGGCGTGTCGAGCTGGGTCAACCAGGTGATCCGCGCGTTTCCGGAGTACACGTTCGCGCTGTGCTTTCTCGGCAGCCGGCCGCAGGACTATCCGAAGCAGTCGTACCCGCTGCCGGACAACGTCGTGCATCTCGAAAACCACTACCTGTACGACTTCCCGCCGCCGCCGATGGTGCAGCGACAGCAGGGCGACGCGCACGCGTTCGGGCGCTCCGCCGAACTGCACGAGCATCTGCGTAACCCGGCGATGCGCAACGCCGCGGGACGCATGCTGAAGGACATGCTCGCCGATCTGCGGCCAGGCGGCGCGCTCGGCGAAGACGCGTTTCTCTATTCGAAGGAAGCGTGGGCCTATCTCACGGACCAGTACCGGCAGTTCTGTACGGACCCATCGTTCGTCGATTACTTCTGGACCGTGCGGATCATGCACAAGCCGCTATGGCAGCTTGCGCAGATCGCCGAGGGGTTGCCGGACGTGCGCGTATTCCATACGGTATCGACGGGTTATGCGGGCTTTCTCGGCGCGCTCGCACGTTATCGTCACGGGCGGCCGCTGCTCGTATCCGAACACGGGATCTACACGAAGGAACGCAAGATCGATCTGTTCCAGAGCCAGTGGATTCGCGACAACCGCACGATCTTCGAGCGCGACGTCGCGCAGATCGGCTACTTTCGCGACCTGTGGGTGCGCTTCTTCGAAACGCTCGGGCGCGTGTGCTACGACGCGGCGCACGACATCATCGCGCTGTACGAAGGCAACCGGCGCCGGCAGATCATCGATGGCGCGCCCGATGCAAAGACCGCGAGCATTCCGAACGGCGTGAACCTCACACGGCTCGCGCCGCTGCGCGCGCAACGCGCGCCGGGCGTACCGAAGACACTGTGCCTGATCGGGCGCGTCGTGCCGATCAAGGACATCAAGACCTTCGTGCGTGCGATGCTGACCGTGGTGCGCGAAATGCCCGATGCCGAAGCGTGGATCGCGGGTCCGGAGGATGAAGACCCGTCGTATGCGTCGGAGTGCCGCGCGCTCGTCGAGAGTCTCGGCCTGCAGGACAAGGTGAAGTTTCTCGGCTTCCAGAAGATCGACGAACTGCTGCCGAAATGCGGCGTGCTGGTGCTGAGCTCGATCTCCGAGGCGTTACCACTCGTCGTGCTCGAAGGGTTCGCGGCCGGCGTGCCGTCGGTCACCACCGACGTCGGTTCGTGCCGGCAGCTGATCTACGGACTCGAAGGCGACGATGCGGCGCTCGGCGCGGCCGGCCGCGTCGTGCAGATCGCCGATCCGCGCGCGCTTGCGGACGCCGCGCTCGATCTCTTCGCGGAAGCGAACTGGCATGCGGCGCAACGGGCGGGCATCGCGCGCGTGGAGCGTTACTACACGCAGGAGCAGATGATCGGCTCGTATCGCACGCTGTATCAGCGCCTGACCGCGCTGCCCGATCTCGCCGACGCGGAAGACACGGCGGCGCATGCACATGCTCATGATCCAGCTCACGCGGCGCATGGCCGCGAGGAGGCCTGAATGGCCGGCATCGGTTTCGAACTGCGCAAGATGCTCCGGCGCGACACGCTGCTGGGGATGATGCAGGCATACACGTACGCGGGGCTGATCAGTTCCGGCCCGTGGATCCTGTCGATCGTCGGCATTCTGATGATCGGCGTGCTGAGCCTGCCGTTCGTGCTGCCCACCTCGCTAATCACGCAGTTCCAGGTGTCGGTCACGTATCTGATTTCGGTGTCGCTCGTGCTGACGGGGCCATTGCAGCTCGCGTACACGCGCTTCACGTCGGACCGTCTGTTCGAGAAGCGCGACGATCTCGTGCTGCCGAACTTCCACGCGGTCGCGTTCGTCGTGACGGTCGCCGCCACAGTGCTCGGCGTTCTCGCCGTGTGGCTGCTGTTTCCGCAGCAGACGGCGGGCTACCGGCTGCTGATGCTCGCGGGCTTTGTGATCGTCGCGAACATCTGGATCGCGACGATCTTCCTGTCGGGCATGAAGCAGTACATGTCGATCATCGTCGTGTTCCTGATCGGCTATGCGCTGACCACTGGCGCCGCGCTCACGCTGAACCGCTTCCGCCTGAACGGCCTGATGAGCGGCTTCGTGCTCGGGCAGACGGTGCTGCTCGCGGGGCTCCTCACGCTGATCTACCGCGACTACCGTAGCGACCATTTCATCTCGTTCGAGGTGTTCCAGAAGCGCTACCGCTATCCGTCGCTGATGTGGACGGGCTTCCTGTACAACCTCGGCATCTGGATCGACAAGTTCATGTTCTGGTACGCACCCGGTACCGGGCAGCCGGTGATCGGGCCACTGCATGCGTCGATCATCTACGACATCCCGGTGTTTCTCGCGTACCTCGCGATCATCCCGGGCATGGCGGTGTTCCTGCTGCGCATCGAGACCGATTTCGTCGAATACTACGACGCGTTCTACGACGCCGTGCGCGAAGGGGCGTCGTTGCAGCACATCGAGCGGATGCGCAACGCGATGGTCGAGGCGCTGCGCATCGGGCTGTGGGAAATCATCAAGGTGCAGACCATTGCCGCGATGCTGCTGTTCGCCGCGGGCGCGGTGGTGCTCGCATGGCTGCGTATTTCCGCGCTGTATCTGCCCCTGCTGTATGTCGACGTGATCGCCGCCAGCCTGCAGGTGGTGTTCATGGGCGTGATCAACGTGTTCTTCTATCTTGACCGGCGGCCTATCGTCACGGGGCTCGTCGGCGGCTTCGTGGTGTTGAACGTGATCCTGACCAGCGTCACGCTCGCGCTAAATCCGGCGTGGTATGGCTACGGGTTCGCAGGTTCGCTGCTCGTCGTCGTGCTGGCGAGTCTCTATCTGCTCGATCGCAAGCTCGACGTGCTCGAGTATGAGACGTTCATGCTGCAGTGACTCGGCGCATCGTCGTTACGGCCGCGCCTGCGTTCGCCGGATCAGGCGATGCCATGCGAACTTGAGTCCACGGCGCAGTTCGCCGTTCAGCACGCGCCCCGTCACGGTCGTGACGATGCCCCACAGCAGGGCGGCCGGACGAGGCAGCCGCATGATCGGCGCCACCCAGAGGTGAAACAGCGGGCGACGAGCGAACCTCGCGTGGAAACGTTCGTACATATCGTGCAGGCTGCCGCGCTCGGCAATGCGCCGGCGCAGCAGATAGAACGGATGGTGCGACAGCAGCATCCGCGTTTCGAAGTCGCGGATATCGTCCTGGGTCAGTCCTTTTCCGCGGAAGCTGTCGAGAATGCCGCCCAGACGTTCGACGAAGATATCCGGCGCACCATAGCCTCCGGAATTATTGCGCTTGCAGGCCAGCATGTATTCGGTCACGTACGCGTTTTTGTTCGCGAGAATCGCGGCACGCATGGCGAGATGAACCTGCACCAGATTGCAGCCGCAAAACTGGCGCGCGTCGACGTCGGCCTGGATGCGCCGGTTGATCACGATGGCCGAAATGAACGTGATGAGCGGGCCGACCGCGCGCAGGAATCGTCCCGCCTCCGTGTATTCGCGCATCGCGCCGGCGCGGCCTGGATATTCCGCATCGGGGTCGTTGTCGTAACCGAATGGACGCAGGCACAGCACGCCGTAGTTGTCCGCTTCGAGCAGCGCGACGACGCGCGCGAGCGTGCCGCGTACGTACAGGTCGTCGTCACCCATGATCTGCACGTAGTCGCCGCGCGCTTCGTTGAAGCACTGCGCGATATTCGCATCGGAGCCCAGGTTCTCTTCGTTGCGGATGTAGCGAACGGGCAGCCCCGCTTCCACCGCGCGCGCGACGACCTCGGTCGTCTCATCCGTCGAATGGTTGTCTGACACGAGAATGTCGACCTTGCCCGCTGGCAGCGACGGCATCTCGTCCCGCAGCCTGTCGAGATTCATGCGCAGATACCGCGCGCGATCCAACGTAGGAATTGCGATCGTCAGCTTCGGCGAAGTCGCTGCGTTCATGCCGTGGTTCTCCATGTCATGTTGCAGCGACGCCAGATGACGATGGCCGCCGGCAGGTTCAGCGCGCAGTTCAAGGTGACCAGCACGGCGACGAGACCGGCGGACGAATAGTGCAGCGATGCATAGAAGGCGGCCGGCACCGTGATCGAGGTGCCCACCACCGTGAGCCAGACGAACGGTTCGCGGCGAAAGCTGCGCAGATGCAGCGCGAGGCCGCCGGTGAACTGGCTGGCGAACGCGAACACGAAGAGCCCGAGCAGTTGCGGCCACGGCAGCAGGCGACGCATGACCGGCAGCGGCGCCATGAGCCACGCCAGAACGAGGATGGCGGTCGCGCCCGCTGCAAATACGCCCAGGGTGACGCCGAAATCGCGCGAGAACAGACGGTCCAGATGTCGCCAGTCGCGCGTGGCCGCGGCGTTTGCCATGCCGGGCACGTGGCGTAGCAGCCAGGACTGCGCCACGAGTCCCAGCATGTTGACGATCGCGAGCGACAGGCCCAGTTGCCCCGCGACCACCGGACCCTGGGTATGGAACAGGATCGGGATGTTGATCTGCGTGAGCAGGTAGCCGCACAGCCAGTTGACGCCCAGCCGCCATTGCAGCGGCCAGACTTCGCGCCGCCACCGATACGTCTCGTCGGGTGCGCCGCATGCGATCGCGACGAGCGGCCGATGACGTTGCGCGAGCCACAGGAGCGGCACGCACAGCGCCATCGCGGGCATCGTCGTGACGGCCCACAGGCCGCCGCCGGCGGCAAGCGTCGACCAGCACGCGACCGAGCCGAGCACCGCGAGCGTGAGCCGCACCGAATACACCTGCGCGATCTGCCCGCTACCTTCCAGTACCGCGAGAAACGGCAGCACGACGAGGCCGCCCGCGGTGAATACACAGAGCACGAGCCAGCACGACGTCCATGCGAAGCCGGCCGGGGCCTTCGCGCCGAAGAACAGCCAGCCTCCAGGCAACAGCAGGAGCAGGAACGCGATCGCCGCGATTGCATACCAGCGCACCGACTTGCGCAGCAGCGACCGGAAGTGGGTCTGGCGCGCCCCCTCGAGCCGGTTGCCGGCGGTCCAGCGCAGCCCGACGAATGAGTGAGCGGCGACCTGCAGCAGCACGGTGGAAAGCCCGAGATCGAACAGCGTATAGAGCGACGCGACGCTCGCGAAGCTGTAGTACCAGCCCTGCAGTTCCGGCGTCAGGAAGCGCACCGCGAGCACCGTCGTGACGAGGCCCGCGCCTGCCTGCCAGACGCGCAGCGCGAGGATCGACGCAAGCTCGGGCCGCAAGCGCCGGCCGGGCAGCGAGACGGTTTCCTGCGCGCTCATGCGTGCTCAGAACAGTTTCGCGGCAAGGTCATAGTCGCTCGGGCGGCCCACGTCCAGCCAGTGCTCGAAGATCGGAAAGCACGATACGCGTACGCCGCGGCGGATCTGCTCGTGCGCGACGTCGGTCATATGGTAGGCGCCGTTCCTCGGCAGCGTCGCGAACACGCGCGGCGACAGGAAGTAGATGCCGCTGTTGATCAGAAAGCTGAACTTCGGCTTCTCGTCGATATGCACGACCTGCGAATCCGTGGTGCTGACGACGCCGAACGGCACCTGGAAGCTGTATTGCGTCGCGGCGATGGTCAGCGCCGATTCGCTGCGCAGATGGTACGCGAGGAACATGCTGATATCGAGGTTGGTCAGGATGTCGCCATTGAAGACGAGCGTCGTGTCGTCGCGGCAGGGCAGGAGCGATAGCGCGCCGCCGGTGCCGAGCGGCTCGTCTTCGTGCAGATAGTCGATCGGGATACCGAAGCGTTCGCCGTTGCCGAAGTGATCGACGATCTTCTCGGGCAGGTAGTGCGTCGAGATGAAGATGCGGCTTGCGCCATAGCTGACCAGCTTCTCGATGCTGATTTCCAGCATCGGACGTCCATTCACATGCAGCATCGGCTTCGGTGTATCTTCGGTGAGCGGCCGCAGCCGCGTGCCGAAACCGCCTGCCATCACGACCGCCGTGAAGGGCCGGTTCACATAGGCGGGCGAAGAATTCATGCTCTCGTGATCGACGATGTCGACCGGCGCGCCGAAGCTGTCGACGAGAATCAGCTGGCGCAGCGAATAGCGGCGAAACAGCGCGATCCGTTCGGCGTGCGTCGAGCCGATGTGCGCCGTAACCGGCAGCGGCCGCGAGGTCTTTTTCTTGACCTCGTGAATGTCGCGCGCGGTGGCGTCGAGCCGTTTGCCTTCGAGAAAGGCGCGCCGCACGTCGCCGTCGGTGACAATGTTGACGAAGCGTCCCGCGCCGTCGTAAATCAGTGCGCATCCCAGCGATCCGCTCGCCTGGATGCGGCTGACGACCTCTGACATGCTGTCGTCGAGCGATATCTTCAACCGGTCGATGCGGCTCTCACGCGCGTCGCTGAGGCTGCCGTACGTGGGTCGGGTTCGAAGCAATGACGGGTTGATCAATGATGGATTCATGATTGCAAGTGCTCCCAGTGCCGGTGTCCCGGATTCGAGTTGCTACCGAAGGTCGTGAAAGGTTTTGCAGCGCAAGCCGGCCAGATCCCGCGATACGAGTTCGCGGACGATCCGCTCGGTCGTGCCCGGCCTGTCGTACGGATTGGCCGCGCGCGCGGTGAGCTGTCGAAACTCGGGGGAGAGCGCGCGGCCGATCGCCTCGGCGATGTCGGCCGCGTCTTCGCCGCATGAGATGACGCTCTCGCCGCGTGTGCGTCCCGCCTGGCGAGGGCCGATGTCCACGCTCGGCACGCCGAGCGACGGAACCTCGATGATCGCGCTCGACGAATTGCCGGCCACCGCCGCGGCGTGCCGCGCGGCCGACAGATACAGCTGCGTTCCGAGCGACATGAAGAAGCAGTAGCGCCCGCTTCGACGCGCCGCGTGTTCGGCCAGCAGCCGGTTGATCGCGAGCCCGCCCGCGTCCGCGTTCGCGCCGGTCATCACGACGGCGTAATCCGGAAAGCGGTCCAGCGCATCGAGCAGGCCGCTCAACTGCGCATCGGGCGCGCGGTTCGATAGCGTGGCGGGATGAAATGTCACCAGCAGATACGGGCGACGAGGTTCGAGATCGAGTCGGCGCGCGGTGTCCGCTTCGTCATACAGGTCCAGCGTGCGGATGTTTTCGACGCCCAGCGCGCCGACCGCGAACACGCGATCCGGCCCTTCGCCGAGCTGGATGATGCGGGTTCGATACGCTTCGGTGCTCGTGAAGTGCAGATGGCTCAGCTTCGTGATCGCATGCCGGAACGAGTCGTCGATCGCACCATACGTGAGTTCGCCGCCTTGCAGGTGGGCTATCGGAATCCCGCACACGGTTGCGGCGGCGGCCGCGGCAAACGCTTCGTAGCGGTCGCCTAGCAGCACCAGCAGGTCCGGCGCGATCCGCTGGAACGTGTCGCCATAGCGGATCATGCCGAGTCCCATCGCGGTGTGCACGCCCGCTTCCGTCGCGCTGTCCATCAGCACCTCGACGCGTTCGTCGATCCGGATGCCGTCGCTCGCGATCTCCCGCCACGTCGCTCCGTGCGCGCCGGCCAGATGCGAACCGCTGACGAGCAGCCTGACCGTCACGTCCGGCGCGGCCTCGAGCGCGCGGATCAGCGGCCGCAACAGACCGTACTCAGCGCGGGTACCGGTGAAGACGCAAATCGTGCGCATAGCGTGAATCCTGTGTCGGGTAGTCGTGATGGCCTCACCAGGTTTTCG
Organism: Paraburkholderia phosphatilytica; assembly: GCF_003443895.1. Taxonomy (GTDB): domain Bacteria; phylum Pseudomonadota; class Gammaproteobacteria; order Burkholderiales; family Burkholderiaceae; genus Paraburkholderia; species Paraburkholderia phosphatilytica. The sequence continues at coordinate 81,232 of NZ_QQOA01000019.1, read as the reverse complement.
CACCGAACGTCCAGGTGCCGTAGGCCGGTCGCATCGGATCGATCAGTGCCGGATGCGCCTGCTTCGCATACGCGAAATCCGGCGGGTCCGCAAACACGAGCTTGAAATCGACGCCATCGGACATGTACAGCCAGGTCGGATCGCCGGCGGGATGCGGGGCCATCGACGCCATGCGCGCAAGATAGCCGGGGAACAGCCCCGGAATGTCGCCGCGCACGATAGGCGGCCCGATGCGCTCCGTAGGCAGCAGCGTGTGGGTGGGCACACCGTTCGCGGGCGCCACCGACGTAGCGGGATACTGGCCATGGTCGCGTTTGTACGCAGCCAGCGCGTTCGCGATGTCGAACGCCTCGGCGACGCGTGCGTCCGCTTCCACGTGTTCGTACGCCATGCTGATATCGATGTAATCGCCGAGCTGCCGCTGCCACGGCACGCCGCGCAGGTAGGCGCCGACCACTGCAAGCACGCGCGGTTCGGTGAGCGGGATGATGCCGTTGCGGACCGTGATGATCGCGTGCGGTCTGTCGAACTGGTAGTCGCCGAAGTTGAAGCGCTTGCGCAACGCTTCGTTCGCGACGATTTCGACTTTCGGCGGCCAGGTGGCGTACTCGTCGACCGCGACGCCGAGCCGTTCGCGCGTGCGATAGACGGCGACCAGATTGCCCGTGTATTCGTAGTTCCACACCTTGCGGTCGCCGATGCGATACGCGGCGTCGTCGAATACGAAGGTGCGGACGTCCGCGAGCGGCGCTTCGTGCGTGCGGATGAACGCCATGATCGCGCTCTGACGGATCCAGTCGCGCCACAGGTCGAGCCCGGTGACAATGCCGCTGCCTATGGACGCGCCGATCACGTAGCCGAGCAGCAGATCGCGTCCGAAGCCGCGCAGCAGGGCGACTTTCGCGAACGCCAGATCGAGGAGGTTCGCGAACGAGATCAGCACCAGCGCGAGCCCGGCAAGCGCCGGCAGCACGTTGCGGCTTTCGTAGAAGTTCGGCAGTTCCGGCGCCTTGCCGACGATCAGGTACGGATAGGTGGCCGCGGCGAACAGCACCCAGCCGAGCGCGGCCTGGGCGAGCGCGGCGCGCAGCGTGGTGCGGCGTTGCCGCCGCGGCGCGATGCGCAGCAGCAGGAAGCAGAGCACACCGCAGGCCGCCAGCATCAGATGAGGAACGCCGCGCGACGAGATCGCGAAATAGTCGCGCAGCACCGGCCGGATCGCGCGGAACGAGTCGACGAGCGACGAGATCAGGATGCGCCGGTCGATGTCGTTGTAGTCGCCGTATAGCGTCGATTTGACGCTCGTGAGCCGCTTCACCAGCGCGAACACGAACGGTAGCGCGAGCAGCGCCGCGTTGTGCGCGGCGAACCGGCGAAGCGGCGCGCGCGCTTCGCGCACAATCGCGCGCAGTGCCGCCGGTACGTCGCGACGATGCGCGTACAGATTTCGCCAATCCGGCAACCACGCGCGCGCATCGATCTGTTTGCCCACATCGCGCGCCGCCAGCAGCACGAGCACCGCGACGAACAGCACGATCAGCGAGTTGAGATAGAACGAAAAGAAGAAGAACGGCAGGCTCGCCAGCAGGTGTCCGCGCCGGCCGGGCGAAGCCAGCAGCAGCGCGCATCCGGTCCAGAAGGACGCGATATACACGTTGTACATCGCGACGCTCGTGAGGAAGCGGATCGACGCAACGTGCGTCGCGGCGTAGATCAGGAACAGCTGGATTGCATCGTCGCGGGACACCACGCGCTGCCGGTGCAGCACGTACGCGGCGACCGCACCGGCGACGACCCACGCGACGAGCGCGGTTGCGCGCATCGTCAGCGATGGATCGGCGGTCGCGTTGATCGCGTTGGTCAGATAGCCGCCCCAGAAGATGCCCAGCTCCTTGCCGATGCGGATGCTCTGCGCGGGTGGCTGGAAACGCCACACCCAGTCGTCCCAGAAGTAGCCCGGATTACACGCGATCAGCGCGGTGCCGCCGAAGATCGCGATCAACGCGATAGGCGTCCATCGCATCCACGTCACGAGCGACCACAGCCGCGCGGGCGTGCGCCGCGGGTCGCGCTCGCGTTGCGGCGCGACGGCGTCCGCGTTCGCGCGCGGCGGTGTCAGCGTCGAGACGTCGTCGCGATCACTCATGGCTCACCATGCGCACCAGCCACCGTCGACGACGATGTTCTGGCCGGTGACGTAGCTCGACAGATCGCTTGCGAGGAACAGCGCGACGCCCTTGAAGTCCTCTTCCGTCGCCATGCGGCGCAGCGGCGTGCGCTGCGTATAGCGCTCGACGAACGCGGCAGGTTGGTCGCGCCACACGCCGCCCGGGCTCATCGCATTCACGCGCACGTCGGGCGCGAGTGTCGTCGCGAGCCAGTTCGTCAGTTGCGTCAGCGCGCCCTTGCTTGCGCCGTAGGCGGCTGGATTGCCCATTGTCGTGCCCTCGTAGAGCCGCCAGTCCGGACCCACGACGCCGTACAGCGACGACACGTTGATCACCGCGCCTTTGCCGGAGCGCCTAAGCCACGGCAGCGCCTGCTGCACGAGTTCGAATGCCGCGGTGACGTTGACCTCGAACGCCGCGCGCCACGCTGCGCTCAGCTGCTGTTCGAACGGCACGGCCCAGCCTTCGAGCTGCGTGGTGCCGACGAACGCCGCGCAGTTCACGAGCACGTCGAGGCCGCCGTACTGTCCGGCAACGCGGCCGGGCAGCGCGCGCACGCTCGCTTCGTCCGCGAGTTCGACGTCGAATGTGGCAACCGTCGCGGACGCCGACCGGCGTAGCTGCGCCGCGCTTCGTTCGAGTTCGGGCAGCGTGCGGTCCGCGAGCGCGATCGTCGCGCCGGCCTCGGCCAGCGCCTCGGCAATCGCCGAGCCGATATGCCCGGCTCCGCCCGTGATCAACGCGGTCCTTCCCGACAGAGACATCAGTTCCGATATGGCGCGCATCGTTTCGTGTCGATCCATCCTGGTGGTCGTTACAGGCGCGGCAGGTCCACCCAGCGCCGTTCTGCCGCGGCTGCTTCCGCGGCTGCAATGAAGCGGACGACTTCGCATCCTTCGTCGAAGCTGCACAGCGACGACGCGTCGCGGTCGAACCACGCCTGCAGTTGCGCGCGATACGTTGCGTCGCGATCGTCGCCGCAATGCGTGATCTCGCCGTTGAGCGTCAACGTGCCGTTGACCAGATCGATACTCGCGCTCAGATCGCGTGCATTGATCGCGATCGTGCGCGTCGGCGTGCGGTCGAGATAGTTGAGCGAGATCGTCACCGCGGGGCAGCGCTCGTGTCGCGACAGCATCGAATAGACGTCCTCGCTGTCGATTTCGAGTCCGCTCAGATGTCCACCGACAGCGGCAACCGAAAGCGGGCGCCCGCACAGCCAGATTGCGAGATCGATTTCGTGCGACAGGTCGCGCAGCACGCCGCCGCCCTCTTCGCGGCGCGCGGAGTACGACGCGCGGTAGTCCACATGCGGCCGCCATTGCGGCAGGTATTGCCCCGCATAGAAGCAGGCACTGTAGAGCGGGCGCTGCGCGAGCGCGTCGCGCAACGTCTGGACGTGCGGATGAAAGCGCAGGTTGTACGCGACCGACGTATGAAACGCCCGCGCGAGCGGCATGTCGTCGCTCGCGCGGAAAAGCGGCTTTTCCACGAGCGTATGTCCGCCGAAGCCGGCCCGATCCAGTTCGCGCAGGGTGTCGGCGTGGCGGCCGGTGGCGTTGGCGATCACGACATACCGCGGGTCGCACGCGGCGATCGCATCGGCCACGCTCGCGAAACGCGCCGCGACCGGGAAGGGCGCGTCGGCACGCTTCGTCACGCACGCGACGTCCGCACCGAGTGCGGCCGCGAGCCTGCTGTGGCGCGCGCCGATCGATCCGTAGCCGATGACGAGAAGCCGTGTGCTCATGTCAGATCGGCTCATCGGTGGCATAGGCGCGCGTTGCGAGCGTGCCGACTACACGATCCCATTGCGCCGGCGAAATGCCCGAACCTGGCCGGCGCACGGTCAGGTTGTCAGGCGACAACGCTTCGCCTTGTTCGATCGGCCGGCTCGCGACGATCGACTTGCGTGCGACTACGCGATTCGGCAGCTCGGAAGCCGACGGGCGCTTGCGGCCATCGCCGAGCGCAGACGTGATGCGTCGTACGGCGTCGACCATGCGCTTGAGCTCGTGCGGTTCGATGCTCGCGCGATGGTCGGGACCCGGCATCGCGCGATCCAGCGTGACGTGCTTTTCGATCACCCGCGCGCCGAGCGCCGCCGCGGCGACCGGTATGTCGATGCCCTCGGTGTGATCCGAATAGCCGGTCGATGCACGTGGAAATGCGGTGCGCAGCGTCAGCATCGCGCGCAGGTTGACCTCTTCGACCGGTGCCGGATATTCGGTCGTGCAGTGCAGTAGCGTGACGCGTTCGAGCGATGTGCCTGATGCTTCCAGCGCTTCAAGCGCGTCTTCCACTTCGCCGAGCGTGGCCATGCCGGTGGAGAGAATGATGGGCAGCCCCATCGCGCCCAGCTGGCGCAGGAACGGAATGTCGGTGAGATCGCCCGACGAGACCTTCAATGCCTGCATGCCGATGCTGGCGAGGAAGATGGCGGATTCGATGTCGAACGGCGTGGACAGGAACGCGATACCTTGCTCGTCACAATAAGCGGCCAGTTCGCGAAACGCCGACGCGGGCAGTTCGAGACGCTTCAGCATGTCGAACTGCGATTCGCTCGCGCCGCTCGTTTGCTTCTGATAGTCCGCTTTCGGCGCGTGACGGGTGACGAGCTTTTCGGTCTTGAAGGTCTGGAACTTCACGAAATCGGCGCGCGCTTTCGCAGCGGCATCCACGAGGCGGCAGGCCAGCTCGAACGAACCGTTGTGATTGACGCCGGCTTCCGCGATGATCGCGCAGGTAGGGTTCACGTCGTGGGTCCTCCGATGAACAGCGTGCGGTCGGGCAGCGGCTTGACGACACGCGCGCCCATCGCGACGACGCAGTCGGCGCCCACCGCGATGCCTTCGCGGCACACGGCGCCGCTGCCGATCAGGCTGCGGTCGCCGACCGTCGCGCCGCCGTTGACGACCGCGGCGGTCGCCACGTGACAATGACTGCCAATCGTGGCGTCGTGCTCGATCAACGCGCGCGTGTTGACGATCGTGTTCGCGCCAACGCGTGCCGCGGGCCCAATGTGCGCCGTATGCATGACGACCGTGCCTTCGCCGAGCGTTGCCGAGCGCGATACGTGGGCACGCGGCGACACGAGCACCGGCAGCGTGAATCCGGCCGCTTTCAGCGCGTGAAAGAGGCGCATCCTCGGCTCCGGCGACTTGATCTGTCCGCAGGTGACGAGCGCGAACTCGCAGTGCGCGCGCAATGCCGCGAGGTCTTCGTCGCAGCCGATCACCTCGTAGCCCATCACATTCCGGACCGGACTGTCGTGACGCTCGACGATGCCCGCGACGCGCCACGCCGCGGTCGCTTCGAGCACGTCGATGACGGACCTGCAATGACCGCCGCCGCCGATCAGCAGAATGTCCTTCATGTCGGCTCCATCGCGCGCACGCCGCTCGGAATGTTGATCAGACGCCGGCTGACGTCGTGGGTGACCGTGAGCGGACCGCACGGGCTTTGCGCGAACATTGGCAGCGAATGCAGCGGCTCCCACACCGGACGCGTCATCACGCCGGCGTCGTTGGTGATATCGAGGCAGGCGTCGCGCTCGGCCTCGTCGTCGAGCAGCAGCGCGCACAGCCAGTAGTTCGCGCGCGTGTCCGGCGGCTCGACGAGGAAGCGGATGCCGGCCGAGTCGAACGCGCTGCAATAGCGTTGCGCCAGTGCACGCTTGAACGCAAGGAACGCGTCAAGCTGTTCGAGCTGCGCGCAGCCGAGCGCGGCGTTCAGATTGGGCAGCCGGAAGTTGTAGCCGATCGCGTTATGCTCGAAGCGCCAGCGGTGCGGAATCTTGGCGGTCGTCGTCAGGTGCTTCGCGCGCTTTGCGATCAACGCGTCATGGGTCAAGATCGCGCCGCCGCCGCCCGTCGTGCAGACCTTGTTGCCGTTGAAGCTCAGCGTGCCCAACAGTCCCGCCGTGCCGCAATGCCGCGCGCCGCGCCAGCTGCCGAGTGCTTCGGCGGCGTCTTCGACGAGCGCGACGCGCCACTGCGCGCAGAGTCGCGCGATCTCGTCGATACGGCACGGAAAGCCGAACGCATGCATCGGCACGCAGGCGGCCACGCGCCGCCCTGAAGCGCGATGCCGGACGCCGCCTGCCACGCGTTCGCAGTCGCACTCGAAAAAATCGCGCAGCGCGTCGGGCGACATGCCGAGCGTTGTCATCTCGACGTCGACGAATGCGGGCGTAGCGGAGGCATGCGCGATCGCGTTTGCCGTGGCGACGAAACTGAGCGACTGCGTGATCACGAGATCGCCGGGCTCGACGCCGGCGAGCAGCAGCGCCATCTGCAGCGCCGTCGTGCCGTTCGTCGTTGCGATCACATGCGCGGCTCCGGTGATCTCCACGAGCATGCGTTCGAACTGGTCAACATACGCGCCGACCGACGACACGAAGGTCGACTCGATCGTCGCCTGAACATAGGCGAGCTCGTTGCCGGCGAAGATCGGCGCGTGCAGTGGCAGCGGCCCATCCGCGCCGCCATATGCGTCGCGAACAATCCGGATGATGTCGTGTGCGCGCGTCATCGCTCAGATGTTGTAGATGCCAGTCTTGTAGCCGGCGAGGTTGTCGCGTTCGACGAACCACCGCACGGTCTTGTCGATGCCGCGACGAAAGCCGTCGAGACCTTCGTGTTCGGGCTTCCAGCCGGTCAGCGCGCGCAGCCGGCTTGCATCGGCGAGCAGGCGTTCTACTTCGCTGTGCTCCGGGCGTAGCCGCGCTTCGTCGGTTTCGATGCGAATGTCGGCGTTCATCGTTTCCGCGATCAGCTTGACCGTGTCGCCGATGCTGATCTCGAAGCCGCTGCCGGCATTGAGCACCTGGCCGACCGCCGCGTCGCAGTGCATGACGGCTTCGAATGCGCGCACGGTATCGGCGACGTAGTTGAAATCGCGCGTCGGGTGCAGCGCGCCGAGCTTGATGGCGCGTCGCCCGTCCGCGATTTGCATGACGATGCTCGGAATCACGGCGCGTGCTGACTGACGTGGCCCGTAGGTGTTGAACGGACGCAGCACGGACACCGGCGTGCCGAACGAGCGATGGAACGACAGCGCGATCTGGTCTGCGCCGATCTTCGATGCGGAGTACGGCGACTGGCCCTGCAACGGATGGTCTTCGGAGATCGGCACGGTCCGCGCGGTACCGTAGACCTCGCTCGTCGACGTGTGCACGACGCGCGCGCCTGAATCGCGCGCGGCCTGCACGACGTTCAGCGTGCCCTTGATGTTGGTGTCGACGTAGGTATCCGGCGAGTGATACGAATACGGAATCGCGATCAGCGCGGCCAGATGCAGCACGACGTCGCAGCCTTCCATGGCCTTGCGCACACCGTTCGGATCGCGGATGTCGCCGGCGAAGATGTCGAGCTCGGAGCGGATCTCGGCGCTAGAACGGTCGAGCCAGCCCCACGAGTTGAACGAGTTGTACAGCACGAACGCGCGAACGTCGTGCCCCGCACGGACGAGATGTTCGGTCAGATGCGAGCCGATGAATCCGTCGGCACCGGTGATCAGGATTTTCCGTGTGGACGACATGCGTTTCCTTGTCAGAAGTCGGCGGCCTTGCGGCGCTCGTGTGGCAACCCGGATGCATCTCGCTAGTCGTCGTCGAACAGGGTCATGTTGCGTTCCAGTTCTTCGCGCGGCAGCAGCGGATCCATGTCTTCCATCGGGCGCGACGCCAGCGTGCCGTCCGGCTTGCGGTACGAACTCGCGCGGAAACGCTGCTGCGTCTGCGAGATTCTCATCTCGACGATCCACGGGCCATCGTCGTCGAACACGCGCGCGATCGATTCCTTCAGTTCCGCGTTCGTCGAAATCAACAGATAGTTGAGCCCGAACGCCGCGGCGAGCTGCTCGAAGTCCGGATTGCCGACGCCGGAATGCGCGTCAGTGCCGACCTGACGGCCATCGAAAAAACGCGTCTGCGTGTTGCGGATGCTTTGATAGCCGTCGTTGTTGCTGATGAAGAGTTTCGCGTTCAGCCGGTTGTGACCGAGGAACATCAGCTCCTGGATGTTGAACATCACGCTGCCGTCGCCCGTGACGAGCACACCGCGGCGGCGGCGATCGTCCGCGATGCAGGCGCCGACGAGCGCGGGGAGGTCCCAGCCCATCGCGCCCATGCATGCGCTCGTGAACGCGATCTGTCCGTCCTTCACGCGATGGTTCTGGTACGCGATGATGCAGCCGTCGAGCGAGTTGCCGCTCACGACGATGTCGGTGTCGCCGAGCTGGCGCGAGAGTTCGTCGTACGCTGCGTAGATGTCGACGTGCTCCTTCTGCAGATGCTCAGCGGCGGGCATGGGCGGATACTCGCGCTTCCACATTGCGCACGCGTCGAGCCAGCGTTGCGGCATCCTGCTCGCGGTCAGCGCGCCGCGTGCGTCGAGCTGCGCGCGAAACGCCGCGATGAATTCGTTCACATCCGCGAGCACCGGCAGGTCGATCGCGATGTTGCGTTTCTCGAGGTCGCCCTCGTCGATGTTCACGAGGATCTTTGTTGCCTTCGGTGCGAATTGGTCGCTGAAGCCGATGGCGGAGATCGACAGACTGGTGCCGATCGCGAGCACGAGATCCGAATTCTGCAGCGCGAAGTTCGCGCGACGCTGGCCGCCGGGGCCGATGCGCCCCTGGAAGCACGGATGCTCGTCGGGGAGCACGTCCAGCGCGCTGATGGTCGACATTGCCGGCACGCGCAGATCTTCCAGCAGCCTGCGGAACGACTGACGCGCGCCGCCCAGCACCACGCCGTTGCCGTACAGCACGACGGGCCGCTTCGCCGCTGCGAACAGTTCCGCCACCTTGCCGACCGCATCATGATCGAGCTTCGGCGTCGCGCGGTGCTCGGGCTCGTAGCCGCGCTGCTCGTCGGGCTCGATCATCGCGGACTGGATATCGAGCGGCAGATTCAGCCACACAGGCCCAGGGCGGCTCGCACGCGCGAGGTACAGGCACTTCTCCAGTTCATGGCGAACGTCCTCGCTGCGCGTGACCGTCACCGCGTGCTTCGTGACGGGCTGCGCCATCGGCGTGATGTTGATTTCCTGCGGACCGACCTGACGCTGGCGCCCGTAATCCGCCATGATCGCCGTTCGCACCTGGCCGGAGATCACGAGCACAGGGATCGAATCGACCCACGCGCCAGCAACCCCGGTGAGCGCGTTGGTGCTGCCGGGGCCGGTTGTGACGAGGCACACGCCGAGGTTTTCGCTCACGCGCGCATACGCGTCCGCAGCGATTGCGCAGGCCTGCTCGTGGTAGTTGCACCAGTAGCGCAAACCGGGCGCGCGGCCCAGCGCGTCGCATAGGTACATGATGCCGCCGCCGGACACCATGAACACGTCCTTGACGCCCGCTTCGGCCACGCGCTGGAAAACATAGTCCGCCACACTGATCGTCATCTCGGTTAGCCCGGTCGAAAGTTAGTCTGCGCCCAACATCGAGGCCTTCATGGGTTCGCGCGTGCGCGTCTGACGCATGGCGCGAACGCCTGCGCTTCTGTCATGCTCCGCTCGCCGCGTGCGACGTGCCATGCCAGGGTCCTGTGAATCGCGTCGTCGAGCGGAATCGCGGCACGTACACCCAGTTCCGCTTCGACGCGCGCAAGCGAAGGCAGATACGCGGACGGCGCCGCGCCCGGCACCGGCGTGCCCTTGACGACGACGGCATCCGCGGGCGCGCCCGCCGCCTTCGCGACGCGCTGCGCGAGCTCACGGATCGATACGGCTTCGTTGCCGCCGACGTTGTACGGTGCGCCGCTGCGGCCGCGACTCATGATCGTGAGCAGCCAGACGACGAGATCGGCCGCGTAGAGATACGAGCGCAGCGGCGCGCCGTCGCCGCCCACGACGATCGTGCGTCCATGCAGCGCATCGCGAATGAAGTTGCCGATCGCGTAGTTGTGCTCGAGCGGCAGATACGGGCCGACGAACGCGAAGCAGCGTGCGATCCGCGCATGGAAGCCATGCTGTTGCGCGGCCGCGGCCGTCATGATCTCCATCATGCGTTTCGTCTGTCCGTAGACGGTTCGCTCCGATGCGTAGTCGGCGAGCCCGTTCGGACCTTCGGCGTATCGCGTGCCGTCGCTTCCTTCCGACGGCAGATAGACCGAACCCGAACTCGTCAGCAGAATCGATTTCGACTGATGCCGGACGGCCATTTCGATCACGCGACGCGTTCCGTCGATTGACGTACGCAACTGCCGTTCGGCCCAGTCCGCGCGCTGGTCCACATTGCTTTCGGATGCGGCATGCAGGATGTGCGTGCACGGTTGCGCGGGCATCTCGAAGCCCGTTACGTCTCCCTCGACGAAACGCAATGCGTCGTGGTCGCGCAGATGCGGCGCGCGCGCGTCGAGAAAGTGTTCGGGCGCGCGGCTGAGCGCGGTAACGGTGAGGCCGAGCCGATGCGCGTCGTTCGCCCAGAGCACCGACTCGATCAGCCAGATGCCGAAAAAGCCGGTGGCGCCGGTCAGAAACAGATGCGCGCCGCGCAGCTCGGACCAGACCGGCGCGAGTTCCCGGCAGACGTGCTCCAGATCGTCGCGAAACAGCGAGTAGCCGTGCGGAATGTCATGCATCGCTATTCTCGAAGTTGATGCGCTCGTGTTCGACGACCATCGGGCGCCGCACGGTGTGCGTGACGAGCAGGCCGATGTATTCACCGAGCAGCCCGACGAGCAGGAACAGCATGCCGAGGAAGAAGAAGAGGCTGATGGCGAGCGGCGCGATGCCCATCTGGAATTCGCTCCATGCCATCAGCTTGCGAACGAGGTAGTAGATGCCCATCAGAAAGCTCAGGCCGCTCATGCAGACACCCATGACGGTTGCGAGCCGCAACGGCGCCTTCGTATGATTGACGATGCCGAGCAGCGCGCTGTCTAGGTACACGAAGAACGTGCCCTTCGATATGCCGCGCTTTCTGACCGGCTTGTCGAAGGGCACCTCGGAGCGCGGGAAGCCGAGTTCGCAGATGAGGCCGCGAAAGTACGGGTAGGGGTCGTCGATGTCGCGCAGGATGTCCATCACCGCACGGTCGTACAGACCGAAGCCGGTGAAGTTCTGTACCTGCTCGACGTCGGAGATGCGTGTGATCAGCTTGTAGTACGCCTTGCGCAACAGCGGCTTGATGCCGCGCTCCTCGTGCTTCCTGCGCACCCCGATCGCGATCTTGAAGCCTTGTTCCCAGCGCCGGAGGAATTCGGGCAACAGTTCGGGCGGGTCTTCCAGATCCGACGCCATGCCGATCACCGCATCGCCGCCGGCGAGCAGCAGCGCGTGATAGGGCGAGCGGATGTGACCGAAATTACGCACGTTGACGATCGCTTTCAGGCGCTTGTCCTGCTTCGCGATCGCGCGTATCACGTCGACCGTTCCGTCGGTCGATGCGTTGTCGATCAGGATGATCTCGTACGCGTACTGCGGTACCTGAAGCATCGCCTCGGTAATGCGGGCATGCAGTTCCGCGATGTTGTCCCGTTCGTTGAAACAGCCCGCGACGATGCTGATCAGTTTCCGGTTGCTCATCCGCGCTGTGCCCCCTTGAAAGTGAAGCGGTCGTGGCCGACGTACGAGATCACCATGCCAGCGGCCATAAGCCCGCCCTGTGCGATCCAGAACGGCACGCCGATCACGTTGACGAAAAGCCACAGCCCAGCGATGCCGATCAGCGCGTTGCCCCCATAGACGACGTAGCAGCGCAGGTACTCGCGCAGCCAGCCGCCGCTCGAACGGAACACGAACAGCTTGTACGCGAAAAACGCCTCGGTAATGCAGATGACGTTGGCGATCGCACCGATCGCGACGATGTGGAGCCAGCGGGTCAGTGCGTAATAGAGGCCGGTCGACACGCAGTACGCGAACGCGGTATTGAACCCGCCGATCAGCAGGAAGCGGAGGCCCTTGCCCCCGGTGCGGCGATTCGCGATCGCGAGCAGCGCTCGTCGGGGGCTGTGCGTCATGACCGGTCCGGGAGCGGCGAAGGGCCGGGCATCAGAAGTTGACGCCGAGATACGTTTCGATCCTGCTTGCCGCGTACTCCAGCTGTGCTTCGCCGAGCCCCGGAAATACGCCGATCCAGAACGTGTTCTCCATCACGATGTCCGTATTGGTGAGTTCGCCGCTGACGCGAAAGTGGCGCCCGCTCATGTACGGCTGGCGGGTCAGGTTGCCGGCAAAGAGGAGACGCGTGCCGATCTTTTCCTGGTCCAGGTACGTCAGCAGGTCGACGCGGCGCACGCCGGCTTCCGGCCGGATCGTGAGCGGAAAGCCGAACCACGACGGATCGGCGTTCGGCGTCGCGGTGGGGAGCACGAGCTGCGCTTCGCAGGTCTTCAGGCGCTCGGCGAGCCACGCAAAATTGCGCCGGCGCGCTTCGATGAAGCGGGGCGCGCGCTCCAGCTGCGCAAGCCCGCACGCGGCCTGCATGTCGGTGATCTTGAGGTTGTAGCCGAGATGCGAGTACGTGTACTTGTGATCGTAGCCTTCGGGCAGTTCGCCGAGCTTCCAGCAGAAGCGCTTCGTGCAGGTGTTGTCCTTGCCCGGCGCGCAGTAGCAGTCGCGACCCCAGTCGCGGAACGACGCCGCGATCTGCTTCAGTTCGTAGCTGTTGGTGAAAACCGCGCCGCCTTCGCCCATCGTGATGTGGTGCGCGGGATAGAAGCTGAGCGTGCCGATATCGCCGAAGGTGCCGACGAGCTTGCCGTCGTAGGTCGAGCCTAGCGCGTCGCAGCAATCCTCGATCAGCCAGAGGTGGTGGCGCTTGCAGAGCGACGTGATCGCATCGAGATTGAACGGATTGCCGAGCGTATGGGCGAGCATGATCGCTTTCGTTTTCGGCGTGATCGCGGCTTCCACCTTCGATGCATCGATGTTGTACGTGCCGAGCGCGATGTCGACGAATACCGGCACCGCACCGAACTGCAGCGCCGGATTGACGGTGGTGGGAAAGCCCGCGGCGACGCCGATCACTTCGTCGCCCGGGCGGATCGCGCGGTCGCCGAGCTTCGGCGACGTCAGCGTCGAGAAGGCAACGAGGTTCGCGGACGATCCGGAATTCACCGTGATCAGGTGCTCGACCCCGAGGAACGATGCCAGCCGCTGTTCGAATGCATCGTTGAAGCGGCCAGTCGTCAACCAGCCATCGAGCGATGCGTCGACCATCGACACCATTTCGCGGGCGCCGATGACCTTGCCCGATGGCGGCACCGTGGAGACACCGGGGATGAATTCCGGCGTCCGGGCGGCTAGCGCGCCGTACTCGTTGACCAGTTGAAGAATCTGCGTGCGAAGCTGTGCGAGGTTCGAGGTCAAGAATCTACTCCAGGTAAGCGCGAATCTGGGCGTGACTCAATCGATGCATGTCGGCGCTGTCAATAAAGGCCTGGTGCCATTCGACGATCCGGTCGATCGTCTGCGCAAGCTGCCAGCGGGGTCGCCAGCCGAGCAACTCGCGGGCCTTCGAGCTATCGAGCCTGAGCACGTTTGTCTCATGCCTCGCGTCGTCGCCTTGCGCTCGCCATCCTGCATGGCCGCCCCATTGCGACGAGAACCGCTCGACGATCCATTGCACGGGCCGCGTATCGGCGTCGTCTGGAGCGAAGTTCCACGCGCCGGCGTACTCGGAGCCTTTTTCATAGAGCGCCTGCGCGAGCTTCAGATAGCCGCCGAGCGGCTCCAGCACGTGTTGCCACGGCCGTACGGCCGCCGGGTTGCGGATCGCGACGGGCTCGCCCGCGGATAGCGAACGGACGATGTCCGGGATGAGCCGGTCCTGCGCCCAGTCGCCGCCGCCGATCACATTGCCCGCTCGCGCGCTTGCGAGCGCCACGCGATGCCGCGCGAAATCCGTGGCATTGAAGAAGCTGTCGCGATACGACGCGGTAATGAGTTCGGCGCAGGCCTTGCTGTTGCTATACGGATCGAAGCCGCCGATGCGGTCGTTTTCCCGATAGCCCCACATCCATTCGCGGTTCTCGTAGCACTTGTCGCTCGTCACGTTGACGACCGCGCGCGCGAAATCCGTGCGCCTGACGGCCTCGAGCAGATTGACGGTGCCCATCAGGTTCGTCGAATAGGTTTCGAGCGGCGCTTCATACGAGCGTCGCACCAGCGGCTGCGCGGCCATGTGGATGACGATCTCCGGGCGATGCGCGTGCAGCGTCCCCGCGAGTCTGTCGAAATCGCGAATGTCACCGATGACGGAACGCATCGACGCGCCGACGTTCGCGACCTCGAAGAGACTCGGCGCGGTGGGCGGCGCAAGCGCATAGCCGGCGACATCCGCGCCAAGCTGCTGGAGCCACAGGGACAGCCAGCTGCCTTTGAACCCCGTGTGTCCCGTAACGAGCACGCGCTTGCCGTGCCAGAACGCGCGGTCTACACCCATATCTTCCATGGCGCGTTACCCGTGGACCACAGCTGTTCGAGATAGGTCTTGTCTCTGAGCGTATCCATCGGCTGCCAGAAGTCGCGATGAAACCACGTCTGCAGTTCACCCTTCGACGCGAGCCTCTCTAGCGGCTCGGCTTCCCATGCGGTGTCGTCGCCTTCGATGAAGTCGATCACTCTCGGGTTGAGGATGAAGAAGCCGCCGTTGATCCACGCGTTGTCGCCGCGCGGCTTCTCGCGAAAGCTGCGCACGACATGACCTTCGAGGTCCAAAGCGCCGAAGCGTCCCGGTTGCTGCGTGGCGGTGACGGTAGCGAGCTTGCCGCTGGAGCGGTGAAATTCGATTGCAGCGGTGACGTCGACGTTGCCTACGCCGTCTCCATACGTAAAGCAGAAGTCTTCGCTTCCGAGGTAGCTGCGGACCCGCTTCAGACGACCGCCCGTCATGGTTCGCTCGCCCGTGTCCACCAGCGTCACTCGCCATGACTCGGCGCTGTTCTGATGAACGTCCATCTTGTTGTTGCGCATGTCGAGCGTGATGTCGGACATGTGCAGGAAATAATTCGCGAAATACTCTTTGATTACATATCCCTTATAGCCGCAGCACACGATGAAATCGTTGATGCCGTGCTGGGAATAGATCTTCATCACGTGCCACAAGATCGGCCTGCCGCCGATTTCGATCATGGGCTTCGGTTTCAGATGCGTTTCTTCGGAGATTCGGGTGCCCAGTCCACCGGCAAGCAAGACAGCTTTCATGTCTCGTGGCGTCCTTAGTATTCCGACCGCGCTAAGATAGCGCGATGCCGGTTTGAGTGCCAGCATTGTTTTGGTGTTTTCGCCTGCTTGATGCTGCGCTTAAGAGTTACGCATAGATGAAACAGCTTCAGGCGCTCTTCTGGCTGCTGCCTAAGGGTTTACGTCAGATTGGAGAATGCATTTCCGTGAATTTCTATTTGAATATTTGCTTGAATTACATTAGCTTTAGGACAATCTATCTAGGGCAGTTGTATCCGCAGCGGATATTGAATGGGTATGCGACACATGGCGATGTGCCGGTGCATCGCCGTCAAGACGCGCGCGAGACGTGTGTCGACGCGCTGCTACTGGAGTTCCGGAATGATGAAGGTGCGGTAGTTGAATGACGTGGGAACGTCGGGAAAGTCGCCGGGCGAGATGCCGCACATGCCCAGGTACTTCGCGTCCCACGTCTGGTCCGCTTTGCGTTCAAGGCGGAAGTGCCGTTGCGGAGAGCACTTCCTGTCCATGTTGTTCAGGTTGGACAGCATCTGCCATTCAATGGTCACGCGTTCGCCATCTACCTTGCATATCTTGCCTTGCAGCAGCAGTGTCGAGGCAGGCGTCGCACACACATCGGGGCGATTCTCAGCGGGAGAGAACGACAGCGCCACCTGACTACCAGGCTGAAAATAATTCAGCGGCGTGCGCAGGAAGCCCTGGCCGATTTCGTCGGTGGCAGCGGCCCCATAGAGCTGCACGAACATGTTCAACGTGCGGCGCCTGTCGAGCTTCGTTGCGAGGCCGAGCGACTGGGCCACCTGCAGACGGTCGTCCTGCATCAGCACGGCTTTGAGGGTGTCGGGGTCGTCGGCGAGAACCGCTTCGGTTGCCGCGGAATGGTTCGAGCGGTTGAGCAGATAGGGATTGGGGTGATACTGCATCAGCAGCGTGGTGATTTCATCGTCGCCGGAGCGGACCGCTAGCATCAATGGCGTATCGCCGCGCGCGTCCTGGGTGTTTTGCCGTGCGCCCTTGGTGATCAGAAGCCGGATCAGCGGGGGGTAATGCGCTGCGACCGCGCGCGTCAGGTCGTCGTTGTAGTCGAACTGCGCAAGCGCGCTGAGCGGAACGGTGGAGCACGCAATGAACGCCAGAAGGGAAGCGATTCTCATGCTGGCGTTTGCATCCATGAGCGGCTAACATGTCTGCCGATGTTTCTAAAGGGCGTTTCCACAAGCCGGTACGACAGTTCCGCGAGGCAAAGCGAAGCGATCAGGACGGCCGCGAACTGCAGCGCATAGCCTGCGCGCGTCAGCCTGAAGAAGTCGGGTACGTATTCGTACAGCCGGAAGTAGAGATCGTTGTAGACGTCGATGATCAGCATGTGCCCCAGGTAAAGCGAGTAGGAGCGGGAGCCGACGTATTCGAGAAACGTGGATATGCCTGGAACCGGCACGATCCATCCGCGCTCGAGCGAGGCAAGCGCCACGAGGACCGTGGACACCGCGCCATAGCTGATGAACGCGGCGCTTGAAACGGAGAAATAAAACTGGCCGCTCGTGCCATCCAGAACCTTGGTGTTCGTCACGCCCGGGAGCAACGTGAGCAGCGCGCATAGCGCAAGGCCGATCAGCGTTTTTGTCAGCGGATAGAGCCTTGGGCTTAGCGCGAGCAGCACGAAGCCGGGCAATTCGGCGCGCTTGTGCCAGTTGGTCTGCGAGCCCAGCACGCGTTGATAGCTCGGCAGCAGCAGGGCAAGCATGGCCCCGTAAAACAGTTCATCGAAGCGGGTATGCGACAGGTTCGCGATGCTGGCCGCGGTTAGCGGCCTTGCGACGAAGAGGACGAGCGCGACACCCACGCCAAAAGCCACGAGGCGTCTTGGCGTGCTGCCGCATAGCACGAGAAGGACGGGTGCGATCAGATAGAAATGCTCTTCGATGGACAGGCTGTAGTAATGCGCGAGGTTGCTGGTGATGCCGCCATAGACCATCGCATAGTTATAGATGCCGCCTGCGAACGCGACGCCTTCGCGAAAGATGTCCTGCGGCCTGGCGTAGCTCTCGATGCTGCCGTTCGCCGCCATGATGACCGCCACGAGCCAATAGAGCGCGATATAGAAGAACGCGGATGGCGCGATGCGAAACACGCGGCGCACATAGAATTCGGCGATCGCCCGCTTGCCGTTTTGCAACCGTTCGAGCGTGCTTGAGCCGGATTTCGCCGGTAACGTCCGAAGAAAGGAGGTCGTGACGACGAAGCCGGAAATGACGAAGAACAGATCGACGCCGGTAAAGCTTGAATAAAGGTAGGGCGAAAAGAGTTGTTTGAAGGGCGCGTGGACCAGGATGGTTAGCAGAACGGCGATCGCGCGAAGACGTTCGATTTCGAGGTTCTTGCGAGTGGTCATCGATCCTGTTCCAGAAGAGAGGAGCGCGTTCCTGCGAACGATTGTACCCGTGTAGGCGTATCCGGTGTGAGTCGATTGGCCATATCCAGGCCAACCGTCCTACATTTCCGACGACGATTCGTGCTGCTCGATGCCTCGCGCCACCTCGAGCATTCGTGCGCGCTTCGCAGTAAGGCGCCGCATGATGGCGGCGCGGGCCGGCTTCTCCAGGGTTCGATAGACGAGTGCCGAAAGCACGGTGGAGATCGCCAGAAACACCGCGACGCGCCCGAGGATCATCGGCACGTGTTCCTTGAGGTTCAGGCCGGGGTCGACCCGGAATAGCGGAAAGACGAGCGTGTGAATGAAATACAGCGAGTAGCTGATGTCGCCGACGAACAATAGCAGCGGAAGCGACAGCAGCTTCGATGCGATGCTCTGCTCGCGGATCAGGAAATAGATGGCCGGCGGTACCGCGGCGATATAGAAGAAGTGCGTGGCCGTATTCTCGAAGAACCGCGGCATCGAAAACACGATCTCGCTTAAAAACGACGCGACGATGTAGAGGATCGCGCAGACGCCGGCTAGCAGGCCGAGCCGATCCATAGCCATGGCGCTAGCGTATTGCTTGCGCGCGAGCCACATCTCAGCAATCCCCATGCCTGCAAGGAATTCGAAGCAACGGCCATAAGGGCAGTAATAGACGAGCCAGGAATAGACACCAAGCGAACTCGATTCGCCAAGCGTTGCCGCGATCCAGTGCTGCGTTGCATCGGAATCCGCCAAGACAAGAAACATCGCGCGCGCGAAAATCGACGCAACGACGATGAAGAGCCCGCGCGACATCGACGGCTGGTTTTGCTGGCGCATCACGATGAGCGGCACGAACAGCACATAGAAGAACAGTTCCGTGCTGACGGACCAGGCCGGATTGCCGAAATACTGCGACACGGTCACGTTCACGTCCTGGACGACCGCATACACCCAGGACTGCACGCCGAGGAGATAAAGCGGCAACGTGGCGACATAGAGGGACGCGCCGGAGGTGTCGCCGTTCGACAACGACCGGCAGATGTTCAGGACGAAGTTGAACAGCACATAGGCGATCAGCAGCGGGTAGAGGCGCGCGATACGTGCACACAGGAACTGCGCGATGCCTTCCGAACGGTTGGCGGCGATCCGGTGTGCATAGTTGTAGTACATCACGAAGCCGCTGAGCACGAAGAACATCGTCATGCCCAGAATGCCCGTCTTGATGAGCGCCGGTTTAGCCGATGTGGCGCCGAGCGGCAGCATCAGCAACGTGACGTGATTGGCGACAATCAGAAGGGCGGCGAATCCTCTGAGGCTCGTCAACGGGTGGATCGTCGGTCGCATGGTCGAGGTCCAAATCCTTTGCCGCTGCTAACGATACCCCTTGAGGTTTTCGCTGGCTAGACCGTGATCGGCAAGCCGTGCAATGTTTTCGCCACGTGTGGGAGGCGCAGGTCGACGTGGTCAGGGCGCTTGATGCGCATATCGCCGCGCGCCGTGCTTGTTGTTTACGCCTCCACTGCAACGGACCCGAACAGACGCTCGAGCCGGCTGCGCTGCGCGGGCAGCAGACCGGGCGTCGCCGAAGCCTGGCTGATGCGGGCGCGCCAGTACGCGCCATTGAACAGTTGCGTTGCGCCACCCGCCTTCAGCACGTGCTCAAGATGCGAGATCGCGGCTTCGACGTTCTGCGGAGTGTAGGGGTTCGTAAAGGAACTCGTATGGGGCCTTGCGTTCATGGGTCGTTGTATGGGTCTGTTCTGCATGGTAGCGTCGGGTCTCTCACCAGGCTGACGGACCATCTTGGCCTCGATTTATTTCAATCGTTCGTACAGCGCGGGCCAATCGACCGCGACGAGCGGAATGGTCGTGTCGCCGCGCGCGGTACGAGAAAAAGCGCATCCAGCCGTCGAGAAAGATGCCGAGGCCGGGACGCAGCAGGCGCGGCGGCCGCGCGACGAGCGGCGCTACGGTGCGCGGAATCTGCGCGGCGAGTTCGTCGAGACGCGGTGCGCTGGAAGCGTTGCCGCCTTCGCTCGCGAGAAATGCCTGAACCGCTTCGTCCACCGTGCGGCTGCACAGTTCGACGAACGTCACGCCGAGGTCCTTCAGGTGCACCGTGATCTCGTCCGGCGTGGTGTCGTGCCGCGGCACACGCTGCAGGATGACCCGCCGCACGTGCTCCGGCGCCGCGCGGAAGCTTGTTTCGCCGTGATGCAGCGCTTCGGTGAAAAGCGGGTAGCTGGCCAGCCACCCTCCCGAACGGACCTCGTCGAATACTACAACGCTGTGCACGAAGGGGCGTCGCTGCAGCACATCGAGCGGATGCGTAACGCGATGGTCGAGGCTCCGCGCATCGGTCCGTGGGCAATCATCTGGGTGCAGACTATTGCCGCGATGCTGCTGTTCGCCGTGGGCGCGGTGGTGCTCGCATGGCTGCGCATTTCCGCGCTGTATCTGCCGCCGCTGTACGTCGACGTGATCGCGGCCGGCCTGCAGATGGTGTTCATGGGCGTGATCAACGTGTTCTTCTATCTCGACCGGCGGCTCATCGTGACGGGGCTCGTCGGCGGCTTCGTGGTGTTGAACGTGATCCTGACCAGCGTCACGCTCGCGCTGAATCCGGCGTGGTATGGCTACGGGTTCGCAGGTTCACAGCTCGTTGTCGCGCTGGCGAGCCTTTACCTGCTCGATCGCAAGCTCGACGTGCTGGAGTATGAGACATTCATGCTGCAATGACAGGTGGAAGAATGGACCATGGTCGGCATCGCTCAACCGGTATTGCCGTCGATTTGGATCGCAGCGCCTGGAAGCGGGGAAGGGAGAAGGGTTGCGACTGTCACAGACCAGCAGAAGCCGAAGTTTCGGCCAGACATTGTCTTGCAGGCGACAATTGGCTGATTTCGTGCTGGTTATTGGATAGTCGCCGCGACGGATTTACATCAGTCGAAGCACAATTCTCTGGAGAAGCGACTGCAGGTCGCGTCTCGTATCAACCACGAGGTGAATGAAAACGGTTCCGTCTCGCACTTGATAAATAGTCGGCCCTGAACAATTCGTTTTGTCACGCAGATGAAGCTACGCCGCCGAGAGCGCAGCGGTTTGGGAGCAGATCAAAGCGATGAGAATCAGGGCGTAAAAAAGCCGCAGCTTGCGCAGGATCATCCGCAGATTGTGGCCAGCGCCGCACGGCACCGCATGTATTGCATCGCCTAACGAACCCTTGAGCCAATTGCGATCGAGCCGGCCTTCATGTGGCCGATGGCCGGCTCGATCGCGCTGCGACGCCGGATCATTGCTCGCAGCCCGCGCGTAATACCGCGTCGCAAGCCCGGGTGATAGACCTTCACGCCTTCAACGGCGACGCCCTTGTAGTCGCGATCGACGACGGCAATCTCCGCTTGAACGTCGCTCAAGATCGCCGCCTGTTCCAATGCTTCGGCCAGCGTATGCCCGTCGTACGGATTGCCTGGCATCGAGCGCGCTCCCACCACCAAGCCCTCCCGATGCGTCGTCGTGATCGACACCTTCACGCCGAATTCGTAAGGCTTGCGGGCTTTGCCCTTCGCCAGGCACTCGACTTCCGGCGCGTGTAGTGCGTACAGCTTGTTCTTGTCTTTTTGCTTCTGCGACAGAATCCGCTTCGTACGGCCGATCAATTCTTCCAGCGCCGCGCGGCTTTGCTGCGCCACTCCATCGAGTTGCCGTTCGACGTCACGCATCACACGGCCCACGCGCGAGCGCAGGGTCCGCAGCGCCTTCTTCATCCGCTTGTACTGCTTCGCGTGCGCATAGCGGCCGATCTGGCTCTCCAGACGCGGCGCTTAGCAAGTCTTCAGCCTGCCGTGCCGCATCTGCCAGCGAAGCCCGACTGGCGCACATCGACGCGAACGGATGCGGCGCGCAGGAGAATGATCTTGCCTTGTTTGTCGGACTGGACCCGATAGAGCAGTCCCGGATCATCCGTGACGGAATGGACGCGATCATGGTGCAGCGGATCGCGCGCGAGTGGCTCGACATCCCTGTGCAGCAATTACTGGCGAGTCTTCGTCTTCCTGCCAGTACTATCAACCGGAAGATCGCGCAGGGGAACGACTGAACTTGAGCGAGGCTGACCGGGCAGCCCGGGCTTTGCTGATCCATGCGCACGCAAACGACGTATTCGAGGATGGCAGGTTGGCGGCAGAGTGGATGAAACATCCCCACGCCGAGCTACGCGCAGAGCGTCCGATCGATATGCTGGACACGCAAAGCGGCTACGATCGAGTCAGGGAGATCCTGACGCGAATCGCGTACGGTATTCCCGTATGAGGGTATTCCGGCTGGCCAAGGACAGGTCCGCCCAGATTCGGGCAGTGTTGCCATCCCGCAGAACTGAGGTCGTGTCTACGTAATAGTCTTGTGTCTCGGCATTGCCGACGAACACCCAGTTGCCGGTCAACGCTACGCTCGATGCCACCGCGAGCATCGCACCGAACAGCCACTTTCTGACCATGCCGAACCCCTGATTTCTTGTGTTCACGTGCTCGCCTGTGCGAGCGCGTAATGTTCGTCATTCAGGTTATCGGCGTGCTTTCTACGTCCTTGAGATGCGAAAGCCGGTGATATGCAGGTCGGGGTTCGACGGCTAGTTGTGGCTGCGCTCCGATGCACGCTCGGCTGCGAATACGAAGGCCTTGTCCATCCGGTACTTTGTGACATAACCGATTGCAAGGCCGACTACTGCTCCGACGTACCGCATGGCCTCGGTGTGAAAGTGATGCTGGAACAGGAATTCGCTGCCCCAGAAAATCGCGGTGGTGAAGACACCGGTCGACGTGTACAGCAGGAACGTGCCGGCATCATGCTGCACGTTCTTTGCCTTCCAACGGAATATCCAGCGCTTATCAAGGGCGTATTTGACCACGAGCCCCACCGCGGTCCCGCATGCAACCGAGAGAGGGATCGAATAAGGGCCGGGGTAGGCGCGTACTGCGATAGCCTGAACAGCGATATTCGACGCCGTGGACAGGCAGGCAAACAGGGCATACAAAATGGCTATGGTCATCTGGGCCTCATGGCTTCCGGAACAAGATCAGCGTCCTTGCTGGTCGGTATCGAGAAGACTTAGGCATCTTGGGTTCGCCTTCGCCTTTCTCAGAATCTCCGCGATGAAGGTGAGCATCGCCAACGCCTCGATGCAGAATCCCCACAGCCAGACGAGTCCGTGCTTTGCGGTCTCGGAGCTACCGTCACCGAATACCGCAGATGCCAGTGAATAGAGAATCAGACAACTTCCTATCGCGAACATGGCGTCACATCCCGTGCCGTTGAATCTGTTGGACACAAGCCGTCGAGCTGCCCAGAGCGCTGCCGGCACACTCGCAATCAGAGAGCAGACCATCAGCGCCCAGTACGGACCGTCTCGTAGCGCATTAACCCATGTCGAGGCGGACAACGCCACCGTGAACCGGTAGCCAATTGAGTTTTTCGAGGACGGATCTTCGAAATACCTGTAGCGGTCCGGAAGGAAGGGACGCGCCATTCGTATCCCGTTCGTCAACGGTCCAAAGAACGTTGCCGGCTGTTTGATGAAAAGAGGTAGTAACCGAAGGCGGCTGGTCGCGAAAATGCCGGGGCAAGGGAAGTTCTCGCTGAATCCGGGCGTATAAAAGGTGCCGCCAATTCCTTTCACGCATTCATCCGGCAGGTGGAGTGCCTTGACGGCTCGGTGAGGTCTGTGAGCGAAACGCAGTACTTCGCCGAGATACGTGTCCATGTTGTTTGCGAGCTTGATGTTGTGAGCCAGACCGGCATTGGTCGGGTTCAACGCCGAGAAAGCAATCGGAGCTGCGACACCCACTACAGCAAACACGATGCCGACGTATGAACGCCAGCGCCTGAACATCAGAAGGCCGACGGCAAGTCCAAATGCCGCGGCCAGCGGCACGTATTGCTGTTTGCTCAACCCAAGGAAGATGAGACCGGACAGCGCGACGCTCACCAGGACCCGAGTTGGCTTGCGGCGGATGGTCCACATCAACCACAGCGACGATGCGCAGATAAAGGTACCGAAGATGACTGTAAATTCGTTGTAGAGCGTATTGAAGAACGCGAGGTAGGCGAAGTCTCCGAACATCAACGCGAAGGACACGGTAAGCATGACTCGTTGCCACCACGCCTCGGCAGCTGCAAGCAGCAGCGCGATTGTCGCGAACGTCGCGAGTGCCCGTATCGATCCGATCCATCGATAGTCAATGTGTGCGCCATACGCGTGCAGTTTCGTCGCGATATATGGGAAAAGATCGTCGATCGAGACGAGACAGAGATCGCGGTGGTAGTCCCGATCGTAGATCAGGTTGTTGACCGGGCCGTCCCAGTGCGGGTCCAGTTTGTGGGAACCCGTGTCAGGCCACAGGCCGACGCAGCTTTCGACGCGAAGGAAATCGTAGTTGTTCGGATACGCGATGAGCGGGGAAGCGCCAACTATTGACGCCATTTTCGCGAAGGTGAGCAGCAGGAAAACAACGATAAAAAGTTGATGCAGGCGAACCGATGTCTCTCGGTTGCCAGATTGCGGAAAAGCCATTCTCTCCAGCCGTCTTATGGCCTTGCCAAGCATGAAAGGCCGCCTGGCTGTAGTTGTAAGTCTAGTATCTTACCGTGTCTTTCTTGCTGATGGCGGCAAATGATTGAACTGTTTGGTCAGAACGCTAGAAATGCTTCGTGTGGATTCGACCCTAAGCACGCTTGTATTGCAGAGGCGAGCGCCGAACTCAGCCCGAGACGTAGCTCGGGCTACTAGTCACGCGTGCCGGAGAAGGCTGGAAACATTTCGTTGCCTGATGTGGACGATGTAATGGTCCACAACTATTTATTTGACTGGCAGTTGACGCTCATTCAGTCGTTGCTGCCGTCTTTGGACTAACGGCCGGCGCCTTGAGCATCAGCCGCCGCAGCGCTCGTTGAGCGGGTTTTTCGAAGTAGCGGTAGCAAAGTGTGGCCGTTCCGAACACCGTAAGAACGAACGCGATGAATAGCCACTTTGATCGGTAGTCCAGGCGCATGCCAAAGGCCGCGGCAACGGTGACCGCTGTCAGGATGATCGGGAAGTGCAGCATGTACACCGAGTAGGTAAGCTCGCCGGCGCGCTGTACCCATTTGATCAACGGCAATCGAGGGATCGGCACACACGCGAAAGCGAGCACCACTGGCGGGATGCAGATCACCATCCTGAAATAGCCGTTGTCCGGCCAGAACGAACGACACCAGGTCAGCACGCCGTAGTACGCGAACAGAGCGATGGCCGCGAAGAGCGCGAGACGGTATCGGACGATCCATCGATGAACGATGCACGCGCATCCGCCGAGATAGAAAAGCGCAAAGCATTGGAGGAAGTTGTTGTCAGGCCGGAAGCGAACGAATGCGATCGAGCACACGAACGCGATAAGCAATGCCATGGCCCCTGACTGGCGGAAATACCTGCAGACCACGAAAAACGAGATATAGGCAAATACTTCGACGGAGACGCTCCACGTCACCCCGTTGAACGAATCGTTGAAGGGGTGCTGAAGATTTCCCAGCATCAACAGATGAAGAAAGAACGTGAAAGGGGTGTTGTTCACATACACGAAATCGCTGCCGATCATGGACCGATACGACAGTTGCATCAACGCAATGTACAAAAGCGTGGCGATGTGTAGCGGATAAAGCCTCGACAACCGCAGTGCAAAGAACTCCCTGCCGGTTAGCTGACTGCGGAGGGTGTTCTGATACTTCCAGAAAAATATGAAGCCGCTGATGCACCAGAAGTACTGAACCGCAAGAAATCCCCGATCGAAAAAGGGGCTCAGGATGCACTCAAAAGGAAGTTCGCTATGTGGCGGATTGCCATAATGGTTTCCTACGTATGTCAGAACTGGATAGTGAAAAATCAGAACGGAGAACGAGCATAGGAACCGCAAGATTTCGAGGTTTGCAAGTTTGTGTTCTGGTTCGCTGGCCATGTGTTCGGTCCGGTGTGTCCAGCCAGATCAACAATTTCTGGCTCTCGTGAAGCGCGAATTCTATCACCGGAGGCATTGCTCCAAACGATCAATTTGCCGCGCCGCGCGGTTGCCTGTGACCCTTTAAGCGGTCGGGATAACGGAGGTGTAGTTCATCGCCTTAGAGTCGAAGTCGCAACGCTGATTCTTGGAGTCTGGATGGCGGCTCCGCGGCGACGCGCCTAAGGAACGCAGACGCGACTCAGGCACGCCAACGGCGTCTCTGGTTAATCTGAAGGCACCACCACGACGGAATCAAGTCAATCGATGTTTGAGGTGGCCGTGGGGGAGCAAACGTCTGCGCAAAATCCGAAGAATCGGCCGCTCGATGCATAGGTGAGCGACCATTCCGATGATCAGGGCAAACACTACGCAGAACGCCGAATAGGTCGTCGCTGCGAGCGGCCGGAATGCGTTTGCATCCAATCCAAATTTGTAGCTCACGTTGAAAACAAGCTCTATGGCGAGGACGTGAAAGAGGTAGATCGAATAGCTTGCGTCGCCCCCGAGCTTGAACAGTGTGTTACGGAAAAACGATGATCCCTCAAAGGCCAGTAGACCGATCACGAGCATCGATGCCGGGTACTTCCAGGGAATTGCAGGACCCAGACCGGGGCTGCGCGTCAAATAAAAGATAATTAGTGCGGTCGCTACCAGGACAGCGCCAATGGCTTTGTTGATGAGGTATTTCTGGATGATGAAGTAAGAAATCATCAGACCCACGGCAAACTCGATAAACCGATCGAGAACAAAGTACTGCATCGGCTGGGTATCAGGAATGGGTATGCGCAAGAGAGAAATCGCAACCAGCGAAACGAAGCAGGCGACAAATGCTTTCGATCGAAATGTGACCATCAGCAAAGCAGCAAGCGCGTAAAAGGAAACCTCGTACTCGAGCGTCCACGCTGGCCAATAGATCGGATGCCATGAGGCCCCGTAGACGGGCAGAATCACCAGCGATCCTGCAAGCTCTTCGGCGGACGGATGCTCAGCCCATATCCACATCCGAAACAGGACGTACGCTAATGTGGCAATCCAATAAATGGGGTAGATCCTGATCAACCGGCGGGTCGCAAACGCGCCGGCGCTCTCGTCGGAAAGCATTGCCATGCCGATCACAAGTCCGCTGATCACGAAGAAGATGTCGACTCCCGCAGCTCCAACCATCAATCGCGGTTCGTATCGTGAAACTACATGGTGCGCGACCACAGCGAGCGATGCAAAGAATCGCAGAAAGTGAATCGAGTACAGCTTTTTGTCTCCCACCATTTTTCAGCCCGGCCGCTCGAGCAATAATGTAATGAAGATATCTTACCGTGTCTTTCCAATCTGGCGTCGGCAGGTCGACATGAACACCCGGTTGTCGTGTCAGATGGCGTTTGAGAAATTTGAAACGGGTCCAGCCGATGCGTGGTGGAGATGCGCGAAATTGATATTCGAAGCCCTGGCTGGCGTCTATCGTCGATGCGACGGGGCAGGCCACGCATCTTGTGAATGGGTATCCCGTCGCGCAGAGTTCGCATCGACTCTTGGCCTGCCGGGGATTCGGTGATGTCGATTAGTCGAGGCACAATCGGTCGCGACAGGCGAAGACTCGATCGCGCGCTATCATAGCGGCCGATCCCATATTCCGACCCGCTCTGATCGTGCGCACTGCCCGCAGTTCAAACGTATTTCCGATCCTGTTCCTATCCGCATTCGTGCTTGTCGCGATAGGAGCGCTCTTTGTTCTCCAGGCGCGCGGCCAGATAACGCCGTTGCTGACTGGCGATGCGCAGTTCTCCAGGGACGCGTTCCTGACCTACACACCCGACTACAAGATGACCTTCATGCCAAAGGCAGTTCTGGATGAAGTGTCAGTCAAGGAAAATATCAGGCGCATGCCTGACGGAACGTTCCCGGCATCCGCTGGCCGTCTCGAAACGGCTCCGTTCATGCCGACGCGCTATCTTGGCGTTCCCGTCAAAGGCTCCGACACCAACCAGAGGAACCTGTACAGGCAGAAGTCGATCGTGGAGATCGAGTGCATTCGGACCGGCGATACGATCGATCTTTTGAAAGGGCAGTCAGAAGAGTGGTTCATGTCGACGGTAAGGATTCGGGATGGATGGTGCGATGGACCGGTGAAGGTTATCGCAGTTTCAAAAGCCGACACCCTCCACGTAGGAATCGGGACACCGCTCAAGATATCGGCCCTTCAATACTTCATGAGTGGCACGGTTGGCGTAGTGGTGGCAGCGATGCTCGCGTTTGTGCTGTGCGTTCTCGTATCGGTGCCATTTATCGCGCTGCCGAATTTCGGATGGGGATCGCGCCTGACTTTGGCAGCAGGGTATCCGTCCGTGTTCGGATACATGGCGTTCATGCTTGTCTGGTATTCGGGCGCAAATCCCTTCGTGCTGCAACTGACCGCCTGGGTGTTCCTCGGTACACCAGCGGCACTGTACTGGGCGACACAACGGCGCCACCCTGTCGCCGATTGCCACGAGGAAGACGTTCGACGATTTGTCCTGGGCTTGCTGGTGCTCTGCACGGTCCTTGTACTGCCGTACGTTGTGATCGGTACAGGTGGTGGGTACTGGTTCTCTGCGTACGCTTTCTTTCCCGCCTCGTGGACGACCGACAACATCCTGTCCATGCAGGAAGTCCGATCGATCATCTACGTCGGAGCCATTCATCCTTACCCGCTGGCCACCTGGTCAATATCAGATCGAGGTATCGTTCAACCCGGCACGCTCTTCGCGTTATTCGGATTGCCATGGCTCCGTCAACCGATGCTGGAATGGCCGGTCGGTATCTACGCGCAAGCACTTTTCGCAAGTGTGCTGCAGGGTCTGGCGGTGCCCGCGGGAATGGTTTTTCTGTCGAAGTACATGAAGTCCAACGTTCGTTCCATCCTCGTTGGCGTCATGCTCGTCTGTACGCCATTCATCATGTTCAATTCGGCATACGCGTGGCCGAAGCTCAGTGCGGGCCTTCTCGCGTTGATCGCCATACTGTGGTTTCACTTCTCGGTGCAGACCGGAAACCCGAGATCGATGTGCGTTGCTTTGCTCATTTTCGTTTTCGGCGTGCTCAATCATTCGGCGTCGCTGCTGACGATTTGCGTGCCGATGTGTTATCTGGTGTTCGGGCTGTTAGCCGGCGACCTCAAACTGGACCTTGTATTGAAGGCATTTTCGGGCGCGCCCATACGGCTGGGACTCACGGTGGTCCTTTCTGTCTGCCTGCTTCAATGGGTGGAAGCGATAGAACCGAAATCCAGTTTCCCATTGACATATCTATTGACAGGTGACGGCCGGTTTGGAATGTCCAAGGCACAGATCTGGCAGGCGGTCATTGCCCATTTCCGCGCGTTTACCGTGGAGTCGTTCCTGCGGGAAAAAATTCTTGATCTGAGAGACCTGATCTGGACAACACGTAGCGTGATCGCGCGGGACAATGGCTCTCAATGGTCGCTCCCGGCGATCCGTGCGCGGGAATTCTTTAGCCTTCTGCCAGCGATGGGACCCGGTATGCTCCTGGCGTTCGTCATGAGTATGGTCGGGCGGCGGACACGACCGAATCAGGCTGGTAGCGCGGACGAGTCGATAGATCGTGGGCTCTTGCTCATGGGGCTAAGCTGTATCGTGAGTCTGCTGCTGGTTGTGCTCCTTTGCGGGATGGAGGCAATCGTGCTCCAACTGCCGTATGGGATCATTTTGTGCCTGTTGACGGTCATGCTCCTATCGTGCCGGGGAAACAAATTGGCGCTGTCATTGGGAGTGCTTGCACAGGTCCTCAATCTCGCCTTTGTCTGGTATTTCGGTGCCGCTCAACTCTGGAACGCGTTTGCGTCTGGCTCGTTCTACAGTTGAGTGAGAATCGCACCAAATCTTTCCTGCCGGGATCCGTTACGAAGGTCCGCTTTGCCGTGCACGCTGCTCATGCATATTCAACATGCGCAGCCACGTCGTAGGGCGTGGCATACGCGTGTCCCAACACCAACGAAATATGGGATCATTGCCCACCGAAAATTCTGTGGCGCACTTCTCATGCTTGGCAAAAAGCCTCACCTGATCCCGTTCCTGATCAGTCTTGGGTGCCTGTCCGGACTGCTGGCGATCTGGGTCTCGCTCTATGGCCCGTCCTGGCCATATCGAGATTCGTTCGTCTATTTTCTACTTCTCGACCTGTTCAGGGACGGGAAGATGACGTTGCTGAGCTTTATCCCCATCAGAAACAACGAGCACCTCGTCGCATTTCATTACGCTTTCGGTGTCGCGATCCTGCTGCTCTCAGGCTTCAAGATCAAGGCGTTCATTGTTTTCAACGCAGTGCTCCTGGCCGTCACGGTCGTATATCTGTACGTGACTACGCAATCTTCAGGACGCGACAGGATCGCTGGCGCGATTCTGCCTTTCGTGATTGCGATCGGCCTGTCGAATGCGGCGCAGGCGAGCTATCTGCTGTGGGAATTCCAGATCTGGTTGTACATCGATCTGGCGTTGCTGGCGATCAACTGCTTTCTGATCGAGCGATACGCGCTGCGTGCGTACCCGGTGGTATTCGTCCTGTGTGTGCTCGCAACGGGCAGCGAAGCTCAAGGAGCATTCCTTTGGGTGGCGTCGGCGATCCACATTTTCTGCGCGGTGAACCTCGGCGCAGACACGTCGAAAAAGCGTGCTGGTACCGCGATTATCGTTTTGCACGTCGTGCTCTTTCTTGCGGCGGCATGGCTGATAACTCGAGTCACTCACGATCATCCGGCAGTCGTTCAACCCGCTCACGGCGTGATTCCAAGAGTCATGCAGCGTGTGACGTATCTGATCCAACTGCTGGGAAGCGGTTTTGGTGTGAGGAGTGAGAAGTTCGCGCTCTGGGCCGGACTAGTGTCGCTCCTGTGCTGGATGGTTGGTACCGTGTACGCAGCGCGAGCACGCTTCGCTACGAGCGTTTCGCGTGTTGCACTCGTGCTGACGAGCACCGCGTTGCTCTGGGCGGGTGCGTTTTCTGTCGGACGGGCGGACCTGGGCATCGATTGGGCGCTGTCGCAGTTTCACGCAGCGCCGATGCTGATGCCGTTCTTTGTTGGCCTTGGACTGTACGGAGTCGGGTTGCTGGATCGCAGAAAGCCGGCATTCGCGCTGGTGCTCCTCGTCGTTGGCATTGCGCCAACGTTTACGTCGATTCCCTTGGGATATGTGCGGTCGGCGGACATCAAGAAGGATTCGATGATCGCAGTGGCGGCGGAATGCGCTGGCGGGTCGGATTTTCTCAAGCGGCATGTGGACGGTCTCGAATCGCATCCGATACTGTTCGATGCGTTTCAGAAATATCAGCCCCGGCTTTGTGCCCAGATGTCGCACCTGGAGCGAGATAAGAAGGTAGCGGCAATGCCTGACGAATGGGAGCGTCTTGCAGCGGGAGACGACCATCACAGGAAGGCGCTCTCGACCCTGTGGGACGAATACCTCGTTCGTGGCGACCTGCAGGATGCCTTTCCCGCAAAGAGTCCAACTCGGGCACAGGACCTGCTGAAGTGGGCCGCCTCGGATGCAGCTCATGGAAGCGGGTTCAACCATGAACTCCTTGGGCCTTACGCCGCGGACTATATCGAGCTTGCGAAGAAGCTGTAGCGAGCGGCCCGACGAAGCGTTACTGCGACGGTTTGGCGGGCCCGGCGGACAGGCTCACGCTAACGTGCGGTTCATCGTTTCTGCGGCTCGGCAAGCAGGCCCGCTTGAGCCAGTCGAGCACCGGAACTTCAATCAGTTTGTGGATAGCTACACCAACCGCCAGAGACTCCACGATTAGCACGCATGACATGAAAACCGGATGAGCTTTTGCCGGCATTCCCCATTGGTCAAGGTGAACGCCTGTGAAGTCGAGCGTGATGATGTGAGTCAGGTAAATGCTGTAGCTGGCTGCGCCGCCAAGTTGCAGCCAGCGATTCTCGAAGATGCGCGCGCGTTCGAAGGACAGCGCTCCGAGTAGCAGCAGCGTTGCGCCAACGCCTAGTTCGAGCGGTCGGGCAAGGTGGAAAGCGTGCGGATCTTCCTGGATGATGAGCACCGCGGACTGGTAGGTCCACAGCAATGCGATACCGGCGATAACGCACAACGCACCGACGGTCGGCGGAACCCGTTTGCCGCGCGCGACGAGTTGCGCAATTGCCATCCCTGCGCAGAATTCGAGGCAGATTCCGGTCGAAAAGATGGCGTCAGTTGGTGAACTTGGAACCGGAATACGTAGCAGACCAATCGCGCCGAACAAGACCATGCAGACCACGAACGCCTGCTGTCTATAAGCGATGAGCGCGGCGGTGGCAACGGCATAGAACAGCATTTCGTACATCAATGTCCACGCAGGGAAGTAGATGACGTGCCAGTTCGATCCGAAGTGAGGGATCAACAGGAAGGACCGCCACAGCAGGTCCAGGGGCTGGGGCTCGCCCCACGTGTGATAGCGAAAAAATGCATATACCGCCGTGGCAAGCCAGTACATCGGCAGCACACGGATGATTCGCTTTGTCGCGAATTGACCGGCGCTTTCGTGTTTGATCAGCGCGAGCCCGATAACGATGCCGCTAATGACGAAGAACACATCCACCCCGGCAGCGCCGACGAGGACGTGCTGGTTGCCGAGGCCGGTAGTAACGTGGTGCACGACAACAGCCAGCGCGGCGACGAATCGCATGCAGTGGACGGAGTTGAGCTTGTCGTTTGCTTTCATGGTGGGGACGGCGTTCGATGGCAATGTGCGCGGGCGATATAGTACCGCGCAATGACGCGGCGGGCGCCGCATGGAAAGGTCGAGTGAAATACTTTCGGCCTTCGGTCGCCATGCGACTGGGGACAATCCTGCGCTGAACTGTTTTTCAGGTATAGATCATGACGCCAGCCATCGCTGACGTCCGGAAACCACGGCTGGAAGGATGCCTCCCCGACACCCGGCGATGCCTCAGCGGGGTGCACATGTGTCAAAATTCCGCGAATCTTCAAATCGCGTACCGAATCGAATCGAGTCATGAATATCAGCTGGGGCAGCCGTAAGTTCGAGGCCAATGGTCTTGTGGTTCTTTTTTCGTTGATCGCCGTTGTGCTTCGGATCGCGTTCTGGGCATACACCGGCAGGGTGTGGGAAGACTCGCTGATCGCGCTGGCGTCGGTCCAGAACATGTGGGATGGCCTCGGGCTCACTCAGCATGTCGGTGAGGCGCCCATCTACAGTTTCTCGTCTCCGCTCGATGTGATCGTTCTGGCTTTGGGCGAGTGGGCCAGGCAGGGGATCACGGTGATTCGCCTTGCCAGTCTCGCGTCGTCGGTTATCGCGATCGTCCTGGCCGGGAAAATCTTCGAACGATGCGACGTGAACCGTGTCGGGCAGATCGCGTGTTTCAGCTATCTTGCGTGTGACCATCTGCAGATCTTTTTTGGCATGAGCGGGATGGAAACGCAGATGGCCACCGCCTTGGGGATCGCGCTGGTTTACTTCAGCATCTCTCAAAACGCATGGGCGTTCGGCGTGTCTTGCGGATTGGCCATCCTGGCTCGACTTGAGCTTGCCGTGGTCGTGGCCGTCTGTGCGATTCCGTTTCTCGTCGATTTTGTGCGATTTGTCGGGGATACGAAGACTCGAGGTCGGATTGTCAAAATCGCAATTGCGACTTTCGGCCTGCTCGTCCCATGGGTCGCATTTACGACGATCTACTACGGGACACCGGTCCCTCAAACGGTAACCGTTAAAAGCTTCGCAAATGGCTCGCCTGGTCTGTCAGGAGCTGGCGGCTATTTAGATCACATGTGGAAGCAGGTGGCACCTTTTCGAGAATTTTGGTTCGTGAATACTGCACCTCTTCCGGACGCGTTGCTCAAAATCGTGGTCGCGGTGATGGTGTTGCTCGCGCTTGTTGGGTTGTTTGCCGCGATCTGGAACAGGTCGCCAATCTGGACAGCTGGTTTGTCGGCGTTGGGATTCTGGACCTATATGGTTCTCTGCCACGTGAACCCGTACTTCATGTGGTATACACCACCGTTTATCGCGATTACCTTTTTGACAATTGCTTACGGCATATCTGCGCTAAACAGCATGTCGAGAAGTGGTGCGATCATTCTGTCGACTCTGTCGGTTGTCGCATACGCAATTCATTTGCCATTTACTTTGCCTTTGGACAGGATGCAACAAATCTCGATCGAAGATGGGGTGCGCCAACGTACTGGCATTGCCCTGCGCGAGATGATGAAGCCGGGCGATACCGTGTACCTCGAACCCTTGGGCTACGTGGGCAGCGAGGTGAGAACCAGAACCGTCTACGATAATCCGGGGCTGGCTTCAAAGGTCGCGTTTCAGGCTTACAAAAAATATGGCTATAAGATGATGGAAGCGTTGCGACCGAATTTTCTCGTGCTGCGCGTCGGAGATATTCCGCTGGTCGAGTCGCAAATGCCAGATTTGCTGAGCGGCTACACACAATGTTTTCATATCGATAGCGGAACCGGTAATTATCTGTCCTTGCACGGACTCTCATATTCGATCGGCGGAGATCACGAATTTTTCATCTACAAGCGAAAATCAATGTGATGTTCGGACCTCGGCGGTCCTTTCAATGCGCGTTTTGCGATCAGCGCCCGAGGTTGCAGCGATAGGTCGATCGTCAGATTGTTTGACCGTAAACGGAATCTGGCGACCCGCGGTGCTGCGCTCGCTGGTGGGCGCTGGAACCCGAAGGGCTTCCCTGTGCTCTATACGTGCGCGAACCCGTCGACAGCGGTTCTGGAAGTCGCGTGCATGCGACCGGACTCCTTCCGCTGTGCAACCTGCATCTCGTGTCGATAGACGTTCCGGATGAGTGGATTATGTCGGCATATGAGCCACAGCTACTGGATGACTGGCACGTGTTGGAGCGGGATCCGGTATCGACCGTCAGGATTACGCAGGGATGGCTCGAGCGAGGGGAGCAGTTTGTCATGCGCGTACCTTCGGTCGTGTGTCACGCAGACAGCAATCTGGTCCTGAACACGCGTCATCGGGCCATGCAAAAGGTCCGGGTCGTGGAAAACGAGCCTTTCGCGATGGATTTCCGCTTTTCAGATGGACCCTGCTTGATGCGGTGCTTCTCCCGGCAGGTCAGCAATAGACCTGATGAATGATGGCAACCGGGCTGCCGGTACCCATGCCGGAGCGGGCCGTGTTCAATCGCGCCTCGCAGCCTTGACGTGACAGTCGGCCAACCGGTCGAAGTACCTGAGCGCGGCGGACATTAGCCCTATCTGCTTGCGACACGTGTCTTCGGTGTCGGCCCGGACGATCCAGCCCCTCTCACGCATCGACTTGAGCCGCGCATGCAGCATCGCGGGCGAACCAGGTTCGCTTCTGCCCATCTATAGCTCTTTCTCTGCGTCGACAGGCTGTAATTCATCGAGCGCTTCGTCGCGATGACGACCGGTTACCCGAGCGTCACGCTGATCGTCTTCCATGCGCTCAAACTGGCGCCTTCGCTGCAGACCAGACGTCCCATCGTACGGCACGAGACCGGCTGAACGCAGCACGGAACGAACCCGGTACCTCAGTGAGAAAGCGCCGGGGCGCCAAGGCGCACGGAGTCACGCAGTCGCCGCAACCAGGCCGAACAGACGCTCGAGCCGGTTGCGCTGCGCGGGCAAGAGGCCGGGCGTCGCCGAAGCCTGGCTGATGCGGGCGCGCCAGTACGCGCCGTTGAACAGATGCGTTGCGCCCCCCGCTTTCAGCACGTGCTCGAGATGCGAGATCGCGGCTTCGACGTTCTGCGGCGAGTAAGGGCTCTTGAATGAACTCGCAGGGTGCCTTGCGTTCATGGGTCGTTGTACGGTTCTGTTCTGCATGGTCGCGTCCTGTCTCTCATCAGGCTGACGGACCATATTGGCTGCGATTTATTTCAATCGTTCGTACAGCGCGGGCCAATCGACGGCGACGAGCGGAATCGTCGTGTCGCCGCGCGCGCGGTACGAGAAAAAGCGCATCCAGCCGTCGAGAAAGATGCCGAGGCCGGGACGCAACAGGCACGGCGGCCGTGCGACGAGCGGCGTCACGGTGTGCGGAATCTGCGCGGCGAGCTCGTCGAGACGCGGTACGCTGGAAGCGTTGCCGCCTTCGCTTGCGAGGAACGCCTGGACCGCTTCGTCGACCGTGCGCGTACACAGTTCGACGAACGACACGCCGAGATCCATCAGGCGCGCAGTGATCTCGTCCGGCGCGGTGTCGCGCCGCGGCACGCGCTGCAGGATGGCCCGCCGCACCTGCTCCGGCGCGACGCGGAAGGCGGTCTCGCCGTGATGCAGTGCTGCGTTGAAAAGCGGGTAGCTGGCCAGCCACCCTCCCGGCATGCGCGCCGTTTCCGGCGCGACGCGATTGCCCGCGCCATGCATGCCCGTGTGTCCGACCATGGGGTCGGGCATCGGCAGTTCTCTCAGGTTCATTGTTATTGATTTTGTAGTGTTTTTCAGGCACCGCAGACGGCGAAGCGATGCACGGCGTACTACCGTTCCCCGATCGGCAGGGACTGATGATCTGTCCCAACGCGCATGGAAAGGCAACAGTTTCGGGGTAGCTTGCGTAAAGCGCAAGCATGGAAAAATGAAATTTTAAAATTCTCGCGACGGATTCCGTCTGCTGGCACCGTTCAAGCAGACAGAACGCCGCGCGGAGAGGCCGCACGGCTCCTGGCTCGAGGAAGCCGCTTTACTAACCTGTCAGCTTGCATCGGAGGTCTACATGAAGTCGATCTACATCGCGAAGGCTGTGACAGCCGCCGTCGTGACGCTCGCCGCAACGGCGACGTTCGCTCAGGCCGTCATCGTTGCGCCGCCCCCACCGCCACGCGTCGAAGTCGTGCCCGGGCCGCGCCCTGGCGCGGTCTGGGATCCGGGTCACTGGGCGTGGCGCGGCGGGCGTTACGTGTGGATCGGCGGTCACTGGCAGGCGGTGCGTCCGGGCTACCGCTGGATTCCGGGTCACTGGGTCCAGCGTGGGCCGAACTGGCGCTGGGTGCCGGGGCATTGGGCCTGATCGCGGCCACGCTTGCAGGCCGCGCCGTCGAAACGGCGCGGCAGGTTTATGTCCGCCACGCTGTCGTCGTATATTGAGCGGCGCGCCGGCCGCCTTGCCGCGCAGTCGTTCGTAACGACGCGCGTCGGGGCCGGCCGGATGGATCGTGCAGTGAACACGAACGTAGTCATCTCAGAGGGAGCACCGGCACGTGAAGCAGTATTGCGCCGCGTATCCGGCGGCAGGGGCTGTCGCGCGGCCGCATCGGGGCCCGCGCCGGAGCAGCGCGCCTTGAGCGATCGCGACACAGGTCACAGCAGCGGACGCAATGACGGACGCAACGGCGGCCTCGACCCGGACGCCGAGCTCGTCGAACGGGTCGGCCAGCGCGACGCCGCTGCCGTACGCACGCTGATTGCGCGCAAGCTGCCGCGCCTGTTGCGGCTGGCCACTCGCATGCTGGGAGACCGTATGGAAGCGGAGGACGTCGCGCAGGAAGCGTTCGAGCGGATCTGGACGCATGCGCCGCGCTGGAAGGCGGGCGAGGCGAAGTTCGACACCTGGCTGCATCGGGTCGCGCTGAACCTCTGCTACGACCGGTTGCGCGCGCACCGTGAGACGCCCGTCGACGACGCGCCCGATGTCGCCGACCACGCCGCGACGCCCGCCGAGCATGCGGAGCGGCAGTCGCGCGACGCGCAGATCCGCGCGGCGCTCTCGTCGTTGCCCGCGCGCCAGCGCGAGGCGCTGGTCTTGAACTACTACCAGGAACTGTCCAACATCGAGGCGGCCGCGCTGATGGGCATTTCGGTCGACGCGCTCGAAAGCCTGCTCGCGCGGGCACGGCGCAATCTTCGCGCGCTGCTCGTCGAACGCGGCGAGGGCAAGGAAGCATCATGACATCTGAACCGAACACTCCCCAGCATGCCCCGATGGGCGAAGCGCGCTTTCGCGCGATCGTCGACGCGTACGGCGCCAATGCGCAGCGCTGGCCGGACGCCGAACGCGACGCTGCGCGCGCGTGGGCCGACGCGCATCGCGACGACGCGCATGCATTGCTCGACGCCGCCGCCGGCATCGACGACTGGCTCGACCGCTACGAGGTCGCGCCCGCGAGCGACGCGCTGCATCGCCGCATCGTCGCGTCGGCGCCGCGCGGGCGCACGCTGCTGGCGCCATCGCGCGCGCGCTCGTGGTGGTCCGGCGCGGCACTCGCGGGAGTGGGGCTGCTCGGCGGCCTGACGGGGGCGCTCGCCGTATCGTTCTTCGTGCTGTCGGGCGCGCCCGACGCGAGCCGGACGTCGCTGCACGATCCGTCGTATCTGACCACAAGCTTCGGCGGGTCTTCCGCGGACTGGAGTGACCAATGAGTAGCGGTGCTTCGCGATGGATACTGGTCGCGTCGGTGGTCCTGAACGTCTTCCTGGTGGGCGGGCTCGCGGGCGGCACGGTGCAGTGGTTTTCGTCGCACGGCAAACGCGAGGTAGCCGCGGCGCGCGCACCTGGGCGGCCGCTGCGCTTCGCTGCCGAAAGCCTGTCGCCGGAGCGGCAGAAGCAGTTCTTCGAAGCGCTGAAGAGCGCGCGCCGTGAAGGCCGTGCGGACGCGCGCGAAGCGCGGGCAGGGCGCGAGGACGTGCTCGATATCGTCGCCGCGCGGCAGTTCGATCGCGCGGCGCTTGACGCGGCGCTCGCGCGCACGCGCGCCGGTGATGTCGCGTTGCGCACGCGGGTCGAGCAGGCGGTCGCGGATTTCGCGGCCACGTTATCGCCCGACGAGCGTGCGCGTTTCGCCGAAGGTTTGCGGATGAACGGTCAGTGGCGTCTGCCCGGCACCGCGAAGAAGCCGGCATCGGGTGCGGAACAGACGTCGCAGGCGACGGCAGCGAGCGCCGCGTCTGACGGCGATTGAAAAATACCGAAACAAAAATCGCCGCAGTGCGCGACGGATTTCTCCGCGATGACCGTTGAACAGGACATCGAAGCACGAAGGAATCCGCATGGCCACCGAAACTGGTAATGCAGGCCGGGCGAACCCGGCCGCGATCGCGCTGAACCGTTTCGGTCTCGGCGCCCGCCCCGACGATCAGCCGCCCGCCGATCCGCACGCCTGGCTCGTCGCGCAGTTCGACCGCTATCAGCCGCTGCCGGCCGCG
Source organism: Paraburkholderia phosphatilytica (assembly GCF_003443895.1). Classification (GTDB taxonomy): domain Bacteria; phylum Pseudomonadota; class Gammaproteobacteria; order Burkholderiales; family Burkholderiaceae; genus Paraburkholderia; species Paraburkholderia phosphatilytica. The sequence continues at coordinate 42,325 of NZ_QQOA01000019.1, read as the reverse complement.
TGGTCGTCGCAGCAGACGAGTACCGCGATCGCGCAGGAAGCCGCGCAGCAGCGCATGCAGGCGACGCAGAACGCGGGTGGTTTCAATGCCAATGCGGGTAACGGCGCGGGCAATGGCGCAGGCAACAACGCCGTCATGCCGCGCAATCAAGCCGGCGCGCAGAATGCCGCGAACAACGCAGCCAACAACGCCGCGAGCGACCCCGTCGCGAACGCGCGCCGTGCCGTCAACATGATGCTGCGCCGCGAAGCGCGCGATACCTACCGCGAAGCGGTGGATGCGCGCATCGTCAGCGCGCTCGATACGCCCGCGCCGTTCGTCGAGCGTCTCGTGCATTTCTGGGCGAATCACTTCGCGGTATCGGTCGACAAAGGGCCGGTGGCGGCCTTCGCCGGCGCGTTCGAAATGGAAGCGATCCGCCCGCACGTGCTCGGACGTTTCGAGGACATGCTCGTCGCGGTGGAGCAGCACCCGGCGATGCAGCTGTTCCTCGACCAGACGCGCTCCGTCGGCCCCGACAGCACGGCGGCGATCCGCGCGGCCGAGCGCAATCCCGACGTGAAGCGCGGCCTCAACGAGAACCTGGCGCGCGAGATCATGGAACTGCACACGCTTGGCGTGCGCACCGGCTACACGCAGCAGGACGTGACCGAATTCGCGCGCGCGATGACCGGCTGGAGCATCGCGAATGCGCTGGGGCGGCGTCCCGATCTGGGGCCGCCCGGCACCTTCATGTTCCGTCCGAACCTGCACGAACCCGGCGCGCGCACGATACTCGGCCGCACGTACGACGAGCCGGGCGAAGGCCAGGCGCGCGCGGTGCTGCATGACCTCGCGGCATCGCCCGCCACCGCGAACCATCTCGCGACCAAGCTCGCGCGCCACTTCATCGCGGACAACCCGCCGCAGTCCGCGGTCGATCGTCTCGCTGCCGCGTACACGAAGAGCAACGGCGATCTGCCCACAGTGTACCGCGCGCTGATCGATGCGCCGGAAGCATGGGCGCCCGCCGACGTGAAGTTCAAGACGCCATGGGAGTGGACCGTGTCGGCGATGCGCGGGCTCGGCTGGCGCGATCTCGGCGGCATGCAGGGCGCGCCGCTGCTGACGCAGCTGGGTCAACCGGTCTGGCGGCCGGGTTCGCCCGCCGGTTACGACGACATCGCCGCGAGCTGGGCCGCGCCCGATGCGCTCGTGCGCCGCGTCGAGGTTGCGCCGCGCCTTGCCGCGCGTTCGGGCGAAGGACTCGATCCGCGTACGCTGGGCGGCTCGATGTTCGCGGGCAGTCTCAGCACGCCGACCGCGACCGCCGTGTCGCGCGCCGAGAGCACGACCACGGCGCTTGCGCTGCTGATCGTGTCGCCCGATTTCCAACGGAGATAGTCATGCTTTCACGCCGCAGATTCATGCGCTTCGCCGCTGCCGGCGCAGGCGCGATCCTCGTGTCGCCGCAGATCGCGTTCGCGAGCGTCGAGACCGAGCGCCGCTTCGTGTTCGTGATCCAGCGCGGCGCGGCCGATGGGCTGCACATCGTCGTGCCGTACGCGGACCCAGCGTATGCGCGGCTGCGCGGACCGATCGCGGTCGACGTGGCGGGTGCAACGAAGCTCGACGGCACGTTCGCACTGCATCCGTCGCTCGTCGAGACGGCGAAGCTGTACGACGCGAAGCAGGCGCTTTTCCTGCACGCAGTGTCGTCGCCATATCGCGACCGTTCGCACTTCGATGGCCAGAACGTGCTCGAATCCGGCGGCAGCGCGCCGTACCAGGTGAAGGACGGCTGGCTGAATCGCCTGACGCAGCTGTTGCCGCCCAGCCGCGACAACGCGATCGCGTTCGCGCCGACCATTCCCGCGGCTTTGCGCGGCAAGGCGGAGGTGTCGTCGTACGCAGCGTCCGCATTGCCGCAGGCGCCGGACGATCTGTTGATGCGCGTGTCGCAGCTCTACGAAGACGACAAACAGTTGCGCCCGCTCTGGCAGGAAGCGATGACGGCGCGCGGGCTCGCGAGCGATGCCGGCGCGCGCCAGGACCCCGCGAGTGTCGGCAAGCTCGCGGCGAGCTTCCTCGCGAAGAACGATGGCCCGCGTATTGCGATGATCGAGACGGGCGGCTGGGACACGCACAGCGGGCAGATGCCGCGACTCGCCAACCAGCTGAAGGCGCTCGACACGATGATCGCGGCGTTGCGCGACAACCTCGGCCCCGTCTGGAACCAGACGACGGTGCTGGTTGCCACGGAATTCGGTCGCACCGCGGCGGTCAACGGCACGGGTGGCACCGATCACGGCACCGGCACGGTGGCAATGCTGTTCGGCGGCTCGGTGCAGGGCGGCCGCGTGATCGCCGACTGGCCGGGACTCGGGCAGTCGAACCTGTACCAGGGCCGCGACCTGAAGCCGACCGCGTCGCTGGATGCGTTCATTGCGGGCGCCGCGAGCGAAAGCCTCGCGCTCGATCCGCAACGCACGAGCGCGCAGCTCTTCGCCGAGGCGAACACGCCGAAGCCGATGACGGGTCTCGTGCGCACATGAAGGGAATGACGCGATCGTTTGCGCAGAGAGGAACGGTTGCGGAGTGCAGGAGCGGGTGGCGTGCCACGGGTTAGCCTTGGGTTCGTCTGGGGTACGCCGTCATGCAGATTGATAAACACAACGAAGGGAGCGTTCAGATGAAAGCAAAGATGGAAGCAAAGCAGCGAACCAGTTGGCGTCTCGGTGCGGCGATCGCCGCGTGTGTCGGCGCATCGATGCTGTCGGCGTGTGTCGTCGCGCCAGCGCGGCCGCCTGAACCTGCGCCGCGCGTTGAAGTCATGCCCGCGGCGCCCGCGCCCGGCTATCACTGGGTGAAAGGTCACTATCGCTGGGAAGGTGGCGCGTGGGCGTGGGTGCCGGGCCACTGGGCGCCGGGGTACTGATACTGGGCGCGACGTGAGCGTTCGCGCTTGCGTTGGCGTCCGGGCTGCATGGAAGCCCAAAATGCAAGACGCCGCCGCGTGGTCATCCAGCGGCGGCGTCCTGTTTTGCGGGCCGTGTTATGTGCTGCGATGCAGACACATCACGCGGCTCGACGAAGGTTTGAAGCAGAACGAAGGATCGATCGGTGATCCGCTTCAGGCCGCGATAGCGCGGCGGATCGCATCGGCGAGTTCGCCTGGTGCGAACTTTGCGACGTAGCCATTCGCGCCCGCGTTGCGCACGTGCGCCTCGTTCGCGGCACCCGTCAGCGACGAGTGGATCAGCACCGGAATGTCGCGCAGACGCTCGTCGCCCTTGATCTGGCGCGTGAGCATGAAGCCGTCCATTTCCGGCATCTCGAGGTCGGTCAGCACGAGCGCGATGCGGTCGCGGATGTTGACGCGCTGCGACTGCGCATCCTGTGCGATCTTCTGCACGACCTGCCATGCTTCTTCGCCGGTCTTCGTCATCGTGTACTTCGCGCCGATCGCGGTGAGTGCTTCCTCGATCAGCTTGCGCGCGAAGCCGGAGTCGTCCGCCGCGATGATCTGTGCCTGGCCGAGGCTGCCGAGCGCGTCGCCGACCGAGTCCGGATCGACGTTCGGATGCTGGGCCGGGAACACGTCGCGCAGCACCTGCTCGACGTCGATCACCTGCGCGAGACGCGAGTCGCCGGTGTTACCGTCGATGCGCGCGATGCTGGTCACGAGGCTACCGCCTGCCGCGCCTTCGGCCGACAGCACCTGGTTCCATTCGAGACGCACGATGTCGTCCACTTCCTCGACCGCGAACGCCTGCGTCGAGCGCGCGAATTCGGTGACGAGCAGGATGTTCAGGCCACGCTCGGGCGTGCAGCCCATCAGGTGCGGCAGATCGATCACCGGGATGATCTGGCCGCGGATATCGACCGCGCCGAGCATGTAGGGCGCGGCGCCTGCGATCGGCGTCACGGCCGGCATCGTGAGGATCTCGCGCACCTTGAATACGTTGATGCCATAGAGTTCGTGCGGGTCTCCCGCCGACACGCAACCGAGCCTGAACAGCAGCAGTTCGAACTTGTTGGAGCTGGTGAGGTTGGTGCGTTCGTCGAGCGAGGTCTGATCAATCGTCATGTGTGGTGGCTCCAGGTTACGCGGCCAGCTGCACACGCGCTTGACCGGGCGATCCGCGGCAGGCGTTGGGCCGCGGTGTTCAGACCTGATAACGGCGCGTGGTTGGGGAAGTTGAGGCGGGGGGATGCCCTGGGGGGCACGGTAAGCCTGACAGGTAAACCTGTTGTAGGGTGCCCGCAAATATCGTGATTCAAGTTTTCGCGTCAGGAGTTCGTTATAGCGATGGTCGGCGTATCCATCGTTTTCGAACCGAACGATCCGCGAGGACTGTATGGGACACGGTTATCGAGGCTGTCGAGGCCCGTCCGGCGGGCCATTGCGGCATCTGACGCGAATTATCGTTTCATTTGAACCGGGCATTATTGCCGGCCCGAAAACGTTTGCACTCACAATTGTCTGGATTAATCGCGCGCAAACCGGTTCGGTCATGCAAATGCAATTGCCCGAACTGCGGTCAATTTCCCGGCATTTTCGACGCCTGTCTTTTCTCTCCAATCCGGATACTTGCTGACGTACCTGCATGAGAACGCGCGCCCAGCCAGGTTTGCGGTTCCGTGTAGCAGGTGAGGGTTTTCCGGTGGTGCCCTAAAGGAAACCAGAACCCTTGCCGTTAAAAAGACTGCCCACTCTGCGCGCCATTTTGTGTCTGTCCGACACGGGATTCGCTGATGGGTGGAGCGGCCTCCCCGGGTCGTGCCTCGAACTCAACTCTCTCTGAGGAACTTCAAAATGCGCAAGCTCTTTAAAGCGTTTGTCCGCGATGAGCGCGGCGTCAGCGCGATGGAATACGCAATCATGGCCGGCATCGTCGCTGTCGCCCTGACGGCGGTCGGTACGGCTTTCAGCAGCAACATCTCCAGCCTGTTCACCACGATGAACACGAAGGTGACCACCGCTGCCAGCAGCTGATAAGTGAACAACGGCGGGGGAATCCGCCGAACTCACGGATTCCCTTTCCGGAGCCGATCATGCAACTGTTGTCCGTTGCCTTCCGTCTTCTTTCGCTGTGCGTGCTGTTCGCGCTCGCAGTGACCGACGTCCGGTCGCGACGACTTCCCACAGGCCTCGTGATAATCATCGGCCTTCTTTTTCTCGCGGACGCGCTCGCGCGTCGCATGCCGGTGGCTGACGTGATGACTCATGTCGCAGTCGCCATCGCCGTATTTGCTGCCTGTGCCGTGCTGTTTGCCTTGAACCTTCTGGGTGGCGGAGATGCGAAGCTCGCAGCGGCCATATTTCTGTGGGCTGGCACGACGCTGATGCTGCCAGCCTTCTTTCTGATTTCGATCGCGGGGTTGTTCGTAGCCCTGCTCAGTTTCGTCGCAGACCGTCTGCGCCGCCCGCAGGAGGCGCGCCTCGTACGCGCGCTCACGCTGTTTTCCAGCGCCCGCGGCTTGCCTTACGGCGTGGCGCTCGCGGCTGGTGGCGGCATGGTCATCGTGCTGCCGGCGCTGCTGTCGTTGACCAACGCTAGATAGGACGGCTCTTCATGTCCAACGTCATCAAGATTGCCCTGCTGTTCATCCTCGCGATTCTCGTTGCGCTGATCGTGCGCACGGTGGTTGCCAGCGCGTCGCATCCGAAAGTCGTGGCGATCGAAACCGAAAAGGTGCGCGTGAGCGCTGCGGATCTGCCCCAGGGCCTGCTGCTGCGCGACGCCGATCTCGAATGGAAGGACATGCCGGTGGGCAACGTCCCGCAGAACGCGATCATCGAAGGCGCGCAGAACGCGAACGGGCAGAACCCCGCTGCACAAAGTCCGGCCGACGTGAAGGGCGCCCTGCTGCGCCACCCGATTGCGGCCGGTACGCCGATTACCGTCGACGACGTGATCCTGCCGAGCGCACCAGGTTTCCTCGCGGCGACGCTCAAGCCTGACATGCGCGCGGTGTCGGTCGCAATCGACGATGTGTCCGGCAATGCCGGGCTGATCCAGCCGGGCGACTATGTCGACCTGCTGTTGACGCAGAGTATGGATCGGCGTACCGATGCACCCGATCTGGCCGTTTCGAGCGAGACCGTCGTTCAGCAGGTGCGCGTGCTGGCGGTCGGTTCGGAGATTAGCAGGCCGAAATCCGCGAACGGCAACGGTCCGGACGCCAACGTTGCAGCCCGCACCGTGACCCTCGAAGTGACGCCGCACATGGGCGAGTCCATTGCAGTAGCGGCGCGGCTCGGCAGCCTGTCGCTCGCGTTGCGCAGCTTCGCGAAGGCGAGCCGGGACGACGCCGCTGCAAGCGACACGTTGTCCGCATCGGCGAGCGCTCCCGTCTGGGCCGGCGACATCTCGCGCGCCGTGCGCGAACTGCCGCATGCGCACGCCGCGCCGGTGGCAGGACCTGCTGCGGCGCCGGCGGCGGCGCCCGCGCCGCGTACCGTGATGATCTATCGAGGCTCGGACAGAGCCGACGCCTCGAGCAGCCTGACGGCCGACAGTGGCGTCGGTACCGGCGCGCCGCCGTTGCCGGTGGGAACGGCCGCGCAGGCTGGCCCGCAACCGCATTAAAGCTGGTGAGGCCGACAGTGCATCCTTCAGGAAAAGCAATGACCAAGCAGTTCAGTTCCTTCTGCGCGACAGCCTGCGCGCTCATCCTGGCGTTCGGTGCGGCAGCGCCCGCCGGCGCGGCGACGCCTCGCGCGCCAGCCGTCGATAGCGCGACGCCGCTGGTGTCGGCGTACGCGTCGGACAACCTGAAGGTTACCGCGGGCAAGGCCGTGCTGCTGCGCCTCAATGAGGACGCAACGTCCGTCTTCGTCGCGGACCCGAACATCGCCGACGTGCGCGCGCCGTCGCCGCGGACCGTCTTCGTGATGGGCAAGAAGGGCGGTACGACCACGCTCTATGTGCTCGGCAACGGTAACCGCACGATCCTGCAGCGGACCGTCCAGGTGGCGCGCGACATGGACATGCTGCGTGCGCTCGTGAGCTCGCGATTTCCGAGCATGAACATCCAGGTGACGGAAGGCGCGGGCTCGCTGCAGCTGACGGGCGAGGCGCGCTCCGCGGCCGACGCCGATGCAGTCGTGCAGGCGCTGACGCCGTACCTCGAGGACAAGGAAGTGCTCGTCAACCGGATGACGGTGGCGCAGCCCCAGCAGGTCGAACTGCTGGTTCGCATCACCGAAGTGGACCGCAATGTCACGCAGCAGCTCGGCATCAACTGGCAGTCCCTCGGCAATGCGGCAGGCAACTTCTATACGGGCATCTTCAGCGGCCGCGCGATCTATGGCTCGACCCTGAGCGCGACCGGCGCGACTCAGGTGAGTCTGCCGAGCAACAACGCGTTTTCTCTGTTCGGCGCGTTCACGACCAACAACTGGAATATCCAGGCGTTGATCGATGCGCTGAACCAGGAAGGCCTGGTCACCGTGCTCGCCGAGCCGAACCTGGTCGCGTTGTCGGGACAGACCGCGAGCTTCATCGCAGGCGGCGAGTTTCCGATTCCGGTATCGCAGATCAATGGCGCGCTCTCGGTCGACTTCAAGGAGTTCGGTGTGAAGCTCGATTTCACGCCGACCGTCATGTCGGACGACCGCATCAGCCTGAAAGTGCGTCCTGAAGTCAGTCAGATCGACACCGCCAACAGCATTACCGAAGGCGGTACGACGATTCCCGGCCTGTCGGTGCGACGCGCGGACACGACGGTCGAACTCGGCGACGGCCAGACCTTCGCGATTGCCGGCCTGTTGCAGACCAACAGCAACGATCTGATCTATCAGGTTCCCGGTCTGGGCTCTATTCCGATTCTCGGCAAGCTGTTCACATCGAAGAGTTACCAGAACAACAAGACCGAACTTGTGATCATGGTGACGCCGTACATCGTCAAGCCGACGGACCGGTCGAAGCTGCGCGACGCGCTGCAGGAGGTGACCGCGCCGGGCAGCGACATCGAATACAGCCTCCAGCACGATGCGGGCACCGCGACTCCTGCGCCCGCGGCATCGAACCAGCCGCGTCTCGTCGGCGCGGCCGGCTACGTCTACTGAGTCCCGTCATGAAGCTCGCTCGCATTCTTCAAGTCGCATCCGCCTGCGCCCTCGTCGCGGGTCTCACCGGCTGTCCGCAGCCGCCGCTCGACATGCCGCATCAGTCGGTGATCCACTCCGACGGCGAGACACTGTCGCCGCCGGACTGCGACGATCTCAAGCGCTCCTCGCTGCTGCTCGATGGCGGGTTCCGCCGCCCAAGCGTGGCGTGGGGATGCACGACCTATACCAACCTCGCGGCGCAGATCGCGCATCCCGAGCATTTCAACAACCCCGTGCCGCTCGGGCCAGCCGATGCCGCGCTCGCGGCGAGCGCCGTGCGGCGTTATGAAACGGGCAAGACGCTGTGGGGCGCCGGGTCATCGTCCGGCGGATCGTCGTCGGGCGACATGTCGTCGTCGGGCAGCAAGTGACGGCAGCGCAAAGGGAAATCACGACATGAGCACGCTCAATTTCGCCAAACCGAAGAATGCTGCCCGCGCGGCCGAATTCGTTGCGTTTGTCACCGACAAGGAAACCGAGCAGGTCCTGAAGAGCTATGTGCTCGAGCAGGCGATGCCGCATGCCTACGTCGCGACGGGCAACATCGACGACGCGATCGCGTATCTCGGCAAGATGGACCGTTCGCCGCAGTTCCTGCTGATCGATCTGCACGGCTCCGTCATGCCGTTGTCGGATCTCGGCCGGCTGGCGGAAGTATGCGAACCGTCGGTGCAGGTGATCGGGATCGGTGACCGCAACGACGTCGGCCTGTTCCGCAGCCTGCTGAAGATCGGCGTGCGCGACTACCTCGTAAAGCCGCTCACGGTGGAACTGATCAAGCGTACCGTCAACGTGTCGGAAGGTTCGGTTAACCAGGTGATGCTGGCCCGCGCCGGTAAGACCATCGCGTTCGCCGGCACGCGCGGTGGCGTGGGCGTGACGACGCTCGCGCTGAACGTGGCGCGCCACCTCGCTGAAGACACGCATCGCCGCATCGCGTACGTCGACCTGAATCTGTATGGCGGTTCCGCGAACAGCATGCTCGCCATGCAGAGCAACAACGGTCTCGCCGACGTGCTGCAGAACGTGCACCGGCTCGACCCGCAGTACGTGGAGCGCACGCTGGTCGCGAAGGGATCGCGCCTCTACATGCTGTCGGCCGAGCTCGACTACGGCATCGCAAACCCGTACGAAAAGGGCGGCCTTGCTCGCGTGCTCGCGCTGCTGTGCGACAGCTTCCACTATGTGATCCTCGACGTGGCCAATTCCGCCGACCCGCTCGCGAATGAAGCGTTCGACCATGCGTCGCGCGTCTACCTTGTCGCGGACCGGTCGGTGCATTCGACGCGCGAGGCGGTGCGCAAGCTGCGCTTCATCGAGGATCGCGACAACAACCCTGCGACGTCGCTGCTGCTCAACAACGTGAGCATCTCGAGCGCGGGCAAGGTGGAACAGGCCGATTTCGCCGCCGCGCTGACCCGCAACGTGCTGTACGAAGTGCTGTACGAACCGAAAGCGGTCTCGCTTGCCGAGAACCTCGGCGAGGCGCCGTCGGCGAAAACGGTGAGCGGCTTCAACCAGATGATCAAGCGCATCGCGAGCGACCTCACCGGGCAGAGGATGCCCGAGGAAGCGAACGTTCTCAGCAAGTTCCGGCTCAGGAAACGGTAATGTTCGGGCAAAAGAAAAGCGCAGCGGTGGAAGACGTCGAGCGCAAGAGCGCCGCGGCGGAAGCCGCCGTCGCCACGCCGGCCGACCGGCTGGCGGCGCTGGCCGTACCGGTCATCGCGCCGGTGAGGACGACGGGCGGCGAAGGCAACGAGGCGCTCGTCCGCTCGGACCTGTTCCGCGTGATCCGTAACGGCGTGTTCACATCGATGAACGCATCCGCAGTGGTCGGCAAGACCCGCGAGCAGATGAAGCCCGGCGTTGAACAGCTCGTGCTCGAGATTGCGGAAAAGGAGCGGCTCAACATCACGCTGTCGGAGCAGACGCAGATCGTCGGCGAACTGCTCAACGACATGTTCGGCCTCGGGCCGATTGAGCCGCTGCTCGCGGACGAGTCCATTACCGACGTGCTGGTGAACGGCCCTGATCAGGTCTACGCCGAACGGCACGGCCGGCTTGAGCTGACGCCATATAAATTCCGCGACAACGCGCACGTGATTAACGTCGCGCAGCGAATCGCGGCGGGCGTCGGTCGGCGCGTCGACGAAAGCAGCCCGATGGTCGACGCGCGCCTCGCGGACGGCAGCCGGGTGAACGTCGTGCTGCCGCCGCTCGCCATCCGCGGCGCGTCGATCTCCATTCGTAAGTTCGCGAAGCGCAATATCACGCTGCACCGCATGTCCCAGCAAGGCAACCTGTCAGCGGCAATGGCGACAGTGCTGAAGCTCGCGGCAACCTGCCGCCTCAACATCATCGTGTCGGGCGGTACCGGCTCCGGCAAGACCACATTGCTCAACGCGCTGTCGCATTTCATCGACGCGGGCGAGCGGACCGTCACGATCGAGGACGCGGCCGAACTGCAGCTCGTGCAGCCGCACGTGGTCAGTCTCGAAACGCGGCCGGAGAACGCGGAAGGCCTCGGTTCCGTGAACCAGCGCGATCTCGTGCGCAATGCCTTGCGGATGCGCCCGGACCGCATCATCCTCGGCGAAACCCGGGGTCCGGAAGCGTTCGACGTGCTGCAGGCAATGAACACCGGCCACGACGGTTCGATGACGACCATCCACGCGAACACGCCGCGCGACGGCATTACGCGTCTGGAGAGCATGGTGATGATGGCGAACGGCAACCTGCCGCTGATGTCGATCCGCCGTCAGATCGCGAGCGCCGTGCACATGATCGTGCAGATCGAGCGGATGCGCGACGGCATGCGCCGCATCACGCGCGTCACCGAACTCGTCGGCATGGAAGGCGACGTGATCATCACGCAGGATCTGTTCACGTTCCGCTACGACGCGAGCGCCTACAGCGAAGAAGTGAAGGGTGTGTTCGAAAGCTCGACGGTGCGACCTGCCTTCGCTCCGCGCGCGGCGTATTACGGCCTCGAAGAGGCCCTGCTCGAGGCGATGAAGATATGAGTCTGGTCGACCTCGTCACCTATTCGGCGTTCGGCGTCATGGTGCTGGTCGGCATCATGGTGATCCTCGTGCAGGATATGCGCCGCAACCGCCCCGAAGCACGCATCAGCACGCGGATGCAGGACCTGTTCTCGATCCAGCAGCTGCCGGCGAAGGCCGGCAAGAAGCCCGTGGATCCTGAGCTGTTCCGGGTGACGAAAGAGACCAACCTGCTGATGAGCTGGCTCGAGCCGAAGCGCGAACGCCTGCGCACGGTGGGCGGCTCGAAGGGTTTGAAGATCGTGGTGACCGCGACGGTGGCGGCGTTCATCCTGGCGCTGCTCATGGCGCGCTTCATGCCGCTGCCCGCGCTCGTCAAGCTGGTGCTGCCGTTCGCGTTGCCCGCGTACGCGTGCAATCGCGCTTACGTGTTTCTCGTCAATCGTTTCCGGCAAAAATTTCTGGACGGCTTTCCCGACGTGATCGATCTGCTGGTGCGGGCCGTGCGTGCGGGCGTTCCGGTGACGCAGGTCATCATTTCCGCGTCCGACGAAGTCAAGGAGCCGCTCAAGACCGAGTTCAAGCTGATGGGCGATGGGCTGCAGGTCGGCCTGGATCTGGAGGAAGTGCTGGACTCCGCATCCCGCCGCATCGAGATCGCGGACTTCTCGTTCTTCTGCGTGTGCCTGATGCTGCAGCGGGAAACGGGCGGTCAGCTCGGCGAAACGCTGGAGAACCTGGCGGGCATCGTGCGCACGCGTCGCGAGGTGCGTCAGAAGACGCGCGCGCTGACCGGCGAGGCCCGCATCACGACCAAGATCCTCGCCGCCATTCCACCGCTCATCATGCTGGCGATGTACGGCGTGAACCGGACCTACATCCAGGTGCTGTTCGAGTCGGACAGCGGCCAGAACCTACTCACCTATGCGGTCGTTTCGGTCGTGTTCGGTGTGGTGGTGATTACCAAAATGTCGAAACTGGATACGTCGCGATGAGCCAGGATTCCGCCCAGACCCTGATCAACCTGCTGATGCTGTTCGCGCTGTTCGCGGGGCTTGCCCTGTGGTGGCTGACCAAGCATGGCGGGCAGCGTGGCCGCATCGCCGAGCGCGCACGCAATGCGGTGCTGTCGCAGCGCGTCGACATCGTGCGGATCGACGAAGAGGAAGAGGCGACGTGGCGCACAAAGCTTGCGCAGCGTCTCGCGCGGATCGGTGACCGTCTGCCGCTCTTCAACGTGGAGTACCGGCTCAAGCTGCAAAAGCAGATGGTGCGCAACGGTTATCGGCATCGTCACGCGGTGTCGATCCTGCTCGCCGTGAAGTTCGTGGTCGGGCTGATCTGTGCGGCGTTATCGGTGATGCTGGGCTCGCACATCCCGGTGATTGGCCAATATCCCGCTGTGCGCGGCGCGATGATGCTGATGGACTTCATCACCGGCATGATTGTGCCTGAATACATCGTGCAGTTTCTCGGCGCGCGGCGCCGCAAGCAGATGGCGGGCTGTCTGCCTGACGCGCTCGATCTGCTCGTGATCTGCACAAACGCCGGCAACAGCCTCGCGGTGAGTATCCGGCGCGTCGCCGATGAAATGCTCACGATCTGCCCGCCGCTTGCCGACGAGTTTTCCCTGACCGCCGACGAACTGAAGCTCTCCGGCGACAACACACGCGCGCTTCAGGCGCTCGCCGAGCGTATCGACCTGCCGTCGATCCACGCGCTGATCTCGACGCTCGTGCAATCGATGAAGTTCGGAACGCCGATCACACAAGCCTTGCGTACGCTGTCGCGCGCGGAGCGCGTCGCGCATATCGTCAACCTCGAAGAGAAGGCAGCGAAGCTCGCACCGAAGATGGTCGTGCCGATGATGATCTTCATTCTTCCAGCTGTGGTGGTCATTGCGGCCGGCCCTGCTGTCATCCAACTTCTGGGCGTACTGTCACAATGATGCACACGTTCTTCAACCACCTTGCCGGACGCGCGGGAAGCACCGTCTCCCGTCTCGGCACGATCGCGGCCGCGGCTGCGATGACCATGGCGCTAGGCGCCTGTACCCTGAGCCGTGTGACGGAGGTTCAGCCGTTGCCGCCTAACAAGACGCCGACTACCGCGAGTGAAGCACATATCGCGGAAATGGCGCTGCAGTCCGGCAACATCCAGCTCGCGACCAACGTCTATCAACACATCGTGCAGACCAACCCGAATTCGGTGGAAGGCCTGACCGGGCTCGGCAACACGCTTTACACCGTCGGCGACTACACGCGTGCCGGGGTGTACTACGAGCATGCCAGCGCGGCCGATCCGAAGGCGTTGCCGCCGCTTATCGGCTCGGCGCGCGTCGCGATCCATCAGCGCCGCATCGACGACGCGATCGGCCTTTACCGCCGCGTGTTGACGATGTCGCCGGACAACGCGATGGCCCAAGCAGGTCTCGGCTCGGCGCTCGACATGAAGGGCGATCATGCCGGCGCACAGGACGTGCTGCGTGCCGCGCTGAAGGCGCATCCTGGCGACCCGCTGCTGTCCATCGACCTCGGGCTGTCGCTGACGCTCGGCGGCAATCCGCGCGATGGCGCCAACGTACTGCTCGACGTTACCCGCTATCCGGAAGCGCCGCCGCAGGCGCGCCAGGATCTGGCGCTCGCTTACGGTCTGCTCGGCAACGACGATGCGGCCGCCACGATTCTCAGCCAGGACCTGCCGAAGAAGTCAGTGCAGGACAACCTGCGCTTCTACGAAATCCAGCGTGCCCGTCTGTCCGGTCAACCCGCGTCCGTTCCGGGTGCGCAATCGGCCACGGATGGCGCGCTGGCCACACGCAGCCTCGCGAGCGCGCGCGCCGATCTGCCGGTGGTCAACGCGGTCGATATGCCCACGCAGGTGCAGGGGCCGTTGACCGCGCGTTGAACGGTAGCTGGAGAAATGCAATGAAAGTGAGATTCCTGCCGTACTTCGCAACCGACGTGGCCGCCGATGCGTGCGCCGCTGGTGCGGATCGCCCGGTTGCAGCGGTCATTCCGGGCACTCGTCACGTTGCCAGCGAAGCGGAGGCGACGAAGCAGCTTAGCGCGTCGCAACTGGCCGCGGAAGTCGCGATGCGGCTCGCGGCAATCGCGGTCTTCTCGATCTTCGCGTCGGCGGCGCTTCATCAGTTCCTGCGCGACCCGTCGCGCCTGACGCTGATTCTGCTGGTGTGCTCCGAGTCGCTGACGCTGGCGCTTGCCGTCGCCACGCGTGTGCCGCGGCAACGCGACTGGAACGCGGTGACGGTTCTGGTCGCTATGTTCGCGAGCTTTTACTTCCTCGCGTTCAGCATGAAGCCGGGTGTCCGGCTGATCCCGGAGTTTGTTGCCGCCGGGTTGCAGATCGCGGGGATGATCGTGCAGATCGGCGCTAAGCTCACGTTGCGCCGTTCGTACGGCATTTTGCCGGCGAATCGCGGTGTGGTAGTGGGCGGACCGTACCGTTTCGTGCGGCATCCGATCTACCTCGGCTACTTCATCTACAACGTCGGCTTCCTGCTGCCGAGCTTCGGTCTGCGGAACCTGCTGGTGCTGCTGGTGCTGTGGACCATGCAGCTCGTGCGTATCGTTCGTGAAGAGCGGGTGTTGCGCAGAGATCCCGCGTATCAGGCGTACATGCAGCGCGTGCGTTACCGGTTCATTCCCCGCGTGTTCTGAGCCGGAAGCGAAAGCGACATTCGAGAGATTGTGCGGGACGACGCCCGCGCCGGCCTTCGGGCTGGCGCGGGCGTTCTGCGTTTGGGTGGCGAATTGTTCGCGCCGCATGCGTCTGGAAATCGTCCCGAGCATCGGCGGGGCAGGCTGCCGTTCGGTGCGTGTTCTTTGTCGCCGAGCAAAACGGGACGGCATAGTGTTCATGGACACCATGCCGTCCCGTCTGATCTTGCCAAGTCGTCAACTTACCTCAGCGTGCCGTAGAAACCAGCGAGATGGACTGGGCTGCTCTGTCGACCATGTGTTCACTTCGTCAACACGACTTCCGTGTAGCCGGAGCCACTGCCGCCTGAAACGTTGCACTGCATGACGAAGGAATTGTTTTTGTACTGACAGTCTTCACCATAGCCCGCGCCGTTCACAGATGCAGCCGAGCAGTGTGTCGAAGGCCCGCTGCCGTAGCTCGACTCACCCGGCGATTCCCCTCCCGCATCGTCCCACCAAAATGCGATTGCCGCTGCCATGTCCGAAGTGCCTCCACCCGATTTCATCGCTGAGATCTGTGCGCAGCTGGGAGCGAAGTTGGCTGCGGTTTGCGTGGCTGGATTGAAACAGTTGGGCACTGCCGCCGATGGCGCGCTGGTCGGCATGGACGCGACGTTGCCGTTTGTAAGTCCCGTTTGTACGTAAAGCGAACAGTTGGACTGAGTCGACGTTGCAGTCGTGAAGTACTGCGTCTGGCACGTGTAAGTTGTGGTGGTAGTGGTGACGGCCGAACTGCCGTGCCCGCTGGTCGACGATGAGTTGACTACCGAGCTGCAATTCGAACTGGGGCCGCCGTTCACGCCCATGAACTGATAGAGATTGTTGGAGCCGGACTGCACCGAAGGGACCGTAAAGCTGCCTAGCGAAGTCCACGTGCCCTGGTACAGTTGAGAGCCAGATGCGCCCGTGATCGTCGTGTTCCCGTTGCTGGTCTGCGCAGTGACAGTAACCGTGTATGTGTAGTTGGTGTTCTGACTCGGCGATTCTCCATTGGCGACGAGCGACGAATAGAACCATTGCTGGGCGTTAGGGGGAGCGCCATAGGAGTTCGCGCCTGTCACGCCGCAACCGCTACGGCTCACGTTGCCGTTGGTCTGGTTATACAGTGCGATGCCGAGCGGCTGATTCGGCGTCATGGTGGGCATCGTGTTGTTGCTTGGCGCTGACACCGTGGTGTCGCTGCTGGTTATGTAATAGTAGTTTCCGCTCGAGCCCGTCGAGAAAGTCGGCACTGTTGAATAGTCGTAACCGCCGCCAGATTTGGTCGGGACTTCGTAGAGGTAAGCCGTGTTCCGGTCGCACGCCTGTTTTACGGTTGACTGGAAACTGGCGCTTGCGGTAGTGATCGGCGAACCTGCCGTAGCAGTCGCATTGACGGTAATCGCCGGTGATATGAGCGAGAGCAGGGTCAGGTTGACGGTGGCCGACGCGGTCACCGTCACGCTGTAGGCGGGCGCGGCGGTGTTGGTTCCGATCGAGCCATTGGTCGTGCCGTTGGCATTGGTCGTGACGGTCGGAGTACCGCGCGTCAATGCCGGGGGCAGGATGGCCTGATTGAAGTAGTTCGTCGCCACCGTTTGCGCGGTGGTCGCGGCGCTCGTGCCAGTGAATGCGCTTGCGCCCGCGACCGCAGCCTCGTCGACTGCGTTCTGCAGCGCGGCGCGCACCTGCACCAGACGTGCGTAGTCGAACGACAGCCCGAGGATCAGCATCATCGGAACCAGCAACAGCGCAAAGGTGACCGTGACGGAGCCGCGCGTGTCTCGCCACAGGTGAAGCGGGTTGCGCAGACAGCGCGATGGGATGAGTGTGTGCATCAGGGCATCCTCAGGAGCACGGAGCCGTGCAGGTGATCGTCTGGTTATTGCGCGGCCGCGCGTAAGCGACCTGTGTGAGCGTCGTGAGCGCTGGGAACAGGTAGCTGATCGCCGAGCCGTACTGATAGGTCACCTTCACCACGATGACGCTGTCGCCGGGCGTGCCGGCGGTCGGAATCACGTTGGTTGGCGTGGTGGCGAGCGTCTTCGCCGTGCTGCCCAGGCTGCTCGCCGTGACGGCGCACGAGGCATCGCTTTCCCAGTCGACCGTGGCCCCTGTACTCGTATAGTTCGTCACGCTCGCAATGGCCGCTGAGAAAGTGCCCGCGCCCGACGTGCTGTTGGTCGCGTAGGGTGACATTGTCAGCTTGCCGGCCGTGCAGAAATTGCCAAAGGTGCCACTCGTTCCGCCCGTCGCGCCCGCCGCCTGTTGCGAGACGAGGTCGGCGATCGACGTGGCGGCGTTGGCCACCTTCATGTTCACGCGCACGAAGGCACCCAGTTCGTAGATGCCGAACATCACGGCGAACATCATCGGCATCACGAGCGCGAACTCGATTGCCGCGGTGCCGCCCGAATGTTTCCAGAGTCGTCGGAGCGTGTTCAGCATCAGTAGGCCTCCGTCTGAAAGGCCACGGTAGAAAGCAGCATCGTGGTACCCGAGTAGAAAGGGGACGCCCACGGCATCGGATAGCCGATTTCCAGCAGCACGTCGTATTTCGAGTACACGTACGCCTGAGTCTGTGTGATCGTGTTGTTGGATAGCGTCGCGGCGCTCATCGACGTGAATCCCGACCCGGTCGGAGAACCGGACGGAGCGGCGGCCAGGTAGACCTGGATGTTCGACGTGCAGTTCGGAATGAGGTTGTAGCTCGAGAGCGTCAGGTCGTTGCAGATGTCCGTCACGAGGGTCGAAGAAAACGTGCTCTGCTGCTTGCTGTTCAGCGTGCCAATGCGAATCAGGCGCGCGACATCGCGCGCCGCGTTGTCCATCATCGACTGGGTGGCATAGGTGACGCCGAACTGGAAGCAGCCCCAGAAAATGGCGAACATCATCGGGAAAACAATGATGTATTCGAGCACCGTGGCGCCCTGCTCGGACGCCCAGCAGGCTGCAAGCGAGCGTGAAGACGCGCGGCTGGCGCGAAAGAGTCCACGCGGCAGCGCGCCAGCGGCGCGCGCGATCGCCGCGCCGGACTTTCGCACGGCGGTCTGACAGTCTGAATTGCACTGGTTCGGTGTGCGTGCTTTCATCGGCAGCGAACCCTGAAATGTTAGGTAAGGGGCATTGGCGCAGTGCGCGCTGGACAGATCCGGGTACGGCCGGATCAGCGGCCACGCCGCCTGTCTATCGATCGAGCTTGACGCCCTAACTATTGATAACGGCGCGAATGCCGTTCACTTGAGCGGATGCAGGGAAAATGCGCAGGCAAACGTTTGGCTAAAATGCGGTCCGTGAACGCATTGCGCGAACCGGAACTCGTCGTGCCGAGGCATGCCGCTTGCGCAGGAAGTCGCCACCAATGCGACAATGCGGTATTCGCATACTGTGTATCCGGTGCGATCGCAACGAAATCCGTTCAAGTTTCTCTCGGATTTGTCGTTGGAGTATCTGATGGGTAGGGCGGCCCAGCTGTGGCGGACCGTCTGCCGGGCGTGACGGGCGCAGGTTATCCCGCCACGCCGGGTTTGTTCAGAATATTGGGGTTTCGTCCGGACTGGCTGGTCGCGGCGTGGAGAATGGCGGCAGATCCGTTGAACGGGGCGGCGCATTATCCGCTTATGCTGCATTTTCGCGTGATCTGTAAATGCTCCGCCGTACTGTACTTGCGTAGGGCGTGTCATACACTCAGTGGAAAAGACCGTGAGAGAACTGCACGAAGCGCGTGGATTTAACGAATACGTCGATATAACGAACCACCGTGACCGCAATCAGTGAACACTTTGGGCCGAGGGAGCAGTCGCCAGTGCCGGACATGCAAATGGACAAGCGCCATCTGATCTATCTCTCGCGGGAACCTTCCGCGGACCTGACCGCCCGCTTCCGCGAAGCGGGCTGGGACGTGGAGACCGTCCAGTCCACGCGCTCCGTTGCGCGCCTCGTGCGCGACCGGCCGGTCGCGGGCGGGCTCGTGGATCTGTCGGGCTTCGCCGGTTCGGACCTCGATTCGATCGAGGCCTGCCTCGCGCTGCCGAACGTCGGCTGGGTGGCGATCGCCGCCGCGGGTCAGCTGAGCGACATGCGTCTGCGCCGGCTCGTGCGCGACTACTGCTTCGACTACATCACGCTGCCGGCGCGCCCGGAGCGCATCGTCGACGCGATCGGTCATGCGTGCGGGATGGTGTCGCTCGAAGAGCCGTCGCTCGGCGACGCCTCGCCGTCGGGAGAAGGTCAGATGGTTGGCGCGAGCGAAGTGATGCTGGCGCTCTTCCGCGTGATCCGCAAGGTCGCGACGACCGATGCGCCCGTGTTCATTTCAGGGGAATCCGGCACCGGCAAGGAACTGACGGCGGTGGCCATTCACGAGCGTTCGCGCCGCCGCAACGAACCGTTTGTCGCGATCAACTGCGGCGCGATTCCGCCGCACCTGATGCAGTCGGAGCTGTTCGGCTACGAGCGCGGCGCGTTTACCGGCGCGAACCAGCGCAAGATCGGCCGGGTGGAGTCGGCGAACGGCGGCACGGTCTTCTTCGATGAAATCGGCGATCTGCCGCTCGAAAGCCAGGCGAGCCTGTTGCGCTTCCTGCAGGAGGGCAAGGTCGACCGGCTGGGCGGTCACGCGCCGATTGACGTGGACGTGCGGATCATCTCCGCGACGCACGTCGATATGGAATCCGCAGTCAACGAAGGGCGCTTCCGGACCGACCTGTATCACCGCCTGTGTGTGCTGCAGGTCGATGAGCCGCCGCTGCGCGAGCGCGGCTCGGATATCGAGCTACTCGCGCTGTACATGTTCGAGCGTTTCAGGAAAGAGGCGAGCCAGCGGCTGCATGGCTTCACGTCGGACGCGCTGATCGCGATACGCAACTACGGGTGGCCCGGCAACGTGCGCGAGCTCGGCAACCGCGTGCGTCGCTCGATCGTGATGGCGGAAGGCCGGCGCATTACCGCGCGGGACCTCGAACTGACCGATCATGTCGAAGTCGTGCCGGTGACGCTGTCGCAGGCGCGTGAATCGGCTGAGCGGCAGGCCATCGAGCTTGCGCTTCTGCGCCATCGCGGGCGGCTTGGCGAGGCAGCCGTGGAACTGGGCGTGTCGCGCGTCACGCTGTACCGACTGTTGAGCTCGCACCGTATGCGTCCGGTCGAAGGCGGCGACGACGACGCGTCGCCCACCCAGGCGCGCACCTGACGCGCAGCCGCCGGGCCGCCGCAGCGATGCGTGCGGCCCGAACGCGGGTTTGAATCGATGGTTTGCGAAGCGAGGGATTGAAGCGCCGAAGCGACGATCCGGCTCGCCGCGAAGGCGCGAGCGCAACGCGCTCCGCGCCTTCCAGCACCTACCAGTTTCGAATCAGCGAACCAGCGTCATCACGAACGGCAGCGTGCGCTGCGCGGTCACGCCGAGCGCGATCAGCTCGCCGTTGATATCCGTTGCCTCAAACGACAGCGTCGTGCCATTGCCGTACTGGCACGTCGTCGAGCCACTGTTCTGCAGCAGCACCGTGCCGTCCAGCACGTGCTTACCGGTCGTGCGCGGCGTCATCGTGCCGGAGATCGCGCAACCTTCCGCCGTGCCCGAGAAGCTGCCGTCGCTTGCGACCGTCAGGCTCGACGTACCCGATGCGAGCGCATCGGTCCATGTGCCGACCACGTCCGAAACGTTGAGCGCCGTGCCGTAGACGGAGTTGTAGCTGCCGTTGAAGGTCAGCGAGCCGGCGGTGCCGGTGATCGAGGACTGCGCGACGAAAGTGCCTTCGAGGTCGCTCGCCTCGGCGGTGGTCGAGCCAACGAACGCGACCGCGGCCGGGTCGCTGAACGCGTTGTTGGTGGCCGTCATCGTGCCTTGGACAAGCGCGACGAACGTGCCCGAACTGGAGTACAGGCTGTAGTACTGGCCGTTCTCCAGCACCAGCGTGAGCACCGAGGTGGCCGCTGCCGAGGCGCCGGCCCAGATGCCTTCGGGTGGCGTGTGCGTGGTGGTGGGAACGCACTCCTTTTTCAGCAGCTGGTAGTTCGTTGCACAGGTTTGGCCGCCTCCGCCGCCGCACGCGGCAAGGGCGACCGGCAGGGCGAGCAACATCAGTTTCGACAGAATCTTCATTGCAAGGATGCGTTTGTATGTGGTTGTTGTCCGGTGCGATCCTTGATGACAGGAACGCCTCAACAAGGATTACGGTCTTGTTGACGCAGTCCTTTATATGTCTTTCAAAATATTTATTCTGCGGAATGCGCGGTAACGGTGCGGGCCGGCCACGGGCGAGTCTTCACCAGCCTTGCGATGCGATGACGCTCAGCGACCGTACGATTCAACGGGATGCGTTGCAAGCGCGCACGATGGCGCGGCGATACGCGACACGTCCTGCGTGGCGAGTTCGTGGCGGGTACGTCGTACTGCGACAAACAGCAGCGCACCGAACGCGAACGGCCCAATGACGAGATGCAGGTAGTGCGCGCACACCGGGCCGGCCAGCGGATAGAGCCATACAGCCACCAGAATTTCGCGTTCACCCCTCAGCCAGCCCGTACACAGCGAATGCGAGGCGAACAGCGCGAGTGCGATTGCGAGCCAGACGGTGTCGTAGTTGTAGATGTACGGGCTGACCATGAAGGTTCCGGCGACGAGTGCGGTCGCGCGCAGCGCGTGGTGATGTGAACGGCGCCACACCCAGGCGACGCTGACGGCCGCCGTCAATGCTTCGAGACCTTGCGCGGCGTAGGCGATGCCGATGGGGACATGCAGCATGCGCAAGGCGATGAAGACGCTCGCCATCTGATTCCACGGCAGGATACCCTGCGCGATGTAGCGGTTCGCTTCGGTCAGCGCATGCAGGAAGGCCGGCACTGCCGCTACGCCGAACACCGCGACCGCAATGCCGGTAAAAAGCGCTGTCGCGACGGCGGCGGAAAAGAACGCCGTCCACATGCCGGCGCACGCCAGCGCAACAGGAAACAGGATGGCGAGATGGGGCTTGATAGACAGCATCGCGATGCAGATGCCGGCCAGCACTGGGCGCTTCGGCAGTAGCAAGAGCGCGCCCAGCGCAAAGCAGGCGGTGAGCGCACCGTTCTGGCCTTGCGCGATATTGAGCCACAGGCCGGTGAAGCCGAGCATCGGCAGCCATGCTTCATGCATCGGCAACACGCGGCGCAGCAGGCGCACGAAGATCCACGTCGTGCCGAGCGAAAACAGCGCATAGGCGACGATGCACGGCAGCCAGCCGAGTGGCCGCACAATCAGCAAGAAATTGGGCGGATAGAACCACGGCGCGAGCGCTGGCGTTTTCGCCGAAATCGCGAGCGCGATACGACCGAGCGCGTCACGCGACCAGGCGTCGAGCGGGCGGCCTTCGATCGTCAGGCGCGCCGCGGCCCAGAAGGTCGAGAAATCGAACCCGTTCGGCATGCCGAACTTCTTCCAGTTGAACCACGCGTTATGGATCACGAAGATCGTGCACGCAAGCAGGAAGGTCGCGCAATAGGCGCGCAGGCGTGCCGGATTCAGCCAGTGCGCGCGGCTCGAATGACGGGCGATAACGGAATCTGGTTTCATGTCAGAGACTGCTGCTACGGTACCGAAAGCATTGCGCGGTCGCCGTACCGCGCGATCGGGATGGCTTCGCATTCAGCCCGCTGATTTCCCGGTAAGTGTTGCTGGGGATCGCGAGCCAGATCGTGTCGTGGTTGAAGAGGTAGGGGCTTGTGGTCAGGATGCTGGCGTTGAGCGACGCACGGACGCGTTGAAGCATTGATCGATCTGTCACCGGGACGGTATCGCCGAACCCGCGGGCTCGCCGATACATCGGCGATATGGTGGGGCCAAGGTTTCGAGTCCGATCCCGAGGAACACAAGACAGGTTCCCAGGAAGTAGATGTTGTCCGCCAACGCAGTTTGCATTGTCGTACCAGACAAGCCATGCAAGACGATCAACGGCACGAACATCGGGATAGCCAGCAGAAGCGCCCCGGCCGTCGTCGGCCCATTCAGGCGACGGCCGAGCATGCCAGGCACGATCAGCAACGTGTAGTGACACCACGCCAGCGGCGACGCAAGAATTGCAGTGCTCATCGCAAGCAGGCTGATATCAGCGACACCGGCCTTGCCGCGAATCCGCCAGATCCATGCGCTTACACCAACGCCCAGCATGACCGGAATCGTGTGGGCGAGCGTTGGCAACGCCAGGCGCTCGAAGAATCCGCGGAGCGACACCTCAGTCACGTTCAGGTGCGCATAGTGATGGCTCGCGATCGCCACCAGCCACTCGGAATAGCTCGAACTGCCATACAGGCAAAGCGACAATGCAATCATGGCAAAGGCCGTTGCGCCTGCCGCGAACGCGGGCCGTCGATGACCAGCCAACAGCAGGCCCAGCGGCCAAAGTCCGAAGTTCGGCTTCGTTACGACGATCAGTCCAATCAGCACGCCGGCCACTATGGGACGGTTGCGTTCCAGGCAGAGCCACGCCGCGGCCGAAATAGCAAAAAGCGCAAGATAGATCTGGCCGAGCACCAGGCTGTCGAGGACAGTCGGCGCGAGAAAGACCCACAACACGTGGCTGCGTGGAACTGCCCATTGCTTCCGCCAGAGAAGCGCGGCGACCGCCACAAGGAAAGCCACGGCGTTCAGAAACGTCCAAAGCCACATGCTCAACGGGGCATTGACTGCTCCGAATGCCTGGAACAGCGGCAACACTGTCGGTGGGTTTAGGTTGAGGTCGGCTGCGGAATCAGCGAACTCCCAGGTGAGCGGGTACTTCGCATAAGGGTCTAGGCCATGCGAAGCGGCGCGTCCCGATTCCCAGAAGGAGCCAAAATCATTGAAACCGATGTGTTTGTCAGGTTTCAGCGCGAGGCAAAACGCCGCCGCAGCGATCAGCACATAGACGCAGCCAATATAGAACAGTGATTTCGTCGACACTGAAGCGAACGGCCCGGTCTGGCGCGCTTCAGGACTAGTGTTCGTTTTCATATTGGATTTGTAAGAGGTTTCGCCGACGGGGGGCGATGGCGACTCAGCCGCTTCATGTGCGATCGCAGGCCACGGGGAGCTCGGCGCGCAGCGCACCGACTGGTAGCGCGCTGCGGTTCGATGCATGGTTTGCGGCGGTATATCCTGATATGCCAGAGTTCGCCGATTCGGCAATCGTATGTTTTACGGCGAGATACAGCAGGGCGCAGAAGGCGAACGGACCGAGACCGATGTGCAACAAAAAGCCGGACAAGGAGCCGAGTGCGGGATACAACCAGATCGCGAGCAGGATTTCGCGTTCCCATCGCAACCAGCCCCGTTTCATTCCGCGTACTGCCAGCAACGCGACTGGAATGGCCAGCCACGCTGTGTCGTAGTTGTAGATGTACGGGCTCACCATGAACGTGCCCGCCACGAGCGCCGTGACGCGGGTTTCGAATGAGCGGGAACGCCGCCATACCCAGGCGACCACACAAGTCGACGCGAGCGCGCAGCATGCCTGCGCGGCATACGCGGGCGCAACCGGTACGTGAAGGGCCCGCAGCGCGGCGAACAGGCTCGCCGTCTGCTCCCACGGTAGATCGCCGTTGGCGATGTAGTGACTCGCATCGCTCAAACCATGCAGAAAGACGGGAATGACGGCAGGACTGAACACTGCGATCGAGATGCCGGTGAAGACCGACGCGGTGATCGCAGCGGACACGAAGGCGGTCCACATACCGGCGCAGGCGAGCGCCAGCGGAAACAGCACGGCGAGATGTGGTTTGATTGACAGGAGACCAATGCAGATACCGGCCAGAGCGGGACGCTTCTCAAGCAGCAGGAATGCGCCGAGTGCGAGGCTCCCGGTGATTGCGGCATTCTGGCCCTGTCCCGCGTTCAGCCAGATTCCGGTGAAGCCGAGAATCGGCAGCCACGCCGCACGCATCGGCGCGATTTTGCGTAGCAGCAAGATAAATATGATGCTGGTCGAAATCGCGAAGATCGGATAGCTGATCGGGCACGGCAACAACGCGAGTGGTTTGACCACCAGCAGAAAATTTGGCGGATAAAACCATGGTCCCGGAAACTGGATATGCGAAGAAATCCGTCTCGCGGTAAAGGCAATTGCCTCGTACGAATAGGCGCGCAGCGGGAAGCCGTCGAGGGTGAGACGCGAAGCACACCAGAACGACGCGAAGTCGAATCCGTTCGGCTGGCCAAACTTTTGCCACGAAGACCAGGCGCTTCGCAGCACATAGATCAACGACGCGACCATAACTGTCGCGCTGTAGACGCGTATGCGATACGCATTTAGCCAATGTGCTGGACGCGATTTTGCCGGGGATGGAATCTGCGTATTCATAACGGCGAATAACGGCCGGTCCGGTGCCGGACTTTAATCGCCACCCGGAGCCGTCAGATAAATAACTCTCAAGTCGATCGCGATTTCGGCCGTTAAATCGTTGTAAGCACTGGCTGGGCGGTCCATTGCCGCCATGGCGGATTCGCACCGGCGCCGGCAGCAAAGAAGCGACGGGCGATTGATCAATATCACGAGAATTCATCCATGAGCGATATCGAAGCGGCAGGCGTGCTGATCGAGTTACCGGTGCAGGGACGTTCAGACGCAATACGCCGTACCGAGCTAGTGCGGGAGCTTGCACTGGCGGGCGCGTTGCCGTTGCTCGTCTTGTTCGCTCTGGTCCTCTACACGACGAATGGCCACTTCACCTATTCGTTCGACGATCCCTATATTCATCTCGCGCTTGCGCGCAACATCTGGCTCGGCCACTACGGGCTCAATCTCTCCGAGCCTTCGGCACCTTCATCGAGCATTCTCTGGCCCTTCGTGCTGGCGCCATTTGCGGCGCTGCCAGGCCTGTTCGAATATGTACCGCTGCTGGTGAATTGCGCCTGCTTGATGGGGCTCGTGTTCGTGATCGGCCGTACGTTCGACGACGTGCGGCCGCACTATCGCATTGCGTTGATCGTTGGTGTCGCATTCTGGGTCAACGCCTACGGGCTTGTATTTTCGGGCATGGAGCACAGTCTCCAACTGCTACTCATCGCGATCGTGCTTCGGCCGTATCTGCGCCGTCCGGATTTCCCCGAGGGGCGCGTCGAGCTCCCGCTGTATGTGTTCGCCGCACTTGTCATATTGCCGCTGGTGCGCTACGAAGACAGCGCGATCTCGATTCCTGTCCTTGTGCTCGCTGCGTGGCGCGGCCAATGGCGCGCCGCAGCGGTCGCGATGGGTTTGACCTTGCTGTCGATTGGCGGCTTTTCGCTGTTTCTTCATCTGCACGGCCTCGACGTCCTGCCGAGTTCGGTGATCGCGAAATCCGGCATGACGAGCGGCTTCGGGGTGGCCCGGAACACGCTTGCGAACGCGCTGGTCTCCCCCGGGCTGCTGCTCGCTATTGTCTATCTCGTCTATGCGTGCTGGCGACGTGACCGGGCGTGGGCCATCTTCATTCTCACGGCATGCGTATTGCACCTGGCGTTCGGCAAGAGCGGATGCTTTGGCCGCTACACCGCTTATATTTCACTTTTCGTGGCGCTCTGCGGTGTGCGGCTTCTGAGCGATGGCCGGTACTTCTGGCGTGACGCGATAGCGGCGCCGCTGCTCGGATTCACGCTGGCCTCTGCGACGGTGTTCACGCCCGTGGCCTGTTCAAATATCTATTACCAGCAGGCACAGATGGCTGAAATCGTGCGGTCTCTGGGCGAACCGGTTGCGGCGAACGACATCGGCCTCATCACGCTGCGCGGCGGCCAGTACTTGCTGGACCTTTATGGTCTCGGTTCGATGAGCGCCCTGAAAGCGCGTCTCGGCAACGGGGATCCGGTGTGGATGA
This sequence comes from Paraburkholderia phosphatilytica, assembly GCF_003443895.1. Classification (GTDB taxonomy): domain Bacteria; phylum Pseudomonadota; class Gammaproteobacteria; order Burkholderiales; family Burkholderiaceae; genus Paraburkholderia; species Paraburkholderia phosphatilytica. Next base: position 15,713 of record NZ_QQOA01000019.1, on the reverse strand, counting down.
GCGACCTTATGCAGAAGAAGGGCGTCCACTACGCGATCATCTACGACGAGTGGTTCCCCAAACGTCCTGCCGCGTTCCGACTCGTCGGCAAGATGAAGCTAACGGGGCTACGCGTCAGTCCCGCATCCAGCGTGGTGTCGTTTTACGCAACCGATGCCGGATCGGCAGAGAAACTGAAGCGTACACTGATCGACTACGCGAAACATCACCAGGCCAGCGAGATGGCGTTCGAGATCGACTGACGTGGGTCAACGCATGGCCTGCGAGATTGTCATGCTGCTGCAGCTAGTTGGTCCGCCTGACATGCAAGCTGAAGCGCGCCCTGCGGCGATCGGTTCGGCGCGACGAGCACGCACCCGTGTATCCGTTCCATGCTGAACTGATGCCCGTACAAACCGGTGCTGCTGCCACTAAATCTTCGCCCTGCGGTGCATGCTTCGCACGCGCGCCTATCCGGCGTCCGTCACCGCCTGCGCAATCTCCCAATCCAGCATCCACTCTTCAAGCTTCGCGGGCGGCAGCGGCCGGCTCAGATGAAAACCTTGCGCGAGGTCGCATTGCAGCGCGCGCAGCCGTACCATCACCTCTTCGGATTCGACGCCTTCCGCCACCACCTTCATCCCCATGTTGTGGCCGAGGTCGATCGTCGAGCGGACGATCGTTTCGTCGTCCTTGTGCTCGCCCATGCCCATCACGAACGACTTGTCGATCTTCAGCTCGTGCACGGGCATGCGCTTCAGGTAGCTGAGCGACGAATAGCCGGTGCCGAAGTCGTCGATCGCGAGGCGGATGCCGAGCGCATGCAGACGGTCAAGCGTTTCGATCGCGTGATTCGGATCGTCCATGATCGCGCTCTCGGTGATCTCGATCCACACCATCTGCGGATCCATCTGGTACTTGTGCAACAGCGCGCTGAACATGTCGGGCAGCGTCGACTGGATCAGCTCCCGCGCCGACACGTTGACCGACACGGCGAGCTCGATGCCCTTGTCGCGCCACGCCGCGCATTGTTCGAGCGCCTTGTTCGCCACCCACTGCGAGATCGCCTTGATATAGCCGGTCTGCTCGGCGAACGGAATGAACTGGTCGGGCGGCACGAAGCCGCGGGTGGGGTGATCCCAGCGCACCAGCGCTTCGACGTACTTGACCTTGCCGGTCGCGAGATCGACCTTCGGCTGATAGTGGAGTGTCAGCTCGTCGCGCTCCACGGCCTGGCGCAGCTCGCTCATCAGCGAGAGCCGCTCGGCGCTGTTCTGGTCGTAGCGGTCGTCGTACGCGACGTAGCCGAGGTTGCCGCGCTTCGCGACGTACATCGCGATATCCGCGCGCCGCAGCAGCACGCTCATGTCGGCGCCATGCTGCGGGAACGTGACGATGCCGATGCTCGCGCCCACGTCGACGAGCTGCCCTTCAATCACGACCGGTTCCTCCAGCGTCTTCGCGATGCGGGTTGCGATCTGCTCGGCCGCGGCCGCATCGTGCAGTGGCAGCAGCACCGCGAATTCGTCGCCGCCGAGGCGCGCGACCATGTCCGTATCGCGCCGCAGCGTGGCGCGCAGCTTGGTCGCGACTTCGCACAGCAACTGGTCGCCGATCGGATGGCCGAGCGTGTCGTTTACGTACTTGAAGCGGTCGAGGTCCATCATCATCAGGCTGAAGCAGCGGCCTTCGGGCAGCGCCTCGCGCACGGCTTCGCGCAGCCGGTCGTTGAAGCGCGCGCGGTTCGGCAGGTTCGTCAGCGGGTCCTGATACGCGAGTTCGGTGATACGGCGCTCGCGCTCCGAAATGCCTTCGCGCATCGCGCTGAACGCGCGCGCGAGTTCGCCTATCTCGCCATGCCGTTCCGTGACTTCGAGCGGCTGCGCGTAATCGCCGACGCCGATGCGCCGCGAAAACCGCGTCAGCGCCGCGATCGGACGCGTGACGCTACGCGCCGTGACGATGCTGCCGACCACCGACAGCGCCACGCCGACGAGCGTGATCAGCAGTAGCGCCGACTGCAGGCTGCGATACGGCGCGAGCGCGTCGTCCAGCGAGCGCTGCAGCAACACGGCGACGGTGCCGCCGCTCGAGGGCAGCAGCACGAGGCGGGTCGCGTAGTTGTTGTCGGCGAGAAGGCTCGCGTCGTCGGTGCCTGGCGCCCGACGCGCGGGCAGCGAGCTGGCGAGCGCGGTCCAGCGCGCGTTGCCGCCGCGATGCAGGAACGACACGTCGAGCGACGTGACGCCGGCCATGTCGCGCGCGGTGGCGTTGTCGATCGCGAAGCCCATCGCGATCCACGCGATCGTCAGCGGCGCTTTCACGGGCACGGCGACGAGCTGGTACAACTTGCCGTTGAGCATGCCGATCGAGCTGGCGCTGCCGCCATGGCTCGCCGTGCGGATCAGCTCCGGAAACGGAAAGCGCTTGCCTGGCGGCTCCGCACCGGTGTTGTCGGCCACCAGATTGCCGTCGAGATCGACAAGCATCGACACGTCCGCGTGAATGCGGTCGCCATGATTCGCGAGCGCGGATGCGACGGTGTTCTCGTCGTGCGTCGCGACGGCTTCGCGAAAGCCGAAGTCGCCGGCGACGACGACCGCGGCCTGCGTGAGCTGCTGGCCGTTCGCACGCAGGATCTGCGTGAGCACGCGCTCCGCGACCGACAGCTGGTCGAACGCATTGGCGCGCGCGTTCGAACGGATCACCGAACTGATGACGAGAAAGCCTGCCGCCTGTGCGGCGAGCATCAACAGCACGACGACGAACGCGATTCGGGCACGCAGGCTGTGGAATCGCATGCGGGCCTCGTTACTCGGGCTTAAGCGTCAGCGTGACGCGCGCGGCGCTGTCAGCCGCGCTGGTGCTGACCGACTGGACGACCGACGCGTTGGCGCTCTGCAGCCGCTCGTGCCAGGTGGTCAGCTTGTAGCTGTCCGCCGGCAGGTTGTCGATCGTCGCAACGCCCTTTGCATCCGTTTTCGCAAACCATGGCGTATCGACGACCAGCAGATAGGCCACCATCTGGTCGTGGATGTTGCAGCCCATCAGCACGAGGCCCGGCTTGTCGAACACCACCGGGTTGGCCGGCGTGTTGTGATACAGGTGCACTTCGAACGTTTTCGTGGGCGAGAACGAGTACACGTCGTGCTCGAAGTTGTCCTTGTTCGGGAGCGTCACCGCCGTGCCGGTCTGCACGACCGAGATGTGCGGAACGAACATGCGCTTCACCTGGTCGATCACCGCGGTGCCGGGCTTCGGCGCTGGCAGCCTGCCACTTTCGGGCGTCGCGTAGACGACTGCGTCGCTGACGGGCGCGCCGTTCTGGTCGACGACCTGCACGCGCAGGGTGGACGCGCACGCGAGCACGGCGTTCAGGCAGAGCGCGCCGGCTACGAACGCGCGCCATGCGATCTGTGTTGCTGTCATTTCAATCGGCCTCGTTGCTTTACTCGCGGTCCTGCACGTCGCGGTACATCGGCGCGAGCTTCGCGAGCAGCTTGTTCTGCGTATGGAATGGGATCCCGTTCTTGTCCATTGCTTTCTGCAGATCTTCGACGAGCGCGTCGAACGCGGCCCGGTCGATGTTCTGTCCTTCGTGCGTGCGCTTCATCGTGCGGCCGGTGTACACGCACGGACCGCCCATCAGCATGCAGAACTGCTCGTTCAGCTTCTGCTTGATGCGCTTGATCGGCGCGCCGTCGAAGTAGGGCGCGGTGCGCGGGTCAGCGAGCACGTTGGCGTACATGTCGTCGATCACGCGCGCGACGCCGGCCTGTCCGCCGAACGCCTGATAGAGCGAGTCGTCCGCATGAGCGGACAGTGCGAAGCCGGACGTCGCGACGAATACGGCGAGCGTGGCTGCCTTCAGGGCAGAGATCGGTCGCATGGTCAGAATCCCAGTTGCAGCGACGCGTATGCGCCGTGCTGATCGTGAATGGTCGCTACGTCGCCGAGTTCGACGAACGCGACGGTGAGCGACACGTGCTTGTTCGGCGCCCACGCGACGAACGCGTCATATGCGTTCTGCTCGCGCGCGAAGCTCAGGTTGTTCGGCTTGGTGCGGTATTCGGCGCCGATCGCGATGCTCTTCGTCAGCAGATACGCGGCCGATGCTTCGAATTCCGGGTGGTAGCTGTTGGAGCGATCGCCGCCGAAGCCGAGCAGGCCGAACTGGTTCGCCTTCGTGAAGCGCAGCGTGCCGTTCAGCAGCAGGCTCTGTGCGAGCAGCAGTTTCGTGGCGGACACGTAGTAGTCCGTGCCCGACGCGCTCGTCGCGCCCACCGCGCGCACGATATCGCCCTGTTCGTTGTGCTTGAACTGGATGCCGGTCGACACCTGCGGTACCCACGTGTCCTGATCGAGAATCGCGTCGCCGAAAAGGCGCACCTTGAAGCCGATCGTGTCCATGTTGAACTTGAAGCCCGAACCGAGGCCCAGCTGCGCGCCGACGTCGCGCGTATCGAACACCTGACGCGCGACCGAGAACTCGAAGCGGTTCGCGATGCCGATTTCGGCGCCGTAGGTGGAGAGCGCGTAGTCCTGGGTATGCAGGTAAGTGCCGTGTACATTGCCGCCGACCTGGCTGGCGGTGCCATAACCGCCGATCAGCGCCCACGGCACGAGGCCTCCGCCCGCGGCGCCTTCCACTTCCGACACGCCGCCCGTGAGCAGCAGTTTGCCGCCCGTCGTCGGCGGCAGCACTGGCGGCGTATCGTCGGCGAGGGCCGCGGTGCACATCGAAATCGCAAGCGCGCCGAGCGCAATGCGCGTGAGTGTTCCGGTCATCTTCTTTTAAGCAGCTGGTGAGCGCTGAAGCGCCGCAAAGGTGGAGCAGCCTGGGATGCTCGACAGGGTCGTCCGATCGATGCGCGCGAAGGCAACGGATGGGCGCGACGGCAGAGGCTGTCGACAGGCTATTTTCAGTTGTTCAGCTTATCGGCAGCGTGAAATTTGACTTGAGCAGCGATCGCCATGTCGACGACGCTTTGAGGGTATTTGCCTACGCCGGGCCGAGCGCGTTTTTTTCGTGCGCCGCTTGTCGCGAAGGTAGCTTTCGTCAACACTTGGGACGGTTTAACGTTTGCGGTTCTGCCGGAACGTTTGCCGCAAGAGGAATTAATCTAACTGAACGGAGGTGCGGGAAGAGTTTTGCCACGGAAATGCGAGTCAGTGCTTGACGCTCGTCATCAAGCTGCTGGTGCAAGGGAAAAAATTCTTCGAAATTTCTCTAAAGGGTCTTTGAACGCCGCCGTTATCTGCAGTTGGCAACCCCGGAGCGATCCGGCTACGCAAAGCTATAGGGACTCCCAACGTTGGGAGTTAGCCAGTTACCTGTCGAGTTCCCGATTCTCGGCGGGCCAACCGACTCGAGCGCTACGCCCGGTCAGAGGCAAACGAAATGAATCGCATCACCGCTATGGTGACGGCATCGGCCGTCGCTTTGTCGTCCGCTTTGTCGTTCGCTCGGTCGTCGGCGAACCCTCGCCGCTTTGCTCACACTTCCCGCGCCGCCTGGCGTTCCCTGGTCGTTGCGAGTGCGCTCGCAGCGGGTGTGCACGCGTATGCCGAGGCCGCAACCACGCTGCAGCTCGTCGTGCCCGCGTATTTCGATGCGGACAGCGATCCGGCGGACTGGAATGCGCTCGCCGTGTCGGCGAACAGCGTGCCGACCACGGTGATCCTCAATCCGAACAGCGGACCGGGCAAGAAGGTCGACTCCACGTATATCCCCGCGATCGCCAAGGTGCATGCGGCCGGCGGCAAGGTGATCGGCTACGTGTCGACGAAGGCAGGCACGCGCGCGCTTTCGGCCGTCGTGCAGGACATCAATCTGTACACGCAGTTCTATCAGGTGGACGGCTTCTTCATCGACGAGATGACGTCCGACAGCAAGACGGCGCACGTGCAGTTCTATCAGTCGATCTACAACTACATCAAGGGCCTTTCATCGACCTACCAGGTGATGGGCAATCCCGGCACCAACGTGCCCGAGATCTACGCAAGCCTGCCGGTGGCCGATCAGCTCGTGGTGTACGAAGACAACGCGGCGAACTATGCGAAGTTCAAGGCGTCCGCGTGGCAGGCGAACTATCCGGTGAGCCGCTTCGTGCACATGGTGTACAACGTGCCCGCAGCTTCGCTTGCGAGCACGATGCAGTTCGCGGCTGCGCATGAGGCGGGCGGCGTATATGTCACGTCGCTGACGCTGCCGAATCCGTACAAGAAACTGCCGGCATACTGGACGACCGAAACCGCGGATGCGGTGATCAAGTAACGGCGTGGATTGCCGCGGCGCGCATTGCGTGCCGCCGCGGTTATTCAGGGTTACGCGACCGCGTAGCCGAGATCGGCCGCGCCTTTGCCCGCCAGCGCGAGCAGCGCATCGTCTCGCGTGTGCCCGGTCGGCACGAGATACAGGTCGGCGATGTCCGTCACCGGATCGCTGAACGGCGTGGGCGCGTGACGTTGCGATGCGAGGAAGTCGCCGATCGGCGCGACGTCGTCGAGCCCGAGAAAACGCCCGATACTCGCCACCGTAGTCGAGCCATCTTCGACGAGATTGCGATATGAAAGCGTTAGCGTATGCGACGCCGGCAACTCGTCGAAGAAGCCGATGATCTCGTCGACATATTGCCCCCAGATCCGCACGCCATCCTCGACCGTCGGCGCCCAGCGTTTGCGCAGCAGCGAGTTCGCGACGTGCCCCGGATCGCGATGGATATGAATGAAGCGCGCGCTGGGCAGCGTTTCGCGAATCAGCCGCAGGCACGAACCCGAGCGCGGCTCGCGCTCCACCGAAGCCGCGCGGCCCGACAGCACCGTTGGGTCGCCATACGCGGGATGCTTGTCGCCCCAGATCGGCGCGCGCATGCCGAGCTCTTCGCGATAGAACCGCTCGACCCAGGATCCGAGCGAGCGCCGGCCGAACGCTTCCACCTGTTCCCGATAGCGTGCGCCCACCACGTCCGGGCGCCTGGCGTCGACTTCGAGCATCTGCTTGAGCAGCACGAAGACGCGGCACTCGTTGGTCAGGTCGATCAGCGGATGCGTGTTCAGCAGCGAGCACAGGAACGTCGTGCCCGAGCGCGGCGCACCGACGATGAACAGCGGAAAGGATTCCATTGCCGCGCTCCCGATGATCGATCTCGTGTCGAGCATACACGCGGGTCAGGCGGTGCCGTAACGTCGGTTGTGCGAGAACAGAATTGCGGTTTGCGGGAGGCAGTTCAGCGTGGGACGTGCGGATTCGCGCTGTGGAACTGCGCCGCGCGAGGACGCATATCTGCGTCAAGCGGTTTGTAATATGCCGGATGGCGGTGCCGCGGGCTGCGTGACCGGCTGGTGCGTGTCAGCGCTCGCGCGCAAAACGCTCAGGAGCAGTGTTGCCACGGATGCCGCTAACGTTTGCGAGTGCTTCGAGAGCAGGCCCACGCCGGAAGGTGAGGCTGCCAGCATCGCATAGATGCGGCCGGCGGAAGGGAAGTGCGCGAGTCAGGAGGCGGACGCGAAGATATGCGTCCACATCGTCGCAAACAGCGAGGAAACGTTGGTTCCAAACGCTACGCCGATTCCGGTGAGTGCAACGGCAACGAAGCCGGCCATGAGCGCGTATTCCATGGCGGAAATACCGCGTTCGTCGAAGCAGATTGAAGTGATGAAGGCACGCATGATGTGGGTTCCGTGTCTGGAGTCCGGTGTGTGTGTCGCACCACGCAACCTGGAAACACGACACACAAAGGCGGTGTAAGGTTTAACGGCAGCGCGCCGGCGCACTTTAACGATGGCAACGAGAATTCCGGGAGGGGTTTTCCCGAGATTCCGGAAAATGCGCTCATCGTTGGCGGCTCCTCACCGCGTGGCGCGTGGTCGCGATCAATTGCTCAAGCGGCAGTGCGGGCTTGCCGTTATATGGGCGATATACACGAATGTGGAGTACGGGCATGAATGTCTGGCCGACAAGCTCCGCGCTGTGGGATGCGCTCCGCGACATCGGAACCAGCATGACGGCATCCTTGCTGTTCGTGGGCGTGATGCTGACGACGGCGATCGCGGTCGAGCGCTTTGTTCCGCATGCACGGCCGGTGGCGCAACGGCACCAGTGGTTCAACCTGCGCTATACGTTTGCGATGCTGGTGCTCGTGGCGGCCGCGCGGCCGTTGCTGATCAGCGTTCCGCTGATCCTCACGCATGCGCTCGGCGCGGGATGGATCGCCTTTGGCCGGGGCGCCATCGGTTGGGTGGCTGCATTCGTCACCGTGCTCGTCTTCACCGATCTGCTCGAATATCTGTTCCACCGCGCTCAGCACCGCTTCTCGTTCCTGTGGAAGATGCACGAACTGCATCACAGCGCCGAGCACTACGACGTCACGCTCACCTACCGCCACTACTGGCTCGAACCGATGCTGAAGGCGATGTTCATGTATCCGTTCGTCGGCATCCTGTTCAAAGTGCCGCCGAGCGTCAGCACGACGGTCGGGATCGTGTTCCTCGTCAATCACCACGTCGCGCATCTGAACCTGCGCTACGCGCCACGTCGTATCACGCTGCTCTTCAGTTATCCGCAATATCATCGGCTGCATCACTCGCGGCACGAGCGCGACTACAACCGAAATTTCTGCGACCTGCTGCCGCTCTGGGACGTGCTGTTCGGTACCCACCGCCGGCTCGGAGCGGATGAGTTCGTCGATGTCGGGTTAAGTTCGGGCGAGGCGCCACGCACGCTGTTGCAGGCATTGCGGTGGCCCTGGGTTCGCAACCGGCAGATGCTCGCTTATCGCGAAGAGATCGCCGCGCCACTCGCAGAGTGAAGCCGCGACGAGTGCGCGGCATGGAAGCGAAACGCTGAAGATCGCCCTTCTACGCAAGACGTCAACTCCCCACACCCAGTATCCCTTTCCCCGACAACGTGCGCCAACGCACAGCGCATGCGCACGCCCGCACATAGCATGAATCGCCGTATGTTCCCCGGTCAGCACGGAGGCGGCGATGGACCACAAGACGCTGTTGAAGGACATGCTTGCCCGTGTCGCCATCGCGTCCGGCATTGTGTATGCCACGCGTGCGCTGTTGTGGCGCGACCGCGTCGCCATCCTGCTCTATCACGACCCCGATCCGCAGACGCTCGATGCGCATCTCGCGTATTTGAAGACCATCTGTGATCTGATCCCGCTGGAAGATCTGCACAAACCTGGCAACGGGCGTCCGCGCGCCGTCATCACGCTGGACGATGGACACGCGGGCAACGCGCAACTGCTGCCCATTTTCGTCAAGCACGGCGTGCGTCCGACGATCTTTCTCTGCAGCCGCATCGTAGGCCGCCCGCGCACGCACTGGTGGCTGTACCCGGGCGCGGAGCACGCCGGAATCGAGCGCCTTAAGCGCGAGACGAACGACCAGCGCCTCGCGGAACTCGAGGTGCTCGGCTTTCATCAGGATGTCGACGATCGTGCAACCGGCCTCACGTTCGAGCAGATCGACGCGATGCGCGTGCAGGTCGATTTCCAGTCGCACACGTGCTTCCACCCGATTCTCACGCGCTGCAGCGACGACGAATGCGGCGACGAAATCCGCCGTTCGAAACGGGAAATCGCGGAGCTGGTGGGCAGCTGCGAACACTTTGCCTACCCCAACGGCAACTACGGAACACGCGAACTCGAATACGTGAAGGCCGCGGGCTACAAAACTGCACGTACCTGCGATGTGGGCTGGAATGACATGCACACGGATCCTTTTCGCCTGCGCACGTTGATCATCAGCGATCACGCGCCGGTTCGCTGGTTCGCGCTGCAACTGACCGGCATCCCGCGCCTGATCGCGTATTGGCGCGCGGGCGGCGGACTGCGTGGACGCTTCCCGCAGTTTTAAAGGCCGCGCTGCACTTCCGCTGAGTAATGTGTTCTGTCGCGCACTGGGTTGCAGAAGCGGAAGCTAGAGTAACGACCAGTACAGGGTACAGAAACCGGGCTTGAGCGGCGACCGGGCCAATCGCCGTCTGGCGACAGGCACCGTACGTCGTTTCCAGCCGGAACCGGACAGCAGGCTCGCGCAATCTTCTGATGGGGTTCGCATGAAGCCAAGAGAATTGGCGCTGGAAAAGCATCGGCCGATGGATATCGGATTCGACTATCTGGCCGTTGTGGATTCGCTGCTCGATCACAAGAAAATGGTCGCGGTGACGACCGCCGCCGTGTTCGCGCTCGGGTGCGGCTACGCGTTTCTGGCGCCGCCCGTGTACGAAGCCAATGCCCTCATCAAGGTCAGCGATTCCGGTCTGTCGCAGCCGACGGCTGCCGATTCGCTGAACTACTACGTCGCGCCGTCGTTCACGGATACCAGCACCGCGGATAGCGAAATTCAGGTACTGGGCTCGCGCCGTATCGTGTCCGAAGCGGTCGCGAACCAGAAGCTTTTCATCGACGCGACGCCCGACTATTTTCCGCTGATCGGCGCGATGATCGCCCGGTACAGCGACAGCCTGTCGACGCCGGGCCTCTTCGGTATGGGCGGCTTCGTGTGGGGCACCGAGCGCATCGAGATGGGCGCGTTCGACGTGCCCGCGCGCTACGAACGCAAGAAATACACGATACGTGCAGTTGCCAATGGCCGTTACGAACTGGACGGACCGGGTCTTGCAGCGCCGCGTGAAGGGCATACCGGCGCGACGGAAACCTTCGACACCGCGGGCGGACCCATCACCATCCGTGTCGACCTGATCAACGGCAATCCCGACAGCCAGTTCATCGTGGTGCGCAAGAGCGAGCCGCTGGTGGTCGAGGAACTGCAGAAGAAGCTGAAGATCGCCGAGGCCGGCACCAAAACGAATGTCATCAAATTGTCGCTGCAGGGCGTCGACCCGACGGTACTGGCGGCAACCATCACCGACATCTCCGATCTGTATGTGCGCTGGAACAAGGAGCGCAAGGCGCGGATCGCGGAAGACGCGCTCGCGCATATCCGCCAGACGATCCCCGAGCTGGAGAGTCAGACCACGCATTCGGAAGCGGCGTACAACAACTATCGCGGCTCCGGCGGCCTGCTCGATCCGTCCGAGGAAGAGCGGCTGCTGCTTAACCAGATCGCCGAGAATCAGGCGACCATGCTGACGCTCAAGCGATCGCGTCAGGAGCTCGGCGCGACGCTGGCCAATACCAACCCGAAGGTCGTCGCGATCGATCAGCAGATGCAGACGACGCAGCACGAGATCGACCGTCTCAAGCAACGGGTGCATGCATTGCCTCAGACGGAGCAGGGCGCGCTGCAGCTGAAGCGCGATGCCAACGTCAACGCCGATCTCGTGCAGGCCATGCGCAAGTACGTGGAGGAACTGCAACTGGTGAGCGCGGGCAAGACGGGCACCGCGGAAATCGTGGATCCGGCGGTAGTTCCGGTCAAACCGGTCAAGCCGATGAAGCTGATCATCATGCTCGGTTCGCTGCTGGCGGGAGCGATGCTCGGCGGTGCGATCGCGACTGTTTACGACCGCTTGCGCAAGGGCGTGACCGATACGGATGCGATCGAAGCGGCCACCGGCTTGAGCGTGTACGCGACGGTGCCCTTGAGCGAACGCCAGCAGGAAATCATGACCCGCGCGGAGACCGGCGTGCCGCAGCAACTGCCGCTCGCACTGTGCTATTCGCGCGACCCCGCCGTCGAAGGCATGCGCATGCTGCGCTCGGCGCTGCAGGTGGATCTGCTGGGCGCATCGAACAACGTGATCATGCTGGCGGGACCGCTTCCCGGCATCGGCAAGTCGTTTCTCACGGCCAATCTGGCCACCTTGCTGGCCGCCGGTGACAAGCGCGTGCTGCTCGTCGATGCCGATCTGCGCAAAGGGGCGCTTTGGCGCTATCTGGGCGCACCTAAAGGGCGCGGTCTTAGCGAGATTCTTCAAGGCGTTGCTAGCGTCGACGAAGTGCTGGTGCAAAACGTCGCGCCTGGCCTCGACCTGCTGCAAACGGGCAGCTATCCCGCGGGCGCGGCGGAACTGCTGATGTCCGAGCGCTTCGCCGCGTGCATTCGGGACGCGTCGGAGTGCTATGACGTCGTGCTGATCGATGCGCCGGCGGTGCTCGCGGTGTCCGATGCCGCGGTGATCGCGCCGTATGCGGGTTCGGTGATTCTCGTCGCGCGCTTCGGCGAGACCTTGCCGGGCGAGATCGACGCGTCGCTCAAGCGGCTCGGACAGGCGGGCGCGCGCATCAAGGGGATCGTGCTGAACAGCGTGAAGGTGCGCAGCAGCCGCTATGAAATGGCGAGGCGGTATGGCACGCATGCCTATGTCGCAAGCCACTACGATGTCTAGCAGCCTGGAAGGTCCCGAGACACTGGCAAGCGAGGTGAGCCTGATCGACGCGAACGCGCCGGCCGTGCGACGCACCGCCGGCACGTTTTCGAGCCAGTCGCTGTTGCGATGGGAGTTCGGCTACGTCGTCGTCCTGCTCGTCTGGGCCTTCTCTGGGCATAGCGAAGCGCTCAAGGCGCTGTCGAACGCATGCGCGCTCGTGTTCGTCTTGCGCATCGCGTACCTGCTGACCACGAGAATTGGCTATCTGACGCATGGCGCCCGTGTCCTTGGGTGCTTAGTGCTCCTGTTCGGCACCGCGAATTTCCTCTTCAATGCAGACCACGCGCAACTCGTGGAAGGCATCAAGATCCTCTCGCTCTTCATGTTCTACTTCGCGGGCGAGACGATGGACGACAGCTACTTCGAAAAGCGCCCCAGCTTCGCGCTGGTGGTGCTGTTCGTCGCGGTGCCCTTGCTTACGGCGCTGATCGATCTGTATCGGGTGGGCGGCGGAGACGGCATCAACGAACAGCCGCTGTCGATCTTTGCGAACCGGAACAACGCGGTCGCGTTCGCGGTGGTCAGCTCGTGGACCTTGATTCTTGCCGGCGTGCGGCGCTGGATGATCGTGGGCTACCTCGTCGTCTGCGTGCTCGCGTTCAAGACGCTGGGTGCGCTGGTGGCCATCGCCATTGCGCTCTATTTCATCTATTTTGGTTTGAACGTGGCGCGCATGCTGGTTGCAGGCGCGATTCCGGTGGTGATCTACGAGACGCTCGGCGACAAGCTGGAGATCCTTAACCGCGCGCAGTCCGCATGGCATTCGCTCAATGCCGTGCTTGCCGAATCGGGCGGCCTCTGGGGGCTCGCGAAACTCGATTACGGGCGCATCTACATGGCCGCGGGCACCAGCGACATTTCGCTGATTTTCCGCCTGAAGCACTGGGTCAACCTGATCATGCTGTACCAGCACGCGTCGCCGCTCCAGCAGTTGCTGGGTCTCGGCGTGGGAAGCAGCGAGGCGCTCACCGACATGAGGCTCGTGCCGCATAGCGACTATATGCGGTTCATTTTCGAGCTGGGGCCGGGCATGTTTCTCTGCTTTGTCGTGCTCAATCTCACGATCATGCGCAGGCTGGGCGGGTACTTCATCTCCATACCCGCGGTCTTCCTGATCATCTATTTCTGCTCCGAAAACCTGGTGACGAACTTCCCCGTGATGTCGTTCTTCTACTTCACGGCGGGCGCGATGGTGAGCAGCGCGCGGCGATCCTGAAGCGGACCGCGAAGGCGATGTGAAGAGAACGTCATGAACACACGACTGAATGTCCTGAACGTCTCGCAGAATCATTTCGTTCGAGGCGGCTCCGACCGGTACTTTCTGTCGCTTGGCGACCTGCTCGCGCGGCAAGGGCATGACGTCGTGCCGTTCTGTGCAAAGAGCGAACGCGACCAGCCTTCGGAATGGGCGCCGTTCTTTCCGCGCGGCGCGAATTTCGATGCGCCGTCGGCAATGGACGTGCTGCGCTATCACTACTCGGTGGCGGCGCGGAACAACCTGACCAGGCTGGTCGCGCAAAAGCGCATCGACATCGCGCATCTGCACATCTACTACGGCAAGCTGACCTCGTCGATCCTGCCGGTGCTCAAGGACAAGGCGATTCCAGTCGTACAGACCGTGCACGACTACAAGCTCGTCTGTCCGGTCTATACGTGCAGCCGCGGCGGCAAGCCGTGCGAGGCGTGCCACGCAAAAGACTACTGGCGCGCACTCGCGTATCGATGCAATCGGGGTTCTTATGTGCGCAGTGCGATTTCGATGTCGGAGTCGTATCTTTCCCGCTGGCTGGGTAGCGTCGACACGATCGATCGCTTTCTGGCGGTGAGCCGCTTCTTTGCCGCGAAGATGGCGGAAAACGGCATCGACTCGCGCAAGATCGAAGTGGTGCCGAATTTTATCGACATCGAGCGCTTCGAGCCGCGCGCCGAACCCGGAAGTTACTTCATTTACTTTGGACGCATCGAGCGGACCAAGGGTATCGGCACGCTGATCGAGGCCTTTGCGCAGTTGCCGGATATTCCGCTCGTGCTGGTTGGCGAGGGAAGCTATCTGGACGAGGCGAAGGCGCTCGCGGCCAGGTGTCCGAACATCGAATTCCTGGGCTTCAAGAATGGCGATGCGCTTTATTCGCTGGTCGGTCAGGCCGTTGCCTCGATTCTGCCTGCCGAAGCCTATGAAAATTGCCCGATGTCGATACTCGAAAGTTTCGCACTGGGCCGCCCGGTGATCGGTGCACGCATTGGCGGTATTCCCGAACTGATCGAAGATGGCGAGGATGGTCTCATTTTCGAGCCCGGCGATGTCGACGCGTTGCGGGATGCTGCGCGCGTGCTGTGGGACCGCCGCGGCCAGGACGTCATGGGTCGGGCCGCGCGGTTCAAGGCCGAACAGCAATTTACGGCAGGCGTGCACTACCGGCGGATCAGCGCGGTGTACGAGTCGCTCGTTGGCCGCTAGCCCATCGCAAGAGGTGACGGATGAGAGGCAAGCATAGCCGGTTGATTCGCCGAAGCGTGGCATGCGCGTGCGTGTGTGTGGGCGGTCTCTGTGCGGCGGCATGGGCCGGTCAGAACGATGGCGAAACGGCACTTCACACCACGGTCGGCGATGCGATGCGCCAGATGCATCTGCCGCATGTTGCCGTGCCCTATGGCGTGCCGCCTTCATACAGCTGGCGTCTGACACCGGTCGTCGAGCATGGCGCCGGGCCGCCGAAGGATTTTCACGCGATCACCGGCTGGGGGCAGATTTTCCGCGCCGACGGCAGCGCGCCGGTTGGGTTTCGTGTCGCGCTGCGCAACCTGCGTACGTACGTCGAGACGGCATCCGGCAAGCTCGAGCTCGTGCAGGAATCGAGTTCGATGGATGGCGGTCAGTTCAGGCCGGACTACAAGGACAACCTGGCCACTGCAGCCGAGATCACACACGACGACGCGGGCAATACGGTGGTCCGAACGAAGCCATCGGCGGTGTTTCATTTCTGGCCGTCCGCCGGCAAGGTCAGCATCGATCCGCGGAGCATACGCGGCGTGCTGGTCGCGGTCGAAGCCAGGATCGAGCCGGAGCCGGGTCAAAGCGAACGGGATGTCGGCAAGCACCTGATGCTTTCGACGGGCGCCGACTACTGGCTTGCGCAAAACTCCAGCTGGGATCGCTACCTCACCAATGTTGGCATCGGCATGGGGCGATTCAGCTATATCGGCACGCAGTGGAAGTGCTTCACGATGACGACCATCAAGGGCGGCAATCCGGCAATGCTGTCCACGCCGATTCTCTGCTAACCGCCGGCTTTTAGAAGCCTTAACAAAATGATGCCTGGGGCTGTTTACTTTCGATCGTTCCTGTTAACCTTTCCGTTGTTTCGACTGCGAAAGGGACATGGCCAAA
>NZ_QQOA01000018.1 GCF_003443895.1 Paraburkholderia phosphatilytica | reverse complement strand
TTCTGTGTCATCGGTTGCGTCCGCAAGTTGTAGTTGCGGACGCAAGCCTGCGCTCGTTCAGCTTCCGATTCTAGGTGCGGTCAAATTCGCGCTTACAAATCTTCCGCGCCCATCGTCGGTTCGACCGCGTCGTCGACGTTTTCAGCTCTCACCACTTCCCGCATCACCTCGGCTGCGAACTTTGCCTCGTCGCGACTATTAATGGTCGGCGGATAGTTGCGGTGGAATCTGACGCTAACCGCGCAGTCATACATTGCCGCAGTCGCTTCGGCGATCCTGCGCAGCCGCTCCTCGATCAGATCCAGGGTTGCCGTCGTGAACGTCCGCACGGTGCCCGCGATCCAGGCATCGTTCGGCACGACGTTCACAGCGTCGCCGGCGTGGATCTGCGTGATCGACAGCACCGCAGTGTCGATCGGCTTCTTGTTGCGCGTGATGATGCTTTGCAGACCATTCGCGATCTGCACAGCCGTGAACACGGGGTCGTGGCCAAGGTGCGGCATCGCCGCATGCGAACCCACGCCTTTGATTTCAATGCGGAACTCGTTACTCGAAGCCATGATCGGACCTTCGGTTACACCGAAATGTCCGGCTTCCATGCCTGGCCAGTTGTGGATGCCGAATACCGCATCAACGGGAAAGCGAGTGAACAGACCGTCGTCGATCATTGCCTGGGCGCCGGCGCCGCCTTCCTCGGCCGGCTGAAAAATGAAGACGATCGTGCCATCGAACTCACCATGCTTCGCCAGATAGCGGGCCGCACCGAGCAGCATCGCCGTATGGCCGTCGTGTCCGCACGCGTGCATCCTGCCGTCGTGCTGCGAGCGATGCTCGAAGGTATTGAGTTCCTGGATCGGCAACGCGTCCATGTCGGCCCGCAGCCCGATCATGCGCGTGCCGTTGCCACGCTTCATCACACCGACGACACCTGTCTTGCCCATTCCCCGATGCACTTCGATGCCCCACTCGGTCAATTTCCGGACCACGAGTTCGGCAGTCAGGCTCTCTTCGTAACGAAGTTCGGGATGAGCGTGAATCGTTCGTCGCAACGTCTGGATTTCGCCGCGTGCGGCTTGAATTTCAGGGATGAGTTTCATGATGCGTCGACGTGGGGCGTTTTGGACGTGAATTCGCCCGGGGCAGACACCGCCGGGCCGATTCAAACCATTCTACGCCCATCGATTTTTTCGCGGCGCGACCTCGCCTGGACGTCTGCGTGCCGCGATCGTAATAAAATTGCGGCAATTTCTCGCGAACCGAATCGCCATATGAATGCTCCGACCGAAATTGCCCGCGCCGTGTGCCCGCACGACTGCCCGGACACCTGCGCGATGCGTGTGACGATCGAGAACGGTCGAGCGATCAAGGTGACGGGCGACCCCGATCACCCGCCGACGCAAGGTGTGCTGTGCACCAAGGTCAGTCGTTACGCGGAACGCGTCCACCATCCGCGACGTCTGACAACGCCGATGAAGCGCGTCGGCCGCAAGGGCGAGGGCCGTTTCGAGCCGATCAGCTGGGATGAGGCGCTCCAGTTCGCCGCGACCCGGCTGGGCGAAATCGCGTCGCGGGCGCCGGAAGCACTCGTCCCCTATAGCTATGCCGGTACCATGGGCCTCGTACAGGGCGACAGCATCGCGCAACGTTTTTTCCACAAGCTTGGCGCGTCGCAACTGGATCGCACGATCTGCGCCGCGGCCGGCGCGGCGGGCCTGAAGTACACCTATGGCGCAAGCCTCGGCATGCTGACCGAGTTCTTCCGCGAGAGCGAAGTCATCCTGATCTGGGGCGCCAACCCGATCGCCTCGAACCTGCACTTCTGGACCCACGCACAAGAGGCGAAGCGTCGCGGCGCCAGATTGATCGCGATCGATCCGTATCGCTCGCTGACGGCCGAAAAGTGCCACCAGCACATCGCGCTGCGCCCCGGCACCGATGGTGCGCTTGCGCTCGGTATCATGCATGTGCTGATCGGCGAGGACCGGCTGGACCACGCCTACATTGCCGACCATACGCTCGGCTTCGAAGCGTTGAAGGCGCGCACGCAGGACTATCCGCCATCCCGCGTCGCGTCGATCTGCGGCATCGACGAAAGCGTGATCGTCGAACTTGCGCGCCTGTACGGCAGCACGAAGAAGGCCGCGATCCGCCTGAACTACGGCATGCAACGCGTACGGGGCGGCGGCAACGCCGTTCGCGCGATCGCCTGCCTGCCGGCGCTGACGGGCGCGTGGCGCGAGCGCGCGGGCGGACTGCTGCTGTCCTCGTCCGGATGGGCGCCGGTCGACACGGCTGCCTTGATGCGGCCAGATCTGATGCCCGGATGGCCCGCGAAGCAGTCGCGCGTGATCAACATGAACGCGATCGGCGATGCGCTGATGCATCACGGCGACGAAACCTTCGGCCCGAAGGTCGAAGCCATCGTCGTCTATAACTCGAACCCGGTCGCCGTCGCGCCGGATTCCGCGCGTGTCGCGCAGGGCTTTGCGCGGGAGGACCTGTTCACGATCGTCCTCGAGCATTTCCAGACCGACACCGCGGACTACGCCGACCTGCTGTTGCCCGCCACGACGCAACTCGAGCATTTCGACGTGCACAAGTCGTACGGGCACACACACGTGATGGCCAACGTGCCGTCCATCGCCCCTGTCGGCGATGCGCGCCCGAACACCGAGATTTTCCGTGGTCTCGCACGCGCGATGGGCCTCGACGAACCCGCGCTGTACGAGAGCGACGAAGCGGTTGCGTCTCAGGCGTTGCGCTGGGACGACGAGACGCTCGCCGGTTGCGACTGGACCGCTCTCAAGAACAATGGCTGGCAGCGTCTGAATCTGCCGGACGCGCCGCTTGCCAACGGCGGCTTCCGCACGCCATCGGGCAAATGTGAGTTCTACAGCGAACGCCTCGAGCGCGAGGGCGTCGATCCCGTGCCGGACTATCTGCCGCCGCACGAATCAATCGAAGCCGCGCCGGAGCTCGCCGCACGCTATCCGCTGGCCATGATTTCCCCGCCCGCCCGCAACTTCCTCAACAGCACCTTCGTCAACGTCGACAGCTTGCGCTCGACGGAAGGCGAGCCTCATCTGGACATCCATCCAGCCGACGCGCACACACGCAGCATCGCCGACGGCGAGCAGGTGCGCGTCTTCAACGATCGCGGGTCGATGCAGGCGCGCGCCCGCGTGACCGATCGCGCGCGCGAAGGCCTTGTCGTCGGCCTGTCGATCTGGTGGAAAAAGCTCGCGCCCGATGGTCGCAACGCGAACGAGGTCACGAGCCAGGCGCTCACGGATCTGGGCGGCTCGGCGACCTTCTACGACTGCCTCGTCGAGGTCGAACGCGTGTGACGGTTCGTTGAACCGTCCCTTTTTCATCGCATAAACGCGCTTCGAGGGCGCCGTCTAACCGGTGCCGTTACCGGATCGGATCAGCGGACCCGCGTGCTAGGATGCGATTTTTAGCACGACCATTCGAAAATTCAGGAGGAGACGCCGCATGGAAAAAGTGTGGTTGAAATCGTATCCGCCCGGCGTGCCCACGGAGATCGATCCGGCGCAGTACCGGTCGCTCGGTGCGCTGCTCGAGGAGAGCTTCAGCAGGCATCGGCAGCGGCCCGCGTTCGCCTGCATGGGCAAAGAGATCACCTACGCCGAACTCGACGACTACAGCCGCAAGCTGGCTGCGTGGTTCCAGTCGAAAGGCATCGCTCGCGGCGCGCGAATCGCGCTGATGATGCCGAACGTGCTGCAGTACCCGGTCGCGATCGCCGCGGTGTTGCGCGCGGGGTACGTCGTCGTGAACGTGAATCCGCTGTACACATCGCGCGAACTCGAGCATCAGCTGAAGGACAGCGGTGCGGAGGCGATCGTCATCCTCGAGAATTTCGCGGTGACGCTGCAGAACGTGGTGCGCAATACGGCCGTGAAGCACGTGGTCGTCGCGGCGATGGGCGACCTGATGGGCGTCAAAGGGTTGCTGGTCAACTATGTCGTGCGTCGCGTCAAGAAGATGGTGCCCGCGTGGAGTCTGCCGGGACACACGCGCTTCAACGACGCAATCAGCGAGGGTGCGCGTTCCGCCTTCAAGCCGGTCGAAACCGGCCCCGACGACATCGCGTTCCTGCAATACACCGGCGGCACGACCGGCGTCGCGAAGGGTGCGACGCTCCTGCATCGCAACCTGATCGCCAACGTGCTGCAGTCGCAGGTCTGGCTCGACGCCGCGAAGGCGAAGCGCCCGGACATCTCGCAGTTCGTCACGGTGGTCGCGTTGCCGCTCTATCACGTGTTTGCGCTGACGGTGTGCGGCCTGCTGACGATCCGCACCGGCGGGCTGGGCGTGCTGATTCCGAACCCGCGCGATATCGGCGGCATGATCAAGGCGTTGCAAGGCTACGCGATCACGACGATTCCCGCCGTGAATACGCTGTACAACGCGATGCTGAATCACCCGGATTTCGACAGGCTCGACTTCTCGAACCTGCTGGTCGCGAACGGCGGCGGCATGGCCGTGCAGGAAGCCGTCGCGAAACGCTGGTTCGAGCGTACGCGCGCGCCGATCATCGAAGGCTATGGCCTGTCGGAAACCTCGCCGTGCGTGACCTGCAACTCGGCTACGTCGAGCGAGTACAACGGCACGATCGGTTTGCCGCTGCCGTCGACCGAAGTCTCGATCCGTGACGACGACGGCAACGAACTGCCGCTCGGCCAGGCAGGCGAGCTGTGCATTCGCGGTCCGCAGGTAATGGCCGGCTACTGGAATCGCCCGGACGAGACGGCGAAGGTGATGACGTCGGACGGCTTCTTCAAATCCGGTGATATCGCAACGATCAACGAGCAAGGCTACGTCAAGATCGTCGATCGCAAGAAGGACATGATTCTCGTGTCGGGCTTTAACGTGTATCCGAACGAGATCGAGGACGTCGTCGCGAAGCACCCCGGCGTGTTCGAGGTGGCCGCAGTCGGCGTGCCGGACGAGCGCTCGGGCGAAGCCGTGAAGCTGTTCGTCGTGAAGAAGAACGACGCGCTGACCGACGCCGAGCTGTTCGCGTTCTGCAAGGAGCAGCTCACGGGCTACAAGCGTCCGAAGCTGATCGAATTCCGCACCGAACTGCCGAAGACGAACGTCGGCAAGATCCTGCGGCGCGAATTGCGGGACGGGCGGGCATAACGAGTATCGACCGCGGCGCTTGAGCGGGGAACCGCAAGCAGCGTCGCATCACGACCCGCAAGTCCATCCTGTAGATCGCGGGCACAACGAAAAAAAGGCGCCCTAAGGCGCCTTCGAGATGTACAGCGTTTTTACGACTTACTAGAACTTGTGGCGGATACCGATGCGCACGGTCGCCTGACGATCGCTCGTCGAAGCGGTCAGATTGTTGATCGCCGCAACCGCGTTTTCGTTCTTCGAGTCCGTGCCCGACGCCTTCTGGTAGATGCCCGTCACGTACACGTCGGTACGCTTCGACAGGAAGTAGTCGGCGCCCAGCGCGAACTGATAGTACTTCGCGCCCGGGTTCGTCGCGCCGCTCGTTTCCGTGATCGAGCTGCCCTTCGTGTAGTCGAAGGCCGTACCGATCAGCAGAGCCGGAGTCAGCTGATACTTGAAGTTGATTTCGGCGTTGTTGAACGTTGCGGTATCGCCGTGCTGATAGATCGTCGTGCCGTTGGCGCCGAGGTTCATGAACTTGATGTTCGAGTACGTCGCACCGACCGTTGCCGCGCCGAACGTGTACGCACCGCCCGCACCGATGACCTGGTACGTGTTGGCCGAGGTGTAGCCCGCGTAGACCGGCGTCGAAACCGAAGCAGCCGTCGAGGTCGACGTGCTGTTGCCGAACAGGCCGCCTGCGTTCGACGGCGTGCGTGCGTTCAAGTAACCAGCACCGAGAACCAGCGGGCCGTTGTTGTAGCCAGCGCCGAACGAAATGATCTGGTTTTCGCTCGTCTGTCCGGCAACGCCGCCGAAGCTGTACGTACCACCGAACGTCAGGCCAGCGTAGTTCGCGCTGGTGTACTTGATCGTGTTGTCGGTGCGGTACGCGTTGTTGAAGTTGTCCAGGTCGCCCGGGTGAGCGGCGATGTAGCCACCCCACTGATCGCCCACTTCCAGCGGACCGACGTAGTCGACGACGGAGTCATACTGGCGACCCAGCGTGACCGAGCCGAATTGCGAGCTCGACAGACCGACGTACGCTTGACGACCGAACATCAGGCCGCCTTGACCCAGCTTGCCGGTGTTGGTGTCGAAGCCATTTTCCAACACGAAGATTGCCTTCAGGCCGTTGCCGAGGTCTTCAGCGCCGCGCAGACCGAAACGGCTGCCTTGCAGAACGCCCGACGACAGGTTGTACAGCGGGTGACCGCCCGAGTTCGACGTGTAGTTGAAGCCTTCGTCGATGATGCCATACAGGGTCACGCTGCTTTGTGCGTGAGCGACACCAGCAAACGCGCCGAGTGCGGCGAGCGCGAGAAGCGACTTTTTCATTGAAAAGATCTCCAAGGGTGATACGAATTGTTTTTTCGGTGCGGCGACTTATCTGAACGGCTTATGTGCTTCGCCTGCCCGTTTGCTACGAAACTTCCCGAAGAAGTGCACGTAATGTAACAAAGGGAATACTGTGAACAAAGCAAAAGCCGACCACCCGGTCCATTCCTGTTTCGTTTACGCAACATGGTCTAGAATGCAAAATTGGCTGTGAAATCAGGCACGAAGCGAGGTTTTCCAAGGTGCGGGCAACTGCTCCGGAACGTCGGTTATCACAGTCGTACTGCGCTCAAACGTGGCCGATGAGGAGGGCTGAATGACGCTTGATGAGCTGATTGGCGAGTTCGATCGGGGTTTACGATCAATGACAGGCATATCGCGCATGTCCCGTCCGATGCCTGTGCCGGAAGCCGCGATGGACCATGTCGAAGCCGAGCTGTCGCCGGCGGAACGCGCGCACGCGGCCGGCCTCATGCGCGTGAATCATGTCGGCGAGGTGTGCGCGCAGGCGCTCTACCAGGCGCAGAAGCTCGCCACGCGGTCGCCGTCGCTGAAGGAAGCCTTCGATCGCGCCGCGCGCGAGGAAGAAGATCATCTCGCATGGACGTCGCGCCGCCTGCAGGCGCTCGATGCCCGGCCGAGCGTGCTGAATCCGCTGTGGTACGCGGGCGCGCTCGCGATCGGTCTCGCAGCCGGCCGTTTCGGCGACCGCGTGAGTCTCGGCTTCATGGCCGAGACCGAGCGCCAGGTGGAGAAGCATCTGGATAGCCACCTGAGCGAACTGCCTGCGGCCGACATCGAATCGCGCGCGGTCGTCGAGCAGATGCGCGACGACGAGGCCGCGCACGGCAAGGCCGCGACCGACGCCGGCGGCGTCGAGCTGCCGTTTCCCGCGCGCGCGCTGATGCGAGCGGCTTCGAAGGTGATGACCCGCACCGCGTACTACCTGTAACCTGTGCCCGGACGGTGGGACGCGGTCCCACCTCGCGCCTTCAGCTTCATCGACTGGAATATTCCCGGTTTCTCCGCGCAATAACCCCCGCCACGTAGCCTTCCATCGCTTTCGAGCCACGCGGTTTGCTCCGGCTTTTCACCTATTACCTTCACAAGTTCGAGTAGCTCATTCATTTATAACGATTTTCTGTTTGCGCGCCGCTTGAATGGGTGCCGCTAAGTCCTTGTTCTAACAAACAAAATTAAAGAAAAAAGCGTCGCGCTCCCTTGACCCACCTTGGGCGTTCCTCTACAGTGGGAGACAGTGTGAGAAAGTGTAGATTTGTGTGATCCAGAGAACACTTTCGGGTAAGTTTTCGGGGCAGTGGGGCGAGCGTCGAAGGGCGCGGCAAAAGGGAGAGCGAAGTGTTCCAGGGGGCGTCGGCGCTGACGCTCGATGCGAAAGGACGGATGTCGATTCCGTCTCGCTATCGGGATGCGCTGCAAGCACAGGCAGAAGGACGGGTGACGCTGACCAAGCACCCGGACGGCTGCCTGTTGCTGTTTCCGCGCCCCGAGTGGGAAGACTTTCGCGAACGGATCATGGGTCTGACGATGGATGCGAAGTGGGCCCAGCGGATCTTTCTCGGCAGCGCGGCGGATGTCGAACTCGATAGCGCCGGGCGCGTGCTGGTCGCGCCTGAACTGCGCGAAGCGGCGGGCCTGGCGAAAGACGTGATGCTGCTCGGCATGGGCAAGCGCTTCGAACTGTGGAACGCGCAGACCTACAAGCAGCAGGAGGCCGCTGCCATGCAGCAGGGCCTGCCCGACTCGCTCAAGAATTTCATCATCTGATCGCAGGAAGGACACATGGCACCTGCGATGGAAGAAGGGCTGCAGCATCGCACGGTGCTGCTGGACGAAGCGGTCGATGCGCTCGTCACGCGCGCGGACGGTATCTATATAGATGGCACGTTCGGGCGCGGCGGGCACAGCCGCGCGGTGCTGGCGAAGCTGGGCGAAGCCGGACGCCTGATTGCGTTCGACAAGGACCCGCAGGCCATTGCCGAAGCGCAGAAGATCGCCGACCCACGGTTCGGCATCGTGCATGAGAGTTTTGCTTCACTGCGCGCCGCGGTCGCGGAGCGCGGAGTAGGACGCATATCGGGTGTGCTGCTGGATCTGGGCGTGTCGTCGCCGCAGTTCGACGATCCCGAGCGGGGCTTCAGCTTCCGCGCGGACGGCCCGCTCGATATGCGGATGGACCCGACGCGCGGCGAGTCCGCCGCTGACTGGCTCGCGCGGGCCACGGTGCAGGAACTGACGGAGGTGATACGGGATTATGGGGAAGAACGGTTTGCTTTTCAGATTGCAAAGGCGCTTGTTGCTCGCCGGGCAGAGTCCGACCGTCTTGGGCCTCTCGACAGCACGGGCGAGCTTGCCCAAATCGTGGCTAACGTCGTCAAAACCCGTGAGAAGGGTAAGGACCCGGCAACCCGCACCTTTCAGGCTATACGGATTCACGTCAATCAAGAGCTTGCGGAGCTGCAAGTCGTACTAGAGGCAGCGCTGTCGCTGCTTGAGCAAGGGGGGCGGCTGGTCGTGATCAGCTTTCATTCGCTCGAGGACCGGATCGTCAAGCGGTTCATGCAGGCGCAGTCCAGCGCGCCCGCGGTGGACCGTCGGCTGCCGATCCGTGCGGTCGATCTGCCCAGCCCGCCGCTCAAACTGCTGGGCCGCGTGTTCGCGAGCGACGCCGAAGTCGCCGCGAATCCGCGCGCACGTTCCGCCGTGATGCGTATCGCGGAGCGTGTCGCGCCATGAACCGCCTCAACATCTTCCTGCTCTTCGTCGTGATGGGTTGCGCGTTGTCGGTGGTCAACGCGACGAACCAGCAGCGCGAGATATTCATCCAGTTGCAACGCGCGCAGTCGCAGGAGCATCAGCTTCAGCAGGACTACGCGCAGCTTCAATATCAGCAGAGCGCGCTGTCGAAAACATCGCGCATCGAGCAGATCGCTACAGACTCCCTGAAAATGCAGCCCGTCACTACCGGCCGCACGCAATACCTGACGCTCGATCCGGGCGCCGCGAAGGCGGTCGACACCCCGCTGCCGGTCTCCGCGCCGGACGCTTCTTCATCGCCTGCCGGCAAACGCGGAGGCACGCGATGAAAAAGACGTCCAATCCGAAGCACAAGAGCGTCGCGTTCACCGCCAACCCGATCCTGTCCGTGCGCCTGCCGATGTGGCGCTCGAAGCTCGTCGTGTTCATGCTGTTCATGGCGTTCGTCGCGCTCGCCGCGCGCGCGTTCTGGATTCAGGGACCCGGCAACGCGTTCTATCAGAAGCAGGGCGAAAGCCGCTACCAGCGCACCATCGAACTGCCCGCCACGCGCGGCAAGATTCTCGATCGCAACGGCCTCGTGCTCGCGACGAGCTTGCCCGTGCGCGCAATCTGGGCGATTCCCGATACCGTGCCCGACGATCTCGGCGCCGACAAGCTGGCCGCGCTCGGCAAGCTGCTCAATATGTCGCAGACCGAACTGCGCGCGAAACTCTCCGGCGACAAGACCTTCGTCTACGTGAAACGTCAGGTGCCGCTCGACATCGCGCAGCAGGTGGTTGCGCTCGGTATTCCCGGCGTCTACGAACGCCCGGAATACAAGCGCTTCTATCCAGAGGGCGAGATCACCGCTCACCTGATCGGCTTCACCAACGTCGAGGATGAAGGGCAGGAAGGCGTCGAGCTGAGCGACCAGAAGATGCTCGCGGGCGTGCCCGGCATTCGCCACGTGATCAAGGACCGGATGGGCCACATCGTCGAGGACGTCGACGAGCAGGTCGTGCCGCACAATGGCAGCGACGTCGAACTGTCGATCGACAGCAAGATCCAGTACATCGCGTACACGAACCTGAAAGCGGCCGTCGAGAAATTCAAGGCGAAGGCCGGCGCGGCAATGGTGGTCGACGTGCGCACGGGCGAAGTGCTCGCGCTCGTCAACTATCCGACCTACAACCCGAACGACCGCTCGCACCTGACCGGCGAACAGCTGCGCAACCGCATCCTGACCGACGTGTTCGAGCCGGGCTCGATCATGAAGCCGTTCACGATATCGCTCGCGCTCGACCTGCATCGCGTGTCGCCGACTACACTGGTGGATACGGGCGCTGGGCATTTCACGCTGGATGGCGCGACGATCACCGACGATAGCGCGTTCGGCGTGCTGACCGTCGGCGGCGTGATCCAGAAGTCGAGCAACATCGGCGCGACCAAGATCGCGATGACGCTCAAGCCCGAAGAGATGTGGAACATGTACACCAGCATCGGTCTCGGACAGGCGCCGAAGGTCGGGTTCCCCGGCGCGGCGGCGGGCCGGCTGCGTCCTTGGAAAAGCTGGCGCCGCATCGAGCAGGCCACGATGTCGTACGGTTATGGTCTCTCCGCGTCGCTGTTCCAGCTCGCGCGTGCGTACACGGCGATCGCGCACGACGGCCAGATCATGCCGGTCACGATCTTCCATCACCCGGGCGACGACCAGCCGGTCACCGGCACGCAGGTGTTTTCGCCGGTTACCGCCCGCGAAGTGCGCACGATGCTCGAGAGCGTCGTGTCGACGCAAGGCACGTCGCCGGATGCGGCGGTGCCGGGCTATCGCGTCGGCGGCAAGAGCGGTACCGCGTACAAGCACGAAGGCCGCGGCTACGACAAGTCGAAGTACCGCGCGTCGTTCGTCGGCATGGCGCCGATGCCGGATCCGCGCATCGTGGTCGCGGTATCGGTCGACGAACCGACCGCCGGCGGCCACTTCGGCGGTCAGGTGTCGGGTCCGGTGTTCTCGTCGATCGTCGGCGATACGCTGCGTTCGCTGAATGTGCCGCCGAACATGCCGATCAAGCAGATGGTCGTGTCGGACGACACCGCCTCCGCACAGCCCGCCGACGCCGCGCAGAAACCGTCGTCCGCGGCCCCGGTGCGCAAGCTGCCGGTCAACAATGCGAACAGCGGTGCGAAGAAGCTGAAAGTCGCGGCGAACGCAAAGAGCCGTCCGGGAGTCGTGCGATGAGCGCGCAACGTTCGAGGCATCCGGCGCATCATCAGATCGCCGACGCGCTCGCCTGGCTGCGCACGCGCGTGCAGCCGGCGGCGCATCTGCACGCCGATACCCGCACGCTCGCGGCCGGCGACGCGTTTCTCGCGTATGCCGTCGATGGTGCCGACAACCGTCCGCATATCGCAGCCGCGATCGAACGCGGCGCGGCCGCGGTGCTCTATCAGCCGGAACAGTTCACGGGCAGCGTCGACCCGGCGGTCTCGCTCGCGGTGCCCGCGCTGAACGATCTCGCGGGCCCGATCGCGTCCGCATGGTACGGCGAGCCGAGCGAGCAGATGCGCGTGATCGGCGTAACGGGCACGAACGGCAAAACGTCGTGCACGCAATGGATCGCGGCCGCGCTCACCAATGCCGGCCAGCGCGCGGCGATCATCGGCACGCTCGGCAGCGGCATGCCGGGTCAGCTCGTGTACACCGGCTTCACGACGCCCGACGCGCCGCAAACGCAGCGCAATCTCGCCGCGTTGCGCGATGCAGGCGCACAAGCCGTGGCGATGGAAGTGTCGTCACATGCGCTGCATCAGGGGCGCGTGAACGGCACGCTGTTCGACATCGCGGTGTTCACGAATCTCACCCAGGATCACCTCGACTATCACCACACGTTCGCCGCGTATGAAGCCGCGAAGGCGCGCCTCTTCGCGTGGCCGGATCTGCGCTGCGCGGTGATCAATCGCGACGACGAAGCCGGCCGCCGCCTGATCTCGAGCACGCGCGGCAAAGCGCACGTCATCGCGTACGGCATCGAGTCGCCGAACGTCGCGCGCAGCGTTGCCGCGGGTGGTCCGGTCGCGGACGCGACGCTGATCGCATCGAACCTGCGCGCCACGCAGATGGGCACCGCGTTCCATCTAGAGACCTCCGACTGGGGCAGCGCGGACGTCGAAGTCGCGACGCTCGGCTATTTCAACGTGAGCAATCTGCTGGGCGTGCTGGGCGCGCTGCTCGCAGCCGACGTGCCGTTCGACGTCGCCATCGCCGAGATCGCCAGGCTCGAGCCGGTGAACGGCCGCATGCAGCGCCTGGGCGGTCGCATCCAGAACGACGAGCCGCTCGTCGTGGTGGACTACGCGCACACGCCGGACGCGCTCGATAAAACGCTCGACGCGCTGCGCCCGATCGCGCTCGCACGCGGCGGCGAACTGGTCTGCATGTTCGGCTGCGGCGGCGATCGCGACGCGACGAAGCGCCCGCTGATGGGCGCGATCGCCGAGCGTCTCGCGGACAGCGTCGTCGTGACGAGCGACAACCCGCGCGGCGAAGACCCGGTCGCGATCATCGACCAGATCGTGCAGGGCATGCGCGATCCGTCGAAGGCGCGCCGCGTCGACGATCGCGCGAGCGCGATCCTGCAGGCGGTGCGCGGCGCGAAGCGCGAAGACGTGGTGGTGCTCGCGGGCAAAGGCCACGAGTCCACGCAGGAAATCATGGGCAAGAAGCGGGCTTTCTCCGACCAGGACCACGCGCGGCTCGCACTCGCCGCGCGCGCAACCCAGACCCGTGGAGGAGGCGAATGACGATGTTTTCGCTACGCGAAGCCGCCGCGCTGATTCCCGGCGCCACCGTGCTCGGCGATGAGAACGCGACCTTCGATCAGGTCTCGACCGACAGCCGCACCGCCGGCCCGGGCGATCTGTTCGTCGCGCTGAAGGGCGACCGCTTCGACGCACACGACTTCCTCGCGGAAGTTGCCGCGCGCCAGGTGAGCGCGGTGCTCGTCACGCGCAGCCCGGGCGACTGGCGCATTCCCGCGCTGCGCGTCGCGGACACGCGCGTCGCGCTCGGCGCGCTTGCGAACGGCTGGCGTCAGCGCTTCACGATGCCGCTCGTCGCGGTCACCGGCAGCAACGGCAAGACCACCGTGAAGGAGATGATCTCGTCGATCTTCGCGGCAGCGGTCGGCGACGACGCGCGGCTTGCAACCGCTGGCAACTTCAACAACGACATCGGCGTGCCGCTCACGCTGTTCCGTCTCGGCGCCGCGCACAAGCTCGCCGTCGTCGAGCTCGGCATGAACCATCCCGGCGAGACCGAACAGCTCGCGAAGATCGCCGCGCCGACGGTCGCCGTCGTCAACAACGCGCAGCGCGAGCATCAGGAATTCATGGCGACGGTGGAAGCCGTCGCGCTCGAACATGCGACAGTGATCCACGCGCTGACGCCCGACGGCGCCGCCGTGTTCCCGGCCGACGATGCGTACGCGAGCGTGTGGCGCGTTGCCGCGACCGGCAACCGCGTGCTCGACTTCGCGCTGAACACGCCGCAACGCACCACTGCAGCCGCCGTCACTGGCACGTTCGTCGGCAATCGTTTGACCTCCGACACGCCGGCGGGCCGCGTGGACATCGCGCTGCAGGTGCTGGGCGATCACAACGCACGCAACGCGCTCGCCGCGACGGCCGCCGCGCTCGCCGCGAACGTGTCGCTCGACGCGATCCGCCGCGGGCTCGAATCGTTCATGCCGGTGAAGGGACGTCTGCAGGTGAAGCATGCCGCGATCGGCGCGCTCGCGGGCGCTACGGTGATCGACGACACCTACAACGCGAATCCCGATTCGGCGCGCGCCGCAATCGATGTGCTCGCCGCGCAGCCGTCGCCGCGCGTGCTCGTGATGGGCGACATGGGCGAAGTCGGCGACGAGGGCCCGGCGTTCCATCGCGAAGTCGGTACGTATGCAAAAGAGCGCGGCATCGATGCGCTGTTCACGCTCGGCGCCGCGTCGCGCGACATGGCGACCGCGTTCGGCGAGGGCGCGCAGCATGCCGCCGATCACGCATCGCTCGTCGCGCAACTGCTGCAGGCCGGCTACGACGCATCGGCCACGCTGCTCGTGAAGGGCTCGCGCTTCATGCAGATGGAACGCGTGGTACTGGCCATTACCCAACCCGATGCGACGGGCACGACGCCCGCCGCACACTGAAAGAGAAGGACCCGAACGTATGCTGCTGGCGCTGGCGCAATGGCTGCAGAATGACGCAAGCTTTTTGCGCGTGATCAACTACCTGACGTTCCGCGCGGTGATGGCCACCATCACCGCGCTGTTGATCGGTCTCGTCTGCGGCCCGTGGGTGATCCGCAAGCTGACCCAGATGAAGGTCGGCCAGGCCGTGCGCAAAGACGGCCCCCAATCGCACCTCGTGAAATCCGGTACGCCGACGATGGGCGGCGTGCTGATCCTGATCGGCATCGCGGTGTCCACGCTGCTGTGGGGCGATCTGACCAACCGCTTTATCTGGATCGTGATGCTCGTCACGTTCGGCTTCGGCCTGATCGGCTGGGTCGACGACTATCGCAAGGTGGTCTACAAGGATCCGCGCGGCATGTCGTCGCGCGAAAAGTATTTCTGGCAATCGATCATCGGTCTGTTCGCAGCGGTGTATCTCGCGTTCAGCGTGTCCGAGGCGAGCAACGTGCGCGTGTTCGACCTGTTCATGGCGTGGGTGCGCAGCGGTCTCTCGATGGGCCTGCCCGCGCGCGCGGACCTGATGCTGCCGTTCCTCAAGTCGATCAGCTATCCGCTCGGCGTGTGGGGCTTCATCGCGCTCACGTACTTCGTGATCGTCGGCGCGAGCAACGCGGTGAACCTGACCGACGGTCTCGACGGTCTCGTGATCATGCCCGTGGTGCTGGTGGGCGCGTCGCTCGGCGTGTTCGCGTACGTGATGGGCAGTTCGATCTATTCGAAATATCTATTGTTCCCGCACATACCCGGCGCGGGCGAACTGCTGATTTTCTGTTCGGCGATGGGCGGCGCGGGGCTCGCGTTCCTCTGGTTCAACACGCACCCGGCGCAGGTCTTTATGGGCGACGTCGGCGCGCTCGCGCTCGGCGGCGCGCTCGGTACCGTCGCGGTGATCGTGCGTCAGGAAATCGTGCTCTTCATCATGGGCGGCATCTTCGTCGCGGAGACGCTGTCCGTGATGTTGCAGGTCACGTGGTTCAAGTACACGAAGCGCCGTTACGGCGAAGGTCGGCGCATCTTCAAGATGGCGCCGCTGCATCACCATTTCGAATTGTCGGGCTGGAAAGAGACGCAGGTGGTCGTGCGTTTCTGGATCATCACGTTGATGTTGTGCCTGTTCGGGTTGTCCACGCTCAAACTGCGTTAAGCGGCAAAGGGAAAGCAAGCGATGTTCGGCGAGAAGTTTCGGGATCGGCAAAAGCCGATGGTGCTCGTGCTGGGGCTCGGTGAATCGGGGCTCGCGATGGCGCGCTGGTGCGCGCGGCACGGTTGTCGCCTTCGTGTGGCCGATACCCGCGAAGTGCCGCCGAACCTGTCGGGGCTCGCGGCGCATGGCATCGATGCGGATTTCGTCGGCGGCGCGTTTTCGACTGCGCTGCTCGAAGGCGTCGAGCTCGTCGCGATCAGTCCCGGCCTGTCGCCGCTCGCGGCGGATCTTGTGCCGCTGATCGAAGCCGCGCGCGAACGCGACGTTCCCGTGTGGGGCGAACTCGAATTCTTCGCGCAGGCGCTGAAGACGCTCGGCGAAAGCGGCTACGCGCCGAAAGTAATCGCGATCACCGGCACCAACGGCAAGACCACGACGACGAGCCTCACTGGTCTGCTGTGCGAGCGCGCGGGCAAGAAGGTTGCGGTGGCCGGCAACATCAGCCCGGCCGCGCTCGACAAGCTTGCCGAAGCGATCGACAGCACCGCGCTGCCCGACGTGTGGGTGCTCGAACTGTCGAGCTTCCAGCTCGAAACCGCGCATACGTTCGCGCCGGACGCGGCCGTCGTGCTGAACATCACGCAGGATCATCTCGACTGGCACGGCGGACTCGACGCGTATGCCGCCGCGAAAGGCCGCATCTTCGGGCCGCAGACGATCCGCGTGCTGAACCGCGACGACGCGCGCGTGATGGCGCTCGCGCCGCCGGCCGCTCAAAGCGCTGCGGCGGAAGGCGCGGTACGCACGATCACGTTTGGCCTGAACGAACCGACCCAGGACGGCGACTACGGTCTGCTGCGCGATAACGGCATGCTGTGGCTCGTCGAAGCGCAGGACCGCGACGCCGCCGACGAACCCGCGCCCACCACGAGCCGCCGCCGCAAGAACGAGCCGACCACGCCGCCGAATATTGGCCTCAAGCGCTTGATGCCCGCGGACGCGCTGCGCATTCGCGGCCTGCACAACGCGGCGAACGCGCTCGCCGCGTTCGCGCTCGCGCGCGCGGTGGGCCTGCCCGGTGCGCCGCTGTTGCACGGTCTGCGCGAGTATCACGGCGAGCCGCATCGCGTGGAGCTGATCGCATCGATCGACGGTGTCGACTATGTCGACGACAGCAAGGGCACCAATGTCGGCGCAACGGTCGCCGCGCTCGACGGCCTCGCGCAGCGCGCGGTGCTGATCGCCGGCGGCGACGGCAAGGGTCAGGCGTTCGATCCGCTCGCCGCGCCGGTCACGCGCTGGTGCCGCGCGGTGATGCTGATCGGCCGCGACGCGCCGCAGATCCGCGCGGTGCTCGCCGACACCGGCATTCCGCTCGCCGATCACGCGACGCTGGAGGCCGCGACGCGCGCCGCCGAGGCGCTCGCACAGCCGGGCGACGTCGTGCTGCTGTCGCCGGCGTGCGCGAGCTTCGACATGTTCAAGGGTTACGCGCATCGTGCCGCGGTGTTCCGCAGCACGGTAGAAGACATCGCAGCCGAACGGGGGACGATGATATGAGCTGGTCGGAACGTTTCGGCACGCGCCTCTCGAAACAACGCGGCTCCGCCGGCGGTGTGGCCGCCGCGGCGCCGGCCTCGCGCGTCGCGGGCGGCATCGCGAGCGTGGTCAACGGCGTGCGCCCGTCGCGCTCGCGGATGCTCGACTACGATTACTCGCTGCTGTGGGTCGTCGTCGCGCTGCTCGGGCTCGGCATCGTGATGGTGTACTCGGCATCGATCGCGATGCCGGATTCGCCGAAGTACGCGTCGTATCGCGACTACGCGTTTCTCGTGCGCCAGTGCATCTACGTGGCGATGGGCGGCGTGGTCGGCATCGTCGCGTTCCGCATTCCCGTGTCGACGTGGGACAAGTACGCGCCGAAGCTCTTCCTGATCGCGCTCGCCGCGCTCGTGGTCGTGCTGATTCCGCACGTCGGCAAGGGCGTGAACGGCGCGCGCCGCTGGATTCCGCTCGGCGTCACGAACATGCAGCCGTCGGAAATCATGAAGCTCGCTGTGACGATCTACGCGGCGAACTACACGGTGCGCAAGCAGGAGTACATGCACAGCTTCGCGAAGGGTTTTCTGCCGATGGGTTTCGCGGTTGGCGCGGTCGGCATGCTGCTGCTGCTCGAGCCCGATATGGGCGCGTTCATGGTGGTCGCGGCGATCGCGATGGGCGTGCTGTTCCTCGGCAACGTGAACGGCAAGATTTTCGGCGGTCTCGTTGCCACCGCGGTCGGCACGTTCAGTTTGCTCGTGTGGGCGTCGCCGTGGCGTCGTGAGCGGATCTTCGCGTACCTTGATCCGTGGGACGACCGCTACGCGCAGGGCAAGGCGTATCAGCTGACGCACTCGCTGATCGCGTTCGGCCGCGGCGAGTGGTTCGGCGTGGGCCTGGGCGGCAGCGTCGAAAAGCTCAACTATCTGCCCGAAGCGCACACCGACTTCATCCTCGCGGTGATCGGCGAGGAACTTGGTTTCGTCGGCGTGCTGGTCGTGATTCTGCTGTTCTACTGGATCGTGCGCCGCGCGTTCGAGATCGGCCGTCAGGCGCTCGCGCTCGACCGCACGTTCGCCGGTTTGATGGCGAAGGGCATCGGCCTGTGGTTCGGTGCGCAGACCTTCATCAACATGGGCGTGAACCTGGGTCTCCTGCCGACTAAAGGTCTCACGCTGCCGCTCGTGAGCTACGGCGGTTCGGGCATTCTGCTCAACTGCCTCGCGATCGCGGTGCTGATGCGCGTGGACTACGAAAACCGCGTGCTGATGCGTGGAGGGAAGGTATGACCACGACGCAGCGCACGCTGATGGTGATGGCCGGCGGCACCGGGGGACACGTGTTCCCCGGGCTCGCGGTCGCGCACCTGATGCAGGCGTGGGGCTGGCGCGTGGTATGGCTCGGCAATCCGGGCGGAATGGAAGCGACGCTCGTACCGAAGCACGGCATTCCGATGGAGTACGTGCGTTTCGGCGGCGTGCGCGGCAAAGGTCTGAAGACCAAGCTGATGCTGCCGTTCAATCTGATCGGCGCGTGCCGGCAGAGTCTCGCCGTGCTGCGTCGCGTGAAGCCGGACGTGGTGCTTGGCATGGGCGGCTACATCACGTTCCCGGCGGGCGTGATGACCGCGCTGTCCGGTCGCCCGCTCGTGCTGCACGAACAGAATTCGATCGCGGGGCTCGCGAACAAGGTGCTCGCGAAGCTCGCGAAACGCGTACTCGTCGCGTTCCCGAACGCGTTGCCGAACGCCGAATGGACCGGCAATCCGATCCGCGAGGAACTTGCGCGCACGCCGGCACCCAAAGCACGCTACGAATCGCGCACGGGACGCTTGAATCTGCTCGTCGTCGGGGGTAGCCTGGGCGCTGCGGCGCTGAACGACATCGTGCCGAAAGCACTCGCGCAACTGGCGCCGGATGAACGGCCGCGTGTCGTGCATCAGGCGGGTGCGAAGCACATTGATGCGTTGCGCGCGAACTATGCGGCGGCGGGCCTCGAAGCCGGCGCCGATCTGCAACTGGTGCCCTTCATCGACGACATGACGAACGCGTACGCGAATGCCGATCTGGTGATCTGCCGCTCCGGCGCGATGACGGTGGCGGAGATCGCTGCCGTCGGCGTCGCGGCGTACTTCGTGCCGTTCCCGTTCGCCGTCGACGATCACCAGACCACCAACGCAGCATTTCTCGCCGATCACGGCGCCGCGCTCGTCGTTCAGCAGCGCGACCTGAGGGCGGAGCAACTCTCTGGCTGGTTGCGCGGCCAGACGCGGGCATCGCTCGCGGAAATGGCAGAGCGTTCGCGTTCGCTTGCGAAACCGGACGCGACAGAACAGGTCGCGCGGATCTGTGCGGCCGTCGCCGGGGCGATGACGGGCGCGCATCTGCGCCAGGAAGGACAGCAATGAAACACATCGTCAAACACATTCACTTCGTCGGCATCGGCGGTGTCGGCATGAGCGGCATCGCGGAGGTGCTGCTGAATCTCGGCTATCAGGTGAGCGGCTCGGACCTTGCGCGCGGCGCCGTCACGGATCGTCTCGCGAAACTGGGCGCGCGCATCGCGATCGGCCATGAGGCCGACAACATCGAAGGCGCGAATGCGGTCGTCGTGTCGACGGCCGTGCGCAGCGACAACCCCGAGGTGCTCGCCGCGCGGCATCGTCATATCCCGATCGTGCCGCGCGCCGTGATGCTCGCGGAACTGATGCGCCTGAAGCAGGGCATCGCGATTGCCGGCACGCACGGCAAGACCACCACCACGTCGCTTGTCGCGAGCGTGCTGGCGGCGGGCGGGCTCGACCCGACCTTCGTGATCGGCGGACGTCTGATCAGCGCGGGCGCGAACGCACGGCTCGGCACGGGCGACTTCATCGTCGCGGAAGCGGATGAATCGGATGCGTCGTTCCTGAACCTGTTTCCGGTGATCGAAGTCATCACGAACATCGACGCCGATCACATGGACACCTACGGCCACGACTTCGCGCGGCTCAAACAGGCGTTCATCGAGTTCACGCATCGCCTGCCGTTCTATGGCATCGCGGTGCTGTGCGTCGACGATCCGAATGTGAAGGAGATCCTGCCGTTCGTGTCGAAGCCGATCATCCGCTACGGCTTCGCGCCGGACGCGCAGGTGCGCGCGGTGAACGTCGTCGCACGCGATGGCCGCATGCATTTCACCGCGATGCGCGAGGACGCAGCGTCGCTCGACATCGTGCTGAACCTGCCGGGCACGCACAACGTGCAGAACGCGCTGGCTGCGATTGCGATTGCGACTGAACTCGAAGTGAAAGATGCCGATATCCAGCGTGCACTCGCAGAGTTCAACGGCGTCGGCCGGCGCTTCCAGCGTTATGGCGAGGTGCCACTGGCAAGCGGCGGCGCGTACACGCTGATCGACGACTATGGGCATCATCCGGTCGAGATGGCTGCAACCGTCGCGGCCGCGCGCGGCGCGTTTCCGGACCGTCGTCTCGTGCTCGCGTTCCAGCCGCACCGTTTCACGCGCACGCGCGACTGCTTCGAAGACTTCGTGAAAGTGCTGTCGACGGTCGATGCGCTCGTGCTGACCGATGTGTATGCAGCGGGCGAAGCGCCGATCGTCGCGGCGGATGGCCGGGCGCTCGCGCGCGCCATTCGCGTCGCGGGCAAGGTCGAGCCGGTGTTCGTGGAAACGGTGGATGAGGTGCCGGACGCGGTCGCGACGCTCGCGCGCGACGGCGATGTGGTGATCACGATGGGTGCGGGTTCGATCGGCGCTGTGCCGGGCCGGCTCGCGAACGAACAGAAGGGATGAGCATGAGCAGTATCGATGCGAAACAATTCGGCAAGGTCGCTGTGCTGCTCGGCGGCGAATCCGCCGAGCGCGCGGTGTCGCTCAACTCGGGCCGCCTCGTGCTGCAGGGTCTGCGCGCGGCCGGCATCGACGCCCATCCGTTCGATCCGTCGGAGCGTCCGCTCGCGGCGTTGAAGGAAGAAGGCTTCGTGCGAGCGTTCAATGCGCTGCATGGCGGCTACGGCGAAAATGGCCAGCTCCAGGGCGCGCTCGACTTTTACGGCATCCGCTATACGGGCAGCGGCGTGCTCGGCTCGGCGCTCGGTCTCGACAAGTTCCGCACGAAGCTCGTGTGGCAACAGCTCGGGATTCCGACGCCGCCGTTCGAAACCGTGCTGCGCGGCGACGATTACGCAGCGCGCGCCAGCGACATCGTCGCGAAGCTCGGCCTGCCGCTCTTCGTGAAGCCGGCAAGCGAAGGCTCGAGCGTTGCCGTGATCAAGGTGAAGAGCGCGGACGCGCTGCCGGCCGCGCTCGCGGAAGCGGCGAAGTACGACACGATCGTGCTGGTCGAGAAGAGCATCGAAGGCGGCGGCGAATACACGGCGTGTGTTGCAGGCGATCTCGATCTGCCGCTGATCCGCATCGTACCGGCGGGCGAGTTCTACGACTACGACGCGAAGTACATCCTCGACACCACGCAGTACCTGATTCCGTGCGGCGTGTCGGCGGAGCAGGAAGCGGAATTGAAAAAGCTCGCGCGCCGCGCGTTCGATGTAATCGGCTGCACCGACTGGGGTCGCGCGGACTTCATGCTCGACGGCGAAGGCAAGCCGTATTTCCTCGAAGTGAATACCGCGCCGGGCATGACGGATCACTCGCTGCCGCCGAAAGCGGCGCGCGCGGTTGGCATCAGCTATCAGGAGCTGGTGGTGAAGGTGCTGTCGCTCACGCTGAAGGATTGAACGAAAGGTTATGTGGAACAACGCCCGTCAACTGAATCTGGCCGCCAACGCATTGCATGCGTTGCTGGTCGTCGTGCTGCTCGCAGCCGGCGGCCTGTGGCTCATTCAGCGGCCGAGCTTCACGCTGCGCTCCATCAGCATCGACGGCGATACCGAGCACATCAACACGCCGACGGTGCGCGCGACGGTGGTCGGCCATCTGAAGGGCAACTTCTTCACGGTCGATCTCGACGCCGCGCGCGCCGCGTTCGAGCAGATGCCGTGGGTGCGCCACGCGAGCGTGCGCCGCGTCTGGCCGAACGCACTCGCTGTCACGCTCGACGAGTACAAACCGCTGGGTACGTGGGGCAGCGATCAGCTGGTGAGCACCGACGGCGAACTGTTCACCGCGAATCAGGGCGAGCTCGACGAAGACCTGCCGGCGTTCGACGGTCCGGACGGCACGGCGAAGGAAGTGGTCGCGCGCTATCACGACTTCCAGAAGTGGTTCGCGCCAATGGGGGCGACGCCGGACGAAGTGACGCTTTCCGCGCGCTATGCATGGACGGTGAAGCTGTCAAACGGAACCGAGGTGGAGTTTGGACGCGAGCGCAATCAGGACACGCTGTACGATCGCGCGCGCCGGTTGACGGCGGCATGGGGCGCCGTCACGCAACGCTGGGGCAACGACATCGAGTATGCGGACCTGCGCTATCCGAACGGCTTTGCGATTCGCGCGGCAGGCATGCGCTTCATCAGCGAACCCGACAAGGGCAAGAAGTAACACGACATCACACGCAATGAGCACGCTATGAGTAAAGACTATAAGGATCTGCTGGTTGCCCTCGACATCGGGACGTCGAAGGTAGTGGCCATCGTCGCGGAGTTGCGCGGCGAAGGCCATTACGAGGTGATCGGCCTTGGCCAGAGCGAATCGAAGGGGCTCAAGAAAGGCGTGGTCGTGAACATCGAGGCCACCGTGCAGTCTATTCAGCGTGCGCTCGAGGAAGCGGAGCTGATGGCGGACTGCAAGATCACGAACGTGTTCACCGGCATCGCGGGCAGCCATATCCGCAGCTTCAATTCGAGCGGGATGGTCGCGATCAAGGAGAAGGAAGTCACGCAGACGGACGTCGCGCGCGTGATCGAGACGGCGAAGGCGATCAACATCCCGACCGATCAGCAGGTGCTGCACATCCTGACGCAGGAATTCATCATCGACGGGCAGGAAGACGTGCGCGAGCCGATCGGCATGAGCGGCATCCGCCTCGAAGTGAAGGTGCATATCGTGACGGGCGCGGTCAGCGCGGCGCAGAACATCGTGAAGTGCGTGCGCCGCTGCGGCCTCGAAGTGAACGATCTGATCCTGCAGCCGCTCGCGTCGTCGCTGGCGGTGCTGACGGAAGACGAAAAAGAGCTGGGCGTGGTGCTGGTCGATATCGGCGGCGGCACGACGGACATCGCGATCTTCAGCGAAGGCGCGATCCGACACACGGCGGTGATTCCGATCGCAGGCGACCAGATCACGAGCGACATCGCGATGGCGCTGCGCACGCCGACGCCGGACGCGGAAGACATCAAGGTGAGTTACGGCATCGCGAAGCAGGCGCTGGCCGACCCGGACGAGATGATCGAAGTGCCGGGTCTCGGCGAACGCGGTCCGCGCACGCTGTCGCGCCAGGCGCTGGCGGCGGTGGTCGAGCCGCGCGTCGAGGAACTGTTTTCGCTCGTGCAGCAGGTGGTGCGCGAGTCGGGTTACGAAGAACTGCTGAGCTCCGGCGTCGTGCTGACGGGCGGCGCCGCGATGATGCCGGGCATGGTCGAACTGGGCGAAGACATCTTCCTCAAGCCCGTGCGGATCGGCGTGCCGGAATACGCGGGCGGTCTTGCGGATGTGGTGCGCAACCCGCGCTTCTCGACCGGCATGGGTCTGCTCGTCGAAGGTCACGCGCAGCGGATGCGCGGCCGCAAGGTCGCGGTGCAGTCGGGTTCGATGGGGCAGGTGTTCTCGCGCATGAAGGACTGGTTCCTCGGCAACTTCTGAGCGGGGACCGCAACAGGATTCAAGGGCTTCGAGATCGGGTTCGAAGCTCGCAGTTTTCGAAATTCGCGCTGGTGCCGGCGGCTGGCGCGCGACAGAAGGTTGCCCGATCTTCTGCCGAATAACGGCCGAGTAAGCCGCTTTGCGGCGGCGTTTTTTTCTTGACGGAGGCAACATGGAATTCCAGATGCTGGAAACGGAAACCAACGGCACCATCATCAAGGTGGTCGGTGTCGGTGGCGCTGGCGGCAATGCCGTTCAGCACATGATCAACCGCGGCGTGCAGGGCGTCGATTTCATCGTGATGAACACGGATGCGCAGGCACTGTCGCGCTCGCGTGCGAGCGCGGTGATCCAGCTCGGCAACACCGGTCTTGGCGCAGGCGCGAAGCCTGACATGGGCCGCGCGGCAGCGGAAGAAGCACGCGAACGCATCGCCGATGCGCTGCGTGGCGCGCACATGGT
Source organism: Paraburkholderia phosphatilytica (assembly GCF_003443895.1). Taxonomy (GTDB): domain Bacteria; phylum Pseudomonadota; class Gammaproteobacteria; order Burkholderiales; family Burkholderiaceae; genus Paraburkholderia; species Paraburkholderia phosphatilytica. The sequence goes on along the minus strand of NZ_QQOA01000018.1, from coordinate 119,060 downwards.
GTTCATCACCGCCGGCATGGGTGGCGGCACGGGCACGGGCGCGGCACCGGTGGTCGCGCAGATCGCGAAGGAAATGGGCATTCTCACCGTGGGTGTCGTCAGCAAGCCGTTCGAGTTCGAAGGCGGCAAGCGGATGCGCGTGGCAGAAGCCGGATCGCAGCAACTGGAGGATCACGTCGACTCGCTGATCGTCGTTCTGAACGACAAGCTGTTCGAGGTGATGGGCGATGACGCCGAGATGGACAAGTGCTTCCAGTGCGCGGACGACGTTCTGAACAACGCAGTCGCGGGTATCGCTGAAATCATCAACGTCGATGGTCTCGTGAACGTCGACTTCGAAGACGTGAAGACGGTGATGGGCGAACAGGGCAAGGCGATGATGGGCACGGCGACGGTGGCCGGCGTCGATCGCGCGCGTCTCGCGGCGGAACAGGCCGTGGCGAGCCCGCTACTCGAAGGCGTGGATCTGTCGGGCGCGCGCGGCGTGCTGGTCAACATCACGTCGAGCCGTTCGCTGCGTCTGTCGGAAACGCGCGAAGTGATGAACACGATCAAGAGCTACGCGGCGGAAGATGCGACGGTGATCTTCGGCGCGGTGTACGACGACGCGATGGGCGACGCGCTGCGCGTGACGGTCGTGGCGACGGGTCTCGGCCGCCAGGCGAAGAAGCAGCAGTCGGCACCGATGACGCTGCTGCGCACCGGCACGGACAACCAGCCGGTCGGCGTGTCGCATCACGCGTACACTCCGCAGCACGGCACCACGGCGGATTACGGCGCGCTGGAAACGCCGGCTGTGTGGCGCACGTCGCGCGATACCGCGGCTTCGCACGTGCAGGCGCTGCAGGAAAAGGGCGTCGATACGTACGACATTCCGGCATTCCTGCGCAAGCAGGCGGACTGAGCGCGCGGATGCAGGCTTTCGCTACGGCGCGTAGTATCAGGAGCGCGTCTGTAGTCGAACGCACGGCGTGACAGTGAACGGCGGACAAAGTCGCGACGCGTCAGGCGGGCGGCTGGGACAACTGCCCTCTTCGCAAATGTGAAGAGGTCTGGATAACCGTCGCCGTGACATGTGTCGCTTGTGCGCATGCCGGGCATCGATGCAAAGGACTGAGCATGATTCAGGTTGGCGAAAAGCTGCCGGACGCGAAGCTTCACGAGTACATCGAGGAAGCGGGCGAAGGCTGCACGGTCGGGCCGAACAGCTTCGAAACTGGCGAACTCGTGAAGGGCAAGCGCATCGTGATCTTCGGATTGCCTGGTGCTTTCACCCCGACGTGTTCCGCGAAGCACGTCCCGGGCTACGTCGAGAAGGCCGCCGAATTCGAGGCGGCCGGCGTCGACGAAATCTGGTGCGTGTCGGTCAACGATGCGTTCGTGATGGGTGCATGGGGACGCGATCAACACACCTCGGGCAAGGTGCGGATGATGGCGGACGGCAGTGCGGCTTTCACTCGTGCGCTTGGTCTGGAGCAGGACCTGTCTGCGCGTGGCATGGGCGTGCGTTCCCAGCGCTACGCGATGGTGGTCGACGACGGTGTGGTCAAGACACTGCGCGTCGAGGCGCCAGGCAAGTTCGAAGTAAGCGATGCCGCGAGCATCCTGTCAACGCTATGAGCCAGTTGCGCCGTCAGACTGCGTAGTCCGCAGGCCCGCGAGTTGCGCCTTTTTGCAGGACAATGGCGCCTGCGCGCGGCTGAAAACCGGTGCGGTTGCACCGTTCTGTTGCGGGCGGGCAACGCAGGCGGCACGGCAAAATGACGGGCTGTAATAGTGGCCGGCAAACGGGTCGATGACCGGAAACGCCTCCGTTCCGGGCGTCGGCCCGTCACGTATTCGTCATCGCGGCGTCACGCGTAATGTGGAGAAACGAATTGATACGTTCCACGCGGCGACGTAGCTTAACCGGATGAGGTATAATCGTCCTATGAAATAAAAAATCCTGATAAGGATTTTCAATCGGGCAAAAGAATATGTTGAAGCAGCGCACCATCAAATCGATCGTCAAAACGGTCGGCATCGGCCTTCATTCGGGCCGCAAGGTCGACCTGACGCTACGTCCCGCCGCGGCGGACACGGGCATCGTGTTCTCGCGCGTCGACCTGGCCGAACCGGTGGACATCCCGGCGTCGGCGATGTCGATCGGCGATACGCGTCTCGCTTCCGTGCTGCAGAAGGACGGCGCGCGGGTGTCGACGATCGAGCACTTGATGTCGGCCTGCGCCGGCCTCGGCATCGACAACCTCTACGTCGACGTGACGGCCGAGGAAATCCCGATCATGGACGGCAGCGCAGCGTCGTTCGTGTTCCTGATCCAGTCGGCGGGCATCGAAGAGCAGAACGCCGCAAAGAAGTTCATCAAGGTCACGAAGCCGGTCGAAATCCGCGACGGCGACAAGTTCGCGCGTCTCGATCCGTACTTCGGCTTCAAGCTCAAGTTCACGATCGACTTCCGCCACCCGGCCGTCGACAAGACCGGCCAGGCGCTCGAAGTCGACTTCGCGAACACCTCGTATGTCCGCGAAATCGCGCGGGCGCGCACGTTCGGCTTCGCGCACGAAGTCGAGATGATGCGCGAGCTGGGCCTGGCGCGCGGCGGCAGCATGGACAACGCGATCGTGCTCGACGAGTACCGCATCCTGAACAACGACGGGCTGCGCTACGACGACGAGTTCGTGAAGCACAAGATGCTCGACGCGATCGGCGATCTGTACGTGGTCGGCCACCCGCTGCTCGCGGCGTATGACGCGTACAAGTCGGGTCACGGCCTGAACAATGCGTTGCTGCGCGAACTGCTCGCTCACGAAGACGCGTACGAGATCGTCACCTTCGACGATCCGCAGAAGGCGCCGCGCGGTTTCGCGCTGGACGCGCAAACCGCATTCGCATGATGTGAGCCGGGCATAGCGGCTGATCGCTATCTACCGAGGTTCGAAGCAGTGCCATTAAGCAAATGAGCGGCCCAACCGGCCGCTCATTTTTTTTCGTCGCGAGATTTCGATGCGAGCCGCGGATTGAGCGCGCGATGGCGGTCGGCCATGCGTGCGAGCGCGGCCTGCAACGGCGATGGCGCGAGCGATTCGCTCAGCTCGTGCAGTGCGCTGGCGCCGGCGGTGCTCATGCGCGCCTGCTTCGGCGCCGGCGGTTCTTTCGCCGGCTGCGGACGGATGCGGATTCGTAGCGCGTTGACGGCCCAGCCGCGTTGCTGCAACGCCGACACGAGGCTCGGTTCCAGGTGCCGCAGGCGCGCCGCGAGCGCATTGTGCGCGGCGAACAACGCGAGCACGCCGTCCTTGATGAAGCCCGGTTCGACGCTCGTTGCCAGATAGTCCGGCAGCAGTTGCCCGAGGTCGCGCTGCAGCGCCGCGATCTGCTCGACGCCCGCCCGCAGCGCCGCGAACGCGTCGGTGCGCTCCAGCAGATCCGCGACCATCTGCGGACGGCGGCCTGCCTGCGATCCTGCCGGCGATCTTCCGGGCGACCTTGAAAACGGCGAAAAACGGCTCATGTGTGGCGTGATTGACCTGGCGCGGCACGATGCGGCGCCAGAATGCATTGTACCGCGCGGGCACCCCGCCGAACGGGGCCTTCAGGGCTTCGCAACGGCGCTTGGCGCGGGCTTCGCCGTCTTGCAGTCGACACAGGCGCAGGCGGGGGCGCGTGCTAAAATGCCCGATTCGAATTCACTCCTGGAACAAGCCGCCGAGGCCTTTCAACCGGGGGCGCGCCAAGCGCGTCGTCCGGCCGGAAACCGCGACGCAGACCCGATCCGATGACCACCGGTTTTCTACAAAAGATTTTTGGCAGCCGCAACCAGCGGCTGGTCAAGCAATATCAAAGGACCGTCGCGGCGATCAATGCGCTCGAGCCGCAGATCGAGCAATTGACGGACGAGCAGCTGCTCGGCAAGACCGCCGAGTTCCGGCAGCGGGTGGCCAGCGGGGAATCGCTCGATAAACTCCTGCCGGAAGCGTTCGCGGTGTGTCGCGAAGCAAGCAAGCGCGTGCTGAAGATGCGCCACTTCGACGTGCAGCTGATCGGCGGCATGGTGCTGCACTACGGCAAGATCGCCGAAATGCGCACCGGCGAAGGCAAGACGCTAGTCGCCACGCTGCCGGTGTACCTGAACGCGCTGTCGGGCCGCGGCGTGCACGTCGTCACGGTGAACGACTACCTCGCGCAGCGCGACGCCGAATGGATGGCGCGTCTGTACAACTTCCTCGGTCTGTCGGTCGGCATCAACCTGTCGCAGATGGACCACGGTCTCAAGCAGGAAGCGTATGCCGCGGACATCACGTACGGCACGAACAACGAGTTCGGCTTCGACTACCTGCGCGACAACATGGTCTACGAGACCGAAGCGCGCGTGCAGCGCGCGTTGAACTTCGCGGTGGTCGACGAAGTGGACTCGATCCTGATCGACGAAGCGCGTACGCCGCTCATCATCTCCGGTCAGGCCGAAGACCACACGGATCTGTACGTTCGCATGAACGCGCTGCCGCCGCTCCTCGAACAGCAGATCGGCGAAGAGAAGGCGGACGGCACGGGCGTCGAAAAGCCGGGCGACTACACGCTGGATGAAAAGGGCCGCCAGGTGTTCCTGACGGAATCGGGCCACGAGAAGGCCGAGCGCCTGCTCGCCGAGTGGGGCCTGATTGGCGACGGCGAGAGCCTGTACGCGCCGCAGAACATCACGCTGATGCACCACGTGTACGCGGCGTTGCGCGCCCACACGCTGTTCCACAAAGACCAGCACTACGTGGTGCAGAACGGCGAAGTGATCATCGTCGACGAATTCACGGGCCGCCTGATGGCGGGCCGCCGCTGGTCGGACGGTCTGCACCAGGCGGTCGAGGCGAAGGAGCACGTGAAGATCCAGAGCGAAAACCAGACGCTCGCGTCGATCACGTTCCAGAACTACTTCCGCATGTACGCGAAGCTGTCCGGCATGACCGGTACGGCGGATACCGAAGCATTCGAATTCAACGAGATCTACGGTCTCGAAACGGTCGTGATCCCGACCAACCGTCCGCCGAAGCGGATCGACAAACAGGATCAGATCTACAAGACCGCGCTCGAGCGCTACAACGCGGTGATCCGCGACATCCGCGACTGCCACGAACGCGGTCAGCCGGTGCTGGTCGGCACCACGTCGATCGAAAACTCGGAGCTGCTCGCGCAGCTGCTGACGAAGGCGGGCCTGCCGCATGAAGTGCTGAACGCGAAGCAGCACGCGCGCGAAGCGGCGATCGTCGCGGAAGCGGGCCGGCCGAAGCGCATCACGATCGCGACCAACATGGCCGGCCGCGGTACCGACATCGTGCTGGGCGGCAACGCCGAGAAGCAGGCGGCGTTCGTCGAAGCCGACGAAACGCTCGCGGCGGACGAAAAGCAGCGCCGGGTCCAGCAGCTGCACGACGAATGGCAGACGCTGCACGATCAGGTGAAAGCGGCCGGGGGCTTGCACATCATCGGCACCGAGCGTCACGAATCCCGCCGGATCGACAACCAGCTGCGCGGCCGCTCGGGCCGTCAGGGCGACCCGGGTTCGTCGCGCTTCTATCTGTCGCTCGAAGATCCGCTGCTGCGCATTTTCGCGGGCGACCGCGTGCGCTCGATCATGGACCGTCTGCGCATGCCGGAAGGCGAAGCGATCGAGGCCGGCATCGTCACGCGCTCGATCGAATCGGCGCAGCGCAAGGTCGAAGCGCGCAACTTCGATATCCGCAAGCAGCTGCTCGAATACGACGACGTGTCGAACGACCAGCGCAAGGTGATCTACCAGCAGCGCAACGAGCTGCTCGAAGCGAACGACATCACCGAAACCATCGGCGCGATGCGCCACGGCGTGATGACGGATATCGTCCGCGCGTGGGTGCCGGCCGGCAGCATCGAAGAGCAATGGCAGGTTCCGGAGCTCGAGGAAGTGCTGCGCAACGACTGGCAGCTCGACCTCGCGATCCAGGAGATGATCAACGAGTCGTCGCAGATCGACCCCGACGAAATTCTCGAAGCCGTCACGGCCGCCGCCGACGAAAGCTACGAAGCGAAGGTTCAGCTGGTGGGCCGCGAATCGTTCAGCGCGTGGGAACGCTCGGTGATGCTGCAGACGCTCGATCGCAGCTGGCGCGAACACCTCGCCGCGCTCGACCATCTGCGTCAGGGCATCCACCTGCGCGGCTACGCACAGAAGAACCCGAAGCAGGAGTACAAGCGCGAGGCGTTCGAACTGTTCGCCGCGATGCTCGATGCCGTGAAGCTCGACGTCACGCGCATCGTGATGAACGTGCAGGTCCAGTCGCAGGAGCAGCTCGAGGCGGCGGCCGAGCAGATGGAAGAGCAGGGCAGCCAGCTGGAGCACGTCGAATTCCGCCACGCCGATTACGCCGATGCGGCCGCGGTGGCGACGCCGGTCGCGGTGGATGCGGCGGCGGCGATGGTCGGCGATGCGATGCGCGGCCACGCGGGCGGCGGCGCGGCGGCAGGGCTCGCGAACGACGTGCCGAAGGTCGGCCGCAACGACCCGTGCCCGTGCGGCAGCGGCAAGAAGTACAAGCAGTGTCACGGCAAGATCGCCTGACGGTGCGATAGTGACGGCGGCGCGCGTGAGGCGCGCCGCGTCGTTTCGCACGCGTCTTCATGCGGCTCGAGTCCGCCGCGCCACGAGCGCGCTTCGTCCGCATCCTCTCGCCTGACCGTCCGGCCTGCCAGCCGAACGGTCAGTTTTCATTCCCGGTGCCGGTTCTCCTGCCGGTGTCGCTCATCTCGACAGGTCGCGAACCATGGCTGTCAACTTTCCCTCGATCGATCCCGTCCAACTGCATCCGGTCGCCGGCGTCACGCTCGGCTGGGCCGAAGCGAACATCCGCAAGCCGAACCGCAAGGACGTGCTCGTCATTGCCGTCGACGAAGGCGCGACGGTCGCGGGCGTGTTCACGTCGAACCGCTTCTGCGCGGCGCCCGTCACGGTGTGCCGCGAGCACCTCGAGCGCGTGCGCGGCGGCGGCAAGGGCATCCGGGCGCTGGTCGTGAACACGGGCAACGCGAACGCCGGCACCGGCGAGCCGGGTCTCGCCGCGGCCCGCGAGACCTGCGATGAACTCGCGCGCCTGGCCGGCATCGCGCCCGGGCAGGTGCTGCCGTTCTCGACGGGCGTGATCCTTGAACCGCTGCCGGTCGACCGCCTGAAGGCCGGGCTGCCCGCCGCGCTCGCAAACCTGAAGGCTGCGCACTGGCACGAAGCCGCGCAGTCGATCATGACCACCGACACGCTGCCGAAGGCCGTGTCGCGCCAGGTGACGATCGACGGCCATACGGTCACGCTGTCCGGCATCAGCAAGGGCGCGGGCATGATCAAGCCGAACATGGCGACGATGCTAGGCTTCCTCGCGCTCGATGCGACGGTTGCGCAGCCGGTGCTCGACGAACTCGTGAAGCACGTTGCCGATCGCTCGTTCAACTGCATCACGATCGACGGCGATACATCGACCAACGACTCGTTCATCCTGATCGCATCGGGCAAGTCGAGCCTGCCCGCGATCACGTCCACTTCATCGCCGGCCTATGCGGCGCTGCGCGACGCCGTCACCGAAACCGCGCAGACGCTTGCGCAGCTGATCGTGCGCGACGGCGAGGGCGCGACCAAGTTCATGACGGTGCACGTCGAAGCCGGTTCGAGCGTCGCCGAGTGCCGCCAGATCGCGTACGCGATCGGCCACTCGCCGCTTGTGAAGACCGCGTTCTACGCGTCGGACCCGAACCTCGGCCGTATCCTCGCCGCGATCGGCTATGCGGGCGTGACGGACCTCGACGTGGGCAAGATAGACCTGTATCTGGACGACGTGCTGGTGGCGAAGGCCGGCGGCCGCAATCCGGACTATCAGGAAGAAGACGGGCAGCGCGTGATGAAGAAGAGCGAAATCGGCATTCGCGTGGTGCTGGGCCGCGGCAATGCGAACGCGACGATCTGGACCTGCGACCTGTCGCACGACTACGTCAGCATCAACGCCGACTACCGCTCCTGATCACCGCCGCTGACCGTACACTCCCGAGGATCCGTATCCGCTTCAGCACGTCGCATCAACACCGTCTCACCGCCGTCACTCGAACAACATGGACAAGCTCGAACAGTTTTTGACCCGCGCCGAGGCGCTGCTGGCGCGCCTCGAAGGGATTCTTCCGCCGTCGTCGCCGGACGTCGACTGGTCGGCCGCCGTCGCGTTTCGCTGGCGCAAGCGCCAGGGTCGCGGCTTCCTGCAACCGGTCCCGGCGATCTCCGCGATCGCGCTCGACGATCTCAAGAACATCGATCGCCAGAAAGCGCTGATCGAGCAGAACACGCGTCAGTTCGTGCGCAGCCAGCCGGCCAACAACGTGCTGCTGACGGGCGCGCGCGGCACCGGCAAGTCGTCGCTGATCAAGGCGTGCCTCAACGCGTTCTCGAATGAAGGTCTGCGCCTGATCGAAGTCGACAAGGACGATCTGCACGACCTGGGCGACATCGTCGACCTGATCTCGGCGCGGCCGGAGCGCTTCATCGTGTTCTGCGACGATCTTTCGTTCGAGGAAGGCGAGTCGGGCTACAAGGCGCTGAAGGTGGCGCTCGACGGCTCCGTCGCCGCGCAGTCGGACAACGTGCTGATCTACGCGACGTCGAACCGCCGCCATCTGTTGCCCGAGTACATGAGCGACAACGAGACCTACAAGCACACGGCCGATGGCGAGATCCATCCGGGCGAGGTGGTCGAGGAAAAGATCTCGCTATCCGAGCGCTTCGGCCTGTGGGTCAGCTTCTACCCATTCAAGCAGGACGACTACCTGGCGATCGTCGGCCACTGGCTGCGGCATTTCGGCTGCGGCGACGCCGAGGTCGAGGCAGCGCGCGGCGATGCGCTGGTGTGGGCGCTGGAGCGCGGCTCGCGCTCGGGCCGGGTCGCGTGGCAGTTCGCGCGCGACTGGTCGGGCCGGAAGACCCAGGCATGAACACGAACGTGAACGACGAAGCTGGTGTGGAGCGCAATGCGGCCGGCCGCAAGGTGACCGAAGTGGCGGTCGGCGTGCTGGTGCAGCCCGATGGGCGCTATCTGCTCACGCAGCGCCCGGTGGGCAAACCGTACGAAGGTTACTGGGAATTCCCGGGCGGCAAACTCGAGCCCGGCGAGAGCGTCGAAGCGGCGCTCGCGCGCGAACTGCACGAAGAGCTCGGCATCGACGTGGAAGCGAGCCACCGCTGGCATACGCTCGAACACGATTACCCGCACGCGTACGTGCGGCTCTACTTCTGCAAGGTGACTGCGTGGCGCGGCGATCCGCATGGCCGTGAAGGTCAGGCGCTCGCATGGCAGACGCTGCCGGCCGAGGTGGCGCCGCTATTGCCGGCGACGATCCCGGTGCTGGAGTGGCTCGCGGCGGATTGATCACCGCTCGATACGCACGAAGCGAAGTGAAGGGCGGTGGCGCCGCGCGATACACACTCGCGCGACGCGCAGCCAGCCAGTTAATGCGGACTGCCGCGTTCGGCGCTCGGGGTATCGTCCGATGGCGGTTCGTCATCGGTGCCGCCGATCTTGTACTTCTCGGCCGCCCACGCGCCGAGGTCGATCTGTTTGCAGCGTTCCGAGCAGAACGGCCGGAAGCGTGCTTCAGCGGTCCAACGGACATTCTTGCCGCAGGTCGGACATTTGACGACAGTAGTCATTCGGTCAGACGGATTTCGGTTTCAACAGGTCCAGCGCCGGCGTCACAGGCTGCAGAGCGTCAACTGGAAGGGCACGTCCACGTCGACCGCGCGTGGACGCAGGTCGCCGTCCTGCACCGTGAAGCGCACCCACAGCATGTACTTGTTGGCGCTCGCTTCCGGAATCACCCGCAGTTCGGGCGACACGCGCACCTGCATCAATTGGTACGACTTGCCCGACAGCATCTGCTGATAGCTGCCCTGCATCGCCATTACCTTCGATGCCTGACCCGACTCCCGTGCGAGCCGCAACACGATGGTCGCGGCATCGCGCAACGGCAGGAGCGGCATGACCCACTTGGCGATGTCATGGCGACGCTGGTCCGGATGCGTCTGCTGCCATGCGTAGTACGACGGTAGATCGAACTTGCAGGTTCCCCCCGGAATGATCGCGCGACTGCGAATGCTGGAGAGCCACTCGTTCTCTGCAAGATGCTGGCCAGTCTTGCCCTGCATCTGCGACAGGCCCGCGAGCGTCTGCTCGATCTCGCCGAGCACGGCTTCGAGCGCGTTCTGCTCGATACCCGGGTTGCCGCGAAACGGCGCCAGGGTCTGGCGCTGCCGCTCGAGCTCCTTCATCAGATCCGATTTGAGATCCGCGCGACCGGCGACTTCGGAGATTTCGAACAGTGTCGTCAACGCGACATGATGTTCCCGCGCGTCTTCCTGAGTCAGAAAGAACGTGAAGCGCTCGAACAGGTCCTCGAGGCGCAGCAGCGTCCGGATTCGCTCGTTGAAGGGATACTCGTAAAGGATCAAGCGGGTCGCCTCGGACGTGTTCGGGTAACGGGATTTTGCAGCACATTCTAATGCTGTGCGATTACCACTGGCAATCAATCGCGCCCCGGCACATCGTCGCAAGATGCGCGGTACGCGATGAACGATTCTTTCGTCACGATGCGCCGGGCAGCAACGCGATTCTGCTTTTCACTCTGCACGCGAAACGGGCGCGCACAATCGTGTGCTTTCCATGACACACGTGCGTGAATTGCTTTGAAGCATCGCCGCGATGCGGACCTGGGCGCGTTATGCAAGATGCGGTCCCGAATCAACCGTGCGCGCGGCTGCCGCGTGCTCAGTCCTTCGGCTGTGCCGCGGCCAGAGCCAGATAGTGCTGATGCAACGTGTCGACCTGGGCGGCCAGCGCATCGAGCGACGCCGTATCGTCGTTGACGATCACGTCGTCGGCGGCGGCGAGGCGCGCTTCGCGGCTCGCCTGCTTCGCAATGATCGCGAGCACGTGTTCGCGGGAAAAGCCGTTCCGTCGCATCACGCGGCCGATCTGCGTTTCGACCGTGCAATCAACCGTCAGCACCCGGTCCACGCGCTTCTTCCAGTCGCCCGACTCGACGAGCAGCGGCACCACGATCATCTGATACGGCCCGCTCGCCGCGGCACGCTCGCGCTCGGTCTCCCTGCGGATAACCGGATGCAGGATGGCTTCGAGACGTTTGCGCGCGGTGTCGTCACTGAAGATCAGCGAGCGCATCTTCGCGCGGTCGAGCGAGCCGTCGTCGGCCGCAAACGTCATGCCGAACTCCGCGACGATCGCGGGCATCGCCATGCCGAGCGGCGCCGTAACCCGATGAGCGATCACGTCAGTGTCGATGATCGCGATGCCGTGCGCGGCAAAGCAGTCTGCTACCGTCGATTTGCCGCTGCCGATGCCGCCCGTCAGTCCTACCGAAAACATCCATCAGCTCCCAAGTACGAAGTAAAGCGGCGTTCCGGCGAACAGCGTGACGGCGCCGCCCGCCGCGAGGAACGGCCCGAACGGCAGCGGTTCCTCGAAGCGCATCCTGCCGGACCACGTCGCGAAGAGCCCAACGACCGCGCCCGTGACCGCAGCGATCAGCACGATCTGCGGCAACGCGGCCCAGCCGAGCCACGCGCCGAGCGCGGCGAGCAGCTTGAAGTCGCCGTAGCCCATGCCGTCGATGCCGCGAATCACCTTGAACGCCCAGTGTACGAGCCACAGCACGAGATAGCCCGCGATCGCGCCGAGCATGCCGTCGTGCAGCGTGGTGAAGGTTGCGTCGAGGTTGACGACGAAGCCGGCCCAAAGGAGCGGCAGCGTGAGCGAATCGGGTAGCAGATGGGTGTCGATGTCGATCGCGCTCATCGCAAGCAGCATGGCCGACAGGCAGAACGCCGTGAGCGCGGAGAAGCTCGCGCCGAAGACGAGCAGCGACAGCACCGCGAGCGCCGCGGTCGCGAATTCGATCAGCGGATAGCGCAGGCTGACGCGTGCATGGCACGCCGAGCAGCGGCCGCGCAGCATCAGGTAGCTGAAGATGGGGATGTTTTCCCACGGTCGCAGTTCGTGCCCGCAGTGCGGACACGCACTGCGCGGCAGCCACAGGTTGTAGCGCGCGGGGAGCCCATCGTCGGCGAGCGGCTCACCCGTTGCATCCGCAATGTCCGAACGCCACGAACGCTCCAGCATGATTGGCAGCCGGTGGACCACGACGTTCACGAAGCTGCCGATCACGAGCCCGACCACGATCGCGAAGACGATCTGCACGACGAGCGGCAGCGCGCCGAAGCCTTCGACGGCGCCGGCGGCGCGGCCCCATGGCGCGGCGAACAGCGTGACGGAGGCGGGCAGGAGTGCGGTCATGGTCTAAGGTCGGGGTCCGGCTGCGATGCTACACCACGTTGCCCGGTTCAATGACGGGAAGATATATCGCCACCACGAGTCCGCCGACCAGCGCGCCGGGCACGATGATCACGCGGGCACAGGTTCGCGAGCGCGTTCAGGAACGCTACACCGGCTGTGGTGTAGCGGATCGCGCCGACCGACCATGATCACGGCCGGGTCCTGGCGCAGAAACGCGCGTAACGCGTTCGCGAGCGGCCGCACCGCACCTGCAGCACACCGTCGACGCGTAGCCGGATGCGCCGGCAGTTGCACGGCGGGCGTATTCTGTCGGCGTTTTCTGTGAGGAGAAAGGCCGCAGTGGCGGCGGAAGGCAACGAGCGGACGGGTTGAAAAATCGGAGCATGCATCGGATTCCGGCGCATCCTCACGATGCGCCGTCTGTTCAACACGATGCGTCTATCACCCGTAGCTAGCGGACTTGCCGCCATCCGGCCGGATGACTAACGGTCACGAAGCGAGCAGCTTGCGCACGCCCTTGTCGGCGCCACGCGCGCCCGGTTTGAAGAGCTTGACGGTGCGCACGGCCTGGTCGTCGCTGCGCATCACTTCGAGCCGAACGCCGGTGATCTCCATGCAGACGTCGCCATCGGGAATTTCTTCGAGCAGTTCGAGAATCAGACCGTTGAGCGTTTTCGGGCCATCGGTCGGCAGCGTCAGCTGCAGCCAGCGGTTCAGCTCGCGCAGCGGCATGCTGCCCGCGACGATGCATTCGCCTTCCGCATTCCAGCCGCCGCGAGACGACGCGCTACGTGGGATCGACGTCGTGAATTCGCCGATCAGCTCCTCGAGGATGTCTTCCGGCGTGACGAGTCCTTGCAGCTCGCCGTATTCGTCGACGACGAGCGCCGTGCGGTGGCGCGATTCCTGGAAGTACTGAAGTTGCTGGAACACCGGCGTGCCGCTCGGCACGAAGTACGGTTCCGCGAGCAGCTCACGCAGTGTCTCGCGCTCGAGCTCCTGGTTGTGGAGCGCCGCGAGCGTCTTGCGCACGTGCAGCACGCCGATCACGCGGTCGATGTCGCCCTGGTAGACGATCAGCTTGTTGTGATAGCAGGTTTCGAGCTGGTTCAGGATGCTGTCGAACGGCGCGTCAAGGTCGAGCGCTTCGATGCGCCGGCGCGGGATCATCACGTCGTCGACGGTGATGTTCTCCAGATCGAACAGGTTCAGCAGGATGCTGCGGTGCTTGGTCGGCATGAAGCTGCCGGATTCGAGCACGATGGTGCGCAGCTCTTCGGTGGACAGCCGCTGGTCGCGTCCGCCCTTCGTGTTGATGTGCAACACGCGCAGGATCGCGTTCGCGAACAGGTTGACGAACCAGATCAGCGGCATCGCGACGCGCATCAGCGGCGCGATCAGGAAGCTTGCCGGCAGCGCGATTTTCTCCGGATACGTCGCGCCGACGATCTTCGGCGTGATCTCGGCGAACACGATGATCAGGAACGCGACGACCCCTGTCGCGATCGACAGCACGAGATTGTCATGCCCGAACGTGTGCAGTGCGATCGACGTCGTCAGCACCGGGATGATCGTGTTGAACAGGTTGTTGCCGATCAGGATCACGCTTAGCAGCTCGTCGGTGCGCGCGAGCAGGCCCTGGGTGGTTTTTGCGCCGAGCGCGCCCTGATTCGCGAGGTGTTTCAGGCGATGGCGGTTGAGCGCCATCATCGCGGTCTCGGAGATGGAGAAGAAGCCGGAGCAGATCAGCAGCAACGCGACAGCGCCGATCTGCGCCCATAAGGGAAGTTGTTCCACGCTTCGAAGGCAGAAAGGGACGGGATGGAGGGACTATAGCAGAGGGGCGCAAAGAGGCCGGACGCGGGGGAGGTTGCCGGGGTCCGGGCCTGTAGCGAGCTCGACCTGCCTGAGCGCATGGCCGGTCCGCCGGATTGGGAACGAAATCGGCAACGGTGTCTGCGACGCGGGATGTGAATTCACATTGATTTGCACTACGAATAAAGTGGTCGAAGAACCGATGCCTTTCGGGCTGCTGACGGGCTGCAGCCACGGCAGCGCGACGCGGCGATGGAGCGGGTCGGGCTGAACGGCGGCGGCTTCGAGGACCGCGATGCTGGCGGGGACGTGCAGCGCAGGGACGAAAAAAAACCGCCCACGAAGGACGGCTTTTTTTGCAGATTCTGGTCGGGGTGAGAGGATTCGAACCTCCGGCCTCTACGTCCCGAACGTAGCGCTCTACCAGGCTAAGCTACACCCCGAATTCTGGACTCTTTCGACGTTTCGGTCCTGTTCAGGACTGACGCGTCGTCGAGTAAGAACATAATTCTAGCAGGCTTTCTTTGTAAATGGAATCCGGAAACGAAGAAATTGCAGCAGCGGCTGCCAATGCTTCCTGTTTCGCACACTCCAGCGTGTGATCGAGCGCGCCCGAACGGGTGATCGCGTCGAAGATTTCTTCGAAGCGGTCGGTGCCGCCCTGTTCGATGGCCTCGCGCGCGAGCGCCGACTGTTCCGCCGTGCCGCGCTCGATCAGGTAGATGAGCGGCAGCGTCGGCTTGCCTTCGCGCAGGTCGTCGCCGGCATTCTTGCCCATCGATTCCGGCGTGCCCGTGTAGTCGAGCCAGTCGTCCATGATCTGGAACGCGGTGCCGATGCGCCGGCCATACTCGGCCGCGGCATCTTCGGTGGCGGCATCGGCGCCGGACAGCACCGCGCCGAGCTGCGCGGCCGCCTCGAACAGCTTCGCCGTCTTGTAGCGGATCACCTGCATGTAGCGCGCTTCGTCCACGTCGGCGTCGTGCATGTTGAGCAGCTGCAGCACTTCGCCTTCGGAGATGATGTTTGTCGCTTCGGACAGAATTTCCATCACGCGCATCTTGCCGACGCCAACCATCATCTGGAACGAGCGCGAATACAGGAAGTCGCCCACCAGCACGCTCGCGGCGTTGCCGAACAGCGCGTTGGCGGTCTGGCGGCCGCGCCGCAGATCGGATTCGTCGACGACGTCGTCGTGCAGCAGCGTGGCCGTGTGGATGAACTCGACGACCGCCGCCAGTTCGTGGCGGTGGCCGGTCGTGTCGCCCAATGCACCCGCGATCAGGAGCAGCAGCGCCGGGCGCAGCCGTTTTCCGCCAGCTCCGATGATGTACTCGGAGATCTGGTTGATCAGCATGACTTCCGACGCCAGGCGATGCCGGATGACCCGGTTGACCTGCTGCATGTCGTCGGCGATCGGGGCGAGCAGGTTGGCGGCGTTGGGGGGGGAGGTGGCAGTCGACGGCATGATGGCGAATAGGGGTAGTGCCGCGAATTATAAGGCGAATCGCCGTGGTTCCGCGCCGCGGGGCGTCGGCGGTGTGGCTACGGGGGGCTACGGTCCGGAGCCCGTCAGTCGTCCCGCATCGGCGCGCGGGCCGGTGGCGGGGCCGCGCACGGATAGTGAAGGTGGCTTTGACGCGGTTGCTAACTCTATGTATAATCACGGGTTTCCGCGCGCGGTGCGTCGGAAAAACGAATCCAGAGTGAGGTTTTCAATGTACGCGGTCATAAAAACCGGCGGCAAGCAGTACAAGGTTGCCGTTGGCGAAAAACTTAAAGTAGAACAGATACCGGCTGACATTGACGCAGAAATCACGCTCGACCAGGTTCTCGCAGTGGGCGAAGGCGAATCGATTCAGTTCGGTACGCCGCTGGTCAGTGGGGCTTCCGTCAAGGCCACCGTTGTGTCGCACGGTCGTCACGCCAAAGTGACCATCTTCAAGATGCGTCGCCGGAAGCACTACCAGAAGCACGGCGGCCACCGCCAGAACTACACCGAACTGCGCATCGACGCGATCAACGCGTAAGCGCACGAAGGTCAAGGAGCAATCACATGGCACACAAAAAGGCAGGCGGCTCTTCCCGTAACGGCCGCGACTCCGAGTCGAAACGCCTCGGCGTGAAGGTGTACGGCGGTCAGGCAATCCTGGCTGGCGGCATCATCGTGCGTCAGCGCGGTACGCGCATGCACGCTGGCGATAACGTCGGCATCGGCAAGGATCACACGCTGTTCGCACTGGTCGACGGCCACGTCAAGTTCTCGACGAAGGGCGCTGACAAGAAGCACATGGTCAACGTCGTCCCGGCACAGGTCTGAGCTTAATCAGACACGGGCTTCAGGACCGGAAGAAAGGCCCCGCGAAGTTTGCGGGGCCTTTTTGTTTATATCGCACCGGCGCGTTCCAGGGCGCCTGGTAGCAGGAAATCCCGCCGCGCGCGCCAACCCTGGCCATTCGGATGAATGGCGACGAACGGCGCCGCGCGGCAAAATAGTGATTCGAATGGGACGGAGCAACGCATGAAGTTCATTGACGAAGCGAGGATCGAAGTCATCGCCGGCGACGGGGGCGATGGCAGCGCGTCGATGCGCCGCGAGAAATTCGTCCCGTTCGGCGGCCCCGACGGCGGCGACGGCGGCCGTGGCGGCAGCGTGTATGCGGTGGCCGACCGCAACATCAACACGCTGATCGACTACCGCTACGCGAAGAAGCACCAGGCGCGCAACGGCGAGAACGGCCGCGGCTCGGACTGCTACGGCAAGGGCGGCGACGACATCACGCTGCGTATGCCGGTCGGCACGATCATCTCGGACATGGACACGGGCGAACTGATCGCCGACCTGACCGAACACAACCAGACGGTGCTCGTCGCGAAGGGCGGCGCGGGCGGTCTGGGCAACCTGCATTTCAAGTCCAGCACGAACCGCGCGCCGCGCCAGAAGACCGACGGCAAGCCGGGCGAGCGCCGCATGGTCCGGCTCGAACTGAAGGTGCTGGCCGACGTGGGGCTGCTCGGCATGCCCAACGCGGGCAAGTCGACGTTCATCTCGTCGGTGTCGAACGCGAAGCCGAAGATCGCCGACTATCCGTTCACGACGCTCGCGCCGAATCTCGGCGTCGTTCGTGTGGGTCCCGCGAAGAGCTTCGTGATCGCGGACATCCCCGGTCTGATCGAAGGCGCCGCGGAAGGCGCCGGCCTCGGTCACCAGTTCCTGCGCCATCTGCAGCGCACGGGGCTGCTGCTGCATATCGTCGATCTCGCGCCGTTCGACGAACACGTCGATCCGGTCGCCGAAGCGAAGGCGATCGTCAACGAGCTGCGCAAGTACGACGAACTGCTGTTCGCGAAGCCGCGCTGGCTGGTGCTGAACAAGCTGGACATGGTGCCGGAAGACGAGCGCGCGACCCGCGTTGCCGATTTCCTGAAGCGATTCGAGTGGGACGGTCCGGTGTTCGAGATCTCCGCGCTCACGGGGCAGGGCTGTGAGAACCTGACCTACGCGGTCTACGACTACCTCGTCCAGCATTCGGACGCGCAGCGCGCGGCAGACGAAGAAGATCTCGCCGCCGACGTGCGTTTTCGCGATGAGGTGCCGGGCAGCCCGGAGGCCGGAGAAGCCGGTCCGTCGCAGGAATAGGGCCAGGCACAAGCCTGGCACGAGCGCGGCTCGGCCCGCTGTCACCACACAACCCGCATCACGTTTGGAGAGCGCGCACCATGCGTTCCGTCATCGCAGATTCCAGGCGCCTGGTCGTCAAAGTCGGTTCGAGCCTCGTCACGAACGACGGGCGTGGGCTCGATCATGCCGCGATCGGCCGGTGGGCCGAGCAGATCGCAGCATTACGCAGCGAGGGCAAGGAGGTCGTGCTGGTCAGTTCCGGCGCGATCGCGGAAGGCATGCAGCGACTCGGCTGGACGAAGCGGCCGCGGGAAATCGACGAACTGCAGGCCGCGGCGGCGGTCGGGCAGATGGGGCTCGCGCAGGTCTACGAAAGCCGTTTTTCGGAGCACGGCGTGCAGACCGCGCAGATCCTGCTCACGCATGCCGACCTTGCTGACCGCGAACGTTACCTGAATGCGCGCTCCACGTTGTGGACGCTGCTGCGGCTCGGCGTCGTGCCGATCATCAACGAGAACGACACCGTCGTCACCGACGAAATCAAGTTCGGCGATAACGACACGCTGGGCGCGCTCGTCGCCAACCTGATCGAAGGCGACGCGCTCATCATCCTCACCGACCAGCAGGGCCTCTTCACGGCCGATCCGCGTAAGGACCCGGCGGCGAAACTCGTCGGCGAGGCCGATGCGGGCACACCCGAACTTGAGGCGATGGCGGGCGGCGCGGGCAGCGCGATCGGCCGTGGCGGCATGCTGACGAAAATTCTCGCGGCGAAGCGAGCCGCGCATAGCGGTGCGAACACGGTGATCGCGAGCGGGCGAGAGCCGGACGTGCTGAAGCGGCTCGCCGCTGGCGAAGCGATCGGCACGCAACTGGTGGCGCGTACGGCACGGCTCGCGGCGCGCAAGCAATGGATGACGGACCATCTGCAGGTGCGTGGTCACGTCGTGATCGATAACGGCGCGGTCGAAAAGCTGACGGCGGGCGGCAAGAGTCTGCTATCGATCGGCGTGGTCGAGGTGCGGGGTGCGTTCGCGCGTGGCGAGGTGATCGCGTGCGTGAACACGGATGGCGGCGAGATCGCGCGCGGCATCACGAACTACAGTAGTGCGGAAGCGAAGCTGATCCAGCGCCGGCCGAGCAGCGAGATCGAGTCGGTGCTCGGCTACATGCTCGAGCCCGAGCTGATCCATCGCGACAATCTCGTGCTCGTGTAAGCCGGTGACAGGTGGCGCGGGGGCACACCTGAAGCGCGCCTGAACGACGGAGCATCCGGTGAGCGTGCGCAACACAGCAAACGCACGCGCCGGATGCCCGCCGCAGGTCAGTGGATGAGCATCGACTGGGTGCGGCCCATCTTGATGTTGTCGAGAATCGCCGGCGCCTTCGCAACCGGTATCTTGTTCGCGCAGAAGTAGTCCTGATAGAGCGTGGCCTGATACGCGTTCAGGTTGCCGTTCGCGATGCGGGTCCACTCTGTTGCGACGGTGCGGTCCCAGCCGTTGTGATCCGCATTCAGGCCCGCGTACTGCCGCCACTCGTAGGTATCGCAGCGGATGCCTTCGTAGTTGACGTTGCGCGCGCCGCTCGGGCTCGTCACGACCACGGTGTAGCGCACCACGCCATCGGTGCCCACGGAGAGCGATTTCGAATCGATCGAGAACTGCAGCGGCGTGTTCTGCGAGACCGTGAACGGCAGCAGATTGCCGGCCTGCGGCAGCGGTGGCAGCGTGTCTACCGCGTTCTCTTTCCAGTTGCTGGGTTCGTCGAGCAGGTAGTGGAAGACGCTGGGGTCCTTGTTGGTCGGTTCCGAATTGTGCGCGCAGCCGGCCAGCAGAAAGCCCGCGGCAACGCACGCCGCGACCAGAGCGGTTACTTTCAAATCGATGTCCTCACGAAACAACGCCGCGGCTTTCAGCAAGCCGCGGCGGCACAGGTGGCGCGAAAGCCGCGCCGGTTCAGGAGCATCGGGCCCGTGGGCCCGATGGATCATTCGCGCAGATCCGTCGAGCGGATGACGACGCTTTCGCTTTCCACCGACCCGCAATCGGAGTCGATTGACGTGCGTATCGTCTCTACCGTGACGACGCTGACACCCGCGACAGTCGCGCCGTCCGGGGCTTGCGCCTCAGACTGCACGATGCGCGGATACCGCGGCGCATGTTGATGATGCCCGTTGCCCTGATTGGGGCGCGGGTTGACTCGGCGCAGAAAGCGCGACAACTCGGTCAGCGCCATCTGATACACATCCCGCTTGAACTCGATCACACAGTCGAGCGGCACCCAGTACTCGTTCCAGCGCCACGCATCGAACTCCGGGTGATCGGTTGCGCGAAGGCATATGTCGCAATCGCGTCCGAGCATCCGAAGCAGGAACCAGATCTGCTTCTGGCCGCGGTAATGTCCGCGTACTTCGCGCTTGATGAACTTGTCCGGCACCTCATAACGCAACCAGTCGCGCGTGCGACCGACGATCTTGACGTGCTCTGGAAGCAGGCCGGTTTCCTCGTGCAGTTCCCGGTACATCGCCTGCATGGGGGTCTCACCGTACTTGATGCCCCCTTGCGGAAACTGCCAGGAATGTTCGCGGAGCCGTTTGCCCCAAAACACCTCGTTGTGCGCGTTCAAGAGGATGATGCCGACGTTCGGGCGAAAGCCTTCACGATCCAGCATACAACCACCTTCGAATCCTTTAAAATTGCTTTGATTATAAACAGATAACGGGCCCGACGCACTTGGTCGCACCAGAATGGGTCGATCCCTCGCGGCGGGGCGCCAGCCGGGCTACACTGGCCGGTCCGGCGCGTTCATCGGCGCAGCGCAGCGCCGCACGGAGCCCGCATTCCCCCGTTTTGATCTTTTGGGCGGCTCGTCCCGGGCTGCCGCTTCTGGATAATTTTCTGAATGAAAGCCTCCCGTTTCTTTATCGGTACCCTGAAGGAAGCGCCCGCCGACGCCGAAATCGTCAGCCACAAGCTCATGGTGCGCGCAGGCATGATCCGTCGCATCGCAGGTGGCATCTACAACTACCTGCCGGTCGGCCTGCGTTCCATCCGCAAGGTGGAAGCCATCGTGCGTGAAGAGATGAACCGGGCGGGCGCGATCGAACTGCTGATGCCGTCGGTGCAGCCGGCCGAACTGTGGCAGGAGTCGGGGCGCTGGGTGAAGTACGGTCCCGAGCTGCTGCGCTTCAAGGATCGCAGGCAGAGCGACTTCGTGCTGGGGCCGACGCACGAGGAGGTCGTCACCGACATCGCGCGCAACCAGATCAAGAGCTATCGCCAGATGCCGGTGAACTTCTACCAGGTGCAGACGAAGTTCCGCGACGAGATCCGTCCGCGCTTCGGCGTGATGCGCGGCCGCGAGTTCATCATGAAGGACGCGTACTCGTTCGATAAGGACTTGGACGGTCTGCGCGAAACCTATCGCAAGATGTACGACGCGTACGTGCGCATCTTCACGCGCCTCGGTCTCGAGTTCCGCGCGGTGGCGGCGGACAACGGTTCGATCGGCGGCAGCGGCTCGCACGAATTCCACGTGATCGCCGACACCGGCGAAGACGCGATCGCGTACTGCCCGACGTCGGATTTCGCGGCGAACGTGGAAGCGGCGGAAGCGCTGCCCGTGATCGCCGAACGCGCGGCACCGAAGGAAGAACTCAGGAAGACCTCGACGCCGGGCAAGGCGAAGTGCGAGAGCGTGGCCGAGTACCTGAACATCCCGCTCGAACGCACGATCAAGTCGATCATCCTGGCCACGGAAAACGAAGGCGCCGAACCGACCATCTGGTTGCTGATGCTGCGCGGCGATCACGAGATGAACGAGATCAAGGTCAACAAGCTGCAAGGCCTTGGCGAGTTCCGCTTCGCGACAGAAGACGAGATCGTCGAATGGTTCGGCACGCCGCCGGGCTACCTCGGACCGATCGGCACGAAGAAGCCCATCAAGGTGATCGCGGACCGCACGGTCGCGAACATGAGCGACTTCGTGGTCGGCTCGAACGAAGTCGACTTCCACACTACCGGCGTCAACTGGGGCCGCGATCTGCCGGAGCCGGAAGTGGCGGACATCCGCAACGTGCGCAAGGGCGATGCGTCGCCGGACGGCAAGGGCGTGCTCGACATCTGCCGCGGTATCGAGGTGGGTCACGTGTTCCAGCTCGGCAGCAAGTACTCGGAAGCGATGAACGCGACGTTCCTCGACGAAGCCGGCAAGCCGCAGCCGATGATCATGGGCTGCTACGGCATCGGCATCACGCGTATCCTCGGCGCGGCGATCGAGCAGAACTTCGACGACAAGGGCATCATCTGGCCCGAGTCGATCGCGCCGTTTGAAGTCGTGCTGTGCCCGATGGGCTACGACCGCAGCGAAGCCGTGCGCGAGCAGGCCGACAAACTGTACGAGCAGCTGCTCGCGGCCGGCATCGACGTGATCCTCGACGATCGCGGCGAGCGGCCGGGCGTGATGTTCGCCGACTGGGAGCTGATCGGCGTGCCGCATCGGCTCGTGATCGGCGACCGCGGCCTGAAGGACGGCAAGGTCGAGTACCAGGCCCGCCGCGATACCGAGGCCACGCTGCTGCCGGTGGAGAGTGCGGGCGCCACGGTCATCGAAAAGATCCGCGCGGCGCTCGCGCGCTGAGCGGCCGGACAGTGGAGTACAACTTCCTGTCCGCCACGGTGTTGCTGGTGCTGATCACCGATCCGCTCGGCAACATCCCACTCTTCATCAACTGCCTGCGCGGCGTCGCGCCGCACCGGCGGATCAAGGTGATCCTGCGCGAGGTTGCGATCGCGTTCATGATCCTGCTGGTGTTCATGGTCGCCGGCGACCGCTTCCT
Organism: Paraburkholderia phosphatilytica; assembly: GCF_003443895.1. Classification (GTDB taxonomy): domain Bacteria; phylum Pseudomonadota; class Gammaproteobacteria; order Burkholderiales; family Burkholderiaceae; genus Paraburkholderia; species Paraburkholderia phosphatilytica. Next base: position 96,424 of record NZ_QQOA01000018.1, on the reverse strand, counting down.
GCGGATGATGAGCCTGACCGACCTGTCGCTGCGCATCGGCGGCGGCATCGTGCTGTTCCTGATTGCGCTGCGCATGATCTTCCCGCACCCCGACGGTCCGTTCGGCGGCGATGCGCGCGGCGGCGAGCCGATGATCGTGCCGCTCGCGATCCCCGCGCTCGCCGGGCCGTCCGCGCTCGCGACGGTGATGCTGCTCACGTCGCAGGCGCCGGGCAAGATGTTCGAGTGGATCGGCGCGCTGACTGTCACGATGGTGGTCTGCGCGATCGTGCTGGTGCTCGCGGAACGCATTCAGCAGTGGCTTGGCGAGCGGACGGTGATGGCCTTCGAACGGTTGATGGGGCTCGTGCTCGTCGCGATTTCCGTCGAGATGATGCTGGCGGGCATTCGCGCGTTCGTGCATCAGCTTTGAGGCGGGCCGTGTGCCGCCGCGCTGCACCTGCGCCGCATCGGGCGAATAAAAAAAAGCGACCTTCGAAGGTCGCTTTTTTCGTTCTGGCTGCCATGTCGCAATTCAACGCACTGCAACTAGCGCTCAGCACAACCTCACATCGTTTCGGTCAGCGCGCGGATGGTCGGCAGGTTGCGCCAGTAGCCCTTCGCATCCATTCCGCAGCCGAACACGTACCGGTCCGGCACTGAGAAGCCGCAATAGTCGGGACGCAGCGGCTTCGCCTTCGGAATCTGCTTCTCGCACAGCACCGCGGAGAGAAAGCGTTTCGCGCCCATCGCGAGGATGCGGTCGCGGATCGCGGCCATCGTCTCGCCTTCGTCGAGGATGTCGTCGAGCACCAGCACGACGCGGTCCTTCACCGATTCCGCCGGCGCGACGCGCCATTGCATGTCCGGACCACCCTTCGTCGTGTTGCGGTAACGCGTGAGGTGGATGTAGTCGAACTCGAGCGGGAAATCGAGGTGCGGCAGCAGCATGCCGGTGAACACCGCCGCGCCGCCCATCACCGACAGCACGAGCGGGAAGTCCTCGCTGACGTCGTTGCGGATGGCGGTTGCCATGCGGCCGATCGAGGCGGCGACTTCGCTGGCCGACACGATCTGTTCGGAGTGTTGGAAAACGTGGAGGGCTTCTTCGCGATTCATGACGTCTGGCGGGCGTTGACTGTTTACATATAGAGGGAATAGCGGCACGCGCTACCGCATGATAAACCCGGCATGATAAACCCGCGTCTTCCAGAAGCGGAAGGCGCGGGTTTGCGTCAGCGCATGCCCGGCAGCATGCCCTTCATGCCGCGCATCATCTTGGCCATGTTGCCGCCCTTCAGCTTCTTCATCATCGTGCGCATCTGCTCGTACTGGTTCAGCATCCGGTTCACTTCCTGAACCTGCACGCCCGCGCCCGCGGCAATGCGGCGCTTGCGGGTGGCCTTGATGAGGTCGGGCTTCGCGCGCTCCTGCGGCGTCATCGAATTGATGATGCCTTCCATGCGGCGCATCTGCTTTTCCGCCTGGCCCATGTCGGCGCCGGACGCGGCCTGCTGGAACTGCGCGGGCAGCTTGTCCATCAGCGACGACAGGCCGCCCATGTTCTTCATCTGCGACAGCTGCGCGCGGAAATCGTTGAGGTCGAAGTCGCCGCCTTTCTTCACCTTGTCGGCGAGCTTCTGCGCGGCCTGCACGTCGACGCCGCGCTGCGCTTCCTCGACGAGCGCGAGGATGTCGCCCATGCCGAGGATCCGGTTCGCCATCCGGTCCGGATAGAACACCTCGAGACCGTCGAGCTTTTCCGCGACGCCGACGAACTTGATCGGCTTGCCGGTGACGTGACGCACGGACAGCGCCGCGCCGCCGCGCGAATCGCCGTCGAGCTTGGTGAGCACGACGCCGGTGAGCGGCAGTGCGTCGCTGAACGCCTTCGCGGTGTTGACGGCATCCTGGCCGAGCATCGCATCGACCACGAACAGCGTTTCAGCCGGCTTCAGTTCGGCGTGCAGCGCCGAGATTTCCTGCATCATCGCTTCGTCGATACCGAGACGGCCGGCGGTGTCGACGAGCAGTACGTCGTGATAGTGGCGCTTCGCCCAGTCGACCGCGGCGCGCGCGATCTCGACCGGCTTCTGGTTCGGCTCCGACGGGAAGAAGTCCGCGCCGACCTGCTCGGTCACCGTCTTCAGCTGCGCGATCGCCGCGGGGCGATAGACGTCGCACGAAACGGTCAGCACCTTCTTTTTGTACTTCTCGCGCAGCAGTTTCGCGAGCTTGCCGGTGGTGGTGGTTTTACCCGCGCCCTGCAGGCCCGCCATCAGCACGACCGCGGGCGGCGTGACGGCGAGGTTCAGCTCGGCGGCCTTGCCTTCGTAGTCGCCGCCGATCACCGCGGTGAGTTCGCGCTGCACGACGCCGACCAGCGCCTGACCCGGTGACAGGCTGCCGATCACGTCTTCGCCGAGCGCCTTCTCCTTCACCTTCGAGATGAAGTCGCGCACGACGGGCAGCGCCACGTCCGCTTCGAGCAGCGCGAGGCGGACTTCGCGCAGCATGTCCTGCGTGTTCGCCTCGGTGAGCCGGGCTTCGCCGCGCAGCGTCTTGACGACGCGCGCCATCCGTTGGGTGAGGTTGTCGAGCATGGGGAACGATGAGGAGAACGGCCCTGTGGGCGCCGGGCCTAAGCCGTCGCAAGCCAGGGGCCTGGTGTAAACTTCGAATATGGATATTGTACTGTATGCCCTCACCGCGATCCTGTACGGCGGCCTCGCTGTCGTGGGCTGGCGCGCGCATCGTCAGACGGCGGTGCGGCCGGTGCTCGAGAGCGTGCCGTCGCTGTCGGCCGTAGGGCCCGCCGGCGGTGCGAGCGGCCCGGTGACCGAGGCATCCGGCACGACGGGGCGCGTGCTCCTGTTCGTCGCGCTGCTCGCGCACGGCGCGTTGCTCGACGCCACCATCTTCCCGCAGAACGCGATGGTGTTCGGTTTCGCGTTCGCGCTCTCCGCGATGTTCTGGCTCGGCGCCGGCATCTACTGGATCGAGAGCTTCTTCTTTCCGCTCGACGGCCTGCGCCTGCTCGTGCTGCCGCTCGCGTGCGTCGCGTCGCTGATGCCGCTCGTGTTCGGCGGCGTGCGCGTGCTGTCGTACTCGGCTGCACCGATGTTCAAGCTGCACTTCCTGATCGCGAACGTTGCGTACGGGCTCTTCGCGATCGCGGCGCTGCACGCGGTGCTGATGCTGCTCGTCGAGCGCCGGCTGCACGCGATGCGCGGCGGCGCGGCGCTGCAGCGCGCGGGCGACGCGTCGCGCAACGGCTGGCTCACGGGCTGGCTCGGCACGCTGCCGCCGCTCCTCACGCTCGAAAAACTGCTGTTCCGTCTGATCGGCGCGGGCTTCGTGCTGCTCACGCTGACGCTCGTGTCGGGCATCGTGTTCAGCGAGCAGCTGCAGGACCGCGCGCTGCGGCTCGATCACAAGACGGTGTTCGCGATCCTGTCGTGGGTGATGTTCGGTGCGCTGCTGACGGCCCGCAAGGTCTCGGGCTGGCGTGGCCGCGCGGCGCTGCGCTGGGTGCTCGCGTCGTTCGTCGCGCTGCTGCTCGCGTACGTGGGCAGCCGTTTCGTTCTCGAGGTGCTGCTGCACCGCCCGGTGGTCTGATTCTCATGCGACAGATTTTTCTGCTGATCCTGTTGTTCATCGTCGGCCAGTGGCTCGTGAAGGCGCTGCGTCGCGCGGACGCACGCACGGGCGCCGGCGGTCACGCCGCGTCGCGCAATGGCGGCGCGGATGCGGGCGCGGGCACCGGCAACGGCGCGAACGCGCGCAACCCGCAGCCGCCGCAACTCGCCGAACCGATGATCCGCTGCGCCGAGTGCGGCGTGCACGCGCCGAAGAGCGACTCCGTGATCGTCGCGGGCGAAGCGTTCTGCAGCGCCGATCACGCGCATCGCCACGCGGTGCGCACCGGCACCAATCGCCGCGACGCGCGATGAGCGCGGGTTCCACTTTCCCGGTCGATGCGCGCGGCTGGGTCGAGGGCGCGCGCCACCTGCCGTCGCCGAACTTCGAAGCGCGTCCCGCGGGCGCGATACCCACGCTGATCGTCGTGCACAACATCAGTCTGCCGCCCGGCGAATTCGGCGGCAGCGGCGTCACTGACCTGTTCCTCAATCGTCTCGACTGCGACGCGCATCCGTACTACGACACGCATCTGCGCGGCGTGCGGGTGTCGGCGCACTTCGTGATCCATCGCGACGGCGCGCTCGAGCAGTTCGTCTCGTGCGACGAGCGCGCATGGCATGCGGGCCTGTCGAACTTCTTCGGCCGCGAGCGCTGCAACGACTTCTCGATCGGCATCGAACTCGAAGGCAGCGACGCCACGACGTTCGAAGCGGCGCAATACCGGACGCTCGCATCGCTCGTCGTCGCGTTGCGCGCGCGCTATCCGATCGACGCGGTAGCGGGTCACTCGGACATCGCGCCCGGCCGCAAGACCGATCCCGGTCCGCACTTCGAGTGGCCGCGTCTGCAACGCGACACCCAGCTCGCCGATCAGTATTTCCCCTATCTCTACCCGCAACACGCACGCTGACCCGTCGCGTTCGCGAGCACGTCAGTAGCGCGCGGAGCCAGGCTGGGCCTTGCTTTCCGGCAGGTCCGATCATTGGCTTGGTATGTGAAAAGTCAACCCGCCCCGCCTAAATAAATTAATTTGAGATGCCGGCGAACTCCACTATACTTGGTGCCAAGCAACGGGTTTCACACTAGATATTGTGTTGTACAGGCGGCGCCCCGCTCCATGAGTCTGGCGCCGCGTGCTTTCCAGACGCCGAAAAATCAATGAGTTGCGAGGCCTGCGGAAGTCATCCGAAGGTCACTCGCAAAAGCAGCATCCGGGGAAAAGGACACAAGCAAGTGATCGCGACACATCTGATCGAGACCAACGTCATCGACCCATCGCAGTCGCATCCGGCCATCCCGCCTCGCTTGTCCTCTCCCTGCACCAGATCGCTAGCGCCCGGGGTTGCGCAGCGTATGTACTAACCGCGGATTCTCCGCACATTCCAGGACCAGGAGCTTTGCACATGCAAACGACCGATAACGTGACGCCCCGTTTCGAGGGCTCACTCGCTGGCCACTCGTTCGGTGGTCAGGCCCAGGGCGCGCAGGCGCTCGCGCCGCAGGCGACTTTCGCGGATTACAAGGTGATCCGTCGCAACGGAAGTGTGGTGTCGTTTGAACCGTCGAAGGTCGCGATCGCGATGACCAAGGCGTTCCTCGCAGTGAACGGCGGGCAGGGCGCCGCGTCGGCGCGCGTGCGCGAGCTGGTGGAGCAGCTCACGCAGAGCGTCGTGCGCGCGCTGCTGCGCAGCCGTCCGAACGGCGGCACGTTCCATATCGAAGACATTCAGGATCAGGTCGAACTCGCGCTGATGCGCGGCGGCGAGCACAACGTCGCGCGTGCGTACGTGCTGTATCGCGAGAAGCGCAACCAGGAGCGCGGCCACGGCGAGGAAGGCCAGGCCGCGGCGCCGGGCCTCAACGTGACGGACAACGGCATCACGCGTCCGCTCGACCTGAACGCGCTGCGCGCGCTGATCGAATCCGCGTGCGACAACCTGGGCGACGCGGTCAGCGCTGCGCCGATCGTCGCGGAGACGGTGAAGAACCTGTACGACGGCGTGCCGATGAGCCAGGTCTACGACTCGGCCATTCTCGCAGCCCGCACGATGATCGAGAAGGACCCGGCGTACAGCCAGGCCACCGCGCGCATCCTGCTGCACACCATCCGCCGCGAAATCCTCGAAGAGGAAGTCACGCAGGCGCAGATGTCGGAGCGCTATGCCGAATACTTCCCGCTCTTCATCAAGCGCGGCGTCGAAGCGGAACTGCTCGACGACAAGCTGCTGCAGTTCGACCTGAAGCGTCTCGGCGCCGCGCTCGACGCGGACCGCGACCTGCAGTTCGGCTACCTCGGTCTGCAGACGCTGTACGACCGCTACTTCCTGCACGTCGACGGCACCCGCATCGAAATGCCCCAGGCATTCTTTATGCGTGTCGCGATGGGCCTCTCGCTGAACGAGATCGACCGCGAAACGCGCGCGATCGAGTTCTACCAGGTGCTGTCGAGCTTCGACTTCATGTCGTCCACGCCCACGCTGTTCAACTCGGGCACGCGCCGCTCGCAGCTGTCGTCGTGCTACCTCACCACGGTGGACGACGACCTCGACGGCATCTACGAAGCGCTGAAGGAAAACGCGCTGCTGTCGAAATTCGCCGGCGGTCTCGGCAACGACTGGACCCGCGTGCGCGCGCTCGGCTCGCACATCAAGGGCACCAACGGCAAGTCGCAGGGCGTGGTGCCGTTCCTGAAGGTTGTGAACGACACGGCCGTCGCGGTGAACCAGGGCGGCAAGCGCAAGGGCGCGGTCTGCGCGTACCTGGAATCGTGGCACCTCGACATCGAGGAATTCCTCGAGCTGCGCAAGAACACCGGTGACGACCGTCGCCGCACGCACGACATGAACACGGCGAACTGGATTCCCGACCTGTTCATGAAGCGCGTGATGGAAGGCGGCGACTGGACGCTGTTCTCGCCGTCCACCTGCCCGGACCTGCACGACAAGTTCGGCGCAGAGTTCGAGAAGGCTTACACGGCTTACGAAGACAAGGCCGCGCGCGGCGAGCTGAAGCTGTTCAAGAAGATCCCGGCGGCGCAGCTGTGGCGCAAGATGCTCGGCATGCTGTTCGAAACGGGCCATCCGTGGATCACGTTCAAGGATCCGTGCAATGTGCGCTCGCCGCAGCAGCACGTCGGCGTCGTGCACTCGTCGAACCTGTGCACGGAAATCACGCTGAACACCAGCGACACCGAAATCGCCGTCTGCAACCTGGGCTCGGTGAACCTCGTCGCGCACATGTCGAAGCAGGCCGACGGCTCGTTCGTGCTCGACCACGACAAGCTGAAGCGCACCATCAGCGTCGCGATGCGGATGCTCGACAACGTGATCGACATCAACTACTACGCGGTGCCGAAGGCGCGTAACTCGAACCTGAAGCACCGTCCGGTCGGCATGGGCATCATGGGCTTCCAGGACTGCCTGCACCTGCTGCGCACGCCGTACGCGTCGCAGGAAGCGGTCCAGTTCGCCGATACGTCGATGGAAGCGGTCTGCTACTACGCGTACTACGCGTCGACGGAGCTCGCGGAAGAACGCGGCCGCTACTCGAGCTACCGCGGCTCGCTGTGGGATCGCGGCATCCTCCCGCAGGACACGCTGCAGCTGCTCGCCGATGCGCGCGGCGGCTACGTTGAGGTGGATTCGAGCGCGTCGATGGACTGGACGTCGCTGCGTTCCCGCATCGCAACGTACGGCATGCGCAACTCCAACTGCATCGCGATCGCGCCGACGGCCACGATCTCGAACATCATCGGCGTGTCGGCGTGCATCGAGCCGACCTTCCAGAACCTGTACGTGAAGTCGAACCTGTCGGGCGAGTTCACGGTGGTCAACGACTTCCTTGTGCGCGACCTGAAGGCGCGCGGCCTGTGGGACGAGGTGATGGTCGCCGACCTGAAGTACTTCGACGGCACGCTGTCGCGCATCGACCGGATCCCGGCCGACCTCCGCGCGATCTACGCGACCGCGTTCGAGGTTGACGCCACGTGGCTGGTCGAAGCGGCGTCGCGCCGTCAGAAGTGGATCGACCAGGCGCAGTCGCTCAACATCTACATGGCGGGCGCGTCGGGCAAGAAGCTCGACGAGGTTTACAAGCTCGCATGGCTGCGCGGCCTGAAGACCACGTACTACCTGCGCACGATGGCGGCGACGCACGTCGAGAAGTCGACCGTTGCGCACGGCGCGCTGAACGCGGTGCCGTCGAATGATGGCGGTTCGTCGGGTGGCGCAGCGGGTGGTGGAGCAGGCGCGGGCGGTTTCGGCGCGAGCGGCGGTGCGTCGTCGGGTGGCCTGAATGCGGCCGCGGTGGCGGCGCCTGCGGTTGCTGCGGCACCCGCGGTATCGGCCACGATCGAGACGGCGCCGGAAGCGGATGGTCCGGTGTGCATGATGCGTCCGGGCGATCCTGGCTTCGACGAGTGCGAGGCCTGCCAGTAAGTCGTAGCAGGACGCGGCACGCAACGTGCGACCCGCACAGCGTGCCGCGCGGTGTACTGCACGAGTGTGCCGCATCAAGATAGTCCGAACCGGGTGAGCGCGAAGACGCTCACTCTATATAGAGAGTAGAGAGAACGTCGGGCGAACGGGGGCAGCAAAGCAATACACGGCGGCGGCGAGCGCGACTCGCGCTCCGCCATCGCGAGCCACGCATCGACGCGCATGAGCTCCACGCGAGCGTCGCGAAGCTCAGCGCGCAGTTCCGTACGAAGCGCAGTGCAGAGTGCAGTGAAGCGCGCAGTGCGAAGACCACCGCGGACACATCGGAAGCACATCAAACGATCGGTCCGCGACGCAACGAAGCATCTCGATCGACGCGATTCGATCGCGCGAGATGCAGCGATCGAAGAAGCGATGCACGCATCACGCTGATCAAAGTGTTGTATGTAGGTCGCAACGCGAATCGAAAACAGGATTTTTCGTGTGCGAGCCCTTTTATCGCTCACGAAAAGATGGTACAAACCGTTCTAAATTGATGGTGACATTTATGCTCAACTGGGATGACGAGATCACTGCCGTAACTCCCGCGAGCGGTGCGCAACTGAACACGTTGCGTGATCCCTCGGGTACGGCTGTCGGAACGCAGACCGCAACGCGTCCCGCTCAGTACGCAGCACAACAGGCAGCACAGCAGGCAACCTCGCCGGCACCTTCGGCGCGCGACATCTTCGCGAACGACATCGCCGTCGCTCCCTACGCGAACCAGAACACCGCAGCAGCCGCGCCGGCCGCGAGCAGCGAAGCGCGCGTGAACGTTGCCGACAAGCGCATCATCAACGGCCAGACCGACGTCAACCAGCTCGTGCCGTTCAAGTACAAGTGGGCGTGGGAGAAGTACCTGTCGGGCTGCGCGAATCACTGGATGCCGCAGGAAATCAACATGTCCCGCGACATCGCGCTCTGGAAGGACCCGAACGGTCTGACCGAAGACGAGCGTCGCATCGTCAAGCGCAATCTCGGATTCTTCGTCACGGCGGACTCGCTCGCGGCGAACAACATCGTGCTGGGCACCTACCGCCACATCACGGCGCCCGAATGCCGCCAGTTCCTGCTGCGCCAGGCGTTCGAAGAGGCGATCCACACGCACGCTTACCAGTACATCGTCGAATCGCTCGGCCTGGACGAAGGCGAGATCTTCAACGCGTACCACGAGGTGTCGTCGATCCGCGCGAAGGACGAGTTCCTGATTCCGTTCATCCACACGCTGACCGACCCGGCCTTCAAGACCGGCACGCTCGAAGCGGACCAGAAACTGCTCAAGTCGCTGATCGTGTTCGCGTGCGTGATGGAAGGTCTGTTCTTTTACGTCGGGTTTACGCAGATTCTCGCGCTCGGCCGCCAGAACAAGATGACTGGCGCCGCGGAACAGTACCAATACATCCTGCGCGACGAGTCGATGCACTGCAATTTCGGCATCGACCTGATCAACCAGATCAAGCTGGAAAACCCGCATCTGTGGACGGCCGAGTTCCGTGCCGAGATCCGTGAGATCTTCAAGCACGCGGTCGACCTCGAATATCGTTACGCCGAAGACACGATGCCGCGCGGCGTGCTCGGTCTCAATGCGTCGATGTTCAAGAGCTACCTGCGCTTCATCTGCAACCGTCGCTGCCAGCAGATCGGCCTCGACCCGTTGTACCCGAACGAGGAAAACCCGTTCCCGTGGATGAGCGAGATGATCGACCTGAAGAAGGAACGCAACTTCTTCGAGACGCGGGTCATCGAATATCAGACTGGCGGCGCACTCTCCTGGGAATGACCCTGAGTCGAGTGCCTCGCGCAACAAGTTGATGGGGATGCTGGCAGCGCGCACGCGGCGCGCGCCGGCGAAGATGATGAGGAGCAGGAACGCCTGATGCAAAGCCCGCCCAGTGAGCTACGCGCCTTCGCGGCTCACTTTGACCACCGGCACTTTGCGAACCCTTCAGTGGGATGGGCAAACTTCCCCCCGGAGAAAGGCGCTGGTCCATCGGCCAGCGGCCTGATCAAACGATTGCCGGCGTCGGTATCCGACGCCGACCGTACCTGGCGCGCGGTGCCCACTGGCACGGCGCGCCTTACCGTATTCATTAGCGTAAGCGCGCATCGACTGCGTACGCCGATGAATAGCCCGCTTCGTAGCGACCGCCTTGATAAGCGTCCGCGGGAAGCGGGTTTTGACGAAGGGTGTTGTTTGAACTTACTCATCTGAAAAACCTGAAGGAGAAAATGATGGCAACTGCCAAGAAGGCTGCTAAGAAAGCCGCTGTGAAGAAGGTCGCTGCGAAGAAGGCTGCTCCGGCGAAGAAGGCCGCTGCGAAGAAAGTCGCGGTGAAGAAGGTTGCGGCGAAGAAGGTCGCAGTGAAGAAGGTCGCGGCGAAGAAGGTTGCAGCGAAGAAGGCACCGGCGAAGAAGGCTGCTGCAAAGAAAGTCGCGGTGAAGAAGGTCGCGGCGAAGAAGGTTGCAGCCAAGAAGGCGCCGGCGAAGAAGGCAGCAGTCAAGAAAGTCGCGGTGAAGAAGGTCGCGGCGAAGAAGGCTGCACCGGCCAAGAAGGCCGCGGCGAAGAAGACCGCAGCCAAGAAGGCTGCGAAGAAAGCGCCTGCGAAGAAGGCTGCCGCCAAGAAGCCTGCTCCTGCCAAGAAGGCTGCGCCTGCGAAGAAGGCTGCCGCGAAGAAGGCCGCCGCTGCTGCTGCGCCTGCTGCCGCTGCGCCCGCTGCGTCGACCGCACCTGCTGCAACGGTGAAGACCGCGTTGAACCCGGCTGCTGCATGGCCGTTCCCGACCGGTAGCCGTCCGTAATAAAACGACTACCCAGGCCAGATAACTGGCGCGCTATGTACGCGCCGGCCGACTGAGGAACGGGGCTCAGTCATGAATCCCGTCGCCGCTTCGCGGCCGACGGGATTTTTTTCGCCCATAAAAAAACGCATGCACAGGGGAGCGCATGCGTTCGAGGAAACCGCGGCGCCCAGCTGACGCCGCGATACAGGGGAAAGAGAAACGAGGCTAGTGCGTGACCCGCGTCACGCCGCCGCTGGACAGCAGACGGACGCGATCGCCCGCCTGGAAGATTTCGCCGGTGGCGCTCTGCGTGATCGCGCGCAGATCGCCGTTGTCCAGGCGCACCGTGACCTCGAGGCCGTCGCGCATCGCGACGCCGTTCTCGACCGCATTGCCCGCCACCGCGCCCGCGATACCGCCGATGATGCCGGTCACGATCGAGCCGCGGCCGCCGCCGATCGCGCTGCCGGCCACCGCGCCGATCGCGCCGCCGCCGATCGCGCCGAGGCCGCTCGGCTGGCCGTTGTTCGAGCTGATCTTCACCGCGCGCACGCTTTCGACGGTGCCCATGCGGACCGTTTCCTCGCGCTGCGCCTGCGACGCCGTGTAGACGTCCGCCGAACTGCTGTTGTACGCGCACCCCGACATGGCGAGCGTGCCGGCGATCAGGCCGGCCACCACCATGCGACTCATGGTCGATTGCATTGTCAGACTCCCACTCAATTTATTGCGGCAGGTCGTGACCGAATGCCTGCCTGAATCGTTCGTTGATTTCCGCGCGCGTCGGCGCGTAGTTCTGCGGCCCTTGATGTTCGATCTTCAGCGCGCCCATCAGGCTCGCGAGACGGCCGGTGGCCGCCCAGCCGAAGCCCTTTTCGATGCCGTACAGAAGGCCGCCACGGAACGCGTCGCCGCAGCCGGTCGGGTCGAGCACCTGCTGCGCCTTGACCGCCGGAATGTCTTCGATGCTGCCCGAATGATGGATCTGCGCGCCGTGCTCGCCGCGGGTGACGATCAGCGCATCGACCCGCGATGCGATTTCGTCGATCGACCAGCCCGTCTTGTTGCTGACGAGCGCGGCCTCGTAGTCGTTGACCGCCACGTAAGTGGCAAGTTCAATCATGCGGCGCAGCGACTCGCCGCCGAAGAGCGGCAGCCCCTGGCCCGGATCGAAGATGAACGGAATGCCGGCGGCGGCGAACTGTTCGGAGTGCTGGATCATGCCGTCGAAGCCGTCCGGCGCGACGATGCCGAGCTTGATGTCTTTTGCATCCTCGACGCGCGTCACGTGCGACTGCATCATCGCGCCCGGGTGGAACGCGGCGAGCTGGTTGTTTTCCAGGTCGGTCGTGATCATCGCCTGCGCCGAGTACATGTCGGGCATCACGCGGACCATGTCGGTCGCGATGCCGAGCGCGGCGAAGCGCTCCATATAGAGCTGCCCGTCGATCGCGCCGAGCGTGCCCATCGGGCGCGCGTCGCCGCCGAGCAGATGCAGCGAATAGGCGATGTTGCCGGCACAGCCGCCGAATTCGCGGCGCATCGTCGGCACGAGGAAGCTCACGTTCAGGATGTGCACCTGCTCGGGCAGGATGTGCTCCCGGAAACGGCCTTCGAACTTCATGATGTTGTCGTAGGCGAGCGAACCGCTGATCAGCGTGGCCAAGATCGATCTTCCCAGTAGTAATCGGACAGGACCCGGCTTTTCTCGAGCCGAGCCGTGACTCGTGGTCGTAGTGCGATACCGGCAGGTGGCAGACCTGCATAACGCGCGGGGGGCTAACCGGCAGGCATCGCAACGACCGATGATACGAAAGCGCCGCGCACGAAGCGCGGCGCGGAGCGTGATGCGGAACGGCTTACTTCAGTGCGGCGAGCGCGGCGTCGTAGTTCGGTTCGTTCTTGATCTCGCCGACGAGCTCCGAGTGCACGACCTTGTTGTTCTCGTCGAGCACGACGACAGCGCGCGCCGTCAGACCGGTGAGCGGGCCGCTCGTCACGTCGACGCCGTAGGCCTTCGCGAACTCGCGGCCGCGGAACGTCGATGCCGTGACGACATTCGCGATACCTTCCGTCGAGCAGAAGCGCGACGCCGCGAACGGCAGGTCGCCCGAAATCACGATGACCGCGGTGTTGTTCAGGCTCGCGGCGGCTTCGTTGAACTTGCGCGTCGACGTCGCGCAGGTCGGCGTGTCGAGGCTCGGGACGATGTTGAGAACCTTGCGCTTGCCGGCGAACGCGGCGAGCGTGAGGGGTTGCAGATCCTTGCCGATCAGCGAGAACTCGGGGGCGCTTTGACCCACCGACAGAAACGTGCCGCCTACTTCGATCGGATTGCCGCCCAGCGTGACTTGACTCATTGTGTGCTCCGAAGATTCGTCAGAGATTGACGTGATAGTCGTCCGCCGGATGGCGGACGTTCGAGTGCCGACTACGGGTAGAAGATCTGTGCGAGGAAGTTCGACGCCACTGCGGTGCCGAGGTCGAGACGCACGATCATGGTCTGGCTGGAGTGCGCCGGCAAGCCGGCGCCGATTGGGGTACCGGGCCTGACATAGTCCTGCGGCAACAGCACGCGCCGCACGACAATGTTGTTGTGCTCGTCGAGCAGCGTCAGCTCGACGGCGGGATACGCGAGCGCGACGCTGAAGCGGTTGCGTAGCGGCATTCTCAGCTCGAGCTTGTGCGGATTGTTCTCCACTTCGCGCAGATCCGACGGCTCGACGACGAGCCCATCGATATCGCGCGGCGGCGCCACCGTGCAGCCGAGCTGTTCGCACGCCTGCGCGAACAGCGGCTGCGACGCCGGCCAGTAGACCATCACCGATTCGCGCTGCCACCACGCAACCTGCGCGATCAGCAGCACGACCAGCAACACGGCGATCATCGCGCCGAGCACGGTCCAGCCGGTCGACCGGGCGCCGTGCCTGCGTGTCTCGCGGATCACGGCGAAGTGTTCGCCGCCGTCATCCGCGAGCGGCGCCGCGAACGGCTGGCCATAGGGCCTGGCGGCGGGCGGCGGCTCGGTGAAGGGATCACTGAGCGGATCATTGAACGGGTCGGCAGCCGGCTCGCGGTGCGCGTCACGGTACGACTCGCCGAACGGCTCGCCGAATGGCGGTTCGCTTTGCGCCTGGGTGGACGGACCGACATAGGGCTCGCCGGCCTCGGGGCCGAAACGCGGCTCGCGCGGTTCGCGCAGTTCGCTTTCGCGATCGATCGACGTTCGCGCAGCGTGACCGGCGAACGACGGTTCCGCCGCATCCGCCTGCACGGCGTGCGGCGCAGCTGCAGGCGCTGGTGACGGCGGCGCTGGCGGCGGCACCTCGCGCTCGACCGGCTTCCATTCGTGCGGCGGCGGCAACTCGCGCTCGAGCGCCGGCGCGGGCATGAAACCCGGCTCCACGTGATCGGGCGGCAGCGTCGATTCGGGGTGGGGCTGCGCGTGTGGCTCCGGGTGCGCTTCCGCGTACGGCTCCGGATGCGCGTGCGGTTCGAACGCCGCGCGCTGCATTTCCTGCTTCGGACGGCGCATCGGCGCGACGGCCGGCGCGAAGGTCGTGTACGGCAGATCGGCCCGGCTGTAGCGCAGCTTTTCGTCGAACTGAACATCCGGCGGAGGCGCCCACGGATCCCACGACGGCGACGCGAAGTCCGGCGGCGTGCCCGGCATGTCCGGCCCTGCGCCCGCGGGTCGCGAGACCTGGCCGTGCGTGTCGTGCGGCGCATTGAACGGCGGCGTTGCCGCGTGCTCGCCCCATGCGGGTGTCGCGACACCGGCATGTTTGCCGAGTGCTTCGTCGGACGGCTCATGTGCCGCTTGGCTCGACGCGTCCGGCGGATTGCTGAACGCGTCGCGATGCAGCGGTTGTGCGTTCAGCGAGTCGTTGAAATGTTCGCGTGCCGGTTCAGGTTCCGAAGGCGCGGAAGGCTCCGACGGTTCCGCAGCGTGAATGACGCCGAACGGCGCGGCATCGTGCTCGACGGGCGGCGCCGACATTTCGTGCGCGGGCGTGACGTGCGCGCCGGGTTCGGCGGGCGAATCGCGATGTACCGTTTCCCGCGATTCATCGTCACCGGCCGCTTCATGCGAAGTGGCGCCAGCATCGAATGGCGCAGTGGGTTCCGCGCTCGCGGAATGCGACGGCGGCGCCGGCGTGTCGAGGTATTCGGTGGAAGCTGCGGCCGGTGTGGATGGCGCAACCGGTGTGGCCTGCGCCGGCAGTTCGACGCCTGCTGTCAGCGCGGCAGCGGTTTCGGCCGATACCGGAATGGCCGAGCGAAAGTCTCCGCTGGCGGGCAGCTCGTACAGGCTGCCCGATGCGTCGAAGACTTCCTGGCAATGTCCGCACCGTACGAGTCCGCGCCGCGCGGATAGATGCGCCGGCAGCAGACGGAAGACGGTTTCGCAGAACGGGCAACGCGTTGCAAGAAGCATGTCGGGCAGGGCAGCCGATGGCCGAAGATGGTTATACGCCCTATTCTAAATGCTTTCGCGGCGCGTTCCGGCAAGACAGACCCAGCCTTCGTGCTCGCGCCAGACCGCGATATCGATCCAGCGTTCGTACACGCGCGCGACTTCGTCGGCCTGGCGCGCGAGGATGCCGGAAAGCGCAATGCTGCCGCCCGGTTTCACCTTCGACGACAGCATCGACGACATCAGTTTCAGCGGATTCGACAGGATGTTGGCGACGACGATGTCGAACTCGCCGGCAGGGCAGTCGGCCGGCAAGCCGTACGTGACGTCGGCGTGATTGCGCGCACTGTTCTGGCGGGCGGATTCGACGGCCTGCGGATCGATGTCGATACCCGTGACGGAACCCGCGCCGCACTTCTTCGCGAGAATCGCGAGAATGCCGGAGCCGCAGCCGTAGTCGAGCACGCTGACGCCCGGCTGCACGTTCTGCTCGAGCCATTCCATGCACAGACGCGTGGTGGGATGGCTGCCGGTGCCGAATGCGAGGCCTGGATCGAGTTCGAGGATCAGCGCATCAGGATCCGGCGCGTCGTGCCACGACGGCACGACCCAGATCCGCTCGCCGATCTGGATCGGATCGAACTGCGATTGCGTGAGACGCACCCAGTCCTGCTCTTCGACCTCGCGCAGCGCAAACTGCGGCGTCGCTGCGAGGCCCAGCTCGTTCGCGGCCGCGACGAGCAGCAGCGCGGGGTCGTGTTCCGGCGCGATCAGCGCGATCACGCGCGAATGCTGCCACGCGGTGCGGTCCGGCGTGAGACCGGGCTCGCCGAAGAGCGGCTGTTCGTCGGGCGTGTCCGCATCGGCGTCTTCCACCGATACCGACAGCGCGCCCAGTTCGAGCAGCGCGTCCGACAATGCCTCGGCGCGTTCCCGCTCCAGCTCGACGACCAGTTCCCGGTAACTCATGACGGCGGTGTTCCTCAGGCTTCTTCCGGCGCTGCCTGCTGACGCGCGGCGAGCCGGTTTTCGAGGTAATGGATGCTCGTGCCGCCTTCGACGAACTTCGCGTCGAGCATCAGTTCGCGATGCAGCGGGATGTTGGTCGAGATGCCTTCCACCACCATCTCCGACAGCGCGATGCGCATCCGGCGGATGGCCTGGTCGCGCGTCGCGCCGTAGGCGATCAGCTTGCCGATCATCGAATCGTAGTTCGGCGGCACGAAGTAGCCGTTGTACGCGTGCGAGTCGACGCGGATGCCGGGACCGCCGGGCATGTGCCACGACGTGAGACGACCCGGCGACGGCGTGAACTTGAACGGATCTTCGGCGTTGATCCGGCATTCGATCGCATGTCCCTTGAACTGGATGTCGCGCTGGCGGAACGCGAGCTTCTCGCCGGCCGCGATGCGGATCTGTTCCTGCACGATGTCGATGCCGGTGATGAGTTCCGTGACCGGGTGCTCGACCTGCACGCGCGTGTTCATTTCGATGAAGTAGAACTCGCCGTTTTCGTACAGGAACTCGAACGTACCCGCGCCGAGGTAGCCCATCTTCTTGCACGCGTCCGCACAGCGATCGCCGATGCGATCGATCAGCCGCCGCGCGATGCCCGGCGCCGGCGCTTCCTCGATCACCTTCTGGTGACGGCGCTGCATCGAGCAGTCGCGCTCGCCGAGCCAGACCGCGTTGCGGAACGAATCCGCGAGCACCTGGATCTCGATGTGCCGCGGGTTCTCCAGGTACTTCTCCATGTAGACCTGCGGATTGCCGAACGCACGGCCGGCTTCCTCGCGGGTCATGTTGACCGCATTCACAAGCGCGGCTTCGGTGTGCACGACGCGCATGCCGCGGCCGCCGCCGCCGCCCGCCGCCTTGATGATCACCGGGTAGCCGACTGCGCGCGCAATCTTCACGATCTCCTTCGGATCGTCGGGCAATGCGCCTTCCGAACCGGGCACGCACGGCACGCCGGTCTTGATCATCGTCTGCTTCGCGGTGACCTTGTCGCCCATCATCCGGATCGTTTCCGGACGCGGACCGATGAACACGAAACCGGACTGCTCGACGCGTTCGGCGAAATCGGCGTTCTCGGACAGGAAGCCGTAGCCGGGGTGAATCGCTTCGGCGTCCGTGACTTCGGCCGCGCTGATCAGCGCCGGCATGTTCAGGTAGCTCAGGTTCGACGGCGCCGGTCCGATACAGACGGCTTCGTCGGCGAGCTTCACATACTTCGCTTCCTTGTCGGCTTCGGAATAGACGACGACGGTCTTGACGCCGAGCTCGCGGCACGCGCGCTGGATACGGAGCGCGATTTCGCCGCGATTGGCAATGAGGATTTTTTCAAACATGGCGAGTTTTCAACTCATCAAGGGGTGCCGCGCTTCGAGCGGGTCGGGCGGCAACCGCGGAGGATCGGTGGCGCACGCAGCGGAGGGCGTGCGCTTCAGGGGCGTCGCGCGCTGCCGATCAGCCGACCACGAAGAGCGGCTGGCCGTATTCGACCGCCTGACCGTTCTCGACCAGGATTTCCTTGACCACACCGGTCGCGTCCGACTCGATTTCGTTGAGCAGCTTCATCGCTTCGATGATGCACAGCGTCTGCCCGTCCTTCACGCTGTCGCCGACCTGCACGAACGGATCCGCGCCCGGCGACGGCGAGCGGTAGAACGTGCCCACCATCGGCGACGTCACCACGTGACCCTGCGGCGCGGCTGCGGCCGGTGCGGCGGCAGCGGCTGCCGGCGCTTCGTGTCCGGCGAGCGGCGCGGGCGCGGCGACGGGGAGCGGCGCGCCGTATGCGGCAGCCGGCGGCTGCACGTAGACGGGCGCCGCGTTCTTGACGATGCGGACCTTGCCTTCACCCTCGGTGACTTCGAGTTCCGAAATGCCGGACTCGGAAACGAGGTCGATCAGAGTTTTGAGCTTACGAAGATCCATTGGGCTTCCCCTTTTCAATGCGTGAAGTGCCGGTGCAAGCGATCACGACCGGCGCTGTATTGGTGTGTCGGAGTCAGCCGGCCGCGGCGCGTGCCGGCAGCCGGTCGAGCGCATATTCGAGCGCGTACAGATAGCCCTTCCAGCCGAGGCCGCAGATGACGCCTTCGGCCTGGTCGGAGAAATACGAGTGATGCCGGAACGGTTCACGACGATGCACGTTCGAGAGATGGATCTCGACGAACGGGATGCCGACACCCGCCAGTGCGTCCCGGATCGCCACGCTGGTATGCGTGTACGCCGCGGGATTGATCAGGATGAAATCGACGTTTTCCGACCGCGCCGCCTGGATGCGGTCGACCAGCGCGCCTTCGTGATTGCTCTGGAAGGTGGCCAGTTCGACGCCGCTGTCGGCTGCACGGTCGGCGAGCGCCTGGTCGATCTGCGGGAGCGTCACACGGCCATACACCTCGGGTTCCCGGGTGCCGAGAAGATTGAGGTTGGGGCCGTGCAGAACCAGCAGTTTTGCCATGGTCGCTTCTGTTTCCGTAAAGTTGGGCGCACTTTAGCGCCGATTAGAGAAACTTGTCTAGTTTCGCCGGCCAAAACCGCCGCGCGAACCGGTGCTTGGGAAGGCGGTGGGCGCGCATCTTCGCATAATTTCAGTCAATCTGCCAGTTATGGCGCGGATGTGGTGCTAAAAGCCGGCAGGCAAAACTCTGGTTTCAGAGTGAATCGAGCGTCTGTTTGAGCTCGTCCGGCTTGATCTGACCTAATTTTGTCGAGCGAATCTGACCTTTCGCGTCGATCACGACGGTGAACGGCAGCGCGCCGGCGTTGTTGCCGAACTCGCGCGCAAGATCCGCGCCGCCAAAGCCCGCCACGTACACCGGGTAGTCGACCTTCACTTTCTGCAGGAAGGTTTTCACGTTCTGGGTGGAGTCGACGCCAAGTCCGACGAACTGGACTCCTTTCTTCGCATACTCGCGTTGCAGTGCCGACAGCTCGGGCATTTCTTCTACGCACGGTCCGCACCAGGACGCCCAGAAGTTGACCACGACCACGTGTCCTTTGTACGAGGAAAGCGATTGTGGCTTGCCGTCCGCGTTGGTGACGGCGGCGGCCCACAGGTGATCGACCGCCGCTCCATGCGGCGCGGTCGCGGCGTGCGCGATTTCGCTCGGGTCGCCATGCGACCACTGGCTGGCGATCACGCCGCCGGCGGTGGCGACGATGGCCACGGCGACGAGCGCAAAGAGTCGGGTTGTCTTCATGATGAAACTCAGTTGGTCGGGGCGGCGTTGCCGCTGCCGTCGAGGAGCGCCTGCACGGTCTGCGCGTTCGCGCGCGCCTGGCGGCCGCGCGCGTCGACGCGCACGGCGCCGCGCAGATCGTCGGTGTCGTAGAGCGCGATGTGAATGCCGACCGAGTCGATCAGATCGGCATCCGCGGCGCTCGCCACCGGGCGATGCAGGAAGCTGAGCGTTTCGACGTAGCCGCGGCCCGCGAAGTGACGGGTCTCGGACACGTCGTACTGGACGTTCGCGTTCAGCAGGTAGATCACGACTTCCTTCGGGTTGTCGCAAAAGGTTTGCAGATGCACGTCGGAATGTTCGCCTGCCGTGCCGCCCAGCACCGCGCCCGTCAGATACGGGTTGAACGGCGCGAGCCGCTGCATCCAGTCGAGCGCGATTTCGCGCAGGCGGCGCAGCACGGCAGGCTGGCTGTCGCCCTGGAAGATCGACTGGTACTCGCGGATTTCTTCCTCGATCTGGTCGTTATCCGGCAGCCATTCGCCCGCCACGCGCGTCTCGCCGACGATCTGCCGCGCAGCCTTGCGCTTGGCCGTCGAATAGTCGAGGCCGTCTTCGGCGATCATCCGCGCGGCCGCGATCGCGATTTCCTCGCGCACCCGCTGCGGGTCGAAATGTGATTTGCGAACCATCCGCCCATCATACTAGAGATTGCAAACGCTCCTTTTCACTGGGGGCGGGGCCGTCCGGCCGCACCGCGCCGTGCTTTCGGGGGCCGTTCCGGGATGCCGCGAAGCGTCCGCCGACGGCCTGTCCGGGGCGGTCGGTCGGGTACAATAGCGACCTTTGGCAGCCGGCTCCGACGCAGTTCGAGCCTGCCGGCGCACCGCCCACCCCGCTTACTCACGCATCACTTCGCCCGCGCGGCGCGACAGGCTTATGCACATCCACATCCTCGGTATCTGCGGTACGTTCATGGGCGGTCTTGCGGTGCTCGCGCGCAGCGCGGGGCACACGGTCACCGGCTGCGACGCCGGGGTCTATCCGCCGATGAGCACGCAGCTCGAGGCACAGGGCATCAAGCTGATCGAAGGCTATGGAGAAGAGCAGGTCGACCTGAAGCCGGACCTGTTCGTGATCGGCAACGTGGTGACGCGCGGCAATCCGCTGATGGAAGCGATCCTCGATCGCGGGTTGCCGTACACATCGGGTCCGCAGTGGCTCGGCGAGCACGTGCTGTCGGACAAATGGGTGCTCGCGGTCGCGGGCACGCACGGCAAGACCACCACCACGTCGATGCTCGCGTGGTTGCTGGAAGATGCCGGCATGAACCCGGGCTTTCTGATCGGCGGCGTGCCGCTCAACTTCGGCGTGTCGGCACGGCTCACCGATTCGAGCTTCTTCGTGATCGAAGCCGACGAGTACGACACCGCGTTCTTCGACAAGCGCTCGAAGTTCGTCCACTACCGGCCGCGCACCGCGATCCTCAACAACCTCGAATTCGATCACGCCGACATCTTCGCCGATCTCGCCGCGATCGAAACGCAGTTTCACCACCTCGTTCGCACCGTGCCGCGTGTCGGCCGCGTGTTGTCCAACGGCCGCGAGGCCTCGCTCGACCGCGTGCTCGCACGCGGCTGCTGGAGCGAAGTGGAGCGCTTCGGCGTGGAAGGCGGCTGGGAAGCGCTGCCTGCCGAAGACGGCGTGCCGATCGATCAGCGCTTTGCCGTTTATCACGGCGGCCAGCGCGCGGGCGTGGTCGACTGGCAGGTGCAGGGCGAGCACAACCGGATGAACGCGATCGCCGCGATCGCCGCCGCGCGTCATATCGGCGTGCCGCCGGCGCAGGCCGCGCAGTCGCTCGCGGGCTTTCGCAACGTGAAGCGGCGGATGGAAGTGCGCGGCAGCGTCGACGGCGTGACGGTGTACGACGACTTCGCGCACCATCCCACCGCGATCGAGACGACGGTCGCAGGGCTCAGAACTCGAGTTGGCCGCGAGCACACGCGCATTCTCGCGGTGCTCGAGCCGCGCTCGAACACGATGAAGCTCGGCACGATGAAAGCGCAGTTGCCGCTGAGCCTGGCGGACGCCGATCTCGTGTTCGGCTATGGCGCGCCGTCGGGCAAGGACGCGCTCGGCTGGAATCTCGCCGAAGCGCTCGAACCGCTCGGCGCGAAAGCGCAGGCGTTCGACAACCTCGACGCGCTCGTCAAAGCCGTCACGGCCGCCACGCGCCCCGGCGATCAGGTGCTGGTGATGAGCAACGGCGGCTTCGGCGGCGTGCACCAGAAGCTGCTCGACGCGCTGGCGGCGCGTACCGAGCCGTCGCGGAGCGACGCGTGATCCTCTATCTGCACGGTTTTCGCTCGTCGCCGCAGTCGTTCAAGGCGCGCGTCTTCGCCGCGCGGCTCGTGGAACTCGGCCGCAGCGACGAATGGTGCTGCCCGATGCTGCCGGTGTCGCCGCTGGAAACCGTGGCGCTGGCCGAACGGCTCGTGGAACAAGCGGGCGTGGGCGATCGTTTAGTCGTGGTCGGCAGCTCGCTCGGCGGCTACTTCGCCACGCATCTCGCGGAAAAGCACGGCTGGCCCGCGGTGCTGCTGAATCCGGCCGTCGTGCCGCAGCGCGACCTGAGCCACTATCTCGGCGAGCAGCCGCTGTGGCATGGCGGCGGCAGCATCGTCGTCGAGCCGCGGCATCTGGACGAACTGCGCGCGCTGGCGGTTCCGGCAGTCACGCGACCCGAACGCTATTATCTGATTGCCGCGACCGGGGACGAGGTGCTCGATTACCGCGAGATGCTCGCGCATTACCCCGGCGCAAACACGAAGCTGATCGAAGGCAGCGATCACGCGATCAGCGAATTCCCGCAGTACGTCGACGAGGTGCTCGCGTTCTGCGACACTCACGCGCCCGGCCACGCGCCGGCTCCGCGAGATGCGGCGTAAAGCTTGCTGACCACGCATCGTCCGTCAGCGGATGGCGCCGTACGGCGCCGCCACGAACATTCATCATTGGTTGCCTGTAGAAGCGCAGCGCAACCGGTCGAAGCGAAAGAGAGTACGCAGTGAACGTTTTCTTTGAGGAATCGGGTAGTTTCAAGGCGGGCAGCGTGCTGTCGCGCCAGGGCGATGCATTCCAGGTCGAACTGCCGGGCGGCCGGCGCGCGAAGGTGCGCTCGAAAGACGTGCTGATCGAGTTCGACAAGCCCGCCGCCGGCGAGCTGATGCAGCAGGCCGACGCGGCCGCGCAGGAGATCGATCTCGACTTTCTGTGGGAGTGCGCGCCGGAAGACGAATTTCCGTTCGCGACGCTCGGCGCCGAGTATTTCGGCGAGACCTTCGGCCCGGTCGAGCGCGCGGCGCTCGTGCTGCGCATGCATGGCTCGCCCGTGTATTTCCGCCGCAAGGGCCGCGGGCAATATCAGCGCGCGCCGGAAGAGCAACTGAAGATGGCGCTCGCGTCGCTCGAACGCAAACGCCAGCAGGCGCTGGTGCAGGCCGGCTACGAAGACGAACTGAAGGCGGGTCGCCTGCCGGACGCGTTCGCCGGCAAGTCGCTGGGTCTTTTGACGAAGCCGGACAAGAACGGCATCGAATACAAGGCGCTCGAAGCCGCCGCCGCCGCGAAGGGCATTTCGATGGCGCGTCTGATGCTCGACGTTGGCGGCGTGCCGTCGGCGCGCGCGCTGCACGAGGCGCGCTTCCTGTCCGAATACTTCCCGCACGGTACCGGTTTTCCGGCCGTCACGACGGGCCCGCTGCCGGAAGATCTGCCGCAGGCCGACGTCGAAGCGTTCTCGATCGACGACATCACCACCACTGAAATCGACGACGCGTTCTCCGTCGAGCATCTGTCCGATGGCCGCGTGCGGATCGGCGTGCACATCGCGGCGCCGGCGCTCGGCATCCAGCGCGGCGACGCGGTCGATGCGATCGCGCGCGCGCGTCTGTCCACGGTCTACATGCCGGGCGACAAGATCACGATGCTGCCCGACGACGTGGTGGACGTATTCACGCTGAAGGAAGGCGGGCTGCGTCCGGCGCTGTCGCTCTACATCATCGTGAACCGCGAGACGCAGGACATCGTCGCGACCGAGACGCGCGCCGAGCTCGTCTACGTGAAGAGCAATCTGCGCCACAACACGCTCGACGAAGTGGTGACCGAAGACGCGCTCGCCGCGGGCACCGGCGAGTATCCGCACAAGGACGACATCGCGGTGCTGTGGCCGTTCGCACAGGCGCTGTTCGAGAAGCGCCAGCAGGCGCGCGCCGGCTATGGCCTGAAGCGCGAAGTGCAGCGCAATACGGACTTCAACTTCTACGTGGAAGGCGAGCACGTGACGATCACGCCGCGCCGCCGCGGCTCGCCGCTCGATCTGATCGTCGCGGAGCTGGCGATTCTCGCGAACTCGTCGTGGGGCGCGTTCCTGCACGATCACGGCGTGCCGGGCATCTACCGGTCGCAGCGCGCGTTCGGTACGCCGACCGGCCCGAAGCGCACGCGCATGCAGACGAGCGCCGCGCCGCACGAAGGCCTCGGCGTCGCGCAGTACGCGTGGAGCACGTCGCCGCTGCGCCGCTACGTCGACCTCGTCAACCAGTGGCAGCTGATCGCGTGCGTGCAGCATGGCGTGACCGCGAAGCTCGCCGCGCCGTTCAAGCCGAAAGATGCGGACCTGTACTCGGTCGTGCAGGGTTTCGACGAAACCTACACCGCCTATGCCGATCACCAGCGCCGTATGGAGTACTTCTGGTGTCTGCGCTGGCTCATGCAGGAAAAGCGCGGCGAAGTGATCGCGTCGGTGGTGAAGGGCGAGCTCGTGCGCCTCGAGGAAGTGCCGCTGCTGCTGCACGTGCCCGCGCTCGGCGTGCACGCGCGCGGCACGCGGATCGTGCTCGAAGTGATGGGCGTCGACGAGCTGACCATCGAGGCATCGGTGCGGCCGCTGCGCGTGCTCGATGCGCCGGTGGTGAGCGCGGGCGCGGAAGCGGATGAAGCCGACGAGGCCGACGAGGCCGACGAAGAGCTGCTTGAAGCCGCGGACGAGTCTGCTGAAAGCGAAGCCGAAGCGCAGGCGGAAGACGAATCGTCCACCGCTTCCGGCGACGGCACGGGCACTGGCAATGAATCCTCTGCCGGCGACGGCGCAACCAACGACCCCGTCACGGAGCCTGGCCAGTGAACGCATCTCCCGTCGCAGAGAACTCGCCGCGCGATCCGCGTGACCGTTACGCGGTGGTCGGCAATCCGATCGCGCACAGCCGTTCGCCGTTCATTCACGCGCGCTTCGCGGAACAGACCGGCGAGCCGATCGAATACGACCGCATCCTCGCACCGGTGGACAGTTTCGTTGCGACCGTGCGGGAATTCATCGACGGTGGCGGGCGCGGGCTCAACGTGACGGTGCCGTTCAAGATCGAGGCGCATCGCTTCGCAACGATGCTGTCGCCGCGCGCGTCCGCCGCGGGTGCGGTGAACACGCTGCGCTTCGACGCGGACGGCATCTATGGCGACAACACGGATGGCGTAGGCCTGGTGCGCGACATCGAGAAGAACCTCGGCGTGCTGCTGTCGGGCGCGCGCATTCTCCTGCTCGGCGCGGGCGGCGCGGCGCGCGGCGTCGTGCTGCCGATGCTCGAGCGCAGCCCGCATACGCTGACCATCGTGAACCGCACGTCGTCGAAAGCGGAGGAACTGGTGGCGCGCTTCGCTTCGGCGGCGAACGAGGCGCAATGCCAGCTGATGGGCGGCAGCGCGCGCGATATCGAATTGCAGCAGTACGACGTGATTGTCAACGCGACGGCGGGGAGCCTCGCCGGCGCGCTGCCCGAGTGCGACGACCGCGCGTTCGGCTCGGGTTCGCTCGCGTATGACATGATGTACAGCGCGCAGCCCACCGTGTTCATGCGGCACGCGGCAACGCTCGGCGCGCGTACCGCGGACGGCCTCGGCATGCTCGTCGAACAGGCCGCCGAGTCGTTTCACGTATGGCGTGGCGTGCGGCCCGACACCGCGCCGGTGCTCGCCGAACTGCGTCCGATGCTCAGCGCGGCTTGATCGAACCAATGAGCGCCCACGCGAACCCCGCGACGCGAGCCAGCCGATGCCGATGACGCCGGTCAGCATCAATCGGCATCGCGCGCGGCCCGGCATGATCCGCTGGGCGTTCTACGTCGCGTGCGTGCTCGCGGTCGCATGGATCGCGACGCAGGTTTTCTACTTCGCGCAGATCGCGGTCTGGAACTTCGTCAATCCGCAATCGACGGCCTTCATGCGCTCCGATGCATGGCGCCTTTCGCAGGACCGGCCCGATCTGTCGATCCAGCACACGTGGGTGCCGTACGACCAGATTTCGCGCAACCTGAAGCGCGCGATCATCGCGTCCGAAGACGCGAACTTCGTCAACAACAACGGCTACGAAACCGACGCGATCCTGCAGGCGTGGGAGAAAAACAAGGCGCGCGGCAAGATCGTCGCGGGCGGCTCCACGATCACGCAGCAGCTCGCGCGCAACCTGTTTCTGTCGCGCGAAAAGAGCTACATCCGCAAGGGGCAGGAGCTGATCATCACGTGGATGCTCGAGACGCTGATGGACAAGGAGCGGATCTACGAGATCTACCTGAACTCCGTCGAGTGGGGTAACGGCGTGTACGGCGCGGATGCCGCCGCGCATTACTACTACCGCACGTCGGCATCGAAGCTGACTGCTTGGCAGTCCGCGCGGCTCGCGGTGATGCTGCCGCGTCCGAAGTACTTCGACGAACATCGCGGCTCCGCGTATCTCGCGCAGCGCGCGGGCGTGATCGCGCGACGCATGGGCGCGGCGGAGTTGCCGCAGTAGTTACGCAGTAGTTACGCAGTAGTCTCGCAGTAGTCATTTTCGCGGCTCGATCGCTCCGGAATCGCCTCGATTTCCACAGCGGCTGCCCGTTGCCACGGCAATCCCTGCTGCGACCATTCCCGCCTCAAACCAATCCCTTCCTGTTGCCCGCAGGCCCGCTCGCGGCCAGCCATCGGCGCGTCCATGCGCAACGCATCGGCACGCGCAGTGCCAGGGAATTCCCAAAATATGAGCACGCCAGTCACATATTGGATATTTGAGATAACCCGACCTACAATCCGGTCAACCAGCACGCATCGGCCTCGACAGGCGTCCCCTACGGGCGTCCCCGACAGGCCGTGAAACGTGCGACAGGCGATCCGCCGACCGGGCGCCGTCGTTGCCGCGAGCCCCCAGGCCGCGCAGCCCGCAGCCGGAAAATAAACAGGAGACATCGAGCCATGCAGACCACCGCCACGCGCACCGCCACGCGCCGAAGCCGGACTCGCGCCGGTCACATCGACGGCCGACCGCAGCAGGGCCACGCGTCTTCCCTTTTCCCGTCGTTCCGTTAAGCCGCACACGGCCAGGCTCGCCATGAACAAAGCGATGCAGTCCCCCGTCGACGCGGAAGAGGCGCGAGTCTCGCAGCCGCGCGTCCGCAACGGCGCTCCCGCACAGCCCGTGAATCACGACCAGATCGCGTTGCCGAGCACGCTGCTCGACATCACGCCGCAGCAGGCCGGCACGCAGACGCTACTGCGCGGTCTTGCGATCCTCGAAGCGGCCGCAGCCGGCGTGCGCGACCTGCGCACCTTCGGCGCGGCGCTCGGCACGACCCGCAGCACGACGCACCGGCTCGTCAGCAGCCTCGTCCAGGCGCGCTATCTGCGCCAGGTGCAGGGCGGCTATCTGCTCGGGCCGAAGCTGATCGAGCTCGGCACAATCGCGCTCGAACAGATGCCGCTGACGGCGGTTGCGCGTCCGCATCTGGAGTCGCTCGCGGAAGCGACGCTCGACACGATCCACCTCGGCGTGCGCGACGGCGACGACGTGCTCTACATCGACAAGATTCCCGGCACGCGCGGCCTTGAAATGCGCTCGCGCGTCGGTCACCGGATGCCGCTCGCGTCGACCGGCATCGGCAAGGCGATGATGCTCGACCTGAAGCCGGACGCGTGGCAGTCGCTGTTCGACGCATCGCGGCGCGCGCTTGCCAGCATGAGCTTCAAGCCCGACAACCGTCCCGATGCGCCCACCTTCATGCAGCGCATGACGAACTACGCGACGGGCGGCTACACGTTCGATCTTGAGGAAAACGAAGCATCGATCCGCTGCGTCGCGGCGCCGGTGCGCGATGCGTCGGGCGCGATCGTCGCGGCGCTGTCGGTGGCCAGCACGATTCCGTATATGTCGCTCGAAAGAATGGATGAACTGATTCCGGTCGTGCAGAAGAAGGCCCGCGCGATTTCCGAAGAACTCGGCTGGCGCGCGCCGCAACCGGCCACGCGCAGGATCAAACGATGAGCGATCAACGCATGACCGGCGGTGCCGCAGCCGTGAACCCGTCGGGTGCGGAGGCGGGGTTGGCAAACGCCGCGCTGATCGCGCTCGACTGGGGCACGACGTCGCTGCGCGCGTATCTGTTCGACGCGACGGGCAGCGTGCTCACGACGCGCGCGTCGTCGGCCGGCATCATGAATCTGCCGAAGCCCGCCGCGGAAGGCGGCTTCGATGCGGCGTTCGACGAAGCGTGCGGCGCGTGGCTCGATGCGCGCCCGGACCTGCCGGTGATCGCAGCGGGGATGGTTGGCAGTGCGCAGGGCTGGGCCGAGGCGCCGTACGTCGACGCACCCGCGAGCGCCGATGCGCTGACGGCCGGCATCGTGCGGGTGAACACCGCGCGCGGCGTGACGCTTTCGATCGTGCCCGGCGTGCTGGAGCGCGGCGCGTTGCCGAACGTGATGCGCGGCGAGGAGACGCAGATTTTCGGTGCGCTTTCGGTGGATGCCGAAGCCGCGCGACACGCATCGACGGATCCTGCTGGCGCGCTGATCGGCCTGCCCGGCACGCACGCGAAGTGGGTCGTGGTGCGGGGCGCGCGGATCGAGCGCTTCCATACGTTCATGACCGGTGAAGTGTTCGCGGCGCTGCGCGATCACACGATTCTCGGCCGCACGATGCGCTCGCCTGACCAGTCCGACATGGACGCGTTCGTGCGCGGTATCGATACCGTGCGGGATCAGGGCGCGGCCGGCGTGCTCGCGACGATCTTCAGCACGCGCACGCTGGGACTGACTGGACAACTGACGGCCGAGCAGCAGCCGGACTATCTGTCGGGACTGCTGATCGGACATGAACTGGCGGGACTGGACGCGCTGCTCGTGCAGCAGGGCTCGGCGCTGGCCGGCAAGACGCTGCGCCTGATCGGCAACGATGCGTTGTGCGAGCGCTACCGGGTCGCGCTCGCGCGCTTCGGCTGCACGGACGCGCAGCTGGTCCGGCAGGCAACGGAACATGGTTTGTGGCGTATCGCGATCGAAGCGGGGCTCGTCGGGGCACCGGCGGAAAGGCCGGCGCAGGCAGCCGCGGACGCGGAACGTTGAGCTGTTAGCGCATTCGCGCGCAGCTAGAGGCAACCGCGGGCAACCGCACGCAACGACACGCCGAACGTAGACGAGGACGACATGGAAGCTCACATCAATCTGCCTGCACCGTACTTCCCGCACACCGGGCTGGTGGCGGCCTTCGAGGTCTGCCCGCTGATCGCGATCATGCGCGGCGTGACGCCGGCGGACGCGGCGGACCATGGCCGCGCGCTGTACGAAGCGGGTTTCCGGATCATCGAGGTGCCGCTCAATTCGCCGCAGCCGTTCGACAGCATCGCGGCGATCCGCGCGGCGCTGCCGGTCGACGCGATCGTCGGAGCGGGCACGGTGCTGCAGGCGCGTCACGTGAACGACGTGAAGGCGGCGGGCGGCGAGCTGATCGTGATGCCGCACAGCGATCCGGAAGTCGTGATCGCCGCGAAGAAGCATCTGCTCGCGTGCGCGCCGGGCGTCGCGACGCCGAACGAAGCGTTCGTCGCGCTGAAGCATGGCGCGGACGTGCTGAAGATGTTCCCGGCCGAGCAGCTCGGTCCGCACGTGGTGAAGGCATGGCGCGCGGTGATCGCGAAAGAAGTGCCGCTGGTGCCGGTGGGCGGCGTGACGCCCGACAACATGGGGCCGTTCCTGACCGCGGGCGCGAACGGCTTCGGCCTCGGTTCGGCGTTGTACAAGCCGGGCCAGAGTGCGGCCGCGACGTCCGCGAACGCGAAGGCCTTCATCAAGGGCCTACGGATCGCGAAGGGCGAAAAAGCATGAACCGTCTTGCCGGCAAGGTCGCTCTCGTCACCGGCGCCGGTCGCGGCATCGGCGCGGCGATCGCGCGGGCCTTTGCGCGCGAGGGCGCGGCCGTCGTGCTGGCGGAGCTGGATGGCGAGACCGCCGAGCGCACAGCGAACGAGATCGCCGCGACGGTCGACGGTGCGCGCGTACTCGCGGTGCCGACCGACGTGACGCAGCCGGCATCGGTGGAACGTGCGGTGAAGACGGCGGAAGACCGCTTCGGCGCACTCGGTGTGCTCGTGAACAACGCGGGCATAAACGTGTTCTGCGATCCGCTGACGATGACCGACGCCGACTGGCGCCGCTGCTTCGCGGTGGATCTCGACGGCGTGTGGCACGGCTGCCGCGCGGCGTTGCCGGGCATGGTCGAACGTGGCGCGGGCAGCATCATCAATATCGCGTCGACGCACTCGTTCAAGATCATTCCGGGCTGCTTTCCGTACCCGGTCGCGAAGCACGGCGTGATCGGTCTCACGCGCGCGCTCGGCATCGAATACGCGCCGCGCAACGTGCGCGTGAACGCGATCGCGCCGGGCTACATCGAGACCAACCTCACGCGCGAGTGGTGGGACAACCAGCCGGATCCGGCGGCCGCCCGTCAGGCGACGCTGGATCTGCAGCCGATGAAGCGGATCGGCCAGCCGGAAGAAGTGGCGATGACGGCGGTGTTCCTCGCATCGGACGAGGCGACCTTCATCAACGCGAGCTGCATCACGGTGGATGGCGGGCGCTCGGCGCTGTACCACGACTGAAGCAGTACGAATGAATTAGAAGCAACGAATCGACCAACGAATCGGCAAACGAATCAGCAGCATCGGGCGAAGCACTGGCCGCGTGTTTCGCCTCGACAAGAAGAGCGGCCGCCACCTTCGTTATTTCAGTGTCAGGAGACAAGCACCATGAAACGCAGAATTTTTCTCACGCTGGCCGCTGCGGCGACGGCAATCCTGTTCAATGCGCCTGTCGCTCAGGCCGCTGACCAGGTGAAGATCGGCTTCCTCGTGAAGCAGCCGGAAGAGCCGTGGTTCCAGGACGAATGGAAATTCGCGGAAACGGCAGCGAAGGCGAAGGGCTTCACGCTCGTGAAGATCGGCGCGCCGTCGGGTGAAAAGGTGATGAGCGCGATCGACAACCTCGCTGCGCAAAAGGCCCAGGGATTCATCATCTGCACGCCGGACGTGAAGCTCGGACCGGGCATCGTGGCGAAGGCGAAGGCTGACGGCCTGAAGATGATGACGGTCGACGACCGCCTCGTCGACGGTGCGGGCAAGCCGATCGAGTCGGTGCCGCACATGGGCATCTCGGCGTACAACATCGGCAAGCAGGTGGGCGACGGCATCGCGGCTGAAATCAAGAAGCGCGGCTGGGACATGAAGGACGTCGGCGCGATCGACGTGACCTACGAGCAGCTGCCGACCGCACATGACCGCACCAGCGGCGCGACCGATGCGCTCGTCGCTGCCGGCTTCCCGAAGGCGAACGTGATCGCGGCTCCGCAGGCGAAGACCGACACGGAAAACGCATTCAACGCGGCTAACATCGCGCTCACGAAGAACCCGCAGTTCAAGCACTGGGTGGCGTACGGCCTGAACGACGAAGCCGTGCTCGGCGCGGTGCGCGCAGCGGAAGGCCGCGGCTTCAAGGCCGACAACATGATCGGCATCGGCATCGGCGGTTCGGACTCGGCACTGAACGAGTTCAAGAAGCCGAACCCGACGGGCTTCTACGGCACCGTGATCATCAGCCCGAAGCGTCACGGCGAAGAAACGTCGGACCTGATGTACGCGTGGATCACGCAGGGCAAGGAGCCGCCGCTCCTGACGCTCACGACCGGCATGCTGGCGACGCGTGACAACGTGAACCAGGTGCGCGAGCAGATGGGTCTCGCGTCGAAGTAAGTTCGACCGCGCAGGACGGCGGTGCCGA
Source organism: Paraburkholderia phosphatilytica (assembly GCF_003443895.1). GTDB lineage: Bacteria > Pseudomonadota > Gammaproteobacteria > Burkholderiales > Burkholderiaceae > Paraburkholderia > Paraburkholderia phosphatilytica. The sequence goes on along the minus strand of NZ_QQOA01000018.1, from coordinate 64,799 downwards.
TCGGCGCGCCGGATGAATCGATCATCCGGCGCGCCGTGCCACGGTGACCGCCGGTGAGGCAAACGCAGAGATTGGGGTGGAGGGCGAAGTGTCAGCGACGCTACGTTTTGACAATATCGGCAAGGTGTTTCCAGGCGTGCGTGCGCTGGACGGCGTGTCGTTCGAGGTAAACGTCGGCCAGGTGCACGGCCTGATGGGCGAGAACGGCGCGGGCAAGTCGACGCTGCTGAAGATTCTCGGCGGCGAATATCAGCCGGACTCGGGCCGCATCATGATCGACGGCAACGAGGTGCATTTTTCGAGCGCGGCCGCGTCGATCGGCGCCGGGATCGCGGTGATTCACCAGGAACTGCAGTACGTGCCCGATCTGACAGTCACGGAAAACCTGCTGCTCGGCGCATTGCCGAACCGCCTGGGCTGGGTCAACAAGCGCGAGGCGCGCCGCTTCGTGCGCGAACGGCTCGCGGCGATGGGCGTCGATCTCGATCCCAACGCGAAGCTCGGCAAGCTCTCTATCGCGCAGCGCCAGATGGTGGAAATCTGCAAGGCGCTCCTGCGCAACGCGCGCGTGATCGCGCTCGACGAACCGACGAGCTCGCTGTCGCACCGCGAAACGGAAGTGCTGTTCAAGCTCGTGCACGATCTGCGCGCCGACAATCGCGCGCTGATCTACATCTCGCACCGGATGGACGAGATCTATCAGCTGTGCGACGCGTGCACGATCTTCCGCGACGGCCGCAAGGTCGCGTCGCATCCGTCGCTCGTCGACGTGAAGCGCGACACGATCGTGAGCGAGATGGTGGGCCGCGAGATTTCGGACATCTACAACTACCAGCCGCGCAAGGCGGGCGAAGTGCGCCTCGCGGTGCGCAACGTCGAAGGCCATCCGCTGAAGGCGCCCGCGAGCTTCGAGGTGCGCAAGGGCGAGATCGTCGGCTTCTTCGGTCTGGTTGGCGCGGGCCGCAGCGAGCTGATGCACCTGATCTACGGCACGCGCAAGAAGAAGGGCGGCGAGATTTCGCTCGACGGCGCGTCGATCAAGGTGCGCAGCGCGGGCGAGGCGATCAGCCGCGGCATCGTGCTGTGTCCCGAAGACCGCAAGGAAGAAGGCATCGTCGCGATGGCGACGGTGTCGGAGAACATCAATATCAGCTGCCGCCGGCACTATCTGCGCGCGGGGCTGTTCTTGAACCGCAAGAAGGAAGCGGAGACGGCCGACAGCTTCATCAAGCTGCTGAAGATCAAGACGCCGAGCCGCCGCCAGAAGATCCGCTTTCTGTCGGGCGGCAACCAGCAGAAGGCGATTCTGTCGCGCTGGCTCGCCGAGCCGGACCTGAAGGTCGTGATTCTCGACGAACCGACGCGCGGCATCGACGTCGGCGCGAAGCACGAGATCTACAACGTGATTTACCAGCTCGCGGAACGCGGCTGCGCGATCGTGATGATTTCGTCGGAACTGCCGGAAGTGCTCGGCGTCTCCGATCGCATCGTCGTGATGCGGCAGGGACGTATTTCCGGCGAACTGAAACGCAGCGAGGCGAACGAGCAGTCGGTGCTGGGCCTCGCGTTGCCCGAATCGAGTACGACCGCTGAGGCGGCCTGATCCACACAGCCTGTACCCGTCGACAACGGGGGGAGTGACGAAATGCAAGCCAGAGAAAACCTCGCGCAGCAAGCCGCGAAGAGCGCGGCGGAGGCGCTGATTCCGCAAAGCAACGACAAGCAGAAGTGGTGGCAGCAGATCACCGAGTACAGCCTGATCGTGATCTTCGCGATCATGTTCATCACGATGTCGCTGACGGTCGACCACTTCTTCTCGATCGAGAACATGCTCGGCCTCGCGCTGTCGATCTCGCAGATCGGCATGGTCGCGTGCACGATGATGTTCTGTCTCGCGTCGCGCGACTTCGACCTGTCGGTCGGCTCGACCGTCGCGTTCGCCGGCGTGATGTGCGCGATGGTGCTGAACGCGACCAACAACACGGCCATCGCCATCATCGCGGCGGTGGTGGCGGGCGGCGTGATCGGCTTCGTCAACGGCGCGGTGATCGCGTATCTGCGCATCAACGCGCTGATCACGACGCTCGCGACGATGGAAATCGTGCGCGGCCTCGGCTTCATCGTGTCGCACGGCCAGGCGGTGGGCGTGTCGTCGGATACCTTCATCGCGCTCGGCAGCCTGTCGTTCTTCGGCGTGTCGCTGCCGATCTGGGTCACGCTGCTCTGCTTCATCGTGTTCGGCGTGATGCTGAACCAGACGGTGTACGGGCGCAACACGCTCGCGATCGGCGGCAATCCGGAGGCGTCGCGCCTGGCCGGTATCAACGTGGAACGCACCCGCGTGCTGATCTTCCTGATCCAGGGCGCGGTCACGGCGCTCGCGGGCGTGATCCTCGCTTCGCGGATCACGTCGGGCCAGCCGAACGCGGCCGAAGGCTTCGAGCTGAACGTGATCTCGGCGTGCGTGCTGGGCGGCGTGTCGCTGATGGGCGGCCGCGCGACGATCTCGGGTGTGGTGATCGGCGTGCTGATCATGGGCACGGTCGAGAACGTGATGAACCTGCTCAACATCGACGCGTTCTACCAGTATCTCGTGCGCGGCGCGATCCTGCTCGCCGCGGTGCTGCTCGACCAGTTGAAGAACCGCGGCGCACGCGACTGAGTCTGACCTGATCGATTGCGCGCGACCGGGCTGGAGCCTATTTCGCCAACTCTGGCTCCGGTCGCAGCCTGTGACGAAACAAGGAGCTTGCGATGTCGTTTCCAGCCAATCCGAACGCCGCGCACGGGCACGATGCCTACGCGCGGTATCCGAGCCTGACCGACCGCACCGTGCTGATCTCGGGCGGCGCGACCGGCATCGGCGCATCGTTCGTCGAGCATTTCGCGGCGCAGGGCGCACGTGTCGCGTTCTTCGATATCGACACGAGCGCCGGCGAGGCGCTGGCCGATGAACTCGGCGACGCGCGCCACAAGCCGCTCTTCGTGCCGTGCGACCTCACGGATCTCGATGCGCTGAAGAAAGGCGTCGCGGACGTGAAAGCCGCGCTCGGCCCGGTGCAGGTGCTCGTTAACAACGCGGCGAACGACGTGCGCCACGCGATCGAGGACGTCACGCCCGAGTCGTTCGAAAAAGGCATCGCGGTCAACATCCGGCACCAGTTCTTCGTCGCGCAGGCGGTGATCGAAGACATGAAGGCTGCGCGCGCCGGCGCGATCATCAACCTCGGCTCGATCAGCTGGATGCTGAAGCAGGGCAATTTCCCCGTCTACACGATGTCGAAAGCCGCGGTGCAGGGTCTGACGCGCGGCCTCGCGCGCGATCTCGGTCCGTTCAACATCCGCGTGAACACGCTGGTGCCGGGCTGGGTGATGACCGAGAAGCAGCGCCGGTTGTGGCTCGACGACGTGGGCCGGCAGCGCTTGAAGGAAGGGCAGTGCATCGACGCGGAGCTGATGCCCGCGGACCTCGCGCGCATGGCGCTGTTCCTTGCCGCGGACGATAGCAGGATGATCACCGCGCAGGACATCATCGTCGACGGAGGCTGGGCATGAGCCGGAATTCCGATGCAACGCTGCTGATCGATGCGCAGTGCGCGCTCGGCGAAGGCGCGACGTGGTGCGCGCGCACGGGCCGTTTCTACTGGGTCGATATCGAAGGCAAACGCCTGTGGCGTTATGACCCGCGTGTGCAGCAAAGCCACGCGTGGGAGATGCCCGAGCGGCTCGCGACCTTTGCGCTTTGCGCCGATCCGACCTACCTTTTACTCGGTCTTGCCTCGCAACTGGCGTTCTTCAATCTCGAGACCGGCGACGTGCGGCGCATCGTCGACGTCGAACCGGGCCTGAACACGCGCACCAACGACGGCCGTTGCGACCGTCAGGGGCGCTTCGTGTTCGGCACGAAAGATGAAGGCGCGCCCGTGCGGCCGATCGGCGGCTTCTACCGGCTCAATCGCGATCTGTCGCTGGAACGGCTGCCGCTGCCGGCGCCGGCGATCGCGAACAGCATCGGGTTCAGCCCGGACGGCGCGACGATGGTCTACTGCGATTCGCCGACGCGCGAGATTCGCGTGTGCGATTACGGTGTCGACGACGCAGGCCGTATCGCGAACGATCGTGTGTTCACGCGATTGACGGACGCGCGCGGCGAGCCCGACGGTTCGACCGTCGATGCGGACGGCGGCGTGTGGAACGCGCAGTGGGGCGGCCGGCGCGTGGTGCGCTACGGGCCGGACGGCGTCGAAACGGAACGCGTGCAGGTGCCGACTGCGCAGCCGAGCTGCGTGGCGTTTGGCGGCCCGGAACTCGACACGCTGTACGTGACGAGCGCGCGCGTTGATCTCGATGCGGCGGCGCTCGCGGACGATCCGCACGCGGGCGGTGTGTTCGTTGCCGCGACGGCACGGCGTGGTCTGGCTGAGGCGCTTTTTGAAGGCACGCCGCGCTGATGCGCTCGAGTGCGGCGCATGAATCCGTAGACCGATGCAGGAAGCAGTGAGCAGTACGCAGTACGCGACAACGATACAGAGGCGTCGACCGGAAGCCGGCATGTTCAGCGGTTTCGGATTGCCGCCGATACAGCGTCCGCCGGCCAGGACGGCAGCGGCGCCAGCCTCTCGAAGGAGCCTGATATGACTGCCGCGAATTCTGCCGTACCTTCGCCGTCGCAGACGCGACGCGCCCGGCTCGAAGCCGCCGTGCACCCTCCGGTGAGACCGGGGCCCAGCACGTCCGCCGTGGCGATCGGTGCGTCGAGCATCAGCGAAGTGGCCTGCGTCACGCTCGCCAACGCACATCTGCGACTCGACCTCGCGCCGGCGCTGGGCGGCGGTATCACGCGCTTCGACTGGCGCGGCGAGCATGGCCCGGTGCCGATCTTCCGGCGCTGCCGCAACGTATCGCTGGATACCGATCCGAACGAACTCGCGTGCTATCCGCTGCTGCCGTATTCGAACCGGATCGGCGGCGGACGCTTCGAGTTTCGCGGCCGCTCGATCGCGGTGCCGCTCAACCGTCCGGCTGAGCCGCTGCCGCTGCATGGCGATGGCTGGCTCGCGCGCTGGAAGGTCGACGAGGCCGAGAAGGAGTCGGTGCGGTTGACGCTCGATCATCGCGACGGCAAACCCTACGCATTCCGCGCGACGCAGCGCTATACGATCGACGACGCGACGCTCACCGTGGCGCTCGACATCGAGAACACGGGCCGCGATGCATTGCCGTTCGGCCTCGGGCTGCATCCGTTTCTCGTGCGCGATGCGGACACGCGCTTGTCCGCCGCGGCGGGTGGTCTGTGGCTCTCGGGCGACGACTGGCTGCCCACCCGCCATGTGTCCGCGCCGCCCGCGTGGCAGTTCGGCGTTGCGTATCCGTTGCCCGATGCGATGGTGAATCATGCGTTCACCGGCTGGAGCGGACAGGCCGCGGTGGTGTGGCCGAAGCGCCGCCTGTCGCTGACCATTGCGTCGAGCGCGGATCACTACATCCTGTACACGCCGCCGCAGCAGGACTTCTTCTGCTTCGAGCCGGTCGATCATCCGATCAATGCGCTGAATCTCGAAGGCGGCGGCGCCGAGCATGGCATGACGGTGCTCGCGCGCGGCGAGCGGCTGTCGCGCGAATTCCGCTTCACGGTGGAGCGCACGGGGATGCGCGCGATGGCGGGCGGGCGCGGCGCGCGGCGGTAGAGGGGGCTTGGGCCGAGGTACGCGGGTACGGCGGGTACAATACGCGCGCGCCATCTTTCGTCACCGTCGTGCTGCGAGTCTTCCCATGTCCTCTTTCATCCAGACGCTCAACGATGCCTGGCAACGCACGCAGTCGCTGCTGTGCGTCGGCCTCGACCCCGAACCCAGCAAGTTTCCCGCCGTGCTCGCGAATCGCGCCGACGCGATCTTCGAGTTCTGCCGGCAGATCGTCGATGCGACCGCGCCCTATGCTTCCGCGTTCAAGCCGCAGATCGCGTACTTCGCCGCGCATCGCGCGGAAGATCAGCTCGAACAGCTGATCGCGCACGTCCATACCGCGCATCCAGGCCTGCCGGTGATTCTCGATGCAAAGCGCGGCGATATCGGCAGCACGGCCGAGCAATACGCGCGCGAAGCATTCGAGCGCTATCGTGCCGATGCGGTGACGGTGAACCCGTACATGGGCTTCGACTCGATCGAGCCGTATCTCGCGCATGCGGGCAAAGGCGTGATCGTGCTGTGCCGCACGTCGAATCCGGGCGGCTCCGATCTGCAGTTCCTCGATGTGGGCGGCCGTCCGCTGTATCAGACGGTGGCGCAGCTCGCCGCGGACAAGTGGAACGCGAGCGGTCAGCTGGGTCTCGTCGTCGGTGCGACGTTCCCGAAGGAAATCGAAATCGTGCGTGGGATCGTCGGCGACATGCCGCTCCTGATTCCCGGCATCGGCGCGCAGGGCGGCGACGTCGAAGCGACCGTGAAAGCGGGCCGCACGGCGAACGGCACGGGGATGATGATCAACTCGTCGCGCGCGATCCTGTACGCGGGCAAGGGCGAGGACTTCGCGCAGGCGGCGGCGCGCGCCGCGGAAGAGACGCGCGACAGGATCAACGCGTATCGATGAAGCGTGACGGGTGGCGCGAGCGCGTTGCTTGCGTCACTGGTTGTTTGGTCGTGAAGCGTGGCTCTAGCTGCCGGATGGTTTGATCGGCCCGAGCCGCGCGATCAGTTCGCGATGCGCCGGATACCGCGCGAGCAGCGCGTCCACATCCGCCAGTTCGAACTCGCTGAACTCGAACCCCGGCGCCACCGTGCAGCCGACAAGCGCATACGTTGCCGGGTCTGCACACTCCGCCGCGAACCACGCGCCGGCTTCCACCACCGCCTGAAAGGCCGCATCGTGGTCGACGAGCGCATCGCCGAGACGATGCGTGGTGACGCTGCCATCCTCGTTCAGCACGTACACGTTCAGCGCCGCGCCCGCGTAAAAATGCCAGATCTCGTCCGAACGGATGCGATGCCACGCGGAATGCGCGCCGTCGCAGAGCAGGTAGTAGATCGCTGTCGATGCCGCGTAATCGCGAGCGCCGCTACTGGCTGACGATTCGCGCGATACGCGCTGCTGTGCGCGATACGTTTCGCGGTAGTAGCCACCTTCCGGATGCGGCTGCAACTCGAAGCGGCGGATCAGCGCATCGCGCGCTTCTTCTGTATTCGACGAGGCGGAGGCGCGTTGCATCGCTTGCATGCCCAGCTCAATGCTCGCGTTGCTCGAGCATCGCGAGCACGCCGCGCAGCGCATGCGCGGCCGCCTGAGTGCGGATCTTCTCGCGATCGCCCTTGAACACGATCGTCTCGACCTTCGTCTGCAGCCGGTTGCTCCAGCTGAACGACACCATGCCGACCGGCTTCGTTTCCGTTCCGCCGCCGGGCCCCGCGACGCCGGTGATCGCCACCGAGATCTGCGCGCGACTGTTGCGCAGCGCACCCTCGGCCATCGCGCGGGCCACCGGTTCGCTGACCGCGCCGTAGCGTTCGATCAAGTCGGATGGCACGCCGATCATCTCGGTCTTCGCCTGGTTCGAGTAGGTGACGAAGCCGCGTTCGAACCAGCCGCTGCTGCCGGAAATATCCGTGATGGCCGTCGCGACCATGCCGCCGGTGCAGGACTCGGCGGTCGCGAGCATCAGACGTTCGTCGCGCAACTTGTTGCCGACGCGGATCGCGAGCTGGTGAACGACGGAATCGGTAGCCATGCGTAATGTCTGTGGAAAAGAAGCCGGCGCGAAGCGTGCGCCGCGTGGCGGCGCCGGTGCGGCCGGCGTGTGTTGCTCAGTAAGTTGCTCAGTAGGCCATGCGCCAGAGCGCGATCACGAGCAGCGTGAAGAACGCGGCGACCAGGTCGTCGAACATGATGCCAAAGCCGCCTTTCAGTTGCCGGTCGAAATAGCGGATGGGCGGCGGCTTCACCATGTCGAAGAAGCGGAACAGGATGAACGCCCACAGCTGGCCGACGAAGCTGACAGGCGTGATCATCAGCAGCACGAGCCAGAACGCGACGATCTCGTCCCACACGATCGACGACGGATCTTCGATCGCGAGCTTCTTCGCGGTGAAACCGGTGATGCCGATTCCGCCGAAGAAACCGACGACGATCAGGATCGCCCAGTCGATCACCGTCAGATACTGGCTGAGCGCTGCGAACGACGCCCATGCGAACAGCGTGCCGACCGTGCCCGGCGCGGTGGGCGACAGGCCGCTGCCGAAGCCGAGCGACAGCATGTGCCACGGGTGCGAGACCATGAAGCGCGAAGTGACGCGGCGCGGCCTCGGCGGCGGCGGATTGGGACCGCCGGCGACGGTGTCGGTCGTGCCGAGCGGAGGTTCAGTCTGCATGAAAGTGGTCGAAGCCTTGCAACGTCAACGTGAGCGGCGCGCCGTTCGCGTCGCGCCAGTGAATGGCCGGCGCGTCGTGGCCGGCTGGTGGTGCCGCTATTGTACCGACGCGGGTCACGGCGACAGCCGCCTCGTGACCCGCCGATTCGACCGCGTCGCGCTGGTTCGCGGGCGCGGTGAAGCACAGTTCGTAATCGTCGCCGCCCGCGAGCGTGCAGCGCCGTTGCACGTCGGCGGGCAGCCGTTTGAGCGCGGCCGAACGCGGCACCGCATCGACATCGACGATCGCGTGCATGCGCGAGCGTTCGAGGATGTGCATCAGGTCGCCCGCGAGACCGTCGGAAATGTCGAGCGCAGCACGCGCGATGCCGCGCAGCGCGAGACCGAGCGCGACGCGCGGCTCCGGCCATTCGAGCGCGCGGCGAAAGCTCGCGGCGTCGGGTTCGCTCACCGTCCACTCGCCGCGCAACACGCCGAGCCCTGCGCGCGCATCGCCGAGTGTGCCGGAAATCCAGATGTCGTCGCCGGGCTGCGCGGCATCGCGCCGCAATGCGTGCGCGAGCGGCACGGTGCCGAACACGGTCGGGCACAGGTTCAGCGGACCGGCCGTGGTATCGCCGCCGATCAGTTCGCAGCCGTGACGGTCCGCGAGTTCGAAGAGGCCGTCCGCGAACCCGGCGAGCCACGCTTCGTCCGCGCGCGGCAACGCGACCGCGAGCGTGAACGCGAGCGGCTTCGCGCCCATCGCGGCGAGGTCGGACAGGTTCACGGCGAGCGTTTTGTGACCGAGCGCGCGGGCGTCGACGTCGGGCAGGAAATGCCGGCTTTCCACCAGCATGTCCGTGGAAATGGCGAGCATCTCGCCGGGCGGCGGCGCAAGCAGCGCGCAGTCGTCGCCGATTCCGAGCGCCGCGCGCGGACTCAGTGCGGCGCGGCGGCCGAAGTACCGGTCGATCAGCGAGAACTCGGAAAGCATGGTGGCGGACCGTTGGGCGCAGTCAAGCGCGGTTGTGAACAACTGGTGAAAAATCGCAGTGAACGCGCGGCATCGTGACGCCATCTTGATGCGGCGCAGCAAGGGCTTTCCCCGTCTTTCTGTCGCGGCACCTGCAACCGGATTGAACGATTTGGTGCAGGGAATGGCGCTACAATGCGTCGAATATCTATTCTAATCCGCACTCTCGAAGCCCGTCCTATGTCCAATTCGAATCAGTCCAAACTCCGTGAAGCCGCACTCGATTACCACGAGTTCCCGACTCCCGGAAAGATCGCGATCGCGCCGACCAAGCAGATGATCAACCAGCGCGACCTCGCGCTGGCGTACTCGCCGGGCGTCGCCTACGCGTGCGAAGCGATCGTCGACAACCCGCTGAACGCGGCGCGCTTCACGGCGCGCAGCAACCTCGTCGGCGTCGTGACGAACGGCACCGCGGTGCTGGGTCTCGGCAACATCGGGCCGCTCGCGTCGAAGCCGGTGATGGAAGGCAAGGCGGTGCTGTTCAAGAAGTTCGCGGGCATCGACGTGTTCGACATCGAACTCAACGAATCGGACCCGCACAAGCTCGTCGACGTGATCGCCGCGCTCGAGCCGACCTTCGGCGGCATCAACCTCGAAGACATCAAGGCGCCGGACTGCTTCATCGTCGAACGTGAATGCCGCAAGCGCATGAAGATTCCGGTCTTCCACGACGACCAGCACGGCACCGCGATCGTCGTCGCGGCGGCAGTTTCCAACGGCCTCAAGGTGGTCGGCAAGGATATCGGCGAGGTGAAGCTCGTTGCGTCGGGCGCGGGCGCCGCGGCGCTCGCGTGTCTCGACCTGCTGCTCGACCTGGGCCTGAAGCTCGAGAACGTGTTCGTGACCGACCTGGCCGGCGTGGTCTACAAGGGCCGCACGGAGCTGATGGACCCGGACAAGGAACGCTTCGCGCGCGAAACCAGCGCGCGCACGCTCGCCGAAGTGATGGAAGGCGCGGACGTGTTCCTGGGTCTGTCGGCGGGCGGCGTGCTGAAGCCCGAGATGGTCAAGCAGATGGGTACGAAGCCGCTGATCCTCGCGCTCGCGAACCCGACGCCGGAAATCCTGCCGGAAGTCGCGCTCGAAGTGCGCCCGGACGCAGTGCTCGCCACCGGCCGCACGGACTACCCGAACCAGGTCAACAACGTGCTGTGCTTCCCGTTCATCTTCCGCGGCGCACTGGATGCCGGCGCGACGGTGATCACGAAGGAAATGGAAATTGCCGCGGTGAACGCGATCGCGGAACTGGCGCGCCAGGAGCAGAGCGATATCGTCGCGACGGCGTACGGCATTCAGGACCTGTCGTTCGGGCCGGAGTACCTGATTCCGAAGCCGTTCGATCCGCGCCTGATTGTCAAGATCGCGCCGGCCGTCGCGAAGGCGGCGATGGACTGCGGCGTCGCGACCCGTCCGATCGAGGACATGGACGCGTACGTGCAGCACCTGCAGCAGTTCGTCTATCACAGCGGCACGACGATGAAGCCGATCTTCCAGCTCGCGCGCGGCGCGGACCCGGAGAAGAAGCGCATCGTGTTCGCAGAGGGCGAGGAAGAGCGCGTGCTGCGCGCGGTGCAGATCGTCGTCGACGAAAAACTCGCGCGGCCGATCCTGATCGGCCGGCCGGCGGTGATCGAGCAGCGCATCTCGCGCTATGGCCTGCGGCTCGTGGCGGGGCAGGACTACACGGTCGTCAACACCGATCACGACGAACGCTACCGCGACTTCTGGCAGACGTATCACAAGATGATGTCGCGCAAGGGCATCAGCGAGCAGATGGCGAAGCTCGAAATGCGCCGCCGCACGACGCTGATCGGCTCGATGCTGGTGAAGAAGGGCGAAGCGGACGGCATGATCTGCGGCACGATCAGCACGACGCACCGCCATCTGCACTTCATCGACCAGGTGATCGGCAAGAAGCCGGGCAGCAGCGTCTACGCGGCGATGAACGCGCTGGTGCTGCCGGGCCGGCAGATCTTCATCGTCGACACGCACGTGAACGTGGACCCGACGCCCGAGCAGCTCGCCGAGATCACGATCATGGCGGCGGAAGAAGTGCGCCGCTTCGGTATCGAACCGAAGATCGCGCTGGTGTCGCATTCGAACTTCGGCACGAGCAACGCGCCCACCGCGCAGAAGATGCGCGACACGCTGGCGCTCGTTCAGGAACGTGCGCCGAACCTGCAGGTGGACGGCGAAATGCACGGCGACGTCGCGCTCGACGCGAACCTGCGCCGTGAAGTGCTGCCGGAATCGACGCTGGAGGGCGACGCGAACCTGCTGGTCCTGCCGAACATCGACGCGGCGAACATTTCGTACAACCTGCTGAAGACGGCCGCGGGCAACAACATCGCGATCGGACCGATGCTGCTGGGCGCCGCGCAGCCGGTGCACGTGCTGACCGCGTCGGCGACCGTGCGGCGCATCGTCAACATGACGGCGCTGCTGGTGGCGGACGTCAACGCAGTGCGCTGAAAGAAAAAATCAGGAAAAAGGCCGGCGTGCCCGCAATGGGCACGCCGCCGGACAAGAGAGGATGACGTCCGGAAAAGGCTGGTATTGACGGCGCCACACAGGATGGTCACCGGGCACCCACGAGGTTGAATGCCCGGTTACGCCGTCGGGATAACTGTATCCCAGTCAAGATAAATAATGTGTCAAAAGTGGTCAAATTTACCTGATTATTCAAGCATTTAGGATTTGTCTCAGGTAATCTGATCGCTTGACGAACATTGATTCCGATTGCCATTAGCGATACCCTTACACCTTTCATGGTCGTCGAACTCGTGGTCCAGCAGCGGGAAACCTGGTCAATGGCGCGCAAACGGCTGCTCAACAAGGTGTCAGGCAGAGTGTCGAGCAGGGTGCGAAGCGCGTCGTACGCCATTCTGGGCGCCGTCCTGATCGTGGGCGGGCTGGGTGGTTTTCCTGCCGGTGCGATCGCGCGGGACTATTGGTCCGGCGCGCAATCCGGCAACGGCTCGGGCCAGGTGCAGGGCAGCATCGCGGCATCGCAACTGCCGCGGGAAGCAGTCGCCACGTTGAACTCGATCGCGGCGGGCGGGCCTTACCCGTTTGAGAAGGACGGCATCGTATTCGGCAACTACGAACGGTTGCTTCCGCCCCATCGGCGCGGCTTTTACCACGAATACACCGTTCCCACGCCTTCGGCGCGCAATCGCGGCGCGCGCCGCATCGTCTGCGGCGGTCCGCTGAAGCGCACGGACAACTGCTTCTATTCCGACGACCACTACGCAAGTTTTAAACGCATTGTTGAATGACACTGGGATGAACGGCATGGGCGACAACATCTACGCGCACGACTCCGGGGCCGCGACGGATCTTTTCGCGGCCGGCGACGGCAATCTGTTTCAGCGCGTCATGCAGATGCGCGGCACCGGCCAGGCCGGCGAACACGGCGATGAAGCGGGCGCGCGCGACTCCGGCAGCATGCTTTCATTGAACGAGGGCCCCATGAGTCTTTTCGCGACCGTGCGACCGAACATCGTACAGTCGATCCGCGCGTTCCGCGTGCAGGATCTCGCCGACGAGGCCAACCAGCTGGAGCAGCATTTCCTGTACGCGTTCTGCGCGAATGCGCAGTCGAAGGCGGAAGTGCTCGAGACGATCGCCACGTCGTTCCTGTTCCCGAAGCACTTCGGCAAGAACTACGACGCGCTCTACGACTGCCTGACCGACCTCGTGCACAAGGCCGGCAACCAGCCCGGCTTCGTGATCGTGCTGGAGGCGCTGCCGGTTGCCACGAAGTTTGACAAGGACGGGCGCGAAACGCTGCTCGACGTGTTCCGCGAAGCGGCCGAATTCTGGGCCGAGCGCAAGATCGCGTTCCGCGTGTTCTATTCGTTCGCCTGAGGTTTTTCGCGAGCAGCGTCTGGATTCGCGTGGCGACTGTCACGGTCGCCTGGGGTTTCGAGCGTTGAGCGTCGAATGAAAAACGCCCGCCACATCTGATGTGGCGGGCATTTGCTTTTATGGCGTGAGCGACGCTGAAGCGCCGCGCTGGATCACCAGCCGCCCCAGCGCGCAGCCAGCGCGGCCAGCACCGCGATGCCGGCCGTTTCGGTGCGCAGCACGCGCGGTCCGAGCCCGACGGGCGCGAAGCCGTGATGCGCGGCGGCCGCTTCTTCGGCGGCCGAGAAGCCGCCTTCGGGGCCCACCAGCACGGTCACCGGTCCAGCCGGCGGCTCTCCCGGCAGCGCGTTGAAATGGTACGTGGCGCGCGGCGACAGCAGGATGCGCAGTTCGCCTTCGGCAGGCTCCTTCGACAAACCCGTGAGCCACGTGCCGATCTCGCGCGCGGGCGCGACTTCGGGCAGACGGTTGCGTCCGCATTGCTCGCACGACGCGCGCACGATGCCTTGCCAGTGCGCCTGCCGCCGCACCGCGCGCTCGCCGGCGAGACGCACGACGCTGCGCGTCGTGGTGAGCGGCACGAAGGACGATGCGCCCAGTTCCACCGCCTTCTCGATCAGCCAGTCCATCTTGTCGCCGCCGGCGATGCCCTGCGCGAGCGTCAACTGGTAGGGCGGCTCCGCTTCGGTCGCACGAAAATCGCCGATCTTCACACGCGCCGCGCGCCGTTCCACCTCGATCAGTTCCGCGCTGTACTCGCCGCCGAGACCGTTGAACATGACGATCGTGTCGCCGGGCTGCAGACGCAGCACGTGGACGTGGCGGGTGACTTCGTCGGGAAGGGAAAGCAGGTCGCCGGATCGGAAGGCATGATCAACGAAGAAGCGTGGCATCAGCGAAATACTCATTGGCTCAGGAAAGGTGACGAGCGAGCGCCCATCGGTAACCGTCCAGGTCTTCGATCTGGGCGAAACGGTCACCCCAGAACTGATCCTGCGGCTCGCTCAGCGATTTGGCGCCGGCGGCGAGCGCTTTCGCATAAACCGCGTCGACGTCGTCGACATAGAGGTAAAACGACTGCGGTGCAATTGTGTTTGCGCTGCGCGGGGTTTGGGCGGCCGAACCGAACGCGCCTTCCGGCGCGAACATCACGATCAGTTGCCCCTGGTACATCATTTCGACGTGCATGACCGCGCCGTCGTCCTGGACGCTGTCGCGCAGTTCGAAACCGAATGCCGCTTCGAAGAACGCAATGGCGGAGCGTGCATCGCGCACCGTCAGGTAGGGCGTCAACCAGGGTACTCCGGCCGGACGTGGGGCAGTCATGAAGTTCTCTCCTGTTCCAGTGTTCCGGGGCAGGCAACACACGACGGCGACGCTTTCCGCAACGGTCGGCCAGTGCAACGGCGCATTTTGCGCTGCCCTTCAAGTCAAGGCTCTAAGATTCGCCCTAGTTTATCTTGCCACGGCCGCGCGGCCGAAAAGAGCGCCGCATGGATCGACGGATCGTAGAAGCCAAGACCATCGATACCACGTTCGGCCGCCCGCTGGGCCAGTAGCGTCGCATCGGGCGAAGCGGGGTCGAGCGTGTCGCTCGCGATCGCCATGAGCCAGAGCGAACCGTAAAGCGGCACGAACGCGCCCAGCGCGCGGACCGTCGCAAATGTCGCGCCCAGATCGCGCAGCAGCGCGGCGATGCGCGCCGGGTGGAAGTACGGCGAGCCGAGATGCAGCGCGATCGTGGCGTCGTGCGACATCAGCTGCTTGAGGCGCCGGTAGAACGCCGGCGTGTACAGCGACGCGGCGGGCGAGTCGGGCGGCGTCAGATCGAAGACGACGTGGTCGAACTGCGCGGCGGATGCGTTTGGGGCAGCGGATGCGGGTGCATCAACCGCATGAGCGACGTAATCGGCGGCGTCGCCGATTACGAGCTCGACGCGCGGGTCGTCGAACGCATCGCCGTGCACGCCGGGCAGATGCGCGCGCGTGAGGCGCACGACCTCCGAGTCCAGTTCCGCGACGACGATGCGTTCGATACCCGCGTGCTTCAGCAACTGGCGCGCGGCCCCGCCGTCGCCGCCGCCCAGTACCAGCGCCGCGCGCGGCGCCGGCTGCGCGAGCAACGCCGGATGCACCATGCACTCGTGATAGATGAACTCGTCGCCGGCGGACGTCATCGGGCGGCCGTCGAGCGTGAACAGCCTGCCGAGCTGCGGCGTGTCCCAGATCTCGATGCGCTGATACGGCGAGTCGACGCGCTCGATCAGGCGCGCGTTCGGGAAGCCGTAGACGGCATCGGGCGTCGGGTGGAACAGGAGCGAGGCAGTCAAGGCGCGAGGGCTGGGCGGGTGGTCGGTCGTGTGCGTCGGTCGCGCGCAGCACGCATGTGGGTCGCATTATAGGGGGCGGCGGCTGGGTATCCGCTCGCGCGTGGCGAAGCGGCGTCCGGCGCCGCGAACCGGGCGCCGCAGCGGCCCTGGCGCGCTGGCGGCGCGCCGCTCGAACGCGCGGCCACCGGGAAAAACACATCAATCTGTTAGAATGTCACGCTTTGCAGCCCCGTCCGTTTGCTCCGCCCGTTTCGCGTCTCCCGGCGCCGCCCGCGCGCGTCGGCACACCGGTCGTCGAGCTTCCGGACACTCCCCGCGCCGCTGCGCAGCCGCTTTTTGCACTCGTTCTCCGGACTCGACATGACCACCTCGTCTCCCGCTTCCACCAGCCTGATGGCCAACGCGATCCGCGCGCTGTCCATGGATGCCGTGCAACAGGCGAACATCGGCCACCCCGGCATGCCGATGGGCATGGCCGACATCGCTGTCGCGCTGTGGTCGCGCCATCTGCGCCACAACCCGGCGAACCCGCACTGGTTCGACCGCGACCGCTTCATCCTTTCGAACGGTCACGGCTCGATGCTGCTGTACTCGCTGCTGCATCTGACGGGCTACGACCTGCCGATGTCGGAGCTGAAAAATTTCCGCCAGCTCCACTCGAAGACGCCAGGTCACCCGGAATACGGGATGACGGTGGGCGTCGAGACGACCACCGGTCCGCTGGGTCAAGGTCTCGCGAATTCGGTCGGCATGGCGCTCGCCGAAGCGCTGCTCGCGGCCGAGTTCAACAAGGCGGACGCGAAGATCGTCGATCACCACACGTACGTGTTCCTCGGCGACGGCTGCCTGATGGAAGGCATCTCGCATGAAGCCTGCTCGCTCGCCGGCACGCTGAAGCTGAACAAGCTGATCGCGCTGTACGACGACAACGGCATCTCGATCGACGGCCACGTCGAACACTGGTTCCACGACGACACGCCGAAGCGCTTCGAAGCGTACGGCTGGAACGTGATTCCGCACGTGGACGGCCACGACGTCGAAGCGGTCGACGCCGCGATCCGTCAGGCCAAGAATTCAGATCGCCCCACGATGATCTGCTGCAAGACCGTGATCGGCAAGGGCTCGCCGAACAAGGCCGGCACGCACGACGTGCACGGCTCGCCGCTCGGCGCGGACGAAGTCGCGAAGACGCGCGAAGCGCTCGGCTGGACGTGGGAGCCGTTCGTGATTCCGCAGGAAATCTACGCGGCGTGGGACGCGAAGGAAGTGGGCGCGGCCGTCGAGAAGACGTGGAACGACGCGTTCGCGCAGTACCGCGACAAGTACCCGCTGGAAGCTGCCGAATTCGAGCGCCGCATGTCGGGCAAGCTGCCGGGCAACTGGCAGGAAAAGGCGAAGGCGATCATCGCCGGCGCCAACGAGCGCGCCGAAACGGTCGCCACGCGCAAGGCGTCGCAGCAGACCATCGAAGGCCTCGCCGCGGCGCTGCCGGAACTGCTCGGCGGCTCGGCGGACCTGACGGGTTCGAACCTGACCAACTGGAAGGCGTCGAAGCCGGTGCGTGCCGGCAAGGACGGCGAAGGCATCCAGTGGGGCAACCACATCAACTACGGCGTGCGCGAATTCGGCATGAGCGCGGCAATCAACGGCCTCACGCTGCACGGCGGCTACAAGCCGTTCGGCGGCACGTTCCTGACGTTCTCGGACTACAGCCGCAACGCGCTGCGCGTGGCTGCGCTGATGAAGGCGCCGTCGATCTTCGTGTTCACGCACGATTCGATCGGCCTCGGTGAAGACGGCCCGACGCACCAGCCGATCGAGCACCTCGCGAGCCTGCGCCTGATCCCGAATCTGACGCTGTGGCGTCCGGCGGATACGGTGGAAACGGCGGTCGCGTGGACGTGGTCGATCGATCATCATCTGCCGTCCGTGCTGGTGTTCAGCCGTCAGAACCTGCCGTTCTGCACGCGCACCGACGCGCAGATCGAGAACATCGCGAAGGGCGGTTACGTGCTGCGCGACTGGAACGACGACGTGCCGGCACGCAAGATCATCCTGATCGCCACGGGTTCGGAAGTGGACCTTGCATTGAAGGCGATCGAACCGCTCGCGCGCGAAGGCATCGCAGCGCGCGTCGTGTCGATGCCGTCCACCAACGTGTTCGACCGGCAGGACGCCGAATACCGCGAGCGCGTGCTGCCGACAGGCGTGCGGCGTGTTTCGATCGAAGCGGGTGTGACGGATTTCTGGCGCAAGTACGTCGGCCTCGAAGGCGGCGTGGTCGGGATCGACACGTTCGGCGAATCGGCACCGGCAGGCGTGCTGTTCAAGCATTTCGGCTTCACCGTCGAGCATGTCGTGGCGACGGCCAAAGCCGCACTCGGCTGACCGGAATCAAAGCCGCAGCGCCGCCTGCCCCGGCGGCGCGCGGGCGGGTTGCCGTAAGGCCCATGCACCTATTTTTTCAGCCATCAGGAGATAGATCATGACGATTCGCGTCGCAATCAACGGCTACGGCCGGATCGGCCGCAACACGCTGCGCGCCTTCTATGAAAACGGCAAGAAGCACGACATCGAGTTCGTGGCGATCAACGATCTGGGCGATGCGAAGACGAACGCGCATCTGACGCAGTACGACACGGCGCACGGCAAGTTCCCGGGCGAAATCGCGGTTGATGGCGAGAACCTCATCGTCAACGGCGACAAGATCCGCGTGCTCGCGAACCGCAACCCGGCCGAGCTGCCGTGGGGCGAACTGGGCGTCGACGTCGTGATGGAATGCACGGGCTTCTTCACGACGAAGGAAAAGGCGAGCGCGCACATCAAGGGCGGCGCGAAGAAGGTGATCATCTCGGCGCCGGGCGGCAAGGATGTGGACGCTACGATCGTCTACGGCGTGAATCACAACGTGCTGAAGGCATCGGACACGGTCATCTCGAACGCATCGTGCACGACCAACTGCCTCGCACCGCTGGTGAAGCCGCTGAACGACAGGATCGGCCTCGAAAGCGGCCTGATGACGACGATCCACGCGTACACGAACGACCAGGTGCTGACCGACGTGTACCACGAAGACCTGCGTCGCGCGCGCTCGGCCACGCACAGCCAGATCCCGACGAAGACGGGCGCTGCGTCGGCGGTCGGTCTCGTGCTGCCGGAACTGAACGGCAAGCTCGACGGCTACGCGATCCGCGTTCCGACGATCAACGTGTCGATCGTCGATCTGTCGTTCATCGCAAAGCGCGATACGACGGTCGAGGAAGTGAACGCGATCATGAAGGAAGCATCGGAAGGTGCGCTGAAGGGCATCCTCGGTTACAACGCCGCGCCGCTGGTGTCGATCGACTTCAACCACAACCCGGCTTCGTCGACGTTCGATGCAACGCTCACGAAGGTGTCGGGCCGTCTCGTGAAGGTGTCGAGCTGGTACGACAACGAGTGGGGCTTCTCGAACCGCATGCTCGACACGGCCGTCGCGCTCGCCACCGCGAAGTAAAGCGCGAAACAAGCATGAAGCGCGGGCGCTTCGCGTGTCGAAGCGTCTCGCGTGACAGGTGCTGTAGGGCCGCTCCGCTGGAGCGGCTTTTTTACGTCTGGTACTGTGGCGGGCGCGCGAACCGCGCTCGCATCATCTGCGAAGCGCGGCAGCAGCGGGTCAAAAGAAAGGCCCGGTCAGGCGCTGCCTGCCGGGCCGAATCTTTCGGCGTGTTTCGTCAGTGCTTGCGATGCGGGCACTTTTCCTTCGTGCAGGCGCCATAGAGAGCGAGCGCGTGCTCCTGCAGTTTGAAGCCGCGTTCCTTCGCGATCATCTGCTGGCGGTTTTCGATTTCGGGGTCGAAAAATTCTTCGACGAGCCCGCAGTCGAGACACACCAGGTGGTCGTGGTGCGACCCCTCGTTGAGTTCGAACACGGCCTTGCCGGATTCGAAGTTGCTGCGCGTGAGGAGACCAGCCTGCTCGAACTGGGTGAGCACGCGGTAGACGGTGGCAAGCCCGATGTCGAGTTCCTCGTGCAGCAGGCTGCGGTACACGTCTTCCGCAGTGAGGTGACGCACGGGGCTATGCTGGAATATCTCGAGAATCTTCAGGCGCGGAAGGGTCGCCTTGAGCCCGATATTCTTGAGATCGGTTGGATTGGTCATGTCAAGGGATCCCTAGAGTACAATGCAGGGTTCTAATAGTAATGCGTTTTTGCGGTTCTGGTCACTGCCACCTTTGATGGAACGAACGACGCGCGGCCTCTTTGCTGCCCGCACGGTGAGGGAAATGATTTCAAAATCTTTATTGATCTATCGGGGGAGCCGCGTGCGGAGCACCTTGATCGCTGCCGCGGCCATCGCGGCGCTGGCCGGATGCTCGACGTATGACAGCGTGTCGCAGAAGATCGCGCAAAGCATCACGCCGTACCGCATCACCATCGTTCAGGGCAACTTCGTATCGAGCGAAATGGCCGCACAGATGAAGATCGGCATGACGCGCGACCAGGTGCGTCGCCTGCTCGGTACGCCATTGCTGACCGACATGTTCCATGCAGACCGCTGGGACTACGTTTTCTATTTCAAGCGCGGCTCGACCTCGGTCGTGCAGCAGCGTGACTTCATCGTGAACTTCGGCGGCGACACGGTTTCGAGCTGGAGCGGCGGTGAAGATCTGCCGTCGAACCTCGAACTGCTCGCGGACATCGACGGCGACCGCAAGGGCAAGAAGGTCGCCGCTCCGAAGCCGGCCAGCGCGCCAGCAGCGGCAAGCGGTATCGCCGCGCTGCCGCCGGCCACCGCGGCTTCGTCGGCCACGTCGACGCAGGACGCGACGCGTTCGCCGTCTACGGATGCAGCGGCAGCCGCCGCCGCATTGCCGGACACGAGCCCGAACGCGCAGGCCGCCGCCGCCGCGAACCGCGCAACGGAAGCGGTGCAGGCGCCGACCGGCCGGCAGACGCCGTCGGTGCGCGCGGGCAACCCGAGCGTCGACATGCCGCCGGGCACGATCTCGCCGGCCACGCCGCAGATCCAGCTCCAGCGTCCGCCGCAGCCTACCTTCCAGGGGCAGGGCCAGGAGAACCCGGTCGGCCCGACGGGTAGCGGCAGCGGCGACAGCGGTGCGCCGAACAACAACACGAACTCGACCAACTCGACCACACCGGGAACGGGTAGCTGATTTCGCCATGAAGATTGCCATTGCTGGGGCGTCCGGCCGTATGGGCCGGATGCTCGTCGAAACTGTCCTCAACGATCCCGATGCGACGCTCGCCGGCGCGCTCGACCGTGCTGGCTCGCCGCATCTCGGCCAGGACGCGGGCGCATTCCTCGGCAAACAGACGGGCGTCGTGCTGACCGACGACATCGACCGCGTATTCGGCGAAGCCGATTACCTGATCGACTTCACGCGTCCTGAAGGCACGATGCAGCACATCGCGGCCGCGCAGAAGCATGGCGTGAAACTCGTCATCGGTACGACCGGCTTCAGCAACGAGCAGAAAGCCGAGATGCGCGCCGCGGCGGGCAAGATCGCCATCATGTTCGCGGCGAACATGAGCGTCGGCGTGAACGTGACGCTGAAGCTGCTCGAGTACGCCGCGCAGCATTTCTCGCACGGCTATGACATCGAGATCATCGAGGCGCATCACCGTCACAAGATCGATGCGCCGTCGGGCACCGCGCTGATGATGGGCGAGGCGGTCGCGGGCGCGCTCGGGCGCAAGCTCGACGACGTTGCGGTGTATGGTCGCGAGGGCATCACCGGCGAGCGCGATCCGTCCACGATTGGCTTTTCGGCCATTCGCGGCGGCGACATCGTCGGCGATCACACGGTGCTGTTTGCCGGCATCGGCGAGCGTATCGAGATCACGCACAAGTCGGCGAGCCGCCAGTCTTACGCACAGGGCGCGCTGCGCGCCGTGCGCTTCCTCGAAGGCCACGCGAGCGGCCTCTTCGACATGCAGGACGTGCTCGGGCTGCGCTGACGCGTAGCCTGGCCTGCAGCGACATCGGCGGTGGTGCGTTACTACGTACCACCTGCCTTTTCTCTCTGACCCAACCGCGAGGTTCCAACGTTCGATGGCAACCACCGGCATCTTCCACTACCTCGAAACCAGCGACGCCGTCACGCATGGCGTGGCGTACGTGCTGCTGGCGATGTCGGTGGCGAGCTGGTGCTTCCTGATCGTCAAGAGCTGGATCCTCACGCGCGCGCGCCGCCAGGGGCCGCGCGCGGTCGCGCTGTTCTGGCGTGCGCCGACTTTGTCGGACGGTATAGCGACCTTGCGGATCGCCGATCGTGAGCGCGTGTTCGCACCGCTCGCCGAGGCGGCGCTGCACGCGGCCGAAGCGGACATGCCCGGCGCGCTGCTCGGCAAGGTGGAGCGCAGCGAACGCGTGCTGCGCGCGCTTCGGCAGGCGCTGCACGCGTCGCAGCGGCGGCTGGAGTTCGGGCAGGTGCTGCTGGCGTCGGTGGGGAGCACGGCGCCGTTCGTCGGCCTGCTCGGCACCGTGTGGGGCATCTATCACGCGCTCGGCAGCATCGCGGAGAGCGGGCAGGCGATGATCGAAAACGTCGCGGGTCCGGTCGGCGAGGCGCTGATCATGACCGCGTTCGGGCTCGTGGTCGCGATTCCCGCGGTGCTCGCGTACAACGTGCTCGGGCGGATCGCGCGGCAGGTGTCGGAGGATCTCGATGGCTTCGCGCACGATCTGCATGCGTACGTGTGTCCGCCTTCGTCCGCGGCGGCATCTACGCAGCCGGCACATACGGTGACGTCGATGTCGTCTTCCAATACCGTGCGGCCGGCGCCCGAGGTTCAGTCGAGCGACGTTTCGCAGCATTGAAGGAGTTCGGGATGGCATTCGGCGGACTCGAAAACAGGCAGCAGGCAGCACCGATGGCGGACATCAACATGACGCCGCTGATCGACGTGATGCTCGTGCTGCTCGTCATCTTCATCATCACGGCACCGCTTTTCACACACGCGATCCGGCTCGACTTGCCGAAGGTCGCGTCGCCGGCCGCGCGGCAGACGCCGCAGACCATCACGCTATCCATCGACGCTGCCGGCAAGCTCTACTGGGACGGCACGCAGCAGACGATGGACGAAGTGCGCTCGCGTCTCGTGCAGGCGGGCAGGGCGTCCGCGACGGATCAGCCGGAAATTCATCTGCGCGCCGCGCGCGATACGCGCTACGACGTGATCGCGCAGGTGATGGGCGCGGCGCAGCAGGCAGGCGTCGAGCGGCTGGGGTTCGTGACGGAGCTACCGCAGCAGGGCAGCGGCCAGGGCGACAACGGCCACTGACGCACGCAACGCCCAGCACCCCTCGTCCATCTGGCCAACGTGCCGCCCCTGCGGCGCCGTCGCCCATATCGGGCGGTATAATCAGCCCTTTCCCCGTCGTCCGGGGAAGCGACATCTCAAATCCATCAGAAGCACGATGGCGCGGTGCATCGGCACCGGGCCCGGCGATCCACACACCATGCACGAAAAATACGTTCCCTCCGACGTCGAATCCGCCGCGCGCGAGCAGTGGCAGTCCGTGGACGCGTACCGCGCCACGGAAGCGAACGACAAGCCGAAGTTCTACTGCGTGTCGATGCTGCCGTATCCGTCGGGCAAGCTGCACATGGGGCACGTGCGGAACTACACGATCAACGACGTGATGTACCGCTATCTGCGCATGAACGGCCACAACGTGCTGATGCCGATGGGCTGGGACGCGTTCGGCATGCCTGCCGAAAACGCGGCGATGGCGAACGGCGTGCCGCCCGCGCAATGGACGTACGACAACATCGCGTACATGAAAGGCCAGATGCAGGCGATGGGCCTCGCGATCGACTGGTCACGCGAAATCGCCACCTGCAAGCCGGACTACTACAAGTGGAACCAGTGGTTCTTCCTGCGCATGCTGGAAAAGGGCATCGCGTACAAGAAGACTGGCACCGTGAACTGGGACCCGGTCGACCAGACCGTGCTCGCGAACGAGCAGGTGATCGACGGTCGCGGCTGGCGCTCGGGCGCGCTCGTCGAGAAGCGCGAAATCCCGATGTACTACCTGCGCATCACGCAGTACGCCGATGAACTGCTGAACGACCTCGACGGCCTTGGCTGGCCCGAGCGCGTGAAGGTGATGCAGCAGAACTGGATCGGCAAGAGCTTCGGCGTGAACTTCGGCTTCCCGTACACGCTCGATGGCGAAGAAAAGCTGCTGCGTGTGTTTACCACGCGCGCGGACACGATCATGGGCGTCACGTTCTGCGCGGTCGCGGCCGAGCATCCGCTCGCCACGCGCCTTGCGCGCGACAACCCCGCGCTGCAGGTGTTCATCGAAGAATGCAAGCGCGGCGGCGTGGCGGAAGCCGACGTTGCGACGATGGAAAAGAAGGGCATGGCCACCGGCTTCCATGTGAAGCATCCGCTCACGCAGGAGCCCGTCGAGGTGTGGGTCGGCAACTACGTGCTGATGAGCTACGGCGAAGGCGCGGTGATGGGCGTGCCGGCGCACGACGAGCGCGACTTCGCGTTCGTGAAGAAGTACGGCATTCCGGTGCAGCAGGTCGTCGCCGTCGAAGGCCAGACGTTCTCCACGGATGAATGGCAGGAGTCGTACGGCGACAAGGAGAACGGCCGGCTGATCAACAGCGGCAGGTACGATGGCCTCGGGTACGCGGAAGCCGTCGATGCGATCGCTGCTGATCTGAACGCGCTGGGCCTTGGCGACAAACAGGTCACGTGGCGTCTGCGCGACTGGGGCATTTCACGCCAGCGCTACTGGGGCACGCCGATTCCGATCATCCACTGCCCGTCGTGCGGCGACGTGCCGGTGCCGGACGAAGATTTGCCGGTCGTGCTGCCGGAAGACCTCGTGCCGGACGGCACGGGCAATCCGCTCGCGAAGTCCGAAGCGTTCGTGAACTGCTCGTGCCCGAAGTGCGGTTCGCCCGCGAAGCGCGAGACCGACACGATGGACACGTTCGTCGATTCGTCGTGGTACTTCTACCGCTACGCGGCGCCGGATGCGAAGGCGATGGTCGACGAGCGCACCGACTACTGGATGCCGATGGACCAGTACATCGGCGGCATCGAGCACGCGATTCTGCACCTGTTGTACTCGCGCTTCTGGGCGAAGGTATCGCGCGACCTCGGTCTCGTGAAGTTCGGCGAGCCGGCGAAGAACCTGCTCACGCAGGGCATGGTGCTGAACGAAACCTACTACCGCGAAAACGAGGCGGGCAAGAAGACCTGGTACAACCCGGCCGACGTGACGGTCACGCACGACGGCAAGGGTCACCCCATCGGCGCGACGCACAATACCGATGGCTTGCCGGTGACGCTTGGCGGCGTCGAGAAGATGTCGAAGTCGAAGAACAACGGCGTCGATCCGCAGATGCTGATCGACCAGTACGGTGCCGATACCGCCCGACTGTTCGTGATGTTCGCCGCGCCGCCGGAACAGCAGCTCGAGTGGTCGGGCGCGGGTGTGGAAGGCGCGAGCCGCTTCCTGCGTCGCGTGTGGGCGTATAGCCACGCGAACGCCGAGGCGCTGCGTGCTCGCGCAGGCTTCGATGCCGCGCAGTTGAGCGACGCGGACAAGACGCTGCGTCGCGAGATCTACACGGTGCTGAAGCAGGCCGATTTCGACTATCAGCGGCTGCAGTACAACACGGTTGTGTCCGCGGCGATGAAGATGCTGAACGCGGTCGAAGGCGCGAAGAACGCGTCGGCTCCGGTGGTACGCGAGACGTTCGGCGTGCTGCTGCGCGTGCTGTATCCGGTCGTCCCGCACCTCACGTTCCAGCTGTGGCAGGAACTGGCTTACGCGGACGAGTTCGGTACGCTGCTCGACGCGCCGTGGCCGAAGGTCGACGAGGCCGCGCTCGTGCAGGACGAGATCGAACTCGTGCTGCAGGTGAACGGCAAGGTGCGCGGTGCGTTGACGGTCGCGGCGAGTGCTTCGCGCGAAACGATCGAACAGACTGCGGCCGCGCACGAGATGGTCGCGAAGTTCGCCGAAGGCCGCGCGCCGAAGAAGATCATCGTTGTGCCGGGACGTCTCGTGAACGTCGTGGTTTGACGCGGCCTCGGGTTTGTCTGATTTGTCTGATTTGTCTGGTCGCGCAACAGGAGCGAATGTGACTCGCAGATTGATGTTTCTGGTGCTGGCGTGCGGCGTGTCGGTGCTTTCGGCGTGCGGTTTTCAGCTGCGCGGCCAGCAGGATTACGCGTTCAAGCGCCTCGTGATCAACGGCGCGCCGGCGCCTGTCGCCGCGCGTCTGACGCGGATGGTGCAGGGTGGCAGCGATACGGTGATCGTGAGTTCCGCGGCGAATGCGGACGCGATCCTGAACGTCAGCGAATCGCGCGGTACCGGTGTGCTGACGCTCAGCTCGCTCGGTGTGGTCGAAGAGTATGAGCTCGACTACGCGCTGAACTACTCGCTCACCGGCAAGGACGGCACCGTGCTGATTCCGCCGAGCTCGATCCACCTCAACCGCGCGATGACGTATAGCGACCAGTTCTCGCAGGCGAAGGCCGCCGAAAGCGACGTGCTGTTCGCCGATATGCAGAACGACGCGGTCGATCAGCTGACACGGCGTCTCGGCGTGGTGCACTCGCTGCATCCGGCTCCGGGCCAGACGGTGCCGGGCATTTCGCCGCGCGCGCCGTTGCCGCCGCCGCCGCTGTGATGGGTTTGTTTTTCATGTTGTACTGACCGCCCAGGCATTGTCTTCATGCAACTGCGACTCGATGCGCTCGAACCGCACCTCGCGAAAGGTCTCGCGAGTTTGTACGTCGTCTATGGCGACGAGCATCTGCTCGTGCAGGAAGCGTGCGACCGGATTCGGGCTTGCGCGCGTGCGGCTGGCTATACGGACCGTTCGGTGTTCACGGTCGAGCGTGGCTTCGACTGGAGTTCGCTGCTGGGCGCGAGTCAGTCGATGTCGCTGTTCGGCGACCGGCAACTGGTCGAGCTGCGGATTCCTTCGGGGAAGCCTGGCAAGGATGGCGGCGAGGCGCTGCGTGCGCTCGCGTCGTCGGCAGCTGGCAACCAGGATGTGCTGACCATGATCACGCTGCCGCGTCTCGATGCAGCCACGCAGAAAGGCGCGTGGTTCACGGCGCTGATGGACGCGGGTGTGGCGCTGAAGGTCGATCCGATCGAGCGGGCGGCGTTGCCGGCGTGGGTTGGTCAGCGGCTTGCGCAGCAACAGCAGCGCGTGGCGCCTGGCGATGAAGGCCGGCGTGCGCTGCAGTTCATTGCCGAGCGAGTAGAAGGGAATCTGCTTGCCGCGCATCAGGAGATCCAGAAGCTCGGGCTGCTGTATCCGGCTGGCGCGCTGAGTCTCGAGCAGGTGCAGGACGCTGTGCTCAATGTCGCGCGCTACGACGTGTTCAAGCTCAACGAGGCGATGCTGACCGGCGACGTTAGTCGTTTGACGCGGATGCTCGATGGGCTGCGCGGTGAAGGCGAGGCGTTGGTGCTCGTGCTGTGGGCCGTCGTCGAGGAAGTGCGGATGCTGCTGCGCGTGAAGCGTGGCGTGGCTGCGGGCAAGCCTTTGCCGATGCTGCTGCGAGAGAACCGGGTTTGGGGGCCGCGTGAGCGGCTCGTCGGGCCGGCGTTGTCGCGTATCAATGAAGTTGCGCTGGAGAAGGGCCTCGCGCTGGCGGCGAAGCTGGATCGGCAGGTGAAGGGCCTGTCGGGCGGCGCAGGTGCGCGCTCGGATCATCGTAACGACCCACCGCCTGATCCGTGGGATGGGCTGTTCGAACTCGCGATGACGGTTGCGCGCGCGAGCGATACGCCGTCGTCGCCGAAGCCGCCGCGACCGCCGATGCGTGCTTCTTCTTCACAGCGCGCGGTCTGAAACGTGCTACCTCGGCACGGTGCGCGGTTTGCGGCGCACCGTCCGCGCCTGCGACAACACAGAACTACCGTAGAGACACACGATGGACATCGACCAGTACATGACCGATCTCGGCCGCCGCGCGCGCAAGGCGTCGCGGGCGATGGCGAGCGCGACGACGGCGGCGAAGAACGCCGCGCTCGAAGCGATCGCCAACGCGATCGAACGCGATTCGGCACTGTTGAAGGAAGCGAATGCGCGGGACCTCGCGCGGGCACGAGACAAAGGCCACGACGCTGCGTTCATCGATCGTCTGACGCTGTCGGACAAGGCGCTGAAGACGATGGTCGAAGGGTTGCGGCAGGTGATGTCGCTGGCGGATCCGATCGGCGAGATCAGCAATCTGAAGTATCGGCCGAGCGGGATTCAGGTCGGCCAGATGCGCGTGCCGCTGGGCGTGATCGGCATCATCTACGAGTCGCGGCCAAACGTGACGATCGATGCAGCCGCGCTGTGCCTGAAGTCCGGTAACGCGACGATTCTGCGCGGAGGCTCGGAGGCGATCGAGTGCAACACGGCGCTTGCTCGTTTGATCGGCGAGGGTTTGACGGCGGCAGGTTTGCCGCAGGATGCCGTGCAGGTGGTCGAGACGCCGGATCGTGCGGCAGTCGGCAAGCTGATCACGATGATCGAGTACGTCGATGTGATCGTGCCGCGCGGGGGTAAGAGTCTCATCGCGCGTCTGATTGAGGAATCGCGGGTGCCGATGATCAAGCACCTCGATGGAATCTGCCATGTGTACGTCGATGATCGTGCTGATCTCGCGAAGGCGATGACCGTTTGCGATAACGCGAAGACGCATCGTTACGGTACGTGCAACACGATGGAGACGCTGCTGGTTGCGCACGGGATTGCTAACGAGGTGCTGCCGGCGCTCGGGCGGTTGTATCGCGGGAAGGACGTCGAACTTCGCGTGGACTCGGCGGCGCGTACTGTGCTGTCTGCGGCGGGGGTGTCACCGCTGGTCGATGCGACCGAGGAAGACTGGCGCACCGAATACCTGGCGCCGGTGCTGGCGGTGAAGGTGGTGGACGGTCTGGATGATGCGATCGCGCACATCAACGAATACGGCTCGCATCACACGGATGCGATCGTCACCGAAGATCACGACCGCGCGATGCGCTTTCTGCGCGAAGTCGACTCGGCCAGCGTGATGGTGAACGCTTCGACCCGATTCGCCGATGGGTTCGAATTTGGCCTTGGCGCGGAGATCGGGATTTCCAACGATAAGCTCCATGCGCGTGGGCCGGTGGGGCTGGAAGGACTGACGTCGATGAAGTATGTCGTGTTGGGGCATGGGGAAGGGCGGCAGTGATCGCTGTCGCCGTTCAGCCTTCCGCAACAAATCCGGCCACTTTTCTGATCGCTTGCTCGCGATAACGGAACTGAAGATGCTCTGGATCAAGACTTTTCACATCGTTCTGATTGCTGCCTGGTTCGCTGGTTTGTTCTATCTGCCCAGGATCTTTGTGAATCTGGCAATGGAGACTGAGCCTGCTGCCGTTGCCCGGCTGCTCATCATGGCGCGCAAGCTGTTTCGGTTCATGTCGTTTATTGCCGTGCCTGCGCTGTTGTGCGGACTCTGGCTGTGGCTCGTTATCGGTATCGGTCGCGGGCAGGGTTGGATTCACGCCAAGGTCTTTGTCGTGGCTCTGCTAGTGGCTTATCACGCCTATTGCGGCGTGCTGCTGCGGCGGTTCGAGCGCGGGGAAAACACACGCTCGCACAAGTGGTACCGGATGTTCAACGAGCTTCCCGTGCTGGGGATGCTCGCGGCGGTGGCGCTGGTGGTGATCAAGCCATTTTGAATGAGGCAGGGCTGCCCGCCGGACGCGCGTTTCCATTTCATTGAAGTTTCACTGCGCCATACGGTGCGGTATGCGCTTGCCTGTCTGCTGTTGCGTGAGTTGCGTGGCCGGGCCGGACAGGTCAGCTTTCCCCGCCCACTCTGCGCCGCGCGATCAGGTCCTTCGCTCCAGCCAGCCGTTCTGCGAGCTCGGGTCCACGCCTGAGCGCCACCCCAACCGCAAGAATGTCGCCGATCGCGAGATGTGACGTGCGCGACGTCATCGGCGAAAAGATGTCAGTGTCTTCGTCGACGTTCGCGAACAGGCCGATTGTCGCCAGCCGGGCCAGCGGCGAACTGCCGTGCGTCACGCCGATCACTTTCGCGCCGCCGGCAAGCGCCGAGCGCGCCGCATCGATGATGTCCCGCGTGCGCCCCGTGTTCGATATCGCGACGACGACGTCGCCTTCGCCAAGCAGCGCTGCCGACATCAGGAACGTATGCGGGTCCGAATACGCGACGCTCGGCATGCCAAGCCGAAAGAACTTGTGCTGCATATCCAGCGCGGCAATGCCCGACCCGCCCGCGCCGTAAAATTCGATGCGCTTCGCGTTCGCCAGTACATCGATGGCCGCAGCGACGCTATCCGTCGACAGGTTGTTGCGAACCTGGATCAGCGCACCGATCGTCCGGTCGAGCACTTTCGCTGCGACGCCCGGCGTCGGTTCATCCGGCTGCACATCGCGGTAGACGGCCGGCACGTCGGTTGCGATGCCTTGCGCGAGCCGGATCTTGAACTCGCGAAAACCGGAGAAACCCAGCGCATGGCAGAAACGCGCGATGGTCGGCTGGCTGACGCCCGCACGCGTCGCGACTTCTGTCATCGACAGATCGAGCACCTCGCGCGGCGCCTCGAGCACGTAGTCCGCCAGCTTCCGCTCGGAAGGGCGTAACTGATCGCGCATTTCCTCTACCTGGGACAGCATCATCGAAAAACCCGCACTATGCTGAAAAGCGTTGCCCGGACTATAGCGCACGATCCAGATTTGTACAAAAACTACATAACTACATGTCAGGGTTATCCCTGAAAGTTGCGGTGCAACGGAAATCGTACTCAGCGTAGGCAAAACGGCCCGATTCATGCGCCGCATGCATCGAACCAACCAGACATTGAAGTCTTGTAGTTTTTCTACTAAACTGCGCGTTGCCGGCAGACAAAAGCAGCGAAGCAGCACATGCAGCAAGCAGCAGGAGACACACCGCACCCGGCATTCCCCGAATTCACGTCCGGCGCTGAACGCAGGGCCGTAACGAACCAGCCAGCGATGAAGGAGCTTCGATGGTTTCCCCGCATTCGCAACTGATCAAGGTCACCGAGCGCGTCATCGAGCGCAGCAAGCCGACCCGCGACGCCTACCTCGCCCACATCGACCGCGCGCAGGGCCGCTTCCCGGCCCGTGGCGCGCTGTCGTGCGCGAATCTCGCGCACGGCTTCGCAGGCCTTGAAGGCAACGACAAGCTCGTCATCAAGCAGATCCGCGAGCCGAACATCGGCATCGTCTCGTCTTACAACGAGATGCTGTCCGCGCACGCGCCCTACAAAACCTACCCGGACATCATCAAGCAGGCCGCGCGCGAAAACGGCGGCGTCGCGCAGTTCGCGGGTGGTGTGCCGGCGATGTGCGACGGCGTCACGCAGGGCAACGCGGGCATGGAGCTGTCGCTGTTCTCGCGCGAGACCATTGCGATGAGCACGGCGATCGCGCTCACGCACAACATGTTCGACGCGGCGCTGTGCCTCGGCATCTGCGACAAGATCGTGCCAGGCCTGATGATCGGCGCGCTGCAGTTCGGCCATCTGCCGACCATCTTCGTGCCCGCGGGGCCGATGACGAGCGGCATCACCAACGACGACAAGGCGAAAGTGCGCCAGCGTTTCGCCACCGGCGAATGCGGCCGCAATGAGCTGCTGGAGTCGGAAGCCGCCGCGTACCATGGTCACGGCACCTGCACGTTCTACGGCACCGCGAACAGCAACCAGATGCTGATGGAAGTGATGGGCATGCATCTGCCGGGCTCGGCGTTCGTGCATCCGCACACGCCGCTGCGCGACGCGCTCACCGCGCAGGCCGCGCGCCGCGTGCTCGATCTTACCGTCGAACGTGGCAACTACACGCCGATCGGCCACGTGGTCGACGAGAAGGCGGTGGTCAACGGCATCGTCGCGCTGCTCGCGACGGGTGGCTCGACGAACCACACGCTGCACCTGGTCGCGATCGCGCGTGCGGCGGGCATTATCATCGACTGGAACGACTTCGACGAACTCTCCGCGAGCGTGCCGCTGCTTGCGAAGGTCTACCCTAACGGCAAGGCCGACGTGAACCATTTCCACGCGGCGGGCGGCGTCGCGTTCCTCGTGCGCAATCTGCTCGAAGGCGGTCTGCTGCACGAAGACGTGAAGACGGTCGCGGGCCCTGGGCTCAAGCATTACACGCAGGAGCCGAAGCTGATCGACGGCAAGCTCACGTGGGTCGACGGCGCGGCGGAAAGCGGTGACCGCGCGGTGCTGCGCAGCATCGAAGAACCGTTCCAGCCGGATGGCGGCCTGCGTCTGATGCAAGGCCGTCTTGGCCGCGGCGTGATCAAGATCTCCGCGGTGGCGAAGGAACATCGCAAGGTCCGGGCGCCGGCGATCGTGTTCGATTCGCAGGAAGCCGTGCAGGAAGCGTTCGACAACGGCGAGCTGAAGCGCGATTTCATTGCCGTGGTGCGCTTCCAGGGCGCGCGGGCAAACGGCATGCCTGAGCTGCATCGTTTGACGCCGCTGCTCGGCGTGTTGCAGGATCAAGGTTTCCACGTCGCGCTGGTGACGGACGGCCGCATGTCCGGCGCGTCGGGCAAGGTGCCGGCGGTGATCCACCTGTCGCCGGAAGCGTTGCTGCAAGGCCCGCTCGGCAAGGTGCAAACCGGCGACATGCTGGTGATCGACGCGGAAGCCGGCGTGCTCGACGTCGAGCTCGACGATGCAGCGTGGGACGCGCGCTCCGTCGCGCAGCCGCTCCATCAGGCGGACAACGAAGTCGGCTTCGGCCGCGAACTGTTCGGCGTGTTCCGTTCCGCTGCGGCGCCGGCGGAACTGGGCGCGTCGGTATTTGGCCCGCTCACGGGCGAAACCGAAGCGGCGCATCGGCATCCCGCGCTGCAGAAAGAGGGAGTCTGATCATGACGGACAAGACAGTCGCTGAAATCGTGCGCCTCGGCCCGGTGATTCCGGTGCTCGCATTCGATACCGCCGAGCAGGGCGAGCACGTGTCGCGCGCGCTGCACGCGGGCGGCGTGAAGGTGCTGGAGATCACGCTGCGCACGCCGGCTGGTCTGCAGGCGATCGAACGCGCATGCCACCTGGCCGAAGATATCGTGGTCGGCGTGGGCACGATCACGCGGCCCGAGCACTGCGCGCAGGCCAAAAAGGCGGGCGCGAAGTTCGGCGTGTCGCCGGGTCTTACGAAGGACATGCACAAGGCCGCGCAGGACGCCGGCTTGCCGCTGCTGCCGGGCGTGATGACGCCGAGCGACATCATCGTCGCGCTCGAACTCGGTTACGAAACCGTGAAATTCTTCCCGGCGCAACAGGCGGGCGGCGTGCCGATGCTGCAGGCGTTCCATGGTCCGTTTCCGACACTGAAGTTCTGCCCGACGGGCGGCATCACCGCCGAGACGGCGCCGAACTTCCTCGCGCTGCCGAACGTGGTGTGCGTCGGCGGATCGTGGCTGACGCCGAAGTCCGCCGTCTCCGCGCAGAACTGGGACGAAGTCACGCGCCTCGCGCGCGCGGCCAGCCAGCTTGCTGCTGCGCCTGCGCACTGAAAGTGAACCCGGAAGTGCAAGGCCGGATATAGGCTGACGAAACCGGCGCGCTCGAGAAGCGCGCCACGCTCGATCCGGCAGAGCAATACAAGACGCCTCGCCGATGCGGCTTCAGCAGTAGCCGTCGTCGGCGGGGCGTTCGTTTTGATGGCCGATGCATCGCCACATCGGCGAGGAATGCGTCGCTCACGCGCTGCACCGCATCACCAATCCAGCCCCTCGGACAACCGCAAACAACGGCAAACCCGAAGCCCGTTTTCCGCTCGCAGACAGTAAAATTCAGCGTCCACAGCGATGAACGCGCGCGATGACGTACGGGTCCGCGCGATGCAGTGCGTCGTGATTCGAGGCGACGCTTCCATAAAATCGACACAGAGCGAAGGTGACGTCAGGTAATACGCCCGCTCGATAACACCAAGGGAGGGGCTTCATGGAAGTTGCTCACGGCAGCATGCTGCTGGTCTACGCAGTGATCGCGATCGCGCTCTTGATCCTGTTGATCACGCGCTTCAAGGTCTATCCGTTCCTCGTCCTCATCATCGTGTCGTTGCTGCTCGGTCTCGTGGCCGGCATGCCGATGGGCACGATCGTGAAGTCGTTCGAAACCGGTAACGGCAATACGCTTGGCCACATTGCGATCGTCGTCGGTCTCGGCACGATGCTCGGCAAGATGATGGCCGAATCCGGTGGTGCGGAGCGCATCGCGACCACGCTGATCGAGTGGTTCGGCGAGAAGAACATTCACTGGGCGATGATGTTCGTCGCGATCATCGTCGGTTTGCCGGTGTTCTTCGAGGTCGGCTTCGTGCTGCTGATCCCTATCGCGTTCAACGTCGCGAAGCGCACCGGTAAATCGCTGCTGCTGATCGGTCTGCCGATGGTCGCGGGGCTGTCCGTCGTGCACGGTCTGATTCCGCCGCACCCGGCCGCGATGCTTGCGGTGCAGGCGTATCACGCCGACATCGGCAAGACCATCGCATACGGTCTCATCATCGGCATTCCGACAGCGATCGTCGCGGGTCCGCTGTTCGCGCTGCTGATCCATCGCACGGTGAAGCTGCCCGAGCACAACGCGCTCGCCGCACAGTTCATCCAGGCGGAGGACAAAGAGCACCAGCGCGAGCTGCCGAGTTTCGGCATCACGTTGCTCACGATCCTGCTGCCGGTGATCCTGATGCTGATCGGCAGCTGGGCCGATCTGGTATTCGCGCCGAAGACGCTGCCGAACGACCTGCTCAAATTCGTCGGTAACTCGGACGTCGCGCTGCTGATCGCGGTACTCGTCAGCTTCTGGACCTTCGGTGCGAAGCGTGGCTTCACGAAAGAGCAGATCCAGAAGTTCTGCGGCGACTGTCTTGCGCCGATCGCGGGCATTACGCTGATCGTCGGCGCGGGCGGCGGCTTCGGGC
Organism: Paraburkholderia phosphatilytica; assembly: GCF_003443895.1. GTDB lineage: Bacteria > Pseudomonadota > Gammaproteobacteria > Burkholderiales > Burkholderiaceae > Paraburkholderia > Paraburkholderia phosphatilytica. Next base: position 30,267 of record NZ_QQOA01000018.1, on the reverse strand, counting down.
GCGTGCTGATGGATAGCGGCATCTCGAAGGAGATCATCAACGTCGCGACGAGCGCGCATCTGTCGCCGCTGATGTTCGGCTGGATGGTCGCGGCGCTGATCCGCCTCGCAACCGGCTCGGCGACGGTCGCGATGACGACTGCCTGCGGCATCGTCGCGCCGATCGTGACGACGGGCGCTGTGCAGGTGCGGCCGGAACTGCTGGTGCTTGCCACGGGATCGGGTTCGCTGATTTTCTCGCACGTGAACGACGGCGGCTTCTGGCTGATCAAGGAGTACTTCGGCATGACAGTCGGCCAGACGTTCAAGACGTGGTCGCTGTGCGAGACCATCATCTCGCTGTTGGGGCTGGCTTTGACCTTCGCGCTCGCGACGGTCGTGTAAGGCTCGCGTAGGTCATGTAGCGCGTAGTTCAAGCAAGGAGCAGTTGAATGATTCTGATCGCAATGGGTGTGTCGGGTGCGGGCAAGACGCGGATCGGCGAGTTGCTGGCCGAGCGGCTTCACTGCGAATTCACGGATGGCGACGCGTTTCACAGCGCCGCCAACAAGGAGAAGATGCACAAGGGCATCCCGCTCACCGACGAAGATCGTTGGCCGTGGCTGCGTACCATCCGGGCCGCGATCGAAGCGAAGCAGCGCGCGGGCGAGACCGCGGTGTTCACATGCTCGTCGCTAAAGCGCTCGTATCGCGACATCCTGCGCGACGGCGACAAGGACGTGATCTTCGTCTACCTGGAAGGATCGGAAGCGCTGCTGCGCGAGCGGCTCAATTCGCGCACCGGGCATTTCTTCGATCCGTCGCTGCTGAAGAGCCAGCTCGATACGCTCGAAGTGCCGGGTCCTGACGAAGCGATCGAAGTGAGCATCTCGCTGACGCCCGAGCAGATCGTCGATGAAGTGTTGAAGCAGCTCGAAACGCGTTGAGCGTGTGAAAAGCAACAGCCCCGCGCAGTGCATCCACTGCGCGGGGCTTTGTCATTTATTCAGGCATCACATCGCACAATTCATGCGATGCAGTAGCAGCGGCCGGTCAAACGCCTCATGCAATCCGCTTCGCCAGCTCCGCCGCCTTGCCCACATACGAACCCGGCGTCATATCGAGCAGACGCTGCTTCGCGTCCTCGGGAATCGCGAGACCGCCGATGAACGTGCGCAGCGCCTCGCGCGTGATGCCCTTGCCGCGCGTCAGTTCCTTCAACTGCTCGTACGGATTCTCGATGCCATAGCGGCGCATCACTGTCTGCACCGGCTCGGCGAGCACTTCCCACGTCGCGTCGAGGTCGTCGTTCAGACGCTGCGGGTTCACTTCGAGCTTGTCGATGCCGCGTGTCAGCGCATCGTACGCGAGCAGCGAGTAGCCGAACGCGACACCAATATTTCGGAGTACCGTAGAATCCGTCAGATCGCGCTGCCAGCGCGACACCGGCAGCTTGTCGGCCAGATGGCGCAGCGTCGCGTTCGCGAGACCGAGGTTTCCTTCCGAGTTCTCGAAGTCGATCGGATTGACCTTGTGCGGCATCGTCGACGAACCGATTTCGCCGGCCTTCGTTTTCTGCTTGAAATAGCCGAGCGAGATGTAGCCCCACACGTCGCGGTCGAGATCGAGCAGGATCGTGTTCGCGCGCGCCACGGCATCGAACAGTTCGGCCATGTAGTCGTGCGGCTCGATCTGAATCGTGTACGGATTGAAGCTGAGCTTGAGGCGGTTCTCGACGACGTCCTTCGAGAACGCTTCCCAGTCGAACTCCGGATACGCGGACAGATGCGCGTTGTAGTTGCCCACCGCGCCGTTCATCTTGCCGAGCAGTTCGACCTTCTCGATGCGCGTGATCGCGCGCGCAAGACGCGCGGCGACGTTGGCGATTTCCTTGCCGAGCGTGGTCGGGCTTGCGGGCTGACCATGCGTGCGCGACAGCATTGGTTGATCGGCCTGCGCATGCGCGAGCGCGACGAGCCGCTGATGCACCGAGCGCAGCGCCGGCACGATCACGTGCTCACGCGCGCCCGCGAGCATCAGGCCATGCGACGTGTTGTTGATGTCTTCCGACGTGCACGCGAAGTGGATGAACTCGCTCGCGCGCTCGAGCTCCGGCTGACCCTTTACCGATTCCTTCAGCCAGTATTCGACGGCTTTCACGTCGTGGTTCGTCACGCGCTCGATGTCCTTGATGCGCGCGGCGTCGTGCGCGGTGAAGCGCTCGATCAATTGCAGCAGGAACTGTTCCGATTCCTTCGAGAAACGCGGCACTTCAACGAAGCCCGCGTGCGACAGCGCGATCAGCCAGTGAATCTCGACCGTCACGCGATGGCGCATGAACGCGGCTTCCGAGAGCCATTCGCGCAGGGCTTCGGTCTTCGACGCATAACGGCCGTCGAGCGGGGAGAGCGCGGTCAGCGCGAACAGGGTGTCGGGGCGGGTGTCGGACATGATGGGGCCACGCAGAACGTAAAGAAGACGGAGAAATCCGAGGAGAACCGCGAATTTTACCACCGGATGTGCAGCCGGCCCGGCCGACCCCGCTAGAATGGCGGCTTCGTTTGCCTTGACCCTCTAAGCTCACACGTCCTCTAAGCGGAAGCTGCTGCATGGAACTCAAATGGCTCGAAGACTTCGTCTCGCTCGCTGAAACCCGCAGCTTCAGCCGCTCGGCCGAGTTACGACACGTCACACAACCGGCGTTCTCGCGCCGCATCCAGGCACTGGAAGCGTGGCTTGGCACGGAACTGATCGACCGTTCGGTTTATCCGACGCGCCTGACGAACGCCGGCCAGGTCTTCTACGAGCAGGCGCTCGCGATGCTGTCGCAGTTCCACGAAGCCCGTACGCTGCTGCGCGGCCACACCACGACGCCGGCGGCGACCATCGAATTCGCGGTGCCGCATACGCTGTCACTGACCTACTTTCCACGTTGGCTGCAGCGCATCGAAGCGAAGCTCGGCTCGATCCACACGCGGCTGCGCGCGCTCAACGTGCACGATGCGGTGCTGTCGCTGGTGGAAGGCGGCTGCGATCTGGTGATGGGCTACCACCATCCGAGCCATCCGGTTGCGCTCGATCCAGCACGTTATGACATGTTGACGCTCGGCATCGAGCCGATCAGTCCGTTCTCGGCGGCCACGCGCGCGGGCCGGCCGCGTTACATGCTGCCCGGCACCGCCGATGCGCCCGCGCCGTATCTGTCGTACACGCCGAACGCATACCTCGGCCGCATGACGGAGGTGATCTTCGCGAACGCGCCGTCGCGCGTCTACCTGGACCGCGTGTACGAAACCGACATGGCCGAAGGCTTGAAGGCGATGGCGCTCGCGGGGCACGGCATCGCGTTTCTGCCACACAGCGCGGTCGAAGATTCCGTCGCCGAAGGTCACCTGATCCGCCTCGACCGCGCCGCGCGCGGCACCACCGGCGGGCAGTTCACGCTGACGATGGAGATCCGCCTCTATCGCGACAAGCTTGCCGCGCAAGGCGACGATGCGCGTCACGAAGTGGCCCGTGCCTTGTGGGACGTGGTAACCGGCGAACTGGCGCAAGACAGCCAGACATAAGCTTCATCGGGCAAAGACAACGTGGCAGCAAGCAAAACCCGCAACAGGTTATTGCCTCGCGCTTTCGCGCGCATGTACTCCGGCAAAACTCCCGCCGCAAGGGGCTTCGATGCGTTATGCAAGAAAAACATAATGGGATGACCAAACGGCATTGGATTTCGCGAAGGCGATTTTCCAAAATGGCGAGCATTCATCGACCGCCGGAGCGTTCATGTCGTCCCAATCGTCGTCTGCCTCTTCTGTTATCTCCCAGCAGTCCATTCCCTCCTATCTTCATGCCGACGACCTCGGTCCCTGGGGCAACTATCTGCGCCAGGTCGATCGCGTCGCGCCGTATCTCGGTTCGCTGTCGCGCTGGCTCGAAACCCTGAAGCGTCCGAAGCGGATTCTCGTGGTGGACGTGCCGATCGAACTCGACAACGGCACCGTCGCGCACTTCGAAGGCTATCGCGTGCAGCACAACGTGTCGCGCGGTCCGGGCAAGGGCGGTGTGCGTTATCACCAGGACGTGACGCTGTCGGAAGTGATGGCGCTGTCCGCGTGGATGTCGGTCAAGAACGCCGCGGTGAACGTGCCGTACGGCGGCGCGAAGGGTGGTATCCGTCTCGATCCGCGCAAGCTGTCGCGCGGTGAGCTCGAGCGCGTGACGCGCCGCTACACCAGCGAAATCGGCATCATCATCGGACCGAACACCGATATCCCCGCGCCGGACGTGAACACGAACGAGCAGATCATGGCGTGGATGATGGACACGTACTCGATGAACCAGGGCCAAACGGCCACGGGCGTCGTGACCGGCAAGCCGATCACGCTCGGCGGCTCGCTCGGCCGCCGCGAAGCGACCGGCCGCGGCGTGTTCGTCGTCGGCTGCGAAACGGCGCGCCGCATCGGCATGGAAATCGAAGGCGCGCGCATCGCGGTGCAGGGCTTCGGCAACGTCGGCGGCATCGCGGCTCGGCTGTTCCAGGAAGCCGGCGCGAAGATCGTCGCGGTGCAGGACCACACGGGCACGCTCTACAAATCCACCGGCATCGACGCGGGCGCGCTGCTCGAGCACGTCGCGAAGCACGGCGGCGTGGGCGGCTATCCGGAAGCGGACACGATCGCGAACGAAGACTTCTGGACGGTCGAATCGGACATCCTGATTCCGGCCGCGCTCGAAAACCAGATCACCGAAAAGAACGCCGGCAAGATCAGGACGAAGATCGTCGTGGAAGGCGCGAACGGCCCGACCACCACGGCGGCCGACGACATCCTGCACGACAAGGGCATCCTCGTGATCCCGGACGTGGTCGCGAACGCGGGCGGCGTGACGGTGTCGTACTTCGAATGGGTGCAGGACTTCTCGAGCTTCTTCTGGACCGAAGACGAGATCAACCAGCGACTCGAACGCGTGATGCGCGAGGCGTTCGCCGCGGTGTGGCAGGTGGCGAGCGAGCAGGGCGTGTCGGTGCGTACGGCGGCGTTCATCGTCGCGTGCAAGCGCATCCTTCAGGCGCGTGAAATGCGTGGTCTGTACCCCTGATCGAATGCGTCGCACCGTCCGCATACGTTCGACGCACGGAAACAGGCATCGAAACGTAACGGCAAGCATTCGACAGAAAACTGCAAGCTCCAAGTTGGGCGACGCCTTCCAGGGCGTCGCCCGTTTTTTGTGCGTTATGTGGGAGGCAGAACACGACGACATAGTCGACATGGTTAACATCCATGTCATGAACGCCGAGCGACTTGCTACACTTGCGCGACTCGGGCGACACAAAAGGGGACGACATGAGGGTGGTATGGGTCGCGCCATGGATGGCCGCCCTGACGCTGGTCGCGGCAACGGCATGCGCGCAGGAAGCCGGCACGCTGAAAAAGATCAAGGACACCGGCGTGATTTCGGTTGGCCATCGCGAGTCGTCGATTCCGTTCGCTTACTACGACAGCCAGCAGAACGTGATCGGCTACTCGACGGATTTCGCGTGGAAGATCGTCGACGCGATCCGGCAGAAGCTCGACATGCCTAACCTGAAGGTCAAGCTCGTTGCGATCACGCCGCAGAACCGCATCCCGCTCGTGCAGAACGGCACCGTCGATTTCGAATGCGGCTCGACCACCAACAATCTGGAGCGCCAGCAGCAGGTCGCGTTCTCCGACACGATCTTCGTGATCGGCACGCGGCTGATGACGAAGCGCGACTCCGGCGTCCACGACTGGAACGACCTGCGCGGCAAGACGGTGGTGACGACTGCCGGCACCACATCCGAACGTCTGCTGCGCAAGATGAACCAGGACCGCAGCATGGCGATGAACATCATCAGCGCGAAAGACCACGGTGAATCGTTTGCGACACTGTCATCGGGGCGCGCGGTCGCGTTCATGATGGACGATGCGCTGCTGGCCGGCGAGCGTGCGAAATCGAACAACCCGAACCAGTACGTGATTCTCGGCGCGCCGCAGTCGCGCGAAGCGTACGGCTGCATGATGCGCAAGAACGACGCGGAGTTCAAAAAGGTCGTGGACGCCGCAATCGCGAAAGTGGAGACGAGCGGCGAAGCCGATCAGATCTACCGGAAGTGGTTCGAGTCGCCGATTCCGCCGAACGGCCTCGACCTGGACTTTCCCGAGAACGACGACATCAAGGCCGTCTTCAAGAATCCGAACGACAGACCGATCGACTGACGCGCATCGTCATCGCATCGCGCGCGACCGGAATGCGCTCGACGCCCGGGGATTTTTGACCGCCGTGACGCCAGGGGCGCCGGGATGATACTGTTTGCCCATTTCGCATACGGATATCCGAACGGACAGGCGCAGCATGATCTCTCTCCAGAACGTCTCGAAGTGGTACGGCCAGTTTCAGGTGCTGACCGACTGCACGACCGAAGTCAAGAAAGGCGAGGTCGTCGTGGTATGCGGGCCGTCAGGCTCGGGCAAGTCCACGCTCATCAAGACCGTCAACGGACTGGAGCCGTTCCAGCAGGGCGAGATCGTCGTCGACGGCATGTCGGTCGGTGCGAAGGGCACCAATCTGTCGAAACTGCGTTCGCGCGTGGGCATGGTGTTCCAGCATTTCGAGCTGTTCCCGCATCTGTCGATCACGGAAAACCTGACGCTTGCGCAGATCAAGGTGTTGAACCGCCCGAAGGATGAGGCGGTCGCGAAGGCGCTGAAGCTGCTCGATCGCGTGGGCCTGCGCGCGCATGCCGAGAAGTTTCCGGCGCAACTGTCCGGCGGTCAGCAGCAACGCGTGGCGATCGCGCGGGCATTGTCGATGGACCCGGTCGCGATGCTGTTCGACGAGCCGACGTCCGCGCTCGATCCGGAAATGATCAACGAAGTGCTCGACGTGATGGTCGAGCTCGCGCAGGAAGGCATGACGATGATGTGCGTCACGCACGAGATGGGCTTCGCGAAGAAGGTCGCCCATCGCGTGATCTTCATGGACAAGGGCGTGATCGTCGAAGACGACCGCAAGGAAGATTTCTTCGCGAACCCGAAGTCGGATCGCGCGAAGGATTTCCTCGCGAAGATCCTGCATTGAACAGGACAGCGCCTTCCTTCAGGCGTTGACCGCTTCGCGGTCGTCGTCGGCTTCGATATCGATGCCGGCCGGCTCGACGAGTTTCGCGACCGTCGACGCCGAAGCCGATGCATCGCAGGCCGGGTTACGCAGTTTTTCCAGCACCGATTCCGGCACCGGCACGTTGGTGCGCGCGAGCACGTCGCCGCACTGGAACATCAGCAGGTCGCCGGGTGCGAATGCGGTCCACACTTCGTTGTCGGTGAGCGGCTGGGTGGCGATTACGGCCACGCGATCTTCGGGCGTCGTGTACTGCGCGAAGTCGATGGAGACATCCGCGTCGACGAGATGTGCGGTGGAGAACGGCCAGCTTCGCACGAGATAGTGCAGATGCGTCGAGCAATGCGCGAACAGCGCCTGGCCATTCGACATCAGGAAGTTGAACACGCCCGCCTGGGTGATCTCCGCGGTCAGTTCGGCCAATGCGCCGAAGAGTTCGCCCAGCGCCGGCTGCGTCGAGCCGGGGAAGTGCTTACGCAGCCCTTCCAGCAACGCGCAGAATGCCAGCTCGCTATCGGTGGTGCCGACCGGCTGATACACGCCGTTCAACGTCGGTGCGAAGTCTTTCAGGTCGCCGTTGTGCGCGAAGATCCAGTGACGGCCCCACAGCTCGCGCAAGAACGGATGGCAGTTTTCGAGCTGGATGTGGCCCTGGGTGGCCTTGCGGATATGCGCGATCGTGTTCTTCGACTTGATCGGATAGCGCTTGACCATGTCGGCGATCGGCGACGTGGCTGACGACTGATGGTCGATGAACAGGCGGCAGGCCTTGTCCTCGAAGAACGCGATGCCCCAGCCGTCAGCGTGGTGATCGGTGACGCCGCCGCGCGCCGCGAAACCGGTGAACGAGAACGTGACGTCCGTCGGCGCGGCGCAGTTCATTCCGAGAAGTTGGCACATGATGCGGATGCGAAGCGAAGGGCGGACCGCAAGCGCTTCACCGCGACCCGCTACAATATCGATACAGAAGGATAGCACCGCGCCGCATGGGGCAAACAGCGAAATAAATGGCCAAACCGGCCGCAATGTTGCGGTTTGTCCACGGCGGGCGCCTGGGCGGCAAACGTGTTGCCGCAGCGTCGCTCGTATTTTGCTCGTGCGCCGCTCACATGCGTAGCGCGCGACCCTCTCCCCGATCCCGTATTCGCTTCCTGCACGCCATGACTGCCACCACTGCTTCCACCGTTTCCCCGACCACGCTGACGCTCGCGCGTCCCGACGACTGGCACCTGCACGTGCGCGACGGCGCGATGCTCGCCGCCGTGCTGCCGCATACCGCGCGCCAGTTCGGCCGCGCGATCATCATGCCGAACCTGAAGCCGCCGGTGACTACCACCGAGATGGCGCGCGCGTATCGCGAGCGCATCGTCGCGGCGATTCCGGCGGGCGTGAAGTTCGAACCGCTGATGACGCTGTACCTGACCGACAACACGCCGTCCGACGAAATCCGCCGCGCGCGCGAAAGCGGCTTCGTGCACGGCGTGAAGCTGTATCCGGCCGGCGCGACCACCAACTCCGACGCAGGCGTGACGAACCTCGCGAAGTGCGCGAAGACGCTCGAAGCGATGCAGGACACTGGCATGCCGCTGCTGATCCACGGCGAAGTGACGGACTCGTCGATCGACCTGTTCGATCGCGAGAAGGTCTTCATCGATCGCGTGATGACGCCGCTGCGCCGCGATTTTCCGGGCCTCAAGGTCGTGTTCGAGCACATCACGACGAAAGATGCCGCCGACTACGTGCGCGACGCCGACGCGAAGCCGGGCATGCTCGGTGCGACGGTCACCGCGCATCATCTGCTGTACAACCGCAACGCGATCTTCCAGGGCGGCATCCGTCCGCACTACTACTGTCTGCCGGTGCTGAAGCGCGAGACGCATCGCGTCGCACTCGTCGAAGCGGCCACGTCCGGCAATCCGCGCTTCTTCCTCGGCACCGATAGTGCGCCGCATCCGAAGGGCTTGAAGGAGCACGCGTGCGGTTGCGCGGGCTGCTATACGGCGCTGCATGCGCTCGAGCTGTACGCGGAAGCATTTGATCAGGCTGGCGCGCTCGACAAGCTCGAAGCGTTCGCGAGCTTCTTCGGCGCGGACTTCTACGGTCTGCCGCGCAGCGCGGAAACGGTGACGCTGCGCCGCGAGCAATGGACGCTGCCCGCCGAAATCGAAGCTGGCGATACACCGGTCGTGCCACTGCGCGGCGGCGAACCGATCGGCTGGCGACTTGGCTGACACGCTTCCCGTCGATGCGCAGCCGTTCGCGCGCATCGACTGGCGAGACCCATGGTTCGCGCCGTTCGCTGAGCGCGGCACGCGCTGGCAGCAAGCGGCGCTCGCGAGCTACCGCGATCTGCTCGACTGCATGAACACCGACTCGCGCGTGGGCGGACAGTCCACAGGCCGCGGCATGCCGCTGCGCTTCATCGCGCAGGACGAGCTGCCCGAGGGCAGCGCCTACGAGGCGCACATCGCATCTACCGGCTCCGTGCCCACGCGCTACAACCTGCACGACTTCTTCAACGCGTCGATGTGGTTCGCGTTCCCGCGCATCAAGGCGGTGTTGAACGCGCGCCAGTCCGCGGCGATCGACGTGCTCGGCGTCGGTCCGACGCGTGGCGGCGAGCGCGATGCGCTCACGCTCTTCGACGAAAACGCGGTGCTGTTCATCTCCGCCGATCCGGGGTTGACGGCTGCGTTGCGTGCGTTCGACTGGCGCGCGCTGTTCGTCGCGCCGCGCGATGCATGGGGCACGCGCTGCGAGGTGCGCTGCCTTGGCCACGCGTTGCTCGAAAAGCTGATCGCGCCATACAAGGCCTGCACCGGGCACGCGTGGATCGTCGATGTGCCACCCGGGTATTTCGCGTGGCCCGCACCGCGGCGTGACGCGTGGGTGGACGCGGCGGTGAGCGGGGCGCTCGCGGGTTCGACCGAACTCCACGGCCGCGTGTTCGCGCCGTTGCCGGTGCTCGGCATTCCAGGCTGGTGGCCCGCGAACGAAGATCCAGCGTTCTATGACGACGCATCGGTTTTTCGCGCGGGGCGGCGGCGCTGACGCAGGCAGGCCGCGCGTACGTCGGCGATGGTAAAATTGCCGTCGGCAAAGTGGGCCAGGCAGTCGCGGCTTCGGCGGTTTCGATCGTCGGGGGCGAGGAAAGTCCGGACTCCACAGGGCAGGGTGATGGCTAACGGCCATCCGTGGCGACACGCGGAACAGGGCAACAGAGAACAGACCGCCGATGGCCCGGCGCAAGCCGGGATCAGGTAAGGGTGAAACGGTGCGGTAAGAGCGCACCGCGGCTGCGGCGACGCAGTCCGGCACGGTAACCTCCACCCGGAGCAATTCCAAGTAGGCTGGCTGGCATTTTCGAGATGCAGGACGGGGCCCCCGTCGCGTCAGCGGGTAGGAAGCTTGAGCGCGTCAGCAATGGCGCGCCTAGAGGAATGGCTGCCATGCGCGGCGCGCTTTCGGGCGCGGCGCGTGCACAGAATCCGGCTTATCGGCCCACTTTGTCGTTGAACAAAAAAAGCCGGCGTGCGATGGATGCACGCCGGCTTTTTGCATTTTCGTTTGCAACGCTTTGCGTCCCGGGCTCGCGGACGCATCGCTTCCCGTCAGATCGCGACGATATCGAACGAGTGCGTCAGTTCGGCCGTCTTCGCGAGCATGATCGACGCGGAGCAATACTTGTCGTGCGACAGGTTGATCGCGCGCTCGACTGTCGCCGGGTTGAGGTTGCGGCCGGTCACGGTGAAGTGGAAGTGGATCTTCGTGAAGACCTTCGGGTCTTCGCTCGCGCGATCGGCCTTCAGCGTCACCGAGCAGTCCACGATCTCCTGGCGGCTCTTCTTCAGGATCATCACGACGTCGTACGCCGTGCAGCCGCCCGTGCCGACCAGCACCATTTCCATCGGCCGCGGCGCGAGGTTGCGGCCGCCGCCATCGGGCGCGCCGTCCATCGAGACGAGGTGTCCGCTGCCCGTTTCGGCGGCGAATGCCATGCCGTCCTGGCCCATCCAGCTAACCTTGCATTCCATGCCTGTGCTCCATGCGCTGCGCGTCAATTCCGAGACGAGGATTGTAGTACGGGCCGTCGGCGCGCGCCCGCCACCCCGTAACGGCATGAAAACGGCTCGAAGCCTATTGTCTGCTGCGTCGCCGCATGGGCCTGAACTGGACCCGAAAACGCGTGTTTTAGGGGATTCCCTCTATCCGATGTGGCCCTGAAGTTCATCGGTGTCAGCGTATGTGATTGAATCTAAACCAGAAAGTCAAGGATATCGAAGGCCTGGAATGTATTTCACATTATGGTTGTTGTTTTCACGATGCAAATCTCCTTGCGTCGTACCAGGGTGACTACGTATAATCGTTTCCATTGGTTGTCGCGGTTCGGCAACCTCCGCATGTCTCCTCCACCCTCCTCTTGGTGGATTAAACCCGAACAACGCGTTCGGGTTTTTTTTCGTCCGGCGCAAGGCTTCAAGGCCGCTTTCTGCGTCCCGCTACGAGCATCGACGGGTGGCCGCCAGGCGCCCATCGCGCGATCCGATCGCAGGTTTTGACGGGCGGTCCCAATTTCCTTTATAATTCAGAGCTTTTCCGCATCATGCCCGCGGGAGAAGAACAGGGAGAGCCTGCACAAAGACGCTACGCTTAAAGATAGGCGTCACCACCAAGCAGGAAGAACACAGGGCACAGCACATTTTTTGGATCGATCATGAAGACTTTTTCCGCGAAAGCACATGAAGTGCAGCGCGAATGGTACGTGATTGACGCGACGGATAAGGTTCTCGGCCGTGTCGCCAGCGAAGTGGCACGCCGTCTTCGCGGCAAGCACAAGCCTGAATTTACCCCGCACGTCGACACCGGTGATTTCATCATCATCATCAACGCCGGCAAGCTGAAGGTCACGGGCAACAAGACCACGGACAAGAAGTACTATCGCCACTCGGGTTACCCGGGCGGTATCTACGAAACGACGTTCGGCAAGATGCAGGAACGCTTCCCGGGCCGCGCGCTCGAGAAGGCCGTGAAGGGCATGCTTCCGAAGGGTCCGCTCGGCTACGCGATGATCAAGAAGCTGAAGGTCTACGCTGAAGCAACGCACCCGCACTCGGCGCAACAGCCGAAGGCGCTCGAGATCTAAGGGGAGCCCACATGATCGGTAACTGGAATTACGGTACGGGCCGCCGCAAGAGCGCAGTCGCTCGTGTCTTCATCAAGTCGGGCAAGGGCGAGATCGTCGTGAACGGCAAGCCCATCGCTGACTATTTCTCGCGCGAAACGTCGCTGATGATCGTGCGTCAACCGCTGGAACTCACGAACCACGGCACGACGTTCGACATCAAGGTGAACGTGACGGGCGGCGGCGAAACCGGCCAGGCCGGCGCAGTTCGCCACGGCATCACGCGCGCGCTGATGGACTACGACGCAACGCTGAAGCCGGCACTGTCGAACGCTGGTTTCGTGACCCGCGATGCGCGTGAAGTGGAACGTAAGAAGGTCGGTTTCCACAAGGCACGCCGCAGGAAGCAGTTCTCGAAGCGTTAATCGCTTCGGCCGCTTCCGCCTCATGGCGGGAGCCGCTGCAAAAAGCCGCCTTCGCTCAAGCGCTGGCGGCTTTTTTCATGCTCGGGTTCATGCCCGACCGCCGGGCGGGTAGGGTGGAAAAAGTGCAAGAACCTGTTGATTTCATGGGCTTCAGCACGATATCTCGATAAGCCCTACAATTGCGGTTAGAAGTTATCTGGAGAGTTCCTACATGAACGCAGTCACCGACACCCCCGTGACCGAGATGCCGGCCCCGTTCGTCTTTACCGACGCGGCAGCAGAGAAGGTCAAGCAACTGATCGACGAGGAAGGCAACCCGGAGCTGAAGCTGCGCGTATTCGTGCAGGGCGGCGGCTGCTCGGGCTTCCAGTACGGTTTCACGTTCGATGAAACCACCAACGAAGACGACACCGTGATGAACAAGAGCGGCGTCCAGCTGCTGATCGACTCGATGAGCTACCAGTATCTGGTCGGCGCCGAGATCGACTACAAGGACGACCTCAACGGCGCGCAGTTCGTGATCAAGAACCCGAACGCCACGACCACCTGCGGTTGCGGCTCGTCGTTCTCGGTCTGAACTCAGCGGTCAGCGGTTCGACAAGCGGAACGGGGCTTCGGCCCCGTTTCTCGTTTTGGCGGCTGTTTTAGCCGCCACGGCCGGCAGTCCTCGAGTTCGCCGCGCTTATCGCGCTCATCGGGGATAAATCGCTCCCAGTACCCGCTCCCCAGCCGCGCCCGTCACCGCGGCCAGATTCCCCGGTTCGCGCGCTACGCAACGCATTGCGAGCCAGGCGAACGCGAACGGCTCGACCTGATGCGGCGGCACGCCGAGCGCATCGGTGGTCAACACCGGCACGCCGCTGACGCCGCTTTCGCCCAGCGCGGTCTGCAGCGCCTTCATCACCTCCGGATTGCGCGCCCCGCCGCCGCAGACATACACCGCGCGGCAGTCCGACGCGTGCCGCTCGATCTCGCGCGCGACCGTCACGCCGGTGAGCGCCGCGAGCGTCGCCTGAACATCCGCCGGAGCGACGGACGCAAACGGCTGCAGCTTCGCGTCGAGCCATCGCGGGTTGAACAGATCGCGTCCGGTGCTCTTGGGCGGCTGGAGCTCGAAGAAAGGCTCGTCGAGCAGCGCGTTCAGCAGCGGCCGGTCCACCTGTCCATGCGCGCCGAAATGGCCGCCCTGGTCGTACGGCTTGCCGATGTGACGCAGCGCCCATTCGTCGAGCAGCGCATTCGCGGGGCCGCAGTCGAAGCCGCGCACGCCGCCTTCGGCGCCGAGAATCGTGATGTTGCTGATCCCGCCGAGATTGCACACCACGCGGGTTTCGCCCGGCTTGCCAAATACCGTCGCATGGAACGCGGGCACGAGCGGCGCACCCTGGCCGCCGGCGGCGACGTCGCGGCTGCGGAAATCGGCGATCACGTCGACGTGCGTCATCTCCGCGAGCAGCGCCGGGTTGTTGATCTGCTTCGTGTAGCCCTTTTCCGGCCGATGCCTCACAGTCTGGCCATGCACGCCGATCGCGCGCACATCCGCCGCGGATTTCCCCGCGCAGCGCATCAGTTCGTGACAGCAGACTGTATAGCGCGCCGCCAGCGCGATCGCGGCAAGCGCTTCCCGTTCGATCTCGTTGTCGCCAGGGTGCTGAAGCGCGAAGAGCGCGTCGCGCAGTCCCTCCGAGAAGCCAACGAACGCATCGGCCAGCACCTTCGGCGGCTTGCCGCGCGTGAATTCGACGGCGATGCCGTCGACGCCATCCATGCTGGTGCCGGACATCAGCCCGAAATACACGCCGTCTGGGGTCGCTTGTGCCACCTTGCTGCTCCTTGCCGAAGTTCGATGCCAAAGGTTGTAGCAGATTATCCGCGCGCGCGGTGACCCTTCTTCCAGCCGCGTCGCGCCGCATCTATGGGACAATCCAGCTTTTGCGCTATCCCGTTCGAGCATGAGCACCGAGTCCACCGCCAAGCCCACTCCCGCATACCCGATCACCGACGAAGTCCGTCACGCGCTCGCCGTCACCAAACGCGGCGTCGACGAACTGCTGATCGAGGAAGAGTTCGCGCAGAAGCTCGCGAAGAGCGCAGCGACCGGCGTGCCGCTGCGGATCAAGCTCGGCCTTGACCCGACCGCACCTGATATCCACGTCGGTCACACCGTCGTGCTGAACAAGATGCGCCAGCTGCAGGACCTCGGTCACACGGTGATCTTCCTGATCGGTGATTTCACGTCGCTGATCGGCGACCCGTCGGGCCGCAACGCCACGCGCCCGCCGCTCACGCGCGAACAGATCGAGTCGAACGCGAAGACCTACTTCGAGCAGGCCGCGCTCGTGCTCGACCGCGAGAAGACCGAGATCCGCTACAACAGCGAATGGTCGATGCCGCTCGGCGCCGACGGCATGATCAAGCTCGCGTCGCGCTACACGGTCGCGCGCATTCTCGAGCGCGAAGATTTCACGAAGCGCTTCCAGGGCGGCGTGCCGATCTCGATCCACGAGTTTCTCTACCCGCTGATGCAGGGCTACGATTCGGTCGCGCTGAATGCCGACCTGGAGCTCGGCGGTACAGACCAGAAATTCAACCTGCTCGTCGGCCGCGAACTGCAGAAGCAGTACGGGCAGGAACAGCAGTGCATCCTGACGATGCCGCTGCTTGAAGGGCTCGACGGCGTCGAGAAGATGTCGAAGTCGAAGAACAACTACATCGGCATCAGCGAAAAGCCGGGCGACATGTTCGGCAAGCTGATGAGCATCTCGGACACGCTGATGTGGCGTTACTTCGAACTGCTGTCGTTCCGGCCGATGGACGAGATCGAGGGCTTCAAGCGCGAAATCGCGGCGGGCCGCAACCCGCGCGACTTCAAGGTGATGCTGGGCCAGGAGATCGTTGCACGCTTCCATTCGCCGGCCGATGCCGGGCGCGCGCTCGAAGACTTCAATCACCGCGCGAAGGGCGGCGTGCCGGACGACATTCCGTCGGTCACGCTGTCGGGCGCGCCACTCGCGATCGGGCAGATGCTGAAGCAGGCCGGTCTCGTGCCTTCGACGAGCGACGCGATGCGCAACATCGAGCAGGGCGGTGTGAAGATCGACGGTGTGACCGTCAGCGACAAAGCCTTGAAGATCGAAGCGGGCGAGTACGTCGTGCAGGTCGGCAAGCGCCGCTTCGCGCGCGTGACGCTCGGCGCGTGACCGGCGTGATGCGCGTGACCGGGGTGATTGCCTGCGCGAAGCTGGAGCGGCGCACGTGATCGCGCTGATCCAGCGCGTGAAGCGCGCCGACGTGCGCGTGGCCGATCGCGTAACGGGCGCGATCGAAGCGGGCCTGCTCGCGCTCGTCTGCGCGGAGCGCGGCGACACCGAAGCCGCCGCGGACCGGCTGCTCGCGAAGGTGCTCGGCTACCGCGTGTTCAGCGATGCGGCGGGCAAGATGAATCTGTCCGTGCAGAACATCGATGGCGCGGGGCGCGCGGGCGGCCTGCTGCTGGTGTCGCAGTTCACGCTCGCCGCCGACACGAACAGCGGCCTGCGTCCAAGCTTCACGCCCGCCGCCGCGCCTGACGAAGGCCGGCGTCTCTTCGACTATTTCGTTGCCGAGGCGCGCGGCCGCCATCCGATCGTCGAGACTGGCGAGTTCGGCGCCGACATGCAGGTGTCGCTCGTCAACGACGGGCCGGTGACTTTCTGGCTGCAGACGCAGCCTTGACTGCCCTTGAAGCACTCGCCTCGGTCGCATGATCGAGGAAGTTTCAAGAAGGGCGCCGAACGCGATTCACGCGTCAGCCCCGCGTTCTTGCGACAATGTCGCTTCGCCCAACGACACTCGAGCGTCCACGCGACGCCGTCCACTTCCCATGCCGACGCAGATTCTCTTCATCCGACACGGCGAGACCGACTGGAACCGAATCAAGCGGATCCAGGGGCACATCGATATTCCGCTTGCCGACAGCGGCATCGAGCAGGCGCGCCTGCTCGGGCAGCGCTTCGCAACTGAAGCGAAAGCGGGCGCGCGGATCGACGCCATCTATTCGAGCGACCTGCTGCGCGCGCAACAGACCGCACAGCCGATCGCCGATGCGCTGAAGCTGCCGCTGCAACTCGACGCCGGTCTGCGCGAGCGTTCGTATGGCGCGTTCCAGGGCTATGACAGCGATCAGGTTGCCGAGCGTTTCCCCGACGAATACGCGCACTGGCAAACGCGCGATCCGGGCTTCGCGCCGCCCGAAGGCGAATCGCAGCGCGCGTTCTATCACCGCGTGCTGCACGCGCTCGAGCCGATCGTCGCGGCGCATCCGGGCGGCCGGATCGTCGTCGTCGCGCACGGTGGCGTGCTCGACTGCGCACACCGGTTCGCGCGCGGCCTGACGCTCGATGCGCCGCGCGACTACGCGCTCCTGAACACGAGCGTGAACATCGTGGATTTCGATGACGGGAAGGCGACGATCGTGTCGTGGGCCGACGTCGTGCATCTGGGCGCAGCAGGCAGCGCGGACGACAACCTGAAACGGGTGCCTGAGCCAGGGCGCTGAACCGCGGCGGATTATCGCGGTTTGCGGCGGTATCAGGCTCGCCTTACGAGGACGTACCCGATTCCGGATCCCACAACCCGCGCACCGGGTTCGACGCATCCGGTGCGGCGAGCCCGAAGTGCCGGTAAGTGAGCATTGTGGCCACGCGACCACGCGGCGTGCGTTGCAGGAAGCCCTGCTGGATCAGATACGGTTCCAGCACGTCTTCGATCGTGTCGCGCTCTTCGCCGATTGCGGCCGCGAGATTGTCGACGCCGACCGGGCCGCCGTCGAACTTGTGCAGGATCGCTTCCAGCAGCTTGCGGTCCATCAGGTCGAAGCCGACCGGGTCCACGTCGAGCATCTTCAGCGCCGCATCCGCGACCGTCGCCGTGATGTTGCCGTCGGCCCTCACTTCCGCATAGTCGCGTACGCGACGCAGCAGCCGGTTGGCGATCCGCGGCGTACCACGCGAGCGCTTCGCGATTTCCAGCGCGCCATCAGGGTGAATCTGTGCGCCGAGCAGCGCCGCCGAGCGCCGCACGATGCGCGACAGCTCTTCGGCGTTATAGAACTCGAGCCGCGACACGATGCCGAAGCGGTCGCGTAGCGGATTGGTCAGCATGCCGGCGCGCGTGGTGGCGCCAACCAGCGTGAACGGTTGCAGATCGAGCTTCACGCTGCGCGCGGCCGGACCCTCGCCGATCATGATGTCGATCTGATAATCCTCGAGTGCCGGATACAGGATTTCCTCGACGACTGGCGACAGCCGATGGATTTCGTCGATGAACAGCACGTCGTTCGGTTCGAGGTTCGTCAGCAGCGCGGCGAGATCGCCCGCGCGTTCCAGCACCGGCCCCGAGGTCTGCCGCAGATTGACGCCCATTTCCCGCGCGATGATGTGCGCGAGCGTGGTCTTGCCGAGGCCCGGCGGCCCGAACAGCAGCACGTGATCGAGCGGTTCCGAGCGGCGCTTGGCCGCCTCGATGAAGATTTCGAGCTGGCCGCGCACCTTCTCCTGGCCGACGTACTCGTCGAGCTGGCGAGGGCGCAGCGCGCGCTCGAACGCTTCTTCGTTCGGCGATGCGGGCGTGGCGGCGATGATGCGCTCAGCGCCGAGTTTGTCGGTTTCGATCATGGCGGCCATTGTACCGCGCGGTGGCGGGTCGGAAAGCTGGCCGAACGGCGAGGTGTCGTCACACAGCGCGGCGTGCGATGCCCGTTTCCGAGCTCAGGCGTGCGATACCCGCAGCGAAAGGCGGAAGCCTCCCGCTGCCCGCACATCACGCCTTCGACAGCACTTTCAACGCGAGCTTGATGCCTTCGGACACACCGGTGCCCGCGGGAACGTTCTTGATCGCGGCGAGCCCTTCCTTCTCGGAGTAACCCAATGCCAGCAGCGCGTTCAGGATGTCCGAAGCATGATCCGAAGCCGACACCGCCGCGGCCGCCGCGCCGATGTCTGCGCCGAGCTTGCCTTTCAGTTCGAGCATCAGCCGCTCCGCCGTCTTCTTGCCGATGCCCGGCACCCGCGTCAGACGCGCGGCGTCCTGCAGCGTGACCGCCTGGGAGAGCTCGTGGACGCTCATGCCGGACAGCACCGCCAGCGCCATCCGCGCGCCGATACCGCTGATCTTCAGCAGCTCGCGGAAGGTCGCGCGTTCCTGCGCGGTGCCGAAGCCGTACAGCAGATGCGCGTCCTCGCGCACGATCAGTTGCGTGAGCAGCGTTACTTTCTCGCCGGTCGACGGCAGGTTGTAGAACGTGCTCATCGGCACGTCGATTTCGTAGCCGACACCGTTGCAGTCGACGAGCAGGTGCGGCGGATTCTTTTCCAGCAGGATGCCGGCGATACGACCGATCATGGCGGGTTGAACCGTGTGAAAGCGTGGAAGGGGGATGACGCGTGCGGCGGTAGCGGCGAGTGTAGCGCAGTGGCGGCGCGCGGGAGAGGCGCGACGTGCCGCGCGTACAAAGTGTGCAGCCTAGCCGATCAGCCGCCCGCGGCGCACGCGCAGGCCTTTCTTCGCAAGTGCCGGCGCGATGCCGCCGAGCGTGCTCAGCGTGCCGCCGCCGTGCGCGTGACAGATCGCCATGCCGAGCGCGTCGGCGGCGTCGGTGCCGGGTACGCCGGTGAGGTTCAGCAGGCGCACCACCATCTGCTGCATCTGCTCTTTGGTTGCGCGGCCGTAGCCGACCACCGCCTGCTTCAGTTGCAGTGCGGTGTATTCGGCCACCGGCACGCCGCCGGACACGAGCCCGCAGATCGCGGCGCCGCGCGCCTGGCCAAGCAGCAGCGTGGACTGCGGATTGACGTTGACGAACACCTTTTCGATGGCGGCCTGATCGGGCGCATGCTGGCGGATCAGCGTGGCCACGCCTTCGAAGATGGTGCCGAGGCGCGACGGCAGATCGGCGTCCGCCGTCTTGATCACGCCGCTCGCCACGTAGCTGAGCTGGTGACCGGATTGATCGATCACGCCGAAGCCGGTCACGCGCAGGCCGGGGTCGATGCCGAGAATTCTCATGGGTTGTGTTGCAGACTAGGTGCCTGCGAGTCTACAACGCCCACGGTGCCAATGGCATCAGTGACGGAAGTGACGAATGCCCGTCATGACCATCGCGATGTTGTGCTCGTCCGCGGCGGCGATCACTTCGTCGTCGCGCATCGAGCCGCCCGGCTGGATCACGCAGGTCGCGCCCGCGTTCACCACCACGTCGAGGCCGTCGCGGAACGGGAAGAACGCGTCCGACGCCACCGCGGTGCCCGAGAGCTTGAGGCCTGCGTTCTCGGCCTTGATGCTCGCGATGCGCGCCGAATCCACGCGGCTCATCTGGCCCGCGCCGACGCCCATCGTCATGCCGTTCGCGCAGAACACGATCGCGTTCGACTTCACGAACTTCGCGACGCGCCACGCGAACAGCAGGTCGTCCATCTCCTTCGGCGTGGGGTGGCGCTTCGTGACGACGCGCAGCTCGTGCGGCTGCACGTTCTTCGCGTCGAGCGACTGCACGAGCAGGCCGCCGCCCACGCGCTTCAGGTCGAACGCGTTGTGTCCGTCGCCGAGCGCGATCTCGAGCAGACGCACGTTCTGCTTCGCGCCGAACACCTGGCGCGCCGCGTCGCTGAACGACGGCGCGATCAGCACTTCGACGAACTGCTTCGCCACGGCCTGGGCCGCGGCTTCGTCCACTTCGCGGTTGAACGCGATGATGCCGCCGAACGCCGACGTCGGATCGGTCTGGAACGCCTTCGTATAGGCCTCGTGCGGACCGGCGCCGATCGCCACGCCGCACGGATTCGCGTGCTTGATGATCACGCAGGCGGGCGCATCGAAGGTCTTCACGCATTCCCACGCCGCGTCCGAATCGGCGATGTTGTTGTACGACAGTTCCTTGCCCTGCAGCTGGCGATAGTTCGCGAGCGCGCCCGCCGGCACCGAAATGTCGCGGTAGAACGCCGCGCTCTGATGCGGGTTCTCGCCGTAGCGCAGATCCTGCACCTTCTCGAACGCCGCATTGAGCGTGGCCGGGTAGGTGTTGCGCGACGAATGCTGCAGCGCTTCGGTCAGGCTCGTCAGGTAGTTCGTGATCGCGCCGTCGTATTGCGCGGTATGCGCGAACACCTTGGTGGCGAGACGGAAGTTCGTCTTGTAGCTGACCGTGTTCCTGCTGGTGCGCATTTCGTCGAGCACGCCCGCGTAGTCCGCCGGGTCGACGATCACCGTCACGTCGCGATGGTTCTTCGCGGCCGAGCGCAGCATCGTCGGGCCGCCAATGTCGATATTCTCGATCGCGTCTTCCAGCGAGCACTCCTCCTTCGACACCGTCTGCACGAACGGGTACAGGTTCACCACCAGCAGGTCGATGGTGGGGATGTCGTGCTTTTCGAGCGCGGCCATGTGCTCCGGCAGGTCACGGCGCGCGAGAATGCCGCCGTGCACCTTCGGGTGCAGCGTTTTCACGCGGCCGTCCAGCATTTCCGGAAAGCCCGTGTAGTCGGCCACTTCGGTGACGGGAAGGCCTGCGTCCGCGAGCAGTTTCGCGGTGCCGCCGGTCGACAGCAGCTTGACGCCGAGTTCCGACAGCGACTTTGCGAAATCGACGATGCCGGATTTGTCGGAGACGGAGAGGAGCGCTTGCTTGATCATGATGTGAGCGAAAAAGCCGAAAAGACGGGGCGGACGCGGAAGCGGCAGGAACGGCGGGGGTTACAGCAGCCCGTGCTGCTGCAGCTTCTTGCGCAACGTATTGCGGTTGATGCCGAGATATTCGGCGGCGAGCGACTGATTGCCGCCGGCCTGCTCGAGCACCACCTCGAGCATCGGTTTTTCGACGCACGAAATCACCATCTCATAGACGTCGTGCGGGTTGGAGCCGTCGAGATCCTGAAAGTACATATCCAGGCTGTCGCGGACACATTGTTCGATGTTGTGCTTGCTCATGCTGCTAGTCGGTCTGTTTGGTCCGGCTCGCCTTCGTTGTTGATGTCGTCCACGTACACGAGGCGCTCGGACAGCGCCTTCTGTGCGTCGAAGAATTCGTTGACGGCGAGCAGTTGGTCTCGCGTCGTGTCCAGCGTATTCATGCGGTGCCGGAACACGTTGGCGCCAGAAAGGCCGCGAGTGTACCAGCCGATGTGCTTGCGCGCAGTACGTACGCCCGTGAATTCGCCATAGAACGCGTAGTGATCTTCGAGATGCGCGTTCATGATCTGCTGGATTTCGTCGACACGCGGCGGCGGCAAGGTCTCGCCCGTCGCGAGGAAATGCGCGATTTCGCGGAACAGCCACGGACGCCCCTGCGCCGCGCGGCCGATCATGATCGCATCCGCGCCGGTGGCCGCGAGGACTTCGCGCGCGCGCTGCGGCGACACGATGTCGCCGTTCGCGACGACCGGAATACGGACCGCGGCCTTCACCGCGGCGATGGTGTCGTATTCGGCTTCACCGTGATAAAGATCGGCGCGCGTGCGGCCGTGCACGGTCAGCATCGAGATGCCGGAATCTTCGGCAATGCGCGCAACCGTCAGCGCGTTCTTGTTTTCGCGGTTCCAGCCCGTGCGAATTTTCAGCGTGACGGGCACCGCGTCCGGGCCGACGCCCACCGCCTCGACCACCGCGCGAACGATGCGCGCAACGAGCGGTTCGTTCTGCAGCAGCGCCGAACCCGCGGCGACATTGCAGACCTTCTTGGCCGGGCAGCCCATGTTGATGTCGATGATCTGCGCGCCGTTCGCGACGTTGTAGCGTGCCGCTTCCGCCATCATCTCGGGATCCGCGCCCGCGATCTGCACGGCGATCGGTTCGACCTCGCCCGTGTGATTCGCGCGGCGCATCGTCTTTTCGCTTTTCCACAGCTGAGCATTCGACGCGACCATCTCCGAGACCGCGTAACCCGCGCCCAGCTTCTTGCAGAGCTGGCGGAACGGCCGGTCGGTCACGCCCGCCATCGGGGCGACGAACAGGTTATTGCGCAGGTTGTGAGGGCCGAGAGTGAGCATGGCGCGAAGCGCCGGCAATGCCGGCGCGGCGAAAATGATGGAACGGGGAAACGGGCATTTTACCGTTAACCGGATAGGGCAGCGGACCGGATGCCGCGTTAAATCGTTAAATCTTCAGCGAAATTGTCACAGTGCAATGCAGCGTCGCTGCACGTCGCGCGATCTTTCGCACGCGCACACGACAGTCGGTGCGGCGTGCGGCGCCGGCTGTCGTTTTTACCTGAAGCGGGATTAACGGCGTTGCCCGAACATCATGTGACGGGCCAGCGCGGTCTTCATCGGCGGGACGAATTCGAGCGCCGTCAGCGCAAGCCCGCGCAGCGTGGCGAGCGCGGGGGCGTCGACGGTGAAGAGGCGCGCAAGGGTATCGGTCGCACCGATCGTCAGGCGCCGGTCGAGCGCGCGGCGTTGCGCGAACGCGGCCAGTGCGACTGGCGTCGCGCCGTGCACCGCGAGCGCGTCGGCGAGCGCGTGCGCGTCGCGCAGGCCAAGATTGAGCCCCTGGCCCGCGACCGGATGCAGCGTCTGCGCCGCATTGCCGATCGCGACGATGCGGCCTTTGACGAGCGCGTCGAGCGCATTGAGACCGAGCGGAAACGAAGCGCGTCCGCGGATCTGTGTGAAGCGGCCCATCCGGTCACCGAAGGCCGCGCCGAGCTCGGCGAGCAATGCTGCGTCGGTGAGCTGCATGCGACGCGCCGCTTCATCCGGCGTGCAGCACCAGACGAGCGCGTAGTCGCCGCCGCGCACGCCGCCCATCGGCAGCAGCGCGATCGGGCCTTCGCGGGTGAAGCGTTCCCATGCGACGTGCGGCTGCGGCGACGACACGCTGACGGTGCCGACGATCGCCGTCTGCCGGTAGTCGCGCGTCTCGACCTTGTGCGGGTGCGAGCCGGCCGCGCTGCTGTTGGCACCACTCGCGGCGTCGCCGCCCGCGCCATTCGCGGAGGCGCTTGCGCCATTCCCGGCACGCGGCTTGTCGCCGAAGAGCCCGCCTTCCGCGTTCACGAGAATGCGCGTGCGCAACTGCCGCGTCACGTGCGCGCTTTCGATCGGCAGCGTCACGCCGTCGTCCTGCTGGATGGGCGGCAACGCGGCGGTCGAGCGGAACCAGTGCGCCGGCGTCACGCGCACGGCTTCGGCGAGCGACTGCACGATCGAGCCGTAGCGCAGCACGTAGCCGAGCGCTGGCAGACCATGCTCGTCGTGCTCGATCAGCGTGCGGCCGAAATGACCGCGCTGCGATACGTGAATGCGCTGGATCGCGGTGGCATCGGACGGCCAGCGCAGCGGTTCGAGGATCACCCGGCTGCCGTGCGAGACCGCGATCGCGCGCGGATCGGCGGCGGCCTCTTCGGGTTCGCGCGCATCGACGAGCGCGACCGAAAGCGGCCGCGTCGCGCTGCGCCGCGCGAGCCAGCCCGCGAGCGCGAGGCCCACCGGACCCGCACCGACGATGGTCACGTCGAAATCGAACGGTGCCTGCGCGCTGTCATCAGCGGCGTCGCGCGAAGAAGATGAGGGAGAGGAAGCTTCGTTCATGGCTTGAGAATCATGCACGCGCGGTACGTCATCAGCTGCCGGCCGCGGCCTTCGCGTCGCGCATCAGCGCTTCGATCTCGTCCGCGTCCACCGGCACCTCGCGCGTCAGCAGCTCGCAGCCGTCCGGCGTAACCACGGCGTCGTCCTCGATGCGGATGCCGATGTCCCAGTAGCGCTCCGGCACGTCGTCGGCCGCGCGGATATAGAGACCCGGTTCGATGGTCAGCGCCATCGACGGTTTCAGTGTGCGCCACGGCGGCACGCCGTCCGCGTCGACCGGCACGCCGCGCTCGCGGTAGTCGCCGACGTCGTGCACGTCCATGCCGAGCCAGTGGCCGGTGCGATGCATATAGAAGCGGGCATACGCGCGCTCGGCGATCACATCGTCGACGGTCGAGAATTTCGTGCGGTCGACGATGCCCGTGTCGAGCAGGCCCTGCGCGAGCACGCGCACCGCGGCCTGGTGCGGCGCGTCGAACGTGACGCCGGGGCGGGTCGCGTCGACGGCGGCCTGCTGCGCGGCGAGCACGATGTCGTACAGCTCGCG
Source organism: Paraburkholderia phosphatilytica (assembly GCF_003443895.1). Lineage (GTDB taxonomy): Bacteria > Pseudomonadota > Gammaproteobacteria > Burkholderiales > Burkholderiaceae > Paraburkholderia > Paraburkholderia phosphatilytica. The sequence goes on along the minus strand of NZ_QQOA01000018.1, from coordinate 5,500 downwards.
CTGCGCCGGCGTGTAGCGGCCGCTCGCGGGAAACGTGCGGGTGATGTCGGACGCGTAGCCATCGAGTTCGCACGCGGCGTCGATCAGGATCAGGTCGCCGTCTTTCGCGACCGCGTTGCCCGCCGGGTAGTGCAGCACGCACGCGTTGGCGCCGGCCGCGACGATCGAACCGTACGCCGGCGACTGCGCGCCATGCTTGCGGAACGTATACAGCAGCTCGGCCTCGAGTTCGTACTCGCGGATGCCCGGCCGGCACACCGCCATCGCGCGCCGGTGCGCGAGCGCCGAGATATGCGCGGCGGCGCGCATGATCGCGATCTCGTGGGCGTCCTTGACGAGCCGCATGTCGTCCAGGAGCGGCGTCAGGTCGTGCGATGCCGCGGGCGCCATCACGCCGCTGCGCTCGCGCGCACGCACCGTGTCCAGCCAGCCGCGCACCTTGCCGTCGAACTCCGCTGAGGTGGACAGCGCGTAGTGCAGCGCCGGCTTGCCCGCGAGGATGCGCGGCAGTTCGCTATCGATGTCGTCGACCGGGAACGCGGCGTCGAGACCGAACGCATCGCGCGCGCCGTCGGGACCGAAGCGGAAGCCTTCCCAGGTTTCGCGCTCCACGTTCTTCGCGCGGCAGAACAGGATGGCGCGCGGCTCGCCCGCGGCGGCGCTCGCGTCCAGCACGAGCAGCGCTTCGGGCTCGGTGAAGCCGGTCAGATAGTAGAAGTAGCTGTCGTGCCGGTACGGGTAGTCCGCATCGCGATTGCGGATCGCTTCCGGCGCGGTGGGCACGAGGGCGACGCCGCCGCCCGCCGCCTGCAGCGCGGCAAGCACGCGCTCACGGCGCTGGCGATAGACGTCGATGGCGATGGTGAGTTCGGTCGGCTGGTTCATCGTGCGATTGTAGCGCTACATCCCTGTCCCGCCATCGTCCGTCCGGCCGACTCGACGCGCCGCCTCCAGCACCGCAATGTTGCAATCCATCCACACATGCGGTCCCGGATGCGGGGGAAAGATCGCCTGGGCACGCTTGGCGGGGCCGGAAGCAACGTATACTTTCGCCGGATTCCAATTGAGGCAGGTGTGATGAAACTCATCGGTTCGTACGGCAGCCCGTTCGTCCGCAAGGCGCGGATCGTGCTCGCCGAAAAGAAGATCGACTACAAGCTGGTGCTGGAAGACGTGTGGGCCGCGGAAACCGCCATCCACAACTTCAACCCGATCGGCAAGGTGCCGTGTCTCGTGATGGAAGACGGCGAGGCCGTGTTCGACTCGCGCGTGATCTGCGAGTACGTGGACACGCTGTCGCCGGTCGGCAAGCTGATCCCGCCGTCCGGGCGCGAACGCGTCGAGGTGCGCTGCTGGGAAGCGCTCGCGGATGGCGTGATGGACGCGGCCGTCTTGATGCGCCTCGAAGGCACGCTGCGCACGGAAGCGCAGCGTAGCGAAGCCTGGCTCGCGCGGCAGCGGCGCAAGGTCGACGAAGGGCTCGTCGCGATGTCGCAGGGACTCGGCGCGAAGCCATGGTGCGCGGGCAACCACTACACGCTCGCCGACGTCGCGGTGGGCTGCGCGCTCGGTTATCTCGACTTCCGCATGCCTGATCTCGGCTGGCGCGACCAGCATCCGAACCTGGACAGGCATTTCCAGAAACTGATGCAGCGCCAGTCGTTCATCGACACGATACCGGCCTGATTCCGCGCCGGCGCTCCGTCAAGGTCGGGCGGCGGCATCAGGCATCAAGCCGCCGCCGGCTCCAGATACGGCGCGAACGAATCGCTGCGCGCTACCGGCCACCACTTCTCGTACAGCGAGTAGCGGTAGCGGCCTTCCAGCAGGTCGCCCGGTTCCAGATACTTCAGCAGGTCCGACATCAGCCGCACTTCATGCGATGACACGCGCCGCACGATGTGATGCGCGCGCAGATCCGAAGGATGCTGCAATCCGGCGGCCTGCACGATCTCCTGCAGCGCGTGCAGCGTGTTGTGATGGAAGTTGAACACGCGGTCCGACTTGTCCGGCACGACGAGCGCGCGCTGACGCACCGGGTCCTGGGTCGCGACACCCGTCGGGCAGCGGCCGGTGTGGCAGGTCTGCGCCTGGATGCAGCCCACCGCGAACATGAAGCCGCGCGCCGCATTGACCCAGTCGGCGCCGATCGCGAGCGTGCGCGCGATGTCGAACGCGGTGATCATCTTGCCGCTCGCGCCAATGCGGATGCGGTCGCGCAGTCCAATGCCGACGAGCGTGTTGTGCACGAGCAGCAGTCCTTCCTGCAACGGCACGCCGATGTGATCGGTGAACTCGAGCGGCGCTGCGCCGGTGCCGCCTTCCGCGCCGTCCACGACGATGAAGTCCGGCAGGATGCCGGTCTCGAGCATCGCCTTCGCGATGCCGAAGAATTCCCACGGATGCCCGATGCACAGCTTGAAACCGGTCGGCTTGCCGCCCGACAGGTTGCGCAGCCGCTCGACGAATTCGAGCAGCCCGCGCGGCGTCGAGAATTCGGAGTGCGTGGCGGGCGAGATGCAGTCGCGGCCCATCGGCACGCCGCGCGTCTCCGCGATTTCCGGCGTGATCTTCGCGGCCGGCAGCACGCCACCGTGGCCCGGCTTCGCGCCCTGCGACAGCTTGATCTCGATCATCTTCACCTGCGGCTCGTGCGCCTGGCGCGCGAACCTGTCCGCGTTGAAGGTGCCGTCGTCGTTGCGGCAGCCGAAGTAGCCCGACGCGATTTCCCACACGATGTCGCCGCCATGCACGCGGTGGTACTTCGACATCGAGCCTTCGCCGGTGTCGTGCGCGAAATTGCCCTTCTTCGCGCCCAGGTTCAGCGACATGATCGCGTTCGCCGACAGCGAGCCGAAGCTCATTGCCGAGATGTTGAAGATCGACAGCGAGTAGGGGTGCGGGCGGTCCTTGCCGACGATGATGCGAAAGTCGTGGTCCGCGAGCTTCGTCGGCGCGAGCGAGTGGCTGATGAACTCATGGCCGACCGCCTTCACGTCGAGCTCGGTGCCGTACGGGCGGCTGTCCACGTCGTTCTTCGCGCGCTGGTAGACGATGCTGCGTTGCGCGCGCGAGAACGGCCGTTCCTCGGTATCGTCTTCGACGAAGTACTGGCGGATCTCCGGCCGGATGAACTCGAGCATGAACCGGAAGTGGCCCCACAGCGGATAGTTGCGCAGGATCGCGTGGCGCTCCTGCGTCAGGTCGAACACGCCGAGCGCGACGAGCAGCACTGGCACGATGATCCAGAACCACGACAGGTGCTGCAGCGCGGCGGCCGCCGCGCATGCGACGAGCAGTACGGTCGCGCACCACATCGCCAGATAGCGTCGAGAAAACATGGCACTCCTCTTGTTGTCGTCAGACGATGCGCGGCGTGGGGCGGGGCGTCGCCCGCGACCTGCGGGCGCCCGTCTGCTGCGCGATGCCGGGTGAAACGTGAAGCGTCGAGCGTGGTGAAGCGTATGTGGCTCAGCGCGCCGTTAGCAGCGCAGCCTGCGGCTTGTACGCCGCCGGCTGCGCAGTCGCCGCGTGCTCGATGATGCCGCCGCCGAGGCAAACGTCGCCATCGTAAAGCACGGCCGATTGACCTGGTGTGACAGCCCACTGCGCGTCGTCGAAATGGAGCTCGAAGAGGCCGTCGCTGGCCGTCGTGCGGAACGTGCAGGCCGCGTCGGCCTGGCGGTAGCGGGTCTTCGCGGCGCACGCGAAGCCGTCGGTGGGCGCGTAGCCCGCGACCCAGCTCAGGTTGCCCGCCGACAGCGAATGCGAGAGCAGCCACGGGTGGTCATGGCCCTGTGCGACATACAGCGTGTTCGACGGAATGTCCTTGCCCGCGACGAACCACGGCTCGCCACTGCCGTCCTTGCTGCCGCCAAGACCGATGCCCTTGCGCTGGCCGAACGTATAGAACGCGAGGCCGATATGCTCGCCGACGGTCTTGCCGTCGGTGGTCTTCATCGGGCCCGGTTTGGTGGGCAGGTAGCGGTTCAGGAAGTCGCGGAACGGCCGTTCGCCGATGAAGCAGATGCCGGTCGAGTCCTTCTTCTTCGCGTTCGGCAGGCCAATCTGCGCGGCGATCTCGCGCACCTTCGTCTTCGGGATCTCGCCGAGCGGGAACAGCGTTTTCGACAGCTGTGCCTGATTCAGCCGGTGCAGGAAGTACGACTGGTCTTTCGTGTGATCGAAGGCCTTCAGCAGTTCGAAACTGCCGTCGCGCTCACGCACCCGCGCGTAATGGCCGGTCGCGATGATTTCCGCGCCGAGCGACATCGCGTGGTCGAGGAACGCCTTGAACTTGATCTCGGCGTTGCACAGCACGTCCGGGTTCGGCGTGCGGCCGGCCGAGTACTCGCGCAGGAACTCCGCGAACACGCGGTCCTTGTATTCGGCGGCGAAGTTGACCGCTTCCACGTCGATGCCGATCAGGTCCGCGACGGAGACGACGTCGATCCAGTCCTGCCGCGTCGAGCAGTACTCGCTGTCGTCGTCGTCTTCCCAGTTCTTCATGAAGAGGCCGACGACGTCGTAACCCTGTTCCTTCAACAGCCATGCCGTCACGGACGAATCGACGCCGCCCGACATGCCGACCACTACTTTCTGCTTGCTCATGGGTTCTGCTCACTGCTTGACCGGGACGGCCCGACCGAGTGCGTGTGCACGAAGTCGAGCGGGAAACGCCGGCCCGCGAGGTAATCGTCGATGCACTGCATGACGAGCGGCGTGCGGTGCCGCTCGGGGCAGGCGCGCAGTTCGTCGGCAGTCATCCACAGCACCCGGACGATGTCCGGGTCGAGTGCGCGCCCGGCGATCTGCTCGCCCGCCGCGCCGCAATACGTGAAGCGCAGGTAGGTCGTGCCTTCGCGCTGCGGCCGCTCGAAGTGCGTCATGTAGATGCCGACCAGCGCCTGCGGCGCGAACGGATGCGCGGTTTCTTCGAGCGTTTCGCGAATCACCGCGTCGTGGAGCGACTCGCCGGCTTCGAGATGGCCGGCGGGCTGGTTCAGGCGCAGCCCGGCCGACGTGTGTTCTTCGATCACGAGAAAGCGCCCGTCGCGTTCGGCGATGGCCGCGACGGTCACGTGCGGGGCCCAGGTTTCCGGTTTCATGGATCGGCATTTTACCGTCTGGCGGCGCGGGCTGCCGGGCGCGCTGCCCGGGGCGTTGCGCGGAAGGTTCCGGCCCCGGCCCGTGCGATGCCCGCCGCATTGGGCACGCGTGAAAATTTGTACCGGGTTCCGCCCGATTGAGGTGCGTCCCCCGCTTTCGGTTAAAGTGGCACCGTAGCCGTTGCACCGCAAGCCGGCGAACCAGACAGGCATCGTCCGTCGTCGGCCCATCCCCACTTTGACGTTGTTTCGAAGAACAGAAAGGTCGAGGAGGATAGAAGATGCATATCGGAGTGCCTGCCGAGACGCGGGCGAACGAAACCCGCGTCGCCGCGACGCCCGAGACGGTGAAGAAATACGTCGCCCAGGGCCACCGGGTGACGGTCCAGCAG
>NZ_QQOA01000017.1 GCF_003443895.1 Paraburkholderia phosphatilytica | reverse complement strand
TCGCCTCCAGAGCATGAACTGAACCGCCGTATGCGGAACCGCACGTACGGTGGTGTGAGAGGGCTGAGGGGGTAACCCCTCACCCTACTCGATCTGCGAAATGTGGGCTATGCGTGAGCCGAGCGTACGCGCTCGACGAGGAGCCGCTCAATCCCGCGACGCGCGCCGCTCGATGCGCGCGAGGTACGCGTCGGTGTCGGGCGGCGTGTTGTTGCGCTGCGCTTCCCAGATCGTCTCGCCGAGGCAATCCATGATCGCGTGCTGCGCGTCGTGCGTCGAGCCGAGCCGCGCGACGAGCCGTTCGTGCGCGGCACGGATGCCGGGCGGCTGATCGATCGACAGTTGTTCGCTGATGGCCAGATGCATCGACAGGTGCAGGAACGGATTGGTCCGGCCGGCTTCCGGCGAGTAGTCGCTGGAAGCGGCGCCGGCATCGGCGAGCGCGTCGTGATACTCGGGATGCTCGACGATCCAGTCGGCGGCGATCGCTTCGAGCGGCGTCAGGATCTCGCCGGCGCGCTGCTTGCGCCAGGTTTCGGTGAAGAACTGTCGGACTTCGTCGCGGGTGGGATTGAACATCGTGGTATGCAGGTGGCCGCGCGGCCATGAATCGAAAACGGATAGCGCTGCATTTTACGCCGCGACGCGACAGCGTGCCGAGCAGCGCCTAGAGGTCCGGCGCCGGCGTTTTCGGCCTGAATTCGCAGAGCGGCTCGATCACGCAGTGCCAGCATTCCGGCCGGCGCGCCTTGCAGACATAGCGCCCATGCAGGATCAGCCAGTGGTGCGCGTGCTGCACGAAGTCTTTCGGCGTGAATTTTTCGAGCGCGCTTTCGACCGCGCGCACGTCCTTGCCGGGCGCGAGACCGGTGCGATTCGCGACGCGGAAGATGTGGGTGTCGACGGCGATGGTCGGCTCGCCGAACGCGATGTTCAGCACGACGTTCGCGGTCTTGCGGCCCACGCCCGGCAGCGCCTCGAGCGCCGCGCGATCGTCGGGCACTTCGCCGTCGTATTGATCGAGCAGGATGCGGCTCGCGGCGATCACGTTCTTCGCTTTCGTGCGGTAAAGACCGATCGTCTTGATGTATTCGGTCACGCCGGTTTCGCCCAGATCGAAGACGGCCTGCGGCGTGTTCGCGACCGGGAACATCTTGCGCATCGCCTTGTTGACGGACACGTCCGTCGCCTGCGCCGACAGCATCACGGCGATCAGGAGTTCGAACGGCGTCGTGTATTCGAGTTCGGTCTTCGGCTCGGGATTGAGCTCGCGCAACGCTTCGAAGATCGCGCGACGTTTGGTTGCGTTCATGGAGTCGTAGCCGTTATTTGCGGTGCGGCGGTTTCGCTTCGTCGGTTTGGGTGCCGTTGTTTTTGTCGCTGTCCTTGTCCTGCTGCGACACGTCGTTCCGGTCGCCTTGCTGTGCGGCAATGCCGAGACGCTTACGCCGCGCTTCGGCCGCGTCGATCTGCGCCTGCACGTCGGCGCTCACGTGCTCGGTATTGCGCGGTCCGGCGCCCAGTGCCGCGCTCTCTTCCTTCTTCTTTCGTGCGCGTTCGAGCGCGGCCTGGATGATCGCGCGTTTCTTCGCTTCGGCGTCGTCCGTTGCGGGCGTCGTGGCGGCGCCGCTTGCTGCGCCCGCAGGTGCCGGCGCAGGCTCGCTCGGCGCGTTGCCGCCGCCCGCGTGTCGCGCCGCGGCACGCGCCTCCGCCGCCTCGCGTTCGAGCTTGAGCCGCACAAGACGCCGGTCATGACGCTCGCGCGCCTCGTCGGCCTGCTGCTGCGTCCATGCGTCCCAGCCCGTGTGATTGCCGGTGACGGGGACCATCGCGATGCAGTCGACCGGGCAGGGCGCGACACACAGATCGCAGCCCGTGCACAGCTTTTCGACGACAGTGTGCATCTGTTTCGGTGCCCCAACGATTGCGTCGACGGGACACGCCTGCATGCACAAGGTACAGCCGATGCAGAGCGTTTCGTCGATCACGGCGAGTGGACGCGGCCGTTCGACGCCGTTGTCGGGATTGATCGGGATCACCGGCTTGCCGAGCAGCGACGCGAGCCTCACGACGCCTTCGGCGCCGCCGGGCGGGCACTGGTTGTAGTTCGCATCGCCACGCGCGATCGCTTCGGCGTAGGGACGGCAGCCGTCAAAGCCGCACTTCGTGCATTGAGTCTGGGGAAGCAGATCTTCGATGCGATCTGCGAGTGATTTCGGATCGGTCACGGTCACGACGTCAGAACGGGCCGGCGCGGTTCGCAGGACGACAACGCTCGCCGCCGCAATCCCGCGGCTCACCGCGCTTTTGATCGGCGTTGCCAAAGAATGCATTATCGCCGATTTCCCCGATTGCTAATGGCTAACCGTGTGCCATAATCGAAGCGCTTTTGGAAAGACCGTAGAAAGGAGCGTGTCCCTCAACCTGGCGCGCCCGTTCAGCGCTGTCGGTGGAAGCGAGGAGACGCCGGCGGCGCGATCTGGATAACGCGGCTCACGAAGCACTCTGCCACCATGAATCAGCCGAAAATCAAAAGAGATCCTGAAGGCACGCGTCGTCGCATTCTGCTCGCGGCGGCGGAGGAATTTGCGAATGGTGGTTTATTCGGCGCGCGCGTCGACCAGATCGCCCGCCGCGCCGAAACGAATGAGCGGATGCTCTACTACTACTTCGGCAGCAAGGAACAGCTTTTCACCGCGGTACTCGAACACGCGTTCAGCGCGCTCACCGAAGCGGAGCGCACGCTCGATCTCGGCGGTATCGCGCCGGTCGAAGCTATCACGCGTCTCGCGCATTTCGTGTGGGACTACTACCGCGATCATCCGGATCTGCTTCGGCTCATCAACAACGAAAATCTGCATGAGGCACGGTACATGCAGAAGTCGACGCGGATCCGCGAAATGATCTCGCCGATCGTCGCGACGCTTGGCAGCATTCTCGAGCGCGGCCAACGCGCGGGCCTGTTCCGGACCAACGTCGACCCGTTGCGCTTCTACGTGACCCTCTCGGGGCTCGGCTACTACATCGTGTCGAACCGCTTCACGCTGAATGCGACGCTCGGCCGCGACTTCAGCGCGGCGGGGGAGCGTGCCGAGATCGTGCAGATGAACACCGAGGTGCTGCTCGCGTATCTGCTGCGGCGCTGACGCGCCACCGGCCACTGGATGACTGAAAAAAAAGACGGCGCCGGATGCATTCCGGCGCCGTCTTTTTTCGTGCTGCCCGAACCGTGGGACCGATTCCGCCGTACGCGTTATCGGACCCATCGGGTCATCGGGCCATCAGGCCTCCACGTGCTCCTTCTTCGCGACGGTCGGCCGCTTGTTGTGCGCGAGAATGAACTCGCGCAGCTGCGGGTAGATGATGGTGCGCCAGCGGCGGCCCGAGAAGATGCCGTAGTGGCCGCACTTCTCGGCGGTGAAGTGCTTGCGGTCCTGCTCCGGGATGCCGGTGCACAGCTCGTGCGCGGCAGCCGTCTGGCCGCTGCCGGAGATGTCGTCGAGCTCGCCTTCGATCGTGAACAGCGCGGTGGCCTTGATGTCCTGCGGCCGCACCAGCTGGCCGTCGATCTTCCACGTGCCTTCCGCGAGACGGAATTCCTGGAACACGACCTGGATGGTTTCCAGGTAGTACTCCGCGGCCATGTCCAGCACCGCGTTGTATTCGTCATAGAAACGGCGGTGCGCCTCGGCGTCTTCCTCGTCGCCGCGCAGGAGGCTCTGGTAGTAGTCCCAGTGCGACGCGGCGTGACGCTCCGGATTCATCGCGACGAAGCCCGTGTGCTGCAGGAAGCCCGGATAGACCTTGCGGCCGACGCCGGGGTAGTTCGCCGGCACGGTGTAGATCACGTTGTTCTCGAACCACTCGTACGAGTGCTGCGTGGCCAGCGAGTTGACCGACGTCGGGCTCTTGCGGGCGTCGATCGGGCCACCCATCATCGTCATTGTGAGCGGCGTGTCCTCGCCGCGGCTCGCCAGCAGCGAGATCGCCGCGAGCACCGGCACCGTCGGCTGGCAGACCGAGATCACGTGCAGATTGCGCGCACCGATGTGGCGGATGAAGTCCTGGATGTACGCGACGTAGTCGGAGAGGTCGAACGTGCCTTCCTCGAACGGCACCATCCGCGCGTCGATCCAGTCGGTGATGTACACCTTGTGGTCCTGCAGCAGCGTGCGCACGGTGTCGCGCAGGAGCGTGGAGTGGTGGCCCGACAGCGGCGCGCACACGAGCACGACCGGTTCGTCCTTCAGTTGCGTGACCGCATCGCTGTCGTCCGCGTAGCGCTTGAAGCGCAGCAGGCGGCAGAACGGCTTCTCGACGATCGTCTGCTCGACGATCGGGATGTTGCGGCCGTCCTTGACAATCTGGTGCAGGTTGAACTCGGGCTTCTCGTAGTCCTTGCCGAGGCGATAGAGCAGCTCGTAGGCGGCGGACAGCCTCGTGGCGCCCGGTACATAGGCAAGGGGGCTCGCCGGATTGGCGAACGATTTTGACGCGGCCTGGGCCCACGCGGTCAGCGGGCTCAACATCGCGCGCTGGAATTCATGCAGTTGGTAGAGCATAGGCGCTCCGGCTGAAGGTGAAGATCCGGCGGCTCAGTGGGGGCGCTGAAACCGGCGGTTGGCCGTAAATGTTGCCGACCCGGTTGTCGGACAAGTGAATAGTCTGCCGAAAATCATAGCGGATGTGTGAATTTTGTGCAAAGCAACAATGCGCTGCGGAAAACCCGTATACGGCAACGGTCGCGCCCCGGAAGGCTCGCCACGTCTGGTTGACGGCGTTGCGGTGCAGCTACCGGAGTACGGGTTTTCCTTGGGCTTTCCCTGAATCAGGCTGCATCGTACCGGCGTTGCGTGACCTCCCTACGTAGGGTCCTGCAAGAATTCGTCAGACTCTTGACCGTCGTGCGGCGGCTGACCGGTGGCCTGCGCCATCTCCTGCTCGTGCTTGATCAGGTTGAGTCCCGTGTGAACCAGGGCCACATGGGTAAACGCCTGTGGGAAATTACCCACGAGCCGTTTCGCCGTCGGGTCATATTCCTCTGCCAGCAGGCCGACGTCGTTGGCGAGGCCGAGCAGCCGCTCGAACATCGCATGCGCTTCGTCCACCCGGCCCTGCAGCGCGAGGTTATCCACGTACCAGAAGCTGCACGCAAGGAATGTACCCTCGCCGGGCGGCAGGCCGTCGTCGACTTCCGTCGTCCGGTAGCGCAACACGAAGCCGTCGTGCAGCAGATATTTCTCGATCGCGGCGAGGGTGCCGGCCACGCGGGCGTCGGATGGCGGCAGGAAGCCGAGCAGCGGAATCAGCAGCGTCGCGGCATCGAGCTGATCGCCGCCATAGACCTGCGTGAACGCGTTCAGCGACGGGTTCCACGCTTTCGCGCAGACGTCCGCGTGAATCTTGTCGCGCAGTTCGCGCCAGTGATCGACCGGCCCCTTGAGCTGGAATTTTTCCGCGGACCGCACCGCGCGGTCGAACGCGACCCACGCCATCACCTTCGAGAACGTGAAGTGCTGGCGTCCGCCGCGGGTTTCCCAGATACCTTCGTCCGGGTCTTCCCAGATCGTTTCGAGGTGCTCCAGCATCTCGCACTGCACGGCCCACGCGGTGTCGTCCGCCTGCAATCCGCCGACGCGCGCGAGGTGCAGCGCATTCATCACTTCGCCGTACACGTCGAGCTGGAGTTGATCGACCGCGTTGTTGCCGATCCGCACAGGTTTGGCGCCTTCGTAGCCGGACAGCCAGCTGAGTTCGGACTCGGGCAGCCGGCGTTCGCCCGCGATGCCGTACATGATCTGCAGCTGACGCGGCGAGCCGGCCATCACCCGGCCCAGCCACCCGCGCCATTTGCGCGCCTCGTCGTAGTAGCCGCCGCGCATCAGCGCGAGCAGCGTGATGGTCGCGTCGCGCAGCCAGCAATAGCGGTAATCCCAGTTGCGGCTGCCGCCCAGCTGCTCCGGCAGCGACGTGGTGGGCGCGGCGACCACGCCGCCCGTCGGTTCGTACGCGAGCGCCCGGAGCGTGATCAGCGAGCGGCGGATCGGCTCGGCCCAGCGTCCTTCGATCGTGCCGCGCGCGGCCCATTCGAGCCAGTGGTTCTCGGTACGGGCGAGCGCGGTGTGCGGATCGCGCGCGGGCGGCACGCGCAGATGCGACGCCGCGTAGGCGAGCGAGAACGGCACGCGCTCGCCTTCCGAGACCGTGAACTCCGCGACCGTGTGCATGTTCTCGCCGCGCAGGTCGACTGGCGTGCGCAGCACGACCGTATCGGGACCCGCGATCGCCTTGATGCCGCTGTCGTGCTTCAGGCGGCTGACCCAGGGAATCGAGAAGCCGTAATCGAAACGCAGGCTGAGCGCCATCCGCATGTTCACGGTGCCGCGCCTGCCGACCACGATGCGGACCATCTCCGACCAGCCGTTGCCGGGCGGCATGAAGTCGATCAGCGTGACCGCGCCTTCCGCGGTTTCGAAATCGGTCTCGAGGATCAGCGTTTCGCCGCGATAGCGGCGCGTGATCCGCGGCGGCTGCTCGGATACGGGCTCGATCTGCCAGCGGCCGTTGTCTTCGTTGCCGAGCAGCGCGGCGAAGCACGCGCCGGAATCGAAGCGGGGCCAGCACAGCCAGTCGACCGAGCCGGAGCGGGACACCAGCGCGGCCGTGTGGCCGTCGCCGATCAATGCGTAGTCTTCAATGGGAGAGGGCATGGCAAACGCGTTGAGAGACTGGAAAAAAATGCGCTTCGGCGCAGCGCGCGACAAAGCATGGAGCGCTTCTTACCGGACCGTTGCGATGCCGGATGGTTCATCGCACAAAAAGCATCCGGAGGACTTGGCAGCCCCTAATTTGCCTGCTTACAATCACACCGGAAAATGTTAAATCCGACCGATGCGCGGTTTGCGATGGGTGCGCGATGGGCATGCAATGAATCCGCCATGCATCGTGCCGTTCATCGCTGGGCACTTTTGCCGTCCGGCCAGGTCGTTCCGAATTCCCTACTCGTGCAACGCCGCTTTTCGAGGACGAAAGCCATGCTGAACCCGTCGAAATCCGATTGCATCACGATTCTCTCCGCCGCCGCTAACCTGACCGACAACTCGATGCTGCCGCTTGAGCATGCGCGGCTCGGCCTGTCGCGCAACGGCATGCAGACCGCCGCGTCGTTCCTGATCGAACGCGACTGCTTCAAGACCTATCGCTCCGACTCCGGCCATTATGCGGTCGGTGGACTGTCGCTGCAGGGCCGCCTGCGGCTCGACCAGCTCACTACCGGCTGATCCGCGCGCCGGCGCGGCGGCCTGCTTCGAGGCTCGGTCCGCCTGCTGCATCCGTTCGATTCGCGTGACACCGACGCCGCCGCGACCCGTTTGCGCGTCGCGGCGGCGTCGGTGCTGCGTCGCGTCCGCGCGCTGCTCGCGCTGCTTGTACAGCGTAACGTGGCGGCGCAGTTCGCGATTCGTCAGATCATCCGTCAGAAGTGCATGCGTCCATAGCCGAACATCTGGATCAGCCCGATGATGATCAGGTAGAGCGCGACGATGTAGTTCAACAGGCGCGGCATGATGAGAATCAGGATGCCGGCGATCAGCGAGACGACCGGGCCGAGACTGAGCGTGACGTTCATGATGGCTCCGTGAGTGGGTTCTATACTTGCTCGCACAACGATGACCGGCGCAAGCGCGTGGCATGGCGACTGCTGCGCAGCACGCATTGGCACGAAAACGTCTTCGCGCAATGCGACGGTGGCCGCGTGGCAGACCAGACCCCTCGTTCCCTGCAACAGACCGACAACGTAGAAGGGAGGTCGTCATGTTCCACCGTGACCGCGTACCAGCACATGTCATGCCCGCTTCATCGTACCGCACGCCGCAGCAGCGGCGCATCAACGCGGCGATCGCGCCACGCCCGCTCAGTTCGCTCATCAAGGGGTTCGCGCTGATGGCATCGATGGTTGCCTCGCAGGCGTTCGCGCAGATGTCGCTCGACGCCGCGACCGCCCAGCCCGCTCCCGCCGACGGCGTCTACGATCTGCTGATCGGCACGTACATCGGCGGCAAGAGCGAAGGGATCTACGTCTATCGTTTCGATTCGAAGACCGGCAACGCGACACCGCTATCGGTCGCGCAAACGGTGAACCCGTCGTTTCTCGTCGTGAGCCGCGACCGGCAGTATGTGTACGCGGTCAACGAACTACCGGGCGACCACGGTCCCGCCACCACGCGCGGCGACATCAGCGCGTTTCGCTTCGACCGGCAAAGCGGCCAGCTCTCGCTGCTCGACCGCGTGTCGTCGGAGGGTAACGATCCGTGTTATCTCGCCATCTCGCCGGATGGCCGCTACCTGACCACCGCGAACTATTCGGTCGCGTCGGATCCAGGCGGCAGCTTCGCGGTGTTTCCGCTGCAGGCGGACGGCAAGGTCGGCCGCGCGGTGCTGACCGTGCATCACGACGGCGGCGGCCCGGTGAAGGGGCGACAGGATAACGCGCACGTGCATTCGACGGTGTTCTCGCCCGATGGCCACTATCTGTTCGCGCAGGATCTCGGCACCGACAAGCTCTACACGTACCGCTACACGCCCGACGGCAGCCGCGGCCTGTTCGGCCCGACCGACGTGCGCTATACGCAGATGAAGCCGGGCACCGGCCCGCGTCACCTGATCTTCGCGCCGAACGGCAAATATGCGTATCTGACGAGCGAACTTGCTGGCACCGTGACGGTCTTTTCGTATGAAGACGGCAAGCTCGCCGAACGCCAGATCGTGCCGCTCGCGGAGCCCGGTTTCAAGGGCAAGGTTGGCGCCGCCGCGATCCATCTGTCGCCCGACGGCCGGTTCCTGTACGCATCGAATCGCGGAGACGCGAACGACATCTCGATCTTTTCGATCGATGCAACGAGCGGGTTGCTGAAGCGCGTCGGCCGGCAGTCGAGTCTCGGCGAGTCGCCGCGCGAGTTCGCGATCGATCCGACCGGCCACTGGCTGATCGTCGGCAATCAGCTGAGCGATACCGTCTACGTGTTCAAACGCGATCCGGCGACCGGCCTGCTCGGTCCCGATCCGAAGCGGCTCGAGGTCGGCTCGCCGGTCGACTTCAAGCTGGTTTCGCCGTCCTGACGTAACCGGACAGCGCGGCCGTATACGTGGTGCGGCCCGCGGCTATGTCCGCGGGCGGCGCTAGTGTTGCGGACCGTGCAGATGCGAGCAAAATCGATAGCAGTCCTTGCAATAATCGCCTGGCTGGTGGGGCTGCTGTTGCCGTTGCCGGCTCGCGGGCAATGCACGTCCAACGGTGTGCAGTGGGCCGCGGCGGCGTGCGGGCGGATCGACCGCGAGATCGACGATGGCACGTGGGATCTGTATCTGACCGGTTACGGCTGGCACATCGACGGCTACACGGCCGAGCATCGCGCGACGTTGAACGCGGACTCATGGGGCGGGGGCGTCGGCAAGCACCACACCGATGCGAACGGCAACGAAGACATCCTGTTCGCGTTCGTCTTTCTCGATTCGCACGGCAGCCCCGAACCGATCGCCGGCCGGGCGAGGCAGTGGTACACGAGTTCCGCGCTGAGTGGATTGTCGGTAGGTGGCGGCTATTTCGCGGGGTTCACCGCGCATAACGATATGCTGCATTACGTACCGTTGCCGCTCGCGTAGCCGGTGGCGTCGGTCCGTTATCGCAACGCATCGCTGATGGGCACGATCATCCCGCGCATTCCCGGTGTGAATCAGGGCGACGTCGCGTTCTTCAGGGGGCGCTACGAGTTCTGAAGCGCCGATACGTTGACGCTAGCCCGCTAGCGCGCCGGCGCTTCACGACCTGCTTCACCACATGCGCGCGCGCCTCACTCCGCCGGGCCCGGCGCGAGCACCTCGCGGCTGCCGTTGATCCCCATCGCTGAAACCAGCCCGGCCGCCTCCATCTGCTCGACGAGCCGCGCCGCGCGGTTGTAGCCGATGCGCAGTTGCCGCTGCACGGATGAGATCGACGCCCGGCGCGTACGCACGACGAACGCGACCGCCTCGTCGTAGAGCGGATCGGCTTCGGCATCGGGCGCATCGCCGAACAGATCCTGCGGCGCGCCGTCCGTCGCCGGGCCGTCCAGAATGCCTTCGACGTACTCCGGCTCGCCGAACTGCTTCAGATGCTCGACGATGCGGTGCACTTCCTCGTCCGCGACGAACGCGCCGTGCACGCGCTGCGGATAGCCGGTGCCGGGCGGCAGGAACAGCATGTCGCCCTGGCCGAGCAGCGACTCGGCGCCCATCTGGTCGAGAATCGTGCGAGAGTCGATTTTCGACGACACCTGGAACGCGACGCGCGTCGGAATATTCGCCTTGATGAGGCCCGTAATCACGTCGACGGACGGACGCTGCGTCGCGAGAATCAGATGGATCCCGGCCGCACGCGCCTTCTGCGCGAGCCGCGCGATCAGCTCTTCGATCTTCTTGCCCGCAACCATCATCAGGTCCGCCAGTTCGTCGATCACGACGACGATCAGCGGCAGCGTCGACAGCGGCTCGGGAGCATCGGGCGTCAGCGAGAACGGATTGCCGATCTTCTTTTCCCGCGCTTCGGCGTCGCGAATTTTCTGATTGAAGCCCGCGAGATTGCGCACACCGACCGCGGACATCAGCCGGTAGCGCTTCTCCATTTCGCCGACGCACCAGTTGAGCGCGTTCGCGGCGAGCTTCATGTCGGTGACGACCGGTGCGAGCAGATGCGGAATGCCCTCGTACACGGAGAGCTCGAGCATCTTCGGGTCGATCATGATGAGGCGCACGTCTTCGGGCGTCGCCTTGTACAGCAGCGAAACGATCATCGCGTTGATCGCGACCGACTTGCCCGAGCCGGTCGTGCCCGCGACGAGCATGTGCGGCGCCTTCGCGAGATCCGTGACGACCGGATGGCCGACGATGTCCTTGCCCATCGCGAGCGTGAGCTTCGACGACGAACGCTGATACACGTCCGCTTCGAGAATCTCGGAGAGCCGAATGGTCTGGCGCTTCGCGTTCGGCAGTTCGAGGCCCATGCAGGTCTTGCCCGGAATCGTCTCGACGACGCGGATCGACGTGAGGCCGAGGCCGCGCGACAGGTCCTTCATCAGCCCGACGATCTGGCTGCCGCGCACGCCGAGCGCCGGCTCGATTTCGAAACGCGTGATGACCGGCCCCGCCGATGCGCCGACCACGGTGACCGGCACCTTGAACTCCTGCAGGCGCTGCTCGATCAGCTGGGCGGTCTCGGCGAGCCGCTCTTCGGGGATCGGTTCGACGTCGTCCGACACACGTTCGAGCAGGTCGAGCGACGGCAGATCGACGGCCGATGCGGCCGGCGCGTGGAACTCGAAACCGGTGGGCGCATAGCCGCGTAACGGGGCGCGCTGCGTTGCGTCCTGCGTTGCGTCCGGCGCGCTAGTGGGCGTGACGGCGGATGGCGCGACCGCCGGTGTGCTGGCGGGTGTGGGTTGCTGCATTGCTTCTGCTGCTGCAGGCACGGTGGCGGATTCGTCGACACCCGCAGGGGTGTGCAACGGAAGCGCAGCCGGCGATGGTTCTTCGATCTGCTCGTTCGGCGTGGCAAGCAGCGCGTCGGCATCGTCCGGCATGTCGTCGGCCTGCAGCGCGACCGCGCCATGCGTGGGCAGCGCGGACGCCGCGCGCACCGGATGCGCGGTCGCGACAGGCGTGCCCGGAAAACGCACGACGTTCGAAGCGGACCGGGGCGCGGCTTCGACCTCGCGCGCCTGGCGTGTTGCTTCGACCAGTTCGACAATTTCGACCGCTGCGGCGGGTGGCGTCACGACCGCGTGCAGCGCTCGCGTGTCGGCGCGCGGGAGCGGAGCGGCCGGATCCGGCTCGCGGATTGGCGATGCGGGTTGCGCCGGTTGGCCGCCTTGTGCCGGACGCGCCGCTGCTGCGGACCGCGTGGACTGCGCAGCCGGTGCATCCGCTGCATCGTTGGCGTTGACCGCTGGCGTTGCGGGCGATTCCCATGGCGGTATCGCATCGTCTTTACCGCTCGGCGTTGGAGCAGGTTGTGCAATCGACGGACTGGCTATCGCGTGCGGCGATGCTGCGGTTGGCGACGCATCGGCTGCCTGCGATACTGGTCCAGCGGCCGGCACATCGTGTTGACGTGTATCCAGCACGTTCGGCTCTTCGTGAACCTTCGCAGCAGTGGAGACCGCCTGCGGTGGTTCGACGTTCGCCGTCGGGATCGGAGCCGGAGTCGGCGCGGGCGCGGCCGGTCGATTTTGACCTTCCGTAGCCACGGAGGTCGATACAACGTTTCCACGTGCAGGCTGCGTGTGCGCACGGTCGACGCCGGGGGCCTCGTCGGGCTTTGTGGCATCCGCGGGCGGCTCTCCGCTCTGCGCGCCGCCCGGCTGTGCCGGATTGACGCCAGCCAGTTGCATCCAGCTTGCCGCGCTCGCTTCGATGCTGCGCAGCGTGGCCTGCACGCTCGCCGGGTTGGCGGGCGGGGCGACCGGTGCCGCTGGCGTCGTCGATGCAGGCAAAGACGAGGGCGCTGCTGACGGAGACGTCACCGAAGATGCGCCACTCGTCGCAGCGCGACCAGGGTTTTGCGGCGCACGCGAGAAGGTCTGCGGCCGCGATGTGACGGCCGGCCGTGGCGGCGCGACCGGCGCGACGGGTTTCACCGGCGGCACCGCAGACACCGGCGGCACGGCAGATCCAGCTGCGGAAGCCGCGGACGAAGCGGCCACTCCACGAGCCGCCGCTACTGCACCTGCGCCCACGCCAGCGCGCACGCCGACCGAAGCAGCCGAAACTACCGGCCGATCGCGATTACGCTCACCTTGCCCGTCACGCGGCGCATTTGCGTTCGCATTCGAAGGTTGGCCAGATTTCAGCCAGTCGCCATTCGTCGCGGGCTCGGTCCGCGCCCAGGGCGCCGCGCGATCATCATGACGCGATGGTGCAACGGCGGCCTCGACATGACCCGGCCGGCTTGTCGCCGCGGAAGACGGCTGCGCCCGTCGCGGCGGCGGAGGCGTCCACACGGTGGGGCGGGAATAGCGGCCGTTCGTCTTCGGCGCCATTGGATTGACCGACGACAGCGTCTGCAGCGGCGCCGCGTCATCGGCGCCGCGCCGCGCGCGTTCGTCGCGCCGTTCGCGTTGTTCGCGCCGACCCTCACGCTTGCGTTGCGCTCGCGTTTCACGTGATTCGCGCGAATCGTCGGCGCGTCCAGCGCGACCGATACGACCTGCGAGCCCGAAGCCGAGACCGAACGCGCCATCGGCCCACGCGAGGAACGCGCTCCAGCGAAAACCGCACAGCCACGGCAGGCTCACGAGCAGCAGCGCGAGCGCGATCAGCGGCGTGCCGATGTGTCCCGCCAGATGGCCGAGCAGCGTGGCGAGCGCGTGGCCGAATGCATCGCCGTTCGCATTCACGGACGCTTCCAGCGTGCAGCTCGCGAGCAGCACGCACACGAAGCCGAGCCATAGCCGGATCGTGCCGGGCCCGCGCAATCCGGCGCCACCGGGCAGCGCGGTTAGGACGAGCCGTACCAGAAGAGGGAGGAGCCAGACGGCGGAGACGCCGAACCAGCCGGAAACGACCGTGTGCATGCTAGACATCAACGAAAGCCAGGGCGCGCGATGCGCAACCCGGCGAGTTTAAACCGGTGAGATGGCAGACTTCCGATGCGTTCGAAGCAACCGCGCTTGCGCCCAGGATCACGCCTCGAAGCTGACCGCGCTGACGCGCGAGACCCAGCGACTTCGGCAGCGACGTCATACGACACGCGCGGCGCAAACCACGGCGACGCAGCGTCGCGACGACACAGCACGAGATGTCCTCACGAACCCTGATCGGCGCGATCGAAGATCAGCGTGTCGCCGTCCTGGAGCACGAGTTCCAGCTGCTGCGGCGGCTTCATCTGCACACCGGTGCGGCTGATGTGCGCGAGCGCGTCGAGATACGCGGATTCGAGTTCGCCACCCGGCGTCGCGCACGCCATCTTCGTACCTGCGAGCGCGCCGAAGCCGAGGCCGCCGTCTTTCAGGTCGTAGGTGCCCATGTAGCGGTTGCAGCCGGAAAAGCCGCTCGCGCGGCGGCGGCCGTCGGCGGTGGAGAGCGTCAGCGTGATCGGCTTTGCGTCGGTGCCGTGCGGAATCTCGCGCGCCGCGCCGCCGGCCTGCCGCCAGCTCGCGAGCGTCCAGCTGGTGTTGTCGAGCAGCTGCACCGCGGCGGGATTGAACGGATCGGGCGCTTCGGCGGTGGCGTCCGGATGCTTCGGTATCGCGCAGGCCGTGAGCGCCGCGCACAGGATCAGCGACGCGAGCGCGAGGCCGCCGCGGCGCGCATCGAGGCGACGCGTTGTGACCGCGGCTGTGGACACAGCCGCAGCCGGTGCGGCGGCGGTAAGACGCGCAACGTGTCGCGCGGAAGACGGCTGGTGCATAACGTCGTTCCCTATCAATCCAGACTGGCGAAGGCGTAAGGGTAACGCACGACGCGCCCGTCGCGCGAGCTTGACAGACGCGCGGAAAGGTTCCACGGAAGCTGGCCGGCGGCGGTGCGCGAAGGCGAGCCGCAGCGGTGCGCGGGGAGGGCCGCGTGTTAACATCGCGCTCTATCCTTCCACTCCCGCTTCGCCCTCGTTTTCCGGAGATTCCATGCAGATCGGCCAACGCATCGGCACCCCGCTTTCCGACTCGGCCACCCGCGTCATGCTGCTCGGCGCGGGCGAACTCGGCAAGGAAGTGATCATTGCGCTGCAACGGCTCGGCGTCGAAGTGATCGCGGTCGACCGCTACCCGAACGCGCCGGGGCATCAGGTCGCGCACCGCGCGCACGTAATCGACATGACCGACCACGCGGCGCTGCGCGCGCTCGTCGAACGCGAGCGGCCGCATCTGATCGTGCCCGAGATCGAGGCGATCGCCACCGATGCCCTCGCCGCGATCGAAGCCGACGGCATCGCCGAAGTGATCCCCACCGCGCGCGCCACGCAGCTGACAATGAACCGCGAAGGCATCCGCCGGCTCGCGGCGGAAGAACTCGGCCTGCCGACCTCGCCCTATGCGTTCGCCGATTCGCTCGACGAGCTGAAGGCCGGCATCGCGAAGGTTGGCTATCCGTGCGTCGTGAAGCCGGTGATGTCGTCGTCAGGCAAGGGCCAGTCGGTGCTGAAGAGCGATGCGGACGTCGAACCCGCGTGGCAGTACGCGATGGCGGGCGGCCGCGTGAATCACGGCCGCGTGATCGTCGAAGGTTTCATCGACTTCGATTACGAGATCACGCAGCTCACTGTCCGCGCGATCGATCCCGCCACGAACGCCACGCGTACCTACTATTGCGATCCGGTCGGCCACGTGCAGGTGGCGGGCGACTACGTCGAATCGTGGCAGCCGCAGCCGATGAGCGCGAAGGCGCTCGAACGTTCGCGCGAGGTCGCGCACAAGGTCACCGAGGCGCTCGGCGGCCGGGGCCTGTTCGGCGTCGAGCTGTTCGTGCGCGGCGACGACGTCTGGTTCTCGGAAGTGAGCCCGCGTCCGCACGACACCGGCCTCGTCACGCTGTGCACGCAGCGTCTGTCCGAGTTCGAACTGCATGCGCGCGCCATTCTCGGCCTGCCGGTCGACACCACGCTGCGCGCGCCGGGCGCGTCCGCCGTGATCTACGGCGGGCTCGACGAAGCGGGCATCGCATTCGAGGGTGTCGCAGAGGCGCTCGCCGTGCCGGACGCGGACCTGCGTCTGTTCGGCAAGCCGGAAAGCTTCACGAAGCGTCGTATGGGCGTTGCGCTCGCAACCGGCGCCGATACCGACGAAGCCCGTGCACGCGCGAAAGCGGCGGCCGCGGCGGTGCGGCCGGTGTCGTCCAAACGTTGAGCTCGCGCGTTAAGGTGGTCATGGCGGCATGACGCGTCGCCGTCGGCGGTGCGTTTCAGGAGTGGCAGGGATGGACTCGAAGCAGGTAAGCATTGGCATCGTGCAGCAGTTAAGCACCTTGCCGCACATGGGCACAGCCGGTACAACTGACACGGCGGGCCGGCAGCATCGCAACGCCCGGCGTGCAGGCATCGCGCGCGGCGCCGCGTTGCTGGCGCTGTGCGCGGCGCTCGGCGGCTGCGGGCTGGCGGCGGCGCCGTGCCGCGTGGCGTCGGCCGGGCTCAAGATCATTCCGGTGGTCGGTCACGTGGCGGCCACGCCGACCGACGCCTGTGCCGACGTAATCGACCCCTGATCATGAAGCCACGATTCCCGGTTGTGTCAGCAAGTGCGATCGCCGTCACACTGATCGCCATCCACGGCGCCGCACTGGCCGCGCCGCTGCGTCTCGCCGAAATCCAGACGAAAGGGCGCGTCACCGCGAAATACACGTGCGCGACCGGCCGCATCCTGCAGGTCAGCTACTGGAACGCGGTCAATGGCCAGAGTTTCGCGCTCGTGCCGATCAAAGGGCAGCCGATGCTCTTCGTCAACACGCTTTCAGGCTCCGGCGCGAAGTATCAGGCCGGCAGCTACACCTGGTGGACCAAGGGGCCGCGCGCGGACCTCTACGACGCCACCGCCGGCGCCGATGCGCCGCCCATGCTCTCCGACTGCGTGACGGTCGTCCGCTGATTCCTCGCTGATCGCCCGCCAGGCGCCCGCTGACCAGGCCGCACGCAGGCAGCCTTCGCATTCGAGGAGTAAGCTGGGCGCTGTCGTCGCGCACCGGGCGGTCCGCGCACTCGTGCGGGCCTTTCTGCCTCTTCAT
Source organism: Paraburkholderia phosphatilytica (assembly GCF_003443895.1). Classification (GTDB taxonomy): domain Bacteria; phylum Pseudomonadota; class Gammaproteobacteria; order Burkholderiales; family Burkholderiaceae; genus Paraburkholderia; species Paraburkholderia phosphatilytica. The sequence continues at coordinate 139,495 of NZ_QQOA01000017.1, read as the reverse complement.
CACCTCCCCGCGTGTCATGCGCGACGCCATTCGCCGTCGTCGATCGTCCGTTCCTGGAACCCGTTGCGCGGGCGTGATGCCCCGTGCACGTTCATCAAGCGAGACCGTCCATGAAAGCATCGGATCTGTTCGTGAAGTCGCTGGAAGCCGAAGGTGTCGATCACGTGTTCGGCATCCCCGGTGAAGAAAATCTCGATCTCCTCGAATCGCTGCGCCGCTCGAAAATCCGTCTGATCCTCACGCGCCACGAACAGGCCGCGGGCTTCATGGCCGCCACCTACGGAAGGCTGACCGGCCGCACGGGCGTGTGTCTCGCCACCCTTGGCCCCGGCGCGACCAACTTCGTGACCGCGGCCGCGTACGCGCAGCTAGGCGGCATGCCGATGCTGATGGTCACCGGACAAAAGCCGATCAAGTCGAGCAAGCAGGGCCACTTCCAGATCGTCGACGTGGTGCGGATGATGGAGCCGCTCACCAAGTACACGCGGCAGATCGTGTCGATCGGCAATATTCCCGCGTCCGTGCGCGAGGCGTTCCGCCGCGCCGAGGAAGAGCGGCCGGGCGCCGTGCATCTGGAACTGCCGGAAGACGTCGCGCATGAAGAGGGCGACGGCAAGCCGATTCCGAAGAGCTTCAGCCGCCGGCCGGTGGCCGAAGAAAAAGCGGTGGCGCGCGCGGTCGAGGCGATCACGAGCGCGCGGCATCCGCTCCTGATGATCGGCGCGGGCGGCAATCGCAAGACGACGCGCAAGATGCTGCGCGAGTTCGTCGACCAGATCGGCATTCCGTTCTTCACGACGCAGATGGGCAAGGGCGTGATCGACGAATCGCACCCGCTGTGGCTCGGCAACGCGACCTTGTCCGACGGCGATTTCGTGCATCGCGCGATCGATCACGCCGACTGCATCATCAACGTCGGCCACGACGTGATCGAGAAGCCGCCGTTCTTCATGCGCAGCGGCGATGCGGGCGAAAAGACCGTGATTCACGTGAACTTCCTCGGCGCGGAAGTGGACACCGTGTACTTCCCGCAGATCGAGGTGGTCGGCGACATCGCGAACGCGGTGTGGCAGCTGAAAGAGAGTCTCAAGGATTGCCGCGAGCACTGGGACTTCGCGCGCTTCACCGAGATCAAGCAGCATTTCGAGGAGCATCTCGTGAAGGGCCAGCACGACGACCGTTTTCCGATGTACCCGGTGCGGATCGTCAACGACGTGTATGAAGCGATGCCCGCGGACGGCATTTTGTGTCTCGACAACGGCATGTACAAGATCTGGTTCGCGCGCTACTACCGCGCGCACGAGCCGAATTCGCTGCTGCTCGACAACGCGCTCGCGTCGATGGGCGCGGGCCTGCCGTCGGCGATCGCGACGAAGATCGTGCATCCGGACCGCAAGGTGATCGCGGTGTGCGGCGACGGCGGCTTCATGATGAACTCGCAGGAGATCGAGACCGCGGTGCGCCTGAAGCTCGATCTCGTCGTGCTGATCTTGCGCGACGACGCGTTCGGGATGATCCGCTGGAAGCAGGAGAACATGAACTTCCCCGACTACGGGATGACGCTGCGCAACCCCGATTTCGTCGACTACGCGAAGAGCTACGGCGCGCAGGGTCATCGCGTGAATGCGGCGGCCGAATTCGGACCGCTGCTGCGCGACTGCTTCGCGACGCCGGGCGTGCACGTGATCGACCTGCCGATCGACTACTCGGACAACGAGCGCGTGCTGAACCGCGAGATCAAGCGGCTCTCGGCACAACTGTGAGTTCACCGCGGCCATCCACGGCACACATCGTGCTGGGCCTCCATCGATGCCGGCCCGCGGCGGCGGGCGCGGCGCCGTGACAAGGAGAACGCGTCATGCTGAAAAAGACCTATCCGTACTACCTCGCGAATGAGCCGGTCGCCGCGAACACCGATCTTGAAGTGACCGACAAGTTCAGCGGCGAAGTCGCGACGCGCGTCGCGCTCGCCGATGCGGCCGCGATCGACAAGGCGATCGCCGCGGCGGTGAAAGCGCAGGACGAACTGCGCGCGTTTCCGCCGTTCAAGCGCCAGGCGGTGCTCGAACACTGCGTGTCGCGCTTTCGCGAGCGTTACGACGAACTGGCGGAAGCGCTGTGCATCGAAGCGGGCAAGCCGATCAACGATTCGAAAGGCGAGGTCACGCGCCTGATCGACACCTTCAAGGTGGCCGCCGAAGAGTCCGTGCGGATCGACGGCGAAATCGTCAATCTGGAGATTTCGCCGCGCGCGAAGGGCTATCACGCGTACACGAAACGCGTGCCGATCGGCCCGTGCTCGTTCATCTCGCCGTTCAACTTTCCGCTGAACCTCACCGCGCACAAGGTCGCGCCGGCGATCGCCGCCGGCTGTCCGTTCGTGCTGAAGCCGGCGAGCCGCACGCCGGTCGGCGCGCTGATCATCGGCGAAGTGCTCGCGGAAACGGATCTGCCGAAGGGCGCGTTCTCCGTGCTGCCCGCGCATCGCGACGGCGCGGACCTGTTCACGACCGACGAGCGCTTCAAGCTGCTGTCGTTCACCGGTTCGCCGGCGGTCGGCTGGGCGCTGAAGGCGAAAGCGGGCAAGAAGAAGGTGATTCTCGAACTGGGCGGCAACGCGGCGGCAATCGTCGATGCCGACCAGTGCGACAAGCTCGACTACGTGACCGACCGGCTCGCGTTCGGCGCGTTCTATCAGTCCGGGCAGAGCTGCATCGGCGTGCAGCGCATCCTGATCCATGCGTCGCTGTACGACGCGCTGCGCGACAGGCTGATCGCGAAGACGAAGTCGCTGAAGATGGGCAACCCGAAGGACGAAAAGACCTTCGTCGGGCCGATGATCTCCGAATCGGAATCGAACCGCCTGGCCGGCTGGATGGAAGCGGCGGTGAAGGCGGGCGCGAAGATCGTCGCGGGCGGCAAGGTGGACGGCGCGATGTTCGAGGCGACGCTGCTCGAAAACGTGCCGCGCGGCGAGGACCTGTATCGCAGGGAAGCGTTCGGGCCGGTCGCGATCATCGAGCAGTTCGAGCGCTTCGACGAAGCGCTCGCCGTCGTCAACGACAGCGATTTCGGCCTGCAGGCGGGCGTGTTCACCGATTCGCTCGCGCATACGCACCTCGCGTGGGACCGGCTGGAAGTGGGCGGCGTGGTGATCAACGACGTGCCCTCGTTCCGCGTCGACAACATGCCGTACGGCGGCGTCAAGGATTCGGGCCTCGGCCGCGAGGGAATCCGTTACGCGATCGACGACATGACCGAGATCCGGCTGATGGTGATGCGCGAGACGTGGTGAGCAAGCGACGCGGCACGCGCGGCGCGGCGAGCGTCACGCGCGTGTCGCACAGCGCTGGCACGCTCTGGCGCAAGTTCGGCAGTGCCCTTGGCGAATCCACCAGGGCGGCGCGATCGTTGCGAACCGGTTGCGGATCGGTCGCGGATCGCCGTGCCGAGGCATCATCAGCAGGCGCCGGCGGACGGCGAAAGCAGCTTCCGTTGCCCAGTGCAATGGGGATTTTTGCTGAAGTGCTACAATACCGCCCTTTGCGGTGGCCACATCCACCGGCCGCCGCCTGTCTGGCAGAGCCGCTTCTTTTTTCAGTCGACTCGGATCCCGTGCGGAACGCCGTGGCTCCGCCTTCATCCTGACGCCCCTGGCGACTCCGTCCGCCGCCGCGCAGGCGCATTTTTAGCGAAAGCCAACGCCACCATGTCCGACACCGACGTCAAACCTGATTCCGCGACACCGGCTGCTGTAGAAGCCGTCACCTTCGACCACTTCGGCCTCGCGCCGGACGTGCTGAAGGCCATCGCCGAACAGGGCTACACGACGCCCACGCCGATCCAGGCGCAAGCGATCCCGGTCGTGCTGACCGGGCGCGACGTGATGGGCGCCGCGCAAACCGGCACCGGCAAGACCGCGAGCTTCTCGCTGCCGATCATCCAGCGGCTGCTGCCGCTCGCCAGCACCAGCGCGTCGCCGGCGCGCCACCCGGTCCGCGCGCTGATTCTCACGCCCACCCGCGAACTCGCCGACCAGGTCGCCGCGAACGTGCAGTCATACGCGAAGCACACGCCGCTGCGCAGCGCCGTGGTGTTCGGCGGCGTCGACATGAATCCGCAATCCGCGGAGCTGCGCCGCGGCGTCGAGGTGCTGATCGCCACGCCGGGCCGCCTGCTCGACCACGTGCAGCAGAAGACGGCGCAGTTGGGCCAGGTGCAGATCCTCGTGCTCGACGAAGCTGATCGCATGCTCGACATGGGCTTCCTGCCGGACCTGCAGCGCATCCTGAACCTGTTGCCCAAAGAGCGGCAGACGCTGCTGTTCTCCGCCACGTTCTCGCCGGAAATCAAGAAGCTCGCGTCCACCTATCTGCGCAACCCGCAGACCATCGAAGTGGCGCGCAGCAACTCGACGGCCGCGAACGTCACGCAGGTCGTCTACGAAGTCGCCGAAGGCGACAAGACGGGCGCCGTCGTGCAGCTGATCCGCGAGCGCAACCTGAAGCAGGTGATCGTGTTCTGCAACAGCAAGATCGGCGCGAGCCGGCTTGCGCGTCAGCTGGAGCGCGACGGCGTGGTCGCGTCGGCGATTCACGGCGACAAGACCCAGGCGGAGCGGATGCAGGCGCTCGACGCATTCAAGCGCGGCGAGATCGAGGCGCTCGTCGCGACGGACGTGGCCGCGCGCGGTCTCGACATCGTCGAGCTGCCGGCGGTGATCAACTTCGATCTGCCGTTCAACGCGGAAGACTACGTGCACCGGATCGGCCGGACGGGCCGCGCGGGCGCGTCGGGCGACGCGTTGTCGCTCTTCAGCGCGAACGAGCGCAAGCAGCTCGCCGACATCGAGAAGCTGATCAAGAAGCCGCTGACGGTGGAACGGCTGGTGGTCGATTCGCCGGTGCGTCATCACGACGAACGCGGCGGCGGCAACCGGCGCGAGCGCGATGGCCGCGACGAACGCGCGGGGCGCCGCCGTACCGCGGGCTCGTTCGAGCGCGTGCATCACGGCCGCCACACGTCGGCGCCGGTCGACGATTTCTTCTCGAAGCCCTACGAGCCGTCGCCATCGTCGCGCTCATCCGAAAACGGCGAGGCCGCGCAGCACGCCGCCGCGCCGGCGCCGTCTTCATCGTCCGGCAAGCGGCCGCTGGCTGCGCTGCTCGGCGGTTCGGGGATGGTTCGCAAGGATTGAGCGTTCTCCTTCGAACGCTCATCAGGTACTACCCGCCGCGCAATTGCGTTAGACGCCGCATCCACGCGCGCGTCGCGGCGGCATAAAACGCGTCCAGCGACGCGTATCTCTTTTCTTCCAGCTGCAGACCCAGATGATCGGCGGCCGCGTGCAGCGCGGCCAGCGGATTGCGCACGTCCAGTGCGGTCGCGCCGGTCTGCTTGCTGAGTTTTTCTCCCGCGTCGTTGGTCACGACCGGCACGTGCAGATAGCTCGGTGTCGGCACGCCGAGGCACTGCTGCAGATAGATCTGCCGCGCGGTCGAATCGAGCAGATCCGCGCCGCGAACCACGTGCGTGATGCCGGCCTCCGCATCGTCGACGACCACCGCGAGCTGATACGCCCATTGGTCGTCCGCCCGGCGCAGCACGAAGTCGCCGACCTCGGTGGCGAGATCCTGCGCTTGCGGACCCTGCCAGCGGTCGTCGAAGCGGATCACGGCCGCCGCGCCGTCGGGCACGCGCAGACGCCACGCGCGCGCGGGCTTGCCGTTGAGGCCGTGACGGCAGGTGCCGGGATAGGCGAGCGTGGTGTGACGCGCGTGGACGTGCAGCAGCGAGTCGGCGATTTCCTTGCGCGTGCAGCCGCAGGGATAGACGAGACCGGTGGTGGTGCGCAACGCGTCGAACGCTTGCTGATAGGCCGCGCTGCGCTGGCTTTGCCAGACCGGCGGTTCGTCGGCGCGCATGCCGAAGCGGTCTAGCGTATCGAGAATGTCTTCAGCGGCGCCGGGCACAGTGCGCGGCGCATCGACGTCCTCGACTCGCACGAGCCACGCGCCGCCGTGAGCGCGCGCATCGAGCCAGCTCGCGAGCGCGCTGACGAGCGAGCCGAAATGCAGTGGACCGGTGGGTGAGGGCGCGAAGCGGCCGCGGTAGGTCATCTGACCGTGCAGCCGTGTCTGGTTCAGGCAGCGTGCGCCGCGGCTGCAGCGGCGTTGCGCTCGCTATCCGGATGGCACGCCGGGCAGGTCTCGCCGGCCTTGTAGAGCGGCGATTGCTGTTCCTGCGGCGTCACCACGGCGCGGCAGCCGAAGCATTGCACGGTTTCGGTGGGATCGAGGTTCGGATTGAGCGCGGTGCGATAGTCGAACACGAAGCAGTCGCCGTGATAGTGCGCGCCGCCCACTTCCTCGAAGTACTTGAGGATGCCGCCTTCGAGCTGATACACATGCTCGATGCCCGCTTCCTTCATGTGGATCGCCGCTTTTTCGCAGCGGATGCCGCCGGTGCAGAACGACACGACAGTCTTGCCTTCGAGGTCCGCGCGGTGATCTTCGATCACCTGCGGAAACTCGCTGAATTTCGCGATGCGGTAATCGAGCGCCTGGTCGAACGTACCGACGTCCACCTCGAACGCATTACGCGTATCGAGCATCACGACCGGACGGCCTGCATCGTCGTGACCGCGATCGAGCCAGGCCTTCAGCGTGGGCGCGTCGACGGACGGCGCGCGGCCCAGTTCGGGGCGGATGGCCGGCTTCTTCATCGTGATGATTTCGCGCTTCAGCTTGACGAGCATCCGGCGGAACGGCTGTGTGTCGGACACGCTCTCCTTGAACTGGAGATGCGCGAACTTGCCTTCGAAGAGCGGATCGTGACGGATGTAGTGGATGAACGCGTCCGCGGCTTCGCGGGTGCCGGCGACGAACAGGTTGATGCCTTCCGGCGCGAGCAGGATGGTGCCGCGCAGCCCGAGCGCGTTGCAGCGTTCGGTGACGGGCGGGCGCCATGCGGCGGTCGATTCGATCGTGACGAAATGGTATGCGGCGAGATTGACGATGCTCATGGTGTTTCTGGGCGGGCGTGGCCGTGACCCTGGCTGTGCGTTGCTGGCCAGTAGTACGGGTGCGCGCCGCGGTAACGCTGGACGAAAGCGCTATTATCGCTCATACGCCGCAGCCTTGGCCGATCGGCCAATGTGACATCCGCGAGTCGTTTTCGACCTTCAGAACGAGGGTGGCGGTTGTACAATGTCGCCCATGTCAGAACCCCGCTTCGTTCATCTTCGCGTTCACTCCGAATTCTCGATTGCCGATGGCATCGTGCGCCTCGACGACGTCGTCGAAGCCGCGGCCAAAGACGGCCAGGGCGCGCTCGCGCTGACCGATCTCGGCAATGCATTCGGCCTCGTCCGTTTCTACAAGGAAGCGCGCGGCAAAGGGGTCAAACCCATCGCCGGCTGCGACGTCTGGATCGCGAATCCGGACGACCGCGAGAAACCCTCGCGCCTGCTGCTGCTCGTCAAAGACGCGCGCGGCTACCTGAATCTCTGCGAGCTGCTCACGAAGGCGTGGCTCACGAACCAGTATCGCGGCCGCGCCGAAGTGGACGCCGCGTGGCTCGAAAGCGGTCTCGGCGAAGGGCTGCTCGCGCTCTCCGGCGCGCAGCAGGGCGATATCGGTCTCGCGCTCGCGGCGGGCAATGTGGAAGCGGCGAAGCGCAACGCGCAGCGTTGGGCGCAGCGTTTTCCGAACGGCTTCTACATCGAGCTGCAGCGTTGCGGGCAGCCGGGCGCGGAAGCGTACGTGCAGCAGGCGGTTGCGATCGCGGCGGAACTGAAGCTGCCGGTGGTCGCCACGCATCCGCTGCAGTACATGACACCGGACGACTTCACCGCGCACGAAGCGCGTGTGTGTATCTCGGAAGGCGACATTCTCGCGAATCCTCGCCGGCAGAAGCGCTTCTCGACCGAGCAGTATTTCCGCAGCCAGGACGAGATGGCGGCGCTCTACGCGGACTTACCGTCGGCGGTTGCGAATACCGTCGAGATCGCGAAGCGCTGCAACCTCACGCTCGAACTCGGCAAGCCGAAGCTGCCGCTGTTCCCGACGCCGGACGGCATGTCGCTCGACGACTACCTGGTCCAGCTCTCGAAGGAAGGTCTCGAAAAGCGGCTCGAACAGCTGTACCCGGATAGCGCCGAACGCGACAAACAGCGCGAGACCTATTACCAGCGCCTCGATTTCGAGTGCGGCACGATCGTGAAGATGGGCTTTCCCGGCTACTTCCTGATCGTGGCGGACTTCATCAACTGGGCGAAAAGCAACGGCGTGCCGGTCGGACCGGGCCGCGGTTCCGGCGCGGGTTCGCTGGTCGCCTACGCGCTCGGCATTACCGATCTCGATCCGCTTCGCTACAACCTGCTGTTCGAACGCTTCCTGAATCCGGAACGGGTGTCGATGCCTGACTTCGACATCGACTTCTGCCAGGAAGGGCGCGACCGCGTGATCCAGTACGTGAAGGGCAAGTACGGCGCGGACGCGGTCTCGCAGATCGCAACCTTCGGCACGATGGCCGCGAAAGCGGCCGTGCGCGACATCGGCCGCGTGCTCGATCTCGGCTACAACTTCACCGATGGCGTCGCGAAGCTGATCCCGTTCAAGCCGGGCAAGCACGTCACGATCGCGGACGCGATGAAGGAAGAGCCGCTGCTGCAGGAGCGCTTCGACAACGAAGACGAAGTGCACCAGCTGCTCGAACTCGCGCAGCGCGTGGAAGGCTTGACGCGCAACGTCGGCATGCACGCGGGCGGCGTACTGATCGCGCCCGGCAAGCTGACCGATTTCTGCCCGCTCTACACGCAGGGCGACGACGGCGGCGTCGTGAGCCAGTACGACAAGGACGACGTGGAAGCCGTCGGCCTCGTGAAGTTCGACTTTCTGGGTCTCACCACGCTGACCATCCTCGACTGGGCGGAGCGCTATATCCGGCGCCTCGATCCGGCGAAGGCGGACTGGAATCTCACGCAGGTGCCGCTGGACGACCCGGCGTCGTTCTCGATCCTGAAGAAAGCGAATACGGTCGCCGTGTTCCAGCTGGAAAGCCGCGGCATGCAGGGCATGCTGAAAGACGCGCAGCCCGACCGCTTCGAGGACATCATCGCGCTCGTCGCGCTGTACCGTCCGGGTCCGATGGATCTGATCCCGAGCTTCTGCGCGCGCAAGCACGGCCGCGAGGTGGTCGAGTATCCGGATCCGCGCGTCGAGCCCGTCCTGAAAGAGACCTACGGCATCATGGTCTATCAGGAGCAGGTGATGCAGATGGCGCAGATCATCGGCGGCTACTCGCTGGGCGGCGCCGACCTGCTGCGCCGCGCGATGGGCAAGAAGAAGCCCGAGGAAATGGCGAAGCATCGCGAGATCTTCGCGGAAGGCGCCGCGAAGAACGGCCTCACGCGCGCGAAGGCAGACGAAACCTTCGACCTGATGGAGAAGTTCGCGGGCTACGGCTTCAACAAGTCGCACGCGGCCGCGTATGCGCTGCTCGCGTACCACACCGCGTGGCTGAAGGCGCATCATCCCGCCGAGTTCATGGCCGCCAATATGTCGCTCGCCATGGACGACACGGACAAGGTCAAGATCCTGTTCGAAGATTGCCTGACGAACAAGATGGCCGTGCTGCCGCCCGACATCAATCTGTCCGCATATCGCTTCGAGCCGGTGGCCGAAGCCGATCCGAGCAAGCGTTCGCGCACGATCCGCTACGGTCTCGGCGCGGTGAAGGGCAGCGGCCAGAACGCGATCGAAGAAATCCTGCGCGCGCGCGAAGCCGACGGTCCGTTCATCGATCTGTTCGACTTCTGCAACCGCATCGATCGCCGCATCGTGAATCGACGCACGGTCGAGGCGCTGATCCGCGCCGGCGCGTTCGATACCTTGCACGAGAACCGCGCGCAGCTGATCGCGTCGGTGTCGCTCGCGATGGAAGCGGCCGAGCAGGCCAGCGCGAACGCGATGCAGGCGGGCCTGTTCGACATGGGCGATGCGCCGTCGCAAGGCCACGAACTCGTCGACGAACCCGCGTGGCCCGAGAAGCGCAAGCTGCAGGAAGAGAAGGCGGCGCTCGGCTTCTATCTGTCCGGTCACCTGTTCGATGCGTACAAGGACGAGATCCGCCGCTTCGTGCGCACGAAGATCGGCGAGCTGAAGGAAGGGCGCGACAAGCTGGTGGCTGGCGTGATCGCGTCGCTGCGTACGCAGATGACCCAGCGCGGCAAGATGCTGATCGCGCTGCTCGACGACGGTACCGGCCAGTGCGAAGTGACCGTGTTCAACGAGCAGTTCGAAGCGCACAAGCAGCTTTTCAAGGAAGACGAGCTGCTCGTCGTGCAGGGACAGGCGCGTAACGACGCGTTCACCGGCGGCATCCGTTTCACCGTGGATACCGTGATGGATCTCGAACGCGCGCGCAGCCGCTATGCGCAGGCCGTGAAAGTGCAGATGAACGGCAACGCCGATGCGGGCGTATTGCGCCGGGTGCTCGAAGCCTATTGCGCGAAGCCCGATGCCGGGACAGCCGCCGCTCCGGTGGCTGCGCCGGCGCCGCGTGGCGGCAACGGTGGCGGTGGCGGTGGCGGCTATGGCCGTGGCGGTGATGGTGGCCGCCAGCGAGAGCGGGTCGTGATTCCGAACGGGCTCGCGGTGCAGATCGTCTATCGCAGCGAACACGCGGAAGGCGAGGTGCGCCTCGGCGACGCGTGGCGCGTCAAGCCCACCGACGATCTGCTCGCCGCGCTGCGCGGCGAGTTCGCGGGCAGCTCGATCGAGATCCTCTACTGAGGTGAGGGACGTGAGGCGCCGCGCCGGCTTCGAATAGCTAGCGTGGCGTGTCGCTGGCCGGAACCGCCGTATCGGCACGCGCCGTTTCCATGTGGGCCAGCTTCAGGAAACGGTAGTACACCGTCTCCGCGTTGAACACGGCGATCATGAAGCCCGCGCGTCCGTCGAGAAAACCCCGCCGCAGCAGGTACGTGCGCACGAACGCCCAGGCGCCGCGCGCCAGCGCCTTGCCGAAGCTGCCGTGCCCGCCGGCCGCATGCCGCTGCCGCGCGCCCGCGGTCGAATACGCGTCGAGCTTGCGCAATACGGTTTCGAAGTCTTCGTACGAGTAGTGCAGCAGCTTGCCGGCGAGCCGTTGAACCGGTCCTTCGAACACCAGCCGCTCGTGCACCAGATCGTCGGAGAAACGCGCGGCGCCGCGCCGGAAGAGGCGCGGAATCCAGTCCGGGTACCAGCCGCTGTGACGCACCTGGTGGCCGCAGAAATACGACAGACGATCGAGTGCATAGACGTCGGCGGCCGGCGCAGCAAGTGTTGCGCGGATGGCCGAGGCCAGTTCCGCCGAAACGATTTCGTCGGCGTCGATCGAGAGAATCCAGTCGGTACCCAGCGCGTCGAGCGCGCGGTTTTTCTGCGGGCCGAAGCCTGGCCAGTCCGGATGCGACAGCACACGGGCGCCATGCGCCCGCGCGATCTCCACTGTGTGGTCCGTGCTGCCGCTGTCGACCACGACGATCGCGTCGGCAAATGCCACGGCGGCAAGACATTCGTCGAGGCGCGACGCGGCGTTTCGGGTGATGACGGCGACGCCGAGCGTGGTCTGGTTCATGAGTGTAGAAGGGCGGGTAAGCGAAACGCGTCGCGCAAGTATACCTGGCCCCCGATGCCGATCGATACTCACCCCGGCCGCCCGTCTACAATAGCGGTTTTCGTCCGCCGGCCGTTGCGGCGGCAGCCTGTCAGCAATTCCAGAGGACTTCTTGAGCGCGAAGCCAACCTTAAGCAAAACCATGGGCGAAGGAGACGCGTCGTCGCCGCGCGTCGTGATGAAGCGCCTGTGGCCGTATCTTCAGCCGCTGCTGTGGGTGATGATCGGCGGCATCGCGGCGATGGGCGTCGTTGCCGCGACTGAAGCGGGCATCCCGATGCTGCTCAAGCCGCTGCTCGACCACGGCTTCGGCACGAAGGGCAGCCAGGCGTCGCGCTGGATCGTGCCGGTCGCGGTGGTCGGGCTCGCGCTCGTGCGCGCGGTCTCGCAGTACACGTCGGGCTATCTGCTGCAGTACGTGTCGAACCGGATCCTGCTCGATCTGCGGATCAGGATGTTCGACCGCATGATCCACACGGGCGTCGCGTTCTTCCAGCGCGAAACCGCGAGCACGATCATCAACGCGATCGTGTTCGAGGTCAATCAGATCCTGAACGTGCTGATCAGCGTGCTGGTCACGCTCGTGCGCGATTCGCTGACGGTCGTGTTTCTGCTTGGCTACCTGTTCTTTCTGAACTGGCGTCTCACGCTGATCGTCGCGGTGCTGCTGCCCGCGATCGGCTGGCTGGTCGGCAAGATCAACCGGCGTCTGCGGCGTCTGAACCGCGAGTACCAGCTGCTCACCAACGAACTGTCGTACATCGTCGAAGAGACGGTGGGCGGCTACAAGGTCGTCAAGGTGCACAACGGCGAGTCGTACGAGATCAACCGCTTCAACAACCTGAGCCGGCGTCTGCGCGGCTACTCGATGCGGATGACGGTGTCGGGCGGGCTCGCGCAGCCGCTCACGCAGTTCCTCGCATCGATCGCGCTCGCGGCCGTGCTGACCATCGCGGTCGTGCAGTCCGCGCATGACCAGACCACGGTGGGCGGCTTCGTCGCGTTCGTCACGTCGATGCTGCTGATCATCTCGCCGCTCAAGCATCTGATGGACGTGAACCAGCCGATCCAGCGCGGCATGACCGCGGCCGAACTGATTTTCGGGCTGATCGACGAGCCGCCCGAGCCGCCGGGCGGCGGCCGCAAGCTCGAACGCGCCACCGGCGATCTCGAATTCCGCGACGTGTCATTCGCGTATGGCCCGACCGACGACGCGCGTCGCCAGACGCTCGACCACGTGTCGTTCAAGGTCGCGCGCGGCGAGATGGTGGCGCTCGCGGGCCCGTCGGGCAGCGGCAAGACCACGCTCGTGAACCTGCTGCCGCGCTTCTTCGACCCGTCGGGCGGCGACATTCTGATCGATGGCGTGCCGATCCGCGAGTTCGATCTGCACGATCTGCGCGGGCAGATCGCGATGGTGAGCCAGGACGTCGTGCTGTTCAACGACACGATCGCGAACAACGTCGCGTACGGCATGACGCCTGAACGCAGCCGGGTCGAGTCGGCGCTCAGGGCGGCCAACCTGTGGGATACGGTGCTCGCGATGCCCGAAGGCATCGATACCCTCGTCGGCGACAACGGCATGCGGCTGTCGGGCGGGCAGCGGCAGCGTCTCGCGATCGCGCGCGCAATCTACAAGGATGCGCCGATCCTGATTCTCGACGAAGCCACGTCCGCGCTCGATTCGGAATCCGAGCGCCACGTGCAGGCCGCGCTCGAAACGCTGATGGAAGGGCGCACCACGCTCGTGATCGCGCACCGGCTGTCGACGATCGAACGCGCGGATCGCATCCTCGTGCTCGAAGCGGGACGCATCGTCGAGCGCGGCAGCCATCGCGAGCTGCTGCAGCACGGTGGCCTCTACGCGCATCTGCACCGGATCCAGTTCCAGCAAAACGCGGCCTGAGCGTTGCCGGGCACACCAGCGTCCACGACGACAATGAAAATCGGACTGTCCTGCAACGCGCTGAAGTACAGCGGCGGCCTTGAGCGCTACGCGATGGATCTGGTGCGCGGCCTCGTCGCGCGCGGCCATCGGCCGGCGGTGTTCGCGCGGCGCTTCGACCCGTCGCTGCCTGAAAGCCGGATGGTGGACGCGCACAGGATCAACGTGTCGTTTCTGCCGGGCAAGCTGCGCGACATGTGGTTCTCGTGGCGGCTTGCCGCGGCGCGGCGTGCGCAGCGGGTCGACGTGCTGATCGGCTGCAATCGCGTGGTCGGTTCGGAAATCGCGATTTGCGGCGGCACGCATCGCGGCTTTCTGCGCGCGATGGGCAGAAAACCGAAGCAGTCCGATCTCCGGCAGATCGAGCTCGAAGCGCGGCAGTACGAAACGTCGCGCGTGGTCGTCGCGCATTCGCAGCTGATGCATGACGAGCTGCGCGAGCTGTACGACGTGCCCGAGGACAAGATCCGCGTGCTGTATCCGCCCGTCGACGGCACGCGTTTCGCGCCGGCCGATGCGGCGGCGCGCGTCGCGCTGCGCGAGCGCTTCGGCTTCGGTGAGAACGAGATCGTGCTGCTGTTTCCATCGAGCAGCCATGAGCGCAAGGGTCTGCCGCTGATCGAAGCGGCGCTTGCCACGATCGATCTGCCGGTCGTCGTCGCGGTGGCGGGCCGCGCGCCGGATCGCACGTCGCAACGGGTGCGATACGTCGGCTACGTGAAGGACATCGAAGACTGCTACCGCGCGGCGGACTTTACGATTCTCGCGTCGCTGTACGAGCCGTTCGGACTGGTGGGCATCGAATCGGTGATGTGCGGCACGCCAGTGATCTTCGCGTCGAACATCGGCTGCTGTGACGCGATCGATCCTTCGATGCGCCACACGTTCGCACCGGGCGACGCGGCCGGATTGCGCGCCGCGGTGGAGCGGGCCATCGCCGCGAGCAGTGAGCGTTCATCGGACTCGAATGCTGCGCACCACCCGAACCCGGTGCGCTACGACGCCGGCATCGACGGCCACGTCGACGCGCTGCTCGCACTCGCGTCGCAGATCGCGCGCTGATACCGGGCGTCAGTCAGGCACGCGGTACGACATACGAGGCGGGCGATCGCCGGCTCAGACGCCGCTCGTCACGAGCGACAACACCGACAGGTCCGGATGCGTGCCGTCGACGATGCTGCGTCCTACGTGCAGCGCCTCGTCCCGCGCATCGTCGCCACTGCGAAACGATTCTTCGCCGTCCGCGTGAAACGGCACCGAATGGCCCGGCATGCTCGCCGCCGCACCCGGATGGCAGACGTAGCCGACGTAGGTGAAGCGTGCCGGATGCTCCGGATCGCGCGGGCGCGTCGATACGTGAATCTCGAATCCTTCGTAATCCACCTGCTGCCACACATCCTGTGGGTCGGACATGATCGTTCCTCCGTTCGCGCCGCAAGCCGTTCGTGTGTTGCGCTCAGTGACGGTGACGCATCCGGTGCCAGATCCGGTGCCCGTCGAGGCGGCTCGTAAGCCGCTCGCGCAGATGCTCGCGATGCGTTCTCGACGCGAGCAGCACCGTCGCAAGGACGATTGCTATCAACGCGACGACGACGCTGACCATCGATTCAGCCATGGCAGCCTCCATCCGTGTTCGCCTGGATATCGAAAGTCTAGGTGATCCAGAGCGAACGGGCTGGCGCTGCCTTCAGGCGTTGCCGCGGTTGCCGTGAGGAGGCTGCGGCGCGATCGAGATGACGGGGGTGGCTTCGGTATCGGCGGAAAGGCCGTTCGGCTGGGCGACGCTGTTCGCAGCGACGCCATTCGCGTCGGGCCGGCCCATGCTCATGCCGCTGACGCCGTTCACGCCATTCGCGGCGATCCCGTTCGTCGCGGCGCTATCGCCATTGCGGCCCTGCTGCGCCGCCTGCGGCCTGAAGCTGACGGCGACGTTGCCGTAGATGTTGCGACCGAAGCGCGACGGCAGGCTCGCGAGCAACTCCGCGTTGCTGGCGATGATCGGTGCAGCCGGCTTAGGTGCGGCCGGCTCAGGCGGAGCGGGCGGTGTAGCCAGGGCCAACTCCTCGGCCGCCTTTCTGGGCACCCACGGGTTCACGACCGCGGCGTCGATGGTCAGATCGTTGGCTTCCGGCGACCGGGTGACGCCGATGCTCATGATCGACAGCGCGACCGACGGGTTCGGCGACTCGACGCCATGGCTCGCCGCGATGTTGAAGTTGATGTTCAGGCACCAGAAACCCTCGTGGATGTTCTTGTGCACGATGATCGCTTTGACCAGGTCCTTGTGCGACAGCATGTACTCGTTGATCGCCATACGCCTCTCCGCTCCGGTCAGGGTTCGAGCTGGCGATTTCCTGCGCCCGTGAATGCGCGGCTGGGCGGGAAATGCGGTTGTCCTGCGTTCCGGTGCATGCGGACGGCCGCCTGCTGGGGCCGTTCGTCCGCTTCACCGGTGCCTGCGAAGCATTGCGCTTCGCGTGGCGAGACATGGTAGAGCAGGCCGCGTCTGTCTATGCAAAGCATATGCGCTGTCGCGTGGCGCGGCGCACATTTGTTGGCCGATTGGCCAGGGCGACACCGCTTTCCCTCGCACTTACGATGGTCTTCGCTTCGGGCGATCGCTGCCCCCGGGTTTTTCGAAAGCCACGGCGCAGATTCTGAGTTTTCCGATTATCCGTAGGGACGAAAATATCTTGCCAAAAGTCTTTGCTGTCACTACATTTAATCATCCGTTGTTCATCTCGTTCGATCTGGAGGAGAGCGAGGCAAACCGGCGGAAGCATGGCGTATCGCTGATGCTCGCCCGCATGATCGACTGGTCGTGCATATGGAGTGCACCGGATACGAGGAAAGACTATGGCGCACTGCGCGAGATCGGTTTTGCGTCGATCGGCAGGCGGCTCTTCTGCGTGGTGTTCACGCAGTGCCCCCGGCAATTTCGGATCGTCAGCCTGCGTAGGGCCAGCAACAAGGAAACGGCTTGCTATGAACGAACCATCCAGACTCATCCGCAATACGCCCGATGAAGAAGCGGCTGTCCAGCGCGGCATCGCGGAAGATCCCGACACCTTCGAGGTGCCGGCCGAAGCCTTCACCGAAATGAAGCGCACCGGGGTACGCGGCCGGCCGAAGCTCGACCGACCGAAGGTGCTGCTGACGGTACGCTACGACGCGGACATCATCGACGCGTTCAAGGCCACGGGCGACGGCTGGCAGACCCGCATGAACAACGCGCTGCGCGAATGGCTGCGCGCACGGGATGCGACGGGGAATACGGCGTGATCGCGCCCGTCGCTCGCATCAGCACGATATCGTACCGTCCCTATATTCCAAGAGGATTCCTTTATGGGTAAGCCCTTGACGGGTGATTTTCGCCAAAAATCTTCCGTCTAGCTATACATTTGACTACCCGTTGGAGTGGCGGTAGAAGGCTCCCAGGCACGGGACTGATGTGATACGGGAATCCCGTATAATATGTGCATGCGGACCGTGATCGAAACCCCGACCTTCCCGAAGCAAGCCGAGCGAATTTGGTCTGACGCCGAACGTCTCGACTTTATTGCATAGATTGCCGCGAATCCGGATGCAGGGGACGTGATCCCCGGTGCTGATGGCGCTCGTAAAGTCCGTTGGAAGCGTGCAGGTACGGGGAAGTCCGGTGGCGCGCGCGTAACCTACTTCAATCTGACCGATGAGGAAATCGTGTTGCTCGTAGCGGTCTATGCCAAGGCCGAGCGCGAGAACATGCTTCCCAAGGACATCCGAAAGGTGCTGTGATGGACATCGAGAAAATCGCCAAGGCTATCGAGGCCGATGCCGGTGAATCGCTGCCGGATTTGCGCCAGGCGCTTCAGGAAGCCAAGGTGCGCGTTGGCCGTGTGACCACACCCGAGCAGATGCTCGTACGCCAGGCACGCACGGCTGCTGGCATGACTCAGCCTGCGTTTGCTGAGCGGATTGACACGCCTGTTGCGACATTGCGTGACTGGGAGCAGGGCCGCTTTGCTCCCTCGGGTGCTGTGCTGTGTCTGCTGCGCTTGATTACCCGGCATCCTGAGTTGACCGGTGAGCTGGCAGCGTAGCAAATGGAATTTCTGCACGCAGTCGATCTCTCCAATCCTCATGTGTGCCACAACCTGTCATTGTCAGGCGTTCTATTTGCAAACATCTGTTTGAATTTGCAGGGCTTTGGCACTGTAGGGAGAACACATGAGCAAACAGAGAATCCCTCGTCACGTCGCTCCAGGGTTTAGAAGAACAACGGACTGGACAGGATTCGAAGCAATCATCGAATCCCGGGAACCGCCGAGCCCTAGGGCAAGGGCATCGAATTTTTCTGGGTGTTGTTAAGCAGGGTGGCGAGCGAGCCTTGGGTTTCGGTCGCACGCTTGGCGATGGAGCATGGGCTGAACACGAACCTGGTGTTCAAATGGCGCCGCGCGCTGGCGAATATGATCCGGTGGGTCTTCCGCCCGCAAAGATTGATGCACCAGCGGCCGAGGTTGCACCGCCGGCATCGATTCCAGCGCCGGCTGCTTTAAACGTGCATCCGCGTGAAACTTCAGCTTAGAGCCGCCTGCGCGACAGGATAAAAGCTTCGAGCTCTTCGCACGCGTGATCGATGTGGCGCTTGAGAAGCGCGGCGGCAGCACGTATATCGCCAGTTCGGCAAAGGCGCACCAGCTCGCCGTGTTCTTCCTCGGCACGTGCACAACTCTCCGCGCTTAACGAAAGCTGCAATCGCGTGTAGCGGTCGGTTTGCTGAAGCAGGCTCGTGACAATGGCCAGCGTCCGAGGCTGCTCCGCACGCGACATCAGCAGAGCGTGTAACCGCGTGTTCAGTTCGCCCCAACGGGCAAGGTGCTGCGCGTGCAGTTCTTCCTTGTATACAGCGAGGATGGCGTCGAGTTCGGCAAAATCGGCCTGCGTGAGTCGTGGGGCGGACTTCCTTAGAAGCATTGGTTCGAGCAGCCCACGCAGCATGAACAGCTCGCTGATTTCAGCAATGGACAACTCCGATACGACAGCGCCCTTGTGAGGCACGATCCGGACGAGTCCTTCTCCTTCGAGTTGTACGAGCGCCTCACGCACCGGGATGCGACTGACACCGAACTCTGCGGCGAGCGCGTCCTGTCGAAGCTGATACCCCTCGGGAAACTCGCCCGAGATGATCTTGCGACGCAGCGCATCGGCTGCCTGTTCTGCGACGGTCGTGGCCTGTAGCCGCGAGCTGGTGACGGTGGAGTTCATGGCGGGTGCGCTTTCATTCGAGCTTGCTGAGGCGAGTGTATACATTATAACTATATCTGACTCGCTTCCAACGCGCTGCGGCGATCGAACACGGAATCGGGCGTGGCGCGGACAGCTTGCCCGCTAGGCCGGCGCTCGCGCGGATCTCCGCCCGAGTGGGCGTTCAAAGGCCCGGGTTCTCCCTCGCAACGGCAATTCCCAATTGCAGTTTCCCGTCGATGCGGCGCGTCAAACCGAATGGATTCGCACTTTTCAGCGCGTCAGGCAGAAGCGCTTCGGGCAGATCCTGATAGCTCACCGGTCGCAGGAAGCGCTCGATCGCGAGACTGCCAACAGACGTAGACCGGCCGTCGGCCGTCGATGGAAACGGACCACCGTGCACCATCGCGTGCCCGACCTCGACACCGGTGCCAAAACCGTTGACCAGGATGCGGCCGACGCGGCGCTCCAACGCGGGTAGAAATCGCCTCGCCTCGTCGTGATCGGAGTCATCGAGGTGCAGGGCGGCAGTCAACTGACCCTCCAGCGTTTCGATGAGATCGAGCACGGATGTCAGATCCGGACAACGCACGACGAGCGACGACGCGCCAAAGATCTCTTCCTGGAGGTCGGGGTGGTTACGGAACGCTTCGGCAGTTGTCACGAACAACGCCGCTCTCGCTTGACCTGGGGTCTCCGGTTCGACACCCCGCGCGACGGTTTTCACTTCCGGGTGTGATACGGTTCTTTCGATCGAGTCTTTGTAGACCTTATGGATACCTGGAGTTAGCATGGTCTGCGCCGGCGTCTCTCCAAGCGCGACCGACGCAGCCGCAATGAACCGGTCCAGATCGGGGCCGTCTACGCCAAGTACGAGGCCTGGATTGGTGCAGAATTGCCCTGCACCGAGTGCGAGCGATTGGACGAACATGCTTGCCACGCCTTCCGCACGATTTTTGAGCGCGCCCGGGAATAGCAACACCGGGTTAATGCTGCTCATTTCTGCGTAGACGGGAATCGGCTCCGGGCGGGCCGCTGCGAGTTTCATTAGCGCCGTTCCGCCACCGCGGGAGCCGGTAAATCCAGCCGCCTTGATGCGATGATCCTTGACGAGTCCCTGGCCGATCTCGCGCCCGCTGTCGAACAAGAGCGAGAACGTGCCTTCAGGCAAGCCACAATCCTGCACCGCCCGCTGCACCGCGCGACCGACGAGTTCCGAGGTGCCTGGGTGTGCAGAATGTACCTTGACGATCACCGGGCATCCGGCAGCAAGCGCAGAGGCCGTATCGCCGCCCGCGACGGAAAACGCCAGCGGGAAATTGCTCGCACCGAAGACAGCGACAGGACCGACGCCGATATGGCGTAGTCGCAGATCCGCGCGAGGCAGCGGCTTGCGCTCGGGTTGCGCTGGGTCGATGCGAGCGCCGATGTAATCGCCATTGCGCACGACATCTGCGAACATGCGCAATTGACCGATGGTACGGCCACGCTCACCTAGCAGGCGGCCTTGCGGCAGGCCGGTTTCGATCATGCAGCGCTCAATCAGAGGGTCGCCGATGTCGAGTATGTAGTTCGCGATCGTTTCCAGAAACTGGGCGCGCTTTTCTGGCGAAGTTTCGCGATAGAAATCGAATGCGCTCCACGCGAGCGAGCATGCGCGGTCGAGATCAGCCAGAGTCGCACCACCAAAACCGGGTTCGACTACGGCTCCAGTCGACGCATTGATTGCGCGGATTACGCCGTTTGATCCGTCCACCGCCTGCCCGCCGATGAGCAGTTTTCCTGTAGGTAGCATGGTGTCTCGTCCTTTGGTTGGTTCGTCTCGCGCATGCGACCACGCATGGGATTGCGTTGCTAGACGCATCCGCATTTCGATATGGTTGGCGGAAGACGCGCCGACCAGCTATCTGACCGGCGATTCTGATCGCTGTCGAGCGAGCGGCCTCACGCCTGGTCGGGCTTGAGCAGGATCAAGGCGGGCGAGTGGCATTGACATAAGGTACGACGGTCTGCTGCGCGGCAGACCGTCGCCCTGGATGCAGCATCTCGCCGTCTGGCATTCAGGCGTTACGCATTGCTTTCCTTGCTCCAGCCTGCGTACCACGCGCGGAACAGCGCGTACTGCTCTTCGGCATAGCGACGCTGCGAATCGCTGAGGACGTCGGTCTCATTGAAGTGGAGCGTGTATTCCTTGTCGCCGTTCAGCACCATCAGATACTTGTAGTACAGCACGAGGTCCGTGCCTTCGTCGAACGAGGAAAGCACGCTGAGTGCGGCCTCGAGTTCCTTCGCCTGACGTCGCGCGACGACATCGCCTTTGCGCGCCTTGTTGCACAGGGCAACAAGATGCAGTACCTCACGCGGCAGCGCATTGCCGATTCCGGTGATGGCGCCAGTCGCACCGCAGTTCACGAAGCCGTGCAAGACGTGCGTATCAACGCCGGCCATCAGCGTGACGTTCTCATCCTGGGACGTGATGTGCTCGGCCGCGTATCGCATGTCGGCTGCGCCTCCGAACTCCTTGAAACCAATGAGGTTCGGGTACTTGGCCCGCAGTTCGAAGAACAGATCGGCGCGCGTGGCGAAGCCATAGTACGGGCTGTTGTAAATGACGGCCGGCAATGCGGGAGCGGCCTCGAGAATTGCCGCGAAGTGAGCCTTCTGTGCAGCCGGCGACGAACCGCGCGACAGCACGCGCGGGATGACCATCAGCCCGTGAGCGCCAACTTTGGCGGCATGAGCAGCGTGAGAAACGGCCTCCTTCGAATTGACAGCGCCAGTGCCGACGATCGTGGGCACGCCCGCAGCAACCAGACGGGCAACACCTTCCTGACGTTGAGCTTCGGTCAGCAGGGGCCAGTCGCCCATCGAACCACAATAGACGACCGCGTTCATGCCAAGGCCGATCAGTTCACGCCCCTTTGCGACCAACGCGTCGTAGTCGGGCGTGCGATCAACCGTACATGGCGTCATGAGGGCTGGGATGGTACCGGTAAAGATGTTGTCGCTCATTGCATTTCCTTCAACTGTAATTGCGCGGCCTCAGGTTGCTGCGGCACGGGGCGGATAGGGAACTCGATCCGGCTGCTGAAAATTTCGACGGCGGCAAATCTGGTCTGCTTCCCGCCATGTTTTCATGCTAACTCATATGGATATTTTATACAATATGGACGACTCGAGCACAATGATGTGCCGACGAAAGTGAACTGCGATCCACGTTGACAGAAGCGCCGATCCGCATCGATGCGCGCACTTTCATGCAAAGTGCTGAGGCAACCCATGCGCCTGATGGCATCGGCGGTTCATGCTGCGCATGTGGACGGCAGCACCGCCACATGCGCGGGTGGTGCCGCATTAGCCAAACGAGAATAGCGGCTTGCCAAGCGCGGCGGCGTCGATCTCGATACCCAGGCCCGGCGCAGATGGAGCGGCACCGAAGCCGTTGACACTGCGGGGCTGGTAACCGGCAACGTGTTCGTTGGTCCAGTCATTCATGAAAGATACGCTGAGCAACGAACGTTCTTTCGTCGACGCGGCGAGATGCGCCGAGGCGGCCGACACAACGTCGCCGCCCCAGGTATCTTCAATAGTCATTTGCAGGCCGAGTTCCTGGCCGAGGTCACGCATCAACTTTGCTTTCGTCAATCCGCCAACCTTCGACACCTTCAGATTGAACGCTCCGGCGCCGCCCTCTCGCACTGCACGAATGAGGGTGGTCGGGTCATTGACGACTTCGTCGTAGACCATCGGAAGCGTGGTGTGTCTGCGGACCTCGATGCATTCCTCCATGGTCGGGCACGGCTGCTCGAAGTAAAACCGCGGGAGATGCTCCATGGCTCGGGCTGCAATGATCGCGTCGTTGACTCGCCATCCGCAGTTGGCGTCGCCGACAATCAGGTCTTCCGGACCTGTCGAGTCGATGATGTGCTGGGCGCGAATGCCATCGAGCGTCGGATCGCCACCGATTTTCAGCTGGAAGCGATGGATGCCTTCCTCCCGCCGGGCCTGCACATATGCGACCATTTCCTCGGGCGAGCCGAGCGGAACCGCAAAATAGAGCGGGAAGCGTTCTTGCCGCACGCCGCCGAGCATGTCAGCTACGCTGGCGCCCCATGCCTTTCCCGTCAGATCCCAACACGCCACGTCGATCGGGCTTTTCGCATACGCATGCCCCATCAGGACAGCGTCCATCCTGTCATACACCGAGGCCAGATTGGTCGGATCAAGTCCGATCAGGGTGGGCGCGAGAAGCTCCAATGCAGCGCGGGCGCCGCCCGCGTGTTGCGGCAGGTAAGCCGAGCCGAGAGGGCAGACCTCGCCCCAGCCCTCGTGGCCGGAGTCGCTTGTCACGCGCACGAGCGTGGATGGCAGCGAGGTGATATCCCGTCCGCCGGACATCGTATACACGCCGTGGATGTAGGTCAGATCGAAATTGAAAACGTCGATTTTTTGGATTTTCATCCAGCATTTCCTCAACAAGTGCCGAAGCAAAGCGGGGAGCGTCGATTGACGTCCCGCGATTCGGTCAGGTTTCCATGTGGTCCAGCGCCTGAGCGAAAAATGCCCGGGCTCTCGGTGACTTCGCGCGATAGAACATGTCCTCGGACGCACCGCTCTCAATTGCCTTGCCACCTTCCATGAACAGGATGCGGTCGCTGACATTGAGTGCGAATTTCATTTCATGCGTCACGACCACCATCGTCGTTCCTTGCTGCGCGAGTTCCTTCATGACCGAAAGGACTTCGCGGCTGGCTTCGGGGTCCAGTGCCGACGTCGGTTCATCAAACAGCAAGGCTTTGGGTTTCATTGCCAGTGCGCGCGCGATGGCCACCCGTTGCTGCTCACCTCCAGACAATCGAGGAGCAGGAGAGAGCGCACGTTTGAGCAAGCCCACCCGGTCAAGGAGACGCGTGGCGGTTTCAACCGCTTCGTCCCGGGTAGCGATGCCAGCATCAAGCATCGCCAGCGTCACGTTCTCGAGTGCGGTCAGATGAGGAAAGAGATGGAAGCGCTGGAACACCATTCCCAGTTTGCGTCGAACATCACGCAGGTCCCGCTTGTTCAAAGTGAGGGTATCGTTGAAAATCAACTTTCCCTCAATGGCGATGTGACCACGATCGGGTCTGGTAAGAAGATTCAGACAGCGAAGAAACGTGCTTTTCCCTGCTCCGCTCGGTCCGACAATCGTCACCACTTCACTCTGGCGGACGTCGATGCTGACGTCCTCAAGCGCCTTGATGTCCGCAAAGGACAGTGACACGCCATCGGCCTTTATGATGGACGTGGTCTGGCACGCCACGGTTGCGGGATTTTCCACAGCAAGAGTCTCCATCATGCGCGCTCCTCGGCAGCAACCTGGTCCATCCCGGCGCGCGAACCTACTGCAGCCCTGGCGGCACGCAGCAGCCCGAGTCGGCGCAGGGAGAATGGATGACCGTCAGCCAGGCGTCGCTCGATATACAGCAGGCAGGACGAAAGCGGGAAGCACAACGCGAAATAAATTGCACCGATAACAATATAGACTTCCAGCGCCCGGAATGTTGCCGATGTAACGATCTGCCCTTGAGTCATCAAGTCTGCACCACCGATCGTCACCATCAAAGAGGTACTTTTCAGAAGGTCGACGAGCATCGTTCCGGTACCAGGCAGAGCAACGAGAATCGCCTGCGGCGCGAGGATCTTTCGAAAGATGCCGAACGTTGTCATTCCAAGCGCCTGACCTGCCTCTTGTTGTCCTTTGTCTACTGACTTCATCCCGGCGCGGAAAATCTCCGAGAGATACGCACCATAGTGGCCGATGAGTGCGAGGGACCCAGCGGCGAAGGCGCTGAGGTTGATGCCGATCGAGGAGAGCCCGAAATAGATGATGAAGATTTCGGTAATCAGCGGAACGTTTTTCCACACCTCGACAAACGACCGGGTTGCCCGGGCAATCAGCGACTTGTCCTTGCTTCGGAGCAGCGCCAGCATTACACCCAATGCGATGGCGCCGACGAAACCTGCAACCGTATATTCGATTGTGACGCCAATGCCTTGAAGGAGATCGGTCCAGTAGCTATCCCATGGAACCTTGAAGAAACTACCTGGCGTATTCATACACTCGTACCTCGATATTGCTAAAACCTGGAGCCCGCGAATCCTGATCCACGGGCGCGAGCCCGGTCAGGCCAGAAAACTCCGCAGGGGGTGCGATCGCACCGTCCCGCGGTAATACAGCAGTCGTCGCGAGGATCAAGCGTTTACTTCTTTGCGACGGCCGAGTCGCTGCTCGGCGGCGTCCAATCCGCAGGGCGATCGACGCCACGACGCTGCTTTTCGTAGGTTTGCAGCCACTCTGCGCCAGGGCTCAGGAACGGCGTTACATCCGTCACTCCGACTGCCTTGATCTGCGCGGCATTGTTGCCTTGAGCCCACGCTTGATGGATTTCGCCATTCAACTTGTCGACCAGTTGCTGGGCACCTGGGCGGACATACCAACCGATCATTTGCGGACCGAACAGGGCCCATTTCGGATGCGCGGCGACGTCGCCCATCGTCGGCGCGGTCAGCGGCACGACGTTGAAATGCAGATCAGGCCGCACCTTCTTCTGGTAGACCATGACCAGCGGATCCATGAACGCGACATCGATCCGGCCGGCCGCAATGTCGGAGAGAAGTGCGACGGTGTCGGGATAGAGGCGCATCTTCACTCCCTCGACATTGGTGAGGGCGTCGACGTACGACTGTCCATTGATGACACCGACGCTGTGTCCCGACAGATCGCCGACGGTGTGGATGTTCACGCCATCCCGTTCGGCGATCAATTGAGGCAGGTAGTACGCAGGATCACTGAACAGTCCTGTTTTCGCCCGTGCATCGGTCCATGCGACGTCGGACACAGCGAGGTCGGCCCGCCCTGATTGCACGGCTGCCAGCATGCCGTCCCAGTTCGTTACCGTGACGGTGTATTTGAATCCGAGCTGACGCGCTGCCTGGTCGAAGAGCTTGCCATCGATGCCGTCCAGTTGTCCGTTCGAGTTCTTGTGAACGTAAGGGGGCAGGTCGGTGATGACTACCTTCAGGGGCGTGCCGGGATCGACATCGGCAGCGTGTGCGGTACCGATCGCGCCGATCGCGGCGAGACACAAGGTGACACCGGCGGCGAACTTGCTGAAAAACGAACGGATGGTTTCATGTTGACCCATCGTCGCTTGTGGACGCTGCGTGGCGCAGTTGTATGCAACTGCTGGGTAGTGCTTGCTCATTCCCGCTCTCCTTGGGGTGTCGATGCAAATAGAGGTGCATGAAAGTAAGGGGTCGACCGCGGTGTCCGAAGGCGTGCACGCCGCACTTGGGATGGCAGATCTTCGGAACAAGGATGCCTTCGTCGTCGATAAGATAAAGTAGATTGTATAAAAAAAAGAGTCAATGAAAATTGCCGCCGATCGTCGTTTACCCTGTTCTGTCCTGATGTAGGGCTTCCTGGGCGCAGATTCGGGGTGGTCCGACGCGGATTGGCAGGGAAGGAGATTGACTTGATATGGATATTGTATAAAATTATCTAGCCAAGTTCGAAGCCTGAACTGATCAATACGGCTGCCAACCGAGCTTCACGGCACAGTCAGGCTGGACCCGACTTCAACTCCTTCTGGCTGAAGGTCGTTCCCTCGCGCTCAATTCAATTTCGCTGCCAACCCATGACGACCTCATCTCCATTCGTGCTGCTTTCCCTCAATGAGGCTTACACGCTGTCGCGCGACATCCTGGCGCAACATGGGATGAATGATCGGCACGCCGACGCCGTGGCCAGATCGGTCGTAGCCGGTCAGCGCGACGAGTGCCATTCTCATGGCATGTACCGGCTACTTGTCTGCGTGAAAGGACTCAAGTCGGGCAGGGTGAGCGGCGATGCGGTTCCGGAGATCTTCGATGTGAGTCCCGCGATCACCCGCGTCGATGCACATGCCGGCTTTTCACAGGTGGCGTTCGAAGCTGCAAGTGGCCATCTCGTCCGAAAAGCGAAAGAAGTCGGAATCGCTGCGCTAGCAATCAACAACTGCTTCCATTTCTCTGCGCTTTGGCAGGAGGTAGAAGCGTTAGCCGAACAGGGGGTCGCGGCGATGGCGATGACGCCGAGCCACTCGTGTGTTGCGCCTGCTGGGGGCAAGAGGCCGCTTTTCGGTACCAACCCATTCGCATTCGGCTGGCCGCGACCGGGCGATTTTCCGTTTGTCTTCGATTTCGCGACCAGTATGGTGGCTCGTGGTGAGATCGAACTGGCCGCACGGAAGCAGGAGCAGATCCCCTTGGGGTGGGCGATCGACGACGAAGGGCAGCCGACCACGGATCCTGCCAACGGGCTAAGGGGAGCGATGCTCACATTTGGTTCATACAAGGGCTCTGCACTGTCGGCCATGATTGAGCTGCTCGCTGGCCCGTTGATCGGAGACCTGATGAGCTTCGAGTCCCTGGCATTGGACGATGGTGCGTCGATCACGCCGCACCACGGTGAACTGATCCTGGCCTTCAGTCCGGAACGGTTGGGCAGTGACAGAGGCGACGCGGGATCGAACTTCGAGCGCGCCGAGATGCTGTTCGATGCGATCGTCGATCAGGGCGCGCGGTTGCCTTCGCAGCGGCGCTTCGCTGCCCGTGCGCGAACGACCCGGGAGGGTGTAACGCTCGACCGGTCGCTCTACGACGACATCCTGGCGCTGTAGGCAGGATTCCTTCGTTCTCTTCCCTGAGCTCGACCGACCAGCGTTAAACGACTGGAGAAACATATGAAAATTGTTGGGATCGACGTCTATTCATATGTCGCCGGCTACGCCCGCGGTACCTGCATCGTTGGGAAGTCGGTGAACCGTTCAATCTCTGCCCAGATCGGCGGCGTGATCAACGAGCGATTTTCGATCGATGAAGCCGTTCACCTGGGCGCGCCGGAGTCCATGGCAGACGCTATCCGCCGACGACCTGAAGCATGCATCAACCAGTTTTAGCCGGTATCGGTCAATCTGAAGTTTGGCAAGCTTGGTGGGCTGACAAACGTCGTGAAAGTCTGCGATCTTCTTGAGGAGCTGAAACTGGCCGTGTCGATCGAAAACATGTGGGGGCGCCGCCTCGACGGTCGCGGTCAAGCCTGCGAGCGAGTGCCCGTTCGGTTGCCAGCATGACGTCGAGTTGCAACTGCCTTTCCGTTGATTGAAATCTGTCCTGTCTATGCGGGGTTGCCATGCAGTGGAAGAAAATGCTGACCGTCGTCGGATGTCATGCCGGAGGAGAGGTCGGGAATGTGGTGACGGGTGGTGTGTTCGACGTGCTGGGGGATTCGGTGCTCGAAAAAATGGTCCATATGGAGGAGCATCTGGATGATCTGCGCAAGCTGTGCATTTTCGAGCCGCGGGGCGCAGTTAATCAGAGCATTAACTTCATCGTTCCCAGCCGCGACGCACGGGCTCAGATGGGCTACATCATCGCGGAGTCGACCGAGTATCCCGTGATGTCAGGTTCGAACACGATCTGCGTAGCCACTGTGTTGCTCGAAACGGGGATCCTGCCGATGACCGAGCCCGTCACGGAATTGATGCTCGAGTCGCCGGCGGGCTTGATCAGTCTTCGTTGCCAATGTGCATCTGGCAAGGTGACGAGGGTTGAGTTCACCAACCAGCCGGCTTTCGCCAATCATCTCGACCGTCATATCGAAGTGCCGGGCATCGGTACGCTCAAGGTCGATGTAGGGTATGGCGGGATGACCTATGTGATCGTTGACGCCGCACCGCTCGGATTTTCGATCGCTGCGGATGAAGCCCGGGACCTCTGTGCGTTGGGTCAGACGATCAAGGCCGCTGCAGCGGAGCAGTTGCCTTCGCCGCACCCGCTCAACCCCTTGGTCAAGGGCATTACGCAAACGCTGTTTGCCGGGCCGTGTAGACGGGAAGGTAGTGTCGTCCGCTCGCGTAACACGGTGGTGATCTCGCCAGGGCGATGCGATCGCTCTCCGTGCGGCACCGGCACATCCGCACGGCTGGCTGTCATGCATGCCAAAGGGCAGATCTCGGTTGGCGACAGGTTCATGCACGAGTCGATCATCGGATCTGTTTTTGACGGTAGCATCGTGTCGACGACCGATCTTGCCGGCATACCGGCGGTGGTTCCGACCATTGCTGGTCAGGCATGGATTTCGTCGGTTTCACAATTGGGCGTCGATCCGACCGATCCGTTCCAGGTCGGGTTCACATTGCCCGATACCTGGCTCGAGCGTATCGACGATCAACTGATCAAATCGCGCCGCTGACCGGCGGTGTCGGCACACTACCGGACGGCGAGTTGACGCGACGTTCGTTTGTTGCTGACAGCAGCCGGTGTCGTCGAGGTCGAAGCAGAAAGGGGCGCCTTGGCAACGATGCCGACCTGCTTTCGGACATCGCTGGGTCGAAGCTGGAAGAGGAGCTTGAATTCGCGTGAAAAGTGCGCGGTGTCGGCGAATCCACAGTCGAATGCGACCTGGGTGACACTCGTCGTCCCATTCTCCAGCAACCATTTTCCGTACTCGAGACGCAGGCGGCGCTGGAATGCTGCCGGGGACGTTCTGAGTGACGTATGAAAGATGCGTTCGAGTTGCCGTGGGCTCACGCCCACGTAGCGCGCCGTCGCCTCGATCGAGGGTGGTGTGTCGAGACGTTGCTCCATGAAATGCGCAGCCGCATGAATGCGGGTATCGGAAATTCCATTTAGTGCAGCGCAGAAATGCGGCTGAGGCAGGCGCGCGGGCCGGATGTCCTGGAGAATCATGTGTCGCGCGGCCTGACGCGCCTTGTCGCGGCCACAGTGCCTGGCGATCAGATACAGCCCAAGATCGATGGCCGCCGTTGAACCGGCACAGGTCAGCAGGTCTCCTTCATCGAGGAACAGGTGATCCGTGGATGCCGAGATGGAGGGGAACGCCGCACGGAAAATGTCGAAGACGTTCCAGTTCACGCAGACCTTTCTGTGGCCCACCAAACCTGCACGCGCGATTGCGAACGTGCCCGTGCACACGCCAATCAACCTCACCTTCGCCGCTGCAGCCTGGCGGAGGTAGTCCGCCAGTAAGGGTGGCGATGCCGCTGACCTGAGATAGTCGTTGCCGCCGCATACCGCGATGTAGTCGAACTGGAGCGGATCGATCAACGCAGCGTTGGCAGTAATGACGGCGCCGCAGCTCGCCTGACGCGGTTCCCCGTCCGAGCTCATGATCGTCCACGAGGCATGGATCTGTCGGCTCCTGCCGCCATGGTCTGCTGCAAGTCGGAGTGCATCGATAAGACCCGCGAAACCTGCGAGCGTGAATTGGTCAAGCAGGACAAAGCCCAAGCGCAGTGCGGATGTTCGATTCGTCATGGCAATGGTATCGATGAGTGCAACAACGCTCGCCAGCGTACCGCGTTACGGACGCACTTCGTGGGACGCTTGCATGCCCCCGTAGCAATCATCCATGTGCAGTTGGGATACATTCTGCGCGAATCGTGCACGCTGATCCATCAATCAAATTAATTCTGGTCCACGTTCCATGGGCTGCCATTCCGGGTAAACGCGATGGCGGAAATGTTCAAGTTTCTGTCCGTCCACTTCTTGTTTCATAAATCGCTGCGGCAGCACTATGCGACTCAAAGACAGACACTGGAGAGCAAGATGAAATCGTTAAGGCGGATGCTGGTGGTAGGGGTGGTCTTCGCAGGTGCTTTTGCGGTGGACGCCTCGGCGGAGTCGGTCACCGTTGGCTGGTTCGGTGGAAACTGGGGCGACGCGTTCAATCAATGCGTGGCGCAACCGTTCACCAGGGCCACGGGTATCAACGTGATTCCTGAAATCGGCACCTCGACGGTCAATCTGTCAAAGCTCGAGCAGCAGCGCTCCGCGCCCGCTATTGACGCCGTGTGGATGGACAGTGGTGTAAGCGAACTTGCCACGGCGGCTGGCGTTATTGACTCGCTCAACCCAGCGGAGATTCCTAACCTGAGCAACGTCGTGCCGGAGGGCGTTTATCGGCATGACGGCACCGTGTTCGCGGTGAGCACCGGCTTCTACGCCGTCGGGATCGCATACAACACGAAGGAGTTGAAGGTCCCGCCGACGTCCTGGAACGACCTGTGGCGCGCCGATATGGCCAATGAGCTGACGTTTCCTTCGCCAGCGAATGCCTTGGGCGTACCGACAGTCTTCTTCCTGAACTCGATCAACAAGCCGCCTGCTGACATGGACGTTACCTTCGCGAAGCTCAAGAAGCTCAAGGTGTCGGCGTTCTATGACAGTTCAGGTGCCGCGGCGAACGCACTGCAGAGCGGAGATGTGGTGGCGGCGGTGTACAACAGTGCGCCGACCTGGGATCTGGCCGATCGCGGTTTGCCGCTAGCCTTTGTCGCACCCAAGGAAGGCGCGTGGGGTGGCGACGTGCGGCTGCATCTGGTCAAAGGGGCCCGCAACAAGGCTGCAGCGGAGAAATTCATCAATGCTGCGATTACGCCCGAGGCGTCGGCGTGTCTCGCGAAGAAGCTCTACCTTGGACCGTCGGTGAAGGGCGTGACGGTCAGCCCGGAGGTGGCGCGCAAACTGCCCTGGGGAGAAAACGGCTCCGTCAAGGATCTCAAGTTCCTCGACTGGTGGGAGATCAACAAGCAGCGCGCAGCGCTCGTGGACCGGTGGAACCGCGAAATCGCCAATAAATAACCGGCCTCGGAAAATGAACGACATTCTCCTTTCTGTAAAAAGCCTGAATAAGGCTTTCGGTCAGAGTAGAGCGCTTACGGACATCTCGGTCGACGTTCATTGCGGCGAGTTCGTCGCCATGCTTGGACCGAGTGGTTGCGGCAAGACCACGTTGCTCAGATGCATCGCGGGATTCGCGACACCGGACTCGGGGACGATTTCGATTCGGGGAGTCGACATTACCCGGTTCCCACCAAACCAGCGGCCGTTGAACACAGTGTTCCAGAACTACGCGCTGTTCCCCCACATGCACGTACTCGATAACGTCGCATATGGACCGCGCAGAGCGGGGGCGTCGAAAACAGAGGCGCGAGATCGTGCGCTTGAGGCCTTGGCGATGGTGGGATTGGCAGACCACCGGGAACGCTTTCCGTATCAGATGTCCGGCGGGCAGCAACAGCGCGTCGCGCTGGCGCGAGCGTTGGTCAATCGTCCGAAGCTTCTGTTACTCGACGAACCGCTGAGTGCACTCGATCTCAAGTTGCGTAAGCGCATGCAGATTGAACTCAAGCAGTTGCAGGCGAAACTCGGCATTGCGTTTGTGTTCGTCACGCACGATCAGGAGGAAGCGATGGCCATGGCGGACCGGATCATCGTCATGAACAACGGTCACATCGAACAGGTTGGCTCTGGCAGCGAAATTTACCGCAGGCCTCAGACGCGATTCGTTGCCGACTTCATCGGCGACGCCAACTTCCTGTCTTGCTCGCCCGTGGGCGATGAATGGATCCGCCCCTCCGTAGGTTCGAAAGACATCAGGTATTCAGTCAGACCAGGTGCAGCGCGATATACGGCTGTGCTACGCCCTGAACATGTCAGCCTGGTGACCGACGAGCAGCCTGGTTTCTCGATTGCATCTGGCGTCGTTGAGGATGTGGCCGATATCGGCATGCTCTCCATGGTGCGAGTGACCGTCGGGGAGCAGGTGATTACATGCCGGCGCATCAACGACGGTATCTGCCCAGCACGCGGCGATTCTGTCCGACTGGGGTTCCGGCTTGGCGACCTCCATGTGGTCGAGGAATAGGCCGACATGAAAAAGCCACTGTTACCCGCCGCTTTGCTGTTGGGACCGCCGTTAGTGTTCTTTGTAGCGTTCTTTCTCGCACCGATGCTGGTTGTCGCGCTATCGAGCATCAAGGGGGGCAACGATGGCGTGAGTCTCGCGAACTACGAGCGTATCTTGCTCGATCAGTATCACTGGCGCGTGCTGATCCTGACATTCAAGCTTGCCTTCCTGACGACAGTGCTGTGCACCTTGCTTGGCTATCCACTGGCCTACTACCTCGTGCGTACCGTCGACCGCCCGTTGTTCCGGCGCACTTTCGTTGTCCTGCTGATCCTCCCGCTGTTCACGAGCAACATTGTCCGATCGTTTGGCTGGATCGTGCTGCTCGGTCGAAAAGGTCTGATCAACGAAGTGCTTCTCACGACCGGCGTGATCGACGCGCCGATGCGGCTGCTCGGTACAGAAACCGGAATATTGATCGGACTCGCCTACATCCACCTGCCATTCATAGTCCTAACCGTTGGCAATGCAATCGGTAAGCTGGATGGAACGCTGGAGAACGCCGCGCGAGATCTGGGCGCTGGAAAGGCTGTTACGTTTTTCACCATCACGTTTCCGTTGTGCCTGCCTGGTCTGGTGGCCGGCGCGATCATGGTCTTCACCTTGTCCGTGAGTGCGTACGTCACGCCGGCGCTGCTCGGAGGCGGAAAAATCACGATGTTTTCCATGCTCATATTCCAGCAATACAGCTCGGTTTTCGACTTTCACTACGGTGGCGCGTTGAGCTGCACTTTGCTGGTATTGACCCTGTTCATGGTGGCGGTGGCGAATCTCGCAGGCGCGATCCGGAGGGCGGCATGACTGCTCGAGCCGCCCTTCGGACTCTGGCATGGCTGGTACTCGCGTACCTCGCGTTGCCTCTCGTGATTGTTGTCGGCGCATCCTTGACGAGCAGTGAGTTCCTGACGTTCCCCCCACACGGCCTGACGCTGCACTGGTACGTAGTCGCAATGCGCGACCCTAGCTACATGTCGGCCTTTGTTACATCGACGCTGCTCGCAGCGGCAGCGACGTTGATCGCGGTGTTCATGGCGGTGTCGGCGTCGCTGGCGCTTACCCGCTATGAAGTCCCCGGACGCGGTTTGATCGAGGCGGTTCTTATGTCGCCGCTTGTATTGCCCCACCTCGTGCTGGGCGCTGCGATTCTCCAGTACGGCAGTGCGATAGGCATGGTGCGTAGTTTCCCCGCCTTGCTGGTTGGCCACGTCGTGATCATTTTCCCCTTCGTGATGCGTTCGGTGCTGCCGCAGCTGATGGGTGGCCTGCGCTCACTGGAGGAGGCGTCACGGGACCTCGGCGCAGGTGCGGTGGCGACGTTTTTCCTGGTCACGCTGCCGCAGATTCGCGGTGGCGTCGTCAGTGGCGCGGTGCTGGCGTTCATCACGTCCTGGATCAATGTCGAGATGAGCATCTTCAATGCAACGCCCGAGTTGACCACGATACCCGTCAAGCTCTTCAACTACGTGCAATACACCATTGACCCGACCATCGCGGCGGTGTCGGCCCTGTCGATTCTGGGTGCAGGCTTGTGCATCGTCGCCCTTGATCTTCTCTTCGGTCTCGATGTTCTGCCGAAGTCCAACTAGCGAATTTTGATCGACAAAAGGAACCGTCTCATGCTCTTCCAAGACACCTTCGACGTTATCTACACGCATACGGAGGGTGAACCGCTCTGTATCATTCACAGTGGCATTCAATATCCCGCTGATTCGACCATTCTGGAAAAACGGCAGTTCATCGAAGCGAACTATGACTGGTTGCGCCTGGGACTAATGCGTGAGCCGCGAGGTCACAAGGACATGGTTGGGGTATTCGTCACGCCCCCATCGTCGCCTGAATTCGATGCAGGTCTGATCTACATCGATGCAACCCAGTACCAGTACATGTGCGGGCACGGAACCATCGCGATCGCCATGGCGATGGTGTCGCTTGGTATGGTGCCACGCAATAAAACCGGCAATACGATGATCCGTTTCGAAACCCTGGCGGGCCCGGTGACGGCCGAGGTGGGTTGCGATGGTGAAAAGGCAGTGTGGACCCGCTTCGAGAATGTGCCAGCCTATGTGGCGGCGACCAACGTTCCGATCGAATTGCCTGAGCTGGGCGCACTCCATGCGGACGTAATCTACGGCGGAAACTACTTTGCCGCCATCGACCTGCGGGGCACAACTCTCCGCATCGCTCCCGAGACCGGTAAGGCGCTTATCCACTACGGCATCCTTGCACGCGACCAGCTACGCGAGAAGCTGCGCATCCAGCATCCGTCGATGAGCCACGTCAACGATATGGGTTTCGTGACCTTCTATCATGAACCCACCTTGCCGGGCGCGCTCTACAAGAACGTGCATGTCTTCGGCGTCGGACAGCTCGATCGCTCGCCTGGCGGTACGGCCACGAGCGCAATGATGGCGCTATTGGAGTCGAAGGGGCAACTAGGCTTCCATCAGCCAATTCTGACTGAGGGTCTGTTGGGCAGTGGCACCTTCGAGGGGTGCCTGCTGGGGGAAACCACTTTGAATGGTATTCGCGCCGTGCGCCCGACCGTCAAGGGAACCGCCAGTATCCTGGGGACGGCGCGCTGGACTTTCGACCGCCGTGATGTCGTCGGAAAGGGTTTCATCGTCGCCTGATGGCTAGCCCGGGACATGGCGTCGAGCCGGTCCCCTGGCGTTCGACCGCTTTTTCCTCGCTAGTCAGATCGACAGGCGAGGGGCGGCCGATCCAGTGACAGGGCTTCTGAGCCCGGCGTGTCGGGCGCACCTTCGTCTACGCGTTCATTCCGTGTTCAGCGCTTGCCGATGCCCGGCAATTGCCATTTAGCCAGGCCCGGACCGGCGCCATTTCTCCTCCGGGGAAGCGCTATTATTTTTCGCGTTGACCATCGTCGGATAATGTATAAAATATTGAATAGACAGTGCTGGCCACGCGCCGTGACCGGTGATCTGCCGGGTATTGCCGACCAGCGGTCGTTAGGCGGTGCAGGTAGCCAGCGAGCGCGTAGCTGCGCCCATCCGGATGGCGGGGAAGTGGATTGGGCAAAGCAAGGTAGCGTTAGTACGCCCTGGATCAACATTCGATCCGACTACGCCGGAACTGACTCGGGGCGATGCAGTCCATTTTTTCGAAGGGAAGGAGACCGTATGGATGTGCGCACCACAACTATTGCCGCAACGTCGGCGCTGCTGGCTCTATTGCCTGGCGTATCCGCCAGTGCGGCAGACCTGCAAACAGTCAAGATTGGTCTGGGCGCTCCGCTAAGCGGGCCACAGGCGCGTTACGGTAAGGATTTCGAAACGGGCGCACAACTGGCCGTTGCCGAATTCAACGCGACCAGGCCGGAGATCGGAGGCAAAGCGGTAACGTTCGTTCTCGAGCCGCTCGACGATCAGGCAGATCCAAAAACCGGCGTGATCGTCGCACAGAAACTCGTCGACGACGGTGTGGAGGGGATGCTTGGCGACTTTAACTCCGGCGTAGCGATCCCTGCGTCCGCGATCTTCTCGCGCGCAGGCATTCCTCAGATTTCGACCGCCACGGCCCCTGCGTACACGCGCCAGGGTTTCAAAACGACGTTTCGGATCATGACGTCCGATGTGCAACTGGGTAGCGTGATGGGCAACTACGTGGTCCGCACGCTGCACGCCAAACGGATTGCGATCATTGATGATCGCACCGCTTACGGTGAAGGGCTTGCCGAGCAGTTCGAGTCGGCGGTAAAAGCAGCGGGCGGCAACCTGGTGGACCATGAGTTCACGTCGGATCAGGCTGTCGACTTCCGCTCCATCCTGACCAACCTCAAGGGGAAGCAACCCGACTTCATCTACTACGCCGGAACGGACGCGCAGTCTGCGCCTCTTGTGAAGCAGGCGCGAGCGTTGGGCATCCCGGCGCAGATCGCGTCCGGCGACATGTCGAAAACGGACGGCTTCATCAAGATCGCAGGGCCGTCGGCAAATGGCGTGATCGTGTCCGTGGGCGGTCTCCCGACGGAAAAGATGCCCGGCGGCGTGGCATTCGTGAAGAACTATAGAGCGAAATTCGGTAGCGACCCGGACACCATTGCACCGTTTTCCTATGATGCGGCCAAGGCGTTGATGACCGCGATGGTCAAGGCCAACTCTTCGGATCCTGCCACTTATCTGCCGGCCCTTCAACAGACAGACATGAAGGGTGTGACCAGCGACCATCTCGCGTTCGACAAGTATGGTGATCGCCGCGACGCATTCGTTACCGTTTATAAGTGCGAAAACGGGACGTGGACGCCCTTGACCGTGTTGGGTGAGAAATAAAGGGGATGCGAGCGTTTTGATTACCGCCCGTGTGCTCATTCCCGCTGCCTGCCCTGTTGCGCCATCGTCGACTTATCACCGCGACGGCGCAACACTTTCGATATCTGGCCGCTGACTGCCGTGCGGCAGCGCGAATATTGATCTAGCTTGCGCTCGTGCACCCTCATCCGACGCATTGCGCTGTCAAACCTTCTCCTTCGACTGAATTGCCGCACGCAGCTGTTCACGTCGTTCTTCTATGATCTTTTCGTAGTCGACATCACAGCTCTGGCTGTTGACGTGGTGCGCCCAGGTTTTATCGAGTTCGCGAAGATTGCCCTTCTCCAGCGCCGCGAGCAGCTCGTGATGCTCCTGAACGATCGTCGTCAGATTGGTCATCTGGGTGGTCAGGCCCAACGCAATGGTCAGCTGTCGGGCAATGCCCTCCCAGAGGTTGGACACGACGTCATTGCCACCAATCTCGGCAACTTCGCGGTGGAATGCCACGTCCGCCAGCGCGAGGCCGTAGTAGTCCTGCCGCAGGGCCATCAATTCAATCTCCTCCACCCGGCGACGCAGGCGATTCAACGTCGATGGGGCTTGATTCAGCTTTAACCCCACGACGCGCCTGACTGCGATCATTTCGAGCGCCAGCCGAGCCTCGAGAAGGTTGTGCACACGTTCCCGCGAGACGGGGACCAACCGGATGCCCTTGTTGGGCACGCTGCTGACAATCCCCTGGCTCTCAAGCATGCGAAGCGCTTCGCGCACCGGTACCCGACTTACGCCAAGCTTTTCCGCGATTTCGGTCTCGACGATGCGGTCGCCAGGAAGGATGAGCCCGCGGGACGCACCGCTCACGATTGCGTCGACAGCTGCGTCGACCATAGTTCGCGCGCGAACCGGTTCCCACGAAGGTATTGAGAAGTCGTTCATTGGTCACTCATCCTGGCTACGGTCCCCAGTGCAAATTGTCGGCGTTAACACCAGGGTACGCAATCGATACTTGTTGAATGTATTTTTACATGATTGTATACACGTATGCTGCGAACGAATGGGAGATAGCGGATTCCGTCTCGAGTCGCAGCGGTGTTTTGGCACTTTTAATGACGGAGAGGCGCCGCCGACCGTCGACTTTGGGAGCAGGGATGGCCTACGAACTTACTCTTCCGACGAACAACCGGAGACGCAGCGACGTCAACTTCGACAGCGAGGAAATCTGGCAGATGCGGGTTGACCTCGCTGCCGTGTTTCGCATGAGCGCGCACTACGGTTTCAACGAGGGTGTCGACAATCACTATTCGGCCCTGCTCCCAGGGCGCGATGATCTGTTTCTGATCAACCCATATGGCTACTCGTTCGCGGAATTGACGGCGTCGTCGTTGCTGGTGTGCGACTTTGAAGGCAACGTACTCAGTGGGCGTGGAAAGCCGGAAGCGAGTGCGTTCTGGATTCACGCACGGGTGCATAAACTGAGGCCCAACATCCGGGTTCTGCTTCATTCGCATATGCCGAACGCGACTGCATTGTGTGCGCTTGACCGTGATCCGTTCGACTGGTCCATTCAGTCGTCGCTGCGCTTTTATGGAATCCTTTCGGTTGATAAGGAGTACAACGGACTCGCGCTGGACGTCACTGAAGGTGACCGCATCGCTCGATCGCTCGGTGACGCGCGCGTGGTGTTCATGCGCAATCACGGTATCAGCATAGGCGCATTGACCATCGCGGAAGCATGGGACGATTTGTATTACGTCGAGCGTGCAGCGGAAGTGCAGGTCAAGGCATGGAGCACTGGCGCAAAGATGGCACCTGTATCACGTGAGATTGCCTCTGCGGTTGCCAAGGGTGAACGCGAATCTCACCCTGAAAGCGCACGTTTGCACCTCGAAAGCATCAAGCGGTTTTTGAATCACGCCGCTCCGGGATACGCATCCTGAACGTACTGTTCTCCTTACTGTTGTGTCAAATCAACCTGGAAAACTTCCATGAAACAACGATCAATTGGCGCCTGTATCTTCGCAGCTTTGCTTTCTTCGATTGCGCTCAACTCCGGCGTGGCTAGCGCTGCCGATAACGCGCCATACTACGAGTCGCAGCCCATGTTCGAAAGCTGTGGCGACCCGTCTTATGAGAACGCACGCAAGAATGGCGTTGTCCTCGGATTCTCTGAGCTGCCCCCGGAAAGTTGGCTCGATCAGCAGAAGAACGAGCCAGCTGGCATCGATTGGGAGATCCAGAAGGCAGCGCTCGCGTGGATGGGTGTGAAAGTAAAGAAGGTCGAGTGGATGCCTTGGGATAGCACGGTGCCGTCGCTGTTGTCGAAGCGCATCGACGTCATTGCGAGCGACATTCACCACACGCCCGAGCGCGACAAGGTGATCAGCTTCACGGGCCCGGCATTCTGGTATGGCCCGGCGATCCTCGTCAAAAAAGGATCGAATCTGAACATCAAAAGCTACGCCGATCTGAAGGGCAAGAAAGTTGGCGTGACGGCGGGCGAGGCCGGTGACTCCTACCTCAGGAGCATCGGCGTCGAAACCCAACCGTTCAAGGATCAACTTTCGAAAATCCAGAGCCTGTCGCAAGGTCGGATCGATGTGGCAATGAACGACGAATTGCTGTGGCTGAAATTCAAGCAGGAAAATCCCGGCACCAATCTGGAAGCGTTGCTCGGCGTGCCCACTCCGCGAGCCATGATCGATGGGGGAGGCTTCGGCAGCGCACGCTACGCGGTACGCAAGGAGGATTGTTCGCTGCGTGCAGCTTACACGCAGGCGTTGGCTGAAATGACTGCAAACGGCACCACATCTAACATTCTCCATTCCTTCGGACTGACGGACCGCAATCTTGTGGCCTTCACACTGCGCCCGTAAGGTATAAGGAGACAGGAAATGATGGATTTTCAGTTTCATGTAGCAGCGGACAATTTTGGGTTGCTTCTGCACGGTCTGTTGTTGACCGTTGAACTCACTATCATTGTCATGTCATTGAGCCTTGTATTCGGTCTCGTGGTTGCGTTGGCCGGCCGTGCGCGATTCATACCTCTTCGATGGATGGTGAAGGCATACATCGAGCTTATCCGCGGCACGCCGCTGCTCTTGCAACTGATCTACATCTACTTTGTGCTCCCGGAATTCGGCATCACGCTCAATTCCTTCGTGGCCGCGGTCATTGCCCTCACGCTCAACTACTCCGCGTTTATCTCGGAGGTCTACCGCGGTGCGATTCAGGCCGTAGCCCGTGGACAGTTTGATGCAGCGGCGGCGTTAGGCATGACCCCTGGCCTCGCAATGCGCCGGATCGTCGTACCACAGGCTGTTCGAATGGTCATTCCGTCTCTAGGGAACTACTTCATCTCGCTGTTCAAGGACACCGCGCTTTGCTCGGTCATCAGCATGCAGGAAATTTTGTTCAAGGCGCAAATGTCCGCTGCACAGAACTTTCAATACTTCACGCTGTACTCGATGGTCGCGCTGATGTACTTCGCAGTAAGCTTTCCCGCAGCGCGGCTCGTCGAACATGTCGATCGCGTTTCGCGCCGCGCATTCACCCGGAGGACCCACTGATGAGCGCGAAAACTGAAAACAACCTGTTCCGTCCCATGGTTGAGCTCATCGGACTGTGCAAGTCGTATGGCCCTCACGACGTATTGCGGGGTATCGACCTGACGGTGAAAAAGGGCGAAGTGGTATGCATCATTGGCCCGTCGGGCAGCGGAAAGTCAACCCTTCTACGATGCATCAATCACCTTGAGCGCCCGGAAAAAGGCACCGTACGGATCGACGGCGAGACGGTCTACCGAAGTGAGGTCAACGGAAAGCTGAAAGACCACAGCGAGAAGCAGATTGCCGCGGTTCGTGCGCACGTAGGCATGGTGTTCCAGCACTTCAATCTGTTTCGTCATCAGACCGTTATCCAGAATGTCATGGAAGCTCAGGTCCATGTGCTTGGACGTTCCAAGGCTGAAGCCCGGACAATTTCCGGGAAGATGCTCGCGACGGTCGGCATGTCGGAGAAAGCGGGCTTCTACCCGGCGGAGCTCTCAGGTGGGCAACAGCAGCGCGTCGCGATTGCGCGCGCACTGGCCATGGATCCGAAGGTCATGCTGTTCGACGAGGCGACCAGCGCACTCGACCCAGAATTGGTCGGTGAAGTTCTTCAGGTGATGCGCAAGCTCGCCGAGCAGGGCATGACGATGATTCTGGTCACGCATGAAATGCAGTTCGCCCGGCAGGTTGGCACCCATGTGGTGTTCGTGGATGGTGGCGTCATTGTCGAGCAGGGTCCGCCCGAAGAGCTCTTCGGGCGACCGAAGCGTGATCGAACGAAGGCCTTTTTGCAGAATATGCATCACGTAGCTCAGGCGCCCTCAGTCGAAGCAGCGTAGCTGGCAGGGCAGATCTGACCTGCGACAAACCGATGCCAGGGGGCGGCGTTCGTTATCTGACTCCAGTCGCTTCGACTTGATTCAATTGCGGCCGGGATGGCGTTACGCATCTTCCAATGCGACGCCAGACCCCGGCT
The DNA here is from genome assembly GCF_003443895.1 of Paraburkholderia phosphatilytica. Lineage (GTDB taxonomy): Bacteria > Pseudomonadota > Gammaproteobacteria > Burkholderiales > Burkholderiaceae > Paraburkholderia > Paraburkholderia phosphatilytica. Next base: position 98,073 of record NZ_QQOA01000017.1, on the reverse strand, counting down.
GTTCCTTTCGTCGGCAAGAGCGCAAATTGCGCGATGCCTCGACGCCTGTACCTTTTCGAGCTCGCCGACGTGCATGTCGACGAGCTCACCACAGTGGCGATAGAAGAGGCGCGCAGCCGGTTTCTCGCCGACCATGCGCCGTCGAGTGCAAATCTGTGGCTCGAGATCGTGAAGCTTTTGATGTATTACGCCGTGCGACGCGGAATGATCACGGCAATTCCGTTTCGCGTGAGCAAGCTGAAGGTGCAGCGGCGCCCGCGAGCGCGTCTGTCTCCAAGCCTCGCACAAAAGTGGATCGCAACGATCGATGAGATCGATGGTCGCGGCTCCGTGAGTATCGCGGTGCGCATGATGCTCGGAATCGGTCTTCGGGAAGCCGAAACGCGTACCGCACGCTGGGAGTGGCTGGATCTGGATCGCGGAACCTATACGCCTGGCGTGACGAAGGGACGCGAGGCGGTTGCGCTGCCTGTCCCGCCGTGGCTACTCGACCATCTGCGGCCACTGCTGAAGACACAAGGTCTCGTCATCGCGCGACCCGATGGCCGGCTGTTGCCGGCACAGTTCACCGCTCGCGCGATCCGCCGCGCCAACGAACGGACGGGCACGCCGGGACTCACGCCGCACCGTCTCCGTGGCACCTACGCCACTGCACAGGCAGAGGCAGGCGTTCCGGTTCCAGAGATCAAGCGCGTCATGCGTCACAAACAGGACTCGACGACGCTCGGCTACATCGAAGCCGATCCGGCGTTCTCGGTCGCGGGTCAGCAAAAGATGGCTGAAACGGTTCGGCTTCGACACGCCGCATGGAGCACATCGCACACTGAATCGCAACCCGCGCGGTGGTGAAGGGAACCGGAAAGACGGCGAAGCACCGCCGTCAGATCCGCATGGGCATTAGAAACCGTGTTTTTCAAGAGAAAACAGTCATTCACCCGGCGCGGTGTCCGTGCCATCCAACGCAGCGAGGAAACCATGAACCATCTGATAGCCGAATTCATCAACACGCCGTGGGCGATCGAACCGCGTCGACTGTCCATCATGTCGGCTGTGCTCGCTCGCTGGGCGGCCGGTGGACATGCGGGAGATGACGTCATGGCTGCGGCGCACGCGGATCGCGCGGCAACTACCGCACGCCGCGGCGAAGCCTCGCGCGCAGGCGGCAATTCAATCGCAGTGCTTCCGCTGTACGGAACCATTGCGCAGCGCGCTTCGGCGGTGGATGACGCAAGCGGTACCGGTCTCATGAGTCTCGATCGCTTCACGCAGACGTTTCGGACGATGCTGGGCGATCCCGCTGTAGGCGGCATCCTGATCGACATCGATTCGCCGGGTGGATCCGTCTACGGCGTTCAGGAGCTCCACGCCGAAATCATGGCCGCGCGCGGCAAGAAACCGGTGTTTGCCGTGGCGAACTGCGTCGCGGCAAGCGCCGCTTACTGGCTCGGTACGGCAGCGAGCGAATTCTATGTAACACCGAGCGGCGAAGTCGGGTCGATCGGCGTGTTCAGCGCACACACCGATATGAGCGCTGCGCTCGCGAAGCAGGGCATCAATACGACGCTCGTATCCGCCGGCAAGTACAAGACCGAGGGCAATTCGTTCGAACCGCTCGGAAAGGATGCCCGCGCGGCACTGCAATCGCGTATCGATGGCTATTACGCATCGTTCACCCGCGATGTTGCCCGCGGTCGCGCCGTCGATGCCGCGAGCGTGCGCAATGGATTCGGACAAGGCCGGATGGTGACCGCTTCCGATGCTGCGCGCGCCGGCATGGTTGACGGCGTGGCGACTTTCGACGAGGCGCTGAGTCGGCTGCAGAAAACGGCGAGCAACGGCGGCCAGCGAACGGCACGAATGGGCGTGGCCGCTCCGTTGCGCAGCGGGAATACTGCCCTTTTGCGGCGCGAGTTGGAGCTTTTGGAGGCGTCAATCTGCACCAAGCTTGGCAAGTCATAGCGGGCTCGCCATGCGGTCGCCGGTCGCGCTCGCGTGCGGACCGCATGCACGGTCCCGGCGACGGCGCGGCGGCCTGTCTTTTGCGGTCTGGCGCGGCAATCCGGTAGGGGGAGGGCGGTCTCAATCCCTACGACGCACCGCCGCAAGACCGTGTTCGCACCACTTTTTTCGCTTCCGCAGTGGCAAATGGTTTTTAAAGTTAACAACCCGCATCAATTGGTAAGACAACAGAGGGTTAAATATCTGATTTTTAACAATCCTTCCGCAGTGTTTCGAGGCCAAAATGACACAGAAGAAGACGGCGGCGCAGATGCGGCTCAGTGGCGCCGACAGAAAGGATCCGAAGCGCTACGCGCAGCGCCTGCAGGAGGAAAGGCGCGCCGCGCTTGGCTTGCCGTCCGTCGCCCCAAAGACGGCGGCGGCCGTCACGCCGGCATCGAAGCGCGTCCAATCGAAACTGCGGTCCGAACGACAAAACCCGGCCACAAAGGTCGCGGCGGCGTCGAAATCCAGGCAGAAGATTGCCCGCGCGCTTGTCGGCGTCGGCGAGCCGCCGCCTGAGTTCGATGTCGCGCAGCGCGCGGCATGGCTTGAGATCGCGGCGGCAGCCCCGGTGCCACTTAGCGAAGCACACGCGCCTCTGCTCGGCCAGGCGGCCTGTCTGCAGGCGGAAATGATGGTTGCTGGTGCCGATTTTGGCGCAATCAGACATAGCACGTTGACGCAGATCTTGATCGATCTGACAGTTCGGCGCCTCGTTGCCCTGCCGGTCGAGCCAGAGACGGACGCCGGGCCGAAGCCGCTGATCGAACAATTCGGCGAATTCGCTCGCGCGATCGAGCGAGTTGAGCAAGTCGAGAGAGCCGCGGCGCCGCGCGCCGGCAATGGGCCGAAACGCCTTGCTGCCGAGATGCGGAGCTCCTTGGCATGGCTGAAAGAAGCTTGGGCGGCTTGGTCTGCGGAACAAGCGAGAAAGCTCTCGCGGTTACCGGCCCAGGAGTCAAAGGGCGCGGCGCGAAACCCGGCCACACCGATTTCCATGCCGCCGCTCGGCGAGCCGCCCGAGGAATTCTCCGACGAGCAGCGCGCCGCGTGGCAAAGGATCGTCGTCGCCTCGGCCGTCGAACTGACCAGCACCCATAGGCCGCTTATGCGCCAATGCAGCGTGCTATCCGCCGAATCGCTGTCGTCTGGCGCGGACTTCGCTGCCGGCAAGCATCAGTGCCTGCGGCGTCTCCTGCGTGATCTCACGCTCCCGCCCGGCCCGGAACCATCCGGAGCCGCGGAGGCCAGCGCTGCACCCGCGACCGTCGCTGCTGTACTGGACGTGCATTTTTCGGCTTTCGACCCGTTTGCCTGCTTCCGGGATCCACTCTTTTCCACTCGCGGCAATTACGGCAACAGCAAGGCGAGTCAGGTGAAATTCGCCGTGCTAGAGGCCCACAAGCATTGGCGTGGCGCATTTGGCGCGCAGTCGATGCCATGACACTCGCGAAGATCAGCGACCGCGAGGTTCTGCGCGTTCTGCTGGAGCACTGCCATCGGAAACGTCGGGGCAGATCGAGGCGCAACGACTTTAGTTGCGCTCAGCGCAAGTTTCGGAGGCAATATTCGCAGGTTGAAAGGGGCATAATCCGAAAACCGCTGCAGAGCGTGGCGCCCTTGGCCGCCGCGCCTTTCTGCAAGGCCGATTCAAGTTCAGGGTTGAACTGCCGACAACCAAACTTATATACTGCGTGATATAGTGCCGAACCTTTACCCGGGCGACTCGATTGAGGATGACCTGAACCGGATAGCTACTGTCAATGGACTGGTCGACGCCGATTTGCTGAGAGCGTTCATGGAACAGTTGGGTGGCTGCGAAGATGCGCTCTGGCAACTCGTAAAGCATAGGGCTGAACGCACCTATCCGGCGCCGACGTTCAACAGCAAGCTGATCGAGTGTCTGCTTGCAGACGGGTACAACATCGGTCGTATTCGTCCAATGCCTGCGTTGGCCAAGTATCGGATTCTGTACGCGTACGACAACGAGTATGACGACATCTATACGTTAGCGGTGGTCGAAAAGGTGCCTCATGACGAGAGTGAACCCGATTTAGCTAGGTATTACGACTATGAGCGAAATCATCCTATTAGTGTCAGAGCCGTCGGCGAGTACGACGCCATTGGAGTCCCGCGGGTATCCGCGACAAGGTGAGCCGCTGGCGATATCGGGCGGCGCAACGTGGCTTAGCGTCGCAACGCTTACTCCAGCGGTCAGACGTTCTCCCAGAACGGGCAAACTTCCTTATGGAGCCTCACTGGCGCAAGTTGAAGGTGCGGATCCGGCCATGCGAGACCGCATGCATGCAGCCCGACGCCGCCTCGCCCCCGAGCTTGGAAACGACGTGCGCAATTGCGTTGCGCGACTGCGCCTCGAACGAGGGTTGTCTCAACAGCGCCTAGCCGAACTGAGTGGGCTCACGCAGCCACATCTCGCAAAAATCGAGGGAGGCAAACTCTCGATTCAGTTCGCTACGGCAGTGCGGCTGGCGGAAGCATTGGAGGTGCCGCTGGATCTGCTAAAGCCGTTAGTCCAAGAGTTAGTCGCAGAACCACCGATCGCGGAATCAATATGACCAGGTATGCGCACACCCTGTTTTGCGATGACATTCGTATGGAAGTAGGAGGGAAGTCTTCCCTGATGGGGCTCTATCATGGGGAACTCCTTGTGCCACAGAACCCCACGGTGCTGCCAAAATTGTGCGTGGTCGTGACAGTAGTGACTGGCAGCGATAACCCCTTCAAAACTCTCAGTATGACGATCGCGTCCAAGGACCGACTCTTTGCTGAGCAAATAATGCCAGCTGATGCTGTCGAACAGATACAGAATCACCTTCGATCCTCCTCAGATCCCGAAGACCCGATAACGAGGATGGCGATCATTTTGCAAATGGCCATCAGTCCTTTTGTGGTGGACGAGGCTTTCACGTTAAAAGTTTTTGTGACTGCGGATGGCGAGAAATTGCCAGCGGGTCGCCTCCGGGTCAACTTCGCCGCGTCGGCGCAGCAGGAAGGTTCACGCTAAGGTCTGCAGAACATGATCCAGAAGACGATGTTGAATTTGGGGGTGACGGTCCCTCTAAACGCGGTGAAGGCTATCCTCAACTATACGGTCACAAACGGTACTGCTCCCGCAAAGCTGTATCGATTTGACGGCGATTCCAACCCTTTAATTCTGCGTGGGCCAAAAGGCACTTGCGAAGTTGACCTTCCAAAAGGGCGAATCCTGTATGTAGACGTAACCGACGGTGCATCGTGGCACGTTTCATGTTCGGGTTACGAATTTTAGCCGGCGCGCCGATAGCCGCTGCGCACTTAAGCGGCCTCGAATCCATTCGTTGTCGCGCTCCCGCTGCTCCGCCCCGCGTAGCTTTTCAATTCGGCGATGACATCGTACGTTGGCCGGCACATCGAACGCCAACCGCTTTGGCGACGGAAGACGCCGGAGGACCAAGCGATGCCCGTCACATGGTTTTATGTCCCCGCGCTGCGGGCGATCGACTTCGTCACTGACATTTCGATGTGGTCGGCGGCGAAGCACATCGACGCGCATCCGGTGATCGCCGATCGGGGATCGGACAGAGATCCATCCGTGACCCCGTATGCAGCCTTCGTCGACGAGCGGTTCTTCAGGCGATACCCGCAGTGGCGTGAGTTCGCGAAAGATCGCCCGACGCTGGCGAGCGGTCTGGACCAGTAGTGCCAAACCTGCTCCGGCGGGTTTTCGTTTGCACGGCTGCCGCCCTTCCCCCCTCTTCCCGCATAGGGCTAAATACTGTACATTCATACAGTATTTAGCCCTATCTCCATCCAGTCCTCTGCGGGTACCGATCATCACTGCCGCGACTGCGAGCACTACGGCGGTCTGGCGTGGGGTGGTCCGCGCACCGCGTGTGAGCGGGATCCCGGGCGTCCCAGCGTTCAGGCGATTCCTGAGCGCGGCCGTGCGTTCTGGGTACGTCCGATCGGCGCCGATGATGAGTCGGCGCGAACCGCGCACGAGCTGGCGTGGCTGACAGACGGAGGCACCATGAAGCCTGCAGAGTTCATCATCAATGCCCAGCGCGAGTCGAAGCTTGTCGACGCGCTTTACCTTGCGCGCTACGTGCTCACGACTCACAACGGTCTGCGGGTGCAGTGCGAGGAAGACGAGTGGCCGCTCGATTTCGAAGTCGAACTACGGAAGATCGACGCCGCCCTTCAGATGGCCGGTATCGACACGACGAAGCCGATGCAGGCGCCACGACGCGGACAATGACAATGGACGATCTCCGACAGCGGCTCCACGAAGTCGAACGGGCCGTCGCGGCGCTCAGTGAAGTGATCTCAGTCCGACGTGAGTACGTGTTGCTGCTTCAGCGCCTCGGGTCATGCGATCGCGAGCTGGTCGGCCTCGAAGCACTCACGAAGGCGCTGATGCGGCTGCAGGCTCAACGCGACGGCTTGGCAGTGATCATCGCATGCGGCGGATGAAGGCACACAGCGACATGCTCCGCGGGCTACTGCTGATGCAATCGATTGTTCTTCGCAAGATGGATGGCGCATGAGCTTCAGCGCGAGGCGCGGTAAGCTTTGTAGGTTGACGATCCTGCGCGGGCCTTATTGTCAAGGCCGATTATCAAGCCCCCTAGTTTTTGCTAGAGTTCAATTTCTGTAGAAATTCCGCGCTTTTATCCTTCAGGCCATTCAAGTAGATTTGCACAGCTGGCTTCCACTCGTCTGCTACCTCGAATGATACCGCGTTATCGAATGAAAATTTTTCGGTGCCTTCAATCATAATTCCGGCTGCACGAAGTGCGCCGTACACAATAGTAAATGCCCCTGATAGTACAAGGCGACCATTTCCGGTGAAATCTTCGGGCTTCTTTGTGAGCAGGGAGGCGAAGTGTTCAATATGTTTGGTGAATTTTATGCCTTCGGATTTTCCGATGGATAGTAGAAAAATCATACTGCATTTCGCCGCTTCGGATCGGAATAGAATGCTCAAATCTTGAAGTCTCGTCTCCTTCGTATTAGCGCTTTCCGACTTTCCTGCTTCATCCGTTTTGTCATCCAGACTTGCGGTTGCTGGCAATTTATCACGAAACAAAGACTGCAGGCTGTCGAAGTTTGAGAGCTTTAAACTTACGCTGCTTACGTCGGACTTGAGCGTAAGCAGATCTTCTGAAATTTGCTTCGAAGTTGTCATGTTTTCATGGAGACTTCGATTTGTAATGGCTAAACTTTCGCCGACCATCTCCAGTCGACCAAGTTGACCCATTAGTGTGGCGTTAAAATCGGTTTGTGACGTACCCTGCCAGAATGTATAGAGGATAGCGACAACTGCTAGAACGATAGAGATCAGCGTTGCTCCAAACTCGACTTCGGTGACGACGTTCCGAACTTCAGACCAGTCGTATATTGCCGAGTAGAAAAAATGCAACAGTATAAATTCGGCAAGTAAAAGGAGTGCGCACGTTGTCGCTCGCAACTTATATTTTTTCTCTTTAATTTTTTCTATAGTCATCTCAATCCCCGAAGAAGATACCTGAGCAGCCTAACTCGCCTTGCGTCCGTGTTGTCCGTCAAGACACCGTCGCAGCGGTGCGGAGTCGGATGATGTTATGACAGCGGCATCCGCCGGTTGGCACAGTTATAGCTCGCCCGCGTGCAGCGCTTTTAAATGACAGTGCATTCGGGTAGCTGGATGGGTAGCCAGCGCGAATATTTTGTGAAAAATTTAGTTAAGTATTTGATATTTAAAGATATTCAAAGTTACATCAGCACAATATCGTACTGCTCCTGACTCAGGTTCGACTCCACCTGCAGCGAAACCGGCTTGCCGATGAAGTCGATCAGCATCGCGAGATGCTGCGACTCTTCTTCGAGGAACAGATCGATCACCTGCTGCGAGGCGACCACACGGAATTCGCGCGGATTGAACTGCCGCGACTCGCGCAGAATTTCGCGCAGCACGTCGTAGCACACCGTGCGCGACGTTTTCACCTGGCCTTTGCCCTGGCAAACCGGGCAGGGCTCGCACAGCACGTGCGCGAGCGATTCGCGGGTACGCTTGCGCGTCATCTCGACGAGACCCAGCTGCGAGAACCCGTTCACCGTGACGCGCGTGCGGTCTTTCGACAACGCCTTCTTCAGCTCGCCGAGTACCTGGTCGCGATGCTCGATGTTTTCCATATCGATGAAGTCGATGATGATCACGCCGCCCAGATTGCGTAGCCGCAACTGTCGCGCGATCGTATGCGCGGCTTCGAGGTTGGTCTTGAAGATCGTATCGTCGAAGTTGCGCGCGCCCACGTAGCCGCCGGTGTTGACGTCGATCGTCGTCATTGCCTCGGTCTGGTCGATCACGAGATAGCCGCCGGATTTCAGATCGACACGCCGCGACAGCGCACGCTGGATCTCCGTCTCGATGTTGTACAGGTCGAAGAGCGGACGCTCGCCGGTGTAGTGGTGCAGCTTGGACGACACCGCCGGCGTGAACTCGGCGGCGAAGTCCGTCAGCATCTGGAACGTTTCGCGCGAGTCGACCTGAATGCGCGTCGTCTCGTCGTTGACGAAATCGCGCAGCACGCGCTGCGCAAGGTTCAGGTCCTGGTAGAGCAGGCTCGTCGGCGGCATCCGCTGGCCCTGCGCGATGATCGTTTGCCAGGTTTTGCGCAGGTACGCGACGTCGGCGGCGAGTTCCTCGCTCGTCGCATCTTCCGCGATGGTGCGCACGATGTAGCCGCCTTTCTCGTCGGCGGGCAGCACCGACGTGAGCCGCGCGCGCACCGCTTCGCGCTCGGCCTCGCTCTCGATCTTCTGCGAGATGCCGATGTGCGGTTCCTGCGGCAGATACACCAGCGTGCGGCCGGCGATGCTGACTTGCGTAGACAGCCGCGCGCCCTTGGTGCCGATCGGATCCTTGACGACCTGCACCATCAGCGCCTGACCTTCGAACACGATCTTTTCGATCGGCTGGTGATGCACCGGCTGCTGCGCCTCGCCCGCGATGCGCGGGTGCCAGATGTCCGCTACATGCAGGAACGCGGCGCGCTCGAGGCCGATATCGATGAACGCGGATTGCATGCCCGGCAGCACGCGCACCACCTTGCCGAGATACACGTTGCCGACGCGCCCCCGCGACAACGTCCGTTCGACATGAAGCTCCTGGACGGCACCCTGCTGGACCAGCGCGACGCGCGTTTCCTGCGGCGTAACATTGATCAGGATTTCTTCGTTCATGATGTTGTTCTAGAAGTCGATGCGCGCGGCACGCAGGAGCGCCGCGGTTTCGTAAAGCGGCAAACCCATGATACCCGAATAGGACCCGTCGATCCGTTCGACGAATTCCGCCGCGCGCCCCTGAATCCCATATGCACCGGCCTTGCCGAGCGGCTCGCCGCTCGCCACGTAGCGGGCGAGCGCGTCCTGCGAAACCGCCGCGAACACGACCCGCGACGACGACAGCGCCGGCTGCAGCAGCGTGCCGTCCGCATCGACGACGGCGATCGCGGTGAGCACCTCGTGCTCGCGGCCGGCAAGCCGCGTCAGCATCGCCAGCGCATCGGCGGGGTCGGCCGGTTTGCCGAGGATCGCATCGTCGATCGTCACCGTTGTATCGGCAACCAGCACGGGCGCAACCATGTGGGCGCCCGCGACGAGCCGCGCGCGCGCCGCTTCGGCCTTCGCGACGCACACCCGCATCACGTAGTGGTGCGCGCGTTCGCCGGGCAATTCCGCTTCGAGCGCTTCGGCGTCCTCGTCGGGCCGCGGCAGCAGCAGCTCGTAACGCACGCCGAGCTGGCGCAGCAGTTCCTGGCGGCGCGGACTCTGGGACGCGAGGTAGACGAATGGATGCGGTGCAGCAAACGGCGCGGGCATGGAGGATCTCGTTGAAGTCGGTCGGACGATGACGGCAAGCGTACAGGATGCGCGACCGCGATGCGGCGATCGGGCGCAGAGCTTGTGCGGGTATGGGGCGGTGTGCGCTGGCGTGCTGGCGAGTCGAAACCGATCGGCGCTTCAGCCGTGTTCAGCAGGATTCGGCGTCGTCACGCGCGATGGTACGGATGATTCTGCGTGATCGTCCACGCGCGATACAGCTGCTCGGCGAGCAGCACGCGCACCATCGCATGCGGCAGCGTCAGGCTGGACAGCCGCAGCAGCAGATCGGCGCGCGACTTCAGCGCGGGATCGAGCCCATCCGCGCCGCCGATCAGGAACGCGACATCGCGCCCATCCTGCTGCCAGGCGGGCAGCGCTTCCGCGAGCTGCATCGTGGTCCAGTCCTTGCCGCGCTCATCCAGCGCGACGATGCGCGCGTTCTTCGGCAGCGCCGCTTCGATCTTCACGCGTTCCGCGGCCATCACGCCTTCGGCCGGCCGGTTGGCCGCGCGCTGTTCGGGCTTGAGCTCGCGCAGTTCGATGCGCAGCTCGGGCGGCAAGCGCTTCGCGTATTCGTCGAAGCCTTCGGCGATCCAGTCGGGCATCTTGTGGCCCACGGCGACGATGTGCAGTTTCATCGTGGTGTCCGTGCTGCTTGTGTCACTCGTGCGTCATGAGCAGGCACGGCAGCGTGCGACGCGCTTCGCGGCGCACGCGCGCCGCGCGTCAGACACATCAACGGCGCCGCGCCGGCGCCTTGCGGGCCGGACGTGCGACAGGCGCGTCGCCGGCGTCGTCTTCGTCTTCATCCTCGGCGGAGGCCAGCACGCGCGCGCCGCCGAACGGGCTCGGATTCGCGAGCTTGATCCGCACTGGCTTGTCGCCCCAGATTTCCTCGAGGTTGTAGTACTGGCGCAGCGCCGGCTGCAGGATGTGCACGACCGCGTCGCCGCAGTCCACCAGCACCCATTCGCCGATGTCGTCGCCTTCGACGCTGATGATGTCGCCGCCTGCTTCCTTGACCTTCTCGCGCACATTCGACGCGAGCGAACGCGTCTGCCGGTTCGACGTGCCGCTCGCGACGATCACGCGATCGAACAACTCGGTCAGATGGCTGGTGTTGAACACCCTGATGTCCTGCGCCTTCACGTCTTCGAGGGCGTCGACGATGGTGCGCTGCAGTTTGCGAATATCCATGGTTTAACGATGGTACAGATGATGTTGAAGAATGTAGTGCCACACAGCGGAGGGCACGTGTCCGGCCGCGGCGTCGTCTTCGGCGTGCGCGATCGCCGATTCTCCCGCCGCGGCCTGCGCCGCGAGGCGCTCGCGCAGATGCGTGCGGATGTCGGTGGCGGACACGTCCTCGGCGAGCGTCGTATCGATCAGCAGATGGCCCGCGGGCGTGGCCTGCAGCACGCTGGCCGGCGCCGCGCGCGCGGCGATTTCCTGGGCGACCGCCGCGGGCACCGACTCCAGCTCGAAGCCGGGCCGCGTCCCCACGCACACATGCGCGAACGCGAACAGCTGCCGCCAGTCGCGCCACGTGTCGAGCCGCACCAGCTGGTCCGCGCCGATCAGGAGCGCCAGCGACACGTCGCCGCCTTCGCGTTCGCGCCAGCGGCGCAGCGTCTCGACGGTGTAGGTCGGACCGTCGTGCTCGATCTCGTCGGTGGCGACACGCACCGTGGCGTGCGGCAGCGTGAGCGAGCGCGCGGCGGTGCGCGTCATCGCGAGCCGGTGCTCCGCCGGCGACACATCGGTCTTCTGCCACGGCTGGCCGGCCGGCAGCAGCACCAGCTCGGTCAGGTTCAGCACTTCGGCGAAGCGCCGCGCGAGCGCGAGATGCCCGTCGTGGATCGGGTCGAAGGTTCCGCCGAGCAGGCCGATCCGGCGGGGCAGCGGGGCGGGGGCGGCGTTCGCGTTCAGAACGGGGTTCCTTTGTGATCGGATGACGTCAGATCCAGTCGCGCGGCTTCAGAAAGTCGCTGTAGAGCTGCGCTTCGGGCGTGCCGTCCTCCGGCGTCCAGTTGTAGCGCCAGCTGGCCGTGGGCGGCATCGACATCAGGATCGATTCCGTGCGGCCGCCGCTTTGCAGCCCGAACAGTGTGCCACGGTCGTAGACGAGGTTGAATTCGACATAGCGGCCGCGCCGGTACGCCTGGAACTCGCGCTCGGCGCGCGCGAACGGCTGGTCGCAGCGCTTCTCGATGATCGGCATGTACGCAGTGAGGAACGCGTCCCCGACGCTTTTGACCATCTCGAACGAGCGCTCGAAGCCGGGCTCGGAGAAGTCGTCGAAGAAGATCCCGCCGACGCCGCGCGTCTCGTTGCGATGCTTGAGGAAGAAGTACTCGTCGCACCAGCGCTTGAAGCTTGGGTACAGGTCCGCGCCGAACGGCTGCAGCGCGTCGCGGCACACCTGGTGGAAATGCCGAGCGTCGTCTTCGTAACCGTAGTACGGCGTGAGATCCATGCCGCCGCCGAACCAGAACACCGGCGCTTCGTCCGGCTTCGTCGCGATCAGCAGACGCACGTTCATGTGTACGGTCGGGCAGTGCGGATTGTGCGGATGCAGCACCAGCGACACACCCATCGCCTCGAAGCCGCGCCCTGCAAGCTGCGGGCGCGCCGCGCTCGCGGAGCCGGGCAGCGTATCGCCCGCGACGTCGGAGAAACCGATGCCCGCGCGCTCGAAGAACTGGCCGCCTTCGAGGATGCGGGTGCAGCCGCCGCCGCGCAGCTTGTCCCCGGGCGGGCGCTGCCACGAGTCAGTGGCGAACGGGGTGCCGTCGAAGCCGCCGAGCGTATCGGCGATGCGGGTTTGCAGGCCTTGCAGCCAGCTGCGCACGGCTTGCGTGTCGTTGCTCGAATCGGTCATGAATCTCGGTGCCCGAGCCGGCCGCCGCGTCGCGCGGGGCCGCCAGGCTGCTGCATCAATGTGAAAGGGTGGGGGATAGTATCGCCCGAATGCCGGGCGATAGTCTGCCCGGGCTTTTGCGCTGTTGTTTTGCCGACGATACCGTCGGGTCAGCCAGCGGCCACGCGTGGCGCAACCTGCAACCCCCGCAACCCGTGCCGCCCGCGCTCAGCCGTGCTTGCGGTTCACCGCGCGAAAGCCGATGTCGCGCCGGTATTGCATGCCGTCGAACGAGATATGGTTGATCGTCTCGTACGCGACCGACTGCGCGCTGCGCACCGAATCCGCCAGCCCGACGACGCACAGCACGCGTCCGCCGGACGTGGTCAGCCGGTCGTCGGTGAGCGTGGTGCCCGCATGGAACGTGACCGCGTCGCCGGTTTCGGGCGGCACGCCGCTGATCAGGTCGCCCTTGCGCGGCGCGTCCGGATAGTTGTGCGCGGCGAGCACGACGCCCAGCGCCGTGCGCCGGTCCCACTCGAGCTCGACGGTATCCAGCGTGCCCGCGATCGCCTGTTCGACCACTTTCGAGAAATCGCCCTTCAGACGCGCCATGATCGGCTGTGTCTCGGGGTCGCCCATCCGGCAGTTGAATTCGAGCGTCTTTGGATTGCCGTGCGCGTCGATCATCAGACCGGCATACAGGAAGCCGGTGAAACGGATGCCTTCCTTCTCCATGCCGCGCACCGTCGGCAGGATGATTTCGCGCATCACGCGCGCATGCAGCTGCGGCGTGACGATCGGCGCGGGCGAATAGGCGCCCATGCCGCCGGTGTTCGGGCCATGGTCTTCGTCGAGCAGACGCTTGTGGTCCTGGCTCGACGCGAGCGGCAGCACGTTGATACCGTCGACCATCACGATGAAGCTCGCTTCCTCGCCGGCGAGGAATTCCTCGATCACCACGCGCGCGCCGGCATCGCCGAGCTTGTTGTCGGACAGCATCATGTCCACCGCGTGGTGCGCCTCTTCGAGCGTGGTGGCCACTACCACGCCCTTGCCGGCGGCGAGGCCGTCGGCCTTGATCACGATCGGCGCGCCTTTCGAATCGATGTACGCGTGCGCGGAGGCGACGTCGGCGAAGGTCTCGTATTCGGCAGTGGGAATCGCGTGGCGCTTCATGAAGGCCTTCGCGAAATCCTTCGAGCTCTCGAGCTGCGCCGCTTCCTTCGACGGCCCGAAAATCTTCAGGCCGCGCGAACGGAACAGATTGACGATGCCGGCCGCGAGCGGCTGTTCCGGTCCGACGAGCGTGAGCGCGATCTGTTCTTTCTCGACGAAATCGGCGAGCTCGTTGAGGTCGGTGATGGCGAGATTGCGCAGACGCACGTCCTGCGCGGTGCCGCCATTGCCCGGCGCGACGTAGACGAGCTGCACGCGCGGCGACTGCGCAAGTTTCCAGGCCAGCGCGTGTTCGCGGCCGCCGGAGCCGACGACGAGTAACTTCATGTGATTCCCCGAAGACTAAAAAACTGGAACGGCCCGCCCACTAAGGCCGACCGTGAACGGCCGCCCCTTGAAGCCGACCGTGAACTGCTCGCCGCGACCGGCTCCGTTTGCAGCTTACGCCTCGTCGATGACGGCGTTCGTGAAGACTTCCTGCACGTCGTCGAGATTCTCGAGCGCGTCGAGCAGCTTCTGCATTTTCGCCGCGTCGTCGCCGGTGAACTCGACTTCCGTCTGCGGCTTCATCGTGACTTCCGCGACCTCGGCCTTGAAGCCCGCGGCTTCGAGCGCGCCCTTCACTTTCGGGAAGTCGTTCGCGGGGCAGATGACCTCAATGCTGCCGTCCTCGTTCGTGACGACGTCTTCGGCGCCCGCTTCGAGCGCGGCGTCCATCAGCTTGTCTTCCGCGGTGCCCGGCGCGAACACGAACTGGCCGACGTGATCGAACATGAACGACACGGAGCCGTCCGTGCCCATGTTGCCGCCGAACTTCGAGAATGCGTGACGCACTTCCGCGACGGTACGCGTGCGGTTGTCGGTCATTGTGTCGACGATGATCGCCGCGCCGCCGATGCCGTAGCCTTCGTAGCGGATTTCCTCGTAGTTCGCGCCGTCGACGCCGCCCACGCCGCGCTGGATCGCGCGGTTGATGTTGTCCTTCGGCATGTTGGCGTCGTACGCCTTGTCGACCGCGAGCCGCAGACGCGGGTTCGAGTCGATGTCACCGCCGCCCATGCGTGCCGCGACCTGGATTTCCTTGATGAGGCGTGTCCAGACCTTGCCGCGCTTCGCATCGGCTGCCGCTTTCTTGTGCTTGATGTTGGCCCATTTCGAATGACCCGCCATACCTTTCTCCGTGGCATGCGCCCGAGGGCGCACGCAGTGTGCCGTTGTCGTTGCGACGCTGTGGGGACCGCGCGCGGAATGTGGAAGACGAGCCTTGCGGCCGCCTCGCGACGGGCCCGAACCAGCGACGGACAGACCGAGATTTTATCACGCCGGCGCCCCGCGGAAGCCGCCGTGGCGGCGCGCAAAGCGCTCGTCAAGCGCTCGTGAAGCGGGAGAGAAGGAGCAGACGGGCGCCGCCGAATGGGGCAACCCGGCGACAACCCGGCTCAGTTCCGGGTGCCGAACAGGCGGTCGCCGGCGTCGCCGAGGCCGGGCACAATGTACGCGTGGTCGTTCAGGTGCGAATCGAGCGACGCGACGAAGAGCTTCACGTCCGGATGTGCGTCGTGGAACACCTTGACGCCTTCGGGTGCGGCGACGAGCGCGAGGAACATGATGTTTTCGCCTGCCACCTTGCGGCGCTTCAGCACGTCCACCGCGTGGACCGCCGAGTAGCCGGTCGCGACCATCGGATCGCACAGGATGAACGTACGTTCGGCGAGATCGGGCGGCAGGCGGACGAGGTATTCGACCGGGCGGTGGTCTTCCGCGCGGTACACGCCGATGTGACCGACGCGGGCAGACGGAATCAGCTCGAGCAGACCGTCCGACATACCGACGCCCGCGCGCAGCACCGGCACGATCGCGAGCTTCTTGCCGGCGATCACCGGTGCGTCCATGTCGACCAGCGGCGTGGTGACGCGGCGGGTCGTCATCGGCAGGTTGCGGGTGATCTCGTAGCCCATCAGCAGCGTGATTTCGCGCAGCAGATCGCGGAACGTGCGGGTCGACGTGTCCTTGTCGCGCATGTGCGTCAGCTTGTGCTGGATCAGCGGATGGTCGAGGATGAAGAGATTGGGGAAGCGGCTGTCCTGGGTCATGGCTGGGGCACGAGGCGTCGGGCGTTGAGGAGGGAGCACGCGGGGCTGGCCGCATGCGTCACGTTCGCAAGTTTACCCAAACTCGCGCGCGGCCAGGACGCCGCGACGGCAGATCGCGGAACGCGACGCGGCAGCCCGGCAGGGATTCTTCTAGAATCGGGGGCTGAACCAGCACGACAGCACACAGAGGACGACGATATGGACATGGGCATCTCAGGACGGACCGCGCTGGTTTGCGCCGCGAGCAAAGGGCTCGGGCGGGGCTGCGCGGAAGCGCTCGCCGCGGAAGGCGTGAACCTGACGATCTGCGCGCGCACCGCCGAAACGCTCGAAGCGACGGCAGCCGGAATTCGCGCGAAGACGGGCGTCGAGGTCAAGACGGTGGCGTGCGACATCACCACGCCCGAGGGCCGCGCGGCCGCGCTTGCCGCGTGTCCGCAGCCAGACATTCTGGTGAACAACGCGGGCGGGCCGCCGCCGGGCGACTTCCGCCAGTTCACGCACGACGACTGGATCCGCGCGCTCGAGGCGAACATGCTGACGCCGATCGAGCTGATCCGCGCGACGGTGGACGGGATGATCGGCCGTGGCTTCGGCCGGATCGTCAACATCACGAGTTCGGCGGTAAAGGCGCCGATCGACGTGCTCGGGCTGTCGAACGGCGCCCGCTCCGGGCTGACCGGCTTCGTCGCGGGGCTGGCGCGCAAGGTCGCGCCGCAAGGCGTGACGATCAACAACCTGCTGCCCGGCATCTTCGATACCGACCGCATCGTCGCGACCGTGACCGCGCAGGCGAAGGCGCAGAACGTGTCGCTCGACGAGGCCCGCGCGCGCCGCATGAAGTCGATTCCGGCGGGGCGCTTCGGCCAGCCCGACGAATTCGGCCGCGCGTGCGCGTTTCTTTGCAGCGTGCACGCCGGCTACATCACCGGACAGAACCTGCTGATCGACGGCGGCACCTATCCAGGCACGTTCTAGGCGCATACGTGCCACGCCAACCCGCACGCAGTACAGCGAATCACCCAACCCGCACCAGGAGTTTCGCGTCATGACCACTCGCGTTGCGCTGATCGCGCACGACCACAAGAAAGACGACATCGTGAAGCTGGCCGGCGAATACGTCGACACGCTGCGGCATTGCGACATCGTCGCGACCGGCACGACCGGCTCGCGCATCGCGAGCGCGCATGGCCTCACGGTCGAACGGATGCTGTCGGGGCCGCACGGCGGCGACCTGCAGATCGGCGCGCAACTCGCGGAGGGCCGGGTCGACATTGTGATCTTCCTGCGCGATCCGATGACGCCGCAGCCGCACGAACCGGACATCAACGCGCTCGTGCGCGCGTGCGACGTGCACAACATCCCGTGCGCGACGAACATCTCCACCGCGCGGATGATTCTCGACGCGCTGACGCGCCGGCAGTCGCAGCAGACGTGACGACACCGGGCCTGGTTGCCCGAGGTCCCACAAGCACGAACGCAGGCAATCATGCAACATTGGCAACCGGACAGGACAAGAAACAAGGAGGCGTCGTGAGCAAAGCAATCCGCTTCGAAAAGACAGGTGGCCCGGACGTGATGCAGTGGGTCGACGTCGAGGTCGGCGAACCCGGCGAGAACGAGATCCGTCTCAGGCAGACGGCGGTCGGGCTGAACTACATCGACGTGTATTTCCGCACTGGCCTCTATCCGCTGCCGCTGCCCGGCGGGCTTGGAATGGAAGCCGCCGGCGAGGTGACCGCGCTCGGCGCGGGCGTGACGAGCCTGAAGCTCGGCGACCGCGTGGCCTACGTCGCGCGGCCGCCCGGCGCGTATGCGCAGGAGCGCGTGCTGCCGGCGGCCGCCGTCGTGAAGCTGCCCGATGGGATCAGCGACGAGCAGGCTGCTTCGGCGATGCTGCAAGGGCTCACGGCGCAGTACCTGCTGCGCCGCACGTATCGCGTGAAGCCGGGCGACACGATCCTGATCCAGGCGGCCGCGGGCGGTGTCGGTCTGCTGGTCTGCCAGTGGGCGAAGGCGCTCGGCGCGACGGTGATCGGCACGGTCGGTTCCGACGAAAAAGCCGAGATGGCGCGCGCACACGGCTGCGATCACGCGATCGTCTACACCCGCGAGAACTTCACGAAGCGGGTGAAGGAAATCACCAACGGCGCAGGCGTGCCGGTCGTCTACGATTCGATCGGCAAGGACACCTTCACCGCATCGCTCGACTGCCTCGCGCCGCTTGGCCTCTTCGTGAGCTTCGGCAATGCGTCCGGCCCGTTGCCGCCGATCGATTCTTCGGAGTTTGCCGGACGCGGCTCGCTGTTCTTCACGCGCCCGACGCTCTTCACCTACATGGCGAAGCGCAGCGATTACGAAGCGATGTCGGCGGAACTGTTCGACGTGATCGCGTCGGGCAAGGTCAAGACCAGCATCAACCAGCGCTATCCGCTGGCGGAAGTGGGCAAGGCGCACGCGGCGCTCGAAAGCCGCGGCACGACGGGCTCGACCATTCTGCTGCCCTGAACGCCCCGCAGCGCGCGCGGGGAACCTTTGCCGTTCCTCGCGCATCCGTCCTATAACTTCCGGTCGACTGATCTCGCGATCGTTTCCTCGGCATAGTGAGTCCCGTATCCGGCCCGCTCGACACACGAGCAACGGCTCGGCGGGTTCGCCATGAATTGAGGAATGCGATCGAGTGAACAAGCTCACCCACCACCATCCCACCGGCGGAACGTTCACCGCACGTCCGCGGTGCCCCGTGCAGTCCGGCCTGCGCGGGCCGGTGATCAGACGCTATCGATCGGCAGGCTTTCCGGCGTCGGTTCGAGCGGCTCGGATACCGTTGCGCTGGGCTCGTGGGCTGGCCAGCCTGGCAGCGGCAACGACCGCGTGAGCATCGACAGCAATGCGTTTGCCAATGGCGCGATGTCTGTCGCGCTCGGCGCGGGCAACTCCGGCGGATCGTTTGCGACGCGGCGCCTGATCAACGTGTCGGCCGGGCTGATCAGCGAGAACAGACCGATGCGGTGAACGGCTCGCAACTCTTCGCGCTCGACACGCTGGTCACGCAGAACGCCGCGGACATCGTCAGCCTGCGGGACATCGTCAACACGCAGGGATCGGGCGGCAATCCGTCGTCCGGAGGCGCCGATACAGGCAATAGCGGCAACAACGGCACGACAGGCGAGGGAGGTTCGAACGCGGACCTGTTTCCGGTCGTCACCCAGTACACCGCGCAGATCGACCTGTTGAACAACCAGATGGCGGATGTGCTGCGCTACGACACGGTCACGCACAATCGCGTGTCGCTCGCCGGAGGCACAGGCCAGCCCGTGAAGGTCACAAACGTCGCGCCAGCCGAGCTGAGCGCAACGAGCACGGACGCGGTCAACGGCTCCCAGCTCTACGCGACCAACCAGAGCGTGTCGCGGCTCAACGAACGGGTAACGGGCGTGGGCGGCGAGATCATGGCGCCCGGCGACGGTTTGACCCGCCTTGGCAAGCGCATCGGCGACGTCGATGCGCGCGCATCCACCGGTATCGCGATGGCGATCGCCAGCGCGCAGATCCGGCCCAATCCGCATATCGAAGGCAGTTTCAATCTCGGCGTCGGCCTGGGCACGTATTCGGGGCGGCTGGCGGCCGCGCGCAGCGGCACCGCGGCGATCGGCAGGACCGCGCTCGTGAAGGGCCCCGTGGCGCTGTCGAGTGGCGGGCAGGCCGCGCTCGGAGCAGGCGCGAACGTCACGTTCTGAGCGTTTACGGGATTTTTACAGGCCGCCGCGGATCTTTGACCCGCCCTTTACGCGCATCGGCATAACGTTGCAGCCATCCAAAGTCCGTCTATGGAGAACACCAAATGGATGTGCTGTACATCGGGGGCGTGGTGCTGTTCGCCGCACTGACGTTCGGGCTGATCGCCGGTTGCGACAAGCTCGCCGAGCTGCGTCGTGGCCAGGGGGATCGCCCATGAACTGGATTCTGTGGCTATCGGGCGCGGCGACCGCGCTGCTGTTCGCGTACCTCGTCTATGCGCTGCTGCGCGCGGAGGACATCGAATGAATGCGAACAATGTCCTGCAGATCGCCGTCTATCTCGTCGTGCTGCTTGCGCTGGCGGTGCCGGTGTCACGCTATCTGGCGCGCGTGATGGACGGCACGTCGCGCGTACTGCGCGTCGGCGCACCGTTCGAGAAACTGCTTTACCGCATCGCCGGTGTGGACGCCGGTGCGGAGATGGACTGGAAGCACTACGCGATCGCGACCATTGGCTTCAATGCACTCGGCGCGCTGTTCCTGTATGGGCTGGTGCGCGTTCAGGGCTTCCTGCCCGGCAATCCGCAAGGCTTCGGCGCAATGACGGTGGACGGCGCGTTCAATACCGCCGTCAGCTTCGTGACGAACACCAACTGGCAGGACTACACGCCGGAACAGACGCTCGGCTATCTCGCGCAGATGCTCGGCCTGACCGTGCAGAACTTCATGTCGGCCGCGACTGGCATCGTGGTCGTCATTGCGTTGATCCGCGGCTTTGCGCGTCATACCGCGAAGACGATCGGCAACTTCTGGGTCGACCTGACGCGCGTCACGCTGTACGTGCTGGTGCCGCTCGCCGCGATCGTCGCGGCGTTGCTGATGAGCCAGGGCGTGATCCAGAACTTCAGGTCCTACGTCGATGTACCGGCGCTGCAGACCACCACGTATGCCGCGCCGAAGCTCGACGCGCAGGGCAACCCGGTCAAGGACGCGAAGGGCAACCCCGTCACCGTCGATACGAAGCTGACGACGCAGACCATCGGCATGGGCCCGGTCGCGTCGCAGGAAGCGATCAAGATGCTCGGCACCAACGGCGGCGGCTTCTTCAACGCGAACTCCGCGCACCCGTACGAGAACCCGACGCCGTTCTCGAACTTCGTGCAGATGATCGCGATGCTGCTGATTCCGGCGGCGCTCTGCCTGACGTTCGGGCAGATGATTCTCGACCGCAGGCAAGGTGTCGCGGTGCTCGCGGTGATGACGATCGCGTTCGCGGTCGCCGTGGCGGGCGAGGTCAGTGCCGAACAGGCCGGCAATCCGCTCGTCAGCGCGTTGCACGTCGATCAGACCGCGAACGCGCTGCAGTCGGGCGGCAACATGGAAGGCAAGGAAACGCGCTTCGGCATCGTGCAGTCGGGCATCTTCACGGTTGCGACGACGGCGGCGTCGTGCGGCGCGGTGAACAACATGCACGACTCGCTGACGCCGCTCGGCGGCCTGGTTCCGCTGCTGCTGATCGAACTCGGCGAAGTGATTTTCGGCGGCGTCGGTTCCGGTCTCTACGGGATGCTGGTGTTCGCGCTGCTCGCGGTGTTCGTCGCCGGCCTGATGATCGGCCGCACGCCGGAGTACGTCGGCAAGAAGATCGAGGCCTACGAGATGAAGATGGTGTCGATCGTCGTGCTGCTCACGCCGCTGCTGGTGCTCGTCGCGACCTCGGTCGCGGTGCTGTGCGACGCGGGCAAGGCGGGCATCGCGAATCCCGGGCCGCACGGTTTCTCGGAAATTCTCTACGCGTTCAGCTCGGCTGCGAACAACAACGGTAGCGCGTTCGCGGGGCTGTCCGTCAACACGCCGTTCTACAACTGGTGGACCGGCATCGCGATGTGGTTCGGCCGCTTCGGCACGATCGTGCCTGTGCTGGCGATCGCCGGTTCGCTTGCGCAGAAGAAGCGCATCGCCGTGACGGGCGGCACGTTGCCGACGCATGGGCCGCTCTTCGTCGTGCTGCTGCTCGGCACGATCCTGCTGGTCGGCGCGCTGACCTATGTGCCGGCGCTCGCGCTTGGCCCCGGGGTCGAACATCTGATGATGATCGCGGGCCATTGATTTCAGGATTCGAGGAAGATAATGACTGAACATTCAGCAACCCGGTCCATGTTCGATCCGGTGCTGGTACGCCCGGCGATCGTGGACTCGTTCAAGAAGCTCACGCCGCGCACGCAGTTCCGCAACCCGGTGATGTTCTGCGTGTACGTCGGCAGCATCCTGACGACGATCCTGTGGATCGCCGCGCTCGCGGGCCAGGCGGAAGCGCCTGCCGGCTTCATTCTCGCGGTCACGTTGTGGCTGTGGTTCACGGTGCTGTTCGCGAACTTCGCCGAAGCGCTCGCGGAAGGGCGCTCGAAGGCGCAGGCTGCATCGCTGCGTCAGGCGAAGCGCGACGTGATGGCGAAGAAGCTCAACGAGCCGCATCCGAAGGCACCGATCCGCATTACCACCGCAACCGAGCTGCGCAAGGGCGACGTGGTGCTGGTGGAAACCGGCGACGTGATTCCGGCCGACGGGGAAGTGATCGAAGGCGTCGCATCGGTCGACGAATCGGCGATCACCGGCGAATCGGCACCGGTGATCCGCGAGTCCGGCGGCGATTTCTCGTCGGTGACGGGCGGCACGCGCGTGCTGTCGGACTGGATCGTCGTGCGCGTTTCCGTGAACCCGGGCGAGGCGTTCCTCGACCGGATGATCGCGATGGTCGAAGGCGCGAAGCGCCAGAAGACGCCGAACGAGATCGCGCTCACCATCCTGCTCGTCGCGCTGACCATCGTGCTGCTGCTGGCTACCGCAACGCTGCTGCCGTTCTCGATGTTCTCGGTAGAAGCCGCGAAAGCCGGGCACGTGGTGACGATCACCGCGCTCGTCGCACTGCTCGTCTGCCTGATTCCGACGACGATCGGCGGCTTGCTGTCTGCGATCGGTGTGGCGGGCATGAGCCGCATGATGCAGGCGAACGTGATCGCGACATCGGGCCGTGCGGTGGAAGCCGCGGGCGACGTCGACGTGCTGCTGCTCGACAAGACCGGCACGATCACGCTCGGCAACCGCCAGGCATCGACGTTCATCCCGGCGCCCGGCGTGAATGAAGAAGCGCTCGCGGATGCCGCGCAGCTCGCGTCGCTGTCCGACGAGACGCCGGAAGGCCGCAGCATCGTCGTGCTCGCAAAGCAGCGTTTCAACATCCGCCAGCGCGACATGGCGCAGCTGCATCCGGTGTTCCTCGCGTTCAGCGCGCAGACCCGTATGAGCGGTGTCGACCTCTCCAGTCGCGAAATCCGCAAAGGCGCGGCCGATGCGGTGAAGCGCTACGTCGAAGAGAACGGAGGCCGTTTCCCGAACGAAGTGTCGACCGCGGTGGACGACGTCGCGCGGCGCGGCAGTACGCCGCTCGTCGTCGCGGAACGCGGCGAGGGCGCGGCGCGCGTGCTCGGCGTGATCGAGCTGAAAGACGTGGTGAAGGGCGGCATCAAGGAGCGCTTCGCCGAGCTGCGCAAGATGGGCATCAAGACCGTGATGGTGACGGGCGACAACCGGCTGACGGCTGCCGCGATCGCGGCTGAAGCGGGCGTCGACGACTTTCTCGCGGAAGCCACGCCGGAAACCAAGCTCGCGACGATCCGTTCGCACCAGGCCGAAGGCCGGCTCGTCGCGATGACGGGCGACGGCACCAACGACGCGCCCGCGCTCGCGCAGGCCGACGTCGCGGTGGCGATGAACACCGGCACCCAGGCCGCGAAGGAAGCCGGCAACATGGTCGACCTCGATTCGAACCCGACCAAGCTGATCGAGATCGTCGAGATCGGCAAGCAGATGCTGATGACGCGCGGCTCGCTCACCACGTTCTCGATCGCCAACGACGTCGCGAAGTACTTTGCGATCATCCCGGCGGCGTTCGCAACCACCTATCCGCAGCTGAACGCGCTGAACGTGATGCATCTCGCGACGCCTGCGTCCGCGATCATGTCCGCGGTGATCTTCAACGCGCTGATCATCGTGCTGCTGATCCCGCTCGCGCTGAAGGGCGTGAAATACCGTCCGCTTGGCGCCGCGATCCTGCTGCGCCGCAATCTGCTGGTCTACGGTCTCGGCGGCATCGTCGTGCCGTTCTTCGGCATCAAGCTGATCGACATGGTGCTCGCGGCGTTCGGCTGGGTCTGATCTCCAACGGTCAGACCTGCCACGCCTGCACGAAGCAGCTAACTCAAAGCAAAGGAATACGGAACCATCATGCAAGCCACTTCTCGTTTGCTCCGTCCGATGATCGTGCTGTTCGTCGTCCTGACGGCGATCACCGGGCTCGCCTATCCGGCTGTGCTGACGGCGTTCGGCCAGGCGGTGTTTCACGATCAGGCGAACGGCAGCCTGATCGAGGCGAACGGCAAGGTCGTCGGCTCGAAGCTGATCGGCCAGCAGTTCGACGCGCCGCAGTACTTCTGGGGCCGTCTGTCGGCCACTTCGCCGATGCCGTACAACGCGCAGGGTTCGGGCGGCTCGAACCTGGGCCCGATCAACAGCGCGCTCACCGACGAGGTGAAGGGCCGTCTCGACGCACTGAAGGCTGCCGGCACGGATATGTCGAAGCCAGTGCCGGTCGATCTGGTCACGTCGTCGGGCAGCGGCCTCGATCCGGAGATCTCGCCGGCCGCGGCCGCGTATCAGATCGACCGTGTCGCGAAGGCGCGCAAGATGAACCCGAGCGACGTCGCCGCGCTCGTCGACCGCTATACGAACGGCCGGCAGTTCGGCGTGCTCGGCGAGGCACGCGTCAACGTGCTGCAACTGAATCTCGCGCTGGATGCCGCGCAGCATGGCTGAGCGCTGAGCGTCAGTGGAAAGCACCGGAGCGAAATCGTGCGCAACAAGGGCGGCATGCCCGCATGCCGCCCATGCGCGTTTTGAAGCGGCTGAACGCGCGGCACGGGCACTGGCCTTTCGGCCGGATTGCGACCGCGGCCGTCACGTGCGACCATCCAGACACTCTCGCGTCAACGACGCCATGCGCCATCGAACGTGAACCGACCCAATCCCGACGAACTGCTCGATCGTCTGCAGCGTGACGAAGAGAAACGCCAGCGCGGCGCGCTGAAGATCTTCTTCGGCGCGTCCGCGGGCGTCGGCAAGACCTATGCGATGCTGCAGGCGGCGAAAGGGCGCCGCGATGAAGGCGTGGACGTCGTTGTCGGCATCGCGGAAACGCATGGCCGCAGCGAAACCGCGGCGCTCCTCGAAGGGTTCGAGGTGTTGCCACCCGCGCATATCGAGTACCGCAACCGCAAGCTCGCCGAGTTCGATCTGGACGGGGCGCTCGCGCGCAAGCCGCAACTGATCCTCGTCGACGAACTCGCGCATTCGAACGTGCAGGGCGCGCGCCACATGAAGCGCTGGCAGGACGTGTACGAGCTGCTCGATGCCGGCATCGACGTGTACACCACCGTCAACGTGCAGCACCTCGAAAGTCTCAACGACGTGGTCGGCCAGATCACCGGCATCCGCGTCTGGGAGACCGTACCGGACCGCGTGTTCGATCGCGCGGACGAAGTCACGCTCGTCGATCTGCCGGCCGAGGAACTGCTCGCGCGGATGCGCGACGGCAAGGTCTACATGCCGGCGCAGGCCGAGCGCGCGGTACGCAATTTCTTTCGCAAGGGCAACCTGATCGCGCTGCGCGAGCTGGCGCTGCGCCGCACCGCCGATCGCGTCGACGCGCAGATGCGCGAGTACCGCGCGGACCGCTCGATCCAGCGCATCTGGCAGGCGCGCGAGCGGCTGCTGGTGTGTGTCGGTCCGGGCCCGGAAGCACCGACGCTGGTGCGCGCGGCCGCGCGGCTCGCAGCCAGCCTCAAGGCGGACTGGCTCGCGGTGTATGTCGAGACGCCGAAGCTCCAGCGGCTGCCCGAAGCGACGCGCGAACGCACGCTGAATGCGCTGCGCCTCGCGGCCGATCTCGGCGCGGAGACCGCGACGCTCGCCGGCAACGATGCGGTGTCCGTACTGATCGGCTATGCGCGGGTGCGCAACGTGTCGAAGCTCGTCGCGGGCGGGTCGCCGCGTACCGGCTGGCAGCGGCGGCTGCGGCGGCCGCTCGGCGAGCAGCTGGCCGAGCGCGCGGGCGATCTCGATCTCACGCTGATCCGCGCGTTCGACGAGCCTCCTTCCGGCCGCGCCGGGTCCGACGAGAACGCGCGGGCATGGCGCGCGTCGCTCGCCGTGGTGCGTGAGCATCGCTCGCCGCTTCGTGCATATGGCGTCGCGGTCGCGATCTGCGCGGGCGTGACGCTGGTCGCGAGCCAGCTGATCGATCGTATTGATCTGACCAACCTCGTGATGCTGTATCTGCTTGGCGTGATTTTCGCGGCGGCGCGCCTCGGGCGCGGGCCCGGCGTGCTGCTGTCGTTCCTGAGCGTCGCGGCGTTCGATTTTTTCTTCGTGCCGCCGCGCATGTCGTTCTCGGTGTCGGACACGCAGTATCTGCTGACCTTCCTCGGCATGCTGCTGACGTCGCTCGTGATCAGCCATCTGACCTCGACGCTGCGCCGCGAAGCGCGCGTCGCGCGGCGCCGCGAACAGCGCACTGGCGCGATGTACGCGATGGCGCGCGAGCTGGCCGCGGCGCTGACCACCGAGCAGATCGTCGGCACCGGCAGCCGGCACGTGAGCGAAGTGTTCGACGCGCGCGTCGCGCTGCTGCTGCCGGATAGCGCGGACCGCGTGAAGCAGAAGATCGAGGATCCGGACGTCAACGTGACGCTCGCAGGCGAGGCGCTCGACATCGACGTCGCGCAATGGGTCTACGACCAGCAGAAGCCGGCCGGCCGCGGCACGGATACCTTGCCCGCGGCGCACGCGCTGTACCTGCCGCTGAAGGCGCCGATGCGTACGCGCGGCGTGCTCGCGGTCGCGATGCGCAACGAACGCGGCATGCGCGAACTGAACGTGCCCGAGCAGCAGCGCATGCTGGATGCGTTCGCCGCGCAGATCGCGCTTGCGCTGGAGCGGGTGCACTACGTCGACATCGCGCGCGATGCGCTCGTCAACATGGAGTCCGAACGGTTGCGCAACTCGCTCCTGTCCGCGATCTCGCACGACCTGCGCACGCCGCTCACGGCGATTGTCGGCTTCTCGTCGATGCTCGCGCAGTCTCATGAAGCGGCTCGTGAAGCTGAACCTGGCTTCGAACCGTCAGGCGTCGCGGAAGAAGGCGCCCGGGAGGCGCGCGGCGAACTCGTCGACGCGATCCACGAGGAAGCGCTGCGCATGACGGGCATCGTCACGAACCTGCTCGACATGGCGCGGCTGCAGGCGGGCGGGCTGCAGCTGAACCGCCAGTGGTCGCTGCTCGAGGAGACGGTGGGGACCTCGCTGCGCGCATGCCGCCGCGTGCTGGCGCGTCATCCGGTCAACGTGAAGCTGCCCGCCGACCTGCCGCTGCTGCAGCTCGACGCGGTGCTGATGGAGCGGCTCTTCACGAACCTTTTTGAAAACGCGGCGAAGTACACGCCGGCCGACTCCGCGCTGACTATCGGCGCGCAGGTGGTCGACGAAGCCGGCGGCCAGTTCGTGCGCGTCGCCGTCGACGACAACGGCCCAGGCCTGCCGGCGGGCATGGAGGCGCGCGTGTTCGAGAAATTCACGCGCGGCGAGAAGGAGTCGAACACGCCCGGCATCGGGCTCGGCCTCGCGATCTGCCGGGCGATCGTCGAGGCGCATGGTGGTACGATCGGCGCCGTCAATCGCGTTGCGGCGGACGGCCGTACTGAAGGCGCGCGCTTCTGGTTCACGTTACCGGTCGAGTCGCCGCCGCCGATTCCCGACACGCTCGAGGCAGTGGAAGACGATGCTCCGGACATCGATGCTCCTGTGCCGTCACAGCCGGGGGCAGCGAGCGTCATTGCCACCGGCACCGGCACGTCGTCCGTGCCCGCCGCACCGTCATCCGGCGAACCTGAAACCAGCGAATCCAAACCGAGCCATGAGTGATCCAGGCGTCACCGTCGTTCTGATCGAAGACGAAAAGCAGATCCGGCGTTTCGTGCGGGCGTCGCTGGAAAGCGAGGGCATCACCGTGCACGACGCGGAGACCGGCAAGCAGGGGCTCGTCGAAGCCGCCACCCGCAAGCCCGATCTCGTGATCGTCGATCTCGGCCTGCCCGATACCGATGGTCTCGACGTGATCCGCGAGCTGCGCGGCTGGAGCGAGCTGCCGGTGATCGTGCTGTCCGCGCGCACCCAGGAAAGCGAGAAGGTTGCCGCGCTCGACGCCGGCGCGGACGACTACCTGACCAAGCCATTCGGCGTGTCGGAGCTGCTCGCGCGGATTCGCGCGCATCTGCGGCGCCGCAATCAGGGCGGCGCGAGCGAATCGGCGGTGGTGCGCTTCGGCGCGGTGACCGTCGACCTCGGCCTGCGCCAGGTCACGCGCGAAGGCGCGACCGTCCATCTGACGCCGATCGAATACCGGCTGCTCGCCACGCTCGTGCGCCACGCCGGCCGGGTGCTCACGCACCGGCAACTGCTGCGCGATGTGTGGGGGCCGTCGCACGTCGAGAGTCACCACTATCTGCGCATCTACATGGCGCATCTGCGGCAGAAACTGGAGCGCGACCCCGCGCAGCCCGAGCACATCCTGACCGAGACGGGCGTGGGCTACCGGCTGATCGGCACGGGTTGATGCCGACGGCGGACGCGGGCACACGGCACTGACACGACGCGGCCCAAGGCAAGCAGGGACACAGCAGCCGGTTTGATATGATTTACGGATCTGTAAGGACGACCTTACGGATTCCGTCGAACCGGGGACGACCCCACTTATCCGAGGCCGTCATGTCCTGGATTCTGCTTCTGATCGCTGGTCTGCTCGAGGTCGCGTGGGCCGCGGGCCTCAAGACTTCCGAAGGCTTCACCCGTTTCTGGCCGTCCGCGTTCACCATCGTGACTGCGCTCGGCAGTTTCGTGCTGCTCGCGCTCGCGATGCGCCAGCTGCCGCTCGGCACCGCGTACGCGGTATGGACGGGCATCGGCGCCGTCGGCGCGTTCGTGTTCGGCATCGTGATGCTGGGCGAGGCGGTGACGGTGGCGCGGGTTGCGAGCGCGGCGCTGATCATCGTCGGCCTGATCGGGCTCAAGCTGTCGTCCGGGCATTGAACGTCGCGCCGGCGCGCGGCCGCGTGTGAACGATCGCACGCAACCGTTGCGTACAGCCCACGGCGCGTGCGCACGCGGCGCGGCGACCCCGAATTCTTCGTGGCTATAATGGGGTGAATCCCTCGCAGTGCGGCATAGCCGTTTGCGAAGGAACGGCTGAGTCGAGCGCTGGCATCGCCAAAGGTGCCGCGCCAGGAGGAGACCATGCTTGAACCCCTTTCACTCGCGGCAGGTCTGGCCTGGGGAAGCGGGCTGCGGCTGTATCTGACCGTGCTGCTCGCGGGCGTGCTCGATCGCGCCGGTATCGTCCATCTGCCGGATACGCTGTCCGTGCTGGCTTCGCCGTGGGTCATCGGCGCGGCCGCGATCCTCACCGTCACCGAATTTCTCGCCGACAAGATCCCCGCGTTCGATTCGCTGTGGGACGCCGTTCATACGTTCATCCGCATTCCGGCCGGCGCCGTGCTCGCCGTCGGCGCGCTTGGCCATGCGGACCCGGCGCTGATGACGATCGCCGCGCTAGCGGGCGGCACGCTCGCCGGCACCGCGCATCTCGCGAAGGCGGGCACGCGCGCGCTGATCAACCTGTCGCCGGAACCCGTTTCGAACGTGGTCACGTCGACGGCGGAAGATGGCCTCGTCGTGGTCGGTTTATTGCTCGCGCTGTTTGTGCCGGTGTTGTTCCTGCTGCTGCTGGTCGGCTTTCTCGTGCTCGCGAGCTGGGCGTTGCCGCGTCTGTGGCGCGGCGTGCAGGGCGGCTTTCGCGGCATGGCGACGCATATGGTCACCCGCTTCGGTTCGCTGCGGGGCCGGCACGACTGACTGACCGAGCCCTGGCGCGCAGCCGCCGTACCGCGCGCCGCTTGCGTCACGTCGCGCCCTCCGACACGAGGCACTCACGCGAGGCCCTCACGATTGAGCGATTCCCGTCTGAACGATTCCGCCGGTGCGCGCCGCCCGGCGTCTTCCTCCGCCACGCCGGCGCAGCCCGTCACGCGCGCGCCGGCTGCCACCGCGACCCATCACTTCTCGCTGCATGACCTGCTGCACCAGGCGCTGCGGATGACCGCGCGCGACTGGCGCGCGGGCGAGCTGACGATGCTGCTGCTCGCGCTGGTGCTCGCGGTCGCGGCGCTGTCGAGCGTGGGTTTCCTTGCGAGCCGGATGAACCAGGGGCTCGACCGCGACGGCCGCAAGATGATCGCCGCCGATTTCATCGTGCGCGCGGATCATCCGGTCGACCCGGTGTTCGGCGACAAGGCGAAAGCGCTTGGCCTGCGCACGGCGACCACCGCGATCTTCCCGAGCATGGTGGGCTCGGTCGCGACGCAGGCGGGCGGCCCGTCGATCTCGCGGCTGGCGGCGATCAAGGCCGTGTCATCCGACTATCCGCTACGCGGCGCGCTGCGCATTACGTCGGCGCCGAATGCGCCCGATCGTCAGGCGGACGCGATCCCCGCGCCCGGCACGGTCTGGGTGGACGACGAACTGCTCGACGCGCTGAAGCTCAAGGTGGGCGACGAGGTGCGGGTCGGTTCGCGCACCTTCCGGATCGCCGCGATGATCACCCGCGAACTGGACCGCGGCTTCTCGTTCGTGAATTTCTCGCCGCGCCTGATGATGCGCGCGGACGAGATGGCGTCGACCGGGCTCATCACGTACGGCAGCCGCGTCACGTACCGCCTGCTGGTGGCGGGCACCGATCAGGCGGACGCGCAGTTCGCGCAGTTCGCTCACGCGCAGGTGGATGGCGGCAAGATGCGCGGCGTGGCGCTGGAGTCGCTGCAGGACGGCCAGCCGCAGGTGCGCGAGACGCTGCAGCGCGCGCACCATTTCCTGACGCTGGTATCGCTGCTGACGGCGCTCCTCGCCGCGGTCGCGATCGCGATGGGCGCGCACCGCTACATGCGGCGACATCTCGATGGCTGCGCGGCGATGCGGTGCCTGGGCGTCAGCCAACGCACGCTGCGCGCGCTATTCACGCTGGAATTCGTCGCGCTCGGCGTGATCGGCGGTCTCGTCGGGATCGTGCTCGGCTTCGGCGGCCATCTCGTGTTGCTGAGCTGGCTCGGCAGTCTCGTCGATGTCGAATTGCCGCTGCCCACGGTGTGGCCGGCGCTGCAGGGCATCGGCGCGGGGCTCGTGCTGCTGCTGGGCTTCGCGCTGCCGCCGTTGTTGCCGCTGACCCAGGTGCCGCCGGTGCGCGTGCTGCGCCGCGAGTGGGGCGAGGCGGGGCGCACGGCGTGGGCCGCGTACGCACTCGGCATCGTGCTGTTTGCTGGTTTGCTGATTCTGGCGGCGGGCGAGCTGAAGCTGGGCGGCATCGTCGCGGGCGGCTTCGGCGGCGGCATGCTGCTGATCGCCGCGATCTCGCGGCTCGGCCTGTGGGTGGGCGCCGGGGTCGCGCGCAGCGAGCGCGTGAATGCGACGATCGGCTGGCGTTACGCGTTCGCGTCGCTGGAGCGGCGCGCGGGATCGAGCGCATTGCAGATCACGGCGCTTGGCATCGGGCTGATGTGCCTGCTGCTGATCGCGATGACGCGCAACGACCTGATCGACGGCTGGCGCCGCTCCACGCCGCCCGATGCGCCGAACGAGTTCATCATCGACATCCAGCCGGATCAGCACGATGCCGTGATGCAGTATCTGAAAACGCACGGTCAGCCGGACGTCGCGCTGGAGCCGATGGTGCGTGGGCGCCTGATCGCGATCAACGGCAAGCCGGTCAATCCGGACGACTACAAGAGCGAAGACGCGCGGAGGCTGGTGGACCGCGAATTCAACCTGTCGTACACGACGGAGCTGCCCGACGACAACCGCATCGCCTCAGGCAAGTGGTTCGGCGAAACGACCGAGCCGCAGATCTCGATCGAGCAGGGCCTCGCGAAGCTGATCAACGTGAAGGTGGGCGATACGCTGCGCTTCGACGTCACGGGCCTGCAGGTGGACGCGCCGGTGACGAGCGTGCGCAAGCTCGACTGGGGCTCGTTCAAGGTCAACTTCTTCGTGCTGATGCCGCCCGCCGCGCTGCACGATTTCCCGGCGACCTTCGTCACGAGCTTCCACGTTTCTCCGTCGCAGCATGCGGACACCGACGCGCTGATC
Organism: Paraburkholderia phosphatilytica; assembly: GCF_003443895.1. GTDB lineage: Bacteria > Pseudomonadota > Gammaproteobacteria > Burkholderiales > Burkholderiaceae > Paraburkholderia > Paraburkholderia phosphatilytica. The sequence continues at coordinate 66,031 of NZ_QQOA01000017.1, read as the reverse complement.
GCGCGCTACCCGAACCTCACCGCGATCGATATCGCGCCGATCCTCGCGCAGATCCAGCGGGTGCTCTCGCAGGTGATCGGCGCGGTGCAGTTCCTGTTCCTGTTCACGCTCGCGGCGGGCGTGCTGGTGCTGTACGCGGCGCTCGCCGGCACGCGCGATGAGCGTATGCGAGAATCCGCGCTGCTGCGCGCGCTCGGCGCGTCGCACCGGCAGGTGCGGGCGGTGCAGTTCGCTGAGTTCGTCGCGGTCGGCGCGCTGTCAGGGCTGCTCGCCGCGATCGGCGCGCAGGTGGTCGGCTGGCAGCTCGCAGTGCATGTGTTCCAGTTCCATCTGTCGTTCAATCCGTGGCTGTTGCCGGCGGGCGTCGCGTCCGGCATTGCATGCGCGGGCGTGAGCGGCTGGCTGAGCCTGCGCCATGTGCTCGCGCGGCCCGCGTTGCAGTCGTTACGCGACGCGTAGCATGCGCGCGCCGAAATCGTAGAACCCGATATCGTAGAACCTGAAGCTGCCAATCCGTATGTCCGATTCAACCGAAACCGTTTCCTCCTCCGACGACCCCACCGGCGAGTCGCCGCAACAGCCCACCGCGTTCGAACTGGTGGGCGGCGAAGCGCGCGTGCGCGAAATCGTCGACCGTTTCTACGATCTGATGGATCTCGAGCCGGACTTCGCTGGCATCCGCGCGCTGCATCCGCCGACGCTCGACGGCTCGCGCGACAAGCTGTTCTGGTTCCTGTGCGGCTGGCTCGGCGGCCCCGATCACTACATCAGCCGCTTCGGACATCCGCGGCTGCGGGCGCGCCATCTGCCGTTTTCGATCGCTTCCAGCGAGCGCGACCAGTGGCTGCGCTGCATGGCATGGGCGATGGAAGACGTGAGCCTTGCCGAGCCGCTACGCGAACGGCTGCTGCATTCGTTCTTCGATACCGCGGACTGGATGCGCAACCGGCCGGGCTGATTGATCCGCACCGATGTCAGGGCTTCACTGGCCCGGCAACTGCGCCGGTACAGTCCGGTGCGCGCGCTTTCGCGTTGGCCGTCCGGCCAGCTTCCGGCGCGTGCAGGCGCTGGGCATAATGGGCCTTCGCTGAACCGTCAGGAGCCCCGATGACCACTCGCGCACTGTTCCGGGAAGATGCTTATCTGCAGCACTGCGACGCGACCATCGTCGCGCTCGACGAACACGGCATCCAGCTCGACCAGACCGTGTTCTATCCGCTCGGTGGCGGGCAGGCCGGCGACACTGGCGTGCTGACGCTTGCCGACGGCACGCGCATCGTGATCGCCGACACCCGTAAAGCAAAATTCGAAGGCGCGACGCCGGACGACGCGGTGCATGTGCCCGCGCCCGGGCAGGATGCGCTCGTCGCGCGGCTCGCGGTGGGCGAACGCGTGCACGCGCAGATCGACTGGGAGCGGCGCTACCGTCACATGCGTCTGCATACCGCGAGCCATCTGATGTGCGCGGTGCTGCCGTATCCGGTCGACGGCTGCAGCATCACCGTCGACTACGCGCGGCTGGATTTCGCAACCGTCGAGCCGATCGAGCGCGAGCGGGTGGAGGCGCGACTCGCGGAACTCGTCGGCGGCGCGCACGGCGTCGCAACCGAGTGGATCACCGACGAAGAGATGAGCGCGCGCCCCGAACTCGTCCGCACGATGAGCGTGAAGCCGCCGATGGGGCTGGGCCGCGTGCGGCTCCTGAAGATCGACGGCGTCGATCTGCAGCCGTGCGGCGGCACGCATGTGCGCAATACGCGGGAGATCGGTGCGCTGCGTGTCGCGAAGCTCGAGAAGAAGAGCGCGCGCACGCGGCGCCTGGTGCTGGAGTTCGTATGAGCCACGACGCGCCGCCCGCTGCGAGCGCCGTCGATCCACGCGCGCAGGCCGTGCTCGACGAATGGTTCGGCGTGCCGGGTTCGGCGGAATTCGGCACGGCCCGCAAGCGCTGGTTCAAGCGCGACGATGCGTTCGATGCGCATCTGCGCGAGCGCTTCGGCGCGTGGATCGACGAAGCCGCGCGCGGAGAACTCGATCACTGGATGGCGACGCCGGAAGGCGCGCTCGCACTCGTGATCGTGCTCGACCAGTTGCCGCGCAACTGTCGCCGCGGCTCGCCACAGGCGTTCGCGTGCGACGGGAAGGCCGTGCAGGTCGCACGTCGGATGGTGGCGAGCGGCGCGGACCGGCGGCTACCGACGGCCCAACATCGCGCGTTCGTGTATCTGCCGTTCGAGCACAGCGAGCGGGTCGACGACCAGCGCGAATCGTTGCGGCTGCAGCGCGAATTCGTGCGCGAAACGGGCAATCAGGAGTACGCACGTCATGCGGAACGTCACGCGGAAATCGTCGAGCGCTTCGGGCGTTTTCCGCATCGCAATGCGGTACTGGGTCGCGCGTCCACGGACGAAGAGATTGCGTTTCTGAAGGAGCCGTGGTCGTCATTCTGAGCGCTCGCCCGGTTCAGGTTCAGTTTGCCTTCACGGCATTGGCGGCGTTCCGTCAGGCGTTCTCACGAATACACGCAGCAGCTCGTCCGTATCGCCGGGGCGCGCGCCGGACCAGTACAGCCGCCAGCCATCGCCGGGAGATTTCGCGTCGTCGCGGCGGCCGCCGACGATGAGCCACGTGCACGCGGTGTCGGCGGCATTCAGGATCGGCTGGTGCAGCACGCCGGTGAAGTAGTAGAGCATCGGCGCTTCGGATTCGCCGAGATCGATGCTGGCCATGCAGTCGCCGTTGTTCCAGTCGACGGCGAGATGGCGCGAGAGATCGTCGAACACCGAGCGATAGCTCTTCGCGATGTCGAGCCACGGCAGCAGCAGCGTGCTGACAAGGCCCCACGCGACGATCGCGCCCAGACACCAGCTGAGCGCGCCGCGCCAGATGCCTGCGTGACGCAGCGTGGGCAGCAACCACAGCCAGCCAATCGTCAGTGCGAGCGCGGCGACGATCAGCACCGGATGGATCGGCATCACCCAGTCGAGCGGCAGCCAGCGCCCGAGCACATGCAAGGGCGCATGTTTCGACACGGGCTGGGTGACGGTCGCCCAGATTACCCATGCGAGCACGACCAGCACGCCGAACAGCACGCGGCTCACGAGGTCCCACGCCGTGTGCAATCGCTGCGGCAGGCGCGGCACGCCAAGTACCGCCAGCACGGCGAGCGGCGCGATGAATGGCAGTACGTACAGTTCGCGCACGGTCGCCGACATCTCGAGCACCGCAACGCCGATGCCTGCGAACAGCGTGGGCAGCAGGACCTGCGGCGCGCTGAGCCGGCGCCAGAAGTCCGCGCGGCTCCGGGCCGGTGCGAGCGCGGCGATCAACGCGACGAGCGCGAGCGGGCTCACCGGAAAACCGACCGTCATCAGCGAGCGCACCGCGAACAGATGGCTGTCGTTGCCGGAGCCGAGTTCGGGCACCGAGAAACCGAAGAAGCGTCCGACGTTGTTGTCCCAGAACCAGACCTTGAAGAGCGCCTCCGAGCGCAGGAAGAAGCACAGCGGCCAGATCAGCGCGAACGGCGCGCACGCGAGCGCAGCCAGCGCAAGCGAGCGGCCGAACGCGCGGCTGCGGCAGGCGGGGTAGGCAATCAGCACCGCGCAGGTCGTCGCGCCGAACACCAGCGGCACGAACAGCCCCTTCGTCATCAGCGCGATGCCGACGCCCGCGCCGAACATCAACGCGGCGAGGTCGGCGTCGCGGGTATCGGCTGAATGCGCGCCTGCACGCGCGGCCGGACGCGTATCGGCACGCGTATCGGCGCGCAGCGATGCATCGACGAGTTCGTACAGACCGCAGAAGCCAAGCGCGGCGCCGGCCATCAGCGCGACGTCGGTCATCATGTCGTGCGCGTGCTTCACGACGACGAGCGAGCCCGCGAATAGCGCTGCGGCGCCCAGCACGCGCAGATCGAGCCAGCTTGTGGCGCCGGTCGCGCGACGCGTGACGCGGACGGCGCATGCGAGCGTCAGCGCGGCGAACAGCGCGCTCGCGAGCCGCGCGGCGTCGTGTAGCGGCAGATAGCGGCTGAACATCCATGCGAGCCCGGCCGCGACCCAGTCGTAGAGCGGCGGCTTTTCGACGAACGGCTGCCCTGCGTTCATCGGCACGACCACGTCGCCGGACTCGAGCATGTGCTGGATGATGCCGAACGTGTAGGTCTCGTCCTGCTTCCACGGGTCGTGGCCGAGCGTGCCGGGCAGGAGCCACGCGAGCACGATCGCGATGCACGCGATCCACATGGCCCAGCGCGACCGTTCGAGCAGCGCCAGCAGAGACGGCTGCTTCGCGGGATCGCGGGCGGCGCCGGAGGGAAATGCGGCAGCGGTAGGGCGTTCGGTGAGGCTGGCGTTCGGCCATCGGGCGGTCGGGACCCAACCGCCGTCACGCGAACTGCCGCTGAAAAGCGGTCCGGGCAGTGACGCGGACGTCGCGGAGCATGGCCGGGGCGCGGTCCGGCGCGGCGCGAACGTGATCGCAGGCTTGCGGGGATGCCAGGCGTCGATGCGGTGGTAATGCATGGGGGCGGAGTTCGAAAGACCCGAAGGCGCGTCGCAAGATGCGTGTCCGACACCTGCGGCTGGCTCCGCCTCACGCCAGATGGCGTGACGAATGCGGGTCACCGTCCCGGATTGTAAACCGGAATGTTACGGTGGGTTACGTATTAAGGGTAAATTTCGGCACAATCGACCAAAATTTGAGCGCTTTCGCTGGATTGGTCGGTCAGTTTCGACGGAATCGGGCGAAGGAGCTTCGAGGACCGGCTAGCGGCCGCCGGCGACGTCGAAGAGGGCGCCGGTCACGTAGCTGGCTTCGTCGCCGAGCAGCCAGACGATCGCCTCCGCCACTTCCTGCGCGGTGCCGGGGCGGCCGAGCGGCGTTTGCGCGCCGAGCACGGCGGCGCGCTCGGGCTTGCCGCCGCTCGCGTGAATCTCGGTGTCGATCAGGCCGGGGCGCACCGCGTTCACGCGCACGCCCTGCGGTCCGAGCTCTTTCGCGAGGCCGAGCGTCATCGTATCGATCGCGCCTTTCGAGCCGGCGTAGTCGACGTATTCGTTCGGCGAACCGAGCCGCGCTGCCGCCGACGACACGTTGACGATCGCGCCGCCTTCGCCTCCGCGGTCCTTCGACATGCGCCGCGCGGCTTCGCGCGCGCACAGGTACGCGCCGAGCACGTTGACGTCGAACATGCGCTTGAGTCGCTCGTAGCTCATATCGGCGAGCGGCATGCCCGCCGCGACGATGCCTGCGTTGTTGACGAGTGCGTCGATGCGCCCGTACGCGCTCACGAGCGCATCGAACATCGCGACGACCGATGCTTCATCCGCGACGTCGCCCTGTATCACGCGCGCGTGACCGCCGGCGCGACCCACCGCGGCCGCGGTCTCGCGCGCGGCGGCTTCGTTGCTCGCATAGTTGACGCCGATGCTCCAGCCTTTCGCGCCGAGCAGCAGCGCGGTCGCGCGGCCGATGCCGCGGCTGGCTCCCGTGATCAGGACGACTTTCGACATCACAGACTCCTCGCTTGGAATCGCGGTTGGAATCGGGCTGGAATTGCGCTTGAAATCGCGCCGGGATCGCGCATGCGGCGCGCTGCCTCAAACCTCGTCAAACTTCGTCGCGCTTCTGCGCCCACTTGTCCTGAACAGGCGGCTGGTATGCGCGCAGCCTGCCGATCAGCGCCGCGGGATCGGCATCGATCTGCAGGATGTCGAAGTAGGTCTGCCGCATGAAACCTTCATGCACGGTATGACGCAGCAGCGCGATCAGCGGATCGTAGAAGCCGTCGATGTTGTACAGCGCGACCGCCTTGTGGTGATAACCGAGCTGCGCCCACGTGTAGACCTCGAACAGCTCTTCGAGCGTGCCGGCGCCGCCGGGCATCGCGACGAACGCGTCGGCGAGATCCGCCATCATCTTCTTGCGCTGGTGCATGTCGGGCACGACATGCAGCTCGCTCAAGCCCTTGTGGCCGACTTCCTTGTCGACGAGCAGCTCGGGGATCACGCCGACCGCGCGTCCGCCCTCGGCCATCACCGTATCGGCGATCACGCCCATCAGGCCGACCTTGCCGCCGCCATACACGAGCGTAAGACCCGCCGCGACGAGCGCGCGTCCGAACGCCTTCGCGGCGTCAGCATAGACCGGCCGCGCGCCGTCCGACGAGCCGCAGAACACACACACGGACTTCATCGTCACGCTTCCTTCGATTCGGATTCGGCGCCGCCTTCGCGCGGCGGCAGGTAGTCGTGGAATTCGCGCTTCGGCATCCGGCCGGAGACCAGGTCGTCGAACAGCTGACGCGAGCGGCCGCGCAGATACGGCGCCATCAGCGACACGATCTGCACGCTTACCTGATGCAGCTCCGCGCGGATCGCTTCCTGCTCGTTGTACTTGCGCGGATTCATCACGAATTGATACGACAGCCAGTACGTGCCGATCAGGCCGATGTTGGTGGCCATCACGTTGAGTTCGTCCGGCGTTGCATCCATCTCGCCGTCCGACACCAGCTGTTCGCAGAACTGGCTCGCGAAGCGCACCTTGTGGCTGATGATCTGCTTGAAGTGCGTCTCGAGCGTGCGGTTGCGCGCGAGCAGATCGTTCAGGTCGCGATACAGGAAGCGGTAGCGCCACATGAAGTCGACCATGTACTGCAGGTACGACCACATTTCGTCGATGGTCGCGCGGTGATCGTCGGGGAAGCGCAGCCGCTTTTCGATGTCCTGCTCGAACTGGCTGAAGATGCTGTTGATGATGTCGTCTTTGTTGCGGAAGTGGTAGTACAGGTTGCCTGGACTGATTTCCATTTCCTCGGCGATCGTCGTAGTGGTGACGTTCGGCTCGCCGATCTCGTTGAAGAGCTTCAACGAGAGTTCCAGAATCCGTTCGCGGGTGCGGCGGGGAGGTTTCGCTTCCATGTCGTCCGGCCCTGAAATATGCGCGGTTGACGCGCGGCGACAGTGGCCGCTGCGTGAGCCCGGTGCGGTTGGTATAAATCAAACTGGCGTCTGATTATAAACCGACGTTCATGCGGTCAGACAGCGGGAAGGGCGCGCCGAGCCGCCCTGGGCGGGGCCGAGGGCGGAGGCGTTGGGAGGAAGAGGCGAGCGGCTAAGCCTGGAACCAGCCGCGAATCCAGTGCACGACGAGCGGTCCGACGATCAGCACCCACGTCATCACGCACATGCCGAGCGCGACCATCACGGCGGCACTGCCGAGGTCTTTCGCGCGGCGTGACAGTTCGTGGCGTTCGAGCGAGATGCGGTCGATGGCCGCTTCGACGCTCGAATTGAGCAGCTCGACGATCAGCACGAGCAGCACCGAGCCGAGCAGCAGCACGCGCGCGACCGCATCGACCGGCACCAGCACGCCGCACGGCACGAGAATCGCTGCGAGCGTCAGCTCCTGGCGGAATGCGCTCTCTTCGCGGATTGCGACGCGAAAGCCCGCGAACGAATTTTTCATCGCGTGCCACGCGCGCGTCACGCCGCGATTGCCCTTGTACGGATTGAACGGCAGCGGTGCGAACGGATCGTCCGGACTGAGCGGCTCGCCGGATTGCGGAGCGGTCTCGTCGTCGGTGCGATCGACGGGCGCGGCGGGTGCATCGGTGGCGGGTTCGGACATGCCGCGATTCTGCGTCGCGCCCGGCCGTGGCGCAAGCGGACGCAGCGGCTGCACGCCGGCCGTGTGCAGCTCGCGCTCGTGCGTGTCGATCGCGTCGTCGAACGGCTCCACGTGCGCTGAGTCATCGCCGTTGGCATGCGATGCGCGGGCGTCGCCGCCTGCATGCTGCTGGTCGGGCATACGTTCGCGCAGGAAACGCGGCTGGGGCCGTGTCATGCGGCCGCGCTTTCCTCGCTGAACGAGGGGCGTTGCAGCGGTTTCAGATGCGACGCGAACTGCTGCGACGCCGCGGCCCACGAGAAGCGTTCGGCCCATGCGCGCGCATGGTCGCGATCGATCTTCAGCGCTTCGAGGCAGGCTTCGCGCAGGTCTTCGTTCATCGCGCCGGCGCCGCCGTCGCCGAGCACGTCGATCGGGCCCGTCACCGGGTAGGCTGCGACCGGCGTGCCGCAGGCGAGCGCTTCGAGCAGCACGAGACCGAACGTGTCGGTGCGGCTCGGGAACACGAACACGTCCGCGGCCGCGTACACCTTCGCGAGTTCAGGCTGCGTCAGCACGCCGAGATAGTTGACCTGCGGATAGCGCGACTTCAGCTCGGCGAGCGCCGGACCTTCGCCCGCCACCCACTTCGAACCGGGCAGGTCAAGCTTGAGGAACGCCTCGACATTCTTCTCGACGGCCACGCGGCCCACGTACAGGAAGATCGGCCGAGCGGTGTTGAGCACTTTCGATTCCATCTGCCGGAAGATGTCGAGATCGACGCCGCGCGTCCACAGCACGACGTTCGTGAAGCCGAACTTCTCGAGGTCGTGCTTGACGACGGGCGTCGGCGCCATCACCGCGAGCGACGCCTTGTGGAACCAGTGCAGGAACTTGTATGTCGCGGAGAGCGGAATGCCGAAGCGCGCCTGTACATACTCGGGGAAGCGCGTGTGATACGCGGTCGTGAACGGCAGCTTGTGGCGTATCGCGTACGCGCGCGCCGCGAGACCCAGCGGACCTTCGGTCGCGATATGCAGCGCGTCGGGGCCGAATGCGTCGATGCGCGCGTTCAGGCGTTTCTTCGGAAACAGCGACAGGCGAATCTCGGGGTAGGTCGGACACGGGATCGTGCGGAATTCGAGCGGCGTCAGCAGTTCGACCTGGTGGCCGAGCGCGCTCAATTCGCGGGTCGTGTTCTTCAGCGTGCGGACGACGCCGTTGACCTGCGGTTCCCACGCGTCGGTGACGATCATGATCTTCATCGGTGCCTGCTCCGAACTGGAAGTGATTGCGGATTGCGTCGTCATGGAGTCTCGGTGTTCAGGCGGTCGCGGCGCGCGCCTTCTGTGTGGTCGCGCCGGGCGCGCGCATCACGGTCCAGTAGATCACCTTCAGTTCGCCTTCGAAGGTCTCGACGAGCGCCGACAGGCTTTCGACCCAGTCGCCGTCGTTGCAGTACAGCACGCCGTCGATCTCGCGGATCTCGGCTTTGTGGATGTGGCCGCAGACCACGCCGTCGCAGCCGCGGCGGCGCGCTTCGTCGGTCATCACGCGTTCGAACGACGAGATGAAGTTCACCGCGTTCTTCACCTGATGCTTCAGGTACTGCGACAGCGACCAGTACTGGAAGCCGAGCCTGCTGCGGATCCGGTTGAACCAGCGGTTCAGCACGAGGATCATCGTGTACAGCGTATCGCCCAGGTACGCGAGCCACTTCGCGTGCTGGATCACGCCGTCGAACAGATCGCCGTGCACGATCCACAGGCGCTTGCCGGTGAGCGTCGTGTGGAACGCTTCGCCGCGCACATGGATGTCGCCGAACGCGAGGTCGCAGAACTGGCGTGCCGCTTCGTCGTGATTGCCCGGGATGTAGACGACCTGGGTGCCCTTGCGCGCTTTACGCAGGATCTTCTGCACGACGTCGTTGTGCCCCTGCGGCCAGTACCAGCCCTTCTTCAGCTGCCACCCGTCGATGATGTCGCCGACGAGGTACAGGTACTCCGATTCGTTGTGCCGAAGAAAATCCAGCAGGTACGGCGCCTGACAGCCGCTCGTGCCCAGATGGATGTCAGACAGCCAGATCGTGCGGTAGCGATGCATCGCTTCGTGATCGTCGTCGTCGGGACTGGCGGTGGAATCGGGAGACAGCGGCGGGAGGGGCAGAGGAACCGTACTACCGGTGGAGGCGGTGGGGCGGAACGCGACGGGGTCGACGCTCGGGCCGGTCTGGCGGAAGAGGGAAGTCGCGGACGGATTCTGGTCCATGGCTCACGCGTTCGGTTGCGGTATGCGCATTCGGCCATGGGTGCATGACGACGCCGTGACAGTCACGAGACGTTCTTATTACGAAAGACGGCGAGTTTCGCGAGGCGTTGAGGTGAGGAGGCGCAAGAATTTCCGGGCACCTTTAGCGGCGCGGTTTTCCGCGCGGTTTCCGTCACCGTTGCGGTATTGCCAGGCGGGCGGCGTGACTCGAATGGGCGCCGGATGCGCCCATGCGGTTTCTTAGGAACGTGGCGAAATCGCGACGATTTTCGTGCCCGCGAGCCGGTCGTGCAGGAACTGGCGGCTCGCGCCGATCCGTCCGGACGCAGCCCAGATCACGATCCAGACCGCGGCGACGATCAGCGTCTGCGGCACGCTGATGCCGAGGAGCGGATGCAGCGCGAGCGGCGGCAGGAACCACAGCCACGCGAGCAGGTAGCGCGCAATCGCGCGCGGCACGCTGAGCGGCTCGCCGTTCGCGGCGACGACACGCAGGCGCCAGGTTTTCATCGGCAGCGTCTGGCCGCCGTGCGTCCAGCACCACACGAAGTACACCGCGAGCACGAGCCCGATCCAGGCGGCGAGCAGGTTGTGATGCGTGAGCCCGTTGCGCTGCTGAGTCAGCGTGCTGAACAGGTAGCCCGCGATGAACACGATGCCGAACAGGATCACGCCTTCATAGAGCATCGTCGCGAGACGGCGGCGCACGCTCGGGGTGGCGGGCTCGACGGGCGGGAGGGTGGTGGAATCGATGGCCGGCGCGTCGTCGTCGCGCGAAACATCCGTTGCGGGTTTGGCGGATTGGCTGGACACGGGCGCGATGGGCGTGAGGTCGAAAACCGGAGTGTGGGGAGTGCGGGCAGGCGGCGGTTGAACGAGCTGCCGCTCACGACCCCTTGAAGATCGACGGCGCGTCCGCGGGCGACACGGGCGTCGGCGTGGCGGGCACGAAGCTGCCGGCCGCCGGAATGGCGGGCGCAGCCGATGCGGCCGGCGCAGCGGAAGCGGGCGCCGGTGCCGGCGACGGCACGGCGACGCCGCTCGCGGTACGGTCGTGCGCGTTCACGAGACGTTCGATACCCTTGATCTCGGCCTTGCCGGACGGCGGCGCGCTGACGACGGTCGGACGGCGCTTCTTCTCCAGCGCGGCGAGCTTTTCCTTCTGCTCTTCCGGCAACTGCTGATAGGTCTTCCACGCGTTCTGGCGAGCCTCGCGCGGCAGTTCCTTCGACACCTGGTAGTTCTCGCGCGCCACGCGCCGCTGTTCGGGCGTGAGCCGGGCCCACTCGGCCATCCGATCGTGCAGCCTTTTTTGCGCTTCAGGCGACATTTTCGCGTAACGCGACGCGATCTTTAGCCATTTGCGCTGACGCTCTTCGCTGAAGGTGTTCCATTGGCTCGCGAACGGCGCGAGCGCGGTGCGTTCCACGTCGGTCAGCTTCGACCAGGCGAGCGGCCCTTCGGGAGACACGGCAGGCGCCGAAGCGCCGGCGACCGGCGCCGCCGGCTTGCCGCCGGCGGGCGCGCCCGGCGCAGCGGCCGGTGCGGGAGGCGGGTTGAAGCGCGGGTACGTCGCGGCGAACGACACCAGCGCCGCGATTACGCAACCAAAGACTACGGCAAGGCCGCGCTTGTAATTCACCCGGATGGTCTCCCGCTCAGCGCGCGCGCGACAGGTAAGCGTTGAAGCCGTGATCGAGGTAGGCGTTCAGCGGCAGGTCGTCGTTGATCATCTGTGCATCGATATCGGCGAGTTCCGCCGTGCGCTGATGGTCTTCCCAGTACGCAATGCCGACGAGGCAGGCGGCGAGCGCGAGGATCGGCCACGCGAGCGCGAAGCGGCGCAGCGCCGAAAAGCGGCGGCCGGCATCGTTCGACGGGCCGCCGGACAGTCCGAGCGCGCCCGCGCCACCGGCGCCGACGGTGACGAACACCGGCGCGAACGCGGGTGCGGTCGCGGTTTCGGGCTTCTTGCGGGCGAGTGCGGCGCGGCGCGCGGCGGCGAGCCGGTCGACGGTTGCGGGCGGAATGCTGGCCGCGTTTTCGTCGAGTGCGCGGCGCACCTGCCGCGCAAACTCGAGTTCTTTAGTATCGAGAGCGGAGCTCATAGCGTGATTCCTTTGGCCTTGAGCGCTTGCGCCAGCGTGTGGGTAGCCCGGGAGCAGTGCGTTTTCACGCTGCCTTCGGAGCAGCCCATGGCGGCGGCAGTCTCGGCGACATCCATATCTTCCCAGTAACGCATGAGGAACGCCTCCCGTTGACGTGCCGGCAACTTCTGGATTTCGTCGTCGATCATTTGCAGGACCTGCTCGCGCTCGATGCGCTGCTCGCTGCTCTCGGCGCCGGCGCTGCCTGCCTCGGCTTCGAACGATTCTAGCGGGTCGAACTCGTCGTCATCCGCATTGCCGAGCGACGAGAACAGGCTGACCCACGTGTTGCGCACTTTCTGGCGGCGGAACCAGTCGTGCGTCGCATTCTGGAGAATACGCTGAAACAGGAGCGGCAACTCGGAAGGGGGGCGGTCGCCATATTTTTCGGCGAGCTTGATCATCGCGTCCTGCACGATGTCGAGTGCCGCGTCGTCGTCCCGCACGGCGTAGACCGTCTGTTTGAACGCGCGCCTTTCGACGCCCGCCAGAAAATCGGCGAGTTCTTTGTCTGATGCCATCCGGGTGGATTTCCGCGCAGAAAGGTCGCGCGCAATCGATGGAAAAATGTCGTAAACCTGCGGATGCTAGCAAACTTTTACGACCCCCGGCTACCGTGGTAGTCACGGTGAGGCCGATCGAAGGGTGGGCGAAAGGTGACGCCCGATGTGTTCAGGCCGTTTTCGCCCCTTATCGCTGCGCAGCGGAAACGGCGCTTCGCACGGCCACCGCGGGCCGCGGCGGCAATAATTGCTTGACCATCCTGAAAATACCGGCTAACTTCGCTGGTTCGCAACATAAGTGACTTGTCTCATTCGGGTTGGCCCAAGAAGCTAACCTGTCAACTGGACGCGCCGCTTGAACCCGAGCCACAAGCCCGGCAGAGAGCACCCGATCAATTTTTTGCCGAAAATTTGAAAGGTAAACGATGAATATGCCCAGCGCGGAATTCTCCACGTCGGATACGACACCCATTCCCGAAGCCGAGTCGATCGGCGGCACGGTGCTGATGAAGGCACTGGCCGACGAAGACGTCGAGTTCATCTGGGGCTATCCCGGCGGATCCGTTCTCTACATCTACGACGAGCTGTACAAGCAGGACAAGATCCAGCACGTGCTGGTGCGTCACGAGCAGGCTGCCGTGCACGCCGCCGACGCCTACGCACGTTCCACCGGCAAGACCGGTGTCTGCCTCGTCACGTCCGGCCCAGGTGTCACCAATGCGGTGACCGGCATCGCGACCGCCTACATGGATTCGATTCCGATGGTCGTGATCAGCGGCCAGGTGCCCACCGCCGCGATCGGCCAGGACGCCTTCCAGGAATGCGATACCGTCGGCATCACACGGCCGTGCGTGAAGCACAACTTCCTCGTGAAGGACGTGCGCGACCTCGCCGCAACCGTCAAGAAAGCGTTCTACATCGCGCGTACCGGCCGTCCGGGCCCGGTGCTGATCGACATTCCGAAAGATGTGTCGAAAACGCCGTGCACCTACGAGCCGATCAAGACCGTTTCGCTGCGCTCGTACAACCCGGTCACGAAGGGCCACTCCGGCCAGATCCGCAAGGCCGTCGCGCTGCTGCTGCAGGCGAAGCGTCCGTATATCTACACGGGCGGCGGCATCATCCTCGCGGATGCGTCGCGTGAGCTGAACCAGTTCGCCGATCTGCTCGGCTATCCGGTCACCAACACGCTGATGGGCCTCGGCGGCTATCGCGCGTCGGACAGGAAATTCCTCGGCATGCTCGGCATGCACGGCACGTTCGAAGCCAACATGGCGATGCAGCACTGCGACGTGCTGATCGCGATCGGCGCGCGTTTCGACGACCGCGTGATCGGCGACCCGGCGCACTTCTCGTCGCGCCCGCGCAAGATCATTCACATCGACATCGATCCTTCGTCCATCTCGAAGCGCGTGAAGGTCGACATCCCGATCGTCGGCGACGTGAAGGAAGTGCTGAAGGAACTGATCGAGCAGCTGCAGCACGCCGAACACGGTCCCGACACCGCAGCGCTCGCGGAATGGTGGAAGGACATCGAAGGCTGGCGCGCGAAAGACTGCCTGAAGTTCGACCGCAAGAGCGAAATCATCAAGCCGCAGTACGTGGTCGAGAAGGCGTGGGAGCTGACCGACGGCAACGCGTTCGTCTGCTCGGACGTTGGCCAGCACCAGATGTGGGCTGCGCAGTTCTACCGTTTCAATAAGCCGCGCCGCTGGATCAATTCCGGCGGGCTCGGCACGATGGGCTTCGGCCTGCCGGCGGCGATGGGCGTGAAGATGGCCCATCCGGACGACGACGTGCTGTGCATCACGGGCGAAGGCTCGATCCAGATGTGCATCCAGGAGCTGTCCACCTGCCTGCAGTACAGCACGCCCGTAAAGATTATCTCGCTGAACAACCGCTATCTGGGCATGGTGCGCCAGTGGCAGCAGATCGAATACAGCAAGCGCTATTCGCATTCGTACATGGATGCGCTGCCGGACTTCGTGAAGCTTGCCGAAGCGTACGGCCACGTCGGGATTCGCGTCGAGAAGACCGCGGACGTGGAACCGGCGCTGAAGGAAGCGCTGCGCCTGAAGGATCGCACGGTGTTCCTCGATTTCCAGACCGACCCGACCGAAAACGTCTGGCCGATGGTCCAGGCCGGCAAGGGCATCACCGAGATGCTGCTCGGCTCGGAGGATCTGTAACGCCGGTCCGTCACGCGGGCTTCGACGCGCGCGCACCGTTGTCCGCCCTCACGAAGGGCGCCGCAACGAGGCGCTGACGCCCGGGGCCGCGTGGACCGCGCAGATCGCACATCGACATCTGGATCAACGAACACACACGCGAGACGAATCATGCGACACATCATTTCCGTTTTGCTCGAGAACGAACCGGGCGCGCTGTCGCGCGTGGTCGGCCTGTTCTCGGCACGCGGCTACAACATCGAAACCTTGACGGTGGCACCGACAGAAGACCGATCGCTGTCGCGCCTGACCATCGTCTCCATTGGCTCGGACGACGTGATCGAACAGATCACGAAGCATCTGAACCGCCTGATCGAGGTGGTGAAAGTGGTCGACCTGACTGAGGGCGCCCACATCGAACGAGAGCTGATGCTGATCAAGGTAAGGGCGGTCGGCAAGGAACGTGAGGAGATGAAGCGGATGTCGGATATCTTCCGCGGCCGCATCATCGACGTCACCGAAAAGACCTACACGATCGAGCTGACCGGCGCGAGCGAGAAGCTCGATGCGTTCATCGAAGGGCTCGACGCCACCGCGATTCTCGAAACCGTCCGCACGGGCGGCTCCGGTATCGGCCGCGGCGAGCGCATCCTCAAGGTGTGACGCCGGCAGCAACGCAGTACCACGCAGCATTCGCAGTATCCGAACATCACTGAATATCGCCAAGGAACAGACATGAAAGTTTTCTACGACAAGGACGCCGACCTCTCCCTCATCAAAGGCAAGCAGGTCACGATCATCGGCTACGGCTCGCAAGGCCATGCACACGCGCTGAACCTGAAGGAAAGCGGCGTGAACGTCACGGTCGGTCTGCGCAAGGGCGGCGCATCGTGGAGCAAGGCTGAAAACGCGGGCCTCACGGTGAAGGAAGTGGCGGAAGCCGTGAAGGGCGCCGACGTCGTGATGATGCTGCTGCCCGACGAGCAGATCGCCGAGGTCTACGCGAAGGAAGTCCACGCGAACGCCAAGCAGGGCGCTGCCCTCGCGTTCGCGCACGGCTTCAACGTGCACTACGGCCAGGTGATCCCGCGCGCGGATCTGGACGTCATCATGATCGCGCCGAAGGCGCCGGGTCACACGGTGCGTAACACGTACCAGAACGGCGGCGGCGTGCCGCACCTCGTCGCGGTCGCGCAGGATAAGTCGGGCGCGGCGCGCGACATCGCGCTGTCGTACGCGGTGGCGAACGGCGGCGGCCGTGCCGGCATCATCGAAACGAACTTCCGCGAAGAGACCGAAACCGACCTGTTCGGCGAGCAGGCCGTGCTGTGCGGCGGCACCGTCGAGCTGATCAAGGCTGGCTTCGAGACGCTGGTGGAAGCGGGCTACGCGCCGGAAATGGCGTACTTCGAGTGCCTGCACGAACTGAAGCTGATCGTCGACCTGATCTACGAAGGCGGCATCGCGAACATGAACTACTCGATCTCGAACAACGCCGAATACGGCGAGTACGTGACGGGTCCGCGCGTCGTCACGGACGAAACGAAGAAGGTGATGAAGGACGTCCTGAAGGACATCCAGACGGGCGAGTACGCGAAGAGCTTCATCATCGAGAACCGCGCCGGCGCGCCGACGCTGCAGTCGCGCCGCCGTATCACGGCCGAGCACCAGATCGAGCAGGTCGGCTCGAAGCTGCGCGCGATGATGCCGTGGATCGCGAAGAACAAGCTCGTCGACCAGTCGAAGAACTGATGAGCCTGTAACGCGCGCCGTGCCGCGATCCGTGCGTGCTGACGAAGCATGCCGGATTGCGGCTCGCGCCGTCCGGAAAGCCGCCCTCAGGTGCAGAACCGTGGGCGGCTTTTGCTATCCTACGGTTTTACAAAAAACCAGAAACCATCCATGAATTACCCTCATCCGATCATCGCGCGGGAAGGCTGGCCGTTCATCGCGATCGCCGCGGTCGTCGCGCTGTTGATCCACGCCGTCGCGGGCTTCGGCCTCGCGTGGCCGTTCTGGCTGATCCTGATCTTCGTCGTGCAGTTCTTCCGCGACCCGTCGCGGCCGATTCCCACCCAGGCCAACGCCGTGCTGTGCCCGGCCGACGGCCGCATCGTCGCGGTCGAAACCGCGTTCGATCCTTACGCGAACCGCGAGGCGCTGAAGATCAGCGTGTTCATGAACGTGTTCAACGTGCACTCGCAGCGCTCGCCGGTGGACGGCGCGGTGCGCAAGGTCGAATACTTCCCGGGCGCCTACCTGAATGCCGCAATCGATAAAGCATCGACCGAGAACGAACGCAATGCGCTCGTCATCGATCTCGCGAGCGGCCACACCGTGACCTCGGTGCAGATCGCAGGCCTCATCGCGCGGCGCATTCTTTGCTACGTCCGGGCAGGCGAGCCGCTCACGCGCGGCCAGCGTTACGGCTTCATCCGCTTCGGCTCGCGCGTCGACGTGTACCTGCCGGTGGGCAGCCGTCCGCGCGTGTCGATCGGCGAGAAGGTCTCCGCGTCGTCGACGATTCTCGCTGAACTCTGAGGCGCAAGGAGGTTTCGATGGCGGCATTCAAACGCCGGCCCCGCACGAACGCCGCGCCGCTGCCGCGGCCGTTTCGCCGTAACAAAAGCATGCAGCAGGAGCCGGTGCAGGTCGACAGCCGGCGTGCGCAGCGGCAGCAGTTCCTGAGAAAACGCGGCATCTATCTGCTGCCCAACGCGTTCACCACGGCCGCGCTCTTCTGCGGCTTCTTCGCGGTCGTGCAGGCCATGAACGTGCGCTTCGAGGTCGCGGCGATCGCGATCTTCGTCGCGATGGTGCTCGACGGCATGGACGGTCGCGTCGCGCGCATGACGCATACGCAAAGCGCATTCGGCGAGCAGTTCGACAGTCTCTCCGACATGGTGTCGTTCGGCGTCGCGCCGGCGCTCGTGATGTACGAGTGGGTGCTGAAAGACCTGGGCCGCTGGGGCTGGCTCGCGGCGTTCGTCTACTGCTCGGGCGCGGCGCTCCGGCTCGCGCGCTTCAACACCAACATCGGCGTCGTCGACAAGCGCTTCTTCCAGGGCATGCCGAGCCCGGCCGCGGCCGCGCTGATCGCGGGCTTCGTGTGGCTCGCCACCGATAACCGCGTGCCCGTGAAGCTCGTGTGGCTGCCGTGGGTCGCGTTCGTGCTGACGGTGTACGCGGGCGTGACGATGGTGTCGAACGCGCCGTTCTACAGCGGCAAGGCGCTCGACGTGCGTCACCGGGTGCCGTTCGCGGCGATCCTGCTGGTGGTGGTCGCGTTCGTGCTGGTTTCGTCCGACCCGCCGCTGATGCTGTTCGGCCTGTTCGTGCTGTACGGCCTGTCGGGCTACGTGTTCTGGGCGTGGCAGGCCGCGCGCGGCCGCGCGAATCCGGCACGTTCGTCGCAGCGCAAGGGGTGACGGGCAGGGCGGCCGCCTCGCGGTGCTTTACGTGACATCCGGACGGCAGCCTGCGTGGCTGCCGTTTTTCTTCGGCCGGCGCGAAAGAAGCGAGCCGCTATCGCCGCCCTGGTTACTCTCAATTGCGTGTTTCCGGGATTGCCGCTATATTTGCCGGATGGACAAGCACATGTTCTCCCTCCTTCTCCTGCAAGCCGGCGCGCCGCTACGCGTGCTAGCGCTAGCGCGCCTGCCGCGCTGATCGTTCTCGCCCTCCGTCTGCCTCGTTCGTTGTGTCACGTCGCCGCCGGTGGCGCGAACACCCGAATTCCGTAATCCGTTTCCAGAATCGTTAGACACGAGTCCCCGAGGAGCCCCGAAATGGCAGACAACAAGTTGATCATTTTCGACACGACGTTGCGTGACGGCGAGCAGTCGCCCGGCGCGTCGATGACGAAGGAAGAGAAGATCCGCATCGCGAAGCAGCTGGAGCGGATGAAAGTCGACGTGATCGAGGCCGGTTTCGCGGCAAGTTCGAACGGCGATTTCGATGCGATCCGCACGATCGCGTCGATGGTGAAGGAGAGCACGGTCTGCTCGCTCGCCCGCGCGAACGACAAGGATATTCAACGTGCCGCCGATGCGCTGCAACCCGCCGAGCGCTTCCGCATCCACACGTTCATCGCCACCTCGGCGCTGCACATGGAGAAGAAGCTGCGCATGTCGCCGGAGCAGGTGCTCGAGCAGTCGCGCCTCGCGGTGCGTTTCGCGCGCAAGTTCACCGACGACGTGGAATTCTCGCCGGAAGACGGCAGCCGCTCGGACATGGATTTCCTGTGCCGCGTGCTCGAAGCCGTGATCGCCGAAGGCGCGACCACGATCAACATTGCCGACACGGTCGGCTACGGCGTGCCGGAGCTGTACGGCAACCTCGTGAAGACGCTTCGCGAGCGCATTCCGAACTCGCACAAGGCGGTGTTCTCGGTGCACTGCCATAACGACCTCGGCATGGCGGTCGCGAACTCGCTCGCGGGTGTGCAGATCGGCGGCGCGCGTCAGGTCGAATGCACGATCAACGGTCTCGGCGAGCGCGCGGGCAATACGTCGCTCGAAGAGATCGTGATGGCGGTGAAGACCCGCAAGGATTACTTCGGCCTCGACCTCGGCATCGACACGACGCAGATCGTGCCGGCGTCGAAGCTGGTGTCGCAGATCACCGGTTTCGTCGTGCAGCCGAACAAGGCGGTGGTCGGCGCGAACGCGTTCGCGCACGCGTCGGGCATCCACCAGGACGGCGTGCTGAAGGCGCGCGACACCTACGAGATCATGCGCGCGGAAGACGTGGGCTGGAGCGCGAACAAGATCGTGCTCGGCAAGCTGTCGGGCCGCAACGCGTTCAAGCAGCGCCTGCAGGAGCTGGGCGTGACGCTCGACAGCGAAGCCGAACTCAACAACGCGTTCGCGCGCTTCAAGGAACTGGCGGACCGCAAGGCCGAGATCTTCGACGAGGACATCATCGCGATCGTCACCGAAGAGTCGGGCGAGGCGCTCGAGAAGGAGCACTACCGGTTCGTGTCGCTGGCGCAGCATTCGGAGACGGGCGAGCGTCCGCACGCGCGCGTCGTGTTCGCGGTGGACGGCAAGGAAACGACCGGCGAAGCGGCGGGCAACGGTCCGGTCGACGCAACCCTGAACGCGATCGAAACCGAAGTGGGCAGCGGCTCCGAACTGCTGCTGTACTCGGTCAACGCGATCACCACCGGCACCCAGGCGCAGGGCGAGGTGACGGTGCGTCTGTCGAAGGCGGGGCGGATCGTGAACGGCGTCGGCACCGATCCGGACATCGTCGCGGCGTCGGCGAAGGCGTATATCTCGGCGCTGAACAAGCTGCATTCGAACGCGGACAAGCTGAACCCGCAGCGTTCGTGATCGTGCGTTGAGGCGCGCGCGGCCGCGAGGGTCGTGCCGCGAGGGTCGTGCCGCAGCAAAGGAAAAGCCCCTTGCGCTCGGATTGAGTGCAAGGGGCTTTCGTTTGTCTGCGCGACGCGGGTGGTCCCGCGCGCGGTCAGCGGTCAGAACAGGTTGCGGCGGTCCGGATCGTGCAGCGGGTCGGGCGTCTTCTGCGTAGTGCGCAGCACGCCGCTGTCGTCGAAGTAGAAGCTGTAGAGCATGTACCAGACGTTGTCCTCCAGATAGCGGTAGGTCCACACCTGGCGCTTCATCAGCGGGAAATACGCGGTTTCCTCCGGACGGCCGAAGTTGACCAGCACGTCGGACTTCGTCCACTTGCCGATCTCGGCCTTGTAGAACTCGAGCGGCTGCAGCACCTGGCGGACGCTGACGATCTTGCCGGATGCGTCGATATCCGCGGCGGTGGTGGTTTCGCCCATCGGCTGGGTCGGCCACATCAGGCGCTTGCCGCCGTTCGGCAGATCGTAGGTCTCGCCCGGCGGGCCGAGGCGCGCGACGATGGTGGACTGATCCGCGCCGGCCTGGTATTGCTGCCACGGCTGGGCGCAGCCGGCGAGCGCGAGCAACCCGGCCAGCGCGACACGCCGCAGCGGCGCGTGCGACAGCATGGCGGCGCAGGCCGACACGAGCGCGGTAGGGGAACGGACGAACATGAAATCCTCCGATGGCGGGAGCGCGATGTTGTTCTGGAATCCCGTCATTTTGACACGCCTCGCGGGCGCGTTGCACCGACTGCGCGCAACCGTCCGGCATCGGCCGAACGGCCAGCAGGCTTGCCCGCGGCGCCGGCGCACCCTATGATCCGCGCTTCCACCGATCGAACCGTCACCGGATCACCCAAGGCACCATCACGATGAGCAGCATTGCAATCCGCGCGGCGTCACGCGTGCGCATTCCTTCTATCCGCGCTTCTATCCGTGTGCGCCGGACGTTCGCGCGCGTGGCGTCGTTCGTTGCGGCGGCGTTTGCGTTGGGCGCGGCCGGCGCGCTGCCGTGCGGCGCGGCGCAGGCCGCAACCGCCACCGGCGAGCCGATCCGTCTCGCGCTGATCGAGGGGATGTCGGGGCCGTTCGCGAACGCCGGTGCGGCCGTCGAGCGCAATCTGCGCTTCGGCATCGAAGAGGTGAATGCGCAGGGCGGCGTGAAGCTCGCGGACGGCGCGCATCCGCTCGAACTCGTCGTGCTGGACAGCAAGGGCAGTCCCGAGGAGGCGCTGGTGCAGCTGCGCGCGGCGGAGGACCAGCACATCGGTTTCGTGATGCAGGGCAACAGCTCGGAGGTCGCCGCGGCGCTGATCACCGCGATCGACCGCCAGAACGCGCGCGATCCGGATAACCGCGAGGTGTTCCTCAACTACTCGGCGGACGACCCGGCCCTCACGAACGCGAACTGCAGCTTCTGGCATTTCCGCTTCGATGCGCACGCGGGCATGCGGATGGATGCGCTCGTCGACGTGCTGGGACGCGATCGAACGGTGAAGAAGGTCTATCTGCTGAACCAGGATTACCGCTTCGGCCACGACGTCAGCACGCTCGCGCGGAGCGCGCTGGCAACGAGCCGGCCGGACATCGCGATCGTCGGCGACGAATTTCATCCGATCGGCCGGGTGAAGGATTTCGCGCCGTACATCGCGAAGATCCGCGCGAGCGGCGCCGACGCGGTGATCACCGGCAACTGGGGCAACGACCTGACGTTGCTCGTCAAGGCCGCACGCGAGCAGGGCCTGGATACGAAGTTCTACACGTTCTACGGCAACAGCCTCGGCGCGCCGGCGGCGCTCGGCGACGCGGGCGTCCACCGTGTGCTCGCGGTCGCGGACTGGCACCCGAACGCCGGCGGCGCGCCGTCCGACGCGTGGTATGCGGCGTTCCGCAAGCGCTTTCCTGCCGCGCAGGACGACTACCCGGTGCTGCGGATGAGCCTGATGATCCAGATGCTCGCCGACGCGATGAATCGCGCGCATTCGGCGCAACCGGAGGCGGTCGCGAAGGCGCTCGAAGGGCTGCGCTTCGACAACGGCTTCCATGCATCGTGGATGCGCGCGGACGATCATCAGCTGATCCAGCCCCTTTACGTGATGGAGATGGACAAGGCTGGGACGCCCGGCGTGCGCTTCGACAACGAGGGCTCCGGCTATGGTTTTCGCACGGTGCTGGCGCTGCCGCCGGAGAAGACCGTGCCGCCGACCACCTGCAGGATGGCGCGGCCATAGCCATAGGGGAGTTCGCGGCGCAGGCGCGCTGTGCTACAATACGCAGCTTGTTGTAAGTCGTACCCGTAGTTTTGGTAGTCAAGTAGGCATCAAAAGTAACCGCACGGCACGGCCTTTCTTCCGTGACCGCCTGTCAGTTTCAAAGGAAATCAAATGACTGTTGCAGAAATCAAGAAGTCCGACGTTGTCGCCCAGTTCGCGCGCGGCGCCAACGACACCGGCTCCCCCGAAGTTCAGGTCGCGCTGCTCACGACCCGTATCAACGAACTGACCGTCCACTTCAAGTCGCACTCGAAGGACCACCACAGCCGCCGCGGTCTGCTGCGCATGGTGAGCCGCCGTCGCAAGCTGCTCGACTACCTGAAGGGTAAGGACGCCGACCGCTATCGCGCGCTGATCGAAAAGCTGGGCCTGCGCAAGTAAGCCGGCGCGGTTTGCGCGAATCGACGATCCGTCAGCAAATGCCTGTGTCAGTGAACTGATACAGGCATTTTGTTTTTGGAAGGTACGGCGGGTCGGCCGCAAGCGTAGCAGTGAAGGTGCAGTACCCGCGCAGTGGTAAAGCATGAAGCGGTGGAGAAAGAGCGGTGCTGCACCGCCAGTGAAGTAAAGGGAGCCGGAACGAGACGGCCGGGCTACAGGGCAGAGCCTGTGTCATTCCAGCAGATCATGCGGGGCGTGTTCCGCTGGAATGGCATATCACTCCTCTTCCCTCGCAGCCTGAGCCTTCGCCATGTCGCACCGCGAGTCCTTCGGGCACGCCGCGCGACACCACAATGAATGAAGGAGTCACTATGTCCATGTTCAACAAGATCGTCAAAGAATTCACATGGGGCCAGCACACCGTTCGCCTCGAAACGGGCGAAATCGCCCGTCAGGCCGGCGGTGCGGTGCTGGTGGACGTCGAAGATACGGTCGTGCTCGCGACGGTCGTCGGCGCGAAAAACCCGAAGCCGGGCCAGGATTTCTTCCCGCTGACCGTCGACTACATCGAAAAGACCTACTCCGCGGGCAAGATCCCGGGCGGCTTCTTCCGCCGTGAAGGCCGTCCGTCGGAAGGCGAAACGCTGATCTCGCGCCTGATTGACCGGCCGCTGCGTCCGCTGTTCCCGGAAGGCTTCTACAACGAAGTGCAGGTGGTGGTGCACGTGATGTCGATCAACCCGGAAGTGCCGGCCGACATCCCCGCGTTGATCGGCGCATCGGCCGCGCTCGCGGTGTCCGGCCTGCCGTTCAACGGCCCGGTCGGCGCGGCGCGCGTCGGTTACCTGAACGGCGAGTACGTGCTGAACCCGACGCGCTCGCAGATCAAGGAATCGCGTCTCGACCTCGTCGTCGCCGGTACGGAGCGCGCGGTGCTGATGGTCGAATCGGAAGCGGACCAGCTGCCGGAAGACGTGATGCTCGGCGCGGTTGTGTTCGGCCACGAGCAGATGCAAAAGGCCATCGACGCGATCCACGAACTGGTGCGTGAAGGCGGCAAGCCCGAGTGGGACTGGCAGCCGGCGGCGAAGAACGAGGCGCTGATTTCCCGCGTGACCGAAATCGCCCAGCCGGAACTGCTCGCTGCGTACCAGCTGCGCGACAAGCAGGCACGCTCGACGAAGCTGAAGGAAGTCTATTCGGCCACGTCGGCGAAGCTCGAAGAAGAAGCCGCAGCAGCCGGCACCGTCGCGGCGGACAAGGCGACGGTCGGCAACGTGCTGTTCGACATCGAAGCGAAGATCGTCCGTTCGCAGATCCTGAACGGCGAGCCGCGCATCGACGGCCGCGACACACGCACGGTGCGCCCGATCGAAATCCGCACGGGTGTCCTGCCGCGCACGCACGGCTCGGCGCTCTTCACGCGCGGCGAAACGCAGGCGCTCGTGGTCGCGACGCTCGGCACCAAGGGCGATGAGCAGATCATCGACGCGCTCGAAGGTGAGTACCGCGACCGCTTCATGCTCCACTACAACATGCCTCCGTTCGCGACCGGCGAAACGGGCCGCGTGGGTTCGCCGAAGCGCCGCGAAATCGGCCACGGCCGTCTGGCCAAGCGCGCGCTCGTCGCGTGCCTGCCGAGCGCCGAGGAGTTCGGCTACTCGATCCGCGTCGTGTCGGAAATCACCGAATCGAACGGTTCGTCGTCGATGGCGTCGGTGTGCGGCGGCTGTCTCGCGCTGATGGACGCCGGTGTGCCGATGAAGGCGCACGTCGCGGGTATCGCGATGGGCCTGATCCTCGAAGGCAACAAGTTCGCGGTGCTGACCGATATTCTCGGCGACGAGGATCACCTCGGCGACATGGACTTCAAGGTGGCGGGTACGGAAGCTGGCGTGACCGCGCTGCAGATGGACATCAAGATCCAGGGCATCACGAAGGAAATCATGCAGGTCGCGCTCGCGCAGGCGAAGGAAGGCCGCATGCACATCCTCGGCAAGATGACCTCGGCGGTCGCCGGTGCGAACATGGAGCTGTCGGAATTCGCGCCGCGCATGATCACGATCAAGATCAACCCGGAAAAGATCCGCGACGTGATCGGCAAGGGCGGTTCGGTGATCCGCGCGCTGACGGAAGAAACGGGCACGACGATCGATATCTCCGATGACGGCGTCGTGACGATCGCGAGCACATCGAGCGAAGGCATGGCCGAAGCGAAGAAGCGCATCGAGAACATCACGGCGGAAGTGGAAGTCGGCCAGGTGTACGAAGGCACGATCCTGAAGCTGCTGGATTTCGGCGCGATCGTGAACCTGCTGCCGGGCAAGGATGGTCTGCTGCACATCTCCGAGATCGCGAACGAGCGTATCAAGGACATCAACGACTATCTGAAGGAGGGCCAGCAGGTGAAGGTCAAGGTCATCCAGACGGACGAAAAGGGCCGTGTGCGGCTCTCTGCGAAGGCGCTGCTGAACGAAGGCGCACCGCAGGGCGAACCGACCCAGCAGTAATGCGGTAGAGTGATTGACGGCCGGCTGCGTGATGACGCACCGGCCGTTTTTCATCGGAGAAGGGATTGCAGTGCGTATGCGCGCCAGCCGCTTCGAGGGTCTGGCGCAGCAACGGTGGCGCAGCTTTTCGCCCCTCGTCGCGCAGCGCGTTCGCAGCGCAATCCAATACCCGGAGTGGCGTAGATGAAAGCGATCGAGATTACCGAATTCGGCGCGCCTGAAGTGCTCAAGCTGGCCGAGCGGCCCATGCCGGAGCCGAAGGCGGGCGAAGTGTTGATCAAGGTGGCGGCATCGGGCGTCAACCGCCCGGACGTGTTCCAGCGCAAGGGCGCGTATGCGCCGCCGCCGGGCGCGTCGGAGCTGCCGGGGCTCGAAGTCGCGGGCGAGATCGTCGGCGGAATGCTGGACGCAAAGCACAATCCGTTCGGTCTCAAGATCGGCGATCGCGTGTGCGCGCTGCTCGCGGGCGGCGGCTATGCCGAATACGCGGCGGTGCCGCTCGGCCAGTGCCTGCCGGTGCCCGAAGGTCTCACCGACATCGAGGCAGCGTCGCTGCCGGAAACCTTCTTCACGGTGTGGAGCAACGTGTTCGATCGCGCGCAGCTCGGCGCGGGCGAGGGCGGCGAGAACGAAACGCTGCTCGTGCAGGGCGGCTCGAGCGGCATCGGCGTGACGGCGATCCAGATCGCGCATGCGCTCGGCTTTCGCGTGTTCGCCACCGCGGGTTCGGACGACAAGTGCCGCGCGTGCGAAGCGCTCGGCGCCGAGCGTGCGATCAACTACAGGACGGAAGACTTCGTTGAGGTCGTGAAGTCGCTCACGCACGATCGCGGCGTCGACGTGATCCTCGACATGGTCGGCGGCTCGTACGTGCCGCGCGAACTTGGCGCGCTCGCCAACGGCGGCCGCCTCGTGCTGATCGCGATGCTCGGCGGCTCGAAGGCGGAGGTCAACCTGAACGAAGTGCTGCGCCGCCGGCTCACCATCACGGGCTCGACGCTGCGCCCGCGGCCCGTCGAGTTCAAGGCGAAGATCGCCGCGCAGCTGCATGCGCGCGTGTGGCCGCACATCGCGGAAGGGCGTATCAAACCGGTCGTGTTCCGCACGTTCGCGGCCGCGCAGGCCGCCGACGCGCATGCGTTGATGGAATCCAGCACGCACGTCGGCAAGATCGTGCTGAATTGGGGTGGGGACGCCTGACGGTTCCGGTTTGACCCAGTTCACCGGCGCACAGTAAAATTGCGTGTTTTGCGTGCGCCGCTTGATTACGACACGATTTCAATCGGCCCGGCAGGGCGAGTACATGGCTGTGGTTGCGCCGTAACTCGTACCGTGACTCACGCTTTGACTCAAAGCGGGTGCCGAGGCCGTTCAGGGACAAGACGAGACGATGGCGAAACAACGAGCAAAGCTGGTAGTCGGCAACTGGAAGATGCATGGGCGCCTCGGTAGCAACAGGGCGCTGCTGGAGGCGGTCGCGATCGGTGCCGGTTCGTTGCCGGAGCAGGTTGGTGTCGCGGTGTGCGTGCCGTGTCCGTATCTGGCGCAGGCTCAGGCGCTGCTCGCGGGCAGCCGCGTGAAGTGGGGTTCGCAGGACGTGTCCGCGCATCAGGGCGGCGCCTATACCGGCGAAGTCGCCGCGGAAATGGTGCTGGATTTCGGTGCGACGTATGCGATCGTCGGGCACTCGGAGCGTCGTGAATATCACGGCGAGAGCGCCGAGTTCGTCGCGGTGAAGGCGCAGCGTGCGCTGCTCGCGGGTCTGACGCCGATCGTCTGCGTGGGCGAAACGCTTGCGCAGCGCGAAGCGGGCGAGACCGAGCAGGTGGTCGGCGCGCAGCTCGACGCCGTACTGAAGAAGCTAGCGGACGATGCCGCGAAGATCGTCGTCGCGTATGAGCCGGTGTGGGCGATCGGCACGGGCAAGAGTGCGACATCCACCGAGGCTCAGCAGGTGCATGCGTTCCTGCGTTCGCGTCTCGCGGCGCAGGGCGCGACGGTGGCCGATGTGCCGTTGCTGTATGGCGGCAGTGTGAAGCCGGGCAATGCGGGTGAGCTCTTTCGTCAGCCGGATATCGACGGCGGATTGATCGGCGGCGCATCGCTCGTCGATGAAGATTTTCTCGCGATCTGCGCCGCGGCCGGCGAGGTCGCGCGTGGAACGGTAGGGGCAGCGGACGCTACCCCTTGAAGGATGCGGCTGGCTTGTACATGGTACGGTTGACGCTAAGGCAAGAAGGGGTTGCTTGCCGGGGCAGTTGCCTCACAAGCGGCCAATATGAATTTCGCGTGACGCATCGTGCGTTGCGCGGCTAAACGAAGACTCGGGTGAGTGTCATGCTGTATCTGAAAACATTGATTGTCGTGATCCAGTTGCTGTCGGCGCTGGGCGTTATCGGCCTCGTTCTGCTGCAGCACGGCAAGGGCGCGGACATGGGCGCGGCGTTCGGCAGCGGTGCATCGGGAAGCCTCTTCGGTGCAAGCGGTTCCGCGAACTTCCTGTCGCGCACCACCGCGGTTCTCGCCACGGTCTTTTTCGTTTCGACGCTCGCGTTGACCTACATCGGTTCCTATCACTCGCGGCCTTCCGCGGGCATTCTCGGTGCGACGACGTCGGCTCCCGCACCCGCATCGGCGGCCTCTGCTTCGGCTCCTGCAGCAGCTTCGGCGGCGACTTCGGCAAGCACTCAGGCAGCACCGGCAACTGCGTCTGCAGCGTCCGCTCCTGGCCAGGACGTGCCGAAATAAAATTTTC
Source organism: Paraburkholderia phosphatilytica (assembly GCF_003443895.1). Classification (GTDB taxonomy): domain Bacteria; phylum Pseudomonadota; class Gammaproteobacteria; order Burkholderiales; family Burkholderiaceae; genus Paraburkholderia; species Paraburkholderia phosphatilytica. Next base: position 38,056 of record NZ_QQOA01000017.1, on the reverse strand, counting down.
GATCCGACCGCTTTTGTGCGTTGAACAAACTGCGTAGACGGGTTACAATTCAAGTCTTGAAGCGATTCGCGGGTTACCGAAGTAGTTTTCCCGGATTGCAGACAGTGCCGACGTGGTGAAATTGGTAGACACGCTATCTTGAGGGGGTAGTGGCGAAAGCTGTGCGAGTTCGAGTCTCGCCGTCGGCACCAATGTTATCTAATGCCAGCCGCTTGCTTCTTCAGCCGGGCTGGCATTTTCGCTTCTAGCCTCCGGATTGCGATGGGCTTGCATCGCCAGGCAGATCGAAGCGATTTCACGAAGGGGCGTATACTTTCCATGTATATTCTCCGGCGTCATCCAGAACCAACCGATTGAGGACAGTCTTGAACCTCGCAGCCTATTTCCCCGTCTTGTTGTTCCTCCTCGTGGGCACCGGTTTGGGCGTGGCGTTGGTCAGCATCGGCAAGATCCTCGGTCCGAACCGGCCCGACAGCGACAAGAACGCTCCATACGAGTGTGGCTTCGAAGCGTTCGAAGACGCGCGCATGAAGTTCGACGTGCGCTACTACCTCGTGGCCATCCTCTTCATCATTTTCGACCTTGAGACCGCGTTCCTGTTCCCGTGGGGCGTGGCCCTGCGCGACATCGGCTGGCCGGGCTTCATGGCAATGATGATTTTTCTGCTCGAATTCCTGCTGGGCTTCGCCTATATCTGGAAGAAAGGCGGCCTCGACTGGGAATGACGGGTTAATCGCCGGTTAGCGTGGGCGGCACGTGCTCGCCGCCCGTCTGGAGTAGAAAGCAATGAGTATCGAAGGGGTCTTGAAGGAAGGGTTTGTCACCACCACGGCTGACAAGCTGATCAACTGGACGCGCACCGGCTCCCTCTGGCCGATGACGTTCGGTCTCGCGTGCTGCGCGGTGGAGATGATGCATGCGGGCGCTGCCCGTTACGACCTCGACCGTTTCGGCGTGGTGTTTCGTCCGAGTCCGCGTCAGTCGGACGTGATGATCGTCGCCGGCACGCTGTGCAACAAGATGGCGCCCGCACTGCGCAAGGTGTACGACCAGATGGCCGAACCGCGCTGGGTGATCTCGATGGGTTCGTGCGCGAATGGCGGCGGCTACTACCACTATTCGTATTCGGTCGTGCGCGGTTGTGACCGCATCGTGCCGGTCGACGTGTACGTGCCGGGTTGCCCGCCCACAGCTGAAGCCCTGGTGTACGGGGTGATCCAGCTGCAGGCGAAGATCCGTCGCACCAACACGATCGCCCGTCAATAATCCCCGGCCTTCCCCACAATATGGCAAGCAAACTCGAGACTCTCAAGGCGAACCTCGAGGCGGCTTTTGGCGGCCGCCTGCAGAGCGTTACCGAAGCAATCGGCGAGCTCACGATCGTCGTCAAGGCAAGCGAATTCCTCGACATCGCGAAGACGCTGCGCGACAACCGCTCGCTCGGTTTCGAACAGCTGATCGACCTGTGCGGCGTCGATTACCAGGCCTACGGCGACGGCGCGTATGACGGCCCGCGCTTCGCGTCCGTACTGCATCTGCTGTCGATCTCGAACAACTGGCGTCTGCGTGTGCGCGTGTTCGCACCGGATGACGACGTGCCGCTCGTGCCGTCCGTCGTCGACATCTGGAATTCGGCGAACTGGTACGAGCGCGAAGCGTTCGACCTCTACGGCATCGTGTTCGAAGGTCACCCCGACCTGCGCCGCATTCTCACCGACTATGGCTTCATCGGCCATCCGTTCCGCAAGGATTTCCCGGTTTCCGGCTACGTCGAGATGCGCTACGACGCGGAAGAGAAGCGCGTCGTCTACCAGCCGGTGACGATCGAGCCGCGGGAAATCACGCCGCGCGTGATCCGCGAGGATCACTATGGCGGCCTGAAACACTGAGAACACGCCATGGCAGAGATCAAGAACTACACGCTCAACTTCGGTCCGCAGCACCCGGCAGCGCACGGCGTGCTGCGCCTCGTGCTCGAACTCGACGGCGAAGTGATCCAGCGCGCCGATCCGCACATCGGCCTTCTGCATCGCGCCACTGAGAAGCTCGCGGAAAACAAGACCTTCATCCAGTCGGTGCCGTACATGGACCGTCTCGACTACGTGTCGATGATGGTCAACGAACACGGCTACGTGATGGCGATCGAGCGTCTGCTCGGCATCGACGTGCCGGAGCGCGCGCAGTACATCCGCGTGCTGTTCGACGAAGTCACCCGGGTGCTGAACCACCTGATGTGGATCGGCGCGCACGCGCTCGACGTCGGCGCGATGGCGGTGTTCCTGTACGCATTCCGCGAACGCGAAGACCTGATGGACGTGTACGAGGCGGTGTCCGGTGCACGGATGCACGCGGCGTACTACCGTCCGGGCGGCGTCTATCGCGATCTGCCTGACGCAATGCCGCAATACAAGGCGTCGAAAATTCACAATGCGAAAGCGTTGGCGAAGATGAACGAAGCGCGCTCGGGTTCGCTGCTCGACTTCATCGACGACTTCTTCAACCGCTTCCCGCGCTGCGTCGACGAATACGAAACGCTCCTGACCGACAACCGGATCTGGAAGCAGCGTCTCGTCGGGATCGGCGTGGTCAGCCCGGAACGCGCGCTGCAGCTCGGCCTCACCGGCGCGATGCTGCGCGGCTCGGGTATCGAGTGGGATCTGCGCAAGAAGCAGCCGTACGAAGTGTACGACCGCCTGGATTTCGACATCCCGGTGGGCGTGAACGGCGACTGCTACGACCGCTACCTCGTGCGTGTCGAGGAGATGCGCCAGTCCGTACGCATTGCGAAACAATGTATCGAGTGGCTGCGCAAGAATCCGGGCCCGGTGATGACGGACAACCACAAGGTTGCGCCGCCGTCGCGCGTCAACATGAAGTCGAACATGGAAGAGCTGATTCACCACTTCAAGCTCTTCACCGAAGGCTTCCACGTGCCCGAAGGCGAAGCGTACGCCGCCGTCGAGCATCCGAAGGGCGAGTTCGGCATCTATCTCGTGTCGGACGGCGCGAACAAGCCGTATCGCCTGAAGATCCGCGCGCCGGGTTACGCGCATCTGTCCGCACTCGATGAAATGGCCCGCGGCCACATGATCGCCGACGCAGTGACGATCATCGGTACGCAGGACATCGTGTTCGGTGAAGTCGACCGCTAAATCGTAGCGGCCGGTGCAGCGCGGCTCGCGTGGCCGCGCCCGCAGTACCCGTACCACGGCGCGTTGCCGGCAGCATCGAAAGGCGCGTGCCGCGTATCACCCCAGGAACGCCACGTCTGTCGCTGTGCTTTTTCGCGGCAGGTTTTCGTTCGGTAGGAATTGAAAAGAGTCGTGTCTGAAAATGATCTCAGCTGAAGGCCTGAAAGAAATCGATCGCGCGCTGACGAAGTACCCCGCCGATCAGAAACAGTCCGCCGTGATGTCGGCGCTGGCCGTCGCTCAGGAAGAGCATGGCTGGCTGTCGCCCGAACTGATGCAGTTCGTCGCGGACTACCTCGGCATGCCGGCCGTCGCGGTGCAGGAGGTGGCAACCTTCTACACGATGTACGAGACGTCGCCCGTCGGCAAATACAAGATCACGCTCTGCACGAATCTGCCGTGCCAGCTCGGCCCGGATGGCGGCTCGGAAAGCGCCGCCGAATACCTGAAGCAGAAGCTCGGCATCGACTTCGGCGAAACCACGTCGGATGGCAAGTTCACGCTCAAGGAAGGCGAGTGCATGGGCTCGTGCGGCGACGCACCGGTCATGCTCGTGAACAACCACCGCATGTGCAGTTTCATGAGCCGCGAGAAGATCGACCAGCTGCTGGAGGAACTGTCGAAATGACCTCTCTGCACGACCGTCACATCAAGCCGCTGATTCTCGCCGGACTGAACGGCGACAACTGGCATCTGAAAGACTACGAAGCGCGCGGCGGCTACAAGCAGCTGCGCCGCATCCTCGAAGAAAAGATTCCGCCCGAGCAGGTGATCGCCGACGTCAAGGCGTCGGGTCTGCGCGGCCGCGGCGGTGCGGGCTTCCCGACCGGCCTGAAGTGGAGCTTCATGCCGCGTCAGTTCCCGGGGCAGAAGTACCTCGTCTGCAATTCGGACGAAGGCGAACCGGGCACGTTCAAGGACCGCGACATCCTGCGCTGGAATCCGCATTCGCTGATCGAAGGCATGGCCATCGGCGCGTACGCGATGGGGATCACGGTCGGCTACAACTACATCCACGGCGAAATCTTCGAAACGTACAAGCGTTTCGAAGAGGCGCTGGAAGAAGCGCGCGCGGCCGGCTATCTCGGCGACAACATCATGGGCTCGCCGTTCTCGTTCCAGCTGCACGCGCACCATGGTTATGGCGCGTACATCTGCGGCGAAGAGACGGCGCTGCTCGAATCGCTCGAAGGCAAGAAAGGCCAGCCGCGCTTCAAGCCGCCGTTCCCGGCGAGCTTCGGCGTGTACGGCAAGCCGACCACGATCAACAACACCGAGACGTTCGCCGCCGTGCCGTTCCTGCTGGAAATCGGCCCGCAGGCGTACCTCGAACTCGGCAAGCCGAACAACGGCGGCACGAAGATCTTCTCGGTGTCCGGCGACATCGAGCGTCCGGGCAACTACGAGGTTCCGCTCGGCACGCCGTTCTCGAAGCTGATGGAACTCGCGGGCGGCATGCGCGGCGGCAGGAAGATCAAGGCAGTGATTCCGGGCGGTTCGTCGGCGCCGGTGGTGCCGGGCGATCTGATGATGCAGACCGACCTCGACTACGACTCGATCGCGAAGGCCGGCTCGATGCTCGGTTCGGGCGCGGTGATCGTGATGGACGAGACGCGCTGCATGGTGCGCTCGCTGTTGCGTCTGTCGTACTTCTACTACGAGGAATCGTGCGGCCAGTGCACGCCGTGCCGCGAAGGCACCGGCTGGCTGTATCGCGTGGTGCACCGTATCGAGCACGGCCAGGGCCGCCAGGAAGATCTGGACCTGCTGAACTCGGTTGCCGAGAACATCATGGGCCGCACGATCTGCGCGCTCGGCGATGCGGCGGCGATGCCGGTGCGCGGCATGCTCAAGCACTACTGGGACGAGTTCGAATATCACGTCGCGAACAAGCGCTGCCTTGTCGGCGGACACGCGGGCGCGCACGCGGCGGCAGAAACGGTCGCTGCCTGATCGAGCGGTTGAGCAGTACGGCGCGCGCAGGTCCCACACCCGCGCGGCGCCGTCCGGCTGCAAAAGCGTAGTGCCACAGGTCAAACGCGGAATTCGTCGCTGCAGCGAATCGTGCAATAGCGCACTCGCGCGGCGAACGGGGCGAACGATTGAGCGGTAACAGGTTAAGGAAGATTAACCATCATGGTTGAACTTGAAATAGACGGCAAGTCGGTCGAAGTGCCGGAAGGCAGCATGGTGATCCAGGCTGCGCATAAGGTCGATACATACATTCCGCACTTCTGCTACCACAAGAAGCTGTCGATCGCGGCCAACTGCCGGATGTGTCTCGTCGAAGTCGAGAAGATGCCGAAGGCCGTGCCCGCATGCGCGACGCCGGTCTCGCAGGGCATGATCGTTCGCACGAAGTCGGACAAGGCGGTGAAGGCGCAGCAATCCGTGATGGAGTTCCTGCTGATCAATCACCCGCTCGACTGCCCGATCTGCGATCAGGGCGGCGAGTGCCAGCTGCAGGATCTGGCGGTCGGCTACGGCAAGTCGTCGTCGCGTTACAGCGAAGAGAAGCGCGTGGTGTTCCACAAGAACGTGGGCCCGCTGATCTCGATGGAAGAGATGACCCGCTGCATCCACTGCACGCGCTGCGTGCGCTTCGGCCAGGAAGTGGCCGGCGTGATGGAGCTGGGCATGCTGGGCCGCGGCGAGCATTCGGAAATCACGTCGTTCGTCGGCAAGACGGTGGATTCGGAACTGTCGGGCAACATGATCGACCTGTGCCCGGTCGGCGCGCTCACGAGCAAGCCGTTCCGCTACAGCGCGCGGACGTGGGAACTGTCGCGCCGCCGCTCGGTGAGCCCGCACGATTCCGTCGGCGCGAACCTCGTCGTGCAGGTGAAGAACAACCGCGTGATGCGCGTGCTGCCGTTCGAGAACGAAGCGGTCAACGAATGCTGGATTTCGGACAAGGACCGCTTCTCGTACGAAGCGCTGAACAGCGCCGAGCGTCTGACGTCGCCGATGCTGAAGCAGGGCGGCAAGTGGGTCGAAACCGACTGGCAGACCGCGCTCGAATACGTGGTCAAGGGTTTCAAGGGCATCAAGGGCGACCACGGCGCGAATGCGCTGGCGGCGCTCGCAAGCCCGAACAGCACGGTCGAAGAACTGTTCCTGCTGAACGCGCTCGCGAAGAACGCGATCGGCACGCCGAACGTCGACTTCCGTCTGCGCCAGATCGATTTCTCCGCGCCGCTGAACGGCGCGCCGTGGCTCGGCGCCGCGATCGCGGATCTGTCCGTCGTCGATACGGCGTTCGTGATCGGCTCGTTCCTGCGCCGCGATCATCCGCTCTTCGCCGCACGTCTGCGCCAGGCCGCGAAGTCGGGCGCGACGATCACGTTCCTGCAGGCCTCGAACGATGACGCGCTGATCCCGGGTTCGCATCGTATCGTCGCTGCGCCGTCCGCATGGCTCGACGAGCTCGCCGGCATCGCCACCGCGCTCGCCGACGTGAAGGGTGTCGCGGTTCCCGAAGCCTTCGCCGGCACGTCCGCATCCGATGCGCACAAGGCCGCTGCAGCCGCGCTCGCCGCGGGCGAGCAGCGCGTCGTGCTGCTCGGCAACGGCGCCGTCCAGCATCCGCAGTTCGCGCTGATCCATGCCGCCGCGCAGTGGATCGCCGACAACACGGGCGCGAAGCTCGGCTTCCTGACCGAAGGCGCGAACACGGTTGGCGCGCATCTCGTCGGCGCACTGCCGGGCGACGGCGGTCTGAATGCCGCCGAGGTGTTCGCGCAGCCGCGCAAGGGCTACGTGCTGCTGAACGTCGAGCCCGAGTTCGACACGGCCAACCCGGCGCAGGCGCTCGCCGCGCTGAAGGCCGCCGAGATGGTCGTGATGCTGACGCCGTTCAAGACCGGCCTCGACTACGCCGACGTGCTGCTGCCGGTGTCGCCGTTCACGGAAACGGCCGGCACGCTGGTCAACGCGGAAGGCACGGTGCAGGGTTTCAACGGCGTCGTGCGTCCGCTCGGCGAAACGCGTCCCGCATGGAAGGTGCTGCGCGTGCTGGGCAGCCTGCTCGACGCGCCGGATTTCGCTTTCGACACGTCGGAAGAAGTGCGCACGGCCGCGCTCGGCGACGGCAGCTTCGCTGCGCGTCTGTCGAACGGCACGGGCGTCACCGTCGCGCGCGGCGCGAAGGCCGCGGCGGCGAACGGCAGCTTCGAGCGGATCGCCGATGTGCCGATCTATCACGCCGATCCGATCGTGCGCCGCGCACCGTCGCTGCATCTGACGGTCGCCGCGCGCAACGCGAACGTGGCGGGTCTGCCGGCGGAACTGTTCGACCGGCTCGGGTTGAAGGACGGCGACGCCATCCGCGTGCGCCAGGGGGATCTGTCGGTGCAGCTGCCGGCAGTGCGCGATGCGAATCTCGCTGCGACGGTCGTTCGCGTGTCGGCGGCAACGCCTGCCGGTGCGGCGCTCGGCAGCCTGTTCGGTGAACTGGTGGTGGAGAAGGCGTAAATGAGCTTGTTCGATACGATCAACGCAGGCGGCACCCAGCTGCTCGGGGTGGCCTGGCCCACGGTGTGGGCGCTGGTGCGCATCCTCGTGGTGGCGGTGGCGATCCTGCTGTGCGTCGCTTACCTGATCCTCTGGGAGCGCAAGCTCATCGGCTGGATGCACGTGCGTCTCGGCCCGAACCGCGTGGGTCCCGCGGGTCTGTTGCAGCCGATCGCCGACGTGCTGAAGCTGCTGCTGAAGGAAGTGATCCAGCCGGCGCAGGCGAGCCGCTGGATCTACCTGATCGCGCCGGTGATGGTGGTGGTGCCGGCGTTCGCGGTGTGGGCGGTGATTCCGTTCCAGGCGGGCGCGGTGCTCGGCGACATCAACGCGGGCCTGCTGTATGCGATGGCGATCTCGTCGATCGGCGTGTACGGCGTGATTCTCGCCGGCTGGGCGTCGAACTCGAAGTACGCGTTCCTCGGCGCGATGCGCGCGGCCGCGCAGATGGTCTCGTACGAAATCTCGATGGGCTTCGCGCTCGTCGTCGTGCTGATGACGGCCGGCACGCTGAACCTGTCGGGCATCGTCGGTTCGCAGGAACACGGCATCTTCGCGTCGTACGGCATCAACTTCCTGTCGTGGAACTGGCTGCCGCTCCTGCCGATGTTCGTCGTCTACTTCGTGTCGGGCATCGCGGAAACGAACCGCCATCCGTTCGACGTGGTGGAAGGCGAATCGGAAATCGTCGCGGGTCACATGATCGATTACTCGGGTATGGCGTTCGCGCTGTTCTTCCTCGCCGAGTACATCAACATGATCGTGATCTCGGCGCTCGCCGCGACGCTGTTCCTCGGCGGCTGGTCGGCTCCGTTCGGCTTCCTGTCGTTCATTCCGGGCATCTTCTGGCTGGTGTTCAAGGTGTTCGCGTTGCTGTCGGTATTCATCTGGGTGCGTGCCACGTTTCCGCGCTACCGCTATGACCAGATCATGCGTCTCGGCTGGAAGGTGTTTATTCCGGTCAGCGTCGTCTGGCTGGTGGTGGTCGGCTTCTGGATCATGTCGCCGTTGAATATCTGGAAATAAGGGCGGGTGACTCCATGACCGCAATTCAAAACTTCTTCAAGACTTTCTTCCTGACCGAACTGATCAAGGGTCTCGCGCTGACGGGTCGTTACACGTTCAAGCGCAAGTTCACCGTGCAGTTCCCGGAAGAAAAAACGCCGATCTCGCCGCGCTTTCGCGGTCTGCACGCGCTGCGCCGCTATGAAAACGGCGAAGAGCGCTGCATCGCCTGCAAGCTGTGCGAAGCGGTGTGCCCGGCGCTCGCCATCACGATCGAATCGGAAACGCGCGCGGACAACACGCGCCGCACGACGCGCTACGACATTGACCTGACCAAATGCATCTTCTGCGGTTTCTGCGAAGAGAGCTGCCCCGTCGATTCGATCGTCGAGACGCACATCCTCGAATATCACGGCGAGAAGCGCGGCGACCTGTACTTCACGAAGGACATGCTGCTGGCAGTGGGCGATCGTTACGAAGCGGAAATCGCTGCGAACAAGGCAGCGGACGCACCGTACCGCTGATCGCAGGAGTGGAGCGTTCGACGCGGCAGGCAGGCGCCACGCAGTAACAGCGCGCCGCGGTACAGGGTCGAACCCGTGCCAAAGAACCATGGCTGACGATGGCCTAACGATGAACCGGTAATCATGGAATTCACGACCGTACTGTTCTACATCTTCGCGCTGCTCCTGACGGTGTCAGGGCTGAAGGTGATCACTTCGCGCAACCCGGTAGCGTCCGCGCTGTTCCTCGTGCTCGCGTTCTTCAACGCGGCCGCGATCTGGATGCTGCTCGAGGCCGAGTTCCTCGCCATCCTGCTGGTGCTCGTCTACGTCGGCGCGGTGATGGTGCTGTTCCTGTTCGTCGTGATGATGCTGGACATCAATCTCGACGAACTGCGACGCGACTTCCGCCGCTTCGTGCCGATGGCGTCGATCGTCGGCGCGATCATCGTCGTCGAGACCGCGCTGATCCTGTGGCACGGCTACGGCGCGACGATCTCGCCCGTGCCCGACACGTCGGCCGCGGCGGCGGGTGCAGCCGCGGGCTCGTGGTCGAACACGCGCCTGATCGGCAAGATCATCTACACGGACTACATCTTCGCGTTCGAAGTCGCCGGCCTCGTGCTGCTGGTGGCGATCATCGCGGCGATCGCACTGACCACGCGCCACCAGAAGGACAGCAAGCGTCAGCGCGTGTCGGATCAGGTCAAGGTGCGCCGTCAGGACCGCGTGCGCATCGTGAAGATGCCGGTGGAGCGGGCGGCGCCGGAAGCCGCCGCGCAGGCCGAGGCAGCGGGCACCACCGCGCCGGGCAGCAACGGCTGAGCGAACAGGAGGAGAAAAACATGTTGTCCCTTGCTCATTACCTCGTACTCGGCGCGATCCTGTTCGCGATTGCCGTCGTCGGCATTTTCCTGAACCGTCGCAACGTGATCATCATCCTGATGGCGATCGAGCTGATGCTGCTGGCGGTGAACACCAATTTCGTCGCCTTCTCGCATTACCTCGGCGACGTGCATGGCCAGATCTTCGTGTTCTTCGTGCTGACCGTCGCGGCAGCCGAAGCGGCGATCGGCCTCGCCATTCTGGTGACCCTGTTCCGCAGCCTCGACACGATCAACGTCGAGGATCTCGATCAGCTCAAAGGTTAAATTCAGGCACTGCTGTTATGTCAACGACACTCAACGAAAACCTGCTGCTGGCGATTCCGCTCGCACCGCTCGTCGGCTCGCTGATCGCGGGGCTGTTCGGGAACACGGTGGGTCGGAAGGGCGCCCACTCGATCACGATCCTCGGCGTGTTCATCTCGCTCGTCCTGTCGGTCGTCGTGTTTCTCGACGTCATGCAAGGCGCGAGCTTCAACGCGACGATCTACGAATGGATGACGGTCGGCAAGCTGAACATGGAAGTCGGCTTCCTGGTCGACTCGCTCACCGCGATGATGATGTGCGTCGTGAACTTCGTGTCGCTGATGGTGCACATCTACACCATCGGCTACATGGCCGACGAAGAGACGGGCTACCAGCGCTTCTTCTCGTACATCTCGCTGTTCACGTTCTCGATGCTGATGCTCGTGATGAGCAACAACTTCCTGCAGCTGTTCTTCGGCTGGGAAGCGGTGGGTCTCGTGTCGTACCTGCTGATCGGCTTCTACTTCAAGCGTGAGAGCGCGATCTACGCGAACATGAAGGCGTTCCTCGTGAACCGCGTGGGCGACTTCGGCTTCCTGCTCGGCATTGGTCTGCTGCTCGCGTACGGCGGCTCGCTGAACTACGCGGAAGTGTTCGCGAAGAGCCACGAACTCGCCACGCTGTCGTTCCCGGGCACGAGCTGGGGTCTGCTGACGGTGGCCTGTATCTGCCTGTTCATCGGCGCGATGGGTAAGTCCGCGCAGTTCCCGCTGCACGTGTGGCTGCCGGATTCGATGGAAGGCCCGACGCCGATCTCCGCGCTGATTCACGCGGCGACCATGGTGACGGCCGGTATCTTCATGGTGACGCGCATGTCGCCGCTGTTCGAACTGTCGGACACCGCGCTGTCGTTCATCATGGTGATCGGCGCGATCACGGCGCTCTTCATGGGCTTCCTCGGCATCGTCCAGAACGACATCAAGCGCGTGGTCGCGTATTCGACGCTGTCGCAGCTCGGCTACATGACCGCCGCGCTCGGCGCATCGGCGTACTCGGTCGCCGTGTTCCACCTGATGACGCACGCGTTCTTCAAGGCGCTGCTGTTCCTCGGCGCCGGTTCGGTGATCATCGGCATGCACCACGATCAGGACATGCGCAACATGGGCGGCCTGCGCAAGTACATGCCGATCACGTGGATCACGTCGCTGATCGGTTCGCTCGCGCTGATCGGCACGCCGTTCTTTTCAGGCTACTACTCGAAAGACTCGATCATCGACGCGGTGAAGCTGTCTCATCTGCCGGGTTCGGGCTTCGCGTACTTCGCGGTCACCGCGAGCGTGTTCGTCACGGCGCTGTACTCGTTCCGTATGTACTTCATGGTGTTCCATGGCGAGGAGCGCTTCCGCGGTCCGAAGCATCCCGACTCGCCGATGGGCATCGAAGCCGCGCACGCGGCTGCGCACGGTCACGACGCACATGGCCACGACGATCACGGCCACGGTCATGACGCACACGGTCATGACGACCACGGCCACGGTCATGCACACGAGCCGCACGAAACGCCGTGGGTGGTGTGGCTGCCGCTCGTACTGCTGGCCATTCCGTCGGTCATCATCGGCGCGATCGCGATCGGCCCGATGCTGTACGGCGACTTCTTCCAGCATGGCGTCGCGTACAGCAGCGTGATCTTCATCGGCGACAACCATCCGGCGCTGAAGGAGATGGCCGAAGAATTCCACGGCTGGGTCGCGATGGGTCTGAGCTCGGTGTCGGGTCTGCCGGTGTGGCTCGCGCTCGCGGGTATCGTCACCGCGTGGTTCATGTACCTGAAGCGTCCGGACCTGCCGGCCGTGGTTCGCCGCGCGTTCGGTCCGATCTACACGCTGCTCGACAACAAGTACTACATGGACAAGATCAACGAGGTCGTGTTCGCGCGCGGCGCTGTCGCGATCGGCCGCGGCCTCTGGAAAGAGGGCGACGTCGTCGTCATCGACGGTATCGTCAACGGCAGCGCGCGCTTCATCGGCTGGTTCGCGAGCGTGATCCGTTTCCTGCAATCCGGTTACATCTACCACTACGCGTTTGCCATGATCATCGGCATGTTGGGGCTCTTGACCCTGTTTGTAACGCTCGGCGGCAAATAAGGCGAGGGACGAGAATGCATAACTATCCCATCCTCAGTATCGCGATCTGGATGCCGATCATTTTCGGCCTCCTCGTGCTCGCGGTCGGCAGCGACAAGAATCCCGGCCCGGCGCGCTGGCTCGCGCTGATCGGCTCGGTGGCGAGCTTCATCGCCACGCTGCCGCTCATCACGAGCTTCGATTCGACCACAGCCGGTCTGCAGTTCGAAGAGAAGTCGAACTGGATCGAACGCTTCAACATCACGTATCACCTGGGCGTGGACGGCATCTCGATGTGGTTCGTCGTGCTGACCGCGCTGATCACGGTGATCGTCGTGATCTCCGCGTGGGAAGTGATCACGAAGAACGTCGGCCAGTACCTGGCTGCGTTCCTGATCCTGTCGGGCATCATGGTCGGCGTGTTCAGCGCGGCCGACGGCATGCTGTTCTACGTGTTCTTCGAAGCGACGCTGATCCCGATGTACATCATCATCGGCGTGTGGGGCGGACCGAACCGCGTGTACGCGGCGTTCAAGTTCTTCCTGTACACGCTGATGGGCTCGCTGCTGATGCTGATCGCGCTGATCTACCTGTACACGCAGACGGGCACGTTCGATCTCGCCACGTGGCAGGCCGCGAAGATCCCGATGACGCCGCAGGTGCTGCTCTTCATAGCGTTCTTCCTCGCGTTCGCCGTCAAGGTGCCGATGTGGCCGGTCCATACCTGGCTGCCGGACGCGCACGTGGAAGCGCCGACGGGCGGCTCAGTCGTGCTGGCGGCGATCATGCTCAAGCTCGGCGCGTACGGTTTCCTGCGCTTCTCGCTGCCGATCGCGCCTGACGCGAGTCACTTCCTCGCGCCGGTCGTGATCACGCTGTCGCTGATCGCGGTGATCTACATCGGTCTCGTCGCGCTGGTGCAGGCGGACATGAAGAAGCTCGTCGCGTATTCGTCGATCGCGCACATGGGCTTCGTCACGCTCGGTTTCTTCATCTTCAGCCAGATGGGCGTGGAAGGCGCGATCGTGCAGATGATCTCGCACGGCTTCGTGTCGGGCGCGATGTTCCTGTGCATCGGCGTGCTGTACGACCGCATGCACTCGCGCCAGATCGCCGACTACGGCGGCGTCGTCAACGTGATGCCGAAGTTCGCCGCGTTCGCGATGCTGTTCTCGATGGCCAACTGCGGCCTGCCGGGCACCTCCGGTTTCGTCGGCGAATTCATGGTGATTCTGGCGGCTGTGCAGTTCAACTTCTGGATCGCCGGCGGCGCGGCGCTCACGCTGATTCTCGGCGCGGCGTACACGCTGTGGATGTACAAGCGCGTGTACTTCGGCGCGGTCGGCAACGGCCACGTGAAGGACCTGCTCGACGTGAACCGCCGCGAGTTCGTGATGCTCGGCGTGCTCGCGCTGCTCACGCTGTATATGGGCATCCATCCGAAGCCTTTCACCGACGTGATGCACGTGTCGGTCGATAACCTTCTTACGCACGTCGCGCAGTCGAAGCTGCCGTTGTCCCAGTAAGCCAGAGCGGAGACTGAATCAATCATGCAAAACGCTTCCATGAACGCTCTGTGGCCCGACGCGCTGCTGATGGCAGCGGTCGTCGTCGCGTGGCTGAACGACACGTTCGTCGGCCAGGCGGGACGCCGCACGACGTACTACATCGCGGTGTGGTCGTCGGTCGCGGCCGGCATCTGGTTCGCGCTGAAGGCGTTCGATCCGCAGGTGCATTACTTCTTCTCGAAGATGTACGTGGTCGACTCGTTCGCGAGCGCGATGAAGGCGGTAGTGTCGCTTGGCTACGCCGTGTCGATCGTCTACTCGCGCAAGTACCTCGAAGATCGCGATCTGTTCCGCGGCGACTTCTTCCTGCTGGGGATGTTCTCGCTGCTCGGCCAGCTCGTGATGATCTCGGGCAACAACTTCCTCACGCTGTACCTCGGCCTCGAACTGATGTCGCTGTCGCTGTACGCGGTGATCGCGCTGCGTCGTAACGCGACGCAGTCGAACGAAGCGGCGATGAAGTACTACGTGCTCGGCGCGCTGGCTTCCGGCTTCCTGCTGTACGGCATCTCGATGCTGTATGGCGCGACCGGCTCGCTGCAGCTCGACGACGTGCTGAAGGCGGTCGCGTCGGGTCACATCAACGACGTCGTGCTGCTGTTCGGCGTGATCTTCATCGTGGCCGGTGTCGCGTTCAAGATGGGCGCCGTGCCGTTCCACATGTGGGTGCCGGACGTCTACCAGGGCGCGCCGACCGCAATGACGCTCCTGACGGGCGGTGGCCCGAAGGTCGCGGCGTTCGCGTGGGGTCTGCGCTTCCTCGTGATGGGCCTGCTGCCGCTGGCCGTGGACTGGCAGGAAATGCTGATCATCCTCGCGGCGCTGTCGATGATCGTCGGCAACATCACCGGCATCGTCCAGCGCAACATCAAGCGGATGCTCGCGTACTCGGCGATCTCGAACATGGGCTTCGTGCTGCTCGGCCTGCTGTCCGGCGTGGTGGACGGCAAGGTGTCCGGCGCGGCGAGCGCGTACGGTTCGGCGATGTTCTACAGCATCGTCTATCTCGTCACGACGCTCGGCACGTTCGGCATGGTGATGCTGCTCGCGCGCCGCGACTTCGAAGCTGAAACGCTCGACGACTTCAAGGGTCTCAACCAGCGCAGCCCGGTGTACGCGTTCGTGATGATGGTGATGATGTTCTCGCTCGCGGGCATTCCGCCGACGGTCGGCTTCTACGCGAAGCTCGCGGTGCTCGAAGGCGCGATGAACGCCGGCCTCACGTGGCTGTCGGTGCTCGCGGTGATCACGTCGCTGTTCGGCGCGTTCTACTACCTGCGCATCGTCAAGCTGATGTACTTCGACGCACCGACGGATACGTCGCCGATCGAAGCCGATGGCTTCAAGCGTGCGTTGCTCGCGGTGAACGGCGTTGCGATCCTCGTGCTCGGTATCGTGCCGGGTCCGCTGATGTCGGCCTGCCTGACGGCGATCACGCACACGCTGTCGATCTGATGTCGGCTGCGGGCTGGTTTATCGTGCTGGTGGCGCTCGTGGGCGCCAACCTGCCGTTCCTGAACCAGCGTCTCTTCGCTTTCGTGCCGATGCGCGCGGAAAAGAAGAGCGCGTGGCTCAGGATCGGCGAACTGATCGTGCTGTACTTCGCCGTCGGCGCGCTCGGCTTCCTGCTGGAAGCCCGTGCCGGCAACCGTTTCGAGCAGGGCTGGCAGTTTTACGCCATCACCTTCAGCCTGTTCGTCGTCGCCGCGTTTCCCGGCTTCGCCTGGCAGTATCTCGTCAAACGCCGCTGACGGCGTCCGCGCGGGTGTCGTGGGCGCCGCATTCCTCCCAGAGGTCGCTCATGACACAGCCGTCCAAACCCATCTCCGTTTCACTCGCAACCGGTCTGCCGGATCACAGCGCCGACCTGCATGAAGTCTGCACCGAAAGCAGAATGATGCATCGCGGGCCATTCCTCACCGTGAACTGCGACACCGTGCGTCTGCCCGACGGCACCGACGGCACGCGCGAGTACGTGAAGCACCCCGGCGCGGTGATGGTGATCCCGCTCTTCGACGATGGCCGCGTGCTGATGGAGAGCCAGTTCCGCTATCCGATGGGCAAGGTGATGTACGAGTTTCCCGCCGGCAAGCTCGATCCGAACGAAGGCGCGCTTGCGTGCGCGAAGCGCGAACTGCGCGAGGAGACCGGCTATTCGGCGCGCGAATACGTGTACCTCGCGCGCGTGCATCCGATCATTTCGTACTCCACCGAATTCATCGACATCTTCCTGGCGAAGGGCCTCACCGAAGGCGAGCGCAAGCTCGACGAGGGCGAGTTCCTCGAACTCTTCACCGCGCCCGCGGCCGATGTGCTGGAGTGGGTGCGGACCGGCCAGATCTCCGACGTGAAGACGATCCTCGGCGCGTTCTGGCTCGAGAAG
The DNA here is from genome assembly GCF_003443895.1 of Paraburkholderia phosphatilytica. Lineage (GTDB taxonomy): Bacteria > Pseudomonadota > Gammaproteobacteria > Burkholderiales > Burkholderiaceae > Paraburkholderia > Paraburkholderia phosphatilytica. Next base: position 21,641 of record NZ_QQOA01000017.1, on the reverse strand, counting down.
GTGCTGTCCGGAACGTGGACGACGTCCGATCCGGCGAAGGATGCCTGACGGTGCCCGTCGCTGGACACGCGGGCAGGGGGGCGGTAAAGCCGCCCGCCAGTAGCCGGCATCCAGAGGATCTCGGCGCGTACCCGTGCAGCGCGTTAGAATCAGGCTCCACGCGTATGTGAATTTTGCGAACGACCGTTCACAATTTTCGATTTTGCGCTACACTCTACGCAAGCCCTGATTCCCTATGAAGGTCCTCGATTTACAGTGTCCGGATGGCCATCGGTTCGAAGGCTGGTTTGCTTCGGCGGATGACTTCGAGTCGCAGTTGTCCCGCAAGCTCGTCGAATGTCCGATGTGCGGCGCGACCCAGGTGAACCGCCTGCCGTCGGCGCCGCGCCTCAATCTGTCGGGTGCGACCGAAAGCAGCCAGCCGGGTGCGGCCAGTGCGTCCAGTGCGGCAGCCGCGGTGGCAGGCGGCGCGAATCCGGATGTCAGCGCGATCCAGGCGCGCGTGATGCGCGCGCTGCGCGAGGTCCTTGAAAAGACGGAGAACGTGGGCGACCGCTTCGCCGAGGAGGCGCGGCGCATCCACTATGAGGAAGCGCCGGCTCGCAACATTCGTGGCGTGACAACGCTCGAAGATGCGCGCGCCTTGGTCGAAGAAGGCATCGATGTGATGCCGTTGCCCGTGCCCGACGCACTGAAGGAACCGTTGCAGTAACGCAGCGGTCTCCGCGCGGCGGCACCGGCCGCGGCCAGGAGACGCTGCGCATGAATCTCGACTACACCCCCGCCGACGACGCGTTCCGCGCCGACGTCCGCGCCTGGCTCGAAGCGAATCTGCCTCACGAGCTGCGCGACAAAGTCCACCACCACAAACGCCTGAATCGCGAAGACTTCGCGAGCTGGCACCGCCTGCTCGGCACGCGCGGCTGGTCCGCGCCCGCGTGGCCGCGCGAGTACGGCGGCCCCGGCTGGGACGCGACGCAGCGTCACATCTGGGACGAAGAATGCGCCCGCATCGGCGCGCCCGGCGTGCTGCCGTTCGGTGTGTCGATGGTCGCGCCGGTGCTGATGAAATACGGCAGCGAAGCGCAGAAACGCCACTACCTGCCGCGCATTCTCGATGGTACCGACTGGTGGTGCCAGGGTTACTCTGAGCCGGGCTCCGGGTCGGATCTCGCGTCGCTGCGCACGAAGGCCGAGCGCGTTGGCGATCACTATGTGGTGAACGGCCAGAAAACGTGGACCACGCTCGGTCAGTACGCCGACATGATGTTCTGCCTCGTGCGCACTGATAGCGGCGCGAAGAAGCAGGAGGGCATCTCGTTCCTGCTCATCGACATGAAGACGCCGGGCGTCACCGTGCGGCCGATCATCATGCTCGACGAAGAGCACGAGGTGAACGAAGTCTTCCTCGAAGACGTGAAGGTGCCCGTCGAAAACCTCGTCGGCGAGGAGAACCGCGGCTGGACCTACGCGAAGTACCTGCTCGGCCACGAGCGCACGGGCATCGCGCGTGTCGGCCAGTCGAAACGCGAGCTCGAATTCCTGAAGAAGCTTGCGCTGAACCAGCGGAAGAACGGCAAACCGCTGCTGCACGATCCGGTGTTCGGCGCAAAGGTCGCGAATCTCGAGATCGAGCTGATGGCGCTCGAAGTCACGGTGCTGCGCGTGGTGAGCAGCGAAGCGGGCGGGCGTGGTCCGGGGCCCGAGGCATCGATGCTGAAGATCAAGGGCACCGAAGTCCAGCAGGCGCTGACCGAGCTGATGGTCGAAACCGTGGGCCCGGTGGCCGCGGCATTCGATCCGGCGTTCCTCACGGGCGAGCGCGAACACAGCATCGTGGACGACGATGCGGCGCCGCTCGCGGCGTACTACTTCAACTACCGCAAGACGTCGATCTACGGCGGTTCGAACGAAATCCAGAAGAACATCATCGCGCAGATGATTCTGGGACTGTGAGGAGCGGCGCATGGACTTCAACTTTACCGACGAACAGCAGCAATTCGCCGACGCGCTGCGCCGCTATCTCGACAAGCAATACGGCTTCGAGGCGCGCCAGGCGATCGTACACTCGAAGGACGGCGTGTCGCACGAACACTGGCAGGCGTTTGCCGAGCTCGGCTTGACCGCGTTGCCGGTGCCTGAGGCGCAGGGCGGCTTCGACGGCGGCGCGGTCGATATGCTGGTCGTGATGCAGGAGTTGGGACGCGCGCTAGTCGTCGAGCCGTACTGGGCGACTGCGGTGGGGATCGAGGCGCTGCGCGTGGCTGGCAATAGTGAAGACGATGCCGCGTTACTGGCACGCGCCGCGACGGGCGAGATCCGTCTCGCAATCGCTTTCCATGAGCCGCATGCGCGTCACGATCTGTTCGAGATCGCGACCATCGCAACCGGCGGCGGTGCGAACGATGCCTACGCACTGAGCGGCACGAAATCGCTCGTGCAACACGGCGCGCAGTCGGACTACTGGATCGTGCCCGCACGGCTGGATGGCGAGATCGCGCTGTTCGTGGTTGAACGTGGCGCGTCGGGCGTGAAGCTCGACGACTACCGGACCATCGATGGCCAGCGCGCGGCGACGCTCGCGTTCGATGCGACGCCCGCGCGGCGCCTGGGCGGCTCCCAGCATGGCGCCGCAACGCTCGAGCGGATCGCCGACTACGGCATCGTGCTGCTGTGCGCGGAAGCCGTCGGCGCGCTCGATGCACTGAATCACGCCACCGTCGACTACACGAAGACACGCCAGCAGTTCGGCGCGCCGATCGCACGCTTCCAGGCGCTGCAGCACCGGATGGTCGAGATGCTGATCCACGCCGAACAGGCGCGCTCGCTGACCTATCTCGCGGCCGTGCGTTACGCGAATGCGGATGCCGACGTGCGGCGCCAGGCGGTCTCGGCGGCGAAGGTGCGGGTGGGGCAGGCGGCGCGTTTTGTCGGCCAGCAGGCCGTCCAGTTGCACGGCGGCATGGGCGTCACGAACGAAGTCGCGGCCGCACATCTGTTCAAGCGCCTGACGATGATCGAAACGACGCTCGGCGACGTCGATCATCATCTCGCGCGCTTTGCCGCGCTGCCGTCGTTCGCGACGAGCGAAGCCTGAGCGCGCGGCTTTCTACGGCCTTCCGGCGGGAGCAAACGGACGAGGAGCACAGCATGACCGTTGCGTATGAAGATATGGAAATCGGCATGGCGATCGACGTCGGCGAGTACACGTTCGCGCGCGATGAAATCGTTCGGTTTGCCGAACAGTTCGACCCGCAGCCGTTTCACCTCGACGATGCCGCGGCAGCCGCATCGCCGTTCCGCGGACTGGTCGCGAGCGGCTGGCACACGTGTTCGGCGATGATGGGTCTGCTGGTGCGAAATTACCTCGCGGATTCGACGTCGATGGGCTCGCCCGGCATCGACGAGATTCGCTGGGTCAAGCCGGTGCGCGTCGGCGACACGATCCGGATGCGCAACAAGATCGTCGCGAAGCGCGTGATGGAGAGCAAGCCCGACCGCGGCATCGTGTCGACCGAATGGGAATGCGTGAATCAGCACGACGAGATCGTGCTGATTGTGCGTTCGAAGGGTATTTTCGGGCTGCGCGATCCCGCGCAGGCACGCGCATGACGGCCGGTGCGCCGTCCGTGATCGCCGACGCGGAAGGGTTCGCCGCGCTGGTCGGTGCCGCGCCGTTCGTGAGCGGCTGGCAGACGATCGACCAGCCGAGCGTCGATCGTTTCGCCGATGCCACCGGCGACACGCAATGGATTCACGTCGACCCGGAACGCGCGCGCCGCGAATCGCCGTTCGGCGGTCCGGTCGCGCATGGCTTCATGACGCTCGCGCTGATTCCATCGCTGCTGTTCAAGACCGTTCACGTCGAGCATCGGCTCGGCGTGAACTACGGGCTCAACCGGGTGCGCTTCATGTCGCCGGTGCCGGTCGGCTCGCTGGTGCGCGCGAGCTTCGCGGTGGTGAAAAGCACGCCGATCGACGGCGACGGCGTGCAGGTCGAGTGGCTCGTGACATTCGAACGGCAGGGCGGTGAGCGGTCGGTGTGTGTCGCCGAGTTCATCACGCGCCACTACTTCTAGCGCGGGTTCGGGTTCGTGTTTGAGCCGCCGCGGCGCCTGCGCGCGTTCACCGCTTCGTGTACTGCGTGGTGCCGAACAGCATCTCTTTGGCCTTGTCGTCCATCAACGGCTTGCGTGCCGACGCGAGCACCTCGACGCCGCGCTGCACTGCGGGCCGCGCGGCGATCTCTTCGTGCCAGCGCTTCACGTTCGGCACCGCATCGAGATCGATGCCCTGGTTCTGCCACGAACGCGTCCACGGAAACGCGGCGATATCCGCGATCGTGTAGTCGTCGCCGGCGAGGTAGCGGGTTTTGCCGAGCTGCGCGTCCATCACGTTATAGAGCCGCTTCGCTTCGTTCGTATAGCGGTTCACCGCGTATTCGATCTGCTGCGGCGCATAGATGCGGAAGTGGTGCGCCTGGCCGAGCATCGGGCCGAGGCCGCCCATCTGGAACATCACCCACTGCAGCGTCGCGTAGCGTGCCGCCGGATCGGTGGGCAAAAACTTCCCGGTCTTCTCGGCCAGATAGACGAGAATCGCGCCCGATTCGAACAGCGGGAACGGCTTGCCGTCGGTCGAACCGGGGCCTTCGGAGTCGGTGATCGCGGGGATCTTGTTGTTCGGGCTGATCGAGAGAAACTCGGGCTTGAACTGGTCGCCGGCGCCGATGTCCACCGCGTGCACGCGATACGCGAGCCCCGTTTCTTCGAGCATGATGTGGACCTTGTGACCATTCGGGGTCGCCCAGCTATAAGCGTCGATCATCGTCGTTTCCTTGCGTGCGTTGTGCGGTTCCGGATAGCGGCGTCAGCGCGCACAGATGCGCAGAGTCCACCGCGGCAGGCGAAAATTACAGCACAGATCGTTTGATGCTGCAGGGCGCGCGGCAGGACGCTTAAGGCTGGCTTTCACTCGTTGAGCATGCAGCGAAGCGCGATCAATGCGCGACGCCGTTGAGCGCTGCGCAGTAGTGTCGGCAGTTGCGGCATGGCCCGCGATAAAAAGCGGCGAATCCATGCACGAATCGTCCCGCGGATACCAGGCATTCCTGCACAATGAGCGATCGACCTTAAGCGTCGTCGTTGCAGATCGATGCCGGCGGCTCCGGTCTGGTTACGGTAGATGAGCAATGGAACCTGTCGATGCTGAACCCGCAAGCGGCGACGTCGAACACGCGGCAGCCGGGCTGTTTGCACTCGGCTAATTCGCGGCCGCGCTGGACGCGCTCGCGCCGCCGCTGCTGTCGGCGATGCCGACCGACTGGCGCTGGATGAAGACGGGCGACACGACGCCATGGTATCCATCCACCACGCGCCTGTTCCGCCAGACATCGGTGGATGAAGATTGGGCGCACGTCGTCGAACGCGTACGGCAGGCGTGCATCAACGCGCTGCCGCAACTTCCGCATTGCGACGTTAGAACGTGATCAACCCGCGTCGCGATCCAGATACTTCGACAGCTCGAGCTTCGCGATCGCGTTGCGGTGCACTTCGTCCGGGCCGTCGGCGAAGCGCAGCGTGCGCGCGGTCGTGTATGCATAGGCGAGCGGAAAATCGTCGCTCATGCCCGCGGCGCCGTGCGCCTGCATCGCCCAGTCGATCACCTGGCAGGCCATGTTCGGCGCGACGACCTTGATCATCGCGATCTCGCCGCGCGCGCCCTTGTTGCCGACGGTGTCCATCATGTACGCGGTCTTGAGCGTCAGCAGACGTGCCTGATCGATCATGCAGCGCGCCTCGGCGATGCGTTCCTGCGTGACCGTCTGCGACGCGATCGGCTTGCCGAACGCGACGCGCTTCAGCACGCGTTTCGACATCAGTTCCAGCGCGCGCTCCGCGAGCCCGATCAGGCGCATGCAGTGGTGGATGCGGCCCGGGCCGAGCCGGCCCTGCGCAATCTCGAAGCCGCGCCCTTCGCCGAGCAGGATGTTCGACGCGGGCACGCGCACGTTGTCGAGCGAGATCTCCATGTGACCGTGCGGCGCGTCGTCGTAACCGAACACCGTCAGCGGACGATGCACGGTGACGCCCGTCGCATCCGCAGGCACGAAGATCATCGACTGCTGGCGATGACGCTCCGCGGCCGGATCGGTCTTGCCCATCAGGATGAAGACCTTGCAGCGCGGATCGCCGGCGCCGGAAGACCACCACTTGCGGCCATTGATCACGTAGTGATCGCCGTCGCGCTCGATGCGGGTCTGGATGTTGGTCGCATCCGACGATGCCACTTCGGGCTCGGTCATCAGGAACGCCGAGCGGATCTGGCCTTCGAGCAGCGGTTCGAGCCATTCGCGCTTGTGCGCGTCGCTGCCGTAGCGTTCGATGGTTTCCATGTTGCCGGTATCGGGCGCGTTGCAGTTGAACGCTTCCGGCGCCCACGGCACGCGGCCCATGATCTCGCACAGCGGCGCGTACTCGAGATTGGTCAAACCCGCGCCGCGCTCGGAGTTAGGCAGGAACAGATTCCACAGCCCGGCCTCGCGGGCGCGCGCCTTGAGCGTTTCCATCAGTTCGGTCGGCACCCACGCGTTGCCTTCCGCGCGATTCTTCGCGATTTCCGCGGCGAACGCGGCTTCGTTCGGATAGATGTGCTCGTCGAAGAACGCGAGCAGCCGTTCGCGCAACGCGTCGACCTTCGGGGTGTAGTCGAAATTCATCTGTGACCTCGTGGTTCGCTCAAGGTTGGGAAGAGGTGGACACCTTCTGCGCGTACTGCCACGCGAGCTCGGCCATCGGCTTCGCACGGCGGCCCGCGTCGAGTGCCTGCGCGCTCGCGGCCGTACCGTCGACGACGCGCTTCATGATCCCTTGCAGAATCGCCGCGATGCGGAACATGTTGTACGCGAGGTAGAAGTTCCAGTCGCCGGGAATGCCGAAGCCGGTTCGCTCGCGATAGCGCTGCACATAGTGCGGCTCGTCCGGAATGCCGAGCGCGGCCCAGTCGAGCCCTGCGATGCCGCGGAACTGCGCGGGGTCGACGTGCCACGTCATGCAGTGATACGCGAAGTCGGCGAGCGGGTCGCCGAGCGTCGACAACTCCCAGTCGAGCACCGCGAGCACACGCGGCTCGTGCGGATCGAAGATCAGGTTGTCGAGGCGAAAGTCGCCATGCACGACCGTGGTCCGCTCGTCGGCCGCGTTGGGCAGATGCTGCGGCAACCAGTCGATCAGCCGGTTCATCGCATCGATCGATTCGGTCTCGGATGCCTGGTACTGTTTGCTCCAGCGCCCGATCTGCCGCGCGACGTAGTTGCCGGGCTTGCCGTAGTCGGCGAGGCCCACCTTCGCGGGATCGACCTTATGGAGCGCCGCGATCACGCGGTTCATCTCGTTGAAGATCGCGCCGCGCTCCGCAGGCGACATGCCGGGCAGTGCCGGGTCCCACAGCACGCGGCCCTCGACGAACTCCATCACGTAGAATGCGCGGCCGATCACGCTTTCGTCGTCGCACAGCGCGAGCATCTTCGCGACCGGCACGTCGGTGTCCGCGAGCGCATCCATCACGCGATACTCGCGTTCGATCGCATGCGCCGACGGCAGCAGCTTCGCGACGGGCGCGGGCTTCGCGCGCATCACGTACGCGCGCGACGGTGTGATCAGCTTGAAGGTCGGGTTCGACTGGCCGCCCGCGAACTGCTCGACGGTGAGCGGACCCGCGAAGCCTTCGACGTGCTGCGCGAGCCACGCGGACAACGCATCGTGATCGAAGCGGTGACGGGGCGCGACCTCGCGCGTGCCTTCGAAGGCGGCGTAGTCCGGGTTCGGTTGCGTCATCGGGTGTCTCCTCCCGTTGTCATGTCGCGATGCGTGCCGGCTGGCTGCATCGGTTGTGGCGTTCGCACGCGAGCGACGCGCTATCCGCGTGTCTGCAGGAACTGCGCGTAGAGCTTTTCCATCGTGGTGCTGCGGGTATCGCGATGCAACGGTGCGCTCGGGCTGTAATTGACGGTGCGCACGACCCAGTCGCGTGGTTCGTCGCCGACGTCGAGCGCGTTGATGCAGCCAGTCGCCTGCGCGAGGTGGCCGAAGAACGTGCGGCCGCCCGCCGTGATCGCGTGCGACAGGATCGCGCGGTTCACGCCGCCGTGCAGCACGAGCAGCACCGTGTCCCATGCGGCGTCTTCGCGCAGTCCGTGCAGCGCCGGCAGCACGCGGTCGAACAGCGCGCCGATCGTTTCGCCGCCGAGGAACTGCGTGCTTTCGGGGACGATGCCATCGAACGCGCCGAGAAACGCCGCTTCGAGATTCGCGGCCGGAATCGTGCCGAGCTTGCCGCCGCGGATCTCTTCCCACGTCGGCTCGACTTCGAGCTCGGCACGCTGTCCGGTTTCCGCCAGCACGCGGCGCGCGGTTTCGATCGTGCGCGGCAAGCCGCTGACGATCACGCGGTCGAACGTCAGCGCCTGTTCCGCGAACGCGCGCCCGGCGGCGCTCGCTTCCGCGCAGCCGCGCTCGTTGAGCGGCACGGTTTCAGGGTGGATCGGCCGGCCCGTGTCGTCGAAATAGGTGACGTCGCCGTGACGCATCAGGTAGATGCGGCGCCGCTTCGGCGGCTGCCATGCGGACGTGTCGAGAGGCTCGGGCAGGCTCATGAGTAGTCGGGCTTGCGTTTGTCGAGGAATGCGCTGATGCCTTCGAGGCCGTCGCGATGCATCAGCGACGCGACGAAGCTGTCGCGCTCGGCCGTGAGGTGCGCGGCGAGCGGCTGTTCGGGCGCCGCGCCGACCAGCGACTTGATCCGCGCGGTCGCGTTCGGCGACAGCTGCGCGAGCTCGTCGGCCCACGCAAGCGCGGCATCGCGCGCGGTGCCCGGCTTCACGACGCGATTCACGACGCCGGTGTCGTAGAGTCGCGTCGCGCTGATGGGCTTTGCTTCGAGCAGCACTTCGGTAGCGAGCTGGCGCGGCAGCTCGCGGGCAAGAAACCACGAGCCGCCGCCATCCGGCGTCAGCGCGACGCGTGCGTACGACATCACGAACTTCGCGTCTTCCGCTGCGACGATCAGATCGCAAGCGAGCGCGAGCGAGAAGCCCGCGCCGGCCGCGGCGCCTTCCACTGCTGCGATCACCGGCTTGCGCGATTCGCGCAGCGCGGTGATCCATTCGCCGAGCAGATCGATGCTTTGCGCCTGCACCGATGGATCTTTCGCGCGATTCTCGAGCAGGCGGTTCAGATTGCCGCCCGCGCAGAAGAAGTTGTCGGCACCGGTCAGCACGATCGCGCGGATCGACGGGTCGCGGTCCGCGCTGTCGATCGCTTCGATGCCGGCCGCGTACATGTCGGGGTGCAGCGCGTTACGCATGCCGGGGTTCGACAGCGTCAGCACCAGCGTGCCGTCATGTCCAGGCGCGGTCGACGCGAGCAGTTCGGCGCTCATTGTGCGGCTCCATCAGGGGCATCGGCGGCATCGCCCTGGGTCAGCGACAGGCCGAGCTGCGCGCGCCGCGCGAGCCACGGTGACGGGCGATAGCGCGGGTCGCCGAGCACCGCGGTCATGTTGCGCAGGATCGTGAGGATGGTCGCCGCGCCGAGGGCGTCGCCGAGTGCGAGCGGGCCCTTCGGATAGCCGAGTCCGAGCGTCACCGCGAGATCGATGTCCTCGGGTGTCGCGATCTGCTGCTGTGCGATGTCGCAACCGATGTTGACGATCGTCGCGGCAACGCGTTGCGCGACGAAGCCCGCCGAATCGCGAATCACGGTGACGGGCACGCCGTCGTGCGCGAAGAGCGCGTGCGCGGCGTCGCGCGCGGCGCGGGTGGTGGCGGGCGTCGTCATCAGCGTGCGGCGCTGCGCTTCGGCTACCGGGAACAGCGTGTCGATCGCGACCACGCGGCGCGCGTCCAGCTGTTCTTCGACTGCGGCCGTGGTTGCATCGGTGCCGAACGGCGTGACGACGATCAGCGCGTCCGCTGCCGGCGTTGCGCTCTCGTCGAGCGGCACGCCGGTCTTCGCGATGATCGGCAGCAGCGCTTCGCGCGCTTCCGGATGCTGGCGGCTCACCCACACGCGCGCCGGCAGCGCGGTAGGCGCGGGTGCAACGGCTTCGACCTGCTGCTTGCCGTCGGGATACGCGTAGAAGCCTTCGCCCGCCTTGCGGCCAATCAGACCGCCCGCGAGCCGCGTCGCGGTGATCGGCGACGGACGAAAGCGCGGCTCCTCGTAGAACTGGTGGTAGATCGACTCCATCACCGGATGCGACACGTCGAGCGCGGTGAGGTCGAGCAGCTCGAACGGCCCGAGCCGGAAGCCGGCCTGCTCGCGCATGATCCGGTCGATGTCCGCGAAGCTCGCGACGCCTTCGCCCGCGACGCGCAGGCCTTCGGTGTTCATCCCGCGGCCGGCGTGGTTGACGATGAAGCCGGGCATGTCCTTCGCGCGCACCGGCGTGTGACCGACGCGGCGCGCGAGGTCCATCAGCGCGTCGCCGGCCGCGCGGTCGCCGCGCAGACCGTCGATCACTTCGACAACCTTCATCAGCGGCACCGGGTTGAAGAAGTGGAAGCCCGCGACGCGCTCGGGGCGGCTGCAGCCGGCCGCGATCGCGGTGATCGACAGCGACGACGTGTTCGACGCGAGCACGCACGTTTCGCCGACGATGCCTTCGAGCTCGCGGAACAGCTCGCGCTTCACGTCGAGCTTTTCGAGGATCGCTTCGATCACGAGATCGCAGTCCGCGAAAGCGGCGAGCGATTCCGCACCGCTTACGCACGCGAGCGCGGCGCGTGCTTTCGCGTCGTCGAGCTTGCCCTTGGACGTGAGTTTGGCGAACGTGTCCGCGAGATAGTCGCGCGCGGCGCCGACGGCGGCCGGGTTCGTGTCGAACAGGCGCACGGTCAGGCCCGACAGCGAGGCGATCTGCGCAATGCCGCGGCCCATTGCGCCGGTGCCGACGATGCCGATCGTTTCGATGGCTCTGGTTGATTCGCGAGAGGTCATGACTTGCGTGACTCCATGGTTATTTTTAAGATAGCACGATCGTGCGATTTGTCCTGCAATTCATTTGCGGGGCCATCATGGAGATCTCGCAATGGCCCGGCGAATGCATCGCGCGCGATGCGTCGGCGCTGTTTGGCACAGCTTCTCGCCGCCGCTGCCTGCGCCACCTTCGACCTCGAACCGGAAGGAGACACCGGATGATTGAGCTGCATGGTTTTGCGCAGTCGAACTACTTCAACAAGGTGAAGTTCGTGCTGCTCGAGTACGGCATTCCGTATGAGGAAGTACCGACGGCGCCCTCGCAGGCCGAGCCGATGCTCGCGCATTCGCCGCTCGGCAAGATCCCGTTCATTGTCACGGAACAGGGCTCGCTGTGCGAGTCGCAGGCGATCGTCGAGTATCTCGCCGCATCGTATCCCGAGAAGCGGATCTTTTCCGCGGACCCGTGGGAAGCGGCGAAGGAGCGCGAACTGATGTTCTTCATCGACGTGCATCTCGAACTGGTCGCGCGCAATCTGTACAAGCAGGCGTTCTTCGGCGGCACCATCACGGACGCGACGAAGGGGCGCACCGAGAAGCTGCTGGTTCGGCACATTGAGGGCTTCAAGCGGCTCGCGAAGTTCGCGCCGTTCGTGCGTGGCGAGCGTTTTTCCGTGGCGGATGCCGCGGGCTATGCGAGCCTGCCGCTCGTCGGGCAGTCGACGCAGATCGTCTACGGCCGCGACTTTCTGGCCGAGGCGGGCATCGACTGGCGCGCTTATCTGCAGGCGTTCAGCGACCGGGCCGCCGCACTGAAGGTGAACGCGGACCGCAAGGCGGCGTTCGCGAGAGGCGCCATCTGGAAGGGCAATTGAGCGCGCTAGGGATGCCGTCGGGTTTGTTCGCATCGCGCGCTCCGTGACTGACTCAGAGCTTCGCGAGCCGCTCGAGCGCGGTCGCGAGCGTGCTCTCCTGTTTCGCGAAGCAGAAGCGCACGACGCCCGATTCGTGCGGCTCGTGATAGAACGCGGACACCGGAATCGCCGCGACGCCGATCTCGCCGGTGAGCCACGTCGCGAATTCCGCTTCGGGCAGGTCGCTGATCGCCGAGTAGTCGACGCACTGGAAGTAGGTGCCTTCGCACGGCAGCAGCTTGAAGCGCGAGTTCGCGAGGCCGGCGCGGAAGAAGTCGCGCTTCTGCTGGTAGAACGCGGGCAGGTTCAGATACGGCGCGGGATCGGCGAGGTAACTCGCGAGCCCGAGCTGCATCGGCGTGTTCACGGTGAACACGTTGAACTGGTGGACCTTGCGGAACTCGGCGGTGAGCGCGGCAGGAGCTGCGACATAGCCGATCTTCCAGCCCGTCACGTGGAAGGTCTTGCCGAAGCTCGACACGACGAAACTGCGCTCCGCGAGACCCGGATAGCGCGACACGCTTTCATGCGGCGCGCCGTCGTAGACCATGTGTTCGTACACCTCGTCGGACAGCACGAGCACATTGGTGCCGCGCAGGATCGCATCGAGCTTCTGCATATCTTCCGCGCGCCAGACGGTGCCGGTCGGATTGTGCGGCGTGTTGATCAGCAGGAGCCGCGTTTTCGGCGTAATCGCGGCGGCGAGGCGGTCGAACGGAATCGCGTAGTCCGGCGCTTCGAGCGTGACGAATACCGGCTTGCCACCCGCCAGTTCGATCGACGGCAGATAGCTGTCGTAGGTCGGCTCGACGACGATCACTTCGTCGCCAGGATGCACCGCGCAGAGGATCGCCGTCAGCAGTGCCTGGGTGGCGCCCGCCGTCACGGTGATCTCGCTGCCCGCGTCGTAGCGGCGGCCGTACACGCGCTCGATCTTGTTCGCGATCGCTTCGCGCAGCGGCGCGGCGCCGGCCATCGGCGGGTACTGGTTGTGGCCGGCGCGCATCGCGTTGCTGACCGCATCGACGATGCGCGGATCGCAGTCGAAATCCGGAAAGCCCTGGCCCAGATTCACCGCGCCTTTCTCCGCCGCGAGCGCGCTCATCACGGTGAAGATCGTCGTGCCGACGCTCGGCAGGCGGGACGGGAAGCTGGGCGAGTGCGGCGTATCGTTCGGTGCGTTCATGAGCGGGTCCGGGGCGGTGGGCAGGCTGCGGTTCGGTTGCTGTTCTGGTTCCGGCGGTCTGGCGGTCTGACGATGACGTCCTGGCGACGGTGGCGTGGAGTGTCAGACGTCGATTGTAGGGAATCGCGCGCTAGCGTGCGGCGAGTCCGGACGCGGGGCGCGGGTTTTCGCGCATTTGTCCGCTAGACGGGCGTCTGTTCGGCTGAAGACTGCTGTGCTGCGGGTTGTGCTGCTGTTGCTCCTGTTGCTGGTTTGCTCGGGCCATTGCTCGTGCTGACACCGAGACCGCTTTGCTCGACGAACGGCGCCGGCTGCGCAATGCGAAAGCCGAAGTCGCGTGCGACGCGCTTTGCGAGCTTCAGCACCGCGCGGTCTTTCGACACGAGCCAGTCGGCGCTCGATGCGTGCGCCAGTTCGAGAAACTTCTGGTCGTCGCGGTCCTTGCATTTCGGCAGCGGACGCGCGTCGGCTTGTGCCTGCGCTGCGTCGGTGGCGTCCCGCGCAGGCGGATCGACCGGCACCGTGAGGCGTGCGACTGTGGCGAGCGCCGCGGCCTTGTCCACCGCGCGCTGCACGAACTGCGGATAGTCGAGCACGCGCGCGAGTTCGCCGAGGCAGCGCGCGTCGATCGGCGCGCACAGCGTGCCCTGTTCGAGCGCGGCGAGAATGGGGCGCGTGTGCGGATCGTCGAACACGAGAATGTCGATCCACACATTCGAATCGAGCACGGCCCGCAAGGGAGCCGCGGAAGCCGTGGAAGGAGAAGGACGCGAGGCAGCGGAATCGGGCATTCGTTACAATCTGGCTTTCGTCTTTTGACCGCCAGGCACGGCGTGCCTGAAAGCCTCTATGATAATCGTTCTGTCGCCGGCGAAATCTCTCGACTACGACACCCCGCCTCACATCCGCAAGCACACGCTTCCCGATTTCATCGACGACGCGGCCGAACTGATCGACGGCCTGCGCCGGCTGTCGCCGCAGCAGATCGCGTCGCTGATGGATCTGTCCGATCCGCTCGCACAGCTCAATTTCCAGCGCTACGCCGACTGGTCCACCACCTTCGACGCGAGCAACGCGAAGCAGGCGGTGCTCGCGTTCAACGGCGACGTGTACGAGGGCTTCAACGCGAAGACGCTGTCCGCGGCGGATCTCGACTACGCGCAGAACCACGTGCGCGTGCTGTCCGGGCTGTATGGGCTGCTGCGTCCGCTCGATCTCTTGCAGCCGTACCGGCTCGAGATGGGCACACGTTTCGAGAACGCGCGCGGCAAGGATCTGTACGCGTTCTGGGGGCCGCGCATCACCGAGGCGCTCAACGAGCAGTTCGCGCGCAACCGGAAAGGCGCGCGCGTGCTCGTGAACTGCGCTTCGACCGAATACTTCCGCTCGGTGAAGCCGAAGCTGCTCGATGTGCCCGTCGTCACGCCGGTGTTCGAGGACTGGAAGGGCGGGCGTTACAAGGTCATCAGCTTTCATGCGAAGCGGGCGCGCGGCCTGATGGCGCGCTACGCGGTCGAGCATCGGCTCGACGAGCCGACGGCGCTGCAAGGCTTCGACGCCGAAGGCTATGCATTCGATGCGGATGCGTCGAACGATTCCACCTATGTGTTCCGCCGGCGCATCGCGCCCTGAGCACGGCGCTTGCGGGCGAGCACAGCAGACAGTCAGTCGCAGGGAACAGCTATGACTTTATCGATTACCAGCAATTTCGACGCGGGCGCGATCGAGGTCGTCGCCTGCGAAAGCGCGGATGCGATCCGTCTGCGCGTGCGGCGCGATTCGCACGCGGAGTTCGCGCAGTGGTTCTACTTCCGGTTATCCGGCGCGCGCGGCGAGCGCTGCGTGATGACCTTCGAGAACGCGTCGGAGTGCGCGTTCGCCGAAGGCTGGAAAGACTACGAGGCGATGGCGAGCTATGACCGCGTGAACTGGTTCCGCGTGCCGACCGCGTACGACGGCCGTGTGCTGACGATCGATCACACGCCGGAGTTCGATCGCATCTACTACGCGTACTTCGAGCCGTACAGCGAGGAGCGTCACTCGGAGTTTCTCGGCGCCGTGCAGCAGATGCCGCATGCGACGCTGACCGAACTGGGACGTACCGTCGAGGGCCGGCCGATGTCGATGCTGACGCTCGGCGCGCCGGGCGCCGAGGTCCTGGACGGCGCGGAAGGCGCGAAGCTGAAGCGGATCTGGATCATCGCGCGCCAGCATCCGGGCGAGACGATGGCGGAGTGGTTCGTCGAGGGGCTGGTGAAGCGGCTGGCGGGTTGGGGCGACTGGGCGGGCGATCCGGTCGCGCGCCGTATCTTCGATCACGCGGTCTTTCATATCGTGCCGAATATGAATCCGGACGGCAGCGTGCACGGCAATCTCCGCACCAACGCGGCGGGCGCCAATCTGAACCGCGAGTGGATGGAGCCGGACGCGGCGCGCAGCCCGGAAGTGCTGCTCGTGCGCGATGCGATCGAAGCGACCGGCGTGGACATGTTCTTCGACATCCACGGCGACGAGGCGCTGCCGTATGTGTTCGTGGCCGGGTCGGAGATGCTGCCGGGCTTCACCGAAGCGCAGGGGCACGAGCAGAAGGCGTTCATCGAAACCTTCAAGCTCGCGAGCGTCGACTTCCAGGACAAATACGGCTACGCGGCGAGCAAGTACCGCGAGGATGCGCTGAAGCTCGCGTCGAAGTACATCGGGCACCGCTATGGGTGTCTTTCCCTGACGCTCGAAATGCCGTTCAAGGACAACGCGAATCTGCCGGATGCGCGCGTGGGCTGGAACGGCGAGCGCAGCGCGTCGCTCGGTGCGGCGATGCTGCACGCGATCCTGATGCATATCGAGGGGTATCGCGCGGCGCAGTGATGCGGGCTTGGTGATCGCCGAGCTTGCGGTGCGTGAGTGCGGGAAAGAAGCGGGAGCCGTTGCCGGCTCCCGCTTTTTGCTTGTGCGCTTGCGGCTCTTGTCGCTTTTGCCGAGCTTGTTTCGCTTGCGATCGGCGACGCATCAATGCGTCGTCTTCTTCTTGCTCTTCGTCGATTTCGACGCGCTGGACTTGCTGCCGGTTGCCTTGCCCTTCGCGGCCTTGCCGGTGGATTTCTTTGCGACGTGGTGACCCTTCGCGCTGTGTCTCGACCCGCCCAGCTCCGAGCGCGGTTTCGCCATCGGCACCGGATCGTTCCAGCTGAACGCGAGCATCTGGTTGCCGAGATAGCCGCAGCGGAACTTCAGGTCCATCGGATCGCCGACGTTGTTCGTGCGGATGCCGAGACCTTCGATGGTCACGATGTTGTCGACCTTCACGCGCTGTTTGCCTTCGTCGAACGAATCGTTCCACGGCGTGACCGTGGCGTGCGAGCTGTCGAACGAGGAGGGCGGGAAGTCGACGTGATCGAAGGCAGTGGACGTGCTGACCACGAAGTCCGCATGCGCCGCGCAGTCCGCGACGAGCGGATCGGCGTGCATGTCGGTGATGAATTTGTTGACGAGTTCGTTGTGCTGTTCGAGCTGGTCGGCGAACGCAGGGACGGACAGCGCGAGCGATACGCCCGACACCACGACCATCACCCGGCCGACCAGGCGCAGCAATCGGCGCGGTACGGTGGTGCGATCCATCAAGTTAGATGCTGTTCAGATCTCAGGCACATAAGATGCCCAACGGCTAATGAGAGTTCAATCGTGACACAACTATTTTAACGGGTCGTGGTGGAAACACTCGATCGCTTTGCACAGCGCGACGATTGAAGGCCGATTCATTGAAGACCGACACTCGTGTCGGCACGCCCGGGACGACATTGTGCCATTGCGCGGAAGGGCACGCGCGGAACGTGTCAAACGCGGCTGATGGGCGCTGTCTCCGTTGTCTTGCTGTTCGCGAGGGAAGGAGCGGGCAAGCCCGGCGCGCTCAGGTGCGCGGGCCGCCGAGCCGGTATCGTCGCACGTCGTAGGTGGTGACCCACGCCGGCCGGTAGACGGCGATCAACGCGGTGGACATGCCGGTGAACCACGATTCGCCGAGCGCCAGCAGCAGCACGCTGAACGCGTAGCCGATCGGCACCACTTTGAGCGAGCCGTCCGACAGCCCGATGTGTACCGCCAGCGCGAGGCCGGAGGTGAGCGCGACCGTGATGGCGGGAGACAGGAAGCCCTGCCCGAAGATGAAGACGAACAGGTTGCGAGGCAGCCACGCGATGCATGCACGCTGGATCAGCGCGGACACCGCGACGGGGAATGCGCCGAAGATCAGGAACGTGATCGCGATGCCTTGCCATTGCGCGTCGAACACGACCGCGGCGAGCCCCGTGACGACGCCCATCGCGACCAGCGCGAGCGCCCAGTCGAATAGCGTGACGACGAGCGTCGCGCCCAGCAGGTGCATCACGGTGCCGTCGTCGAGCCACGCGTTGGTGGCCCACAGCACCGCGATTGCCACGATGATCGCGAGCCACACGTGCTGCAGCGTGGCGTCCTGAAGACGCTTGAACGGCCTTCTCCACAATGCGAGCGCGAGGAGCCCCGCGGCGACGACCCAGCCACCGGCAGCGACCCACAATGGAAGCGGTGTGTAGAGAAAACCCATGT
Source organism: Paraburkholderia phosphatilytica (assembly GCF_003443895.1). Taxonomy (GTDB): domain Bacteria; phylum Pseudomonadota; class Gammaproteobacteria; order Burkholderiales; family Burkholderiaceae; genus Paraburkholderia; species Paraburkholderia phosphatilytica. Next base: position 3,984 of record NZ_QQOA01000017.1, on the reverse strand, counting down.
TTCTCATATTACTCGTTGATCCCCAAAAGGTGTGAGCGGATTCCATGCCAGACGGGGCAACGAGGCTCACCGGCAGTCCACGGGCTGTCCACCGGCTATCCGTCAGGCAGCTTCGGGCGTGGGTGGATCGTCGGACGGACGAGGCTTGCCGAACGGAACCGTCGGTTCGGCGGCCATTGGCAGGGACGTGGACTGGCCCGGCGCCGGCAGTGCGTAGACGAACGCCTTGGCGCCGCGGCGTCGCAGCGGCACCACACCATGTTGACCATGCCTGGGCCGGGGTTTTGAAGTCGTGCCGCTGCGCAGCACCTCGAGCTGCGCAGCCATCCAGCCGTTGTAAATGGCGACCGCCGCCGCGCGATTGGGTGCCCCCAGTTGGGTGCCCCCAGTTGCTGGAAGATGCTCGTGAGATGAATTTTTACCGTGCCCTCGCTGATGCCGAGAGTGCGCGCGATCATCTTGTTCGTGCTGCCCATGTGGACGCAGCGCATGATCTGCTCCTGTCGCGGCGACAGGGTGATGACCGGACGCACGCGCTTCGGTCCCGGGTTGACCGGATTGAACGGGCGCACGGCGACGTCCGTGGAGCGTTCCTTGTCCTTGCTGGTATGAAGCGCGCACGCGGGCACATAGTGGCCGCCCAGCACCACGATTTCGAGCGCGCGCACGATCAGGTCCGGATTGGTGCCGCGCGGGATGATGCCCAGCATGCCTTCGTCGACGAGCGCGCGAACCCATGACAGCGACGCCTCGTCGGTCAGAACCGCGATGGCCAGCGACGGATGCTGCGCAACCAGCTTGCGCAGGTCCGCGAGACTCATCGAGTCTTCCCAGTCGATGACGAGCAGATCGGGTGGCGTACGACGCAGCGCGCGGTCTGCCTGACGCCAGTCGTGAGCTTCGCTGAAGCGTGCGTGCCGGTCGATCTGACGGATCAACGCCTTGAGCCCTTCGCGGCGTTCCGCGTCGGGATTGAGAAGAGAAAACCGCATGCCCTGCCTCCAGATGGTCGTTGCGAGATGCGCGGTTCGAACGGCGCGACGGCCGCGTCGTGATGCGCTCTGAGAGGCATGATGGCAAATTTGTGGGGCTGCGTCGGCCTGGCCAGACGATATAGGACGATGTGTCGACGCGAGCGCGACGACGCGAAAGCCCCGTGCGACAAGGCCTCGCACAAAGCGAGGCCTTGTCGGGTAAGACGGCTGACTATGAAAAGCGGAAAATACTGCGCCCGCTCAGTGAAAATGCGGCTGGGCAGGTTCCGCGTCTTCGGGCATTTCCGCGTGCACGATCTCGCCGAGCGGGTCGGCGTACAGCGGGACGCCGCAGTCGTCGCAATATTCAGGCTCGAAGCGGCCCGAGTGGCGGCGGATTTCCGTGACGCCCGTTTCCTTCAGCAGCGCGACGATTTCTTCGAGCGGACCTTCGCCGGTCGACGCTTCCTGCGGCTCTTCGTCGATCCCGGTTTCCGCGTTCTCGCGTCCGTAGAGCGGCCAGACGACGCCGTAGATCACGTCGTTGCTGCCGCGCTTCGTGAAACCGATCCGGTATTCGTCGATGCGCCGCTCGCCGAACCCGGCGACGACCGCGCGCAGTTCCTGCGGCGCCGCGCCGATCGTGTCGTACAGATAGCGCACGGCGGTGGACACGGTGTGCGGGCGCACGCGCTCGTCGGCGTCGCGGCAGGCCGAGTAGTACGCGTCCGGCAGCAGGCATTCGAATTCGCAGCCCGGCAGCACGACCGCGAGATTCGCGCCGCCCTGGGTCGACCACTGTTCGAGACACTGACCGCGCTCGATGCGCGAGCCGTGCTCTTCTTCCTGCCAGCGAAACACCGGCGCGCCGACCGGGCTCGTCACGACGGCCAGCAGGAAGCGCGGGTCGGCGAGAATCGGCGAGGTCTCCGGCAGTTCGCCGAAGTTCAGCTTGACGTTGCCGCTGCCGATCGCCGCCTGGGCGAGTTGCTGGGCGACGCGCCACGTCTCGACGTGATGTCGCGGCAGTTGATCGATGCTGTACAGGAACGGTGCCATGGCGACACGTGTGCCGTCGGCGAGCACGTGAGCCTGCAGGTGGGCGCGCAGCGCGTCGGCCGCGTCGCTTTTCAGCGGCCCCGACGGGATCGCGTAGCGCGTCCACGCGAGCACGGGCGCCGCGATCAGCAATGCTTCGTGCTGCACACCATCGTGCTCGACGATGAACGACTCGCTGTGCGTTTCGGCCATGTCGGCCAACGCGCCGTAGGCGTCCGGATGATTGTGCTGCAGGTGATCGAGCGCGGCGTCGAGCGTGGTCTGGTTACCGTTGCGGACGATCTTCGTCAGCAGCGTGTCGAGCTTCGCTTCCCAGAAGCGGTCTTCGATGCGGCTGCCCGACGCGAAGAGCGCGAGCGAAAGGCCGACGAGCTTGTCGGCGTCGGGAGGGAGGCGTTTTGCGATTCGCGAGCGCATAAATCCGGAAATTAGGTTCGGAGAACCGTATATTCTAGTCTCTTCTGGCGCGCGCCATCTTTTGCGTGTGCAGGTGGCGGATCGCCTTGTCGGTGGACGTTTTGCTGAACGATGCGGCGCTTCGCTGACGCACATCGTTTCACGGACGAAGCAAAAGAAAGAGGTCTATCTTGAAATCGGATCAACTGATCGAACGGCTCGCGGCGGTGTTCGCACTCATTGTGCTCGTCGGCGGTTCGCTGCTGGTGCTCGCGCCGTTTACGACTCCACTCCTGTGGGGCGCAATTCTCAGCTACAGCTCGTGGGGGCTCTACCGGCGACTCGCCCGCGCGATGGGCGGGCGCAGGAAGCTCGCGGCGGTGCTGATCGTCCTGCTGATCCTCGTCGTGCTGCTCGGGCCGTTCGTCTACGCGGGCGTTGCACTGGGCGCGCATGTTCACGACATCATCGCGCTCGTGCAGCGTCTCTTCGATGCGGGGCCGCCCAGCCTGCCTGACTGGGTGGTGCGTATTCCGCTCGTGGGCGACAGCATCCAGTCGTTCTGGGTGCGCGTGACGGGCAGCAGCGCCGATTTTGTCGCGCAGTTGCATGCACTGGCGAAGCCGATGGGGCACTGGATCCTTGCCGCGGCGATCGCGGTCACGCATGGAGTGGGGCTGCTTGCGCTCAGCATCGTGCTCGCGTTTTTCTTCTATACAGGGGGCGAGGGCGCGGCCGCCTGGCTGAACGCCGGCATGCGGCGGATCGCCGGTCCGCGCGCCGACTATCTGCTCACGCTCGCGGGCGGCACCGTTAAGGGTGTGGTCTACGGCATTCTCGGGACGGCCCTCGTGCAGGGCGTACTGGAAGGCGTCGGTTGCTGGATCGCCGGTGTGCCTGCGCCGGCTTTACTGGGCCTCGCGACGTTCTTTCTGTCGGTCGCGCCGGGCGGCCCGGTCATCGTCTGGCTGCCGGCCGCGATCTGGCTGTATCACAGCGGCTCGACGGGCTGGGCGATCTTTCTGGTGATTTGGGGCGTGCTCGTCGTGGGGATGGCCGATAACGTGGTCAAGCCCATATTGATCGGCAAGAGCAGCGACATGCCGCTCATTCTCGTGATGCTCGGCATTCTCGGCGGCGCGTTCGCGTTCGGGTTTCTGGGCGTGTTCATCGGACCGACCTTGCTCGCCGTCGCCTACGCCGTGCTGCATGACTGGACGATCGGATCGCCGGAGGCTCGGGCGCTTGCGCTCGAGATGCGGCAGCGAAGTAGTTCAGGCGCTGCTGCGGGTACTGCTGCGGCCACCGCGCACGATGCGTCCGACGAGCCTCGCGAAGCGTCATGATGCACGGCGAAAATATTTTTCGCCGTGGGGTTGCGCGGGGCTGTTCATGTGTCTAGAATCTCGGTCTTTCGCGCTTCGGGACCGGGGCGCGGGGAAGCGGGAAAGTGCGATGAGGCGCGGTTCGCGGGTGGTTTGCGGGTCGTGTTCAGCGCACTGAAGTTGCGTGATTGTGGTGTGCGTGAACAGCAGGCTGCGGGGTTGGAAACTGC
>NZ_QQOA01000016.1 GCF_003443895.1 Paraburkholderia phosphatilytica | reverse complement strand
GTCGCGCAAACCGCCCGGGCCACCACTTTCAACCACTGGACCACCCGGCGTTTGCTGCGTTGCTGCATCAGCAGCAGAGAAACGAGATTATGAAGACTCTTTCCCGCTTCGTCAACAACATTTTTTCGCTTTCGCTTAAAAACTGCCGCTAACCTTGCGTCCGCTGTTTCTCGCAGCGGCTCTCGTTCCAAACGAGAGGGCGAATCATAGGCGAAGCCAGCCTGGGATGCAAGCCCTCGCCCGCACAAATTTTGTTAGCGCTCACTTTCGTGCTGCAGCAATGATTTCCTGAAGCGGCACTGCGGCAGCCATGGCAACGTAGCCGCTGTCGGACGGATGAATGTGGTCGCCGCTGTCATATCCCCGCTGGAGTCGTTCGGGGCTGGACGGATCGCGCAGCGCCGCATCGAAATCCACGACCCCGTCGAACGCATGGCTGGTACGGATCCAGCGATTGGCTGCTTCGCGGATCGCCTCGCGCGGCGCCGGCAGCGACGCCGGCGTCAGCGTCGCGCCGAACACCCGCACGCCGTGCCGATGCGCTTCCGCAATGATCCGCTGATAGCCGGCGATCAGATCCGCGGCCGTCACCGTCGTGTGCGGGAAATCGCAGTCGATGCCCGCGCGCGCTGGCATCGACTGAAAGTTGATGTCGTTGATGCCGATCAGCACCACGGCCGCGCGCACACCCGGCCGCTGCAGCACGTCCCGGTCGAAGCGGCGCTCGAGCGCGTCGCCGTAACAGGGCGAGTCGCTCAGCAGCCGGTTCCCGCTGATGCCCAGATTGATGACGCCGACCGAGCGGTCGCCCTCCTGCTCGAGCCGACGGGCCAGAGCATCCGGCCAGCGGCGGTTTTCGTTGAGCGTGGAGCGCATCCCGTCGGTGATCGAATCGCCGATCGCCGCCACGCCGACGGAAGAAGGCGCCGCCACTGCCAGCGACGTCACCCATGCGTAGTGGGTAAAGCGTCCACGAAACGCTTCGCCCGACGCGTCGGCCGAATGGTCGCCCGGCGTGGACACGTAATTGGTCTGACTCGACACCCGGTGCCACGCGACCATCTTCTGCTCCGGCCCCATCGCCGAGCTCAGCGCATACGGCGCGTCAGCGGTGATCTCGATCGCCACCGGATCGCTATCCACTTCGCCGCCCGGCGGCACCGTCACCGTCGCCTTGCCGCCAAACCGCACCTCGGCCTCAGCACGCGGATCCACGGCCGCACCGCCCACGGCCCGAGCAATACGCATATGCTCAATCACGAGCGGCGCCCGACCATACGCATTGCTCAGATGAATCCGTACCGATTGCCCGGACAGCGTCGGATAAACGATCTGGCGCACGGTGCGCCCGCCGACTTCCGGCGCCTGATAGAGCGGCGGCGGCGACGGCAACTGCGGAATCGGCTGCAGCGCGGTGGCCCAGGCGGCAGTCCAGTGCTGCGAAACATCGGCGGCGTGCGCGGCCGGCGCGATGGCGAACAGCTGGGAGACCAGCAGCGCGCTGCAGGCAGTCAGGGATCGAAGGGTCATGCGATTGTTCGGATCGGGGCAAAGCGGCTATTTTGCCTGATCGGCAAACCTCAACCGCCTTCCGCGGACCACCCGCCAGCCGCGGACAGACCGACGCCCACCGACAATCTCGAAAAAATTTATTAACCGACCGGTCGGTTGGTTTATACTGCGACGACCAGATCACTTCGGACGAGAGCGTTCCCCATGTACACGCAATCACTGGATATCCCCGGCAACGTCGCGCTGCTCGATGCGGCCGCCAGCACGCCCGAGCAGGCGCGCTTTGACGCCGTGATGGAAGCCGACGGCAAGATCGAACCGCAGGACTGGATGCCCGACGCCTACCGCAAGACGCTCGTGCGGCAGATCTCCCAGCACGCGCACTCGGAGATCGTCGGCATGCTGCCGGAAGGCAACTGGATCACGCGTGCGCCTAGCCTGAAGCGCAAGGCGATCCTGCTCGCGAAGGTCCAGGACGAAGCGGGCCACGGTCTCTATCTGTATAGCGCGGCCGAGACGCTCGGCGTTTCGCGCGACCAGCTGGTCGACGCGCTGCACGCGGGCAAGGCCAAGTATTCGAGCATCTTCAACTACCCGACGCCCACGTGGGCCGACGTCGGCGTGATCGGCTGGCTGGTGGACGGCGCGGCGATCATGAACCAGATCCCGCTGTGCCGCTGCACCTACGGTCCGTACGCGCGCGCGATGATCCGCATCTGCAAGGAAGAGTCGTTTCACCAGCGCCAGGGCTTCGATTCGCTGCTCGCGATGATGAAAGGCACCGACGCGCAGCGCGAACTCGTGCAGCAGGCGGTGAACCGCTGGTGGTGGCCGGTGCTGATGATGTTCGGCCCGAGCGACGCCGACTCCGTGCACAGCAACCAGTCGGCGAAGTGGGGCATCAAGCGCATCTCGAACGACGATCTGCGCCAGAAGTTCGTCGATGCGACCGTCGAGCAGGCGAAGGTGCTCGGCGTCACGCTGCCCGATCCCGACCTGAAGTGGAACGAAGCGCGCGGCCATCACGACTACGGCAGCATCGACTGGGACGAATTCTGGCGCGTCGTCAACGGTGACGGTCCGTGCAACAAGGATCGGCTGGCCACCCGCGTGAAAGCGCACAACGACGGCGCGTGGGTTCGCGAAGCCGCGCTCGCCCACGCCGAGAAACAGCGCCAGCGCGCGCAGCAGCACGCCGCATGAGCGGTGCGTGAGCGCAGCGGACGTCACGGCACAACATCAGGAGAGACACATGAACAAGGAATGGCCGATCTGGGAAGTCTTCGTGCGCAGCAAGCAGGGACTCGATCACAAGCACTGCGGCAGCCTGCATGCAGCCGACGCCGCGATGGCGCTGCGCATGGCCCGCGACGTCTATACGCGCCGCCAGGAAGGCGTGAGCATCTGGGTGGTGCCGTCGTCGGCGATCACGGCATCGGCACCGGAAGACAAGGCCGAGCTGTTCGAACCGGCAGGCGACAAGATCTACCGCCATCCGACGTTCTATCAGCTCCCCGACGAAGTCAACCACATGTAAGCGCGACATGGACATCACGCCCCAACATCTCGCGTACGTGCTGCGCCTCGCCGACACCGCGCTGATCCTCGGACAACGCAATGCCGAATGGTGCGGCCACGGCCCGATCCTCGAGGAAGACATCGCGCTGTCCAACATGAGTCTCGATCTGATCGGCCAGGCGCGCCTGCTGTACACGCGCGCCGCGACGCTCGAGGCAGCGCTCACCGGCAAAGCCCGCAACGAAGACGACTACGCGTTCTTTCGCGCCGAGCGTGAGTTCGCCAACTACACGCTCGTCGAGCTGCCGCACTATGGTCCGCTCTCCGGCACCGCGCACGCGGACAAGGACTACGCGGTGACGATCGTGCGCAACTTCCTGTATGCGTCGCTGATGGCGCATCTGTGGACGGCGCTCGGCACATCGGCGGACGACCAGCTCGCCGCAATCGCGAACAAGTCGATCAAGGAGACGAGCTACCACCTGCATCACGCGCGCGAGTGGCTGATCCGCTTTGGCGACGGCACCGCGGATTCGCACCAGCGCGCGCAGGCCGCGCTCGACTATCTGCTGCCGTACACGCGCGAGTTCTTCAGCACGGACGACGTCGAGGACACCATCGCCGCCGCCGGCATCGGTCCGCGCACGGCCGAGCTCGAAGCCGTGTGGCAGGCCGACGTGCGCGCCACGCTCGACGAGGCAATGCTGCGCCAGCCCGACGCGGTGAAGCACATCACGACCGGCAAGCACGGCGAGCACTCGGAGCACATGGGTTTCCTGCTCGCCGAAATGCAGAGCCTCGCGCGCCAGCATCCTGGCGCGACCTGGTAATCGGCTCACGTCACGTTGCAAGAACACGGACCACGACGATGAACGCGCTTGCTCACGATCCGCATCCGCACGACGACACGCAACGCCGGCACGCATGGCAGGTGCTGGAAGCCGTGCCCGATCCGGAGATTCCGGTCGTGTCGATCCGCGAACTGGGCATTCTGCGCGACGTGCGCCGCGCGGGCGACGACGTGCTCGAAGTCGTGATCACGCCCACCTATTCCGGCTGTCCGGCGATGTCGCAGATCGCGGAAGACATCGCGCTCGCGCTCGATTCCGCAGGCATTACGCCGTATCGCATCGAGACCGTGCTCGCGCCAGCGTGGACCACCGACTGGATCACCGACGACGCCCGCAGCAAGCTGCGCGCGTACGGCATCGCACCGCCGACGGGCCAGTGCGGTAGCCACCAGCCGGCAGCAGACGCCGGACAGGTCGTGCGCTTCATCCCCAGGCCCGTCGCCGCGCCGCTGCCCTCGTGCCCGCGCTGCGACTCGCCTCGCACGGAACGTCTCGCGCAGTTTGGCTCGACCGCCTGCAAGGCGCTGTATCGCTGCCTCGACTGCCGCGAACCCTTCGACTACTTCAAACCGTACTGACATGGCCACTCCGCAATTCCATCCGCTGCGTATCCGCGAAGTGCGCCCCGAGACCGCCGACGCCGTGTCGGTCGCGTTCGAGGTGCCGGTCGAGTTGCGCGACCAGTTCCGTTTCACTCAAGGCCAGTTCGTCACACTGAAGACGCACATCGACGGCGAGGAGACGCGCCGCTCGTATTCGATCTGCGTCGGCGTCACCGATTACGACCGGGACGGCGAGCTGCGGATCGGCATCAAGCGCGTGCGCGGCGGGCGCTTCTCGAACTTCGCGTTCGACACGCTGCAGCCTGGCCACACGATCGACGTGATGACGCCCGACGGCCGCTTCTTCACGCACCTGAATGCCGACCAGGGCAAGCAGTACGTCGCCTTTTCGGGCGGCTCGGGCATCACGCCCGTGCTCGCGATCATCAAGACGACGCTCGAAATCGAACCGCGCAGCCGCTTCACGCTCGTGTACGGCAACCGCAGCGTCGACCAGATCATGTTCGCCGAAGAGCTCGAGGATCTGAAGAACCGCTTCATGAACCGCTTCGCGCTCTTCCATGTGCTGTCGGACGACCTGCAGGACGTCGAACTGTTCAACGGCGTGCTCGATCAGGACAAGTGCGCGTCCTTCCTCGCGACGCTGCTGCCCGCGGCCGACATCGACGAAGCGTTCATCTGCGGCCCCGCGCCGATGATGGATGCCGCCGAAGCCGCGCTGAAGGCCGCGGGTGTCGCGCCGGAACAGGTGCACGTCGAGCGCTTCGGCACGCCGCTGCCGCAGGCGGGCGTGCCGCCCGTCGAGATTACCGAGAACACGCCGGCCGCCGATCTCGAGATCGTGCTCGACGGCAAGCGCCGCAAGCTGCGTCTGCCGTACGAGGGCGTGAGCCTGCTCGACGTCGGTCTGCGCGCCGGACTGGCACTGCCGTACGCGTGCAAGGGCGGCGTCTGCTGCACATGCCGCGCGAAGGTGGTGGAAGGCGAAGTGAAAATGGACAAGAACTACACGCTCGAAGATCACGAGATCCGCGACGGCTTCGTGCTCACCTGCCAGTGCCATCCGGTCAGCGACAAGGTGGTCGTGAGCTACGACGAGCGCTGACGCCAGCCAGAACGCGGCAACACCAGGCAACACCAGGCAACACCCGGCACGGCGCTTTCGGCGCATCGACGGTGCGCTTACACTACGCGCACCCAACGCCGACAACGACAATCACTCATGGCCCGCACCCGAGCGCCCGATCACGAAACCCAGCGCGACCAGATCCTCGAACTGGCCGCCGCCAAGTTCGCGCAGACGAGTTACCCGAGCACGTCGATGTCCGATCTCGCCGCGGCGAGCGGCACGTCGAAGGCGCGTCTGTACCACTACTACGAGAGCAAGGAAGCGATCCTGTTCGATCTGCTCGACCGCTACACGAAGCGGCTGATGCTGATCATCGCGGAGGTGGAAGGCGCCAGCCAGCGGCGCGGCCTCTCCGAGCGCGATGCCTTCGCCGAGCTGATCCGCGCGTTCCTCGCCGAATACGAGAACTCGCACAGCCGTCACGTTGCGCTGCTGAACGACGTCAAATATCTCGTCGATGCGCAGCGCGAGACGATCCTGAACCGGCAGCGCGATGTGGTGGCCGCGTTCGCGCGGCAGCTCGCGCGCGCTTACCCCGAACGGGTGACGCGCGACAACCAGACCGCGCTGACGATGATGGTGTTCGGCATGATCAACTGGACCTTCACCTGGCTGAAACCCGGAGGCAAGATGAACTACCGCGAGTTCGCCGAACAGGTGGTGGCGATGGTCGATCACGGCCTGCAGAACGCCGCCTGATTCCGCGGAGCAGCAAAACAAACCGTACGGTCGTTTATCTATTTAGCAACAGTGTGCGGCAGAATAAATTCTCATACAAATCAACATTCTATAATTAGGGTCAAAATCATTTAGAACGCAGGCTCAATCCGGAATACGGGTTTTCCCTAGTTCGAGTATTGCGTGTCGGGTAAAATCTCTTTTGCGGCGCACCACGCGCCTTGCTGATAGAAGGAGAACCCGACCATGACCCAGATCACCCTACGCGCTGCCGAGGCGATCGCTCCCGATCGCCTGCCGTTCATCGCCGGCCGCGCTCCGATCCTGGTCCGGGAGCTGACGTCGAAAGACCGCCCCCGCCTGCTCGCGCACTTCCTCGCGCTGGGCGAAGACGACCGCCTGCTGCGCTTCGGTCAGATCACGCCAGACCACGTGATCGAAAACTACGTCCGCACCATCGATTTCTCGCGCGACACCGTGTTTGGCGTATTCGACCGCGAACTGAAGCTGATCGGCGTGAGCCATCTCGCGTATCTGCCGGTGGAAGCCGACAACAAGCGCACCGCCGAGTTCGGCGTGTCCGTGCTGGAAAGCGCGCGCGGCGAAGGCATCGGCACGAAGCTGTTCGAGCGCGCCGCCATCCGCAGCCGCAACACGCACGTCACGATGCTGTACATGCACTGCCTGTCGCGCAACACCACGATGATGCACATCGCGAAGAAGGCCGGCATGAAGATCGAGTACGCGTACGGCGAAGCCGATGCGTATCTGACGCTGCCGCCCGCGGACCAGACGAGCATCCTCGCGGAAATGCTGCAGGAGCAGGCCGCGGTATTCGACTACGCGCTGAAGCGCCAGGCGCGCAACGCGAAGAAGATTTTCGAATCGCTGATGCCGGCGGCCGAAGCAGCGTGATCCGCTGCGTGGCGTCGAACGCGCCACCGCCACAGCAAGAAGCGGTGAAAGAACGGGCGGCCTGCGAGCTGCCCGTTCCGCTTTTGGGCCCAGGGCCGCCCGGACCCAGACCCAGGAACGACGTACGCAATCACGCCAACCGCCCTCACAGAATCGGCAGCGCGGTCGTCTCCTTGAACGTATCGAGCGAAAAGCTCGACCTCACGTCGATCACCGAAGGATGGTGCAGCAACTGGTCCTGCACGAAGCGCGAAAAGTGCGCCATGTCCTCCACCTGCACCCGCAACAGAAAATCCGTGTCGCCCGTCATCGCGTGACAGGCCACCACTTCCGGCCACGCCTGCACCGCCGCGCGGAACAGCTGCGCGTGGGTCGTCCCCGCGCGCAGCGGCGTGCCGCCCGCCTGCACGCCGGTCGCCGGGCCGCCGCGTTTTTCCAGCCGCACGTTCACGTACGCGAGCAGGTCGAGGCCCAGCAGCTTCGCGTCGAGCAGCGCGACGTAGCCGCGGATCACGCCGCTTTCTTCGAGCCGCCGGATCCGCCTGAGACACGGGCTCGGCGACAGGTTCACGCGTTCCGCGATCTCCTGGTTCGACAGCCGGCCGTTCTCCTGCAGGATCGCGAGAATCCGCCGGTCGATCGCGTCCAATTCGATGTTGGCCATTTTATGCCGCCTGAATCGTTGTTTGCGCTATGGAATAGCGCGAATCTAGGCGCTCTGGATTAATTTCGCAAGTTTTCGTCTCGTCGACCTCTTTACACTTGCGGAATAGAAACCTCGCGAATTCGCGTGCCGCGCCCGCGGTGCCGCACATCGAGACTTCCGGAAGGAGACGCACATGCAGGTTCCCACCTGGGACAACCCCGTCGGCACCGACGGCTTCGAGTTCATCGAATACACCGCGCCGGATCCGAAGGCGCTCGGCCTGCTCTTCGAGCAGATGGGCTTCACCGCGATCGCGAAGCATCGCCACAAGGACGTAACGCTGTACCGCCAGGGCGACATCAACTTCATCATCAACGCCGAGCCGGATTCGTTCGCGCAGCGTTTCGCGCGCCTGCACGGCCCGTCGATCTGCGCGATCGCATTCCGCGTGCAGGACGCGGCGAAGGCCTACCGGCACGCGCTCGAACTCGGCGCATGGGGCTTCGACAACAAGACCGGCCCGATGGAGCTGAACATCCCGGCGATCAAGGGCATCGGCGATTCGTTGATCTATTTCGTCGACCGCTGGCGCGGCAAGAACGGCGCGTCGCCGAACAGCATCGGCGACATCAGCATCTACGACGTCGACTTCGAACCGATTCCGGGCGCGAACCCGAACCCGGCCGGCCACGGCCTCACCTACATCGACCACCTGACGCATAACGTGCATCGCGGCCGCATGCAGGAATGGGCGGAGTTCTACGAGCGTCTCTTCAACTTCCGCGAGGTGCGCTACTTCGACATCGAAGGCAAGGTGACCGGCGTGAAGTCGAAGGCGATGACGTCGCCGTGCGGGAAGATCCGCATTCCGATCAACGAGGAAGGTTCGGAGACGGCCGGCCAGATTCAGGAGTACCTCGACGCGTATCGCGGCGAAGGCATCCAGCACATTGCGCTCGGCTCCAGCAACATCTGCGGCACGGTGGATGGTCTGCGCACATCGCAGATCAAGCTGCTCGACACGATCGACACGTACTACGAGCTCGTCGACCGCCGCATTCCGAATCACGGCGAGAACCTCGACGAACTGCGCAAGCGCAAGATCCTGATCGACGGCGCGCACGACGATCTGCTGCTGCAGATCTTCACCGAAAACCAGATCGGGCCGATCTTCTTCGAGATCATCCAGCGCAAGGGCAATCAGGGCTTCGGCGAGGGCAACTTCAAGGCGCTGTTCGAATCGATCGAGCTCGACCAGATTCGCCGCGGCGTCGTGCAGGACAAGGCTTGATGACAGCGACGCGCTGCCCGGCGCGTTGAACGGCAACGTATCACGCAACGACACGCAGCGGCAGCGAACAAAAAGGCGGAGATCCCCATCGGGAATCTCCGCCTTCGCGGTTTCGGTTGTTCGGTTCGCGTCTCCGGCGCTATCCGCGCTCAGGCGACGACAGATGGATCATGAGCGCTTCGCTTCGTTGTCGCGCGAGGTGGCGGCCTGAGGGCTCTCCGGGCAGCCGGATCGCGATGCGATCTGCGTGCTGCGCGCGGCGGTTTCGCGTGACGCAGCCGATGGACTGGCGGCGTTCGAGCGCAACGGCGCGCTCATGGCGAAGAAGGCGGCGGAGACCATCAGGAAGGTCTGGATATGTCGGTTGTTCATGGCGTACTCCTTTGTGTCATGACCTGCGGCGGTGAAGCTTCACGACAGGTGAAGCGTTTCGCGATATCCGCAGGTGGGGTGTTAGACCGGCATTTCAAGCGCGGTTCCGGGATTCGTCAGCTTTTACACGCTGTTACACCCCGTAACCCGACGTAGCCGGCGAGATCGCCCCTCAAAGCAAAAAGCGGTTGCGCCTTGCGTAACGCCCGTCACACAACGCTTTGCGGCGTTCGCCGCAGCGTTGAAGCGGCGGGTTTTTCCTGGTGCTACCATCCCATAAAAGCCGCCAATATGGCGACCCCGGCCGGAGCATTCACAAGATGCCGAGGCACATTGGTTTTGGCGATCCCAAATCTGGGTGGTTGGAGGAAGACAAAGAATGAATGCCCCGCTAGACGCAGGTCAGCGCGCGAGCCTGGAAGCAGCCCTCGCATCCGTCACGCTCGACGACAAATACACGCTCGAACGCGGTCGCGCGTACATGAGCGGGATCCAGGCGCTGGTACGCCTGCCGATGCTCCAGCAGGAACGCGACAAAGCGGCTGGACTCAACACCGCCGGATTCATTTCCGGCTACCGCGGCTCACCGCTCGGCGGTCTCGATCAATCCCTGTGGAAAGCGAAGAAGCACCTGGCCGCACACCAGGTGGTGTTCCAGCCGGGCGTCAATGAAGACCTCGCCGCGACCGCGGTGTGGGGCTCGCAGCAGGTCAACCTGTACCCCTCGGCGAAGCACGACGGCGTGTTCTCGATGTGGTACGGCAAGGGCCCGGGCGTCGACCGTTCGGGCGACGTCTTCAAGCATGGCAATTCAGCGGGTTCGTCGAAGCACGGCGGCGTGCTGGTGCTCGCCGGCGACGATCACGCAGCCAAGTCCTCGACGCTCGCGCACCAGTCCGAGCACATGTTCAAGGCGTGCGGCCTGCCGGTGCTGTTCCCCTCGAACGTGCAGGAATATCTCGACTTCGGCCTGCACGGCTGGGCGATGAGCCGCTACTCCGGCCTGTGGGTCGCGATGAAGTGCGTGACCGATGTGGTCGAATCGTCGGCGTCGGTGGACATCGACCCCGCCCGCACGCGCATCATCCTGCCGACCGATTTCGACATGCCCGCCGACGGCCTCAACATCCGCTGGCCCGATCCGCCGCTCGTGCAGGAAGCGCGTCTGCTCGACTACAAGTGGTACGCGGGGCTCGCGTACGTGCGCGCGAACAAGCTCGACCGCGTCGAGATCGATTCGCCGAACGCGCGCTTCGGCATCATGACCGGCGGCAAGGCGTACCTCGACGTGCGCCAGGCGCTCACCGATCTCGGCCTTGACGACGAAACCTGCTCGCGCATCGGCATCCGCCTCTACAAGGTGGGCTGCGTGTGGCCGCTCGAAGCGCAGGGCGCGCACGCGTTCGCGCGCGGCCTCGAAGAAATTCTGGTGATCGAGGAAAAGCGGCAGATCCTCGAATACGCGATCAAGGAAGAGCTGTACAACTGGCCGGATGCGCAGCGTCCGCGCGTGTACGGCAAGTTCGACGAAAAGGACGGCGCCGGCGGCGAATGGTCGGTGCCGATGGGCAACTGGCTGCTGCCCGCGCACTACGAGCTCTCGCCCGCGATCATCGCGAAGGCGATCGCGACGCGTCTCGAGAAACTCGAACTGCCGTCCGACGTCCGCACCCGCATCGCCGCGCGCCTCGCGGTGATCGACGCGAAGGAAAAGGCGCTCGCGAAGCCGCGCGTGCAGCTCGAACGCAAGCCGTGGTTCTGCTCCGGCTGCCCGCACAACACGTCGACCAATGTGCCGGAAGGCTCGCGCGCGATGGCCGGTATCGGCTGCCACTACATGACCGTGTGGATGGACCGCAGCACCAGCACGTTCAGCCAGATGGGCGGCGAAGGCGTCGCGTGGATCGGCCAGGCGCCGTTCACGAACGACAAGCATGTGTTCGCGAACCTCGGCGACGGCACCTACTTCCACTCGGGCCTGCTCGCGATCCGCGCGGCGATCGCGTCGAAAGCGAACATCACCTACAAGATTCTCTACAACGACGCCGTCGCGATGACGGGCGGCCAGCCCGTCGACGGCGTGCTTACCGTGCCGCAGATCACGCATCAGCTCGCCGCCGAGGGCGCGAAGAAGATCGTGATCGTCACCGACCAGCCGGAAAAGTACGACGGCAACACGGGGCTGCTCGCGCCGGGCGTCACGATCCATCATCGCGACACGCTCGACCAGATCCAGCGCGAGCTGCGTGAAGTGGAAGGCACGACGATCCTGATCTACGACCAGACCTGCGCCACGGAAAAGCGCCGCCGCCGCAAACGCGGCGCGTTCCCCGACCCGGCGAAGCGCGTCGTGATCAACGAGGCCGTGTGCGAAGGCTGCGGCGACTGCTCGGTGCAGTCGAACTGTCTGTCGGTCGAACCGCTCGACACCGAGTACGGCACCAAGCGGCAGATCAACCAGTCGAGCTGCAACAAGGACTTCTCGTGCCTGAAGGGCTTCTGCCCGAGCTTCGTCACGGTGGAAGGTGGTCAGTTGCGCAAGCCGAAGGCGCCGACCGGCGTCGGCAGCGACGCGATGCCCACGGTGCCCGAGCCCGCGCACCTCGAGATCGCGAAGCCGTACGGCATCCTGATCACGGGCGTCGGCGGCACGGGCGTCGTGACGATCGGCGCACTGATCGGCATGGCCGCGCACCTGGAGAGCAAGGGCGTGACGGTGCTCGACGTGACCGGCCTCGCACAGAAGGGCGGCGCGGTGATGAGCCACGTGCAGATCGCGAACCGTCCGGCCGACATCCACGCCACCCGCATCGCGATGGGCGAAGCGAGCCTCGTGATCGGCTGCGATGCAATCGTCACGGCGGGCGACGACTGCGTGTCGCGGATGCAGAACGGGCAGACGCACGTCGTGCTGAACAGCGCGCACACGCCGACCGCCGAGTTCATCAAGAACCCGCAGTGGCAGTTCCCCGGCACCAGCGCC
This sequence comes from Paraburkholderia phosphatilytica, assembly GCF_003443895.1. GTDB lineage: Bacteria > Pseudomonadota > Gammaproteobacteria > Burkholderiales > Burkholderiaceae > Paraburkholderia > Paraburkholderia phosphatilytica. The sequence goes on along the minus strand of NZ_QQOA01000016.1, from coordinate 145,436 downwards.
GAAGCCGACGTGCGTGCCGCGGTGGGCGACGAAGGCGTCGCGACGGTCGACGCGAACCGCTTCGCGGTCGCGCTGCTCGGCGATGCGATCTACACGAACCCGTTCGTGCTCGGCTATGCGTGGCAGCGCGGCTGGCTGCCGCTCACGCATGAGTCGCTGACGCGCGCGATCGAGCTGAACGGCGTGCAGGTCGAGAAGAATCTCGCCGCGTTCGAGTGGGGCCGCCGCGCCGCGCACGATCTCGCCGGCGTACTCGCGATCGTGCGTGCGCAGGGCCGCGCCGATTCCGCCGATACCGCATCGGGCAAGGTCGTCTCGCTGCACACGCCGAAGGCGCTCGACACGCTGATCGACAAGCGCATCCAGTACCTGACCGACTGGCAGAACGCCGCGTACGCCTCGCGCTACAAGGCGGTCGTCGACGAAGTGCGCGCGGCCGAAACGAAGCTCGGCGCGGACAACAATCAGCTGGCGCTCACCGAAGCCGTCGCGAAGAACCTGCACAAGCTGATGGCGTACAAGGACGAGTACGAGGTCGCGCGCCTGTATTCGGACCCGGCGTTCATCGAGAAGGTAAAGGCGAACTTCGAAGGCGACTGGAAGCTCAACTTCCATCTCGCGCCGCCGGCGTTCTCGAAGAAGGACGCGCAGGGCCATCTCGTGAAGAAGCAGTACGGCCCGTGGATGATGACGTCGATGCGCTTCCTCGCGAAGCTGCGCTTCCTGCGCGGCACCGCGTTCGACGTGTTCGGCAAGACCGAAGAGCGCCGCACCGAGCGCGCGCTGATCGGCGAGTATGAAGGGCTGGTGCGTGAACTGACCGTCGGCCTCAAGGCGGACAAGCTGGCGCTCGCGATCGAGCTCGCGAACCTGCCGGACGGCATCCGCGGCTACGGCCACGTGAAAGAAAACAACCTGAAGGGCGTGCGGACGAAGTGGGCGACACTGCTCGCGAAGTGGCGCGCACCGGAAGGCGGCGCGCAACGTCACGTCGCGTGATCCTGCTGGAACGCGCTGATACGAAGCACAAGCAGCACACTCAGTAACGACGAAGGGCACCTCGCGGTGCCCTTCTCTTTTGCTGCGTCAGTACCGCTGCGTCAGTGCGGCTGCTTCAGCGCAGGCGCAACCTCCGCCCGCACGCTTCGCTTACTTCGCCGCCGCGCGGTTCACGCTCGCGTTCGCCGACGCCACCGCGGTCATGTTGATGATCCGGCGCACGGTCGCGGCCGGCGTCAGGATGTGCACCGGCTTCTCCGCGCCGAGCAGGAACGGACCGACCGTCACGCCTTCGCCACCGATCATCTTCAGCAGGTTGTACGTGATGTTCGCGGCTTCGACGTTCGGCATGATCAGCAGGTTCGCTTCGCCCGTGAGCGTCGTGCCCGGGAACGCGGCCTTGCGGACCGTCTCGGACAGCGCGGCATCGCCATGCATCTCGCCGTCGATCTCGAGGCCCGGCGCGCGTTGCGCGATCAGCTCGCGCGCCTTCGCCATCCGCTGCGACGACGGCGACGGCGTGCTGCCGAAGTTCGAGTTCGACAGCAGCGCGACCTTCGGCGTGATGCCGAACTTCTCGATCTCGCTCGCGGCCAGCATCGTCATGTCGGCGAGCTGCTCGGCGGTCGGCAGCTCGTTCACGTACGTATCGCAGATGAAGAGGTTGCGGCCCGGCAGCATCAGCAGGTTCATCGCCGCGAAGTTGTCGACGTCCTGCGCCTTGCCGAGCACCTGCTCGATGTACTTCAGGTGATCGTGGTACTGGCCGATCATCCCGCAGATCATGCCGTCGGCGTCGCCGAGACGCACGAGGATCGCGCCGATCAGCGTGTTGAACTTGCGCATCGCCGCCTTCGCGACGTCAGGCGTCACGCCGTGACGCGCGCCCAGTTCGTGATACGCCTGCCAGCACTTCTGGTAGCGCGGATCGTCTTCCGGATCGACGATCTCGAAGTCGTCGCCGCATTTCAGCTTCGAGCCCATCTTCTTCAGACGCATCTCGATCACCGACGGACGGCCGACCAGAATCGGCTTCGCGATCTTCTCCAGCAGCACGAACTGCGCGGCGCGCAGCACGCGCTCGTCTTCGCCTTCCGCGAACACGATGCGCGCCGGCTGTGACTTCGCCGCCGCGAACACCGGACGCATCACCATGCCGGTGCGGTAGACGGTGGTGGACAGCTCTTCGCGGTACGCGTCCATGTCCTTGATCGGACGGGTCGCGACGCCCGAATCCATCGCCGCCTGCGCAACCGCCGGCGCGATCTTGATGATGAGACGCGGGTCAAACGGCTTCGGGATCAGGTAGTCCGGGCCGAATTCGAGCGAGTGGCCTTCGTAGGCCTTCGCGACTTCGTCACCCTGGTCGGTTTCTTCGGCAAGCTCGGCGATCGCGCGCACGCACGCGAGCTTCATTTCTTCCGTAATCGTCGTCGCGCCCACATCGAGCGCGCCGCGGAAGATGAACGGGAAGCACAGCACGTTGTTGACCTGGTTCGGATAGTCCGAACGGCCCGTCGCGATGATCGCGTCCGGACGCACTTTCTTCGCCTCTTCCGGACGGATTTCCGGCTCCGGATTCGCGAGCGCGAGAATCAGCGGCTTGTCGGCCATCTCGGCGACCATCTCCGGCTTCAGCACGCCGGCGCTCGAGCAGCCGAGGAACACGTCGCACTGGCGGATCGCGTCGGCCAGCGTACGCGCGTCAGTGTGCGCTGCGTAGCGCTCCTTCGACGGATCAAGGTTGCCGCGCCCTTCGTAGATCACGCCCTTCGAATCGGTGACGAGCACGTTCTGCTTCGACAGGCCGAGGTTCACGAGCAGGTCGAGACACGCGATGGCCGCGGCGCCCGCGCCCGAGCACACCAGCTTGACCTTGCCCAGTTCCTTGCCGACCACTTTCAGGCCGTTCAGGATCGCCGCCGACGCGATGATCGCCGTGCCGTGCTGGTCGTCGTGGAAGACCGGAATCTTCATGCGCTCACGGAGCTTCTTCTCGATGTAGAAGCACTCCGGCGCCTTGATGTCTTCGAGGTTGATGCCGCCGAGCGTCGGTTCGAGCATCGCGATCGCTTCGACCAGCTTGTCCGGATCGGACTCGGAGAGCTCGATGTCGAACACGTCGATGCCCGCGAACTTCTTGAACAGGCAGCCCTTGCCTTCCATCACCGGCTTCGCGGCGAGCGGACCGATGTTGCCGAGGCCGAGCACTGCCGTGCCGTTCGTCACGACGCCCACCAGATTGCCGCGCGACGTGTACTTCTGCGCATCCAGCGGCTCGTCGAAGATCGCCATACAGGCCGCCGCGACGCCCGGCGAGTACGCCAGCGACAGGTCGAGCTGGTTCGACAGCGGCTTGGTCGGAGTGACGGAAATCTTGCCGGGCTTGGGATTCTGGTGATACGCGAGAGCGCTTTGCTTCAGTTGTTCGTCCATTTTTTGGCCTGCGAGACGTTAGGAATTGGGGCCCGGCACGCGGCAGCGGAAGCTTCGCCCGCATGTATCGAAGGGATCATCGATGGCGGCGGTTCTCGCTCGCGCCGGGTAGGCGCGGCGTCGAACCTGGGCGGCGGCGAGGCCGCATGACGCGTTCGGCGGGTCGATTAGTGTACACCTCGCATAGGTCGCGATGACTGGTGTCCATACCGAACAGAAGAGGCGGCCCATGCGCCGCGGCGCGGCTGCCGCATTGCCGCACGCGGCCTGAACGACAGGCGGCGCGGGTCTCGCGCCGCCCGGCGTCACTCGAGTGCGGCGCCGCGGCGTTCGGGAATCAGGAACAGGGTGGCGAGGATGTCGAGCACGTAGATCGACGCGAGCACGCCGAGCGCCGCGCCGAACGAGAAGCGGCTGGCCAGTGCGCCGATCGCGACCGGCCCGAAGCCGCCCACCGCGCGGCCGATGTTGAACAGCACGTTCTGCGCGGTCGCGCGCGCCTCGGTCGGATACAGCTCCGAGATCAGCGCGCCATACCCGCCAATCATTCCGTTGACGAACACGCCCATCACCGCGCCGCCGATCAGTAGCGCAAACGGCGAGTTCAGGTGCGCGTAGACGAACACCATCACCACTGCACCGGCCTGGTAGAACAGGAACGTCGGCTTGCGGCCGAAGCGATCCGCCGCGATGCCGAACAGCCAGATGCCGCACGCCATGCCGAGCACGGTGGCGGCGGTCCAGAGGCCGGACTTCGTCAGCGAGTAGCCGAAGGTCTTCGACAGATAGCTCGGCAGCCAGATCATCAGCCCGTAGTAGCCGAAGTTCTGCACCGAACAGAGGATCGTGACGCCGAGACTCGCGGCTGCCGTGCGCCGGTCGGCGACGAGGCGCCGCAGCGGCAGCCGGCGCGGCCCATCGCGCGGCGCTGCCCGGGCGGCCGCCACGCGCTCGGCGAAGAGCGCCGGTTCTTCCACCTGGCGCCTGACCGCGAACGACACGAGCGCCGGCGCCAGCCCGACCGCGAACATGCCGCGCCAGCCGGTCAGCGGCAACAGCAACGGCGTGAGCAGCGCGGCCGCCAGCACACCAAGCTGCCAGCCCAGACCGACGTAGGACGACGCCCGTGCGCGTTGCCCGGCCGGCCACGCTTCCGCGACGAGCGTCATGCCGATGCCGAACTCGCCGCCCAGCCCGATGCCCGCGATCGTCCGGTAGGCCAGCAGGTCCGCGTAGCCTTGCGCCAGCGCGCAGAGACCGGTGAACACCGCAAAGATCAGGATCGTCCAAGTGAGCATCCGGACCCGGCCGTAGTAGTCGCTCAACACGCCGAAGATCAGCCCGCCGGCGACCGCGCCCACCAGCGTCCACGTGACGAGCGAGCCGGCCTGTGCGGCGCTCAGGTGCAGGTCGACGGAGATCGCGGGCAGCATGAAGCCGAGGATCAGCAGGTCGAAGCCGTCCATCGCGTAACCGAGCACCGACGCGACGAGCGCGCGGGCGGCATGACCGCGTTCGTTCGGACGCGTGCGGGCGGCGGGGGAAGGGGCGACGTTCATCGGCGGGATGGGTTTGGCAAAACGACGGGGCAGCAGGTAGATCGGCCAACGCGGGCCAGCGCAGTGCACGCGGCAGCGGATGCGCGACCCGCGCTACGCCGTGCGCACGCCTTTGGAAACGCGTGAGTGTAAATCCGTCGGGCCAACCGTGCCATGCGGACAAAATCCACAGCTCCCGCATCGCCGCGGCACAGATGGCCGCCATGAGGAACAGGAAAGCGCCCAAATCGGGTAAAATCGCGGGCTACGCGCGCTGCAAACCACCTCGCCGCTCACGGCGTGCCGCGCGTTCCGCCCAGCGTCGCACGGGCGCGGAACGCCACGGTTGCTGCGCCATCGGCGCATCGCGCCCGCCTCCCGCTCACCATCCAAGGATCCGCCCATGACAGGCTTCGATCGCCAGACGATCTCCGACACGACCGCCAGAATGCTGCTCGAAGTGAAGGCCGTGCACTTCAACGCCGAGAAGCCGTTCATCTTCACGTCCGGCTGGGCGAGCCCGGTCTATATCGACTGCCGCAAGCTGATCTCGTATCCGCGCGTGCGCCGCGGCCTGATGGAGATGGCTGAAACGACGATCCTGCGCGACGTCGGCTACGAGCAGATCGACGCCGTCGCCGGCGGCGAGACCGCCGGCATCCCGTTCGCCGCGTGGCTGTCCGACCGCCTGATGGTGCCGATGCAGTACGTGCGCAAGAAGCCGAAGGGCTTCGGCCGCAACGCGCAGATCGAAGGTCTCCTGACCGAAGGCCAGCGCGTGCTGCTGGTCGAAGACCTGACCACCGACAGCCGCAGCAAGATCAACTTCATCAACGCGCTGCGCACCGCGGGCGCGACGGTGAACCACTGCTTCGTGCTGTTCCACTACAACATCTTCAAGGAAAGCGTGTCGGTGCTGAAAGACATCGATGTCGATCTGCACGCGCTCGCGACCTGGTGGGATGTGCTGCGCGTCGCGAAGGAATCGGGCTACTTCGAAACGAAGACGCTCGATGAAGTGGAGAAATTTCTGCACGCGCCGGCAGAATGGTCTGCCGCGCACGGCGGTGCAACGGCTGCACCGCAGTAAGCTGTCGCGCCTTCGTACCGCAAGAAGCCCGATCGGCGTGTGCCGACCGGGCTTTTTTCATTGCGTCACACCAGACCGTGATCGCTATCCACCACGTGCGACGACCGGTTCAGGAGTCCATTGCTCTGCGCGTACTGGAACAGCCCGGAGTCGCGTTCGAGTCCCAGCTTGCGCATCGCCGTGCTCTTCTGCGTGCTGATGGTCTTGATGCTGCGATTGAGCTTCTCGCCGATTTCCTTGATCGTCATGCCGGACACGAAGAGCTGCACCACCTCAAGTTCCCGCTTCGACAGGATCACTTCCTCGTTCTTGCCGCCCGCGTTCATCTTGAGCGTGTCGAGCGCCGCGCGCACCGATGGACTCATGTACGCGAGACGCCGGCTGACGTGCTGCACCGCCTGGCCGATATGACTGAGATCATCCGATTTGTTGACGACGGACGTCACGCCGGGCTCGCTCAACCGCTTCAACAGCGTCGCATTCTCGAGCATGGTCAGAACAACGATCGGCACAAGCGGAAGATTCCGCCGCAGATAACCGATCAACGGCAGACCCTCTCCGAATTGTCCACCCGGCATCGCGAGATCCGTGACGAGCACATCGCACACCATGGTCTGCAGAACCTTGACAAGCTCGGTTGACTGCCTTGCTCGCGCAACCACCTGGATACCAGGGAATCTGAGGAGCGCCTGCTCCGCCCCAAAGAGAATGACGGGGTGGTCGTCCGCCGCTACGACCCTGATCGGCTCATGCATTGCACGTCCTTTTGATAACACCGACAACCGGAATTTGACGTTTCTAAATGATTCGGACTTCGTAACGTTTTATTGGCATGTATGTTCGTGATTGAGATAGGCGCCTCGAATGCAGATTCCGGATTCTTCGAATATCGCCGATTTCTGACTCTATTTGCCGCACCAAACTGGACATCATCGCGCGGCCAGGCGAGATTCACGACTGGCTTCGCAGCGCGATTCGACGCGCGCGGGCAAAATGGGGACAATGGCACGTGGAAGCGATGCGCTGCGTCGCGTTTCGAGCGTGTTCCGAGAGCGTCCTGAGAGGAGATTGGCTCATGCACCGGCATCGCCCGGCAGTGCTGACCGCTACGTCACGGCTCATGAAGCCGGCCGCGGCGGCCTTTCGTCACGCGTGCCTGCCGGCCGTCGCGGCGGCGTTCGTCCTGCATGCCACGAACGCCGTTGCGCAGAGCGCGTTCACGGTGACCAGCGACAGCTTCCGCGCGGGCGGCAATGTCGATAACGCGCAGGTGTTCAATCGCGACGACTGCACCGGCGGCAACCGCTCGCCGCAGCTGAGCTGGCACAACCCGCCAGCGGGCACGCGCAGCTTCGCGATCACGGTGTTCGATCCGGACGCGCCCGGGCGCGGCTGGTGGCACTGGGCGGTGGCCGGCATTCCGGTGGGTACCGGCTCGATCGCCGAGAACGCGAGCGGCTCGGGCGCGCTGAAGAAACTCGGCGCGGTCGAAGCACGCAACGATTTCGACGTCGACGGTTATGGCGGGCCGTGTCCGCCGCCCGGCAAGCCGCATCGCTATGTCGTGACGATCTATGCGCTCGACACCGCCGACCTGCATCTCGCGCAAGGCTGGCCTGCCGAGATGTTCGACCACGAGATCAACACGGCCGCGCTCGGCTTCGCACGCATGGTCGTCAAATACGGGCGTTAGGCTGCGGCGAGCCGCGGCTGCGAGCGCCGCATTCCGCTTTGTTCATTGTCCTTCTGGAGTCAGGCATGCCGAAAATCGTCATCGTGTATCACAGCGGCTACGGCCACACGAAGAAAGTCGCCGAAGCCGTGCTGACCGGCGCGCATGAAGCCGGTGCACACACGCAGCTGATCGCGGTGGGCGATCTCGACGATGCCGGCTGGGCGGAGCTCGACGCCGCGGACGCGATCATCTTCGGCGCGCCGACCTACATGGGCGGACCGTCCGCGGACTTCAAGAAGTTCGCCGACGCGAGTTCGAAGCAGTGGTTCGCGCAGAAGTGGAAAGACAAGATCGCGGCCGGCTTCACGAATTCCGCGACGATGAACGGCGACAAGTTCTCGACGATCCAGTACTTCGTCACGCTGGCCATGCAGCACAGCATGATCTGGGCGGGCACCGGCATGATGCCGTCGAACACGAAGGCCGCGACGCGCAACGACCTGAACTTCGTCGGCGGCTTCACGGGTCTGCTCGCGCAATCGCCCGCCGATGCATCGCCCGAGGAAGCGCCGCCGCCCGGCGACCTCGAGACCGCGAGAACCTTCGGCGCGCGCGTCGCCGCGGTGACCGCGCGCTGGATCGCCGGCTGAGCGTCCGCCCGCTGCTCGCGTGCTGCTTCTCCACGAACGGCCCGCATCCGGCGGCAATGTGCGTTCATCAGGCTGTCATCGGGGCGCCACACCATGGGTCGTCCCTCAACTTTGCACACGTTCCGGATGACGTCTTAAAATGTCGTTCCGGCGCGATGGCGCGCCCGCAATCAGCGAGACCGAGATGAGCACCAAAGTTTTTGTCGACGGCCAGGAAGGCACCACCGGCCTGAAGATCTTCGAATACCTGTCGCAACGCGCCGACGTGGAGCTGATCCGCATCGACGAAGCGAAGCGCAAGGACGTCGACGAACGCCGTCGTCTCATCAACGCGTCGGACGTCACGTTCCTGTGCCTGCCGGATGTCGCTTCGCGCGAGTCGGCTTCGCTGGTCGACAACGACCGCACCGTGCTGATCGACGCGAGCACGGCGTTCCGCACGTCGGCCGACTGGGCGTACGGTCTACCCGAACTCACCCGCGGCCAGCGCGAACGCGTGCGCGCCTCGAAGCGTATCGCGGTGCCTGGCTGCCACGCGTCGGCATTCGTGCTCGCGATGCGTCCGCTCGTCGATGCGGGCGTGGTCGCGGCGGACTTCGCCGCGCACAGCTACTCGATCACCGGCTACAGCGGCGGCGGCAAGAAAATGATCGCCGACTACGAAGCCGGCGGAAACGATCTGCTGAAGAGCCCGCGCCCGTACGCGCTCGGTCTCACACACAAGCATCTGCCCGAGATGGCCGCGCATACCGGCCTGAAATCCGCGCCGGTCTTCACACCGATCGTCGGCGACTTCTACAAGGGCCTCGCGGTCACCACGTTCTTCACGCCGGGTCAGCTCGCGAAGCCGGTCAAGCCGCAGGACGTGCAGGCGCTGTTCGCCGAGTACTACGCGGGCGAAGCGTTCGTGAACGTGATGCCGTTCAACGCGGAAGACAATCTCGACGGCGGCTTCTTCGACGTGCAGGCGAACAACGACACGAACCGCGTCGACCTGTTCGTGTTCGGCAACGAGGAGCGCTTCGTCACCGTCGCGCGGCTCGACAACCTGGGCAAGGGCGCATCGGGTGCCGCGATCCAGTGTATGAACCTCGCGGTCGGCGCCGCGGAAGATACCGGCTTGAAACGCTGAACGTCGCTCGCTCCGAGCGCAGGAGGCCGACCTTCGGGTCGGCCTTTTTTTCTGTTTGAAACCCTCCTGGCCAGCCGCGCCGCTGAATGGCGTTTTAAATCCGGTCAATATTTCCCGATTATCTCCTTCCCCTCAAAGACGCTCCGGTCAATATTGCTTTTCACGCTTACCAGGCGTTTCAATTCATTAGGGATTCTCCCGATTCTGTCGCGAACGGTCGTTCGATGATGATTAGCGACTTTCGCCAGTGCCATACGCGACGGGCGTCAGCGACCGATGACCCGCACGCCACAGCCGCGCAAAAAATCTTTTTTGTTTAAAAGTCCCGTAAGGCACACGGCGCCACGTGTTTGCACAATTACGTGCTGTTTGAATCGACCTTTTTAGACGGTTCTATCAATTGACAGCGGAAAGGCGCAAAGCGAAATTACGACGCACAAATACATCAGGGAGACAACAACATGTCGCATGCCTTCATGCGGGGGCTGGCGATAGCCATCGCCATGACCCCGTTGTTCATTGCCTGTGGCGGAAACACGGGCGCGCCGTCCGCGATCAACCCGACACAATGCTCGGGCTCGAGCTGCACCAACCAGGGCTCGCCGAGTTCCGGCACCACGGCTTCGCTTTGTCCGGCCACGGCCGACATCGGCAGCAGCACGTATCTTGGCGGCGCCGGTAGCGGCGAGATCGTCAAGCTCAACATCGATGCGGTGAATCTCACCTACACGCTGACGTGGCTCGAGTCGCCGATCCCGCTCGCGCCAGGTGAGGTCACACCGACCCGCAAGGGCGTCACGCTCAGCGGCACGGTCTCCCATCCGCCGACCGGCGCACTGCCGACGGCCGAACAGATCCGTTGCGCGTTCATCCTTCAGCCGGCGAGCGGCACCGCGTCCGACGGCAGCACGTACAGCACCGCGTCGACCTTCAACACGTCCAACCCGCCGATGATCCTCATCGGGTTGAACGGCGTCGCCGGCGGCGGCATTCCGGGCGCGGAGATTTCGTATGCGGGCGCCACCATTGTCGGCATCGGCACCGGCCTCTTCGCCGTGACCGACCGCAAGTTCGACTTCTATCCGTTCATCGGCTTTGCCAACACCGATACCAGCATCGCCGATCTGCAAGGCACGTACAACGCGCTGCTGTATCACATCCAGCCGTCGGACAACTACGCGACGATCGGCAAGCAGGATGTCGAGACGTTCAACGCGACCGGCTCCTGCACGTCGGGCTCGGGTGGTACCTGCAACACGACGGCGAACGCGTTCTCGCTGGTGTCGTCCGGCGGCTACTTCACGAGCGCCGACGCGCCGAAGCTCAGCTCGGGCACCACGCTCGGCAGCGCGGCCGCGGCGAACATGGTGCTCGGCAAGCTCAACGGCGTGCTGGTCCCGATCGTGGTTCGTACGGGCGTCGCCAATCCGGGCTCGCTCACCGTCGACGACGAATCCGGCATCGCGATGCTCGCACCGGACACCTCGCTGGCGTCGGGCGGCTTCGACGGCGGTTACGCCGGCGCCGACTCGAACTTCAAGTACACGGCGACACTGATCCAGGGCGCGGCGGGCACGTTCATCAACCCGTCGACGCAGGCATCTGAAAGCGCGTTCGGCCTGAGCTATCCGAACACGTCGCCCGGTCTGGTCGATGTGACCGACACGAGCGGCAACACCGGCTTCGCGATCGCCGCAGGCGGGCTCTACGGAGTCCTGATCCAGGGCACCGAGAACGGCGGCATCACGTCGACCTCCGCGATCTCCGGCACGAGCTCGTCGCCCTACTTCGGCATCGGCGCACTCGTCAGCAAGTGATCGTCAGCAGGTACGCAGGACCCCGCCTCGGCGCAAGCCGGGGCGGCACAAGAAGAGCAGCGGAGAGAACGCAGGCGCAGCACCGGTAAACAACAAGACCGACGGAATGGCTGGACAGGGAGCTGGCCATCCGCAAAGCAAATGGGAGGCAGTATGAAATGGAGGCTTTTCGCGGCGCTCGTGCTCGTGGCGCCGCTCTTCGCTGCGTGCGGCGGCGGCAGTGACAACACGAGTCCGACCACCAACGTCGCCGCGTTGTGTCCGTCTTCGCTCGACTATTCGACCACCTTCACGGGCGGCGGCGGCGACGGCGAACTCGTGAAACTGCAGCTCGACACGACCAAGCTGACCTGGCAGGTCACCTACGTCGAATCGCCGATTCCGCAAACCACCGGCACCGTCTCGCCGACGCGCGCCGGCACCACGCAAAGCGGCACGCTGACACGCGAAACCGGACTACCGACGGCCAAGCTCAACAACTGCGCGTACCAGCTGAACGGCGCGAGCCTCGATTCGAGCCGGCCGGCACGCGTGTTCATCGGTGAAGGCGTCGCGGGCGGCACGATCCCCGGCAAGGAGATCCAGTTCAACGGCGTGCTTGGCGCCGGCGCGGTGCCCGACACGACGTTCCCGTACTACCCGTTCATCGGTTTCTCGTCGATCGAGACGAACATCGCGAACGTCGCGGGCACGTACAACCAGCTCGGCTATCACCAGATACCGTCGCAGAGCTTCGCGCCTGTCACCGTCGACTCGAAGATCACGATCAACGCCGACGGCACGTGGACTGAGTGCGACAACAGCGGCGTCAACGCGGGCAAGTGCCAGCAGCCGGGCACGAACCTCGTGCAGTCGTCGGATGGCAGCGGCGCGTTCGAAACCGACAACTTTCAGGGCCAGGCGAAGCCGACGCTCGCCACGACGCCGTACGCGAAGGGCTTCATGATCGTCGGCAAGCTGCGCAACCAGCTCGTGCCGATCCTCGTGCGCACCGGCGCGGCCAGCTCGTCGCTCACGTCGACGCCTCCCGGCCCGTACGCCGACGACGAATCCGGCATCTCGATCCTCGCGCCGCAGACGTCCGTCGCAGTCGACTCGCAGGACGGCGAATACATCGGCGTCGACAGCCAGTTCGACTACCGGACCACCGCGCTCGAAGGCACGCAAGCCACGCTGCTCGATCCGTTCAACGCATCGCAGGCATCGCTCGCGACCGCGCTGAATCTCGACTTCACGGAGAGCACGCCAGGCGTCGTCACGTCGACGCACGTTGGCGCGTCGAGCACCACGGCGACCGGCAAGTTCATCTTCACCGGTGGGGTGTTCGGCTTCCTTGACCTGAATACGGCGTCGTCGCCGTACTTCACGATCGGCGCGTTCGTGCAATGACGCAACGGAAGCCTCTGCGAACCGGCGAGGCATAGAACGAGGGCAACCGCCCGCAGGCCGCCGCGCGTACGGCACGCGCCGGCGCCGCGGGCAGGCGGGACAAGGCGCATCGACCGGCTGGGACAACGCCAGGTGCGTTGAAGCGAAACCCGCACACGGAGGGAGAACATGAAGAAAAGCATGATGACGGCGGCGGCCGTGACGGCCGCCTGCCTGTCGGCGGGTGCGTATGCGCAGGGCACGGGCGACAACGTCGTGTCGCTCGGCTGGTTCCACGTGATGCCGCAGGACTCGAGCACGCCGCTCACCACCTACGTCGCACCGACACCGATCAACACGCCGCTGCGGCTGCCCAACCAGTTCACGTCGTCCGGCACCGGCCTGTCGACCAACAACGCGGACACGCTGGGCCTGTTGATCACCCACTTCTGGACCGATCACATCGCAACGACGACGGTGGCCGGCGTGCCGCCGAAGTTCAAGATCTACGGCTCCGGCACGATCAAGCCGCCGGGACCCGCCGGCGCGCTCGGCACCCAGGATCTCGGCGACCCAGGCGCGAATCCGATCGTGAAGAGCGTGCGGCAGTGGAGCCCGGCGCTGATCTTCCAGTACTACTTCCGCAAGCCGACTGACAAGTTCCGGCCGTTCGCGGGCATCGGCGTGTCGTACAACTGGTTCTCGGACATCCAGTTGTCGAAGGGCTTCGTGCAGTCGACGCAGAACAACCTGGGCGCGGTGCTCGCGGCCGGCGCGGGTAAGCCGGGCACGACCACGGTGGAAGGCAAGGCGTCGTCTTCGTGGGCGCCGGTGTTCAACCTCGGCGCCACCTACAGCATCACGAACCACATCGGCGTGGTCGCATCCGTCACGTACATCCCGCTGAAGACGTATTCGTCGGTGATCGTGCGGGCCGCCGACGGCACCGAGCTGTCAGATTCGAAGGCGAAGCTGAGCGCCGATCCGATCATCACGTACGTGGGCCTGTCGTACAAATTCTGACGACGAGACAACAAGCTGGACCTGAGAGACAGAGGTGGCCGCGCAATGCGGCCATTTCTTTTTGCCGCGCTAGAAACGAGCGATGCGTCCGGACGACGGACGAAAAAAAGCCCGCCAGGTTGGCGGGCTTAATCCATATCAGAGGAGACATGGAGGAGACAGAAACCACTATAGCAAACCCTTTGATGCGGCGCAACATTCGTAAGTGAAAAGCACTTCGCATGTTGCTTATGAGCAACAGCCCGTTAGGCGGGCATCTGCCCGCTCGCGCCCGAACCCTTGCCGTGCCTCCGGTCAAGCCCGCCCAGCACGCCGCGCCGACACCTCGCCCAGCACCGCGAAGTCTTTTTCGCCGTCGCCCTGTGCGACCGCCTGCACAAGGCTGTCGTGCACCGTGCTCGCCATCGGCATCGGCGTATGTGTCGCATTGGCGGCGGCCAGCGCGAGCCGCACGTCCTTCAGCCCGAGACGCGCCTTGAAGAGCGCCGGCTCGTAGCGCCGCTCCGCGATCATCTTGCCGTAGCCCGAGTAGACGGGGCCCGTGAACAGACCGCCGGTGATCACGTCGAGAAAGTCCTGCATCGCCACACCATGGCCCGCGAGCAGTGCCGACGCCTCGCCGAGCGCCTCCACCGCCGACGCCAGCATGAAGTTCGCCGCCAGCTTCATCACGCTCGCCTGCTGCGGCAGCGAGCCGATCCGCCACGTCTTCTGGCCGATCGCGTCGAGCACTGGCTGGACGCGATCGATCGCTTCGGCGGGACCGGCCGCGACGATCGTCAGCTTCCCCGCCGCCGCCACGTCGGGCCGCCCCAGCACCGGCGCCGCGACGTAGTGCAGGCCGCGATGCGCGTGCTCGTGCGCAAGGGTTTCGGCGAGCGCGACCGAGATCGTCGCCATGTTCACGTGCGTGAGGCCACGCGGCGCGCCGGCGAGCAGCGGCGCATCGAAGACTTCGCGCACCGCGTGATCGTCGGCGAGCATCGAAAACACCGCGTCTCCCGCGAATGCTTCGGCCGGCGTCGCCACCACCACCGCGCCCGCTTCGGCGAGCCGCTGCGCGCGTTCCGGCGAGCGATTCCACACCCGCACCCGATGCCCGGCTTTCAACATGTTGGCGACCATCGCGCCGCCCATCTCGCCGAGCCCAATGAAACCGATATCCATCTGCCGCTCCTCTCTTCTGGAACCGGCAGTAGAGCACAGCCGTGTGAACGATGCAGCGGCGCGGTGCGATACTGGCGCCATGGTCACCGCGACTTTCCGCTTCTACGAGGAGCTGAACGATTTCCTCGCCCGGCCCCTGCGGCGGCGCGCGTTCGCGTGCGAGTGCGCGCGGGACGCCACCGCGAAGCACATGATCGAGGCGCTTGGCGTGCCGCATACCGAGGTCGAGCTGATCGTGGTGAACGGTGAATCGGTGGGCTTCGAGCATCCGCTGAAGGAAGGCGACCGCGTCGCGGTGTATCCGAAGTTCGAGGCGCTGGATATCTCCCCGCTCCTGCGCGTGCGCGACGCGCCGCTGCGGGTGATGCGCTTCGTCGCCGACGCGCACCTGGGCGGCCTCGCGCAGCTGCTGCGTCTCGCGGGCTTTGACACGCTCTACGACAACCACTACCCCGACGCCGACATCGAAGCCCTCGCGCACGCCGAAGCACGCATCGTCCTCACGCGCGACCGCGAACTGCTCAAGCGCCGCACCATCACGCACGGCTGCTACGTGCGCGCGCTGAAGCCGGAGGCGCAGCTGCGCGAAGTGTTCCGCCGCCTCGACCTTGCCGGCAGCGCGCATCCGTTCCGGCTCTGTCTGACCTGCAACGCGCCGTTGCGGCGCATCGCGAAGGAAGAGGCGGCGGACCGCGTGCCGGAAGGCGTATTCCAGCGGCAAGCGCAGTTCGTCACCTGCGACATCTGTCGACGGGTGTTCTGGGAAGGCTCGCACTGGAAGCGCATGCGCGCGCTGATGGATAGCGTGACGGGCGCCTCGCCCAACCACGGCGACGACGCCGACAATCCGCCGCCCGCTCCCGTCTGAAGGCCGCGCCGGGCCCGCGCGATGCGTACAATGCCGGATCGTTTCGAATCGAGAGGCACACCTGATGGCCATGAAGAAGACCGACCTTGAGAAAAACAAGGCGCTGAAGCTGACCCACGCAATGAAGCAGTCCCACGCCGAGCGCTTCGGCAAAAGCGCCGACGACACGAAGCTCGACCGTCGCGAGCAGCGCAAGCTCGACCAGGCGCAAGGCCTGATTCCGTTCGCGTGCAAGCTGAACGCGGAGCTCGTCGAGCAGTTGAAGGCGCGCGCCGCCACGCACCCGGACGGCATGACTGGCCTCCTCACCGAGCTCCTGCAGCAAGGCCTCGCGTCCAGCACGAAGTGACCGCCCCGCGGGGCCAGACCGCCTCGCGTGACCCACATGCAACAGGGTGTTCTGCAAATTGCGCGCCCAAGCGAATTTATCGTTGACGCGCAATCCGCCAGCTGCCTAAAATTTGGGTGTTCTCAACAAAAGGGGCATTTGCCTTGGACGTTAGCAGTAGTCGATCTTCGACAACCTCGACCGGTTTAGCCGCCGGTCTTGCTGCCTGAACCGCAGGACACCCCGCGCTACTTCTTTCTAGCCGCCGTCCTGCCAACAGGCAGACGGTGCGCGTCGCAGTACCACCGTACTTCCCCGTGCACATCTGGTGACCGCCATCCGGGCGTCGTCGCGTTCGCGCGTATTCGTTCGTCCGTCTGGCATACGCAGCGTGCGTTGCATGCCGCGTGTTCGTTCATGCGCCATATGCGCGTGCGCGACCGCAAGGTCGCCCGCCGCGGCGCATGTGGATCAACGCAAGCGTGCCCCGTGCACGAAGGGAGGCCGTCATGCCGGACGGTGAATCTAGTCCCCAGTTACGCCATGCACGCCCGACGGTGCCGCGGCCGCTTTCTATCTTCAAGGCCGCACGCATCGACTGACGAAGTTTGCAGTGTTGTCCCCGGCCGCGCCCGCCCTTTCCGCGAGCGCCTCTGAGATCACGATGCAGGCTTCACGGGCCCGAAAAACGAAGCTCACGAAGCACCCTGTCTCACCGGAGGAACCATCATGCAATTCGCTCTCCTCGTGGCAAAGCTGCCGCACATCGAAGAAGCGCGCGTCCACTACGACACCCTGCTCGCGCTGAATCCGCGCGAGCACAACCTGACGCGCTCGCTCGTGCAGGCGCTGCGCGCGTGGCGTCTGCGTTTCGCTACGGCGAAGCGTCCGGCGCGCCGTTAACCGACGTATGGAACCGCCGGCCGTCAGGGACGGACCGGCGGATCGCAAGACCGACGACAACATCAAAACAACAGGGAGCTGCACATGTCCACGCCAGCACAGATCAACCAGGCCGCACCGCCCGCGCGCGAACGCAGCGCGGTGCTCGACGACGCGCACGTCGGCGACATCCGCGGCGCATTCGGCACGATCGCGCATCACGACACGGGCTCGCGGCGCAACTGGTCCGCGCGGATCCGCACGCTGCTCGCGATCCTCGGCCCCGGCCTCATCGTGATGGTCGGCGACAACGATGCGGGCGCGTTCGGCACCTACACGCAGGCCGGCCAGAACTACGGCACGTCGCTGCTGTGGACGCTGCTGCTCCTGATCCCCGTGCTGTTCGTGAATCAGGAGATGGTGCTGCGCCTCGGCGCCGTGACCGGAGTCGGCCATGCACGCCTGATCTTCCAGCGCTTCGGCCGCTTCTGGGGCGCGTTCAGCGTGATCGACCTGTTCCTGCTCAATGCGCTCACCATCGTCACCGAGTTCATCGGCATCACGTTCGCGCTCGAGTTTCTCGGCGTGCCGCGCGTGGCCGGCGTGCTGGTCGCCGCACTGCTGACCGGCGCCGCCGTCAGCACCGGTGACTTCCGCCGCTTCGAACGCTTCGCGCTCGCCCTGTGCATCCTGAGCCTGCTGCTCGTGCCGGTGCTCGTATCGATCCACCCGCCCGTCGGGCAGATCACGCGCGATTTCTTCGTGCCGAACTGGCCCGCGCACGCAAAGACGAGCGACGTGATGCTGCTCGTGATCGGCATCGTCGGCACGACGGTCGCGCCGTGGCAGCTGTTCTTCCAGCAGAGCTATGTGATCGACAAGCGGATCACGCCGCGCTTCATGAAGTACGAAAAGGCGGACCTGTGGATCGGCATCGGCTTCGTGATGATCGGCGCGGTCGCGATGATTTCGTTCTCCTCCGCGCTGTTCGCGGGGCGCCCTGAATTCGGCCAGTTCACCGATGCGGGCGGCATCATCGCCGGCCTCGACCGCTATGTCGGCCGCTGGCCCGCGACGATCTTCGCGGTCGCGCTGCTCGACGCGTGCATCATCGGCGCGGCGGCAGTGTCGCTGTCCACCGCCTACGCGATCGGCGACACGTTCGGCATCCGCCATTCGCTGCATCGCGGCGTCGGCGACGCGAAGGGCTTCTATCTCGTCTACTTCGGCATCATCGCGCTCGCGGCGGCGCTTGTGCTGATTCCGGGCAGCCCGCTCGGCCTCCTGACCGAAGCGGTGCAGACGCTCGCCGGCGTGCTGCTGCCCAGCGCCACCGTGTTCCTGCTGCTGTTGTGCAACGACCGCGCGGTGCTCGGGCCGTGGGTCAACTCGCTGCGCCTGAATCTCTTCACCGGCGCGGTGATCTGGGCGCTCGTGATGCTGTCGATCATCCTGACGGGGTCGGTGCTGTTCCCGGATATCAGCGGCGCGGCGATGATCGAGATTCTGGTCGGCGGCACGCTGCTCGCCGTCGTCGGCACCGCGATCGCGCTGTGGCTGCGCCGGCGCGATGCGAACGGCTGGCTCGGCGCGGTGCGCGCTGCCGTCGATCGCGACGCGCGCGACAGCTGGCGCATGCCGCCGCTCGACGAGCTGCCGGCGCCGCAGATCAGCCTGAGCCAGCGGGTGTGGATGGGCGTGCTGCGTCTGTATCTCGTGATCGCAGTGGGCCTCGTGCTCGTGAAGGTGATCGAGCTCGCGCTGCACCACTGAACGACGCTTTCGTCACATCAAACGAAAAAGGCCAGGGCGAACGCCCTGGCCTTTCGTGCTTCAACGACTGACTTCTGCGACTGACGCCGCTTGCGCGGCGCGAGGCTTAGTTCTGCGAGCCGTTGTCGCTCGTGCCGGCAGCCGAAGCCGCCGACGACACGCCGGCGCGCTTGCCGTGCGTCTTCAGCTTCTTGTGGGTGTGATGGGCTTTCTTCGTTGCGCTGGCCGGAGCGGCCGCAGCGGCGTCCGAGCTTTGCGCGAAAGCCTGGACGGAAACCAGTGCGACGGCTGCGGTGACGAGCGAGGCGATGATCTTCTTCATTGATGGAATCCCCAAACCTGACAATCAAGTCAATGTGAATGAATAACTGCAGCGGGGTGAAACCGATGGGCGTGGGCACCCGAATATTCCCCGCGGGGCAGTATCACGCAGCGTTGGGCGTTTGTCATCCCAAAAAGGGTGGATTGTATTTTCCGTGAGACAGGGAAAACTCGTGAATGCCGAACGATATGCGGATTCGCGCTTTTTGCCTTATTTTTGCCTTCTTTTTGCGGTTTGCGCGTCCGTATTGATCAGACGAGATTACGCAGGAGACTCGCGGTTTCCTGCAAAACGGGCAGCACGCGATGCAACGCGCCGTTCGCCGACTCCTGTCCGATCGGCATGCTCACGCTGATGGCGGCGACCACATTGCCGTGCCGGTCGCGCAGCGGCACCGCGACGCCACGCATGCCCGGCTCAAGCTGCTGGTCGGTGACCACGTAGCCATTGCGGCGTGCTTCGGCCAGCACCTCGCGCAGCCGGTCGATGCTCGCGTAGGTGTACGGCGTGAAGAGCCGGATCTCGTAGGTCGCGAGCCACGCGTCGATCTCCTCGGGCGCGCGCGACGCCAGCAAGATCATCCCCGCCGAAGACAGTGGCGCCGGCACCCGCGAACCCAGCACGAAGCCCATCGCCATCGCGCGATTGACGCCGTTGCGCGCCACGTAGACCACATCGTGCTCATCGAGAATCGCGACCAGCGCCGTCTCCTGCACCTCGGCGGTAATGCGCTGAAGAAACGGCTGCACGGTGCGCGGCAGGCGCGCGGATTCGAGGTACGACTGGCCGAGCCGCAACACGCGCGGCGCGAGCCAGAAGAGCTTGCCGTCGGTGTCGATATAGCCGAGCTCGCCGAGCGTCAGCAGATAGCGGCGCGCCGCCGTGCGCGACAGCCCCGCGCGAGTGGCCACGGTGGTCGGCGTCATGCGCGCGTGGTCTTCGTCGAACGCTTCGATGATCGCGAGCGCCTTCGCGGCGCCGGCAATCCAGTCCTTTTCGTCCATCGTCGTGATCCGCACGGTTGGAAGCGGGCGGCGCGGAAGTGCGCGGCCGGATTGCGCGATTATCGCGCGACCGCATGCAATCAGGCGACCGATCGGCTGACCGGCTGGACGACGGACAGCGAAAGCCCGACGCAAGGAACGCGGTATCATCGGCGGTTCATCACGTCGCTGCGCGTCTAGCCACGCTGCATTCAGCATCAAACCGCACGCACGCTGCGACGCGCACCACCCTCATCCAAGACCCGATCGCATGCAACCCGCCACCCGCCGCCACCTTCGCGCCAACCTGCTGATGCTGATCGCCGCGATCATCTGGGGCTCCGCGTTCGTCGCGCAGCGGCTGAGCCTCGACGCGATCGGTCCGTTCCTGTTCACCGGTCTGCGCTTCCTGCTGGGCGCGGGCGTCGTGTTCGCGCTGATCGCGTGCCTGCGGCCCACGGCGTCACGAGTGCGGCTCCTGAGCGCGCCGCGCGCGATGCAGCGCGATCTGCTGGTGGCGGGCGTCGTGCTCGGCATCCTGCTCGCGCTGTCGATCTCGCTGCAGCAGATCGGCCTCAAGTACACGAAGATCGCGAACGCCGGCTTCATCACGTCGCTGTACGTGATCATCGTGCCGGTGCTCGGCGTACTGATGCGCCATCAGACCGGCATGGGCACCTGGCTCGGCGCGTTGCTCGCGGTGGTCGGCATGTACTTTCTCAGCGTCAGCGAACACTTCACGATTCTCTACGGCGACTGGTTCCAGCTCGGCTGTGCGGTCGTGATCTCGGTGCAGGTGATGGTCGTCGGATACTTCGCGCGACGGCTCGATCCGCTCGCGCTGTCGCTCGTGCAGTTCGTCGTGTGCGGCGTGATCTGTCTCGCGATCGCGCTCGCCATCGAGCCCGTGAACCTGGCCGTGATCGCGGCCGGCGCGCCGACCGTGCTGTATGGCGGCGCGCTTTCGGTCGGCATCGGCTACACGATCCAGGTGGTCGCGCAGAAAGACGCCGCGCCGGCGCACGCCGCCGTCATCTTCAGCATGGAGGGGGTGTTCGCCGCGCTGTCCGGCTGGATCGTGCTCGGCGAGACGCTATCGAGCCGCGCGCTGTTTGGCTGCGCGCTGATGCTCACCGGATTGATCGTCTGCCAGCTGCTGCCGCTGCTGGAGAGCCGCCGCGCGGGAGCGGCGACGCGCGCGTGATTCAAGACGCAAAAGACGCAAAACGCAGCGACGCGCACACGCGTGGACGCACACGCACCGTCGTTGCCAGCGTGCACAGGCGCAAACCCGCGCAGACTCAACGCGCCTTGAACGTCGTCACGGGCGTCAGGTTGGACGGCGCCGGACCCACCGTCATCGGTGCGCCGCTTTCGTGCAGATCGGTGCGATCCTGCCGCGCGCTCGCCACTGAAAAACCAAACGTGTTGATCCCGTCCGCACATCGTACGAACACGGTGCCGCCGTGCATCTCCGCGATCGCCTTGACGATCGCAAGACCGAGCCCGTGGTTCTCGCGGCTGTTGGTACGCGACACTTCCGCGCGATAGAAGCGGTCGAACAGGTGATTGAGCACTTCAGGCGCGATCGGCTCGCCCGGGTTCGCGACGCGCAACTGCACATGCCCCGCATCGCGAACGACGGTGACGGTGACCGTGAGCGTCGCGCCGCGCGCGCAATGCTGGATCGCGTTCATCACGAGATTCGTACACGCGCGGCCGAACAGCGACCGGTTCACGAGCCCGATTGCATCGCCGCGCGCCACCGCGTGCACGCCCGCCTCTTCGAGCGGAATCTCCAGAAAATCCAGCGTGCGCGCAACTTCCGCCGCGAGCGACACCTCCACGAGCCCCGTCGCGCGTTCGCCCTGATCGGCACGCGCGAGAAACAGCATGTCGTTGATGATGCCGCGCATGCGCTCGAACTCTTCGAGGTTCGACTGCAGCGTGTGCTGTAAATCGTCGACAGAACGGTTGCGCGACAGCGCGACTTCGGTCTGTCCGATCAGGATCGTGACCGGCGTGCGCAGTTCGTGCGCGACGTCCGCGTTGAACGATTCGAGGCGTCCGTACGCCGCGTCGAGCCGTTGTAGCGCGCCGTTGAACGAGTTCGCGAGATCGTTCAGTTCGAGCGGCAGCGACGTGGTGTCGAGCCGCTGCGAGCGGTTGTCCGGACTCACCGCCGACGCCTCGCGCGTCAGCCGCCGCAGCGGCGTAAGACCGATGCGCGTGACCGAATAGCTCAGCAGCAGCACCGCGAAGCTGCCCAGTGCGGACAGCGCCGCCAGCGCGAAACCGAATGCCTGCATGGTGCGCACGTTCGGGCTGTAGCTCGCCGCCACCTGCAGCTGCACCGCCGGCCGGCCGCCGAACGGCGGCAGCTGCAGCGTGCTCGTCAGCATGTCATGCGCGGCGCCGTCGGTACGCACGCGTTCATAGTTGCCCGGCCACTGGTTAATCACGCGGCCCTGCACCAGGTGGCCGTAGTTGAACGCCGGGTCGGCGCTCGACACCGAGAAGTTCGTGGTGCCGTCGCGCGGCGTCATGTCGGTGAGTTTCTCGCGCGCCATCCGCCACTTGTCCGGATTGATCGCGTGATAAACGATGATCTTCGCGATCTCCGTGCGGTCGTCGAGCGATTCGCGGAGATGATGTTCGAGCTGCGAGCGCAGCACGAGAAAGAGCCCGCTGCCGACGAGCGTAAAGACTGACAGCGCGACGAGCGCGAACATCAGCGCGAGGCGGCGGGCGATCGAGCGGTTCATGATGCCTGTCCTAGCTAGCGCGCGTGTAGAGGCCACTCATGATGCTTCGGCCTCCTCACGCACTTCGAGCACATAACCCATGCCGCGCACGGTGTGCAGCAGCTTGGTGCGGAACGGTCCGTCGAGCTTCGCGCGCAGCCGCTTGATCGCGGTTTCCACCACGTTCGTGTGACTGTCGAAGTTGACGTCCCACACGAGTTCGGTGATCGCCGTCTTCGACAGGATGTCGCCCTGGCGGCGCGCCAGCACGCTCAGCAGCTGAAATTCCTTCGCGGTGAGATCGAGCCGCACGCCTTCGCGCGTTGCGCGCCGGCCAATCAGGTCGACGAACAGATCGCCGACCGAAATCAGCGTGGACTCCTGGGAACGCGTGCGGCGCGCGAGCGCATGCAGACGCTCGACGAGTTCGAGGAACGAGAATGGCTTGGTGAGATAGTCGTCCGCGCCTTCGCGCAGGCCGCGCACGCGGTCGTTCACGTGGTCGCGCGCGGTGAGCATGATGACCGGTGTGGGCTTGCGCATGCGCAGCGCCTTGAGCACGCTGAAGCCGTCACGCTTGGGCAGCATCACGTCGAGCACGATCACGTCGTAGTCGAATTCGGTGGCGAGATGCATGCCTTCCTCGCCGTCTAGCGCGACATCGACGACCCAGCCCTGCTCCGTCAGCCCGGAGCGCAGGTAATCCACGACCTTGAGTTCGTCTTCCACGATGAGCAGCTTCATTGGCGCCCCTCCCCTGACCTTACGATTATACGAAACACGCTGAACCAGCGCTTTCAGGGCGGCACCCTCGCCGCCCTCCGCGCAAATCCGCCCGCACCGGGTCAGTCCGCGTGATTCATCGCCTCCTGCCGCACGGGCGTGCCCGGTGCGGTGTCTTTTCCATCCATACCCGACGCAGCCGACGCGCCCGATGCACCCGATGCACCCACCGCCACCGCCGGCTGCGACCCATCCCAGCCGCCGCCGAGCGCCTTCACCAGCGATACCGCGAGCGACATCTGCTGGCCGTGGATCTGCACGTCCTGCCGCTCGCTCGTCAGCAGCGACTGCTGCGCGGTGATCACGTCCAGGTACGCGACGAGGCCGCCCGAGTATCGGTCGTTCGCGAGCGACAGCAGCTTGCGCGCGTCGGCCACGGCCTGGCTCGACTGCTTCGACGCGTCGTCGAGCACCGACAGACCGGTGACGCCGTCCTGCACCTGCTGGAACGCCGTCAGCACGGCCTGCCGGTAGTTCGCCTCCGCCGCCTTGTAACCCGCGCTCGCGAAATCGACGTTGGCCGCGCGCCGGCCGCCGTCGAACACCACCTGGCTCAGCGATGCACCGAGCGTCCAGAACAGGCTCGGCGCCGTCAGCAGACTCGCGAACGACGTGCTCTCCCAGCCGAGCCCCGGCACGAGCGTCAGGCTGGGGAAAAACGCGGCCTTCGCGACGCCGATCTGCGCGTTCGCGGCGGCCATTGCGCGTTCGGCCGAAGCAATGTCGGGCCGCCGCTGCAGCACGTCGCTCGGCACGCCGAGCGGAATCGCCGGCACCGCGGTCTGCACGACTTTCGGCGCGATCGTGAACTGCGGCGCGGGCACGCCGACGAGCGCCGCGATCGCGTGCTCTTCGGTCTCGCGCTGGTTCACGAGCAACGTGGCCTGCACGCGGGTGGAGTCGAGCAGCGACTGCTGCTGAAGCAGATCGAGGCCCGACACCGAGCCGAGTTCATGCTCGGACTTCACGTAGTTGAGCGCTTTTTCCTGCAGCGCGACCGACTGGTTCAGCACGTCGATCTCGGCGTCGAGCTCGCGCAGCGAGAAGTAGTCGGTCGCGAGATCGGTGGTGAGCACGAGCCGCGCGTTCGCAAGGTCGTCCCGCGATTGTTCCGCCGACGCCTTCGCGCCTTCCACCTCGCGACGGATGCGGCCGAACAGGTCGGTGTCGTAGTTGACCGTCGGGCCGATCTGCAGGCTGTTCTGCACCGTCGACTGATTCGGCGTGCCGTAATTCGTGAGCGGCCGGTTCTTCGAGATCTTCTCGCGCGCCGCGGCACCGGACAGATCCACTTCAGGCAAACGCTGCGCCTCGTTGTTCGCGAGCGTCGCGCGGGCCTGATCGTAGTGCGCGCTGGCCGCGACGAGCGTCTGGTTCTGCGCGAGCGCCTGCGTTTCCAGACCGTTCAACGTGTCGTCGCTAAAGCTCTTCCACCAGTCCGGATCGAGCGGCGCATGCGACGGCTGCGCGACGCGCCAATAGCCTTCCGTGTGCCACGCGGGCGGCGCGTCGACATGCGGCTGCTTATAGTCCGGCCCGACCGTGCACGCGGTCAGCAGCGCGGCGCTGGCCACTGCGCACATTGCCGTCGCGAATGCAGGATGCGGGCAAAGACGAGCGCGATACTTCACGACTGCCCTCCGTTCTTCGCCTGCTGCTGCGTGCGCGGTTGCGGCTTCTGCTGGGGCGGCGCGTTCTGCGCCTGCACGACGACGTGATCGCCGTTGTCGATCGAATCGCTCGGGTTGATGATGATGCGATCGGTCGGCGCGATGCCGTTCGAGATTTCGAGCGTCTGACCGAGATCCTGCGCGATCGTGATCGACTTCAGATGCACGACGCCGTTATCGTCGACCACCGCGAACTGCGGCCCTTGCGCGCGGAACAGCAGCGCGTTGTCCGGCACTGTCAGTTCGCCCTGCGCGGACGCGGGCACGGATACCTGCACATACGCGCCCGGGCGCAGCTTGTTGTCCGGATTCGGCAGCCGCACTTCGATCTGCAGCGTGCGGGTCGCCACGTCGATCGCGCCCGCGATGTGCGTGATCGTGCCGTGGAATTCCTTGCCCGGCAGCTCGGCCTGCGTGACGACGACGTCCTGCCCGACCGTCACGTTCTGCGCGTAGGCCTGCGGCAACTGCACATACACGCGCAGCGGATCGGACTGCACCATCGCGAACAGCGCGCGGCTCGTGCCGCTGCCCGCATCGATCAGGTCGCCGACGTCGACGTTGCGCTGCGTGATCACGCCGGTGAACGGCGCGACGATGCGCTTGAACGATTCGAGCTGGCGCAGCCGCTCCACGTTCGCATTCGAAGCCTCAAGGTTCGCGACGTCCTGGTTGTACGTGCTTTGCCGCTCGTCGAGTTCCTGCTGCGAGACCGCATCGCGCTGCCGCAACTGCTGCCAGCGATCGTACGAGGTCTTCGCGAGCGCGAGGCTCGCCTTCATCTGGTCGCGTTGCGCAACGGCCTGCGCGAGCTCCTGATCGATCTCGGGCGTATCGAGTTCGGCAAGCAGCTGCCCCTGCTTCACCTGCGCGCCGATGTCGACGTACCAGTGCAGCAGATAGCCAGTCGCGCGCGCGTAGATCGGCGATTCGACATAGCCGCTCAGCGTGCCCGGCAGCAGCGTCGCGCCGCTGGCCTCGGTGGTCTTCGGCGTGACCACGTCGACGTACTGCTTCGCGTTCTGCTGGGTCGTCGTCGCCACCGTGCGGCTTTGCAGGATGTTTGCGACCACCGTGCGCAGCGCGCCCGCCGCGAGCAGCAGCAGCACGATCACGACTGCGATCTTCGCGCGTCGCCATTCGCGATGACGCGGAGGCAGCGCGTGTCCGTCTTCGGTGTCCAGTGCCGGGATTGCCAGCGAGGCGTGGGTTTTCTCAGTCATTTCGTTCAGCCGTCCAGAACTTTTACGCGTGCGGATGAGAGGGCGACGCACCGCTTTCGTCGTCATCGTCTTCCAGCTCTTCCTCAGCCCGGCGACGTGCCTCGCGGCGCGCCAGGCGGCTATGGATGCCCGCGTACAGCAGCGGGACGAAAAACAGCGTCGACACTGTGGCAAACATCAGGCCGCCGATCACCGCGCGGCCGAGCGGCGCATTCTGCTCCGCGCCCTCGCCGATGCCGAGCGCCATCGGCACCATGCCGATGATCATCGCGAGCGCCGTCATCAGCACCGGGCGAATCCGGCTTGCGCCGGCTTCGAGCGCCGCGGTGAGCGGCGGCGCGCCCGCCGCGAGACGTTGCCGTGCGAACGCCACCATCAGGATCGAGTTCGCGGTCGCGACGCCCATCGTCATGATTGCGCCGGTCAGCGCGGGCACGCTCATGTGAGTGCCGGTGATGAAGAGCATCCACACGATGCCGGCGAGCGCCGCGGGCAGCGCGCTGATGATGATCAGCGGGTCGATCCACGACTGGAAGTTGACGACGATCAGCAGATACACGAGCACGATCGCCATCGCGACGCCAAGACCCAGGCCGAGATACGACGTACGCATCGTCTGCACCTGGCCGCGCACCGTGATCTGGCTGCCGCGCGGCAGCGTGGCGCGCGCCTTGTCGACGAGCCTGTTGATCTGCGACGCGACGCTGCCGAGATCGCGACCTTCCACGCTGACGTACACGTCGATCACCGGGCGGATGTTGTAGTGCGTGACCACCGCGAACTGGCTCTTCTGATGCACTCGCACGAGGTTGCCGAGCAGCTGCGTCGGGCCCGTAAGCGCGGACGACACCGGCGTTCGCATCAGCGCGTCGATCGACGATATGAGGTATTGCGGCGTCTGGATCGCGAGGTTGTATTCGACGCCGTTGCGCGGGTTGTACCAGAAGCCCGGCGAGGTCTGCGAGCTGCCGGACAGCGAAATCAGCAGGTTCTGTGCGACGTTCGCGGCGCTCAGGTTCAGCTGCTGCAGACGCGTGCGGTCCATCGTGAGATCAATGACCGGCTCGTCCTGCTTCTGCTGGATGTGCGTATCCACGTTGCCGGGAATCTGCTTGATCTGCTTCATCAGCTCGCGCGCCACCTGCAGATTGCCGCTCTGGTTCGTGCCCGAGATCTGCACGTCGACGGCAGCCGGCAAGCCGAAGTTCAGGATCTGCGTGACGATGTCCGCGGGCTGGAAGAAGAACTCCGTGCCCGGGAAGAGGCGCGGCAGCATCGCGCGCAGCTTGTCGATGTAGATCTGGCTCGGATGATGGCTTTCGTTCAGCGCGACCTGAATCTCGCCGTCGAGCGTGCCGATCGTGCCCGCGTTGCTGTACGACAGGTTGATGCCGCTATACGGCAGGCCCAGGTTGTCGAGAATCGTGCCGAGCTCGTTCGCGGGCACCACCTGGCGGATCACCTTTTCGACCTGATCCGCGAGGCGCGCGGTTTCTTCGATGCGGGTGCCGGTAGGCGCACGCATATGCAGGCGGATGTCGCCCGCGTCGACGGTCGGGAAGAAGTCCTCGCCGAGCACGAACACGAGACCGAGCGACAGCACGCAGAACGCGAGGAAGCACGACGTGAACATCTTGCGGCGTACCAGCAGGCTGCTCAGGATCATGATGTAGCCGCCGCGCATGCGCTCGAACGCCTTGTCGAAGCGGTGATACAGACGCATGAAGAGATTGGGCCTCGCGTACTTCGCTTTGCCCTTCTTCGGTTTGTGCGCGTGGCCCATCAGCAGCATCGCGAGCGTCGGCACGAGCGTACGCGACAGCACGTACGAAGCGAGCATCGCGAACACCACCGCTTCGGCGAGCGGCACGAACAGATAGCGCGCCACGCCGGTCAGAAAGAACATCGGCACGAACACGATACAGATACACAGCGTCGACACCAGCGCGGGCACCGCGATTTCGCCCGCGCCTTCAAGGATCGCGTCGTGCAGATTCGTGCCCATATGCAGGTGCCGCTCGATGTTCTCGATCGTCACCGTCGCATCGTCGACGAGAATACCCACCGCGAGCGCGAGGCCGCCCAGCGTCATGATGTTGATCGTCTGCCCTAAAGCGTGCAGCGCGATCAGCGAACTCAGGATGGACAGCGGAATCGAGATCGCGATGATGCAGGTGCTGCGCCAGTTGCCGAGAAACAGCAGGATCATCATCGCGGTCAGCGCCGCAGCGATCACCGCTTCGCGCACCACGCCCGCAATCGATGCCTTAACGAACACCGACTGATCGAACAGCGCCGTGAGGCTCAGGTCCTGCGGCAACTGCGCGCGCGCCGTTGGCAGCAGCGCATGCAGCGCGTTCACGATCGATAGCGTCGACGAGCTGCCTGTCTTGAGGATCGAGATCAGCACGCCGCGATGGCCGTTTTCACGCACCACGTTGGTCTGCGGCGAGAAGCCGTCACGCACGTGCGCCACTTCGCGCAGATAGGTGGTCGCACCATTCACCGTTCGCACGGGTATGTCGTTCAGCCCCTCGATGGTGGTGGGCGAGCCGTTCATGTCCACCGTGTATTCCTTCGGGCCCACCTTCGCGGTACCTGTCGGCAGGATCAGGTTCTGCGCGTTGACCGCGTTCACCACATCGAGCGGCGTGAGCCCTTTCGCGAGCAGCGCGTGCGTGTCGAGGTCGACCGAAATCAGGCGCGTCTTGCCGCCATACGGATACGGCACGGCCGCGCCGGGAATCGTCACGAGCTGCGGGCGCAGGAAGTTCAGCGCGAGATCGTTGAGGTCCTGTTCCGACAGACGCGGGCTCGACATGCCGAGCTGGATCACCGGAATGCTCGACGCCGAATAGCTGATCACGAGCGGCGGCGTCGCACCCGGCGGCATCTGCTTCAGCTGCGCCTGCTCGACCGCAACCGTCTGCGCGATCGCGGTCTGGATGTTCGCGTTGGGTTGCAGGAACAGTTTGATGATCGCGATGCCCTGCAGCGATTGCGACTCGATGTGCTCGATGTCGTTAACGGTGGTGGTCAGGCTGCGCTCGTTGACCGACGTGATGCGGTTGGCCATGTCCTCCGCGGACAGACCCGTGTAGCTCCAGATGATGCTGACGACCGGGATGTTGATCTCGGGCAACACGTCAACCGGCGTCGTGTACAGGACGAACGGCGTCGCCAGCAGGATCAGGATGGCCATCACGATGAACGTGTACGGCCGCTTGAGTGCAACGTTGACAATCCACATTGAAACGTGCCCGAAAAGGAAGCGGGGAGCGAAAGGACGCCGCCGTGAGCAGTTGCGTGAGCGCAACCCGATGGATGCTTGCGCGACCTACGTCACGAAGCAGTTCGAGCGCAGCGCCGGCCGGTCGCGCGATGGCGGCGCGACACCACAGCGCGGCGCGCGCGACACAGAAAGCCGGTGCAGACACCCTCCAGCACGGCACATGCTGATCGACCGAGACGGTACACGTCGCTCGGTGACTGGGGTCTATGCTAGTTGCCTGGCACTAACAGATCGATGGCGCCAGAATGGCAAAGCTGCCATAAACGGGCGCTTCGTATTACGAAAAATTAAGTAGCCGCTTCAGGCTTCCGCTGCGGCTTCGAAAAAGCCGAGATACTGGTGTGCTTCGGTGTCGAACGTATCGGCGAACACGCTCGTCGCGCCAACCGACTTCAGCGCGTTGACGGTCTTCATGCGGTTCGACACGTAGGTCCAGTCTCCGTTGGCCGATGACATGGCGCCCGTGGACTGCGTGGAATGCTTCAGCGCATCGAGCAACACGCTTCGCTCCGGAGCATGGATCACGAAACCTTCGTTCGCGAGCGCGGCTTCGTGCAGACCGAGCGCCACGCACACTTTCATTTTCGTTTCGATCTCCTGCCGACTGGCGAGCTGCGAGCGCTCGATCAGTTCGACCATCGCTGCATCGACGATGCGGCCACCGCGCGTCAGCGGCGCGCCTTGCCACGCATCCGGCGGACACGCCTTGTGTTCGGGCGCGAGGCGAACGAACGGATTCATTTCGGCCGGATAGATGCGGCACACGAGCGGGCGGTCATCGTAGATGCCGCACACGTTGCCTTCGCCGAGATTCGGGCACGGCCCAGCGAACGACGCCGCAAGCACGATCTGGATGCGCGTGGGGAGCGAGCCGCTCGTCGTCGGGGACGAACGCTGGCGACGATAGATCGCTTCGGCATTGGACGCATCGGGCTCGACCGGCCACGGCAACGCCTCGCACAGCACGTCGACATCGTCGCCGCGCTCGAGCCATGCGATGGCTTCGCCGACCGTGAGCGGCAAGCGCAGGTTGTGGCAGCACTTGCCGCACATCGTGCAATGGAAGTCGATATCCGTGTCGTCCACTTTCGCTGCTCTCCTCTCGATCGCGTGCCGCAGCCCGAACGGATGCGGCGAACGGGGAGTGAGTCGTGCGGAAGCTGCCATTCTTACAGAGAAAGGATCGGGAATGCGAGCGAATCGGCGACGCGCTCAGGTATCGTTAACACGATGCTGCTCGCCGCAAGCTTTCTGCAAGCAAGCGATGCATCGAATCGAACTCTTTTCTGGAGCCACTACCCGTGTCTACGTCGCGACTCGAACAGGCCCGCCGTCTCCTTGCGATCGCGCAGAGCGGTCTCCACTACACCGAGGGCACGTTCGACAAGGAGCGATACCAGGAAATCGCAGCCATCGCGCATGCACAGCTTGCGGAACTGTCGGGCATGGAGACGGCGCAGGTCGCCGAGCTGTTCCTGCAGGAAGAGGGCTACGCGAACCCGAAGCTGGACGTGCGCTGCGCGGTGTTCAACGATGCCGGGCAAATCCTGCTCGTGCGCGAAGCCGCGGATGGCTGCTGGTCCATTCCCGGAGGATGGGCCGATGTCGGCGCGACGCCCGCGGAGAATGCCGTGCGCGAGGTGCGCGAAGAAAGTGGATACACGGTGCGCGTGAACCGCCTGCTCGCGGTGTGGGACAACCGCAAGCATCCGCATCCGCCTAGCGTCTTTCATATCTGGAAGCTCGTGATGCTTGGCGAAATCGTTGCAACGACGCGCGGCGATGTGATCGGCGTCGAGACCAGCGAGGTCGGCTTCTTCGACATCGACAAGCTGCCGCCGCTTTCGATGGGACGCATTCTGCCGGAGCAGATCGTGCGGCTGGATGCGTTGCGGCGGAACGGTGGGATGGAGTTCGATTGACTTCGGTTTGGTCGAAGCGCGGTTGCCGCTGGCTGTGGCTGACAAGGTTTGAACGAACGAGGGGAAGCTGGATGCGGGTGAGGCTTGCAGGTCTTGTCTGGGGGATGGCAGTGGCTGCTGCGTTGTCCGCTGTTGCGCCGGCCTTTGCTGACGACACCGGCCCATTGGCGACCGATCTGCACGAGACCATCGTGCACGTGCCGATGACCGAACATGGTTTCTTCGGCGACTCGCATCGCGAGCTTGTTGCAACAACCTGGCAGCCCGATGGCCCTGGCCCGTTTCCGTTGATCGTGCTCAGTCACGGCAATCCACCGAATGCGCGCGACCGCGTGAAGGTCGGACGCTATCGCGAAGTACCGCAGATTCGTGAATTCGTGCGCATGGGGTTCATGGTGATCGTGCCGATTCGTCGCGGCTACGGCGCCACAGGCGGCACGTTCGCCGAAGACGCGGGCTCGTGCCACGGCGCCGATTACGAAGCCGCAGGCAAAGCGGCCGCGCAGGATATTCTCGCCACCATCGCGTATGCCGATACGCTGCCTCAGGTCGACAAGCATCATGTCGTGCTGGTTGGACAGTCCGCCGGCGGCTTCGCTTCGCTCGCTGCCGCGAGCTTCGATCCGCCGGGGCTCGTTGCGGTCGTGAACTTTTCAGGTGGGCGCGGCGGCGATCCGGTCAAGCATCCTGGTGAGCCATGCGCGCCGGAAAACATGGCGAAGACGATCGGCCATTTCGCTTCGACCACGCGCGTGCCGGTGCTGTGGCATTACGTCGAGAACGACAAATACTTTGCGCCGGACTACACGCGTAGCTGGTTTGCCGCGTTTCAGGCGGCGGGTGGGCGTGGTGAGTTCGTGATGGAAGCGCCGTTTGGGCAGAACGGGCATGGGATGTTCAGTGTCGAGCGGTCGATTCCGATCTGGTTGCCGCATGTGCAGAAGTTTTTGGCGGGGGTTGTGCCGGTGAAGACTGCGGGTGGTGGTGCGGGTGCTTTGACGCCGGCTAGTGGCGCTGCGGTTGGTGCGCCGGAGCCGACGCCGGCTACGAGTGGACCTCAGGTCGAATCGGATTGAGTGTGATGGGTTCTCACGGAACACGCACGGTTGCCGGAATCGATGTTGGCGGTGCGAAGAAGGGAGCTCACCTCGTCATTCTGCGTGACGCACAGGTGGTGGAAGGGACGCCATTCAGAGGCACGCCCGACGAGATGCGGCGGCTTTGCGTCGACTGGAACGTCGATGCAGTGGGGATCGATGCGCCATGTCGATGGGCGACTAAAACCGGACGCCGCGCTGCGGAGTCTGCGCTTGCGCGGCAACGCATTGCTTTGTTCTCTACGCCGACGCGTGAGCTTGCCGGTTCAAACCGGTTCTATGAGTGGATGCTGAGCGGCGAGCTTATCTACTCGACGTTCTTCGACACGTATCCGCTACTCACTGCGTCAAGCAAGCGTTCGTCTCGCGTGTGCTTCGAGACGTTTCCACATGCGATCACATGCGCGATGCTGGGCATTGACGCCGCATCGGCGAAAATGAAGCGGGTTCAGCGTCGGGCCATTCTCGAAGACGCGGGTATCGATGCGAGCGCGCTGAAGTCGATCGATGATATCGATGCGGCGCTTTGCGCGCTGACTGCGAAGCTGTGGCTCGAGGGTAAGACGGTTGCGTTTGGAGACGAGCCAGGCGGGTATATCGTCGTGCTTGAAGGGCTGGTGTGGCGGCCCCAGACGATATAGCCATCGCAACAGACTCCCCGAGCTCGTGAGAAATATTCGGCTGAAGATGAGCGCAAGCAGTTCAAAGCGGATGTGCAGCTGCAAACAGGCGGTGCATCCAGTGCACCTGCAGACGCCTGAGACCTCCGGGACGGGCAGTGACTGCTGCGATGGCAGTCGCCGACGTTCAGCGCGGACTCTCGAATACCAGGTTAAGTGACTCTGTTGAAATGAAAATTCTCGCTATTTCCGGGAGCGCTCGGCGGTCTTCCACCAACACCGCGTTGCTCATGGCAATGAAAGAGATTGCTCCGCCTGGTGTTGAGGTATCGGTCTTCCACACCCTCAACGTACTACCTGTCTTCTCGCCGGACAGCGAAGGCGAGACGACCCCGCCAGAGGTGGTTCGCTTTCTGGAGCAGCTTGCCGCGTGCGATGGCATCGTCATATCGAGCCCTGAGTACGTTCGTGCGATTCCCGGTGGTCTCAAGAACGCCATTGACTGGATGGTTTCGCGATTCGAAGTCGTCGGAAAGCCTGTTGCGTTAGCGCACGCCTCTCACGCCGTCACGCAGATCTAGAACCGAGCGATTGCGACGCCACCAGTTTCGGCAACGGCTCACATTTGCACTGACAGAGGTCGTTCTCGAGCGCGACGGTCTTTCCCATAACGGTCATTGAGCGCGGCGAACCGTCGCTCACAATTACACCGTCCGATGAGCACCTCGGGCAGTGAACCTTGGCTCCAATGAATGCCATGGGGCGCCCTTGAAAGGATGACCCGTCGATTCCTTCTTCGACCACACCATCGTTGTCAGTCCTGTCTCCCTTGAGGATGAACCGGCGGCTCATGTTGCGAGCCTTTCCGTGTCCGCACCTGCCGGGCTGCAGGCGCGCTCGACCTCTTCCGGCCACACCGGTTCGCGACAGGTCAATTGCGCAACATAGTTGGCACACCCGAGAACGAATGTTGGTATCGCCGCGAGAACGCCCACCAGCCAGAGGAAAAGGTTTCCGGAATTCAGCATGTCCGACATGCCGTCGAATTCCAGCTTCAGCGAGTTCCGAAAGGTAACCTCGACTGGAAGGAACTCTTCGACGTCAGGCAGATTTGCGGGTCCATACTCCATGAATCGCCGACAATACTCGAAGTCCGCATAAAGCTCTTTCATGACCTCCTGACCGAGTCGCCCATCTTCTGACGATGCCAGCACTACCCGCTTTCCAATCGGGAAGCTATCAGTGACACGTCCGTTCTCATCCAGAACCAGGCAGCGTACAACCCGAGGAGCGGTTGAAGTAAGGCCAGCTTTCGGTTTTCGCTCAACGTAAAAGAATGCCTTGTCCCACGTCACGGAGATGACGCCATTCGGGCCGCTGCGCCTGAAGGCATATATCGTCCGGTCGATTCGATTGAAGCGAACTGGTTTCCGGGTGTAGTTGAAACAGTCGACCAACAGCGAGCGCGATGCCCACAGGACTGCCCCAAAGCAAACGAGGGAAAGGAAGCCGAACACCCAGTGCGCCAATCCTGCCTGCCCCTTCTGTTGAATCGCCTGCGGTATGTCGGTGGCCATCCACAGGCCCATGACGGTTCCTAACAAAGCGGGGATGCCGCCCATAGCAAATGCCAGCAGGCCCCAGCCCTTTTCCCGATAAAGTCCGTCACATACCTCGAGATAGGTTTCCGTCGCCGTGAAAGCAGTTCCGCTGCTTCTCGGGGAGTCTGAGTAGCTCGAATTTTGCTGCAGGCGGGCGGCGACCTCGTCATCGGTGACCGCTCGGGTGATTCTAGTGAGATTCATGGCTGCTCCGGTTACGAGAGTGCAGAGGCCAGTGCCTTCTGGTCTTCAGCGAGAGTGGAGAACCGCTCGCTGACCTCTTTTATCCCAAAATAACATTGCTCGAGCCACTCGTTGATTTCTCGACCTTTGACATAGTTGATGACGACGCCAATAATCGCGGCGAGAATGAGCAACGGCAATGCAAGAACTGGTCCCGTGAAGGCGGCAATCACCAACAGGATGCCTACAGTCATTGACGAGAAATAGAGCGCTGCAAGTAAGAAATTTCCATGTTTGTATTCATCCCAAGCGTGATAGGCGTCAATAGCGGCCGAAACCAAGCCAACAACCGCTCCCGCGGCTTTCCCTAGAATATCCAGGTACCGACCTATCCTGAGCCAGCCAGCACCGATTTTCGCGCCGGACTTCTCGATGGCTTCAATCGTCGCGGAACCGTATTGCGCGACGCTGGATGCAAGGCCGCCCCAGGCATTATCGAGCTTGATTCTGTTTTCTGTCGAGTTGAAGTGATTCGACTTCAAAAGCTCGTTCCGGGCAAAGTGCAGGTTGACGATATTGAAAATCGCACCGATGCCGTTGAATCCGGGCTCTCCCTTGGCGAGCAGACGGAACTTTGGCAGATAGATTTTCTCGACGACATCCGGCGTAAGTGTGACACTAGCTATTTTCTGGAAGCCGGGTTTCGCTGCCACTCCAGCCAGCGCGGCAGCTTCGGTCGCTGGGCTTTCCACCACGACGAACTGCCTGACCTTTACCTCCAGGTCGGCATCTCCGGCACTGGCAGCTTTCGCCTGGGCATCCTTGTTCAGGTCCTGCATCTCAATCTGCTGGCTCCCGGGCATCATCTCCTGCATCTGCCGGGAAACGTAGTTGACCCACTGGTTCACCGAGCCGTAGACAGCCTTCAGTTCGACGAGCGTCTTGGTCCGCATGCAGAGTGTCGCGTATATCACCTTTCCCGCCGCCGTATCGACTCCCTGGCTGATGGCCTGAGCGAGGGGGCCGCCGGCCTCATGAAGCAGGTGCGCCAATGCTTTTGCGACCTTGGTCTGAATGCCCTTGTCCTTGTCCTCTTCTACCTTCTCAATCTTGCTGTACGCCTCGATGAGCTTCGCAACAAATTCACGCAGTTCCGGATAAGGATAGCTGGACGCCTCCTTCACCTTTTCGGCCAGCACCGGACTATTGAGCACGAGCGCGCGCAGCAGGGGATTGCGCGCATCCTGGACACTGCCGTTCGCCCAGCTGACGAGCTGGTCAATCGCTTCCTTGCGGTCTGCCGCTCCTTCGATGCACAGCGTGAAAGTGAGCGTGTAGTCGAGGCCGCGCTGCCAGTCGCCCGGGTCATAGTCCCACTCAAAAGCATTCAGCAGTGCGTCGCTGGAGAGCCAGGTTTTGTGGTCGATGGAAAGCGGCGCGAGGATATTCTCCTGCACGGGCTTCATCGTGGCTGCGGTTTTGTTCCGGAAATCAGTGATGGCCTGTTTCCGGTAGTGCGTTGTGTACGGCTTCCACGCGTCGGTGTCGGCGGTGGCCAGTTCCTTTTCTTTCTCGTCATCGATGCTCTTGAGCTGCGACTCCATCATCTTCCCGCCGTCGAAAATCGAACTCGCGCCGAGGTTGTTGTAGGTGTCCGCAGACAAAGTCCTGGCTGCGTTTTCGATGTCTTCTTTCGCTCCCGCGGTAACGGCCTTGTGCAAGGCGTCAATTGCACTGTCGGCCCAGATGCCGTGCTGGAATGGCTCAAGCGCAGTTCCGAATGCGAGCCGCTGCTCGAAATTGAGTTCCTGCGTGATGCCGATAGCGTCCCAAAGCGCGAACACCACACCTTTGTTCGGCTGGATGGAGTCCATCGCCTTCTTCAGCGCTGGCGTCTGTCCAGCGCGGTCGTGGTAGGGGAAGCAGCCGGTGAGCATCGCATCCGGATGCTTGCCACTTCCATATTCGTTCAGCAGGCCATCCAGCTGGTTGACGCTGGCGGCGTGCGGCTGGGCCGTATTCCCGTTGTACGCTGCGGTCGCGTCAAGCTTCTGCATCCGCTTGTCGCGACAGCCCATGAAGTTCGATGCGTACAGGTCGCGTACATTCTTTGTCCATAGCGCATCGCTGAACGCGAGATAGACGGTGCCCGCGCTCTGGGCATTGTCGATGGTAATGCACTGCGCGAGCTGGGCATGCCCCGGTTGATGACAGCTGAAGGGCTTCTCGAAGCTCCGGTCGAGTGAAATGTCGAGCGGGTAGTCGTACAGGTTACCTTCAGCCGTTACTGCGTACGCCTGCCAGCGTTTGGTCGACGGATAGAAAATGTAGACATAGCCATACCGTAGCGTGCGCAGGGTGTACTTCGCCTTCTTGAGTGGGACGGAAGTGACGCCCGTGCCGAAGCCGCCACCAAGGGGCAACGCGCCCGCAGCGCTATGGGCATTTGTGTCGGCAACGATGCCATACCGCACCGGCAGAATCGGGAGCCCCTTTTTCTTGCACATGTTGCACGAACCCGCCGACGGCGTACTCGTCTGCGAGATGGACTGGGTGAGCTGGGAAATGCTCGAGAAGTCGGTGTCGAGTGCCATTTGTTGTCTCTGTTTTCCGCGTGCGCCTACTGATACTGGATGCTCTCGCGAGCAATGGTCTCCCAGTCGCTGGAGTCCCAGTTCGCGACTGAATCGACATAAGTCTGTTGCGGCGCCTGCAGAATCCTGCTGATGCGCGGGTGCCGGTCGAAATACGGCGAGACGAGCAACCCATGCAGCGCAAACGCAACGAGGTCGGCGCCGTCCAGGCCGTACGTCAGTCCTTTTGCATACTGCACGTCCAGCAGCGCCGGCGCGTCCGGCGGCATGGTCGATTTGTTCGAGCGGAGCGTCTCGAGCGCGCGCTGGACAAGTTCGATGCGCGAGAGCCGGCCGTATTGCTCGGCAGTGACAGCGAGGCCTTCCCCGGCCACGCCGGCGCCCTCCAGCGTCTTCCATTCGCCGGCTGGGTCCAGGAATGCCCACGTCGCGACTGGCCCGAGAAGCACGTCCAGCTGCCCGGACTTCAGGATTCGGGGCAGGTGAGCGAATACGCGCGGGTCGTAGTAGCGGAACACCGCCGCGTCACCGCCTTCGGGTCGCGCGAGAAGGAGCCGGTCGGCCAGATGCTGATGCACGCGACCGGTTGCCTTGCCGGATGCGACTATCGCGCAGACGCGTGGCGGCGCCCGCCGACTGGCGTCGAGCGTCGCGACGTAGCGGAGCGCCGGCAGTTGTTCATCCGGATGCTCCGCACAGTACAGCACTGGCGCGACGCCTTCGAGGTCAGGGCGCGCCGCC
Source organism: Paraburkholderia phosphatilytica (assembly GCF_003443895.1). Taxonomy (GTDB): domain Bacteria; phylum Pseudomonadota; class Gammaproteobacteria; order Burkholderiales; family Burkholderiaceae; genus Paraburkholderia; species Paraburkholderia phosphatilytica. The sequence goes on along the minus strand of NZ_QQOA01000016.1, from coordinate 106,915 downwards.
GGCACCAGCTCGCCGATTTTATAGACGGGGGGCGCACCGGACAGTTCGAGCTTCCCGTTCGCAGGTTCGACGATGACATAGTGGACCATGGTCACCGCCTACACGAGCGCCGAGCCGGCCTGCGCGGCCGCCGCGAACTGCTGCGCGCACGACTTTGACGGCAACGACTGCGCGGCCGCGTTAGCGCCCTCAGGTCCCTCGAAGGAAAGCGGGCTGCCCTTGACCTCCACCAGTCCCGGCGCGTGAATGAAGATTTTCCCTTCGGCGATGCGAATCGTCGCGCCGCCGGCGGTGAGCGTGATTTCCTTCTGTGCAGAGATATTCACGGAGTCCGACGTTGAAACGACCTTGAGCGTCCTGTCCGCCGTGAGTTCAATGTTGTCGGACTGCGCCTGGATTTCGACCTTGCCCTTGGCTGCGAAGAACTTCATGCCTGCGCTCTGGACGAAGAAGCTGAGCTTCTCGCCGACGCTCGCAATCCACGACTTCGCCACCGAGACGTAGGTGTTCTCGCCGCTGACCAGGTTGACGTGCCGGGTCGCGGTCGCATGCAGTGTCTGCTGGGTCGACAGGCCTATCCCGGACGGGCTCGCGAGCAGCATGATGGGCTCCGAGAAGGCATTTGCCGCGCCCGTGCCTCCGCCACCGGTGCGCCCGCCGGACGCGCTGCCCTGCGCGTTACTCTGTGTCGCCGCAGCGAAGTCCTTGATGTCCTGTTGGGCGTCGTCAAGGCTCTCCGCCTTCGCCTCGGTAGCCGCCATCGAGCGTTGCTGGATAACTGCGCTCGAGTCGAGCAGATGCTGCGTTGCCTCCTTCGTGTCGAGTTGCTGGCTGGTGGTGCCGCCCCGTGCGTAGGTTGAGACGTACAGGCCCTGACCGGCGCGCACCGCGCCGAATGAACTGGTCTTCATCTCGAAACCGCTGCCAAGATAGCTGCCGCGTGTATTGCCGTCGTGGTTGACGAGATATCCGACGTGAAGGTAGGAGTCCGCTGTTGAGCTATAGAGCTGGGCCCGCGACTGCGCGGTGGAGTCGTCGAAGACGAGCTGGTTGAAGCCCTGGCCGCTGTATTCGCGTGACTTGAACCCGGACAGTAGTCCGTTCGTGTTCCAGTGCGGCGTGTTGGTGGAGTGGAAGAGCACGCCCGTGACGACGGGCCTGTCACAATCCCCCTCGAGGTAGCCGATGGCCACCTCCTGTCCCGTCCGCGGCACGAACACCGACCCGAAGTTGTTGCCGGCCTGCGGCATGACGACCCGAACCCAGCAGGAGGCCGACGCATCCTTGCTGTTCAGCCGGTCCCAGTGCATCTGCACCTTGACCCGGTTCAAGGAATCCGTATAGACCTCCTCACCCGAAGGACCGACGACAGTCGCCGTCTGCATGTGCATGACGGGCTTGCGGTGCTCGAGCGGACTCCGGTAGGGCACGAAGCGGCGCTGTGCCTCGATTTCGACCAGAAAGAAGCTCTCATTGCCGAGCGGGTCCTTCATCATGAACTGTGCCTGCTCCTCGCGATATTCGGCCCGCACGCGCGAGAGTGTCCGCTGAAGGCTGTGCGGGAACGGACGGCTGTTGCCCAGCGGCAGGTTGTTCTGGATGTACCAGCGGGTCGCGATGACTGCAAACTGGCGGTCATTCCGGGAATCGTCGTCGTGCTCCGGATGGTCCTTGAGCGTGAACGTGCGCCCGGTATCCATGCCCTGTACGCTGCCCACTCCATAGAACCGCTTGGTGCGCGAGGCCATCTCCTCGACGCGGATGCGAGCGGCCTTGTCACCCTGGTCGACGTCCTGCCCGGCCGGGAAGCTGTAGTGGCCGCCGTATTCGTAAACCTCGAGGTTGTCGGGAACCCCGCCCTGATTCGCCTGCGACAGGCCCGACCGTTCTTTCGGCCGTTGGGGGAATTTGTAGTCCGCGGTGCGAAATCCGTAGCGCACGCTCTGGGTGGTACGCTCGCTGCCCCATTCGACAAGCGTCGCTGTCTGTCCCTTGCGGTCGGCGCGGTAGAACGACACTTCCGCCTGGTCCAGCGCCTTGCAGCTCGCGATATTGTCCGTAACGACAACTGTGTGCGCCTTGCCGTCGGCCGACTGCTCCACCCAGGTGAACCATCCTTCCGATTCGAGGAGCCGATGGACGAAGTTGTCGTCTGACTCGTACTGGGTGCAGAAGGACCGCGTCATACCCCGGTCCCGCGTCGCGAACCGGTACTTGCCGCGCGCCATCGGGTGCCCGTTGAAAACCTGCGCGAGGATATCGGTGGTCGTAAGTTCCTGAAAGATGCGCGCGTCCTTGCGGTACTCGAGGAACTTCATCCATGAAGCGAAGGAGAGCTGATAGTAGGTCAGGCCCCCGTCACCACCAAGCCTTCGAGTCGCGAAAACGTATCCATGCCAAGGGAGGTACGTCTGGTCGGCCTGCAGCAGCCACATCGTCACGGGCTGCCCCATCAGCTTCTTCAGCTCGACGGCCTTCTCCTTCGCAACGACATCGACCGTGAATACCATGTCCCGGCCCAGGCGCGACTCACCGGTGACCCGTTGGGGCAGCAGTGCCTTGGCACCGAGGGGAGTATCCAGTATCACCGCTCTGTGGGACTGCTCGATTCCGGCGTCCGTTAGCACCGAATAGGCGGATTGACCCATTATGAATATCCCCGTTGATGCAGCATATTTGAAGTGCAGAATCTTAAATGGAGGAATCGGCTTCGCACAACGTGAGCATCACGATTTAAACCTTTCTTAAAGCAAAGTTGCAATTGACCAGCAAAAAATTCCTGACTTTTCTTTCTCTTTGTTCGGTTGCGAACTTTTTACCGGATTATATGCAATTGGTTGCAGTTGACATTGGCCATCGCTAAAGAACGAAAGCCGGCCTATCAATTTGAATCGGCGTACGTCACGATTCCTTCGTGCAATGTGAGAGCAACCCGGCCCAACACGGGAGGCGTATCTGAATTGCATACACGGAAGGTACATGTGAGATTCTTGCGCCGCTGAGCAATCTGTCATCGCTCAATGACCTGTCGACTCCGGCTCGCTTTCGGCTATCGCCCGTTCGATTTAAAACGGTGCACCATGCCGGGTCATTCTGTTATCTTCGGCGTCGCGTCACTCGAAACCGCGCTCACATCTTTCCAGTTCGCGTGCGGGCAAACATTTCAATATTCATTTTTTACTACTCGTCCGATGCATAAAAAATGCAGTCTTCTCATCTGCACCACGACGCTGGTTTTTCTCACAGCCTGCCACAGCGCATCCGACAGCCCACTCGCTCGCTCAGCGGCCACGCTCGCGAAGACAGAGTTCCCGCATGACGCGCAGTGGGTTCAACTCGAAAGCAGTGACGCCGCCGTGCAGGAGTGCGCAATAAAATTTCCGGAGGCCGACCAACCCTGGAAAGCGCGCATCGGACTCAAGCCAGGGCAGTACGCGGTCCACGCCCGCATTGAGCAGGACGGGACAAGCGGTTCATGGTCGGCAGGCGAAGTGTGGTCAGACGCGAAGTCCGATGAAGGCAAGGACACGCTGGATGAAAACACGCTCAAGGCCAGGCTGCATGATTGCGTCACGCACGTGATGTCAGTCGGAATACTTGAGAGCAATCTTGGCCCGGACAACCCCGTCGTGGTGGGACTGCGCGCGATTGAAGCGCAAGATATCGAGAAGGCGAAGGCGCTTCGCAAATCGGGGCAGAGTGGCAGTTAGGTCTGGTGTGTCGACAGAAAGTCAATCCACGCGAAGGGCGTCGTGACATTGAAGCCATGTGATATTCGATGTCGACGTCGATGATACCCTCGTCGAAACGCATATCAGATGAAAGTTGAGAACGTATACGGGTGCAGCAAGTTTTCAAAGGACGTATCCGGTTCGGCCCGCACGCGTCGGCTCGCCAGCGACGAAATACAAACCAAGGTAGCGAACAGTAAAACGCTTGCGGCGTCTCGTACGGCCGAGAGCGGTCAGGAGTAGATGGGATGCGGGACGATACTAAAGAGTACGATATGTATGACGCCGAGACTCGGCGACGCGTGTTTTGGCTTCTGAAGCGACTGACCAGTTATTCGCTGTGGGCGAAGAAACGGGATGCATGGGAGGTGTTTGCCAGGGCATTCGAGAACGCAGTCAGAACGTGGCCCAAAAACGACCCCGAGCGGATGAATGCCGATTTGCTTCCCAGAATCTATGAAACGCTAAGTCTATACAACAAAGGGCTTGAAGAACTCGGAAAGGGGCGTCGATTCGTCTGGCGGACGGGAGAATGCCTTGATGTCGTCATGGACAGAACCGGTACGGTCCGCAACTTTCTGTACCCGCACCCTGATTACTGGGAGCGAGGCTCACAGACGGCGCCCTATCCAGACAAGGTCGAGGCACTCAATCGACTTCTACTTGCGTCCCTCTACGAGGACGATTACGCGCCGCTGGAGGTGCCCTTCATTCCTCGCATGTCTGCCCGGTACTCGAGCCCGGCAGCGCTGCTAGACCCCGAGCGTTACAGGTACCAGTTCTATCAATTGCCCTATCCAGTCTTTCCAGCCGAAATTCCGGAGGTGCCCACAGCGACCGACCTCATCATCAGTTCCGGGCAGCGCGTACCGATGGACGGAATATGGGAACCAGTCAACGTCGAGCGAGCGAGGGCCTTCGGCCTTGTGCCACTGGGTGTGAAAAGTGTTGAGAACAATGGATGCTTCAACTATCTGGTGAAGGACACAAAGGCGCCAAATGTCAGGGGCCAATGGAACGAGGCCGAGTCCCGCACAGAGCGCGTAGGCACCCATTGGCGCCTGCTGTGGGAAGACACACGATACAAAGACGGCGCAATTCCTGACGAGTCGGAATATTTCCTCGAGGACACGCGGGTCGAGGACGTAACACTGCAGGAATCCCCCGTAGGTGTCGAGGTCTGAACCGGCGATATTTGCCCCGTATCAGGGACGTGGGAAGCCAAGGGTTTCAACGTGAAGCCTGTTGAAGTCGCGAAGGGGCAAGTCATGCCCGACGTTCTTGCGCCGTCGCCGGGCTCAGGAGAGCGCCGCGTTCATTGGGTTACGTGGCGTCTGGTGAGGCCGGCGACGGTCTCTAGCTAATTGAAGTCTCGCAAGTGAGCCGCCGATTTATTCTGAAAGATGACAAGACTGACCACGACGGCGTAGTGCTTGATGGAATCTCGGGCTCGTCGTTCGGTGGCCGACCACTCGCGTATCTTGGCGCGCCTGTCCAGTGCCACACATGCCATACCGAGGGGACCATCATTACAGACGGCTCACCTCACACGATGTCGGTCATGAACAAGCAGGTAGCGTTGGAACGCGACCTGTGCCAATGCAAGTGCCAGCCGCTGCCCAAGCTGGTTGCGTCGCAGTCGACAGGGGCATTGTCGAGCTGACGGTTTGCCCTCTCGATCCCGACCGTCGTTGTCTATCTAGGCCGGCCGCCGGTGGAGTTCGACAAGTTCTGCGTTTGCCTCAGCTGGGAAACAGCTCAGCATGCCTGCGCCGCGTGGCGCAGGCTCCAATGGGGTTTGATGCCTGCGCGGCTGCCTGCCCGGTAACCGGAATTAATGCAACTTAGCAACTGCACGCGGAATCCCGTTCTCCTCACTCCACCGTAACCGACTTCGCCAGATTCCGCGGCTTATCGACGTCAGTCCCCCGCGCACAAGCCGTGTGATACGCCAGCAACTGCAACGGCACAACGTGCAGGATCGGCGACAGCACACCGTAATGCTCAGGCATCCGGATCACATGAATGCCTTCGTCGTTAACGATCCGCGTATCCGCATCCGCGAACACATAAAGCTGACCGCCACGCGCGCGCACTTCCTGGATGTTCGACTTCAGCTTCTCCAGCAGCGCATCGTTCGGTGCGACCGTCACCACCGGCATCGCTTCCGTCACGAGCGCGAGCGGCCCGTGCTTCAGCTCGCCCGCCGGATACGCTTCAGCGTGGATGTACGAGATTTCCTTCAGCTTCAGCGCGCCTTCCAGCGCGATCGGATAGTGCAGCCCGCGGCCGAGGAACAGCGCATTGTCCTTGCGCGAGAACTCTTCCGACCACGCGATGATCTGCGGCTCCAGCGCGAGCACGCTGTTCAGCGCCGCCGGCAGGTGGCGCAGTTGACGCAGATAATCGACTTCCTGCGCAGCGGACACATGTCCACGCAGCTTGCCGAGCGTCACCGCGAGCACGAACAGCGCGACCAGCTGCGTCGTGAACGCCTTCGTCGACGCCACGCCGATCTCGCGGCCCGCGTGCGTCAGGAACGCCATTTCCGTCTGGCGCACCATCGCGCTCGTGCTGACGTTACACACGCACAGCGTGTGCTTGTGACCGAGCGACTGCGCGTGCTTCAACGCTGCGAGCGTATCCGCCGTTTCGCCGGACTGCGAGATCACCACCACCAGCTGCTTCGGATCCGGCACGGATTCGCGATAGCGGTACTCGCTCGCAATCTCGACCTGCGTCGGGATCTTCGCGACCGATTCGAGCCAGTACTTCGCCGTATAACCCGCGTACGAACTCGTGCCGCACGCGAGAATCAGCAGGCTGTCGATCTCCGCGAATGCAGCGGGCGCGGCTTCGCCGAACAGCGCGGCGTCGAACGAATCCGTCGCGGGAATCGTGTCGGCAATCGCGCGCGGCTGCTCGAAGATTTCCTTCTGCATGAAGTGGCGATACGGGCCGAGTTCCACCGCGCCGCCATACGCCGCGACTTCGCGCGATTCGCGCTGCACGATCGAGCCGCTGCGATCGGCGATCTTCACGCTCTCCAGCGTCAGTTCGCAGACGTCGCCCTCTTCGAGAAAGATGAAGCGTTCGGTGCTGCCGGCAAGCGCCAGCGCGTCGGATGCAAGGAAGTTCTCGTGCTCGCCGAGTCCGACGACGAGCGGCGAACCCTGGCGCGCACCGACCACCGTGTGCGGCTGCGCCTTGTGCAGCACCGCGATCGCGTACGCGCCATGCAGCTGGCGCACAGCTTCGCGCACCGCCGCGAACAGGTCGCCGTTATAGAGGCTGTGGATCAGGTGCGCGATGACTTCGGTGTCCGTCTGCGACACGAACTCGTAGCCCTTGCCCTTCAGCGTCTCGCGCAGCGACTCGTAGTTCTCGATGATGCCGTTGTGAACGATGGCCAGTTCGTCGCGCGAGAAGATCGGGTGCGCGTTGTGTGTGACCGGCGCGCCATGCGTCGCCCAGCGCGTGTGCGCAATGCCGCTCACGCCTTCCAGGCGCGTCTCGCGCACCTGGTCGTCGAGCTCGGCCACGCGCGACACGCTGCGCGCGCGTCGCAGGTCGCCTTCCGTCAGCACGGCCACGCCGCACGAGTCATAGCCGCGATATTCGAGGCGACGCAGGCCCTCGATCAGAACGGGAACGATGTTACGTTGCGCAACCGCGCCGACAATGCCGCACATGGTGGTGGGTCCTTTGCAGTGTTAGGTTGGAAGCGCGCGTCACGCGCGCTGCCCTTCAGCTTTTCTTCTTCGTCGGGCGCACGTAGCCCGTCTTGCTAATCTGGGTCTTGTCGTTCAGCACGAGCCGGTCTGCTTCCACATCCTTCCACACCGTCGTGCCCGCCGCGATCGTCACGCCGCGTCCGACGCGCACCGGCGCGACCAGCTGCGTATCCGAGCCGACGAATACATCGTCTTCGATGATCGTGCGGAACTTGTTCGCGCCGTCGTAGTTGCAGGTGATCGTGCCCGCGCCGATATTCACGCGTGCGCCGACATCCGAATCGCCGACGTACGACAGATGGTTCGCCTTCGACCCGTGACCGAGCACCGCGTTCTTCACTTCGACGAAGTTGCCGATGTGCACTTCGTCCGAGAGTTGCGCGCCCGGACGCAGCCGCGCATACGGACCAATCGCGGTTCTCGCGCCGACCGTCGCGCCTTCGATGTGCGAGAACGCGTCGATGCGCGTGCCCTCGCCGATCGTCGCGTTGCGGATCACGCAGTTCGCGCCGATCGTCACGTTGTCCGCGAGCTTCACGTTGCCTTCGAACACGCAGTTCACGTCGATCGACACGTCGCGGCCGCACTCCAACGTGCCGCGCACGTCGATACGCGCCGGGTCCGCGAGCGTCACGCCCGCCACCAGCAGTTCGTCGGCGACATTGCCTTGATGGATGCGCTCAAGCTCGGCCAGCTGCTGCTTGCTGTTCACGCCGAGCGTTTCCCACTCTTCGTCGGGCTGCGTCGTTTCGATCTCGATGCCCGCTTCGATCGCCAGTTCGACGACGTCGGTCAGATAGAACTCGCCCTGCGCGTTGTCGTTCTTCAGCGCGGCGAGCCACGTCTGCAGCTTCGCGGTGGGCAGCGCGACGATGCCGGTGTTGATCTCGGCGATCTTCAGCTGCTCGGGCGTCGCGTCCTTCTGCTCGACGATGCGCACCATCTTGCCCGCTGCGTTGCGCACGATGCGGCCGTAGCCGGTCGGGTCGTCGAGCGTGACTGTCAGCACGCCGTAGCCGCCGTGTCCGGCTGCGTCGGCAAGGCGTTTCAGCGTGCTCGCGCGCGTGAGCGGCACGTCGCCGTACAGCACCAGCGTCGGCACCGACGGATCGACGAGCGGCAGCGCCTGCTGAACCGCGTGCCCGGTGCCAAGCTGCTGCTCCTGCAGCGCGAACTGCACGTCCGGTGCCCCGACGGCCTGCTTCACCGCATCCGCGCCATGACCCACGACGACGATCAGACGCGTCGGGTTCAGCGTGCGGGCAGTATCGAGAACATGGGACAGAAGCGGCCGACCGGCCAGAGGATGCAGCACCTTCGGCAACGCGGACCGCATGCGCTTACCGGTGCCGGCCGCCAAAATGACGATATTCATGGCGAAGGTGAAAAGACGAGTTTGGAGCCGCTGATTCTAGCACGCACCAAATCGTGAAAATGGCCCGCGAACGGGCCATTTCTGCGAATTCACCACGCATCGCAAAAGCTTGATTGACATTGCAATCGCGTTCAGCCAATGCGTGAATAAGCGGATTAAAACGTTTTCAAAGATCGTCGAACTGAACGATCGAAATCGGTCTGGCCGCCCCGCCTTCGGTTGAGTCGGTGGCAATATCCGTCGAGGTCGAGCACGGTTCCTCGTCGAACGCGATGTCGCCTTGCGCGTCGGCCACGCCGGTTGCGCGCAACGTTCCGAACGCAAACAGCGTGTGGTCCATCAGATGCGACGGCACCACGTTCGACAGCGCATTGAACATATTGTCGACGCGCCCCGGGAAACGCTTCTCCCACTCGCGAATCAGCGCCTTCATTTCAGCGCGTTTCAGATTCGGCTGGCTGCCGCAGAGATTGCACGGAATGATCGGGAATTCGCGCAGTTCCGCGTATTTCTCCAGATCGGTTTCTTTCACATAGGCAAGCGGACGGATCACGACGTTCTTGCCGTCATCCGATTGCAGCTTCGGCGGCATGCCTTTCAGTTTGCCGCCATAGAACAGGTTCAAAAGCAGCGTCTGCAGGATGTCGTCGCGATGATGGCCGAGCGCAATCTTCGTCGCGCCGAGTTCGCCCGCCACGCGGTACAGGATGCCGCGCCGCAGCCGCGAGCACAGCGAGCAGGTGGTCTTGCCCTCGGGCACCAGCCGCTTGACGATGCTGTACGTGTCCTGATTCTCGATATGGAACGGGATGTCGAGCTTCGTCAGATACTCGGGCAGCACGTGCTCCGGGAAGCCCGGCTGCTTCTGGTCGAGATTCACCGCGACGATGCCGAAGTCGATCGGCGCGCGCTCGCGCAGCCGCATCAGGACGTCGAGCATCGCGTAGCTGTCCTTGCCGCCGGACAGGCACACCATCACCTTGTCGCCGTGCTCGATCATGTTGTAGTCGCCGATCGCCTGGCCGACCTGGCGCGCAAGCCGCTTGAACAGCTTGTTGTTCTCGTACGCCTCTTTCTGCTCGCGGCGCGTGAGCGCGCGGCGTTCGCTACCGGCATCGGCTGCGTCGGTCCCAGCCGACAGGTTCGCGGCGCCGAGAATCTCGGGTGCGTTCATGCTCAATCCTCTTTGATGCGAAAGACTTCGACGCCAACCGCGTCGCAGTCCGGATAAACGTCGGGCTTCTCGGTGGACACGCGCGCGGCGCGCACCTGCGGGTGTTCGAGCATCGCCTCGGCGAGATCGTCGCAGAGCGTCTCCTGCAGGTGGATGTGCCCGCGGCCCACGCGCTTCGCGACAGTGGCGCGCATGAAGTCGTAGTCGACGACTTCGCGCAGCTTGTCTTCGAGCGGCGTGGTGGACGCGAGCGGCACGAACAGCTCGATGTTGATCACGACGCGCTGCTCGCCGCGTTTTTCGAAGTCGTGCACACCGATATTGATGTAGACCTCGTAATTGCGCAGAAAGAGCCGCCGGCAATCGGCGAGCCGTGGGTGCAACAGTGCGGAAACCATGTTCGTTCCAGTCGAAAAGCGCGTGCGGACACGCAAGCAGGCGGCGCTGCGCTTCGACGCGGGTGCAACGCCTTGCAGACGCAACGCGGTTGCGGCCCACGCGGTCGCGATCAGCGGCCGATCATAAACATCACATCGCGCGGCGACGGCACCAGATGCTGGCCGCCATCGACGACGAGCGTCGTCCCGGTCACCCCCGCCGCCGTGGCGAGATACAGCGCCGCGCCGACCAGGTCCTCGGGGCGCGACGCGCGGCCGAGCGGCGTGATCTTGTGCGCGGCCTCGAAACCATCGGGCGTCTGCCCGGCCGACTGCAACGTCAGCCCCGGCGCCAGCCCCACCACCCGCAGCTTCGGCGCCAGCGCCTGCGCGAGCGCGATCGTCGCGTTCTCGAGCGCAGCCTTGGAGAGCGTATACGACAGGTAGTCGGGATTCATGTTGACGAGCTTCTGGTCGAGCACGTTGATCACGACGCCGCGCAGCGCATCGTTCGTGGCCGCGGCCTCCGGCGTCGCGTCGAACAGCGTGCGCGCGAGCACCAGCGGCGCGCCGACGTTGATCGCCATCTGCCGCAGCAGCCGCTCGTAGCCGACGTCGCGCGCGGTGTCTTCATCGAACGCGGACGCGTTGTTGATCACGCACAACGGCCGGCCGAGCAGACGCGTGCAGTCCGGCACGAGTCGCGCGACGTCCGCCTCCACGGCCAGATCGGCGCGCAGCGCGAGCACGCGGCGTCCGAGCGCGGCGATCTCCACGACCGTCTGGTCCGCCTCCGCCCGCGACGCGCCGTAGTGCACCGCGACGTCCCAGCCCTGCGCGGCGAATCCCAGCGCGAGCGCGCGCCCGATCCGCCGGGCGCCGCCCGTGATCAGCACGACGCGCGCGGTGTCGGGCCCATCAGGCCGGCGGGAGGCGGAAGTGTCAGTCGAAGCGCTCATTTACAATGCCGGGATGAATCCGAAAGCTCATCAGCCCGATAGTTTACCTGCTCCCAGCCCGATCGCGCTCGCGCAGTCCGAAGCGCTCGTCGCGCAGATCGCCGCCGAGATCGCGGCGGCAGGCGGCTGGCTGCCGTTCAACCGCTATATGGAACGCGCGCTGTATGCGCCCGGCCTCGGCTATTACAGCGGGGGCGCGATCAAGTTCGGCCGGCGCGCGGAAGACGGCAGCGACTTCATCACCGCACCCGAACTGTCGCCGCTTTTCGCCGCCACGTTCGCGCGGCCCATCGCGCAGGCGCTCGAAGCCAGCGGCACGCGCGACATCATCGAGTTCGGCGCGGGCACCGGGCGTCTTGCCGCCGGCCTGCTGAACGCGCTGCACGAACTGGATACGCCGTTCGCGAGCTATTCGATCGTCGATCTGTCCGGCGAACTGCGCGACCGCCAGCGCGCGACGATCGAAGCTGCGGCGCCCGATCTCGCCGGGCGCGTGCGCTGGCTCGACGCGCTGCCCGAGCGCTTCGAAGGGGTCGTGATCGGCAACGAAGTGCTGGACGCGATGCCGGTGCGCCTGTTCGCGCGCCTGAACGGCGTGTGGCACGAGCGCGGCGTGACGACGAACGGACAGGGCTTTGCGTTTGCGGACCGCGCACTGTCGTCCACTGCGGACGGCGCGTTCCTCGCGTCGCTCGATGTGCCCGACGCCGATCATTACGTGACGGAAACGCACGAAGCCGCGTGCGCGTTCACGCGCACCGTCTGCACGATGCTCGCGCGCGGCGCCGCGTTTTTTATCGACTACGGTTTTCCGCGTCGCGAGTATTACCACGCGCAGCGCACGCAAGGCACGCTGATGTGCCACTACCGGCACCGCGCGCACGACGATCCGTTTCTCCATCCGGGCCTGCAGGATCTGACCGCGCACGTCGAGTTCACGGGCATCGCGGAAGCCGGCGTCGATGCCGGCGCGGATCTGCTCGGCTTCACGTCGCAGGGCCGCTTCCTGCTGAATGCGGGCATCACGGACGCGCTCGCCGAAATCGATCCGATGGACACCGCGCGCTTCCTGCCCGCAGCCAACGCCGTGCAGAAGCTGCTGTCGGAAGCCGAGATGGGCGAGCTATTCAAGGTGATCGCGTTCTCGCGCGGCATCGACGGCACGCTCGACGCGTTCGCGCGCGGCGACCGCTCGCACACGCTCTAGCCACGGGGGCGCCGGACATGATCCGCTGGCTGCTGACCACCTTCGTCGCGGTGGCGATCCTGTCCGCGAACTGGCCGTGGCTGAGGAAGTTCGGCATCGGCCGGATGCCCGGCGACATCACACTGCGGATGTTCGGCAAGGAATACCCGTTCCCGTTCATGTCGACGTTGGTGCTGACGATGATCGTCGCGACGCTCGTCAAGCTGCTCTGAGCGCGCCGCGCGTCTCCGTCACTTCGCTTGCGCCGCTTCCAGCGCCTTCGCCACCGCCGCCGTGCGTGCGCGCGACACCGCTTCCCTGATCTGCTCCGGCTTGCCCGCGTGGTCTTTCGCGACCGCGCCCGCATCCACGCCGCGCGCCGCGACGAGCGCGAGCCGCAGCCGCTCGGCCTGCGGATAGTCGGCGGTTTCAAAGCCGGTGCGCCCGCGCGCGTCCGCCTCGCATGCCTGCAATGCTTCAGCGAAGCGCGCCGGCTTGCGGATCGCGTCGCCGCGCTCGAACAGACGCACGACGCCCGCCGCGCCCGTCCCCATCACGCGATGAATGTTGCCGTGCTCGCGCGCGACCAGCAGCGCGAGGTCGCGGCACTCGTTCGGCACCCGCAGACGCTCGCACAACGGCTTCAGCAGATCGACGCTGCGGCCCTCGTGACCGATGTGACGCGGCAGCACGTCTTCGGGCGTGGTGGCCTTGCCGAGGTCGTGCGTGAGCGCCGCGAAGCGCACCGTGAGCGCATAGCCGCGCTTCGCGGCGTAGTCGAGCACCATCATCACGTGCACGCCCGTGTCCACCTCGGGGTGATAGTCCGCGCGCTGCGGCACGCCCCACAGCGCGTCCACCTCCGGCAGGATTCGCGCGAGCGCGCCGCACGTGCGCAGCACGTCGAACATCCGCGACGGCTTCTTCTCCATCAGCCCGCGCGACACTTCCTGCCACACGCGCTCCGGCACCAGCGCGTCGACTTCGCCGTCGGCCACCATGCGCTGCATCAGCGCCATCGTTTCGGGCGCAACGGTGAACTCCGCGAAACGTGCCGCGAAGCGCGCGACCCGCAGGATCCGCACCGGGTCTTCCAGGAACGCATCGCTGACGTGGCGAAACACGCGCGCCTGCAAATCTTCGGCGCCGCGGAACGGGTCGATCACGGGGCCCGTCAGCTCGCCATCGGGCCGCACCGCGCGCGCCATCGCGTTGATCGTCAGGTCGCGGCGCGCGAGGTCTTCGTCGAGCGTCACATCCGGCGCATAGAAGAACTGGAAGCCGTGATAGCCCGCCGCGGTCTTGCGCTCGGTGCGCGCGAGCGCGTACTCCTCCTGGGTCTGCGGATGCAGGAACACCGGAAAGTCCTTGCCGACCGGACGAAAGCCCTTCGCGACCATCTGCTCGGGTGTCGCGCCCACCACGACGTAGTCGCGGTCCTGCACGGGCACGCCGAGCAGCTCGTCGCGAATCGCGCCGCCCACTGCGTAAATGTTCATCAGCAGACTTCGTATTTGGAAATCGCGTGCGTCTCGCGCAGTGCGTCGTCGATCCACGCTTTTACCGCCGGCTGCGCGGTGACGCGCCGCGCGTACGCCGCGACCGTTTCCGACAGCTCCGGCTGCCACGTGTTGAACCGCATCACGACCGGCGCGTACATCGCATCGGCAGCGCAAAACTCGCCGAACAGGAACGGGCCACCGTGGCGTTCGATGCAGTCCGACCAGATCGCCTGCACCCGCGCGATGTCAGCCAGCGACTCCTCGGTGCGCCCCTTGCCGGGAAACGAAGCGTGAATGTTCATCCACATGTTCTGGCGCAGCGCGCCGAAGCCGGACGCCATCTCGGCGCTGATCGCGCGGGCCTGCGCGCGCTTTGCTGGATCGCGCGGCCAGATCGGCAGATCGGGGAAGCGCTCGGCGAGCGTCTCGACGATCGCGAGCGACTCCCACACATGCGTGCCGTCGTCGGTCACGAGACAGGGCACCTTGCCCGACGCCGAGTACTGGGCAATGCGCGCTTTCGTGCCGGCCTCGAACAGCTCGATCAGCACTTCCTCGAACGGAATGCCGAAGTGCTTCATCACGACCCACGGTCGCATCGACCACGACGAATAGTTCTTGTCACCGATTGCCAGCTTCATGTGTCACCACGCTCCATGGAGAGGGAAAAGTTGGGGGCTACGGATTAAGCAGATTCAGCACATTCAGCGCCCCGCGTTCGCACGGAACGCATCGAAGCGCGAGCGACCCGTTGCGGCGCTCAGGTACACCGGCGCGATCGTCTCGATGCTGGCCGGCTGGATATCCAGCTCGGGCGCAAGTGGCCCCGACAGCACACTGTCGGTTTTCATCGAATCGAGATTGTCGCGCGAAATCAGCGGCGCACCGGGCGCCATTTCGAAGGTCATCGCCTGCATGCGCGCGAGCGCGTCGGGCAGACGGATGATGCGCGCGTGCCGCCCGATCACGTCGCCGCAGAACGTGACGAGCTGCTCGAGCGTGTACACGCCCGGACCGCCCAGTTCGTAGGTGCGGCCGCTCGCGGCGTCGAGATCGAGCACGTTGACGATCGCTTTTGCGACGTCGCCAACGAACACCGGCTGGAACTTCGCATCGGGCATCGCGAGCGGAATCAGCGGGAACATCCGCTGCAGCATCGCGAAGCGGTTGAGGAACTGGTCCTCCGGTCCGAACAGCACCGATGGCCGGAAGATGGTGCTCGCAAGCGCAGCGGAAGCATGCACCGCGCGCTCGCCATCGCCTTTCGAGCGCAGATACATGCTCGGCCCGCGCGGGTCCGCGCCGATCGCGCTGACGTGCACGAGCCGATGCACGCCCTTGCCCTCGCACGCGCTGACGATCTTCGTCGGCAACTCGACGTGGATCTTCGCGAACTCGGGACCATACGGATCGGCGCGCCGGCCATACAGTGTGCCGACGAGATTGATCACCGCGTCCGCGCCCTCGACGAAACGCGCGAGCTGCACCGGATCGAAGATGTCGGTTTCGATCACGTCGACGGGCAGCAACGTGAGATGCCGCGCGTTGTTGCGGCGCCGGGTAGCGATCCGCACGTTCTTGCCGACTTCGACGAGCGCGTTGACGAGGTGACTGCCGATGAAACCCGAGCCGCCGATGACGGCGATGGTTTGATGTCGCATTTTCGACTCCCAGAGGGAAGCCGCTGCAACGGCTGGAGGAGGCGCCGCCGCCGCAATGTTCAGCGGCGCGGCGGCGTGGCGCTTATGGTGCGATGTAGCCGAGACGCGCCTTCAGCGATTGCGGACGGCCTTCGAACAACGCCGCGTAGTAGACCGTGTTGGACAACACATTCTTCACGTAGTCGCGCGTTTCCGTGAACGGGATGGTTTCCGCGAAAATCGCGCCTTCGACGGGGTGCTGCAGCGCCGAGCGCCATGCGCGCGGCCGGCCCGGCCCGGCGTTGTAGCCCGCGGTGGCGAGCACCGCCGAGTCGTCGAATTGATTGTAGATCATCGACAGGTAATTTGTGCCGAGCAGGATGTTGGTGTCGATGTCGTTCATCTGTTCGCGCGAGATCGGACCGAGGCCGATCTTCTTCGCGACCAGTTGCGCGGTGGCTGGCATCAGCTGCATCAGGCCGCCCGCACCGACGTCCGAGTGCGCGTTGATGATGAAGCGCGACTCCTGGCGGATCAATCCATACGCCCACTCGACGTCGAGACCGTTGGTCTGCGCGTCGCGCTCGACGATGTCCTTGAACGGCGAAAGGTAGCGCAGCGAGAAGTCGTGCTCGGCCTTCGTGCGATCCGCGGTATTCACGGTGCGGTCATACAGCTCGATGCGGCGCGCGTACTCCGCGACCGCGAGCAGCTGGCGGTCGCTCATGTTGCGCAGCTGCCAGTTCCATTCGCGGTTGCCTTCGAGCCGCAGGTTCAGCCCGTAGAAGCGCTGCGCGAGCGCGAAGCCCGGCGTGGCCGCCGCGGCCTGCACTTCGGCATCCGTCACCGGCGTTTTCGGGGGAACGGTGATCTTCTGCCCGAGCTCTTCCATCGCGAGCTGGCCGTAGAAGTTGTAGTTGTGCGCGATCTGCTCGAACTCCTGGTTCGCGGTGACCGTATCGCCCGCCGCCTTTACCGCGCGCGCATGCCAGTACACCCACGCGGGCTGGCTGCGCAGCGAGGACGGCATCTGTTCGACCGACCAGCGCACCATCGTCCAGTCGCCTGCGAGGAGCGCCGCGCGCACGCGCCACTCGTACGCCGGCACGGAGAGCGGCGCGTTCGCCGACAGCCGGTACCAGTCCACCGCGCCTGGCATCTGCTTCTGCGCACCCTGATAGCCGATCGTGCCCCAGCCGATCGCGCGTTCCGGCGACGTGAGTTGCGGCGCGACCGTCGCGAAGGTAGCGGCAGCCATGGCGGGATCGTTGCGCGCCATGCGCGTGATCGCGAGCAGCGCGAGCTGATGCGACGCCGCGTCGGGCCCGATGCCGCGCGCGAGCAGCAGCGGCGGCGCATTCACCGCCTGGTCGAGCACGGTCGGGTCGGGACGCTGGTCGCCCAATGCATCGGCCAGACGGCTGCCGGTGGTGGTCAGGTTCTGCTCGTACGCGAGGCGGATCTGAAACCAGATGTCGTCGGCGCTGAACTGACGGTTCGCGCCCAGTGCCGTGACCAGATCGACGCAGCCGTCGCCGTAATAGCGCGGTTCGACCAGCAGCGCGCGCGCCGCATCGGCGACGTTCTCGCCGTGCGCGGCCCGCGACTCAAGCGCGTAGCACTTCACCTGGGTGTCGTCGTTCAGCACGAAGCGCGGGTACTGCAGATCGAAATTGCGCCAGTCGTGCCGCGCGCCGAGCACCGTCAGGTAGTCGTTGCGCATGCGGTCGCCGATCGCGGTGCCGTCGTACTTGTCGAGGAACGCGAGCACCGGCTGATCCGGCGCATCGACGCGTGCGTGGCCCTGGCCATCGAACAGCTGCGGCTTGATCTGGAAGTATTCGAGGTACGACGGCGCCGGATAGTCCGGGATCATCGCGGCCAGCTGCGCGGCGCGCGCGGGGTCGTTGTTGCGCGCCGCCTCACGAAGCTCGATGAAGGTCTGGTCGTCGTTACTGATGGATGAAGCCTGGGAAACCGGGATGGGTCGAACCGCGGAAGCCGTGCTGCATGCAACGAGCGAGACGACGGCGAGCGCCAAACCGACCGCGCGATATACTCGAAAGAGGCGTTTGGACATCGTTGTTTCTGGAGCGCGAATTTGAACCCAAGCATAGCATGCAACCCTCTCGCGAAATCGAAAAGGGAACTGCGCGCGAGGCTGCTCGAAGCGCGGTTTTCCGCGGCCCTGGAGGCCTCGAGCAACGAGTCGCTGAGCCGTCAGGTGATCGAAGTGCTGAAGCGTTTCGAGCCGACGCGCGTCGGCTTCTACTGGCCGCTGCGCGGCGAGTTCGACGCGCGCAGGGCGATCGCGGTCTGGCTCGCGCTCGACCCGCGGCGTGAGGCCGCGTTGCCGGTGATTCCGCGCAAGCACGAGCCGCTGGTGTTCCACGCGTGGTCGCCCGATATGCCGATGCAGCCGGGCCATCACCAGATTCCGGAACCTACGTCCGCGCGTGTCGTGATTCCCGACCTGCTGCTGATTCCCTGCGTGGGTTTCGATGCCGAAGGGTACCGGCTTGGCTACGGCGGCGGTTACTACGACCGCACGCTCGCCACGTGGCCCGGCGAGAAGAAGCCGGTGACGGTGGGCATCGCGTATGAGGCCTGCCGCGTCGATGCACTGCATCGCGAGACGCACGACATTCCGCTCGACGCGATCATCACGGACACCTGCAGCTACCCGGTGATGGTCGGCTGAGGTCGGCTGACACGCGGCGGTCGGCAATTCACTGCCGCCTTTTCCTCATTTGCGGCCGGATCGTTCCGCCGCGCGACAGCGATTCGGCGCGGCTCGCGCGCCCTGCTTCGCTTTTTCCGGGCGATGTCAGAGCGATGCCGCCGCGCGGGCGGCGGTGTCGTACAGACCCGACGCATTGCGCATCAGTTGCGCCGCCTCGCCGATCTGTTCGTTGGTCAGGCCGCTCTCTTTCAGCGTCGCGATCAGACAGCTCTCGCGCACCTCACGATATTTCATGCATAGCGCGCGGCCGGCCTCGGTCGCCGAGAAGAACACTTCCTTGCCGGTTTTTTCGCTTTTTACATACCCTCTAGCTACCAGCTTCTTCAGCGCGTACGTGGCGACGTGCGTGTCCTCGATATTCAGCACGAAGCAGATGTCGGCGAGTTTCTTCCTGCGCTCGCGATGACTGACGTGATGCAGCAACGAAACCTCGATTGCTGTCATGTCTTTGGCCCCCGCTGCCGACATACATCTAACCATCCAGCGATTGAACGCATTGCTGGCCATGATGAGACCGTATTCGAGTTCGGACAGCTCGGCGCTGTCCTCGGACACGAGATGCTCTGACGAAACGATCTTGGTTGGAAGACGCGACATAACGGGTGGTGGTGGCAACGCACGGACGAATGGGAGTGTCCGAAGTGTACGACGAGTGCCCGTCATCCGAACTCAGCGCTAACACTTATTGATAAATTGTCGATAAATTATTGAGAATGTACGCTATGCAAAACGCCTGGACCGCTGCACGCTCAGACCGGACATGGGTCGAAGCGCCCGCTGGCGCGGCACGCGCGTTCGCCCCCCTTTTAGATGGCACTTATGAGTGAAGCCCGTATCTACCCGCTTGGGGACACCGCGCTGGTCTGCGAAGCGCCCGGCCCCGCTACGCTCGACTGCCAGCGCCGCGTGTGGGCGCTCGCCGAGCTCGCGCAGGCGTGGCCGCAGGTGCTCGAAGTGGTGCCCGGCATGAACAACCTGACGCTCACGTTCGATCCGCTCGAAGCCGACCGCGACGCGCTCGCCGAACAGCTGGCGGCCGGCTGGCAAAGCGCGGCCGGCGCGGCGGCGCCAGGCCGTGAGGTCGAGATTCCCGTGCGCTACGGCGGCGAGCACGGCCCGGACCTGGCGGACGTCGCGAAGCACACCGGGCTGTCGCCGCGCGAAGTCGCCGAACGGCATGCCGCCGGCGAGTACATCGTGTTCTTCCTCGGCTTCCAGCCGGGCTTCGCGTACATGGGCGGCCTGGACCACGCGCTGCACACGCCGCGTCGCGCCTCCCCGCGGCTGGAGGTACCCGCGGGTTCGGTCGGCATCGGCGGCGAGCAGACGGGCGTCTATCCGGCCGCCTCGCCGGGCGGCTGGCAGCTGATCGGCCGAACCGACGTGACGCTCTTCGATCCGTCGAAGCGCCCCGCCACGCTGCTGCAGCCGGGCGATCGCGTGCGCTTCACCATCGCGGAGGTCGACGCATGATCGACGTCATCCGCGCGGGCCTCCTCACCACGGTCCAGGATCTCGGCCGGCCGGGCTACCGGCATCTGGGCGTCGCACTCGGCGGCGCGCTGGACCGGCTCGCGCTCGAAATCGGCAATCGCCTCGTCGGCAACCGTCCGGACGCGGCCGGCCTCGAAATCACCTTCGGCCCGACGGTGCTGCGCTTTCCCCGCGCCACCCGCGTCGCGATCACCGGCGCGGAGTTCGGCGCGACGCTCGACAGCAAGCCGGTCTACTCGTGGTGGAGCGTGCCAGTCCAGGCGGGCCAGGAACTCACGCTGCCGGCGGCGAGGCGCGGAATGCGCGCGTACGTCACAATCGCCGGCGGCATCGACGTACTGCCGATGCTCGGCTCGCGCAGCACCGACCTCGGCGCGGGCTTCGGCGGTCTCGGCGGCCGCGCGCTGCGCGACGGCGACCGCCTGCCGCTCGGCGTGCCGGCGGGGCGCGCGGGCTCCGGTTTCAGCCCCGATGCCCAGGAATTCGGCGTGAAGGCGCCGGCATGGTGCAAGTTCGTCACAACCCGCGAACCGGTGCGGCGCGGTCGCCATCCGGCGGGCGTCGACTGGGCGCGGCCGATCCGCGTGCTGCGCGGCCCGGAGTACGCCAGCTTCACGGCGGACGCGCAGCAGGCCTTCTGGTCCGACGAATGGCAGGTCACGCCGAACAGCAACCGGATGGGTTACCGGATGGCAGGCACGCCGCTTGAACGCGTGTCGAAAGCGGACCTGCTGTCGCACGCGGTGCTGCCGGGCACGATCCAGGTGCCGCCGAACGGTCAGCCGATCGTGCTGCTCTCCGACGCGCAGACCACGGGCGGCTATCCGAAGATCGGCGCGGTGATCGAGGCGGACCTGTGGAAACTCGCGCAGGTGCGGCTGAACGGTGGCGTCCGCTTCGTGCCGACAACCCAGGAAGAAGCACGCAACGCACTGATGGAAGAACGCGCGTATCTGCGGCAGGTGAATGCCGCAATCGCGATGCATGAAGAACGCTGCGAGCGCCGGCAGGCCAGCGCGGCTCTGCAGTAGCAAAGCAAGAGGAAGTCATGGAAATCGATCTGAACGCCGATCTCGGCGAAGGCTGTGGGTCCGACGAAGCGCTGCTGGATCTCGTCAGCTCCGCGAACATTGCGTGCGGCTGGCACGCGGGCGGCGCGAACGCGATGCGCGACTGCGTACGCTGGGCGGTGAAGAAGGGCGTGTCGATCGGCGCGCATCCGAGCTTCAACGACCCGGAAAACTTCGGCCGCAAGGAAATGGATCTGCCAGCCGGCGAGATCTACGCGGGCGTCCTCTATCAGCTCGGCGCGCTGTCCGCGATCGCGCTCGCCGAAGGCGGCCGCATCGCGCACGTGAAAGCGCACGGCGCGCTCTACAACCAGGCCGCGCGCGACCCGAAGATCGCGGATGCGATCGTGTCGGCGGTGCATGACTTCGATCCGTCGGTGGCGGTGTTCGCGCTCGCCAACAGCGGCCTCGTCCAGGCGGCCCGACACGCGGGTCTCACCGCGATCGAGGAAGTGTTCGCCGATCGCGGCTACCGCGCCGACGGCTCGCTCGTGCCGCGCAACCAGCCGGGCGCACTGCTCGACGACGAAGACGAAGTGATCGCCCGCGTGCTGACGATGATCCGCGAGCGTCGCGTGCAGTCCGTGGATGGCCGCCCGGTGCCGCTCAACGCGCAAACCATCTGTCTGCACGGCGACGGCCCGCATGCGCTGGCCTTCGCCCGCCGTATCCGCAAGGCGCTCGCCGACGCGGGCATCGAAGTCCACGCGGCGAACGCGGCGCGCGCCTGACCCGAGTTTCACCCCGACACCCCGCCCCGAGCGGGGTGTTTGCCAAATGCGGCCAGCAATGTGCCGCACGGCCCGTTGCAACCTGCTTCACCCGTTTCAACCGCTTCACGTGTTTGAACCCGCTGTTCCAGCTCGCGGATGCAGTTGCCTTACAGCAAGCCGAAGTACCCAAGCTGCGGTCAACAGCAGCAGATCGACGCGGCCACAAGCCGCGGCAAGCCCAGGCGCAGCGCACGATCGCGCCGCACCCATGTCGGCCGTTCGCGGCCAGTCGAAACCAGTCTGGAGATCAAAAGATGCAGACAACAGTCAGTTTATGGCCGCTGATCGGCGTGGCGGTCATCATTGCCGGCTTTCTATTGCGGTTCAATCCGATGCTGATCGTGGCGGTGGCCGCGATCGTCACCGGCTTCGCCGCGCACTTCCCGCTCGACAGGATCCTCGCGGCGATCGGCTCCGGCTTCATCAAGACGCGCAACATCCCGCTCATCATCCTGCTGCCGCTCGCGGTGATCGGGCTGCTGGAGCGGCACGGGCTGCGCGAGCGCGCACAGATGTGGATCGCCAGCATCAAGGCCGCGACCGCCGGGCGCCTGTTGATCGTCTATCTGCTGGTGCGCGAGCTGACCGCGGCCGTTGGCCTGACGGGCCTCGGCGGACATCCGCAAATGGTGCGGCCGCTGCTCGCGCCGATGGCCGAAGGCGCGACCGAAACGCGCTTCGGCAAGCTCACCGACGCCGTGCGCTACAAGCTGCGCGCGTATGCCGCGTCGGCGGACAACGTGGGGCTCTTCTTCGGCGAGGACATCTTCGTCGCGTTCGGCGCGATCGTACTGATGGTCACGTTCCTGAAGGAAGCCGGCATCACGGTGCAGCCGATGCACGTCGCGGTGTGGGGCATGCCGACCGCGCTCTGCGCGTTCCTCGTGCACGGCTTCCGGATGTGGCTGCTCGACCGCAAGCTCGAACGCGAACTGCGCGGTAACGCCGCAGCCGATGCGGCTGATGACAATCCGAAAGCCGGCCAATCCGGCGATGCCCGTGTAGCCAACGCCGCGGGAGACGAAGCATGACGCTCACGATCAACTACCTGTTCTGGCTGGTCGGCCTCGTGCTGCTGATCGTCGGCGGCATGATTCTCACCGACCGCGAGCATCCGAAGCGCTTCTTCGCGGGCAGCTTCTGGATTCTCTACGCGCTCGTCTTCCTGATCGGCGACGTGCTGCCCGCGGACGTGGTCGGCGTGCTCGTGATCGTGATGGCGCTGATCGCGGGCTTCGGCGGCGTAACGGCCGGCAAACCGAGGCTGCTGTCGGACGCAGCGCGTAACGCGAGCGCGAAGCGGCTCGGCAACAAGCTGTTCGTGCCGGCGCTGACGATTCCGGTCGTCACCGTGATCGTCACGCTGTTCGCGAGCCATCTGGTGTTCGGCGGCATCCCGCTCGTCGAGCTGAAGAACGTCACGCTGATCGGCTTCGGCATCGGCTGCGTGATCGCGCTCGCCGTTGCGTGCGTGATGACGCGCGACACCGTCGGGCAATCGATGAAAGAAGCGCGCCGGCTCGTCGACGCGCTGTCGTGGGCTGCGGTGCTGCCGCAGATGCTCGGCATGCTCGGCCTCGTGTTCTCGGACGCGGGCGTCGGCAAGGCGGTCGCGCACGTGACGACCGCGTACATCAGCCTCGACTACCGGCTCGTCGCGGTTGCGACGTACTGCATCGGCATGGCGCTCTTCACGATGGTGATGGGCAACGGCTTCGCGGCGTTTCCGGTGATGACGGGCGGCGTCGGCGTGCCGATCCTCGTCGGCGTGTTCCATGGCAACCCGGCGACGATGGTCGCGATCGGCATGTTCTCGGGCTACTGCGGCACGCTGATGACGCCGATGGCCGCGAACTTCAACATCGTGCCGGCCGCGCTGCTCGAACTGCCGGACAAGAACGCGGTGATCAAGGTACAGGTGCCGACGGCGCTCACGCTGCTCGTGATCAACATCTTCCTGTTGAACTGGCTGATGTTCCTTTGACGGTGACGGGTTTGCGGTGACATGCGTGGCGGTCGCGGTTGCGTTCGTCGCGGCAACCGCGCCTGGCGCCGCGCCATCTGCGCCGACAGCCGGTCGAGCATGCCGGGCAGCGCGCGTCCGGCAGTCGCTCGCGCAACACACCGGCGAGGAACGAGCCGGCTTCGATCGCATAGGTCGAGGTCGCCGCGCGCGGCGGCGCGAGCCTGCGCGTTGCGCGTATCCGGTGGCATCCCGCGTCGAACCAGAACCTCAAGCAGGATCAACGTTGAAGCCGTGCGTGCGCAACAGTTGCAGCACGCCCTTCGGTCCGCCGAGATGCAGCGCGCCGATCGCGACGAACATCGGCTTGTTCGGCGCCGCGGTCTGCAGCATGCGCGTGACGAAGCGCTGGTTGCGCTGGTAGACGATGCGGTTGTCGATCGATGCGGACACACGCGCATTGCGCGCGAGCTTCTCGGATTTCGCGCTTTGCCACGCGGAGATCGCATCCGCATCGCCGACGCGCCACAGCCGGTGCAGTTCCTGCACGTCGGCGACGTTCTGCGCGGGCGTCTGGACGAGATCCTGCGCAAGCATCTCGCGCTGCTGCGCCAGGTTGAGCTGGGTGAACGCGCGGAGCTGCTCGTTGAGCGTCTCGAGCCCGATGACCTTGCCGCCGCGTCTGCGCAGATAGACGTTCTGCAGTTGCGCTTCGGTGCCGTATTCGGTCTGCAGGCCCGCGCTCAATGCATCGTAGGTTTCGAGCAGCAGCGACGCGAGCCATGGCCGCATCTTGCGAATCTCGTCGAGCGCCTCGGGATTGCCCTTCATGCGCGCCTCGACGCGATCCCATAGCGGCGCAGGCAGCATGTGCGGCAGGCAGGGCCGCGTGCACACGCCGTACTTCGACACGTCGTCCTGGGATTCCAGCAGATCGTCGGGGGACAGTTCGAGCGCGAGTGTGGGCGAAGCGGCGAGCGCCGCGAGGATCGGCCGCCGGAACGGCTGGCCGGTGGGGTAATCGGATGGGTCGCCGGCGTGCAGCGTGCCCAGCAGGTAAATCGTGGTGGTGCCGCGGGTCGCGACGTAGAACGGCATGCGGGCGGGGGTGCCGCGCACCGGACCACTCGTCATCGTACCGGGCGGCGGCGGGTTGAAACCAGGCAGCGTGCCGTTGCCCTGGAACGCGGGCGGCGCGACGGTGCGCGCCACCGGGGTTGCCGCGGAATTGGCAGCGGCGCCGGCGGCATACGCTTCGCCGCCGGGCCCGATGGACCACTGCGTGAGCGCGAGCCATGCACAGCCCAGCGCGAAGATGCCACAACGCCGCGTGGATGACGTGAGCCATCCACGCGAACGGCGCGCGCGATGCCGGGCATCGCGCGGCGCCGCGGCGCGTTCACGCACCCGTGTCTCCCACCTCCTCGGCTCGGTGACACGACACCTGACGTCCATCCACTTCACGCAGCTTCGGCTCCTCGCTTCGGCACCGGTCGATCACGTACGGGCAGCGCTGATGGAACGTGCAGCCCGAAGGTGGATTGAGCGGTGAGGGCAGTTCGCCCTGCAACCGGATCTTGATCGTGCGGTCGGCTTCGAAGATCGATGGTGTCGCGGACATCAGCGCCCGGGTGTACGGGTGCCGCGGATGCGAAAAGATCGTCTTCTTGTCACCGAGTTCGGCGATGCCGCCAAAGTACATCACCATCACGTCATCGGCGATATGTTCGACCACGGACAGATTGTGCGAGATGAACACGTAGCTTGTCTTGAACTCCTCTTGCAGATCCATGAAAAGATTCAGGATCTGCGCCTGGATCGACACGTCGAGCGCGGACACCGGCTCGTCGGCCACGAGGATCTGCGGATCGAGGATCATTGCCCGCGCGATCGCGACGCGCTGGCGCTGCCCGCCGGAGAACATGTGAGGATACCGCTTCGCATGCTCGGGCCGCAGGCCGACTGTACGCATCATATGCGCGATGCGTTCGGCCCGTTCGGCGGACGTCAGCTTCGTGTTGATCGCGAGCGGCTCGCCGAGCGTCTGCTCGACCGTCTTGCGCGGGTTCAGCGACGCGAACGGATTCTGGAACACCATCTGCACGCGGCGGCGCAGCGCGGCGATCTTCGCGCGATCGGCGTCGGCCACATCCTCGCCGTCGATCAGGAGACGCCCGGACGTGGGCGCTTCGATCATCGTGAGCTGGCGCGCGAGCGTCGATTTGCCGCAGCCGGACTCGCCGACCACCGCAAGCGTGCGGCCGCGCGTCAACGCGAACGACACGCCGTTCAGCGCCTTCACGACACCTTGACCGAACATGCCGCGTTTCACGTCGTAGTGACGCGCAAGCTGCTCGGCCACCAGCACGTGATCGCCACCGTGCGGCTCGCGCCGCGTTTCAGGTACTGCGTTCATCGGGCGCCTCCGTGGTGAATCGCGTCGGTCGCGAGGTTGAGCGGCTTGATGCAGCGCACCCGTGTGCCCGCATCGTGGTCCTGCAGCGGATCGAGCGACGGCCGCGCCTTGCGGCAGTCGTCCACCACGTACTTGCAGCGCGGCGCGAAGAGACAGCCCTTCGGCCGGTCGTCACGCCCCGGCACCATGCCCGGCAGCGCGGCGAGCCGCACCGCGCCGACGTTGTGCTCGGGAATCGCCGCGAGCAGCGCCTCGGTGTACGGATGGTGCGGTGCGGAGAAGATGTCCGGCACACGGTTGGTCTCGATGACTTCGCCCGCGTACATGACAGCGACGCGCTGCGCGACCTCGGACACCACTGCCAGATCGTGCGAGATCAGCACGAGCGCCATCCCACGTTCCTTCTGCAGCTTGACGAGCAGTTCCATGATCTGCGCCTGGATCGTCACGTCGAGCGCCGTGGTGGGTTCGTCGGCGATCAGCAGCTTCGGATTGCACGCGACGGCCATCGCGATCATCACGCGCTGGTTCATCCCGCCGGACATCTGATGCGGAAACGCGTTGATGCGGTTCTTCGCGTCCGGAATGCCGACCTGATCGAGCAGTTCGATCGCGCGTTTGTGCAACGCATCGCCGCGCAGACCTTCGTGCAGCTTCAGCACTTCCTTGATCTGGTAGCCGACCGTGTAGCTCGGGTTCAGGCTCGTCAGTGCGTCCTGGAACACCATCGCGACATCTTTGCCGACGATCTTGCGGCGCTCCCTGCCCGACGCCTTCAGCAGGTTCTTGCCGTCGAACGTGACTTCGTCCGCGGTGACTTCGCCCGGCGCGTCGATCAGTCCCATCAGCGCCATCATCGTCACGCTCTTGCCCGAGCCGGATTCGCCGACTACGCCGACGACTTCGCCAGCATCGACGGTCAGGTTGATGCGATCCACCGCGGGCGCGCCGCCG
The DNA here is from genome assembly GCF_003443895.1 of Paraburkholderia phosphatilytica. Classification (GTDB taxonomy): domain Bacteria; phylum Pseudomonadota; class Gammaproteobacteria; order Burkholderiales; family Burkholderiaceae; genus Paraburkholderia; species Paraburkholderia phosphatilytica. The sequence goes on along the minus strand of NZ_QQOA01000016.1, from coordinate 79,824 downwards.
AAGTTCACGGCCAGGTTGCGGATGGTCAATAGCGTAGTCATGTTTATGCCATCCGTTTGAGTTTGGGGTCGAGCGCGTCGCGCAGACCGTCGCCGAACAGGTTGATCGCGAGCACCGAGATCAGGATCGACAGGCCGGGCATCGTCACGATCCACCACGCACTGTCGATGTAATCGCGTGCCGATGCGAGCATCGCGCCCCACTCCGCCGCCGGCGGCTGCACGCCCAGGCCGAGAAAGCCGAGCGCGGCGGCATCGAGAATCGCCGACGAAAAGCCGAGCGTCGCCTGCACGATCAGCGGCGCGGTGCAGTTCGGCAGCACCTGCGAGAACATCAGCCGCAGCGTGCCGGCGCCCGCCACGCGGGATGCCGTGACGTACTCCTTCTGCAGTTCGCCGAGCGCGGACGCGCGCGTGAGCCGCACGTAGCCCGGCAACGCGACGATTGCGATCGCGAGCATCGTGTTGGTCAGCCCCGGACCGATGATCGCGACCACCGCGACTGCGAGCAGCAGCGACGGCAGCGCGAGCAGCACGTCCATGATGCGCATGATCGGCGTGTCGGCCCACTTCGTGAAGAACGCGGCAACCAGCCCAAGCACGACGCCCGGAATCAGCGCGAGCACGACTGACACGAAGCCGATCCAGAACGACAGCCGCGCGCCGTACATCAGACGCGAGAGGATGTCGCGGCCCGCTTCGTCGGTGCCGAGAACGAACTTCCAGTTGCCGCCGGCGAGCCACGCGGGCGGAATCTTCACCGAATCGCGGTACTGCTCGATCGGGCTGTGCGGTGCGATCAGCGGCGCGAAGATCGCGACGATCACAAGCACCAGCACGATGATGCCGGCCGTGACCGCGCCGCGATTGCGCGAGAAGTTCGACCAGAATTCGCGCAGCGCGATCGCGCGGCCGGACGGCGGCGTGACGGCGCTGGGGGCGGTGTTCTGAATATCTGCCATAGAAACCCCCTGTTAGCGCGTATGACGGATGCGTGGATTGAGCACGCCGTACAGCAGATCGACGAGCAGGTTCACGACGATCACGAGCGTCGCGATCATCAGAATGCCGCCCTGCACGACCGGATAGTCGCGCCGGCTGATCGCGTCGATCAGCCATTTGCCGATGCCAGGCCACGAGAACAGCGTCTCGGTGAGCACCGCGCCCGCGAGCAGCGTGCCGACCTGCAGGCCGATCACGGTCACGACCGGAATCAGCGCATTGCGAAGCGCGTGCACGACGATCACGCGCAACGGCGCGAGGCCCTTCGCACGCGCGGTGCGGATATAGTCCTCGCGCAGCACTTCGAGCATCGACGAACGCGTCATGCGCGCCACCACCGCGAGCGGAATCGTGCCGAGCACGATGGCCGGCAGGATCAGATGGCTCAGCGCGGAGCGGAACGAGCCTTCGTCGGTACCGGGCAGAAGCGAATCGATCAGCATGAAGCCCGTCACGTGCGGAATGTCGAATTCCACGGCGATACGGCCCGACACCGGCGTCCAGCCGAGGTCGACCGAGAAGAACATGATGAGGATCAAGCCCCACCAGAAGATCGGCATCGAGTAGCCGGTGAGCGCCGTGCCCATCACGCCGTGATCGAGCAGCGAGCCGCGTTTCAGCGCGGCCATCACGCCCGCCGGCAAGCCGACGATGAGCGCGAACAGCATCGCGCAGACCGACAGTTCGACGGTGGCGGGAAAGCGCGCGAGGAACTCGCTCATCACGCTCGTGTTGGTGATGATCGACGTGCCGAGGTTGCCGTGCAGCGCGTGGATGACGTAGTGGAAGTACTGCATCGCCAGCGGCTCGTCGAGGCCTAACCGATGCATCGCCGCGGCGTGCATGGCGGGGTCGACGCCGCGCTCGCCCATCATCACTTCGATGGGGTCGCCGGGGATCAGGTGAATCAGCGCGAACGCCAGAATGGTGATGCCGATGAACGTCGGTATCACCATCCCGATGCGGCGCAATACGAATCGGAACATGGGTCGTCCCTTGTATCTTCGTGGGGAGAAAACGCAACCGGCGACAAGGGCTCGTGACCCCGGTCGCCGGACTCTTTCGACCAGTCTTCTAACCGTGCGAAAAGCTTACTGCGTATGCCTTACTGCATGCCGACGCCGTCGAAGCGCAGATAGCCGAGCGGTTCGATGCGGATGTCGGTGACCTTCTTGCTGACCGGCTGGTACACCGTCGAGTGCGCGATCGGCGAGAACGGCAGCTGCTGTTCGAAGATCTGCTGCGCCTGCATGTAGAGCTTCGTGCGCTGACCTTGATCCGAGGTCTGGCGAGCCTTCTGGATCAGGTCGTCGAACGGCTTGTAGCACCACTTGCCGAAGTTGTTGCCGTTCACCGCTTCGCAACCGAGCAGCGTGCCGAGCCAGTTGTCCGGATCGCCGTTGTCGCCCGTCCAGCCGATCAGCATGCTGTCGTCTTCGCCGGCGTGCGCGCGCTTGATGTACTCACCCCACTCATACGTGACGATCTGCGCCTTCACGCCGATCTTCGCCCAGTCGGCCTGGATCATTTCGGCCATCAGACGCGCGTTCGGGTTGTACGCGCGCTGCACGGGCATCGCCCACAGCGTGATGTTGAAGCCGTTTGACAGGCCGGCCTTCGCCAGCAGCGCCTTCGCCTTGTCCGGATCGTACGTGTTGCCCTTCAGGCTCTTGTCGTACGACCATTGTGTCGGCGGCATCGGGTTGGTCGCGGCCTGGCCCGCACCCTGGTACACCGAATCGATGATCGCCTTCTTGTTGATCGCCATGTCGAGCGCCTTGCGCACGTCGACGTTGTCGAGCGGCTTGTGCGTGACGTTGTACGACAGATAGCCGAGGTTGAAGCCCGGCTGCGACGGCATCGCGATGTTCGGTTCGGCCTTCAGCGGCGCGATGTCGGCGGGACGCGGATAGCTCATCACCTGGCATTCGTCGCGCTTGAGCTTCTGCACGCGCACGCCGGCATCCGGCGTGATCGAGAAGATCAGCTTCGAGATCTTCACCGCGCCCGGCTTCCAGTAATCAGGATTACCGTCGAAGCGGATCGTCGCGTCCTTCGTGTAGCTCTTGAAGATGAACGGGCCCGTGCCGACCGGATACTGGTTGATGTCCGACGCCTTGCCGGCCTTCAGCAACTGATCAGCGTATTCGGCGGACAGGATCGACGCGTATTCCATCGCGATGTTCTGGATGAACGGCGCGTTCGGCTCGTTCAGCGTGAACCTGACCGTGTACTGGTCGACCTTCTCGACCTTCGAGATCAGCTTGTCGAGGCCCATGTCGGTGAAGTAGGGGAACGACACCGGGTACGCCTTGCGGAACGGCTGGTTCGGATCGAGCATGCGCTCGAACGTGAAGATCACGTCGTCGGCGTCGAAATCACGCGTCGGCTTGAAGAACGACGTGGTCTGGAATTTCACGCCGTGGCGCAGATGGAACGTATACGTCTTGCCATCGGGCGATACATCCCACGATTGCGCGAGACCCGGTTCGACCTTGGTGCCGCCGCGTTCGAATTCGACGAGACGGTTGTAGACGGTGAACGTGTTCGCGGTGAAATCAGTACCCGTGGTGTACTGGGCCGGATCGAAACCCGCCGGACTGCCTTCTGAGCAGTACACGAGGGTCTTGTTCGGAATCGCGGCGTGCGCCAGGTTGGCGACGCCCATCGAAACCGCTGCGGCAGCCACGAACGCAGTGAGACGCGTGGCGCTCAACAGTCTGTTTTGCTTCATGTTTCCTCCATTTTCCCCGCCGGCCGGACCCGGCGTCCCGCGATATTACTGAGCTTTGCCGCCCCTCACAACTGGCCAAAACAGGCAGCGGGCAACCCGCGAGCAACCCATGATGCAGCCCATGAGGTAGCACGAAGCGGGCCGCGCCGCGCGGTACGCGGCCCTGATGACGTGTCTTCAGACTGTCATTTGACGCTCACGCCCATGAACTGCGTCGGGCCGAACGGATCGATCTTGAAGCCTGTCACATTCTTGCTGAGCGGCTGATACACGGTTGAATGCGCGATCGGCGTGAACGGCACCTGGTCCTTGAAGATCTCCTGCGCTTCGACATAGTCCTTCGTACGCTGGGCCTGATCGATGGTGCTGCGGCCTTTCTGGATCAGGTCGTCGAATGGTTTATAGCACCACTTCGAGAAGTTGCTGCCCTTCACCGCGTCGCAGCCCAGCAGCACGCCGAGCCAGTTGTCGGGGTCGCCGTAGTCGCCGGTCCAGCCGATCAGGATCGCGTCGTGCTCGCCCGCATGCGCGCGACGAATATATTCGCCCCACTCGTAGGTGGTGATGTCCGCCTTCACGCCGATCTTCGCCCAGTCGGCCTGGATCATCTCCGCCATCAGCCGCGCGTTCGGGTTGTACGGACGCTGCACCGGCATCGCCCACAGCGTGATCTCGAAGCCGTTCGGATAACCCGCCTGCTTCAGCAGGTCCTTCGCCTTGTCGAGGTCGCGGGGCGCATCCTTCAGGTTCTTGTCGTAGCCCCATTGCGTGGGCGGCATCGGATTGGTGGCGAGCTGGCCCGCGCCCTGGTACACCGAATCGATGATCGCCTTCTTGTTGATCGCCATGTCGAGCGCGCGGCGCACCAGCACGTTGTCGAGCGGCTTCTTCGTCGTGTTGTAGCCGAGAATGCCGAGATTGAAGCCCACTTCACTCGGCACCTGCAGCGACGGGTCGGCCTTGATCGCCGGGATGTCCGCGGGGCGCGGATAGCTCATCACCTGGCACTCGCCGCGTTTGAGCTTCTGCAGCCGCACTGCCGGGTCCACCGTGATCGAGAAGATCAGCTTGCTGAGCTTCACGTCGTCCGGTTTCCAGTAGTCAGGATTGCCGGTGAAACGGATCGTCGAATCTTTCGTGTAGCTCTGGAAGATGAACGGCCCGGTGCCCACCGGAAACTGGTTGATATCCGCCGCCTTGCCATCCTTCATCAACTGGTCGCCATACTCCGCCGAGAGAATGGACGCGAACGGCATCGCGATCTGCTGCAGAAACGGCGCGTCGACCTCCTTCAGCTTGAACTGCACCGTGTACGGATCGACCTTCGTGATGCTCGCGATGTTTTTCGCGAGACCGAGGTCGTTGAAGTATGGGAACTGCACCGGATACGCCTTGCGGAACGCGTTGTCCGGATCGAGCATCCGCTCGTAGGTGAACACCACGTCGTCGGCGTTGAACTCGCGCGTCGGCTTGAAGAATGACGTGGTCTGGAACTTCACGCCGTGGCGCAGATGGAACGTGTACGTGAGGCCGTCGGACGACACATCCCATGACTCTGCAAGGCCGGGCTCGATATCCGTGCCGCCGCGCTTGAACTCGACGAGACGGTTGTAGACGGTATAGGAACTCGCGGTGAACTCCACGCTGGTCGTGTACTGCGCCGAATCGAAACCAGCCGGGCTGCCCTCGGAACAGAAGACGAGGGTCTTGTCGGGAATCGACGCGGCCTGCGCACCCATCGACGCGAGGCACGCGACTGCGGCAAGCGCCGCCGTTGCCACGACCCTGCGCAATGGGCGAACTGCGAACAGCATGGTGGACACTGTCATGACGTTCTCCGAAAGCAGCCGGGCCGGCTGCCTTTCGATCATAGACAGCACAAATTGCGGCCACAACCCGGTGGGATACCCGGGTGTCCAAAAAAATGGGCAGCCGAAGCTGCCCATTTCGTGGTTCCGTTAGCCTGGAGTGGCCGCTCAGAGCGCCAGCCGCTCGCAGATCGACTTCGTCGCGGCCGCACCGTTCAGCGTGTAGAAGTGCAGCCCCGGCGCGCCCGCATCGATCAGCCGGCGGCACAGGTCCGTCACCACGTCGAGACCGAACGCGCGGATCGCTTCGCGGTCGTCGCCGAAGCTCTCGAGCCGGCGCGCGACCCAGCGCGGCACTTCCGCACCGCACATCTCCGAGAAGCGCATCAGCTGCGAGAAGTTGGTGATCGGCATGATGCCCGGGACGATCGGCACGTCGACGCCGAGCTTGCGCGCATCGTCGACGAAACGGAAGTACGCGTCCGCGTTGAAGAAGTACTGCGTGATCGCCGAATTCGCGCCCGCTTTCACCTTGCGCGCGAAGTTCTCGAGATCGTGCTTCGGCGACCGGGACTGCGGGTGGTACTCCGGATAGCCGGCCACTTCGACATGGAACCAGTCGCCGGTTTCCGCGCGGATGAAGCTCACGAGCTCCGACGCATAACGCAGTTCGCCGACCGAGCCCATGCCCGACGGCAGATCGCCGCGCAGCGCGACGATGTGGCGGATGCCGTTCGAACGGTACTGGTCGAGAATCGCGCGCAGATCGTTCTTCGACGAGCCGATGCACGACAGGTGCGGCGCGGCCTCGAGGCCGTCCTTCGCCATGTCGAGCACCGTGTCGAGCGTGCCCTGCTGCGTCGAGCCGCCGGCGCCGAACGTGACCGACACGAACTTCGGCTTGAGCGGCATCAGCTCCGCGCGCGTCACGCGCAGCTTGTCGATGCCGTCCTGCGTCTTCGGCGGGAAAAATTCAAAAGAGAGTTCGATGGGTTTCATGATTCATGGGCACAGGCCGCGCAATCCAGCGCGCGCATCAGAGGCTGCGATTGCCGAACACGAGCGCCGACAGCAGCCATGACACGATGCTGTACAGGATCGAGCCGAAAAACGCCGACCAGAATCCGGACACCTCGAACCCCTTCAACAGCGACGCGCACAGCCAGAAGCACAGTGCATTGACAACGAGTATGAAGAGGCCGAGCGTCAGGATCGTCACCGGCAACGTCAGCACGATCAGGATCGGCCGCAGCACCGCGTTGATCAGACCAAGCACGATCGCAACGATCAGCGCGGTGCCGAAGCTGCGGATGTGAATGGACGGCACGAGGTAGGTGATGATCAGCAGCGCGAGCGCGTTGATCAGCCAGGTCAGCAGTACGGTCATTTCAAGGCTCTCCTTCGGGTTCGATCGTGCCGCCGCGGCGCGCGGCCGTGTGCCTGCTTAGTAGCGGTAGTGGTTCGGCTTGAACGGGCCGTTCTTGTCGACGCCGATGTAGCCGGCCTGCTCCGTCGACAGCTCGGTCAGGTTCGCGCCGATGCGCGCGAGGTGCAGACGCGCAACCTTTTCGTCGAGCTGCTTCGGCAGCACGTAGACCTTGTTCTCGTACTTGCCGCCTTGCGTGAACAGTTCGATCTGCGCGAGCGTCTGGTTCGTGAACGAGTTCGACATCACGAACGACGGGTGACCCGTCGCGCAGCCGAGGTTCACGAGGCGGCCTTCCGCCAGCAGGATCACGCGCTTGCCGTCCGGGAAGATGATGTGATCGACCTGCGGCTTGATGTTTTCCCACGTGTACTGGCGCGTCGATGCAACGTCGATTTCCGAATCGAAGTGGCCGATGTTGCAGACGATCGCGTTGTGACGCATCGCCTTCATGTGATCGTGGCCGATCACGTGGTAGTTGCCGGTGGCCGTCACGAAGATGTCGGCCTTGTCCGCCGCGTATTCCATCGTCACGACGCGATAGCCTTCCATCGCCGCCTGCAGCGCGCAGATCGGATCGATTTCGGTGACCCACACCGTCGCGCCGAGGCCGCGCAGCGACTGCGCGCAGCCCTTGCCCACGTCGCCGTAACCTGCGACCACCGCGATCTTGCCGGCGATCATCACGTCCGTTGCGCGCTTGATGCCGTCGACGAGCGACTCGCGACAGCCGTACAGGTTGTCGAACTTCGACTTCGTGACCGAGTCGTTGACGTTGATCGCCGGGAACGGCAGGCGACCGTCCTTCTCCATCTGGTACAGGCGGTGCACGCCGGTCGTCGTTTCTTCCGTGACGCCCTGGATGTGCGCGAGACGCGTGGAGTACCACGACGGATCCGCGTCGAGATGCTTCGCGATCGACTTGTACAGCGCGACTTCTTCCTCGTTGGTCGGGTTACCGATCACCGAGCGGTCCTTCTCGGCCTTCGAGCCGAGAATCAGCAGCAACGTCGCGTCGCCGCCATCGTCGAGGATCATGTTGGCGAACTCGCCGTTCGGCCATTCGAAGATGCGGTGCGAGAACTCCCAGTATTCGTCGAGCGATTCGCCCTTGAACGCGAACACCGGCGTGCCGCCCTGCGCGATCGCGGCAGCGGCGTGGTCCTGGGTCGAGAAGATGTTGCACGAAGCCCAGCGCACGTCCGCGCCGAGCGCCTTCAGCGTCTCGATCAGCACGCCCGTCTGGATGGTCATGTGCAGCGAACCGGCCACGCGCGCGCCCTTCAGCGGCTGCTGCGCCTTGTATTCGTCACGGATCTGCACGAGACCGGGCATTTCGGTTTCGGCGATGTCGAGTTCCTTGCGGCCCCATGCGGCCAGCGACAGGTCGGCAACGACGAAATCTTTCGAATCTTTCGAATCTTTGGAATCGTATACAGCGGCGTTCATCACGCCCTCCTTTCTAAAAATGACTAGAAATGTGACGTGAGCGCCGTTCGATGCGGGGGTTGGCGGCGCTACGCGCGTTCAAACCTGCCGAATTGAGAGCCTTCGAGCCTGGCGGGTGAATCCGTCGCAGCGCTCCTCGAAGGCGAACGGGGATTGTAGCGGGTTTTTGCGAAGGCGGTAGGTCGCGGCGTTCGCTACCGCATAAATGACATGACTTAGAATGGCCCATTCCATTCCGAACCGGAATTCCACCCCCCATCATGGAACTGCGCGCGCTCCGCTATTTCGTCGAGGTCGTCCGGCAGCAGAGTTTCACCGCCGCGGCAGAGCACATGTTCGTCACGCAGCCCACCATCAGCAAGATGGTGAAGTCGCTCGAAGACGAGATCGGCTCGCCGCTGCTGCTGCGCGACGGTCGCCAGATGGTGCTCACCGATGCCGGCCGCATCGTCTATCAGCGCGGCCAGGACGTGCTCGCCGCGCACGCGCAACTGCAGGCGGAGCTGGCCGATCTCGACACGCTCGGGCGCGGCGAGCTGACCATCGGCATTCCGCCGATGGGCGGTGCGCTGTTCACGCCGGCCATCGCGAGTTTCCGGCAGCGCTTTCCGAAAGTGGAGCTGAAGCTGTTCGAGCAGGGTTCGCGCGGCATCGAAGCTGCGTTGATCGCCGGCGAACTGGAACTGGGCGGCGTGCTGCAGCCGGTGGACCCTGAACTCATCGACGTACTGCCGATCGCAAGCCAGCCGCTGATGCTGGTTGCGCGCGCCGGCTCGCGCTGGGACGACGCATCGCAGGTCGCGCTCGGCGATCTCGCGGAAGAACCGTTCGTCTTCTACGGCGAAAGCCTCGCGCTCAACGACGTCGTGATCAACGCATGCCGCACTGCCGGCTTCGCGCCAACGATCGTGAGCCGCAGCGGACACTGGGACTTCATGGCCGCGATGGTGCTCGCCGGTGTCGGCATCGCGCTGCTGCCGGCGCCGTATTGCCGGCGTCTCGATGCGGCGCAGTTCACCTGCCGCCCGGTCGTCGCGCCCGAGATCCTGTGGGAAATGGCGGTCGGCTGGCGCCGCAACGGCTATCTGTCGCATGCCGCACGCGCGTGGCTCGAAGTCGCGCGGCAAACGCTGCCGCAGCAGAACGTCGCGGCGGTTTTCCCCGCGCCGGACTTCGGCGCGTTGCCGGGCGACGTCGCGCGCTAGCATCGGGCGGCACCGAAGACGCCGCCGTCACTCACGCCCGCACTCACACCCGGATCTCGCGCCGGCTGCGCTATCAGCCCACCTCAAGCCACCGCCACCTGCGCCTGCGCTTCCCGCCGGCTGCGCGCCGCGGCGATCATCTCCGCCGCGCGCTCGCCAATCATCACCGTCGGCGCGTTCGTGTTGCCGCCGATCAGCGTCGGCATCACCGATGCATCGACAACACGCAATCCCTCCACGCCTCTCACCCGCAACTGCGGATCGACGACCGAGCGCGCGTCGCCGCCCATCCGGCAGGTCGCAACCGGGTGATAGATCGTGTCGGCATGCTGAGCGATGGTCTCGCGCAGCTCCGCGTCGGTCTGCCCCGCGTGCGTGTAGAGCTCGCGCCCGCCATGCAGCGCGAGCGACGGCGCATCGAGGATGCGTCGCGCGAGACGCGCGCCTTCGACGAGCAGATCGAGATCGCGCGGATCGCTGAGAAAGCGCGGATCGATGCGCGGCGCGACGCGCATATCGCCGCTCGCGAGCGTCACCGTGCCGCGGCTCTTCGGCCGCAACACGCAGACGTGCAGCGAATAGCCATGGCCCCAGTGCATCCGGCGATTGTGGTCGTCGACGAGTGCCGCGCAGAAATGCAGTTGCAGATCGGGCCGGTCGAGCGTCGGCCTGCTGCGCAGGAAGCCGCCCGCTTCCGCGACGTTGCTCGACAGCATGCCCGTGCCGCGGCGCGTGAACTGCACGAACTGCGGCACCATCCGCGCGATACCGCGAATCGAGAAGCCGACCGGCGCAATCGATCGCACGCGACGGTTGATCGTGAAGTCGACGTGATCGATCAGGTTCTGTCCTGCTTCAGGCGCATCGTGCAGCACATCGATGCCGAGCGCACGAAGATGATCCGCCGGGCCGATGCCTGAGCACATCAGCAACTGCGGCGAATTGAACGCACCCGACGCCACGATCACCTCCGCGCGCGCCGTGAGCCGCTCGGTGCGTCCGCCGCGCGCGATCTCGACGCCGGTCGCGCGCCGGCCGTCGAACGTGATGCGCAGCACGGTCGCATCGCTGATCGTGTGCAGGTTCGCGCGCTCGCGGTCGTACACATACGCGCGCGCGACGGTGCAGCGTCGCCCATCGCGCTGCGTCACCTGATAGAAGCCGACGCCCTCCTGCTCGGCGCCGTTGAAATCCGGATTCGCACGAAAACCTGCTTCCACTGCGGCGCGCACGAAGCGATGCGAAAACGGATTGCGATAGCGCAGATCGGAGACCGTCAATGGACCGTCGGCGCCATGCCACGCATCCTCGCCGCGTTCGTTGCCCTCCGCGCGCCGGAAGTACGGCAGCACGTCGGCCCACGACCAGCCTTCGCAACCGAGCGTGGCCCATTCGTCGTAGTCGAGCGGATGACCGCGCGTGTACACCATCGCGTTGATCGCGCTCGATCCGCCGAAGCCGCGACCGCGCGGCTGATAACCGCGCCGGCCGGCGAGCCCCGGCTGCGGCTCGGTCTCGTAGCCGTAGTTCGTCTTCAGCCTGAACGGCACGACGGCCGCGACGCCGGTCGGCATGTTCACCAGCAGGTTGCGATCCGTATGCGGACCCGCTTCGATCAGCGCGATCGTCGCATCGGGACAGCGCTCGGCGAGCCGGCCCGCGAGCGCGCAGCCGCCCGACCCGGCGCCGGCAATGATGTAGTCGTATTCCATCGGCTCCTCCCTGATGCGGGTCACGGCGCGGCCATGCGTGCAGCCGTTTGCTCGTCACCCGTGTCTCGTGCACACTTGTCTACCGGTGCTGTAGCGCATTGTAGGGAGCGTGAAGCGCGTGCGGCGCACCGATGACAGAGCGATACCTCTAATCGGAAGCGGCCCCGCAACCCTATGATGAGACGTGGTGCAGCGCACGCGCACAGCGTTGCGCTCATCGTTCAAACATCGCGCCGCGCACATCAGGTCCGACCGGCGCGGCCATGCATCCACCACTCAAACGATGCGGCCAGGCACGTGCCGTGCAATGGCCGCCACGGATCCGTCATACGGAGACAGCAGATGGAATCGCAGAGCTTCGGCAAGACTCATGACGTGACGAATCAGGTCCCGCCGCTGTCCGGCTACAACCTGTTCGCGACCGACGCGGCGCTCGCGGCCGCGCTGGAACGCGGCGGCGCAAGCTGGCATCGCGAGGCCCTGCTGCGCGACGGCGCCGCGTTGACCGAACCGGACGTGCTCGCGCTCGCCGAACTCGCGAACCGTCATGAGCCGGAACTCGCCACCTTCAGCCCGCGCGGCGAGCGCATCGACGCACTCGAATTTCATCCGGCATGGCACGCGCTGCTCGCGCGCTTGCGGCGCGAAGGGCTGCACGCGCTGCCGTTCTCCGATCCGCAGCCGGGCGCGATGGCCGCGCGCTGCGCCGGCTACTACCTGCACGCGCAGATCGAATCGGGCTCGCTGTGCCCGACGACGATGACCTTCGCCAGCATTCCCGTCCTGCAGCGCGAGCCCGAACTCTTCGCGACGTTCGCCGACAAGCTCTATTCGCGCGACCACGACGCACGCGACCTGCCGCTCGCCGCGAAACGTTCGATGCTGGTCGGCATGGGTATGACCGAAAAGCAGGGCGGCTCCGACGTGCGCAGCAACCAGACGCGCGCGTTCGCGACGGACGGCCATGGCGGCCGCGGCGGCGCGTATCGCCTGGTCGGCCACAAATGGTTCTTCTCCGCGCCGCAGTGCGACGCGCATCTCCTGCTCGCGCGCAGCGATGGTCACGAAGGTCTGTCGTGCTTCTTCGTGCCGCGCTTCGCACCCGACGGCACGAAGAACGCTGTGCAGATCCAGCGCCTGAAAAACAAGCTCGGCAATCGCTCGAACGCGAGCAGCGAAGTGGAGTTTCTCGACGCATACGGCGTGATGATCGGCGACGAAGGACGCGGCGTGCCGACCATCATCGAGATGGCGAACTACACGCGGCTCGACTGCGTGATCGGCAGCGCGGCGCTGATGCGCGCGGCGCTTGTGCAGGCCATTCACCACGCGCGGCACCGCAGCGCGTTCGGCAAACACCTGGCCGATCAGCCGCTGATGCGCAACGTGCTCGCCGATCTCGCGCTCGAATCGGAAGCGGCCACCGTGCTGTTCATGCGTCTCGCGCACGCGTTCGAAGAGTCCGCGAATTCACCCGAAGCGCGCGCGTGGCGCCGCATTGTCACGCCCGCCGCGAAGTTCTGGATCTGCAAGCGGACGCTCGAATTCACCGGCGAAGCGATGGAAGTGTGGGGCGGCAATGGCTACGTCGAGGAAGGCCCGATGGCGCGCTTCTATCGCGAAGCGCCGGTCAACTCGATCTGGGAAGGCTCCGGCAACGTGATGTGCCTCGACGTGCTGCGCGCGTTCGAACGCGAACCGGATGCCGCGCAGGCGCTCCTCACCGCATGGCGCGCCGATGCGCAGGGACAAGCCGCGCTATCCGCCGCGCTCGAACGGCTGCTCGGCACGCTGACGAGCGCGCCGGACACGCGTGAGGCCGCGGCGCGCCGCATCGCACAGCAGCTGGTGCTGATCGCGCAGGCCACGCTGCTCGTGCGGCACGCACCCGCCGACGTCGCCGATGCATTCATCGCCACGCGCCTGGCGGACGACAGCGGCAATACGGGCCGCGTCTACGGCACGTTGCCGGCGGCGCTCGATCACGCCGCCATCGTCGAGCGCGCGTTTCCAGCGTGAGTACAACAGCAGCCGCATCGCATCCGAAGCAGACAACCGGCCGCACGACAACCAAAGACACGGCGCGCCGGCCATCACCATCGTCAGGGAGAGACGGATGAAGAACGACCTACCGGACATCGCCGCACTCGAAGGGCTGCTGCGCGAGCAGCGCGACGCGTATCTGCGCGCGCCCTTTCCGACGTGGCCCGAACGCGAGCGTCATCTGAAGGCGCTGCGCGCGATGCTGCTCGACAACCGCGACGCACTCGCGCAAACGCTGAACGAAGACTTCGGCAATCGCGCGAAGGAAGAAATTCTGCTATCCGAAATATTCGTCGCGAAGGAAGAGATCGACGCGGCACTGAAGCACGGCAAGCGCTGGATGAAGCCGCAGCATCGCGCCACCAACAAATGGCTGCTGCCCGCGCGCGCGAAGGTCGTGCCGCAGCCGGTGGGCGTGGTCGGCATCATCGTGCCGTGGAACTATCCGATCCTGCTGGCCGCGGGCCCGCTGATCAGCGCGCTGACCGCCGGCAACCGCGCGCTCGTCAAGATGTCCGAGCTGACTCCGCGCACGTCGGCGCTGTTCGAGCAGCTCGTCGCGAAGACATTCGCGCGCGATCACGTCGCGGTCGTCAACGGCGACGCGACGGTGGCCGCCGCATTCAGCGCGCAGCCGTTCGACCATCTGCTCTTCACCGGCTCGACGAAAGTCGGTCACGACGTGATGCGCGCGGCCGCCGCGAACCTCACGCCAGTCACGCTGGAGCTGGGCGGCAAGTCGCCCGCGATCATCGGCCGGCACGCGCGCTTCAGCTACGCGGTCGACAACATCCTCGCCGGCAAGACGCTGAACGCCGGCCAGACCTGCATCGCGCCGGACTACGTGCTGGTGCCGCGCGGCGAGGAGCAGGCGTTCGTCGAACGGGCGCGCAGAAGTCTCGCGAAGACCTATCCGGATTTCGGCAGCAACCGCGACTACACGTCGATCGTGTCGGACCGCCATTTCGCGCGTCTGCAGCAGCTCGCGGACGAAGCGCAGGCCGCCGGCGCGCAGCTGCATCCGCTCGCCGACGTCGCGTCCGACCGCGCGACGCGCCGCTTCGTGCCGACCGTCGTGACGGGCGCGCCGGATCACGTCGCGCTGATGCAGGAGGAGATTTTCGGGCCGCTGTTGCCGGTGATTCCGTACGACTCGCTCGAAGAAGCGCTCCGCTACGTGAACGCGCGTCCCCGCCCGCTTGCGCTCTATCTGTACGCCGACGATGCGTCGACGGTCGAGCGCGTCACGCACGGCACGATCGCGGGCGGCATGGCGGTAAACGAGACGCTGATGCACATCGCATGCGAGAGCCTGCCGTTCGGCGGCGTCGGTGCAAGCGGGATGGGTGCGTACCACGGCTACGAAGGCTTCGTGACCTTCTCGAAGATGAAGCCGGTGCTGACGCAGGCGCGTTTCAATGCGCGCGGGCTGATCGCGCCGCCGTATGGACGGCGCTTCCGGATGCTGCTGAAGCTGATGCTGCGGTTCTAGCGCGACGGGCGTCCCGGACGGCGTCCGGGACCGGAGGAATAGGGAGAACCTGGGCCGTCATCCGCCGTACTGGGCGTGACGTCCTCGACGTCGTTCACGGCACGCGTGCCGCGCACCGCGGGCGTCGGCGCATCGACCACGCCGCTTTCCAGCCGGTACAGCCACGCGAGCAGTTCCGCGACTGCCTGGTACAGCTGCGGCGGAATGCGCGCGTCGAGATCGACCTGCATCAGCAGCGACACCATTTCCGGCGCCGTGTGCACATACAGGCCGGCCTCCTGCGCGCGCTTGACGATCATGTCCGCGAACACGCCGTAGCCTTTCGCGACGACGCGCGGCGCGGTATCGCCCTGATACTTGTCGTAGACGAGCGCGGCCGCGCTGCGACGACGTCCGCCCTGGCTCATGTCATGTCCCAGTCGAAGAAGTCGTCCGCGGGCGGCGCGGTGTGACGCGTCGCATACGCCGCGCCAGCGCGCATCGAATCCGGCGAGGCCGTGCCCGCGCCAGCTGCGGACGCACGCGCATACGCGCTCGCCGCCTGCGCGGCCGCGGCGGGTGGCGGGCCGCTGTCGATCTCACGGATCGTCAGCCCCTGCAGCGCGATGCCCGCGTCCGCCAGACGCTGACGGAACGTTTCGCCCTGCGCGATCAGCCGCGACGCGCTCGTCGCACTCGCCTGCACACGGGCGACGAGCTGCGTGCCGGTGAGCGTCAGTTCCGCGTCCACCGTGCCGAGCGAAGGCAGCGACAGCGTGATGCGGGTGCGCCACGGGCGGTCTTCCGGCAGATCCTGGCTGCCGCCGCGCTGCCGGTGGCTGTCGTCCTCTTCGACGACCCAGTCGAACTTCGCGCCGGGCCACGCTTCGCCGCTCCAGCGGAACTGGCCGGTGGCGAGCAGATCGAGCTGCTGGCGCACGATCGGCACGGTCGCCGGATGGATCGATGCCGCGATCGACTGCGCCGCGTTGGCGGACGAGCCGTCCTGCAGCGAACCCAGGCTCAGCGCCGCATGCAGCGACGGCGTGCTGGACGCGGCAACGGTGTACGGATTGCCGGGCTCCGCGCGCATGCCAGGCATGACGGGCAGGCCTTGCTGTGGCATCGGCGCTCCGCGGGCGGTCGCGAAAACGTCGCCAGGCGCGACTCCGGCGCCTGCCGCGCCACCCTGCCCCGAGCCGGCCGCACCAGCGAAGTCCGCCGCGCCGCCGTCGCTCCAGTCGAGCGGCAACTGCTGCGCGGCGGGCGCGAGACGGTTCTGCAGTTCGGAGGCGAGCGAGTCCGGCGAACGCATGCCGTTCAGCCATTCGGACAGGTGCGATTCGTAGAAGAGGCCCGTCTCGGCCACGGTCTGCTCGAGCGCGGCAGCGAGTTGCGCGACCGGCACCTGCTGCGCGGTGACGGTGGCCGTCGCGCCGGCGCCGGAAGCGCCAGCCGCCGCAGAAGCGCCAGCACCACCAGCCGCGCCGTCGGCGGCATCGAACAGCGGCAGCGGCGACACGTCGAGCGCGGGCGCGAACGGCCACACCGGCGCGAGTCCAATCGCGGCGGGCGTGGCCTCGCCGCCGCTGCGCATGATCGCGTCAAGCGTGAGCGCGACCGCGGACAGCACGGTCTGCGACGAAGCCTGCGGAGTGGTCGGAAGAGTGACGTTGCTGCCGGGTGCGACCGGCAGTTCGGTGCTGAGCGCGGAGGTGGCCGTCTGGGTCGTGGTGGCGGGCGTGCCGATCGACAGCAGGCTTTCGATCCGGCCCGCAAGCGCGGACGCAACGGCCGTATCGATTGTGCTCATCCCGATTCCCTGATTGCTGCCAGATGGTGAAGCCCGGCTCCGGAAGGACGCCGGACGCCGGGATGAAAATTCAGCGGGAGCGGTACAGCTCCTTGAGGATTCGCGAGGTGCGCCCACCGCCCGCGAACAGCGCCGACAGATTGGCCATGCGCGGGCTCGCGAGGTCGCGAATCGCCGCGTCGTCGGCCAGGATCCGGCGGATCAGGTCGAATTTCTGCGCCCGTTCGCGCTCGTCGAGCGGAACGTCGATCTCAGCGTCCTTGAGCGCATCGACGAGGTGGCGGTACTCGTCCTGCAGTCGACCGAGATCGTTCCACAGGGAGTCGCGCGCTGCCTTCAACATGCGTCCAGAGATCGCTGCAATTGCCTCGTAACGGGCGAGATACTCTGCTTTCGAATTCATCTCATCATTTCTGCGGCCGGAGCCTGGGCCATCCGCGCGATTTCCGGGCCGATGCCCATCCAGGCTTCCTCGAGCGTGGCGAGCAGACCGTCGACTTCGACGAGCATCGCTTCGCTCTGCATCACGTTGGCTTCGAGCAGCCGACGCGCCATATAGTCGTACAACGCATTGAGCCGTTGTGCCAGATCGCCGCCCGCTTCCACATTGAGCGACATCTGCAGACCGCTCTGCACGATCCGGATGGCCTTGCTGATGGCTTCCCCACGGGGACCGATGTTGCCGTTCGCCAGATGCAGCCTGGCTTCGGCGACCGCCTTGCGGGCACCCTGATACAGCATAGCCGTCAGGCGGTAGGGCGTCGCGCCCATTACGCCGGTTTCGACGCCGACGCGTGCGTAGGCGTTGGCTCCAGAGTGTCCTGGGGAAAACATCGGTACTCCTCCTCTCGTGCGGTTCGTGACCTGGACGCGACAACCACCCGCCCCGGGGCACCATGCTGCAGCGCCTCGTTGGCGTGTACCCTGGTTATCGGACAGCCGTCCGCAAAGCTTTAGACCGCGCCACGGCGCGAGAGGATGTGCGAGCGCCGCACGCCGCACCGAAGGTGCGAAGCGCGCAACAAGGATCCGGGGAACCGGTCGTCAGACCGACATCTGCATGATGTCGTTGTAAGCGCTGACTAACTTGTTCCGTACCTGCAGACCGAACTGGAAGCCGATGTTGGCCTTCTGCATGTCGACCATCACGTCGTTCAGCGACACGTTCGGCGAACCGAGCTCGAATGCCTGGGATTCGCCGACCGCGTGCTGCTGGTCGCTGCTGATCTTCTGCAGCGATGCCTTGAGCGCGGACGCGAAGCTGTCGGGCGAGGCTGCGCCCGACGCGCCCAGTGCGGACGTGTCGGAGCTGCCGGCCGAGGCGGCACCGCCGGCGGCCTGGGCTGCCAACGACTGGATCTGCTGCAGCGCCGATCCGAGCGGGTTCACTGGCGAAGTCATCTTGTCTCCGGAAAGAGGAGGAAACACGGCAGACCGTCCGTCTGGCAGGCGCCTGCGCCGGGTGGGCGCGGGACAGCCAGGGTACAGACCGCGGGACCGCTGCGGGGTTGCCGCAAGGTTGGCCGCGAGGTTTGCCGATCTGACAGCGAGATTAACCAGGGAGGGTGCTAGGACACCCGCGAAAGTGGGGGGAAAACCCGGCTCTATTCACCCGATCGACGTTTGACAGGCTGCGGATAATCCCCTTCGTGAAAGTCTCTGCCAGCAGCAGGCGCCATCGTCTTACGGAGCCTTACCCAGCAGAGCCGCAGGATTCCCGGAGATATCGGACGCAATGGATTCGCCAGCCAACTCGTTGATCAACCCAGACGCCCGCGGGCTCGCCAGCAGCCCGGCCGGCGCCGCCGCGCCCGCCGCGGGCGGCCTCGCGGGCGGCGCAGAACTCGGCGGCAGCTTCGGCCCGCGGCTGTCGTTCCCCGGCTCGCTCACGCAGATGCGCGGCAACCCGCGCGCGCCGCTGATCTTCGCGGTCGCCATCCTGATCGCCGTGGTCGCCGGCCTCGTGATGTGGATGCATCAGCCTGACTACAAGGTGCTCTACAGCAACCTGTCGGACCGCGACGGCGGCGCGATCATCACCGCGCTCCAGGCGCAGAACATTCCTTACAAGTTCTCCGACGGCGGCGGCGCGATCCTCGTGCCGGCCGACCAGGTGCACGAAACGCGTCTGCGCCTCGCGACCCAGGGCCTGCCGAAGAGCGGCTCGGTCGGTTTCGAGCTGATGGACAACCAGAAATTCGGCATCAGCCAGTTCGCCGAACAGATCAACTACCAGCGCGCGCTCGAAGGCGAGCTCGAGCAGACCATCGAATCCATTTCCAGCGTGAAGACGGCGCGCGTGCATCTCGCGATTCCGAAGCCTTCGGTGTTCGTGCGCGACAAGGAAGCGCCGACCGCATCGGTGCTCGTCGACCTGAATCCGGGCCGCATGCTCGACGACGGCCAGGTGTCGGCGATCACGCACATGGTGGCGTCGGCGGTGCCCGATCTGCCGGTGCACAACGTGACGATCGTCGACCAGGACGGCAACCTGCTCACGCAGGCAACGAGCGGTACGGGCCTCGATGCGTCGCAGCTCAAGTATGTGCAGCAGGTGGAACTCAACACGCAGCAGCGGATCGACGCGATCCTCGCGCCGATTTTCGGCGCCGGCAACGCACACTCGCAGGTGAGCGCCGACGTCGACTTCTCGAAGAGCGAGCAGACCGCCGAAAGCTACGACCCGAACGGCAACCCGCAGAGCGCGGCGATCCGCAGCCAGCAGACCAGCTCGGCGATGGAAGCAGCCACGGGCGGCGCGCAGGGCGTACCGGGCGCGCTGTCGAACTCGCCGCCGCAGCCGGCGTCCGCGCCGGTGGATGCCGCGAGCGGCGTGCCGGGCGCGTCGGGCCAGCCGATCAGCGATCGCAAGGACACCACGACCAACTACGAACTCGACCGCACCGTGCGCCATACGCAGCTGGGCGCGGGCAGCGTGAAGCGCCTGTCGGTGGCGGTGGTCGTCAACTACGTGCCGCAGGCCGACGGCAAGGGCCATTCGACGATGCAGCCGGTGCCGCAGGAACAGATCGCCAAGGTCGAGCAGCTCGTGAAGGACGCGATGGGCTACGACGCGAAGCGCGGCGACACCGTGTACGTGATGAACAGCGCGTTCCAGTCGAACAACGACGTCACGCCGGTCGTACCGTGGTGGCGCACGCCGGAAATGATCGCGTACGCGATGCAGGCCGCCAGGTACCTCGGCATCTTCGTGGTCGCGCTGTTCCTGTACTTCGCGATGGTGCGTCCGGCGATGCGCCGCGCATTCCCGCCGCCGGTGGAAGCGGCGCCGGCCCTCGCCTCCGCCTCGGACGAGCCGATGCTGCTCGACGGCCTGCCGCCGACGTCATCGGCGGAGCGCGGCGGCGAAGCGCTCGAAGACGGCAGCGAGGACAATCCGCTGCTCGCGTTCGAGAGCGGCCGGAACAAGTTCGAGCGGAACCTGGAATTCGCGCGTACGATCGCGCGCCAGGACCCGAAGATCGTTGCAACTGTAGTCAAGAACTGGGTGTCCGATGAACGCTGAAGGCGTGACCAAGAGCGCGATCCTGCTGATGTCGATCGGTGAGGAAGAGGCCGCGCAGGTGTTCAAGTTCCTCGCGCCGCGCGAGGTGCAGAAGATCGGCGTCGCGATGGCCGCGCTGAAGAACGTCACGCGCGAAAAGATCGACGAGGTGCTCGGCGAGTTCGCGAAGGAAGCGGAGCAGCACACCGCGCTGTCGCTGGATTCGAGCGAGTACATCCGCACCGTGCTGACGAAGGCGCTCGGCGAGGACAAGGCCGGCGTCATCATCGACCGCATCCTGCAGGGCAGCGACACGAGCGGCATCGAAGGCCTGAAGTGGATGGACTCGGCTGCTGTCGCGGAACTGATCAAGAACGAGCACCCGCAGATCATCGCGACGATCCTCGTGCACCTCGACCGCGATCAGGCATCCGAGATCGTGGCGTGCTTCACCGAGCGCCTGCGCAACGACGTGCTGCTGCGGATCGCGACGCTCGACGGTATCCAGCCGGCTGCGCTGCGCGAACTCGACGACGTGCTCACGGGCCTGCTGTCGGGCAGCGACAACCTGAAGCGCAGCCCGATGGGCGGCATCCGCACGGCTGCGGAAATCCTCAACTTCATGTCGAGCAACCACGAAGAAGGCGTGCTCGAAACGGTCCGCCAGTACGACGCGGAACTCGCGCAGAAGATCATCGACCAGATGTTCGTGTTCGAGAACCTGCTCGACCTGGAAGACCGCGCGATCCAGCTGCTGCTGAAGGAAGTCGAATCGGAAGCGCTGATCATCTCGCTGAAGGGCGCGCAGCCCGCGCTGCGCCAGAAGTTCCTGTCGAACATGTCGCAGCGCGCGGCCGAACTGCTGGCCGAAGACCTCGACTCGCGCGGCCCGGTGCGCGTGTCGGAAGTCGAAACGCAACAACGCCGCATCCTGCAGATCGTCCGCAACCTTGCGGAAAGCGGTCAGATCGCGCTGGGCGGCAAGGCGGAAGATGCATATGTCTGAGCGTGATCAAGCCCGCAAGGCGCATCTGTCGGCGTACCAGCGCTGGGAGATGGCCTCGTTCGATCCGGTGCCGCCACCGGATCCGGAAGAAGAGCATCGTTTCGAAGCGGAACTGCAGCACCTGCGCGACGTTGCGCATAACGAAGGACTCGCGTCCGGCCACGTCGCGGGTCAGGCGCTCGGCTATCGCGCCGGCTACGACCAGGGCTACCAGCAAGGCATCGAGCAGGGTCGCGCCGAAGCACGCGCGGAAGCGGACCGCCTGAAAGCGATCGCGGATGCGTTCAGCAATGCGCTCGAAAGCACGCAGACCGATGTTGCCGAGACGCTCGTCGCGCTCGCGCTCGACATCGCGCAGCAGGTGGTGCGCCAGCATGTGCAGCACGACCCGACCGCGCTGCTCTCCGCCGCGCGCGAGGTGCTGTCCACCGAGCCGATGCTCACGGGCGCGCCGCAGCTGATCGTGAGTCCCGCCGACCTGCCGGTGGTCGAGGCGTACCTGCTCGAAGAACTGCAGACGCGCGGCTGGACCGTGCGCACGGACGCATCCGTGGAACGCGGCGGCTGCCGCGCGGCCGCCGCGAGCGGCGAAGTGGACGCCGGCATCGCGACGCGCTGGGAGCGGGTCGCGGCGGCGCTCGGCAAGGTGAGCACATGGTGAAGCCGACTATCGAAGACATCCGCGCGAGCGACCTGACGCCGCTCGAACAGGAACTGGCGCTCGCGTCGTTCGGCAACGCCGCCGCAAGCGATGCCGCCGACGCCGTGCATGCGGCCGCCGTCGAGCACGTGGCCGTCACGCCGCATCACGGTCACACGAACGACGACACGCTCGAAGCGCTCGAAGCCGCGCTCATCGAAGCCGGCCACGCGTCCGCTCAAGCGGCCGCGCATGGAACCGCTCATGCAACCCCGCACGCGCCCGCCGCGAGCCGCACGTCGGCAGCCGGCGCCGCGCAGGCGGCAGCAGCCGTGCATCAGGGCCCGCGCTTTCCGGACAATCCGTATCTCGCCGCGTGGCGCAACCGCCTCGACGATCTGCGCGAACGCAACCAGATCGCGAAGCCGATGCGCGCGTGCGGCCGGCTGACCCGCGCGGCCGGTCTCGTGCTGGAAGCCGTCGGCCTGCGTCTCGCGGTCGGCGCGGAAGTGATGATCGAGCTGCCGCAAGGCAGCACGCTGCCAATGGCCGAAGCCGAAGTGGTCGGCTTCTCCGGCGACAAGCTGTTCCTGATGCCGACGACCCAGGTCGCGGGCCTGCTGCCCGGCGCGCGCGTCTATCCGCTCGAAAGCGCGCCGATCATGGATCCGATGGCGGGCGCGAAGCGTCTGCCGGTGGGCTGGGGCATGCTCGGCCGCGTCGTCGATGCATCCGGCCGGCCGCTCGACGGCCTCGGCCCGCTCGACACGAACGCCGATGCGCCGCTCTCCGCGCCCACCATCAACCCGCTGGACCGCGAGCCGATCCACAAGGTGCTCGACGTCGGCGTGCGCGCGATCAACTCGCTGCTCACCGTCGGACGTGGCCAGCGGATGGGCCTCTTCGCCGGCTCAGGCGTCGGTAAATCGGTGCTGCTCGGCACAATGGCGCGCTACACCAGCGCCGAAGTGATCGTGATCGGGCTGATCGGCGAACGGGGCCGCGAAGTGAAGGAATTCATCGAGCAGATTCTCGGCGAAGACGGTCTCGCGCGCTCGGTGGTGGTGGCCGCGCCGGCCGACGTGTCGCCGCTCCTGCGCATGCAGGCGGCCGCTTACACGACCTCGCTCGCCGAATATTTCCGCGACCAGGGCAAGCACGTGCTGCTGCTGATGGATTCGCTGACCCGCTACGCGATGGCGCAGCGCGAGATCGCGCTCGCGATCGGCGAGCCGCCCGCGACCAAAGGCTATCCGCCGTCGGTGTTCGCCAAGCTCCCGGCGCTCGTCGAGCGCACCGGCAACGGCCCGGAAGGCGGCGGCTCGATCACCGCGTTCTACACCGTGCTGACCGAAGGCGACGACCAGCAGGATCCGATCGCCGATTCGGCGCGCGCGATTCTCGACGGTCACATCGTGCTGTCCCGCGCGCTGGCGGAAGCCGGGCACTATCCGGCCATCGACATCGAAGCCTCGATAAGCCGGGCAATGACCGCGCTGATCGACGATAAGCATCTCGACAAAACGCGTATGTTCAAGCAGATGCTGTCGCGCTACCAGCGCAACCGTGACCTGATCAACGTCGGCGCCTATTCGACGGGTCGGGACGCGCTGCTGGACCGCGCGATCGCGCTGTACCCACGGATGGAAGCGTTCCTGCAACAAGGTTTCCGGGAATGCGCACCCTTTGACCAGAGCATTGCCATGCTCGGCTCGCTGTTTGAACACGGAGGCTGACGATGCCGAACCCCTCACCGCTGCAGACCCTGATCGAGCTTGCGCAGGACGACGTCGACGCCGCCGCGCAACGGCTCGGCCGAGCCCAGCGCGAACGGGGCGAAGTCGAAAAGCAGCTGAATGCGCTCGTCGAATACCGCAACGAGTACTACTCGCGCTTCACGACCTCCGCGCAGCAAGGCATGCCGGCCGGCAACATGCGCAACTTCCAGGCGTTCATCGACACGCTCGACGCCGCGATCGAGCAGCAGCGGCGTCTGCTCACGGCCGCGACGCAGCGGGTCGAAGCGGCGAAGCCCGAGTGGCAGCGCCAGCGCCAGAAGCTCGGCTCGTACGAAGTGCTGCAGGCGCGCGGCGACGCGGTGGAAGCACGCAAGACCGCGCGGCGCGAGCAGCGCGACGCCGACGAACACGCGGCGCGCGTGCTGCGTATGCGTGCCGATAATGCCTGATGCGTGCGTGATGCACGCGTGATCCGTATCCGACGACGCCGCAAGCGTCTTTTGTACCGAATTCAACCGATAGACCACGGCCCGTACGCGGGCCGGCCGCTCCGAACAAGCCCGCTTCAATGCCGCAGGACGGTTTGAAGGAATCGCCATGACCTCGTCCGTTTCTCTACTCAACTCGCTGTCGAACGCGTCGACGGGTGGCTTCGCGCCGTCGTCGACGTCGAACACGAACGGCCCGTCGTTCGCGCAGACGCTGCAGCAGAACCTCAACGCGCAGTCGCAGGTGCCGAACTGGTCGCAGCCGTTCTGGTCGCAGCCGCAGTCCGACGACACGTCGTCGCTCGGCCCTTCGGACGACTCCGGCTGGTCCGACACCACGAACGCGGCCGACTCGGCGAACTCGGCAGACCAGACCGACGCATCGAACTCGACCGATTCGACGAACGCGTCGGACAGCACGCAGGACAGCCAGTCCGCCGATTCGACGCAGCAGGCGTCCAACCCGAACGACCCGAGCAACACGGCGGTGCGGTCGCGGCAAAACGCGAGCGCGCAGAACGCCCAGACGGCGCAGCAGGCGACAGCCGCGACGCAGAACGCCGCGGCAGCCGCCGCCGCGGCGCAGGCGCAGGCCATCGCAGCCGCGCAGGCTGCGGCATCGCAGGGAGGTAGCAGCACGGACCCGTCGACGGCAGCTGCCGCCGCGACCGCGGCCACCACGGCTGACGGCACCGATGGCACCGGCGCGGCCGGCAAGAAGGACGCGGCCACGCAAACGGCATCGGGCGCACCGATGGACGCGCTGCAGGCCGCGCTCGCCGCCCTCGCGAACGCAACGGGCGCGACGACCACCACGACCGCAGCGAACGCGACCGGCGGCACGAGCGCCACCAGCGGCACCGGCACGGACGACGACGGCACCGTCAGCCTCGCCACCGGCGGCGGCAAGGGTGCGCGCGCCGTCAGCCTGCTCACGGGCGGCGGCAATGGCAATGGTAAAGGCACGGCGGCGGACGCGGCAGCCGGCGGCGGCGCGGATGGCGGCGCAGGCGCGGCCACCGCGCAGAACGACGCAGCGGCACTCGCCGCTGCCACGGCCACCGCGACCACGGCCAGCATGAGCGCCGCGAACGCCAGCGCCGACAACGCGCGCGCGAGCTTCGCGGCAACCCAGGCGATGGCCAACAGCGCCGCCGCAACGGCCGCGGCCGCTGCGACGCAGACCACGAACCCGAACGCGACGGCGGCGGCCGCGCAGGCGTCGATCGCGCCGGAAGTCGGCACCCAGGACTGGGAAGACGCGTTCAGCCAGAAGGTGGTGTTCCTGTCGAACGCGCACCAGCAGACCGCCGAGCTGACGCTCAACCCGCCGGATCTCGGGCCGTTGCAGGTCGTGCTGCAGGTGTCGGATTCGCACGCTCACGCGCTCTTCGTGTCGCAGCACCAGCAGGTGCGCGAGGCTGTGGAAGCCGCGCTGCCGAAGCTGCGCGAGCAGATGCAGCAGAACGGCATCGGGCTCGGCAGCACGACCGTCAGCGACGGCTTCTCGCGGCAGGCGAGCCAGCAGCAGTCGAGCGGCGGCAGCAGCACGCGCGGCGGGCGCGGATCGGGCCGCGGATCGTCGGTGGGCGCCGATCTGACGACAGCGGGTGTCTCCTCGGCCACGCCGACGCGGCGCACGGTCGGGCTCGTCGATACGTTCGCGTAAGCGGCTGGAAGGACCATCGCCCAGGCAGGCGGCGCCATGACCTGCGCCGCCCGTCTGGCGCATGCCCGAAGCACACGCAAAGGCGCACACAAAACCCAGCCCGCATGGCACCAACGGCCATCCGGCCGACCCAAGCATTGAAGCAGTCGAAGCGTCGGACCCGCGCAGTCGCTTGAATCGCACCTCGCCGCGCGCGCTGAAAAATCGCGCTCGACCGCCTCGCCGTCCGGCCGCGATGCCCGATACCAGCGGGCGCACAAAAGGGCCACAGCTGCTCGCGGCGCGTTAAAACATCAAGCTGGCCACGAATCCCCCTTCTTTTCGGCTTATCACGGAACCCGGGTTTACCGAACAATTCACCCTGGACGAATCGATACAAGCAGATATCCCATGGCATCCACGACCGCAAACCAGCAACCCGCAGCACAACCCGCCCGCCCGGGCTTCATGAAGCGTTTGATCATCATCCTGGTGATCGTGCTCATCGCGGCAGGCGGTGCCGGCGCGGGTGTCTGGTTCTTCATGAAGAAGCAGGCTCCCGCGGGCGCCGCGCAGGCCGCCGCACCGAAGCCGGCGCCCGCCCCGGTGTTCTTCCCGCTCGACTCGATGACGGTGAACCTGCTGTCGGACGACGGCCAGCAGCACTACCTGCGCGTCGGCCTCACGCTGAAGCTCGACGACCAGAAGGCGCAGGAGCGCATCAACGAACACATGCCCGAAATTCGCAGCCGCATCCTGCTCGCGCTGTCGAACAAGCACCCCGACGACCTCGCGACGCTCGATGGCAAGCACGCGCTCGCGAAGGAGCTGGTCCAGCTGATCGAACAGCCGACGGACAAGGGCGAAGAGCCGTTGCACGTCGAAGATGTGCTGTTCACCGAGTTCGTCGTGCAGTGACGTCGAGTCCTGCCAGCGAATACCCCACGCCATAGCGAACCGACGAACCAGGAACCGCCATGGGTCACGAAGAATTCATGTCCCAGGAGGAGGTCGATGCCCTCCTCAAGGGTGTCACCGGCGAAAACGACTCAGAGGTCGAACAGACCGAGCGTACCGGTGTCCGCCCCTACAACATCGCGACGCAGGAACGGATCGTGCGCGGCCGGATGCCCGGCCTCGAGATCATCAACGACCGTTTTGCACGCCTGTTGCGCGTCGGCATCTTCAACTTCATGCGACGCACGGCGGAAATCTCCGTCGGCCCGGTGAAGGTCCTGAAGTACAGCGAGTTCACGCGCAATCTACCGATTCCGACGAACCTGAATCTGGTGCACGTGAAGCCGCTGCGCGGCACGTCGCTGTTCGTGTTCGACCCGAACCTCGTGTTCTTCGTCGTCGACAACCTGTTCGGCGGCGACGGGCGCTTTCACACGCGCGTCGAAGGCCGCGATTTCACGCAGACCGAGCACCGCATCATCAGCAAGCTGCTGTCGCTCACGTTCGAGCATTACGCGGCGTCGTGGAAAAGCGTGCGGCCGCTGCAGTTCGAATTCGTGCGCTCGGAAATGCACACGCAGTTCGCTAACGTCGCGACGCCGAACGAAATCGTCATCGTCACGCAGTTCTCGATCGAATTCGGCCCGACGGGCGGCACACTGCACATCTGCATGCCGTACTCGATGATCGAACCGATCCGCGACGTGTTGAGCTCGCCGATCCAGGGCGAAGCGCTCGAAGTGGACCGCCGCTGGGTGCGCGTGCTGTCGCAGCAGGTGCAGTCGGCCGAAGTGCAGCTGACAGCGGATCTCGCGCAGATCCCGATCACGTTCGAGCAGATCCTCAACATGCGCAAAGGCGACGTGCTGCCGATCGACATTCCCGAAGCGATCGTCGGGAAGGTGGATGGCGTGCCGGTGATGGAATGCGGTTACGGAATTTTCAACGGACAATACGCGCTGCGGGTACAGAAGATGATCAGCGCCGCGGATACAGCGAAGGAAGGTGGTTATGAGTGATCTGAACGCAACGCCAGGCAGCGAGATGCCCCTGGACCCGCAATTCGCCGCCGGCGAAGGCGCGGCCGATCCCGCGATGGACGACTGGGCGAGCGCGCTCGCCGAGCAGAACAACGTCGGCGAAGTGAACCATGCGGCGGCGGGCGTGTTCCAGCCGCTGTCGAAGGTCGCGGCGAACTCGACGCGCAACGACATCGACATGATCCTGGACATCCCCGTCCAGATGACCGTCGAACTCGGCCGCACGAAAATTGCTATCCGGAATCTGTTGCAACTCGCGCAAGGTTCGGTCGTCGAACTCGATGGTCTGGCTGGCGAACCGATGGACGTGCTCGTCAACGGCTGCCTGATCGCCCAGGGCGAAGTGGTGGTCGTGAACGACAAGTTCGGTATCCGCCTCACCGACATCATCACGCCCTCCGAGCGCATCCGGAAACTCAATCGATGAAACGCATGGCAGCACGCGGCGTCGTTGCATTCGCGCTGGCGGCATCGTTCACGATCCGCCTCGCGCGCGCCGCCGATCTCAAGGCGCTCAACGACGCGACGAAGATCGCGTCCGGCGTCGGCGCGGGCACCGCGGTGCCGTCGCTCGGTGTCGGCGCCGTGCTGCAGACGCTGCTCGCGCTGGCCATCGTGATCGGCATCGTGTTCGGCTGCGCGTGGATCGCGCGCCGCTTCGGCCTGCAGCCTGCGCAACGCGGCGGCATCGTGAAGACGATCGGCAGCGCATCGCTCGGCGGCAAGGAACGCGTCGCGGTCGTGCAGGTCGGCGACACGTGGCTCGTACTCGGCGTCGCGCCCGGCAACGTGCGCACGCTGCACACGATGCCCGCGGACTCCACCGCGGCCGAGAACGCCGGCGTCACCACGCCGGCCGGCGCCGCGCCGCTGCAAGGCAGCTTCGGCCAGCGCTTTCGCGACGCGCTCAAAGGCGAAGCGGGCAAACGTTTGGGACGCCGTCAGGACGGTGACAGGTAATGCAGTTCAGTCTTCATACCGCGCGGCAAACCCTGCGCCGCACGTTCGCTCCAGCATCGCTTCGCCGCGCTGCACGCATCGCCGCTCCGATGGCCGTGCCGGCGTTGATGCTCGCGCTGCCCACGCTTTCGTTCGCGCAGACCGCGGGCCTGCCCGCGTTCAACACGAGCCCGGGCCCGAACGGCGGCACCACGTATTCGCTGAGCGTGCAGACGATGCTGCTGCTCACGATGCTGTCGTTCCTGCCGGCGATGGTGCTGATGATGACGAGCTTCACGCGCATCATCATCGTGCTGTCGCTGCTGCGCCAGGCGCTCGGCACGACCACCACGCCGCCGAACCAGGTGCTGATCGGCCTCGCGCTGTTCCTCACGATGTTCGTGATGTCGCCGGTGCTGAACAAGGCGTATACCGACGGCTACAAGCCGTTCGCCGACGGGCAGATCTCGATGGACGACGCGGTGAACCGCGGCGTCGCGCCGTTCAAGCAGTTCATGCTGCGCCAGACGCGCGAAACCGACCTCGCGCTGTTCGCGCGCATCTCGCATGCGCCCGCGATGAACGGTCCGGAAGACGTGCCGCTGTCGCTGCTCGTGCCGTCGTTCATCACGAGCGAGCTGAAGACCGGCTTCCAGATCGGCTTCACGATCATGATTCCGTTCATCATCATCGACATGGTCGTGGCCAGCGTGCTGATGTCGATGGGCATGATGATGGTGTCGCCGGTCACGATATCGCTGCCGTTCAAGCTGATGCTGTTCGTGCTGGTGGACGGCTGGCAACTGCTGATCGGCTCGCTCGCGCAGAGCTTTTCGTAATTTTTCACGCACGCGGCCCTGTGCCGCCATTCACGGGTTAGCACCACCATGTCCCCTGAAGCCGTCATGACGATCGCGCACCACGCGATGTACACCGCGCTCATTCTCGCTGCTCCGCTGCTCCTGATCGCGCTCGTAGTCGGTCTCGTCGTGAGCCTGTTCCAGGCCGCGACGCAGATCAACGAAACCACGCTGTCGTTCATTCCGAAGCTGCTCGCCATCGCGGTGACGCTCGTGATCGCCGGCCCGTGGATGCTGACGACGATGCTCGACTACATGCGCACCGTCCTTACCAACGTCGCGACGCTCGGGACCTGAGCGGGGCATCGTCCTCGCTCACGTTCCTCGACACGTTCGCCGCACGATGTTCTCCGTCACCTACGCGCAGCTCAACGGGTGGCTCACCGCCTTTCTGTGGCCGCTCACGCGGATTCTCGCGCTGATCGCCACCGCGCCCGTGTTCGGCAACACGTCGCTTTCGGTGCGCGTGAAGGTCGGGCTCGGCGCTTTCATCACGCTGATCGTCGCGCCGACCTTGCCCGCGATGCCGCAGGTCACGGTGTTCTCCGCGAATGGCGTGTGGATCATCGTCAACCAGTTCCTGATCGGCGCGGCGCTTGGCCTCACGATGCAGGTGGTGTTCGCGACCATCGCCGCGACCGGCGAACTGATCGGTCTGAACATGGGCCTGAGCTTCGCGTCGCTGTTCGACCCGAGCCTCGGCGAAACCACCGACGTGATGTCGCGCTACTTCAACGCGATCGCAACACTCGCGTTCCTGTCGCTCGACGGTCATCTGCAGGTGATCGCGGCGCTGATCGAAACCTTCCGCTCCGTGCCGATCTCGGCGAACGTGCTCAACGCGGCCGGCTGGAAGATGCTGGCCGAATGGGGCAGCTCAATCTTCGCGGGCGGGCTGCTGCTCGCGCTGCCGGTGGTCGCCGCGATTCTGATCTCGAACCTCGCGCTCGGCATCCTGAACCGCGCGGCGCCGCAGATCGGCGTGTTCCAGATCGGCCTGCCGCTTACACTGCTGGTTGGAATGCTGCTCGTGCAGTTCATGCTGCCCAACATGATCCCTTTCTTCTCGCATCTGTTCGATGGCGGCATCGAAGAGTTGGGGCGGGTGGCGGCGGCGTTCAGGTAGGGCGCGCAGCACTCGCACAAAGCAACGGCCGCATCTGCGGCCGTTGCTTTTGGTACTGCCATCGGGCAACGCCGGACCAACCCGGCGCGCACGACACCGATCACGTATTGATGTACTGGAACAGCGACAGCTGCTGGATCTGCACGAAGCTCTTCTGCGACGCCGACAGCGCGTTCTGCACCTGCTCGTACTGGCTGATGGTCGACACCATGTTCGTGCCGGTCAGGTCCTGCAGATCGCTCGTCGTCTGCGTCTGGCTGTTCGTCGTCACGGTCTGCAGCGCCTGCAGCTCCTGCTCGCGGCCGCCGACCGACGCCTGCACCGTCGTCACGTTGACAAGCGAGTTGTTGATCTGCGTCATCGCGGCATTCAGCGAGTTCGTCAGCGATGCGGCCGCCGAGTTGCTCGTGCCGACCGGCGTCTGCAGCGCACTGATCACGTTGTCGAGCGTCTGGAACACGTCCGTCGTCGATTTGGTGGCCGGCGTCACGTTGAACGTGTCGCCCGACGCGGGGGTGCCGGAGATCGCGATGCTCTCGCCGCCGCCGATGTCGATCGACGAGTCCGCCGTGTAGGGCTGGTTGCTGCTGTACGTGGTGTTGGTCGTCGTATCGACCACGCTGTAGGTCGGCGCGGACGCCGTGCCGCCGAACGTGACCTGCCAGACATCGTTGTTCGCGGTGTTGCTCGGGTTCGTGACCGTCACGGCACCCACCGTTCCGGTGCCGGTGTTGGCCGAGTTGCCCGACGCGACCGCGCTGGTGCCGAACGTCGGCACGGTCATGAACACGTTCGCGCCGCTGTCGTTGACCGCGATCTGGCGCGTGCCCGAAACCTGCACGAGCTGCTGCCCCTGATCGCCGGTGTACGTGACGCCACCGCCCGACTTGTCGGTGAACGGCTGCGCCGTCGGCTGGAAGCCCGCGAAGATGTAGTTGCCCATGCCGTCGGACGTGTTCGCGAGCGTGAGCAGCTGCGAGCGAACGCCCTGCAACTCCGATGCGACCGCCTGACGGTCGGCGTCGCTCAGCGTGCCGTTCTGCGCTTCCTGGATCAGCGTCAGCGCGCTCTGCATCGTCTTCGTCGTGCTCGACAGCGCGGTGTCCTCGGTCTGCAGCGACGACAGTGCCGACGTCTGGTTCGTCGAATACTGCGTGAGCGTCGCCGAGGTCACCGAAAGCGACACGGCCTGCGCGGCGCCAACCGGATTGTCCGCGGCGGTGGAGATCGAGACGCCCGTCGACAGCTCCTGTTCGAGCTGGAGCAGCTGCGTCTGCTGGTTGTCCATCGTCTGCACGCTGGACGCGTAATACTGTGAAGTCGCAATTCGCATGCTTCAACGCCTCACTGGAAGATGCCGAGCAGCGTCTGAAACAACGACGCCGCCGTCTGGATCACTTTACTGTTCGCCTGGTAGAGCTGCTGATACTGCAGCAGGTTCGACGCTTCCTCGTCCAGGTTCACGCCCGACACCGACTGCTGCTGCGTCGTGATCTGAGACACGAGCGACGCCTGCGCCGTGTTCGATGCGTTCAGCGAGCTCGTCGAATTGCCGATGCCGTCCACGTAGTTCGCGTACGCGCCCGTCAGCGTCGTGCCGCCCGACATCGAAGTGCTCGACGTGAGGTTCGACAGCGCGAGCGCGTTGCGGCCGTCCTTCG
This sequence comes from Paraburkholderia phosphatilytica, assembly GCF_003443895.1. Taxonomy (GTDB): domain Bacteria; phylum Pseudomonadota; class Gammaproteobacteria; order Burkholderiales; family Burkholderiaceae; genus Paraburkholderia; species Paraburkholderia phosphatilytica. Next base: position 47,553 of record NZ_QQOA01000016.1, on the reverse strand, counting down.
TGCCGGTCGTGTTCGAGCCGATCGTGAAGGTGTCGTTGGTGGACGGCGTGCCGCTGATCGTGAAGCTCACGTTGTTCAGATTGCCCGAGGTCGAATTCGCAACCGTGATCGTCGCGCCTGTACTCGGGTCGTACGGAATCGACGTGACGTCGCCCGTTCCTGTGCCGATCGTGTAGGTGGTCGAAGTCGACGAGCCCGGCACCGCGACGGTCACCGTGGAGCCCGTCGCGAAGCCCGCGAGCGATCCGGTCGAACCCGACGCCGTGTAGGTCAGCGTGGTCGCCGTGGAAGGCACCGTGTAGCCGGCCGTCACCGAGCCCTGCGTGATCGTCGCCGAACCCGTGTTGCTCGACGATGCGCTCGCGAGTACCGGCGCCGCCGCGGCAATCGCGGACGGGTCGCTGGTCGCGACCGCGAAGCTGTCGAGCGCGCCGCGCGTGCCTTGCACCGAGAACGTGTCGCCGGTGGCCGGTGTGCCCGAGAGCGTGAAATTGAAGTTGCCGATCGTCGCGGACGTCGACGTGCCCGGCGTTGCCGTGCCGACCACCGTGTTCGAGGTCGTATCCGTCAACGTGTAGGTGCCGCTCGCGTACGAGAGCGCATAGCTGTCCGACGACGCGGCCGTCGGATCGACGAGCGATGCCGTGACCGACTCCGTGCCGGTATTCTTCGAGCTCGCGACGACGGTCGGCGAACCGACCGAGAACAGCGCCCCGCCGGTATTGCCCGACAGATCGATACCGAGCGCGTTCTGCGAGTTCACCTGCGCGGCAAAGCTGGTCGCGATCGCGCCGAGCTGCTGCTCCGAAGGATCGAGCATCTGGTCGCGGAACTGCATGATGCCGCCGAGCGTGCCGCCCGAAAACGCGGTGTCCGACATCACCTGCGCGCTGCTGCTCGAGCTCGACAGTCCTTGATACGCGACCGACAGTTCGCTCGGATCCGTCGGGGACGCCTGCGTGCTCAGCGAGAAATTCTGGCTGCCGACGACGAGCGGCTGCCCGTTGCCGATGAACACGTTATAGCCGCTGCTGTTCGACACCACCTGCACGCCGACGAGCTGCGACAGATTCGAGACCGCCGTGTCGCGCTGGTCGAGCAGCTGGTTCGGCGACTGGCCGGATGCCGACGCCGCGTTGATCTCGCTGTTGAGCTTGGCGATCTGCGTCGAGTACTGGTTGATCGACGCGACCGTGCTGGTGATCTGCGTGTTGACCGACGAGCGCAGCTGGTCGTATTGCTGGCCGAGCGCGTTGATCTGGTCGGCGAGCGCGGTCGCATCGGACATCGCCGTCTGGCGTGTCGACAGATTGCTCGGGTCGTTCGAAACCGTCTGCAGGCCGCTGAAGAACGTCGTCATCGCGCTCGCGATGCCGCTCGTCGGGCTGCCGACCAGGTTGTTCAGCTGCGAGGCGAGCTGGTACGCGGCCGACATCGAGCTGCTCGACGACTGCGCGTTGTTCAGCTCGGTGGTCAGGTACTGGCTGTACGCGCGCTGCACGGTGACCGTGTTGACGCCGCCGCCCACGTAACCGGACGACGTGTACTGTCCGCTCGCTTCGGCATAGACCGGCGTTTCGAGCGTGTAACCCGTGGTCGAGGCATTGCTGATGTTCTCGCCCGAGGTTTGCAGACCGAGCTGCGCAGCCGCGAGGCCGCTAAGACCAATGCTGATGATATCGGACATGCTTCATCCTAAATGGCGGTCGTTGGGCCCAGAGGCCCCGTCGCATTAACTCTCTGTTTATCGGCATCCGGGCCGAAACATTGAGGAAGGAATGGCCGCATCGCACACGTTTGCGGGTGTGCGATTCGATCCACGGCGCGAAAGGTGGTGCGGGCCGGCGACGCTGCGAACGTCAGGCGCGCGCCGGCGCCCGCGCGACGCGTTGCGCGCGGAGCAGGCCAACCGGTGGAAGCGGGCGAACGGCGGGGCGAACGGCGCTGCGCGGCACGCGCGCAGCCGCCGCTCAGAATCAGGAGCGCGTCAGCGAGCGACGCTTCATCTCGAGATGGGTGATGTAGCGCTGCAGCGTGTTCTCCGCCGCACCGGGCAGCGAGAGAAAGCGGAAACCGAGGTGATAACGACGCGCGCCGTTCGGCGGCACGTCGAGGAAGCGCAACGACACGAGGCCGAGCTCGATCCGCAGCAGCCCCTGCGAGCGCAGATCCAGCTCGACGTCGTGCAGCGAAGCGCCCATCTGCAACTGCTCGACGCGATCGTCCGTCGTACGCAGGCCGAGGCCGCCGAGCGACAGGTCGTGCACCTCGAAGCGAAACGTGTTGCCATCCGGCAGCGCGCCGCGGCACACGCATGGCTCCAGCACCGGCGTGTCGACGCGGAAGTACTCGCGCCGCTGCACGTAGTACAGCACTTCGGGAAAATTGGCTTCGAACGCCGGACGTCCTTCGAATTTCGTTTCGCGCGGGACGCCCGTCGCGAACTCGACGCGCACGCCATCCGGCGCGGCATGGAACTGGCAGTCCGGCGACGCGAGCACCTCGCGATTCTGGTCGGCGATCGCACCCCAGTCGAACACGAACACCCGTTCGCGCACATCCACATCCAGGATCCGGGTCACGAGCTGACCGCCGCGATACTGCAGCGTGAGGAAGTCGCCCCGATTCACGAGATTGCGCAGCTGTACGCCAACCTCGAGCGGGTTGCGCCGACCGTAATCGGGATGGGTGTCTTTGCCACCCTCCACCTGGACATTCGACTGAGCGGTATTCATGGGCTTGCCGGTATTCGTAAGGCCGGGGTACATCATCCCACGCTGGAGATGCGGTAGCCGGCTGGGCGACGTTCGCCACCCTGCTATATGTCAATATCATTAGCGGCAGCCGACGCCCAAAAGTTTAGGGCCGTTACGAAAAATATTAACCGCAGCCTGGAATTGCAAGGACTTTCCACCCAAAAAGGGGCGCGGTTGAGGGCGGATCAGCTTGCGCTCATCCGCCCGACCGTCTTCGTCTACGCTACGACAATGGCCCCGTCGCCCGGCGTCCTTGTTCCAGTCTGATCCCAATGCAGTCCGTCACACGATCTTCGACATGATCGACATCAGCTTCTTCGCGTAATGCGGATCGGTCGCATAGCCCGCGCGCTGCATGCCCTTCGCGAAACCTTCGGCGTCGCGTGACGCGCTCATCACCGACGCGTAGCGCGGGTTGCTCTTCAGCACGTTCGCGTAGTCGGTCATCGCGTCCTTGTACGAGTCGTACGCGCGGAATTTCTCGACCACCTTGTGCGGCTGGCCGTTGATGTATTCGGTCGTCGTCGTGCTGACGGTCTTGCCGCTCCAGTCGCTCGTCGCCTTGATGCCGAACACGTTGTAGCTCGTCGAGCCGTCGCGGTTCTTGATCTCTTTCTTGCCCCAGCCGGATTCGAGCGCCGCCTGGCCGATGATGAAGCGCGCCGGAATGCCGGTCTCGTTGCTCGCCTGCTGCGCCGACACGGCGAGCTTGTCGACGAACGAATCGACCTTCGGCGAGTCACCGCGGCCGCGCAGCGGCGGCGTGAGCGAGCTGTTGTCGCCGTACGCGACCTGATCCTTCGACAGCGAACCGTTCGCGGCCGCGTTGCCGTAGGCCTTGCCGAGCGCGTTGAGCGCGGCGAGATTGCCCGCGTTCGAACCGCTTGCGTCGCTGCTCGCGCCGGCGTTGCGCATCAGCTGCTTCAGCATCGCGTCCGCGACGCCGATGCCCTTGTTCGACATCTGCTGCGCGAGCTGCTGGTCCATCATGCCGGTGAAGGAATCGCCATCGTGCGAATCGAGCGGACTGTCGGACGGCGTGGCTTCGCGCATGCTCTTCAGCATCATCTGCGTGAACACCGCATCGAACTGCTTCGCGGCCGCCTTGATCGCCTGCGGCGACTGGGTGCCGGCCTGCGCGCGCAACGCGTCGAAACCCTGCACGTCGAGCGCGAAGCGGTTCGAAAGATCGAAGCCGGATCCGGTGGTGTTGAGTGCGTTCGAGTTGTCCATTGCTGTTCCTTAGATGATCTCGAGGTCCGCCCGCAGTGCGCCGGCCGCCTTCATCGCCTGCAGGATCGACATCAGATCCGCGGGCGTCGCGCCGAGTGCATTCAGCGCCTTCACCACTTCCGCCAGATTCGCGCCCGCCGTCACCAGCTTGAGCGCGCCGTTGTCCTGCTTCAGCTGGATCTGCGACTGGCGCGCGGCCACCGTCTGGCCGTTCGACAGCGCGTTCGGCTGGCTGACCGCCGTCTGCGTGTTGATCACGACCGACAGGTTGCCGTGCGCGACCGCGCAGCTTTGCAGCGTCACCATCTGGTTCATCACGATCGAGCCGGTGCGCGCGTTCAGGATCACCTTCGCGGCGGCCTGCGCCGGCTTCACGTCGAGGTCTTCGAGCTGCGCGACGAATGCGACCTGCTGCGCCGGATCCGTCGGCGCGCGCAGCTGGATCGTGCGGCCGTCCAGCGGCGTTGCGGTGCCGCTGCCGAACAGGTTGTTGACCGCCGACACGATGCGCTGCGTCGTGTCGTAGTCCATATCGTTCACTTCCATCTGCATCACGCCGCCGGCCTGCGCGACCGCCGCCGGCACCGAGCGCTCGACGATCGCGCCGCCGACCACGCGGCCTGCCGCCAGCTGGTTCACCTGCACCTTGCTGCCGTTCGCGCTGGCGCCCGCGCCGCCGATCGCGACGTTGCCCTGCGCGAGCGCATACACCTGGCCGTCGGCGCCCTTGAGCGGCGTCATCAGCAGCGTGCCGCCGCGCAGGCTCTTCGCGTTGCCAAGCGACGACACCGTCACGTCGAGCTGCTCGCCCGGACGCGAGAACGGCGGCAGCGTCGCGGTCACCATCACCGCGGCGACGTTCTTCAGCTGCATGCTCGAGAGCGTCTGCGAGCTGCCCGACGCGCTCGACGTGTTGTTGATCGAGATGCCCAGGTTCGCGAGCATGTTCGCGAGCGTCTGCACCGTGAACGGCGTCTGCGTCGTCTGGTCGCCCGTGCCGTCGAGACCGACGACGAGACCGTAGCCGATCAGCGGATTGTCGCGCACGCCCTGGATCGACACGAGGTCTTTCAGGCGTTCCGCGTGGGCCGCGGGTGCGGTGCCGAGCAGCGCGCCGAACGCGAGCACCGCAACCGCGGTGACGGACAGCGCGCGCAGCGCGGCGCGGTGGAGGGAAAAGCGCAGCGTTACCATGGTGCGACGTTCAGGAAGAAGCGTTGCAGCCAGCCCATCGTCTCGGCCTCGTTGATGACGCCCTTCGCGGAGTATTCGATCTTCGCGTCGGCCACCTGGGTCGAGAGAACGGAGTTGTCGCCTGCAACGGTGTTCGGGTTCACGACGCCCGAGAAGCGGACGAATTCGTTACCCTGGTTGATCAGCATCTGCTTCTCGCCGCTCACGATCAGGTTGCCGTTCGGCTGCACGCCGATCACCGTGACGGTGATCACGCCGTTGAACGTGTTCGACGCGTTCGCGCCGCCGGTGGCGTTGAACGTGTTCGCGCCCTGCGCGCTGAGATTGGTCTTGCCGAGCAGCCCCGACAGGAAGCCGTGGGTCGGCACCGAGAAGCTCGTGTTGCCCGAGCGGTTCGTATCGAGCCCGGACGACTTGGTGGCGTTGATGTTTTCCGCAATGACGATCGTCAGGATGTCGCCCACGTTGCGCGGCCGCTGGTCTTCGAACAGCGGATGGCCGGCATAGCCCGGGTTGTAGATCGAGCCCGGGGTCTGCATCTGCGGCGGCGGCGCCGGATCGACGCGCATCGGCTGCTGGACGAGCGGCTTCGTCGGCACGTACGCGCAGCCTGCGAGTACGAGCGCGGCATAGGCCAGCACGCCGGCACGGATTGGGTTGAAAACGGACTGCACCATCCTGGTCACCATCAAGTGAATTACGCCCGCAGCGTCAAACTGACATCTGGCTGAGGGTTTGCAGCATCTGGTCGGACGTCGTCACGGCCTTGCTGTTGATTTCGTACGCGCGCTGCGTCTGGATCATGTTCACCAGTTCCTGCACGACGTTCACGTTCGACGCTTCCACGTAGCCCTGGCTCAGCGTGCCCGAGCCGTTCAGGCCCGGCGTCGTCACGTTCGGCGTGCCCGACGAAGCCGTTTCGGAGAACAGGTTCTCGCCGTTCGCCTGCAGGCCGGCCGGGTTGATGAAGTTCGCGAGCTGCAGCGAGCCCACCGTCGTGTTGTTGCTCGAATTCGGCGTCGTCACCGACACCACGCCGTCGGTGCCGATGGTGAGCGACGTCGCGTTCGCCGGAATCGTGATCGACGGAATCACCGGGTAGCCGCTCGACGTGACGAGCTGGCCCTGCGCGTTGGTCTGGAACGAGCCGTCACGCGTGTAGGCGGTCGTGCCGTCCGGCATCTGCACCTGGAAGAAGCCCGCACCGTTGATCGCGACGTCCTTCGAGTTGCCGGTCTGCTGCAGGTTGCCCTGCGTGTAGAGGCGCTCGGTGGCGATCTGCTGCACGCCGGTACCGACCTGGATGCCCGACGGCAGCTGCGTTTCCTGCGTCGAGCTTGCGCCCGGCTGGCGCAGCGTCTGGTACATCAGATCCTCGAACACCGCGCGCGAGCCCTTGAAGCCATTGGTGCTCACGTTGGCGAGGTTGTTCGAGATCACGTCCATCTGCGCCTGCTGCGCATTCATGCCGGTGGCGGCGATATAGAGCGAACGGTTCACGGTAAATCTTCTCCTTCCTTGGGGCGCTGCCGGCTATGCGGGCGGCGCCGAAAATCTGTACGGGGCGCGGACTGGCGGCGAGCGCGCGGTTAGCTGAAATTGAGCAGCTGGTTGGCGCTCTGCTCGTTCTGGTCGGCGGTCGTCAGCATCTTGGTCTGCAGCTGGAACTGGCGCGCGTTGGTGATCATCGCGACCATCGCCGAGACCGGATTGACGTTGCTGCCTTCCAGCGCGCCAGGCACGAGCGTCACGCTCTGGTCCGCGTCGGCGGGGTTGCCGTCGGCGGTGCGGAACAGGCCGTCGTCACCGCGCTGCAGCGTGCCGTCCTGCGGATTCACGAGCTTCAGCTGGTCGACCACCGCGATCGCGCTCGGCGAGTTGCCCGGCGCGATCGCCGACACCGTGCCGTCCTTGCCGATCGTGATCTGCGCGCCCGGCGGCACCGCGATCGGGCCGCCCGTGCCGATCACCGGCAGGTTGTTCGCGCTCATCAGCTGACCGTCCGCGGCAACGTGCAGGTTGCCGGCACGCGTGTACGCTTCGTCGCCGTTCGCATCCTGGACCGTGAGCCAGCCCGGACCGTCGACCGCGACGTCGAGCGGATTGCCCGTCTGCGAGATCGCGCCCGGCGTCATGTCGGAGCCCGGCGTCGACGACAGCACGAAGGTGCGCGTCGTGTCGTCGGCCACGCCGTTTGCCGTTTCCGGCCCCATCGGCACCGCGCGGAAATTCGCGAGCTGCGCGCGAAAGCCCGTCGTCGACACGTTCGCCAGGTTGTTCGCGACAACGGTCTGCTGCTCGAGCGCCTGGCTCGCGCCCGTCATCGCGGTGTAGATCAGTCGGTCCATGTTCGCCCCGTCTCAGTGCTGCCCGTCATTCACGCTTACAGCTGCAGCAACGTCTGGTCGACGGTCTGCTGCGTCTTGATGGTCTGCGCGTTCGCCTGGTAGTTGCGCTGCGCGGTGATCAGGTCGACGAGCTGGTTGGTCAGGTCGACGTTCGACTCTTCGACCGCGCCGCCCGTCAGCGTGCCGTGGTTGGTCGCGCCCGGCGCCGAGATCTGCGGCGAGCCGGAAGCGGCCGTCTGCTGGAACTCGTTGCCGCCCAGATTCAGGAGGCCGTTCGGGTTGTTGAAGTTCGCGAGCACGACCTGACCGAGCGCCATCGTCTGGCCGTTCGAGTAGTTGCCCGTGATCGTGCCGTCCTGGCCGATCGTGAAGTTGCTGAGCTGGCCGGCGGCGTAGCCGTTCGGCGTCAGGTTGTTCACGCCGTTCGCGCTGCCGTACTGCGTCGTGCCCGAGAAGTTCAGCGTGATCGACTGCGGCGTCGACGAACCGTCGGTGGTCGGCAGCGTCATCGTGAACTGGCCGTTGGTCGGGGTCGTCAGCGTGCCTGACGTGCTGAAGGTCATCTGGCCGACGTCCGTCGGCGTGCTGCCGCTCGCGCCCGCGTACACGTCCCACGTGTTCGCCGTCGTGTCCTTCACGAAGTACATGTTGACCTGCTGCGTGCCGCCGAGCGAGTCGTACGTCTGCACCGAGGTCGAGTAGTTGTAGCTGTTCGAGTCGCTCGCCGAGAACGTCGTGTCGGTCGGCGTCGTGGCCTGCGAGTTCAGGTTCAGCTGCGCGGTGACCGACGTCGTCGCCTGCGGCGCGATGTTGGTGGTCGGAATCGTCAGCGGCACGGTGGCCGCGGTGTTGACGACGCCCGACGAGTTCGCCGCGTAGCCCATCAGTTCGAGGCCCTGCGCGTTGACGATGTTGCCGTTCGCGGACAGCGAGAACACGCCGTTACGCGAGTACGTCAGCGTGCCGTTGTTCGACATCTGGAAGAAGCCGTTGCCGTTGATCGCGACGTTGAGCGCCTGGCCCGTCGAGTTGATCGTGCCTTGCGAGAAATCCTGCTGCACTTCCGACTGCATCGCGCCGAGGCCGATCTGGTTGTTGACCGACGTGGCCAGCGTGTTCGCGTAGATGTCCGCGAACTGCGCGGTGCTTTCCTTGAAGCCGACGGTGTTCGCGTTCGCGATGTTGTTGCCGATGACGTCGAGGTCGTTCGACGAAGCGGCCAGACCGCTCAAACCTTGCTGATAGCCCATGAATGGCTCCCTTTGCTATTAGAGAATCGACGCGACGCTCGAGAGCGGCACCGTCGAGCCGTTGGACAGCGCAAGTCCTGCGGAGCCATCGGATTGTTGAACCACGCTCTGTACCGTGCCGGCCGCCAGTGCGGTTGCCGTGCCGGCCGAGCCGTTGACGGTCGCCGCCGCGGTGACGGTGTACTTGCCGTCCGCCACGGTGTTGCCCGAGTTGTCCTTGCCGTCCCACGTGTAGGTCGTCGTGCCGGCCGATTCGGCGCCGAGGTCGACCGTGCGTACCGTCGAGCCGGACGAATTCTTGATGGTCAGCGTCACGTCGGAGGCGGCGGCCGGCAGCGACACGCCGAGTTCCGGCGCGGTGCCGCTCGACACGCTGAAGCCGCTGCTCGAAGGCGCGAGCACCGTCGAGCCGATCAGCAGCGCAGCCTGCGCGTTCTGGCCGGCCGACAGCTGCGACGCGAGCGACGTCAGCGACGTGTTCAGCTGGCTCACGCCGGTCACGGTGTCGATCTGGGCCAGCTGCGACGTCATCTGCGAGCTGTCCATCGGGTTGGTCGGATCCTGGTTCTGCAGCTGCGTCACAAGCAGTTGCAGGAAGGTGGTCTGCAGGTTCTGGCCCGAGGTCGAGCTGGTCGACGAGCTGCTCGATGCACTCGACGCGCTCGTGCCGTTCATCGTGTCGAGCAGCGTTTGCGATACGGTCGTGCCGCTGCCGCCGATGGTGGTGTTGGTAGTCAAGGAAATCTCCTCAGGAGCCGATGGTGAGTGTCTTCAGCATCAGCGTTTTGGCGGTGTTCAGCGTCTCGACGTTGGCCTGGTAGGCGCGCGAGGCGGAAATCATGTTCACCATCTCGCCCACCGGGTCGACGTTCGGCATCGTCACGTAGCCATTCGCGTCCGCCGAGGGATTGCTGGGGTCGTAGGTGGTCTTCATCGGCGTCGGATCGTCGATCACGCCCGTCACGCGCACGCCGCCCACCTGCTGGCCGGACGCGGTCGCGTCGCCGCCGAGCGGATTGACCGCGAACACGACCTGCTTCGCGCGGTACGGCTGGCCGTCCGGGCCGGTCGTGCTGTCGACGTTCGCGAGGTTCGACGCGGTCACGTTGAGCCGTTCGGATTCGGCGGACATCGCGGAACCCGCGACGTTGAAAATGTTCATCAGGGATGTCATGGCTGCCTCGACCTCACTGGATGCGCGTGCACGGTGTGTATGACTGGGTGGATGGAACGCTTACGCCTAGCTGCCGGACGAGATCGCCGACAGCATCGTCTTGATCTGGTTCGACAGCACGGTCATGCCGGACTCGAAGTGCAGCGAGTTGTCCGCGAACTGCACGCGCTCGGTGTCGAGATCGACCGTGTTGCCGTCGAGCGCCGGCTGCGTCGGCACGCGATACATCAGCTTGCTGTAGTCGTCGACGGAGCCGCCCGTGGCCTGGAGCTGCGCGCGGCCGGCCATGTGGCCGTCTTCCGTGGCCGCGAGCGACATGCCGCTCGACACGCCCACCGGCTGCGCCATCGCGAGCGGCGCCGCGTTGGTCGCGCCGTTGCCCGTCGGTCCCGTTGCGCCGGCTTTCTTCAATGCGCCCGCAAGCGAACTCGCGAAATCGACGTCGCGCGCGAGATAGCCCGGCGTGTCCGCGTTCGCGATGTTCGACGACAGCAGCGCCTGCCGCGTGGCCCGTACATCGAGGGCTTCGCGGCCAAAGGCGAATTCGGCATCGAGTTTGTCCAGCATCGGGATCTCTCCGTCAGATACGTTGAGCCGCTTCGAACAGGCATCCGGTCTGGCCGGGCTGCCTGCCGCACGAAGCGGCTTTTTCCATGGAGAGGAATGTTAGGTGGGGGGCGCAAGAACCAATCTGACGAATAGCCGGGGAAGGGCCCCTCTATTCAACCTTTGCCTGCTGGACCGGTTGCCTAGAATTTCGATCCGTACCAATGCATTCGATGGAGAACGACGATGGCGCATCCCGCTTCCGATACCGCGCGCCGCGGCCCACGCGCCGCACGTGCTGTCGCACGCGGCCGGGCGCTCGGCGCACTGGCGCGCTCGTCGTTCGTCTTCGGCGTGCTCGGACTCGCGATGCACGCCGCGCACGCGCAGCAGGCCGGCATGATTGCGATTCCCGGCAACGGCGAGCAGCAAGGCGGCGCGATCACCCCCGAGGAATACGCGCTCGCGGTGGCCCGTGCGAATGGCAAGACACTTCCGGATGCGGCGAGCATGGCGCCGGCGGCCGCGGTCGCAACGGCCGCACCGGCGCCGATGCGCCCGATGCCCGTTGCCGCGCCGCGCGCGCCGGCCGAGGAAAGCGAAAGCGCCAGCGACGGCACGATCACGATTCCCGGCAACGGCGAGCCCGCCGCGGCAGTCAACTCGATCGCCGCCGCCCAGCGCTACGTGCCGCAGATCCAGACCATTCCCGCGCCTGCGCCCGCGCCGGCCATGCAGCCCGTGGGCGGCTTCCAGCGCGTCAACGTGCAGGTGCCGAACAATCGCACTGTCGTGCCGGTGACGATCACCGAGCAGCCCGAGAGCGCCGCGCGCGCGATGCCGCTGCCCACGACCCTGCCGGTGAGACCGGCGAACCCCGTCAACCCGGCCGCGTTCTCCACCGCGAACCGCCGCTACGTCGCGCCGACCGCCGCCGTGGCAGCCGCCGCTCCGGCGCCGCGCGCGCTGGCACCCGCCTCCGCCGCCGCGCCCACCGGCCAGCAGGACGGCGAGGCCGTGCGCGCCGTCGCGCAGGCGTTCCTCGAACAACAGGCCGCCGGACTGCCCGGCAAGGTCACCATCACCGTCGCGCAGGTATTCCCGCGCGGCCTCGCGGCCTGCGCGTCGCTCGAGCCGTTCCTGCCGCCCGCCGCGCGGATGTGGGGCAACACGACGGTCGGCGTGCGCTGCGTCGGCGAGCGTCCTTGGACGCTCTACCTGCAGGCGCGCGTATCGATGATGGTCACGTACTACGTTGCCGCCCGGCCGATGATGCCGAACGAAGTGCTCGCGGCCGTCGACCTGATGCCACGCGAGGGCGACCTCGCGAACCTGCCGCGCACCGTGATCACGGATCCGTCGCAGGCGATCGGCGCGGTCGCGCTGGCGCGCGTGTCCGCCGGACTGCCGCTGCGCACGGACATGCTGCGCAGCGCGTCGTCGGTCGTGATCGGCCAGACAGTCAAACTGATCGCCGTGGGTTCAGATTTCTCGATTTCTGCCGAAGGCAGTGTGATGAACAACGCGGCGCCCGGCCAGCAGGTGCAGGTACGGACCGCCGGGGGGCAGATCATTACCGGCGTCGTCAAGGACGCGGGCACGGTCGAAGTGCAGATCTGAGCGGGGTTTGAAGACGGTGTAAGAGGAAATGTGCGGTGGAACTCGTAACAAGGAGTAACAGCGGGCAGACCGGCCTAAAGTTTCGGTAAGTGCCGCCGTTATTTCGATCAGATTCAACGAGGAAGCCCATCGTGAAGATTGATTCAAGCACTAACCCAAACGTCCTGCAGTACCAGGATAACCAGACACGCACCCAGCAGAACGCCACTGGCAGCACCGGCACGTCCGGTTCCGCCACGACGCCGGCAGCCGGCACGACCGTCAATCTGTCGGGTCTGTCGTCGCACGTCCGGTCCGCTGCCGCCTCGAATTCCGGCGACATCGACACGGCGAAAGTCGAATCGGTGAAGGCCGCGCTTCGCAACGGCACGTACCAGGTCGACAGCGGCAAGATCGCCGACGGGATGCTCCAGTCGGCGCGGGATACGATGAAGCCTTCGGCAGGCTGACGCCGTTCCGCATAGTCGGACGGCGCGGCGGACAGCCGGAAATAGTCCACGTTCGCGCGTGGCGGCCATTGCTGGCCGGGCGTGCGCACGGCTCGGCAGGCAAACGCTTGCCACTGATTGATTGAGCGAGTTGCAATGAAAGACGCCCTGCTGGCCACCCTGATCGACGAACACGCGACGGTGGAGGCGCTCGCCTCGCTATTCGCGTACGAAGAGAAGACGCTCACCTCGGCCGACGCGCTCAACGAACTGCCGTCGATCGTCGCGCAGAAGACCAATCTCACCGACCGTCTCGCAGGCCTCGAAAAGGTCCGCGACGCGCAGCTCGCCGAACTCGGCCTGCCGCGCGGCCGCAAGGGCATCGAACTCGCCTGCGCAGAAGACCAGCGGGTCGCGAGCCAATGGGCGCTGCTCCAGGGCTCGACGGAACGCGCGCGCCGCGCCAATCAGACGATCGGCCTCTTGATCCACACCCGCATGGACTACAACCGCCGCGCGCTCGCCGTGCTGCGCGGAGACACGGGCCGCTCGGGCTTCTACGGTCCGGATGGCCGGATGCCGGCATTCGGGATGTAAGCGCGCGAATGCGCAGAAGCCGGCGCGATGGCCGGCTCGCGGTTCAGGATTTCCAGCAAAGGTCGCTTCGGCGGCCTTTCTGCTTTGGGCCTGCGGTTGCGGCTCGACTGACGCGCCGCCGCTCACCGGCATACTGACGATCGCTACAGAGGGAACGCGGACGCCGCGCGACTCACGCGGCCACGAGCCGCGCGCCGCATCCGGTCCAGTCGCCGATATAGCCGACCCGGCGGCCGCGGTGCATAAGGATGCCTGATGCGATGATCGGATACATGCTGCCGCACTTCGGACACTTGACCATGTGTCCGTCGAGTGCGACCGCTCTGCCTTGATGGGAAAAATCGGCGGCGGCCTGAATGACCGTGCCGCCGTGATCGGTGGTATCGCCGAGGCGGGCCATCGGCCTGCCGTTCGCGTCTTTCATGCCGGATCTCCACGTGTCGTCGCTGGTTGGGCAGCGACGTTACGTAGAGATCGGAGAGAGGGTGCTACGAATAATCCGAAAAGTGGCCGCGCAGGTCAGCTTTCCGTGCCGGCCCACTGCATCTCGCGCAGCTTCGCGCGCAGGCGGGCCACCGCCTGACTGTGCAGCTGGCACACGCGCGATTCGCTCACTTCCATCACCGCACCGATCTCGCGCAGGTTCATCCCGCGCTCGTAGTACAGCGACATCAGCAGCTTCTCGCGTTCCGGCAGCTTGTCGATCGCTTCGACGAGCGCGCCGCGCAGGCTCTCGTCGAGCAGCGCCGACAGCGGGTCGGAGTGATCGACGCAGTAGCGGTCGAGGAACGGCTCGTCGTCCGCCGAGCGGTCGAAGTCTTCGTAGTAGATCAGCTGGCTGCCATGCAGATCCTGCAGCATCGACTGGTACTCGTCGAGCGGCATGTTCAGATGACCCGCGATCTCCGCCTCGCTCGCCGAGCGGCCGAGCGACTGCTCGACCTGGTGCACGGCGCTTTCGACTTCGCGCGACGTCCGGCGCAGGCTACGCGGCAGCCAGTCGTTGCTGCGCAGCTCGTCCAGCATCGCGCCGCGGATCCGCTGGCTCGCATACGTTTCGAACTGCGCGCCCTGGTCTTCCTTGTACCGGCTGGCGGCATCCAGCAGGCCGATCATGCCGGCCTGGATCAGGTCGTCGAGATCGACGCTCGCCGGCATCTTCGCCACGAGCTGCAAACCCAGCCGCCTTACGAGCGGCGCGTATTTGGTCAGAACCTCGTCCTGCGAGATCTTTCCTTGAGCGTTGTACATCATGTACCCCTTGTCGGCCACGCCTCAGGCGTGTTCCGCAGACGGTTGGGTGGCCTGGCTGGCCGCTGGCACGGTCGCAGCAGGCATCCACTGCCCGCGCGACGACATCGCTGGCCGCATCGGCCAGTACTGCAATTCGGCAGCGAGCTGCCGGAAATCCCTGGCGGCCGGCGTCGACGGAAAAGCATCGACGACACAGCGCGCCAGTTCAGTGGCGCGCGCCATGCGCGGATCCGCGCTGACGCTGCCCGCATCATGAAGGGCGACCGCGAGATAGCGGCTCGCGACGCCCGCGAGATTTTCGAATGCGACCTTCGCGTCCGTGGCGCTGTGCACCTGGTTCGCGAGCACCCAGAAGCGCGGGATCGCATGCGTGTAGTGCAGACGCTTCAGCGCCGCATACGTATCGGTGATCTCCTGGGCGGCGGCACGCGTCACGACGACGACGTCGTGCGCATGCAGCGCGAGCGGAGACAGCGCGCCGTGACGGTCGAGTTCGGCGTCGATCAGCACGACATCGGCCTGGCCGTCGAACACGCAGTCGAACGCTTCCATCGGCAGGCCCGCGCGGTTCGCCGGCGAAGCCGTGAGCACGCCGAAGCCGAGCGGATGACGCGAAAGCGCTTCATTGAGCGTCAGCTGGCCGTAGATCAGCGCCGCGAAGTTGCCCGCGCCGCGCGTCGCGCCCAGCATGCTGCTCACCGATCCCGGACCGGTGTGCTCGTCGACGACGATCACGTCCCGGCCAAGCTCCGCGAGCGCGGCCGCGAGGTTCACGACCGTCGTCGTACCGCCGACGCGGCGCGAACCGCCGATCACCGCGATCACGCGCGAGCCGTGATGGGCCAGCAGACGGCGCAGGCCTTCGGCCTGGTCTCCGAGGAACTTATCCAAAGCGCACCTCGTGCGTTTCAGCGGTGGCACGGCTCGACAGCGCGGACAGCAGCGCCGGCGTGTCGTCCTCAGTCGGAACGAACGGCGAGTTTTCGCGCGGAATGCAGAACGCGCTCTTGATCAGGAAATTCTTCGTCGCGACGTACAGGTTCTCGGGCACCTTCTGGCCGGTCGACACGTAATGCACGCGCAGGCGGTAGCGGATCACCGTGTCGAGCACGGAGCCGAGGTTGGTCGCTTCGTCGAGCTTGGTCAGGATGCAGCCGGCGAGCGGCTGGCCGCCGTTGCCCGTGTACGCCTGCACGACTTCGTTCAGCGTGTCGCCATGGGTCGTCGCGTTCAGCAGCAGCAGGCGCTGCACCGGCAGGCCGGCGCCGCACAGCATCGCGATCTGGTCGGACACCTGACGGTCGCGCTGGCTCATGCCGATCGTGTCGATCAGCACGATGTGCTTGTTGCGCAGTTCGGCGAGCGCGAGCTGGAGATCCGCCGCGTCCTTCACCGCATGCACCGACACGCCGAGAATCTTGCCGAAGATGCGCAGCTGCTCGTGGCCGCCGATACGGTAGCTGTCCGTCGTCAGCAGCGCGACCTTGCTCGCGCCGAAGCGCATCACGCAGCGCGCGGCAAGCTTCGCGGTGGTGGTGGTCTTGCCGACGCCCGTCGGGCCCGTCAGCGCGAACACGCCGCCGCGTTCCATCAGTTCGTCTTCGTTGTCGATCACCGGCAGGTTGGTCGCGAGGACCGACTTCACCCACTCGATGCCGGCGTCGAAGCTGTCCACGTCCGGCAGGTTGTCGACCATCATCTTCACGAGCTGCGCCGAGAAGCCCTGCGAGAACAGGTGCTTCGTCACCGCTGCGTGCGCCGGCGTGCGGCGCTGGCGGTCGGCCCACATCAGGCCGGCGAAGTGCTCTTCCATCATTTCGCGCATCGACGCGAGTTCGCTCATCACGGTTTCGTTGACGAGCTGCTCGACGCGCGCTTTCACGGCTTCGGTCACCTGGGCGGCGGCGCTCGCGGTCTGCTCGGCGGCAAGGCGCGCCGCGTTCGCGGCGGTTGCGGCGGGCTGCGGAGCGGCCGGCGCCTGCGGTGCTGCGCGGCGCGCGGCGGCAAGCTGGGCGGCTTCGCGGGTCCATTCGGATGCGCCCGGCAGCGCGGTCGTCGCGGCGGCCTTCGGCGCAATGGGTGCGGCATGTTGAACCGGCGCCTGCGCAGGCACATGAGCCGGCGCTGCGGCACTCTGCTGCGGCGCATGCGCGGCGACGAGCGACGCAATCGACGGCGCCGATGCCACCGAGGCGGGCATCGCGGGCGCGGCGGCTTCCGGGGCCGGCGCCGGTACGTCGACCGGCATGCCGAGACCACGCGCCATCGCGGCGGATGCCGTCATCGCGCCACGCGGCGCGCTGTGCGCGGCCTGCGCACGCTGCTTGTCGGCGAGGCGGCGGGCATGTTCGATCAGCCAGGGGTTCGATTCAGCCATCGTGCGCGCGGCGGCGTCGTGCTTCGGCGCGGCGGCGGCACGCAGGCTCGCGAGTTCGGTGGCGTCGTCCTGCGCGTCGTCTTCCAGATCGTCGTGCAGGTCGGCAGCAGCGTAGCGCGGTGCGCGGCGGCCGGCGGCGTCGCGCGAGGCGTCATCCGCGGCGGCCGTCGTGCCGGCTTCCGGGCTCGCGCCAAACACCGACGAGAACACATCCGGCAGACCGCTCGAATACGGGTTCGCACCGCCGGCCGGCGCGCTCATACGGGCGACAGCGGGAGCGGCGGGCGCAGCAGCTGCGCCTTGCGCGGCCGGACGCTGGCCGGCGCCGGGCTTCAGGGAAGCGAGATCGCGATCGGCCAGTGCAACGATTTCGACCGAACCATCTTCGAGCGAGCGATTCGAGAGAACGACCGCGTCGTGACCAAGCGCTTCGCGTACGAGGCGCAGCGCGTCACGGCTGGTGGCTCCGATAAATTTACGAATGTTCAAGCTGGCTCCCGAGGATTTCCGATCACTGGTGGCGCCGCTTCCGATTGCTGACGGAAGAGACGCTTCGTTGATGATGATTATTTCGAAAGATGACCTGGGACTATCGGGAGATCAGCGGCAGGAAAACCGGGTAATTCGCTCGATTCGCCGAGCGGCGCTTAAGGCGCCCGGAAAGACTTTCCGAAAAGGGTCCGCGCGGCGGTTGCGCGCAAACGTTTGGGTGACCGACACCCTCAGGAGCAGGCGATTTGGGGAGATGGGGAGATTCAGGAGGGTGCCGGCGCGCGCAACGCAATGTGTCACGCCGGCAAGACGGTTGACCGGGCGGCGGAGAACCCGCCTGCCCCGCATCAACCGCCGATCAGGTTCGCGACCTTGATCGTGCGCGTATCCGGCACTTCGGCGTACGACAGCACCTTCAGCTGCGGCAGGCTGCGTCGCAGGAAACGGGCGAGCATCGGCCGCAGCGCGTGCTGGACCAGCAACACCGGCGACAGCCCGAGGTTCTGCTGGCGCAGCATCGCCTTCTGGGTCTCGCCGAGCAGCGTCTGCGCGAGGCCCGGTTCGAGGCCCGGGTTCGGTCCCGTCGTGAGCGCCTGCGACAGCACGCGTTCGAGCCCGGCGTCCAGTCCCATCACCTGCATTTCGCCGCTGCCGGGGAACCACTGCTGCGTGATCGCGCGGCCGAGCGAAAGCCGCACTGCGGCCGTCAGATCGTGCGCGTCGGTCATGCGCGGCGCATGTTCGGCGATCGATTCGAGGATCGAGCGCATGTCGCGGATCGGCACCGCTTCGTCCAGCAGGTTCTGCAGGATCTTCTGCAGGGTCGTGAACGGCACCGCCTTCGGCACGATTTCCTCGACGAGCGACGGCGTGTCCTTCGCCATCCGTTCGACGAGCGCCTGCACTTCCGGACGGCCGAGCAGCTCGGACGCATGCGTGACGACGAGGTGGTTCAGGTGCGTCGCGACGACGGTGCTCGAATCCACCACCGTGTAGCCGTACACCTGCGCCTGCTCGCGCATCGACGTGTCGATCCAGATCGCCGGCAGGCCGAACGCCGGATCGGTGGTCGGCGCGCCGGGCAGCGCCGCCGTCACCTGGCCCGGATTGATCGCGAGCCATTGGCCCGGGAACGCCTCGCCGCTGCCCACTTCGACGCCCTTCAGCGCGATCCGGTAAGCGTTCGGGCGCAGTTCGAGGTTGTCGCGGATATGCACGACCGGCGGCAGGAAGCCGATTTCCTGCGCGAATTTCTTGCGGATGCTCTTGATCCGCTTCAGCAGTTCGCCGTCCGAATTCTTGTCGACGAGCGGGATCAGGCGGTAGCCCACTTCGAGGCTCAGCGCGTCGATCAGCGTCACGTCGTCCCAGCTCGCTTCCGCGTTCTCGACCGGCGTCGCCGCGGCCGGGGCCGCTTCGGCGAGCGCCGTGCTGGTCTTCTTCTCCGCCGCGCGCTTCTTCGCCACACGGCTCCACTGGATCGCGCCGCCGCCGAGCAGCAGGAAGGCGAAGTGCGGCATGCCGGGAATCATGCCCATCAGGCAGAGGATCGAGCCCGTGATCATCAGCACGCGCGGGTTCGCGAACAGCTGGCCGGTGAGCTGCGTGCCGATGTCCTCGTTGGTCGCGACGCGCGACACGATCACGCCCGCCGCCGTCGAGATCACGAGCGAAGGGATCTGCGCGACCAGGCCGTCACCGATGGTGAGGAGCGTGTAGGTCTTGCCGGCGTCGGCGAAATCCATGCCGTGCTGCACGACCCCGACGATCAGCCCGCCGATGATGTTGATCACCATGATCAGCAAGCCCGCGATCGCGTCGCCGCGCACGAACTTGCTCGCACCGTCCATCGAACCGTAGAACTCGGCTTCCTGCGAGACTTCCGAGCGGCGCTTGCGGGCGCCTTCCTCGTTGATGAGGCCGGCGTTCAGGTCGGCGTCGATCGCCATCTGCTTGCCGGGCATCGCGTCGAGGGTGAAGCGCGCCGACACTTCGGCGATCCGGCCCGCACCCTTCGTGATCACCATGAAGTTGATCACCATCAGAATGATGAACACCACGATACCGACCGCGAAGTTGCCGCCGACGAGGAAGTGACCGAACGACTCGATCACCTGACCCGCCGCGCCCGGCCCGCTATGGCCTTCGAGCAGCACGACCCGGGTCGACGCGACGTTCAGCGACAGCCGCAGCAGCGTGGAGAACAGCAGCACGCTCGGGAACGCGGCGAAGTCGAGCGGCTTCATCGTGTACATGCTGACGAGCAGCACCATCACCGACAGCGCGATGTTGAAGGTGAACAGCAGATCCAGCAGGAACGGCGGCAACGGCAGGATCATCATGCCGAGGATCATGACGATCAGGATCGGGCCCGCGAGCGCGCGCAGGTTCGTTCCGTTCAGGGCTTCAGGGCGCCTCGCGAAGAGGCCGCCTGCGGCTCGGGCGTTCATGCAGATACTCCAGTGGTGTCATCGTCGGCAGCGAAGGTGTCGGCGGCTTCCTGCGCCTCCTCTTCCTCACTCGGGCTGCCCTTGTCCATGCCCGGCGGCACGTCGAGATCGGTCGGCTTGACCGGCCTGTCGCCGTTGCCGGCGTTGAAGCGGCGAAGCTGGTAGACCCAGGCGAGCACTTCGGCGACTGCGCCGTACAGCGATCCCGGAATCTCCCGCTCCAGCTCCACGTTGTGATACAGCGCACGCGCGAGCGGCGGCGCCTCGAGCAGCGGCACGTTGTGCTCGGCCGCGATCTCGCGAATCCGCGCCGCGACCAGGTTGATACCCTTCGCGACCACCTTCGGCGCGCCCGTCGCGCCGTCCGTGTACTGCAGCGCGACCGCGAAGTGCGTCGGGTTCGTCACGACGACGTCCGCCTTCGGCACCTGCGCCATCATCCGGCGGCGCGCGGCCGCGCGCTGCGCCTGGCGGATCTTGCCCTTCACGTGCGGGTCGCCTTCGTTTTCCTTGTGCTCGCGCTTCACTTCTTCCTTCGTCATGCGCAGCTTCTTGTGGAACGTGTACAGCTGGTAAGGCACGTCCAGCGCGGCGATCACGAAGAAGCCGGCCACCGTCATCCCGCAGCACACGCCGACCAGATGCGCGGTGTTCGCGAGCGCGACGTTGAGCGGCTGGGTGGCGAGCGCGAGCACGTCCTCGCGGCGGTTCCACACCGCCGAGCCGCCGATCACGCCGATCACGAGCGTCTTCACGATCGACATGCCGAGCTGGATCGGGCCGTTGATCGAGAAGATGCGGCCAAGCCCGGTGATCGGGTTCAGCCGGTCGAATTTGGGTTGCAGCGCGTTGGTCGACAGGAGCCAGCCGCCGAGCGCCATCGGCGCGAGCAGCGCGGCGAGGCCCGTCAGCGCGAGCACAGGCAGGAGCGCGTAAAAGCCTTCCGTGCTCGCGGCGCCCGCGCCCTCCAGCATCTTGCTGGTTTCGAAGGCGGTGGCGTGGTTGAACGTGAACGCGTTGCGCAGCATTTCCTGCAGATGGGTGCCGATCATGCCGGACAGGCCCCATGCGCCGAAAAAGCCCGCCGACAGCAGCGCGAACGACGCGAGCTCCCGCGAACGCGCAACCTGCCCCTCCTCGCGCGCCTTCTGCAGGCGCCGGGGGGTGGCTGATTCGGTGCGATCGTCGTTGTCTTCTGCCACTCGGCTCTCCGCGGGTCCGGGCGGGATGCCCTTTTCCAGTGAGAGCGATTATTCCTGCTGGGCGCAACCCGTTATCTGACGATAAGCGGAGGGAAACCGGGGCATTTCGGTGTTTTACCGGTGGGGAAACGGGGGTGAGGCGGGGAAAACGGGGAAAGGGGGCCGGATAGCCGGGCGGCGCCGGCTATCCGTTTTACATCTGCAGCGTCAGAACGCGACGTAAGGCGACTGGCCGCCGGACGCCGTCTGGTCGATGCCGTAGTACATGTACCGGCCGTAGAAGAACGGCAGACCCATGTCGAGGCTCGTCGAACTGCCGTTCGTGCCGCCAAGGTCGTTGAACGCGTAGTTGCCGCTGTTGTAGAGCGTCTCGGCGTTGGCGATGTTGAAGGTGATCGTCGACGACGTGGTCGACGCACCCTGCACGGTCGCGTTCAAGGTCGTCGTCGAGCTCGGACAGTAGAAGCCCACGTAGCTGCCGCCGCACTGCGCAAGCGCGCTATCGGTGAGGAACAGGCCGTTCGAGCCGCTGTCGAAGAACGCCGCCACCTTCGTACTGTTGAACGTGCTGTTGTTCAGGTCGCCCCATGACGAGGTCAGGAACCTGGTCGCGGACGAACTGAGCGTGTTGTTCGACTGCGTGCCGATGCCGAATACCAATGTGCCCGACCCTGTGGCAGCCCCGCCCGACCCCACGGACGCCATCTCGACAATCACACCGTTGTTGTCCGTCGAGAAGTTCGGCACCGGGTTCTGGACCTGCCCGCCCGCCGTGGTGGCCGCGACGGCCGTCTGCGTGCAGCTCGTGCTGGTGGACGACGGACACGCGTAGTAGTTGCTGTTCGCGGCCGAACTCGCGCAGGCCGAGCCGCAGTCGAACGGCGCGACGCCGATGCCGAGAATGCCGTTCGCGCCGAGCTGGCTCGCCGTGCTTTCGTCCGTACCCGCGCTCGAGCACGACGACGGCACGGTGCTGCTCGACAGGTCGCCGATCACCTGCATGTTGATGTTGCTCGCCGTTTCACCGGAAATCTGCACCGTGGCCTTGCGCACGCTGCCCCACGTGTAGCCGTCCGCGAACTGCGTGCACTCGACGAGTTCGCCGCTGCCCGACGTCGGCGTGACGGTGGCCAGCGCCGACAGCATGGTCGAATTGAGCGCCGTATTGACGATGCGCAGACCGAACGAAGCGGTGTCGACCTGCACGTTGTTGACGGTCTGGCACGTCGAGGTACCCGGCGCGCATACCGTCACGCTGACGGTCGGGATATTCGCGACGTTCGCGACGCCCGTGTTGACGGCGATCGCCGCGGTGTTCGAAGCCGACGACGAGGTCGGCGTTTCATTGGGGTTGGCGGACGTCGTCGTGCTGGAACTGCTCGACGAGCCCGAACTGCTACTACTGCTGCTGCCGCCTCCGCCGCCGCATGCGGCAAGCGCCGATGCGACGAGCACGACGCCGAAAGCCTTGATCCATCCGGACAGGTTCGCTGTGAATCGCACTGTAGTCTCCTGTTCGATGGGTTACTGGATGTCCGAGGTGCTGACCCCGGACGGCAGCGCCTGCTGCAGCCACGCCTGACCGCTGAACGCGCCCATGTGACCGCCCGAATGCACGACGAGGCCGTCCTGGCTCACGTCGCCGGGCCCGCGGCCGCGCAGCTTGTGCGCGGCCTGCACGCCGGCCACATAGGTCGAGAAGTTGCTGCTGCCGAGCAGCGAACTGAGCGGCGGCATCTGCGGGCCATCCCATGCGACGCCGAACACGACGCCCGCCTGCGACACGTATTCGCGCACGACGGTGCCGCTCCCGAGCGTGATCGTCCGGACGGTGTAGGTGGATCCAGAGGAAGACGAAGCAGCGGACGTACCCGTCGTGCTGGCCGCATGCGAGACGGCCTGCGATGAGGAAACGGTGGCGCCCGCCGGCGGCGTGATCGGGCTGCCGCCGAGTTCCGCGTGTGCGGGCGATGAGAACACAGTGAACAGCAGGGCCGCTCCAGACGACACAGTCAATGCGCGTTGGATCAACCGGCCCGCATGCATGCGATGCAGGTGACGACTCGACATTACCAGGCTCCTCCCGATCGGGGACGCCGGCTCCGCGGTACGGAGCGCGGGTGTCCGCAATCCAGTCTGGGTGCGATGTTCAGACCGACTGACGGGCACCTTTCGGGGCCGGCAGGCGCTACGAAATCGCGTTGATTGAACCCGTAGTATGCCTGCCCTGGATGACGCGGTCGCGATTTTCGCGACCGGCGCGCGGGGTCAGAAGCCCAGACTTGCCAGCAGATCGTCGACTTCGCCCTGGTCCTGCATCACGTCCGATTTGCCTTCCGGATTGATCTGCGGACCGTTCATCAGCGTTTCCGGCGGCGTCGACGTCGCGAGCGCGGCCGCGTTCGCGGCGAACTGCTCGCGGCGCTCCGGCGCGATGTTCTCGACCAGCACGCCGAGCAGCTGCTGCTCGATCAGGTGCACGACGTCCATGATCTTCTTGATGACCTGGCCGGTCAGATCCTGGAAATCCTGCGCCAGCATGATTTCGAGCAGTTGCTGGTTGGTCGCCGTGGTCGCTTCCGGCATGCGGCCGAGGAACGCGCGCGTGTCGCTCATCAGCGTGCGCACTTCGGCGCGCTCGATCGGCGCTTCGTACCACTGCGCCCAGCGCGCGTCGAGTTCGCCCGCCTGCTGCTGCAGGCTTTCCTGGATCGGCTTCGCCACTTCGATCGCGTTCAGCACGCGGTCGGCGGCCTGTTCCGTCATCTCGGCGACGTACTTGAGACGATCGCGCGCGTCGGGCACCGCTTCAGCCGCCTTCTCGACGTGCTTGTCGAGCCCGAGCTCGCGCATCGAATCGCGCAGCGTGCGGGTCAGGTGGCCGATGCGGGCCAGGATGCGGTCGGAAGGGTCGACTTCCGCCACCGCGGCGGAAGTGGCGGCGTCCATCTCGGCTGCCCATGCCTCGAGCTCGGCCGCCGCTGCTGCCTGTTCGGGAGTCATCTGGTCCATGTCAGCTCCCCGCTTTGGCCATCTTCTCGAGAATCTTGTTCAGCTTCTCGTCGAGCGTCGCGGCCGTGAACGGCTTCACGACGTAACCGCTCGCGCCGGCCTGCGCCGCCGCGATGATGTTTTCCTTCTTCGACTCGGCCGTGACCATCAGCACCGGCAGGTGCGTCAGCGTCGCGTCGGCGCGGATTTCCTTCAGCATCGCGAGACCGTCGAGATTCGGCATGTTCCAGTCCGAAATCACGAAATCGAAGCCGCCGCCGCGCAGACGCGCAAGGCCGGCCGCGCCGTCTTCCGCCTCGTCGACGTTGCTGTAACCGAGCTCTTTCAACAGGTTGCGGACGATCCGGCGCATCGTCGGAAAGTCGTCCACCACCAGAATCTTCATTCCCTTGTCCATCATTTCCCTCTTGATTACCCGTAGCCGGCCTTACGGCGCGAGTGGTCCGTTCCTTTAGCCCTTGCCGGTCACCTGCGACCCGGCCGCGATTCGCGCCGGCCCGCCGGCCGGCTGCGCGCCGCGCTTCATACGTGCTTCACACGCGCTGCACGCGATTCGCGAGCCGCGCCATCACGCGCTGGCTCATCTCGGCGAGCGACGCAACCTCGTCCGCTCCGCCGAGCGCGATCGCCTCGCGCGGCATGCCGAACACGACACAGCTCGCTTCGTCCTGCGCGAGCGTGTACGCGCCCGCGTTGCGCATATCCAGCAATCCTGCCGCGCCGTCGCGTCCCATGCCCGTCAGGATCACGCCGACCGCGTTCTTGCCCGCGTGCTGCGCCGCCGAGCGGAACAGCACGTCAACCGACGGCCGATGCCGGTTCACCGGCGGCTCGTCCGACAGATGCGCGATGTAGTTCGCGCCGCTGCGGGCGAGCAGCAGGTGAGCATGACCCGGCGCGATATACGCGTGACCCGGCAGCACCCGCTCGCCGTGCTCAGCCTCTTTAACGGTAATCCGGCACAAACCATTAAGCCGTTGTGCAAAAGATTTTGTGAATCCGGGCGGCATGTGCTGCGCGATCATCACAGCCGGCGCATCCGGCGGCAGCGGCACGAGCACCTCGCGGATCGCTTCGGTGCCGCCCGTCGACGCGCCGATGATGATCAGCTTCTCCGTACTGATGAGCGGATTGTTGATGAGCGGCGCGGGCACGGCTGGGTGAGCATGTGCCGTACCATGCGCGCCCGCTGCCGGCGCGTGCGCGGTCGCAGCCTGGCGCACGCGCGCGCGGGCCGCGGCGCGAACCTTGTCGGCGAGCTTCTCCGCGTACTCCAGCATGCCGTCGCGAATGCCGACGCGCGGCTTCGTCACGAAATCGACCGCGCCCAGTTCGAGCGCGCGCAACGTGATTTCCGAGCCGCGCTCCGTCAGCGACGACACCATCACGACCGGCATCGGCCGCAGGCGCATCAGCTTTTCGAGGAAGTCGAGGCCGTCCATGCGCGGCATTTCGACGTCGAGCGTGAGCACATCGGGGTTGTGCTGCTTGATGAGTTCGCGCGCGACGAGCGGGTCGGGCGCGGTGGCGACGACGGCCATGTCCGGCTGGCCGTTGATGATCTCGGTCATCAGGCTGCGAATCAGCGCCGAGTCGTCGACGCACAGAACCTTGATCTTTTGCACAGCGGTCACGCCTCCTCTACAGTCCGGGCGTTGTTTGAATCGGTTGCACGGGGCGTCGACGAGCCGAACAGTTCGATGCGCGGCTTCGCGGCGCCCGTCGCAGCGGGTTTCGACGCGGTGCTGCCCGCGCCGAACAGTTCGATGCGCGGCTTCGTTGTGCCCGCACCGGCCGGCGCACTGCCGAACAACTCGACGCGCGGCTTCGTTGTACCGGCAGCGAACAGCTCGACCCGCTCCTTCGCGCGCGCGAGGCGTTCGGCGCGCGCTTCGGCGGTCTGCCGCGCGAGCGCCTGTTCGCGCTCGGCGACATCGGTTTCCTGTTGCAGCCGCAGCTTCTTCACCATCGCCTGACCGGTGCGCGGCATGAACGCGACCTTGCGCGGATGCGCGCCCTGCAGGTCTTCGGCGACGATGCGGATCTTTTCGAGCGCGAGGTAGCGGCGCACGAACTCCGAGTTGCGGTCGCCGATATTGATCGTCGTCATGCCGGCGAGCACGGCGCCGCCGCCAAACACCTTCGCTTCGAAGCGCTCGCGGCGGCCGCCCGCCTTGATCAGCTCGTTGATCAGCACTTCCATCGCGTACGCGCCGTAGCGCATCGAGTCCGACGCCGCCTGGCCGACATCGGCGCCGTCGTCGGGCAGCATGAAGTGATTCATCCCGCCGATGCCCGCCGTGCGATCCTGGATGCACGCGGCGACGCACGAGCCCAGCACCGTGACGAGCACCATGTCCTCGCCCGTCGTGTAGAACTCGTTCGGCAGCAGCTTCACGCCGGGGCGCTGGAAGTGGTTGTCGTAGTACAGATTGTTCGCGATCGGCAGACGGGAACTCATGCGCTCACCTCGCTCGTCGCACCTGCGTTGGCGATGCGCGCGACAGCAGTCGCACGGCCGGCGCTGGCCGGCGCGCCGACGTCGCGCGTCAGCTCGTATACGGTCTGGCCGCGCAACCGGAACGCCTGCGTCACGTACGTGAAGTTTTCCGAATGCCCGGCGAACAGCAGGCCGCCCGACTTCACCAGCGGCTCAAAGCGCGACAGCACCTGCGCCTGGGTCGGCTTGTCGAAGTAGATCATCACGTTGCGACAGAAGATCGCGTCGAACTGCTGGCGCAGACCGTAGTCGCGGTCGGTGAGATTCAGCCGCTCGAAGCGGATCATCGCGCGCAGTTCCGGCCGCACCTTCACGAGCCCGGCGTGCGAGCCGGTGCCCTTCAGGAAGAAGCGCTTGAGCCGCTCCTGCGACAGATGCTTCACCTGATCCATCTGGTAGACGCCGGCGTCGCACTTCGCGAGTACCTGCGTGTCGATGTCGGTCGCGAGCACGGTTGCCTGACGCGCGGCGTGATCGCCGAGCGCTTCGATCAGCGTCATCGCGATCGAGTACGGCTCTTCGCCCGTCGACGCCGCCGAGCACCACACCGACACCGGCTGCGGACGCTTCGTGACGAAGTTCGCAAGGATCGGGAAGTGATGCGCTTCGCGGAAGAACGCGGTCAGGTTCGTCGTGAGCGCGTTGGTGAACGCTTCCCACTCGGCCGGATCGTTCTCGGCTTCGAGCAGGTCGAGATAGTCGCGAAAGCTGTCGAGGCCGCGTGCGCGGAGGCGCCGCGCGAGCCGGCTGTACGCCATGTCGCGCTTGTGGTCCGACAGCGAGATGCCGGCGTTGCGGTGAATCAGCTCGCGGATGCGCGAGAAATCCGCCGACGTGAAGTCGAAATCGCGGCCCGCATCACCCATGATCCGGGGGGGCTCGGCGGCCCGTTCGGGCCGCTGCTGTGCGCGCGTTGCCATCAAGATGCTCCCTGCCAGCGTCGCGAAACGCCGCGCACATCGTGGTCATGGTGCGACGGACTGCCGGTCCGGCTTGCGCTCAAACAGCGCGTGTTACCTGTGCGCGGCTCGTGCCGCGCGAAAACCGAACCCTGCATATCCGTCTGCCTGCCATGTCTAGAACGTTTCCCAGTCCGCGTCGGAACCGGCCGTTGCCGGCGCGGCGGCCGTCGCCGCGGCACGCGCCGCGAGCTTCGGCTTCAGCACCGGTTCGCGACGGGTCACCGTTGCGCCGGGCTTCGCCGCCGCGGCCGGGGCAACCGCCGCAGCCTTCGCCGGGACTGCCGGGCTGGCTGCTGCGGGCGCCGACTTTGCCGCTGCCGTCACCTGCTTGACGGCCGCGGGAGCGGGCTTCTTGAATGCGGGTTTTGCCGAATGCGGCGCCGCGGCGCCCGGACGTACGCGCGCAACGATGCTGTCGCCGTTCGCCACGCGCCACGTGCTGATCACGCCTTGCAGCGAGCGGGTCTGCTCTTCGAGCGACGCGGCCGCGGCGGCCGCCTGTTCGACGAGCGCGGCGTTCTGCTGGGTCACTTCGTCCATCTGGTTGACCGCGCGGCTCACCTGCTCGATGCCGCCCGACTGCTCTTCCGATGCGGCGCTGATCTCGCCCATGATGTCGGTCACGCGGCGCACGGCCTGCACGATCTCGTCCATCGTCGTGCCGGCGCGGCTCACGAGCTCCGTGCCGCCCTCGACCTTGGTCGATGCGTCGCCGATCAGCTCCTTGATTTCCTTCGCCGCGCTCGCGCTGCGCTGCGCGAGGCTGCGCACTTCGCCCGCCACCACCGCGAAGCCGCGGCCCTGCTCGCCGGCGCGCGCCGCTTCGACGGCCGCGTTCAGCGCAAGGATGTTGGTCTGGAACGCGATGCCTTCGATCACGCTGATGATGTCGACCACCTTGCCGGAGCTCGACGCGATGTCGCGCATCGTGTCGACGACCTGGCCCACCACTTCGCCGCCGCGCTTCGCGATATCCGACGCGTTGACGGCGAGCTGGCTCGCCTGACGCGCGTTCTCGGCGTTCTGGCGCACGGTGCCGGTGAGCTGCTCCATGCTCGATGCGGTTTCCTGCAGCGACGCGGCCTGCTCTTCGGTGCGCTGCGACAGGTCGGTGTTGCCCATCGCGATTTCGCGCGCGCCGGTATCGATCGATTCGGCGTTCGTGTGCACCGTCTTCACGAGCGTGGACAGGCTGGCCTGCATCTTCCTGAGGCCGTCGAACAGGCGGCCCATTTCGTTGCGGCTCGTATGCGTGACCGGCTTCGTCAGATCGCCCGACGAGATACGTTCGAACGCTTCGATCGCATCGCTGAGCGGCTGCATGATGAGGCCGCGCAGCGCGAAGCGGATCACCACCACGAGCGCGATCGCCGCGATCACGACGCCGATGATCAGCGCGCGCATCGACGAGATCTTCGAGACCGTGTCGGACTCTTCCGCGTCCGCGCTCTGCTGCAGCGCCTTGATGACCGGCGTGGCGGCGTTGTCGTACGCGACGAACATCGTCGTGATCTTCACGTCGGCGATCGAGTGGTACGTGGTCAGGTCGCTGTTGTTGAGCGCGGCCACTTCCGGACTCACGCCGTCATTCAGCAGCGACGCGCGCTTCGCGGTGACCGCATCGATCAGCGCCTGGTCGACGCCTTTCTTCGGCGTGGCGAGGAAACCGTCCCAGTTCTGCTTCGACAGATCGAGCAGCTGCTGCGCGCGGGCGAGACCCTTCTTCGCATCTTCCGTTTCGCCCGCCGCGAGCAGCGAACTCACGCGATCGAGCGCGATGCGCGAGCGCAGCAGATACGTCGACGAATCGTTCAGGTCGCGGATCGCGATCATGTCGCCATGCGCGATCGATTCGATCGACGACATCGCGTTGCCGAGCGCCGAAAGACCCAGCGCGCCGACCGCCACCGTGAACATCACCAGGACCGCGCCGGCCGCTGTCAGCGTCGCGCGGATCGACCATCTGTCGAGCATTGAATTTCCCCTCAAACCTTTTGCGTCGGCTCGTTGCATTCGCGCGGCGCTCGCGCCGCGCGCGCGTTTCCGTCAGCCGCCGAGCGTTTCGATCAGCGCCATTTCCGGGCTGACCATCAGCTTTTCGATATCCATCAGGATCAGCATGCGGCCGTCGACCGTGCCGAGACCCGTCAGGTACTCGGACGTCAGCGTCGCGCCGAACTCCGGCGCCGGCATGATCTGCTCGGCCGTGAGCGTCAGCACGTCCGACACGCCATCCACCACCATGCCGACGACGCGATGCGCGACGTTCAGGATGATCACGACGGTCTGATGGTCGTACTCGACGCGGCCCAGCTGGAACTTGATCCGCATGTCGACGATCGGGACGATGATGCCGCGCAGGTTGATCACGCCCTTGATGAAATTCGGTGCGTTCGCAATGCGCGTCACGCTTTCGTAGCCGCGGATTTCCTGCACCTTCAGGATGTCGATGCCGTACTCTTCGGCGCCGAGCGTGAAGACGAGGAATTCCTGGCCGGTCGCGTCGGCCTGACCCGCATCGCGGCGGCCCGTCGCGCCATTCACGGCCGGACTGATGGAATGAACTTCTGCCACGTTAACCCCCAAAGGTTGCGTAGGTTAAAAACGGTCTGCGTATGCCTTGCCTGCCGCGAGGGTCAGGCGAGGCTCTTGGCCCCGTGCATGCCACGGGATTCGCGGTTGAGCGCGGCCACGTCGACGATCAGGGCGACGCTGCCGTCGCCGAGGATGGTCGCGGCGGAAATGCCGTGCACCTTGCGGTAATTGGTTTCCAGGTTCTTCACCACCACCTGCTGCTGGCCGACCAGCTCGTCGATGAGCATCGCGAAGCGGCGCCCTTCGGTTTCAAGGATGGTGACGATGCCCTGGGTCGGATCGGTGCGCGCGGTTTCGACGTCGAACACCGAATGCAGCGCGACGAGCGGCAGGTATTCACCCCGCACGCGCACCACGCGGTCGCCATTGGCGATCGTGTAGATGTCTTCGGCAACCGGCTGCAGCGACTCCATCACGAAGTTCAGCGGCAGGATGAAGATTTCGCTGCCGACCTTCACCGACATGCCGTCGAGAATCGCGAGCGTGAGCGGCAGCACGATGCGGGTCGTGCTGCCCTTGCCGGCCTGCGAATGGATCTCGACGTGGCCGCCCATCGACTGGATGTTGCGCTTCACCACGTCCATGCCCACGCCGCGGCCGGACACGTCCGTCACCTGCTCCGCCGTCGAGAAGCCCGGCAGGAAGATCAGGTTCCACACTTCGTCGTCGGTCATCGAATCGCTGACCGGCAGGCCCTGCTTCGCGGCCTTCGCGAGAATCTTGTCGCGACGCAGACCCGCGCCGTCGTCGCTGACCTCGATCACGATGTTGCCGCCGTGATGCGCGGCGGACAGCACGAGCTGGCCCGTGCCATCCTTGCCCGCGGCGCGGCGCGCCTCGACCGTTTCGATGCCGTGGTCGAGGCTGTTGCGCACCAGGTGCGTGAGCGGATCGATGATGCGTTCGATGAGGCTCTTGTCGAGTTCGGTCGCCTGACCGAAGGTGACGAGCTCCACTTCCTTGCCGAGTTTCGCCGCGAGATCGCGCACGAGGCGCGGGAAGCGGCTGAACACGTAATCCATCGGCATCATGCGGATCGACATCACCGCTTCCTGCAGATCGCGCGCGTTGCGCTCGAGCTGCGCCATGCCGTTGAACAGCCGGTCGTGCAGCGCCGGATCGAAGGTGCTCGTCGTTTCCGCGAGCATGGCCTGCGTGATCACCAGTTCTCCGACGAGGTTGATCAGCTGGTCCACCTTCTCGACGCCGACACGGATCGAGCTGCCTTCGGCATTGGCTGCGGCGGCCGGACGGCTCTTGCGGTCCGTCTCGGCCGGTACTGCCGCGGGTGCCGCCGCGACTGCTGCCGGTGCCGCGGCCGCTGCCGGAGCAGCCGCCGTGGCGGTTTGCGCGCTCGTCGCCGAAGCGGGGCTTGCGGCGGCCGGAGCCGCGCTCGCTGCTTCTGCGACAGGCGCCGCCGGTTGCGTGGGCGCATCAGCGGGCGTTCCAGGTTCGCCTTGCTGCGCCTCGCCTCCCGGCGCCGTGCCGCGACCGATCACGATCTGACTTTCGTCGATCACGAAACAGCACACGGCCACGATGTCGTCGGACGGTACATCCGAAGCCAGCCACAGCGTCAGATCGCTGCTGGTCTGCTTCTGCCCGACGATATGTCCCAGGTTGCCCAGTTCTTCGACTAGCAGAGCCTGGTCCTTCTCTCCCACTTCCCGTAGCGTAATTTTGAGGTGCGGGCCGTCGGCGTCTGACGCGCCGGTATCGGCCGGTGATGCATGTTCGATCCACTCGCCCGCGGCTTCGATCGCCTGCGTGACGACGTGCTCGGGCGTGTCGCTGCCGTCGACGAATTCGAGCACGAATTCTTTCGCCGGCGCTTCGGCTTCCACCATCGCGGCCACCGCAGCCGGTGCTGCGACCGCTTCGACTGCTGCCGGGGCTGCCGCCACCGCGCCGCCCTGACTGGTCGCATTCAGGTGCTCGAGCTTCGCGCAGATCGCGGCCGCGACCGCGCGGTCCGGCTCGGCGCTCGCGCGGTAATCGGCGAGCTGGCCCGACAGCACGTCCTTGGTTTCGAGGAACGTGTCGATCATGTCCTTGCGCAGCACGAGTTCGTTGTTGCGCGCGCGGTCGAGCAGCGATTCGAGGATGTGCGTCGTTTCCGTCAGCGCGGTGAAGCCGAAAGTGGCTGCGCCGCCCTTGATCGAGTGCGCCGCGCGGAAGATCGCCGCGAGGTCCTCGGGGTCCGGACGATTGACGTCGAGATCGAGCAGCAGCTGCTCCATCTGCGCGAGCAGCTCGTCCGCTTCATCGAAGAACGTCTGATAGAACTGAGTGATGTCGAGTGTCATGCCTGGTCACCGCGATGATTCTGTATATGGCTTGCTGCCTGTCGTACCGCTCAGGCGTGGCTGGGGGCGCCGAGCGCCGCGACCAGTTCGGTGAGCATTTCCGGATCGAACGGCTTTTCGATCCAGCCGGTCGCACCTGCCGCCCGTGCGGTCGCCTTGAACGAGTCGCCCGATTCGGTGGTGAGCACGAGGATCGGCGTGGTCTGGTAAGACGGGTTGCCGCGCAGACTCGCAATCAGATCGAGACCCGTGCGGCCCGGCATGTGCTGGTCCGTCAGCACGAGATCGAACGACGTTGCGAGCGCATGCTCGAGTCCCTCGTCGCCATCCTGCGCGAGCGTCACCTGGTAGCCGGCCGACGTCAGCGTCGCGCGGATGATTTCCCGCATTGCGGCCGAATCGTCGATTGCCAGAATGTGCCTGATCATGAAATCCTCGCTGCACCCTTCTTTGTCTTGCCACGCTGAACGCTTCATCTCGTTGCGTCCGGCGCGCCTCCTGTTGCCTGCTGCCTGCTGTGCACCGCCATGCGATGTGCGGCACGTCATGCCCGCTTTACGTCCTTCCACGGGATTTCTTTAGAACTGCTTTGTTACGGGGTTTCCCCCGCAACCGGCTGCGCAACCTTCTGCAGCAGCGGCGCGGCGGCGCCGCTCATGCCCACGCCCGCGCCTGGCTTCGTGCCGACGTTGGTGCCCGTGTTCGCGCCAGCCGCGTCGTTCGACAGCGTGGTCGTGGTCGTGTCGTCGTGCGTCAATGCCTCTTCCGAGCGCTTGTTGAGCACGATGATGCTGATGCGCCGGTTCTCGGGGTCGAGCGGATTCGCCTTGTTCAGGTTCTGCGTCGACGCGAGACCGAGCACGCGCAGCACTTTCGATTCGTCCATGCCGCCCGCGATCAGCTCACGGCGTGATGCATTCGCGCGGTCGGCGGAGAGTTCCCAGTTGCTGTAGCCCTTCTCGCCGCCCGCATACGGCACGGCGTCCGTGTGGCCCTGCACGACGATGCGGTTCGGCACGTCGTTGAGGGTCTTGCCGATCTCGCGCAGGATGTCGCGCATATACGGTTCGACGTCGTTGCTCGCGGTCGCGAACATCGGCCGCTTCTGCGTATCGACGATCTCGATGCGCAGGCCAGTCAGCGTGGAATCGATACGGATCTGCTGCTTGAACTGGCGCAGCACGGGGTTGGCCTCGATCGCGGCCATCAGCTTGATCTGCAGGTCGTGCAGGCGCGCCTGCTCCTGGCGTTCGAGCGCGCCCTGCAGGCGCCTCACCGCGTCGTCTTCGCCGGCGGCGCCGCGGGTCGCCATCTGCTGCGCTTTCGCGGCTGCGGTCGCGGCTTCGTTGAAGTGCGACACGCCGTCCTTGTCGGTGGAGAGGTCGCGGCCGCCGCCGTTGAGGATGCTGGAGTCTTCGGCGCTGCGGTCGCCGCCCCACAGCGTGATCTTGAGCGGCTGGTTGAAGTAGTCGGCGATGCCGCGCAGCTGCACGGTGCTCGCGGAACTGAGCAGCCACATCAGCAGGAAGAACGCCATCATCGCGGTCATGAAGTCCGCGTACGCGAGCTTCCATGCACCGCCGTGGTGACCGCCCTTCTTCTGGTTGATCCGCTTGACGACGATCGCGCGGTCTTTGTCGTTGGCCATATAGGTTCGTCCGTGAAGCGGGCGTTACTTGGCCTTCACGCGGCGCACGTGCTCTTCGAGCTCGGCGAACGACGGCCGCTCGGTAGAGAACAGCACCTTGCGGCCGAACTCCACCGCGATCGCGGGGGCATAGCCGTTCAGGCTCGCGAGGATCGTGACCTTGATGCACTGGAACATCTTGGTCGATTCGGTGACGCGCTGTTCGGCGACGCTCGCGAGCGGGCCGATCAGACCGTACGACAGCAGAATGCCGAGGAACGTGCCGACCAGCGCCTGCGCGATCATCTCGCCGAGCACTGCGGGCGGCTTGTCGGCGGACGCCATCGTGTGGACGACGCCCATCACCGCCGCGACGATGCCGAACGCCGGCATCGCGTCGCCGACCTTCGTCAGCGCGTGCGCCGGAGCTTCGCCTTCGTGGTGGTGCGTCTCGATCTCCTCGTCCATCAGGCTTTCGATCTCGAACGCGTTCATGTTGCCGCCCACCATCAGTCGCAGGTAGTCGGTCAGGAATTCGACGATGTGCTTGTCGGCGAGGATCTTCGGGTACTGCGTGAAGATCGGGCTCTTCTCGGGGTCGTCGATGTCCGCTTCGAGCGTCAGCGTGCCTTCCTTGCGCGCCTTCGCGAGCAGCACGTACAGGAGCGCCATCAGCTCCATGTAGACATCCTTGTTGTACTTCGAGCCCTTGAAGAGGGTGGGAATGACCCCGAGTGTGGCCTTGATGGTCTTGATTCCGTTGCCAAGAATGAAGGCGCCGACGCCCGCGCCAGCGATCATCAGCACCTCGACGGGCTGCATGAGCGCGCCAAGATGGCCGCCCTCCAGCGCATAGCCGCCGAAGACCGACAACAGCGTCACGAGAGTTCCAACGAAAATCAGCACCTCAAGCCCTCACAGTAGCGGCGGGAACGCCGTCTCCTTGGTTTACGGCAAGGGCCTGGAAAACTTTGGCGGAAAAGCGGGACGGGTCGGGAGGGCTTGTCGCGGCTGTGTCCGGCGGTTCAGGCCGGGAGATCGGCGGCTTCGTCTTCGGGGTGGGCTACATGCGCGGCGCCGTCCGCCAGGAAGGCGGCATCGGCGGCTTCGCGGGCCCGCGCATCGGCGGCCTTGCGGGTCTTGCCGGCACGCGACGGCGGCTGGCACAGCCCGCAGACGAAGCCCTGCTGCGGATCGTGCGCGTGCGCGACGAAATGGCCGCCGCAGCGGGTGCACGGCATCAGCTGCAGCATGCCGGAGTCGAAGAAGCGCACCAGCGTCCACGCGCGCGTGAGGCTCAGGATCGGCTCGTCGTCGTGCAGCGCGACGTGTTCGAGGTAGAGCCGGTAGCCTTTCACGATCGACTGGATCGTCGCGCAGCCGCCATGGTCGGCCATGAACCGGTAGATGTTGTAGAACAGCGACGAATGGACGTTCGGCTGCCAGGTCATGAACCAGTCGGTCGAGAACGGCAGCATGCCCTTCGGCGGCGATACACCTTTCAGCTCCTTATAGAGCTTGATCAGGCGGTCCCGCGACAGGCTCGTCTCGGCCTCGAGCAGCTGCAGCCGCGCGCCCAGTTCGATCAGCTCGATCGCCAGGGTGATCTCCCTGACCTCGAGTACCACGCTTTTATGTGCCATCCGCCCCGTGTCCTGCGTCGCGTGCGCCGGCCGTGTGCATTGGCGGCGCGTTCCGGGCAGGCGTGGTCGCGCCGGGCCCTGTGCGTTGTATTGAATCGGTCCGCTGCGTTCGAGCCTCGCGCGCGTGCCTTGCGGCCGCGCGCGTCAGCCGATCTGTTCGACCGGCTGGCTCGCCATCACGATCGCGGAATGCGCCTGCGTGACGGTGTTGGGCTTGCCCTTGTCGGCAAGCGAAGTGAGGATCGCGTGATCGTCGAAGCGGAAGCGGCACAAGACTTGCGCAGATGCCGCCAGCTTGACGGTCTGCGCGAGCGAGAGGCTCGACAGCACGTCGGCTAGCTGCTCCGAGATCCCCATGCGGAACATGCCCATCGCCTTGTCCTCACGCAGCAGTCGCTGCGCGAGCAGGAGATAGGACAGATTCACGTCCCGGATCTCATTGAGCATGTCGCTACTGGTCGCGGTGGCGCTCATGATTCCCCCGTTTTTGAAGCTGGCTGGTCAGGCCGTTTTCGGAAACGTTTGCTCGCTCGCGTCAATCGACTTCGCACGAACGGCCGTTTATGGTCGTGAGGGCATTGTCGCCAAAGGGTCGGAGGACGGAAATCGGACAGAAGCCTGGGACTTGAGTCGGAAATGTCTATAAATGCTGTAGGAATTTTTCCTACATTGGACGGGTCTACGAGGAGAAAGCGATCGAATCGGAGTGCGCGGCGGGTAGCCGATCGGCGTGCGCGGACGAATTATAGAGCGTTTTCATTTCCCTGCAACACAGCCGGTTTAGGGGCCAGCCATGCGTTGAAACAGCCGTTCGACCGGCAGGTCGATGCTCCCGCAACGACTGCGCAAACCCTTGTTTCGTTTGAATTTTTCCGCTTCGGCGGGCGCTGTTACAGGCGGTGTTTCGCGCTGTAACAACATTAAGTGTTTGAAAAATAGCTCGAATTGGCGCGACCGATCCCGATAATGAGACGTAAGGGATAACCCGGGAGGCGAGCCAGCGGGCATCAAGCAGCTGGCTCGCGCTTACGGAGCCGGGAAATCCACGGGTCGCGGAGTGCTCTTCGCGCGCCTTTTTCTTTGGTCCGACCGGCAACCGCGCAGCCGTTTGATATCGATGTCCCAGTTTGCGGCGGCTGTACGGCTTCCTTCTGAACAGGAGAATACGCATGCGAATCGCACAAATCGCACCGCTCTATGAAGCAGTCCCCCCCAAGCTCTACGGTGGAACGGAGCGGGTCGTGTCCTATCTGACCGAGGCGCTCGTCGAGCTCGGCCACGATGTGACGCTGTTCGCAAGTGGCGATTCGGTGACGTCGGCGAAGCTCGAGGCGGCATGGCCGCGCGCGCTCCGGCTCGACCCGACGGTGCGCGACGCGATGGCGCCGCACGTTGTGCTGCTGGAACACGTGCGCCGCGTCGCGCATGAGTTCGACGTGCTGCACTTCCACCTCGACTACCTGCCGTTCCCGCTGTTCGCATCGATGGAAACGCCGTTCGTGACCACGCTGCACGGCCGTCTCGACCTGCCCGAACTGCAGCCGATCTTCGACAACTTCCAGGACGTGCCGGTGGTGTCGATCTCGGATTCGCAGCGTCAGCCGCTGCCGCAGGCGAACTGGCTGAACACGATCTATCACGGCCTGCCGGACCAGCTGCTCACGCCGCAACCGCACCGCAAGCCGGAATACCTGGCGTTCCTCGGCCGCATCTGCCCGGAAAAGCGTGTCGATACCGCGATCCGGATCGCCGCGCAGAGCGGCCTGCCGCTGAAGATCGCGGCGAAGGTGGATAAGGTCGACCAGGACTACTTCAAGACCGAGATCGAGCCGCTGCTGTCGATGGCGCATGTGGAATTCGTCGGCGAGATCAACGAGGCGCAGAAGCCCGAGTTCCTGTCGGGCGCGAAGGCGCTGCTGTTCCCGATCGACTGGTCGGAGCCGTTCGGCCTCGTGATGATCGAGTCGATGGCGTGCGGCACGCCGGTGGTCGCGTTCAATCGCGGGTCAGTGCCCGAGGTGATCGATCACGGCCTGACGGGCTTCATCTGCGAGGACGTGCAAGGCGCAGTGGCGGCCGTGCAGCGTCTCGACGACCTGTCGCGCACCGAGATTCGCGCGCAGTTCGAACGCCGTTTCAGCTCGAAGACGATGGCGCAGAATTACGTGGATGGCTACACGGCACTCGTGGAAGCCGCACAGCGCCCGATGCTGCGCCAGGTCGCAGTCGGTTAATCCGGCGGCGTACTGCGTTAATTGCGGCGAGACTCGCAACGCCAATCGTTTGCGAGTCGTCGATCGCGATATAAATCAGCCGTTTTTGTGAAAAAAGCCGCCTTTCGGGGCGGCTTTTCTTTTGAGCGCGAACGCGGCTTTCAGGAAATCTTGAGAAAGCTTTTGGACGCGATTTAGAGGCGCCATTCCAGACGTGTTCAAGCCGCCTTCAGTCCGCTTTCGAAGCGGACTCATCCCTGAACGATCAAAAAGCGTT
Source organism: Paraburkholderia phosphatilytica (assembly GCF_003443895.1). Classification (GTDB taxonomy): domain Bacteria; phylum Pseudomonadota; class Gammaproteobacteria; order Burkholderiales; family Burkholderiaceae; genus Paraburkholderia; species Paraburkholderia phosphatilytica. The sequence continues at coordinate 9,497 of NZ_QQOA01000016.1, read as the reverse complement.
CGCGGTTCTTGCCGGCGATCCACTTGGGCGGCTTGCCCCGGCCGCTCCACGTGCTGCCGGTCTTCGGATCCTGATACCGCGGCGGCAGCGGCGCCTTCTTGGGCGGGCGGCCGCGCTTCGCGCCTACGACAAAGCCAAGATCCTGCGGCGTCAGGCCATACTCCGCGATCTTCTGGCGGATTTCCGCGATCACCCCTTCCACTTCAGTGCGACGTGCCTCGTCAGCCTGCGCCTGAAGCCTGGCGATCTGGGCCTTGAGGTCTGCATATTGAGACATTTTTTGGACTCCCCGTTGAAAAGCGATTTGCCCCGAGATTAACGATATCCACGCCAATCCGCAATCGTTGTTAATACTGGACCGGAGATTACATCTGATAATTATTAAGGGACCGTCAATTGTCAAAAAAGAAATTCGGCCCGATGTGCGAATGAGTGGCGCTATACGTCATTTATTGACAATTCTTGACAGCAATTCTGGACGACCTGTGCCTAGAATCTCGCGGTCCGTCGCACGGGTGAATTTTGCCTTCCCTGCCGCGGTTCGTCGAACTTTTTTAGGATTACACATCATGCAGTTGTCCAAACGCCTTGCCGCCGAGATGTTCGGTACGTTGTGGCTGGTGCTCGGCGGTTGCGGCAGCGCTGTGCTCGCCGCGAACTTCGCCGGTCCGGTTCACGGTCTGGGTATCGGCTTTGTCGGCGTATCGTTCGCCTTCGGTCTCACCGTGCTGACCATGGCCTATGCGATCGGCCACATTTCCGGCTGCCATCTGAACCCCGCGGTCAGCGTCGGGCTGGCCGTCGCCGGGCGCTTCCCGTTTCGCGAGGTCGTGCCGTATACCGCCGCGCAGGTGATCGGCGCGGTGCTCGGCGCGTGGATCCTGTCGGTGATCGCAAGCGGCCAGCTGGGCTTCGACCTGGTCGCGAGCGGCTTTGCGAGCAACGGCTACGGTATGCGCTCGCCCGGCCACTATTCGCTGGCGGCGGCGTTCGTCTGCGAAGTGGTGATGACCGCCTTCTTCCTGTTCGTCATTCTCGGCGCCACGGAAAAACGCGCGCCGGCAGGCTTCGCGCCGATCGCGATCGGCCTGTGTCTGACGCTGATTCACCTCGTGTCGATCCCGGTCACCAACACGTCGGTCAATCCGGCACGGTCCACCGGCCCGGCGCTCTTCGTCGGCGGCGCGGCGGTAGATCAGTTGTGGCTGTTCTGGGTCGCGCCGATCATCGGTGCGGTGCTGGCGGGCATCGTCTACCCGGCTATCGCGGCCGCGAAGCTGCCGGCCGTGCCGACGCGCGGCGAAACGGTGTCCTGAGCGCGCGGCATCACGCAGTGTGTGGATTACGAGGGCGGCCGGAGTGGCCGCCCTTTTCGTTTCGCTTCGTCGCTTCGCCTGGTGGCGTCGCTCTCCACGGCCCCACGAGTGCATTGCGCTTCGTCTGGCGGCGCGTCCCGGAAGGTGGATCGACATGCCCGCTGCTAGAATCGGTCGATCCCGAGCCCGCTCAAAACAACACAGGTGCCCCGATGAGTCCGAGTCGCATGCGTGGATGGTTCGATCGCCTGGCGCGCGATGGCGTCGTTGCCGCGGCGATCGCGGCGGGCGTGTTCGCCGCTCCCGCCACCGCGTTCGCCGCGTCCGCCCCATCCGTCGATAACGCGAGCACCGAGACCATCGTATTCGTCCGGCACGGCGAAAAGCCCGATCAAGGGCTCGGGCAACTCGACTGCCAGGGGCTGAACCGCGCGCTCGCGCTGCCCGCCGTCATCGCCGCGAAGTTCGGCAAGCCGGCCGCCGTGTACGCGCCCGATCCGGGCGAACAGAAAGAAGATCACGGCAAGCGCTACTACTACGTGCGTCCGCTCGCCACGATCGAACCCACGGCCATCCAGTTCCAGTTGCCGATCCAGACGCCGTTCGGTCTGTCGCATATCGACGATCTCGGCAAGGCCGTGCTCGATTCGCGCTATCGGGGCAAGCTGGTGGTCGTGGCGTGGGAACACCGGCAGATCGAGACGCTGGTCAGGCAGATTGTGACTGCGCATGGCGGCGGCAAATCGGACGTACCGAAGTGGGAGAGCGACGACTACGACAGCATGTACGTGCTGAAGGTCGACTGGCAGGACGGCACACCTAGCGTTGCATTCCATCACGATCATGAAGGCCTGAACGGCCGCGCGACCGATTGCCCGTGCGCAACGCTGCCGGATGCGCCCGCCAGCGCGGCTCATTGAATGGCTAACTGAGCGGCTCACTGAGCGCCCCAGCATTAACAAATGGTGCAGATGTAAGGGCGGTTTACGACGTCATAGCCGTCGCGCAGGGCGTCGCGCGGCGATCCTGTTCGCGAGGCGCGACCTCGCGGCTTCCCCTTTCTCCCCAAGCCCCTGAAGCGCGGATGCTCGCGCGCGTTCCCCGCTTTTCGCGTCGCGAAACGGCACGACTCCGATGCGCGCACACCTTACGCGCTGGTGACGATACGCTTGCACTCCGTAACATCTGGTCGCACTGCGGCGAGGGGCGATTGCGTAGATTGAAGTCGTGCGGCAAACACGCCGCCTGACAGGAGAACCAACATGAAGCGCATCGTTACTCATCTGCTCGTCGCTGCTGGTCTTGCTGCCGGCGCAATCGGTGTCGCGCAGGCTCACACGGATCTGAACGTCGGGTTGTCGCTCGGCGCGCCGGCTCCGGTGTACGAACAGGCTTATGCGCAGCCGACGTATGCTGCGCCGTATGACGGCGGCGATTACTACCATCGCCACTGGGACCATCGCGATGACTGGCACCACCACGACTATCGCTGGAACCACGATGACCATCGCGGCCCGGAAGGCCATGGCTGGGGCCACGGCTAAACCGTGTCAGGTAACCGGTGGTGAATGACGAGGCGCCGCTTGCGCGGCGCCTCGTCGCTATTTCAGCGGGGCACGTTACGACAGAATCTCGTCGCGCAGCGAAAACAGCTTGCGCAGATGGTGCGCCACGCCCGCCTCGAAGTTGTTGCCGATGCGCGGCACCTCGGGCAGGCGCGCCATCAGATCTGGATTCGCGTTGTTCATCATGAACGGATGGCCCGCTGTTTCGAGCAGATCGATGTCGTTCATGTTGTCGCCGAATGCGACGCAGCGGGCGGGGTCGATGTCGAGCTCAGTCAGCACGAAGCGCAGCGCGCGCCCCTTCGATACGCCCGCCGCCATCACTTCGAGGCAATCCGGCAGCGAATAGGTGACGTAGAGCGTCGTGCCGAACTCGCGCTCCAGATTGGCCGCGATGACCGCGAGATCCGACGGTTCGCCGATGTACAGCACCTTCGCGATGTCGCGCCCGTCGTGCTGCCGCAGATCGGACACCTGATAGACGAAGCCCGAGTCCTGATGCAGACGCAACAGATCCGGCGCGTCGCGATCGATCAGCCATGAGTCGTCCGCGAACAGGTTGACGATCACCCGACCGTGCTTCCCGACGATCTCCGGCTTGACGAGATCGCGCACCGTGGATGCCGGCAGATCCTGCGAGAAGACCATCGTGTCGTCCGGTGCGTGAACGCGCGCGCCATTCGACGTGATCAGATAAGGACGGATGCGCAGCAGGTCGCGGATGCCCGCGACGTCGCAATAGTGCCGGCCGGTCGCGATGACGAAGTGCAGCCCCTGTGCTTCGAGCCGCCCGACGGTGGCGACCGTGAACGGGTCGACCTGATGATCGGCGTTGAGCAGCGTTCCGTCGAGATCGGTGGCGATGACTTTATACATGGCGGTATCGAGCGGCTTTGGGGTTCCATTCTACCTTTCTTCCGCCCTGCGGCCGTTCGCCGACCCGGCGCGCGGGCCGCTTGTCGTTCGCCCGCCACTCGCCCGCCGACCGCTCAGCCAGCCTTCGCGGCTTCGCGTTTCGCGAGCTGCAGCGCCCCGTGCGCCGAATCCGACAGCGGCGCGCGCAGCCGCGTTTCGAAGCGCTTCGGCACATAGGCGCGCAGCGGCTCGCCGAGGCCGCCGCACAGCGCGATGGGCAGCGTGGCGCCCGGATCGAGCCCGTCGATGATCTTCGCGATCTCGTTGCCCGCGTCGTTCAACAGGCGCTTCGCAAACGGATGGTCGCGATGCTCGAACAGCACTCGCGTCAGGCTCGCATAGGCGGTCTGGTTCGCCGCACAGAGCCAGACGACGAGGCTGTCGCGATCCTGCGCGCCGACGAAATCGCACAGCGCCTGCGCGAAGGCATCGCGCGGAACGCGGCCATCGAGCGCCTGCTGCGCGTGCGGAATCGCGCGCACGCCGAGCCACGCGCCGCTCGCTTCGTCGCCGGACGGGAAGCCGTAGCCGCTCGCCTGTCGATCTAGCCCGTCCGGCGTCAGCACGGCGGCGATGCTGCCCGTTCCCAGCGCGACGATCACGCCCGGCGCGCCGTCGTGCGCGCCCAGCAGCGTGGTGTAGCCGTCGTCTTTCACGACGAGGCCTGCCGCCGCCGGTTTCGCCGCGAGGAACGCGGCCAGCCAGTCGCGATTGTGGACGCCGGCAAGGCCGCAGCCGAGCACGCAGCGCGACCAGTCGAACGTCAGCCCGACGCGCTGGAACGCGTCGTTGCATGCCGCGCCGATCGACTGCCACGCGCGTTCGACGCCGAGCCCGAGCCCCGACGGCCCCGCGGTGCCTTGCGCGAGTTCGTGGCCGGTTGCGTCGGCCAGCACGACGCGGGTGCCGGTGCCGCCACCGTCGACGCCGATCAGAAAGAGGTCCTGGTTCATCTGCACGATGCGCTTGAGTTCGATGGAAGGAAGAGATTGACACGCCCGAATCTGGCGAACAATACACCAGATGTCCGACGCGACTGCGAACCCCGCGACAGCCATCCGGCCTGCTTGCGGACGCATGCGGTTCCGTTATCCTTTGCAGCGTCCTCAAACGCGAACATGCAGGAGCCGGACCGTGACACAGCGATGCAACTGGGCAACGAGCGAAGCGCTCGCGCACTATCACGACAACGAATGGGGCGTCCCTTCGCGAGACGATCAGCATCTGTTCGAGATGCTCGTGCTCGAAGGCGCGCAGGCCGGCCTCTCATGGTCGACCATTCTGAACAAGCGCGACGGCTACCGGCGCGGCTTCGCCGGCTTCGACATCGACGCCGTCGCGCGTCTCACGCCGAAGCATCTCGAGAAGCTGCTCGCCGATCCCAGCATCGTGCGCAACCGCGCGAAGGTCGAGTCGGCGGTGATCAATGCGAAGGCGGTCCAGCAGATCCAGGCCGAGCACGGTTCGTTCGCGGACTTCATCTGGTCGTTCGTCGACCACACGCCGATCCAGAATACGTGGGAGTCGTACACGCACGCGCCCGCGTCGACGGAGATCTCCGATGCGCTTAGCAAGGCGCTCAAGGGCTATGGCTGCAAGTTCGTCGGCACGACCATCTGCTACGCGTTCATGCAGGCCGTCGGCATGGTCAACGATCACGAATCGGGATGCATGTGCCGCGCGCGCTGCGCGGCGCTCGGCAAGAAGATGAAGCGCGGCAAAGGCCGCTGAGCCACTCCCCGCCGCGGCCCGCACCAGGGAAAGTCCCCGGACCCCGGCGCTCGGCCACATGCGGCGCTCGCCGCGACACCGACAAACACCCGAGAACTGCGCGCTGGCAGACAGAAGGCCTGTGTTTCGCGCTCGCGCGGCCGTTATAACTGTTAACAGGCAGCGAAGCGCGAACGCGGGGAAGCGAGGCCGTGCGGACGGGCTGAAGGCTGAAGCGGGGAACTGATCGGTCTTTGCCGCTCAAGTCGACGCTTCGGGAAACACCGGAACCCGGATACTGCCTGCAGTGCAATCGAACGAGACAAACCGCCGCGAACGAAGCGCGGGAGACCAACCATGAAGAACCTCGACTTTCTGAGCCATCAGGCCATTTTCGATCGGGCCGTGGATCATCTTTTCGGCCAGGGGCGCGCAGCGCTCCTGCCGCGCGGCGGCGGCGCGTATCGGGGTTACTGCGGCGGCTGTCCGGTCGGCAGCTTCATCAAGCCGCGCGACTACATGACCTCGATGGAAGGGGTGCCGGTGCGGTTCATCGGCCGCACGCCGGTCGACGTGCCCGCGTATATGGACGCGGGTGTGCTTGCGCTGAAGAAGGCGCTGCTGCGCTCACACATCAACATCTTCGACCCCGCCACGGTCGACCTGCTCAGTTGCCTGCAGAACGTTCACGATGTGTTCGGCACGTGGGAATGGCGCGATCGGCTGATGTCGATCGCGAGACAGTTCGGGCTCTCGGCAGAGCGGCTGAAAGCGGCGGCTTGAGCCACCTGCCCCGCCATCCGGCGAGGCGCCGCGGCAACTCGACGCGGCTATGCTGACGAGCGGGAACGAAGGAAAGCGAAGAACAACGAAGGCAAAGAAAAACGGCGTGGCTTCTTGCGAAGCTCACGCCGTTTCCTTGTGCGCGACAGAAGCTTAGTGGAGCTTCTTCGGCAGCATCTGGCTACGCAGGCGCTTGTGCAGGCGCTTCACAGCCGCAGCCTTCTTGCGCTTGCGCACAGCGGTCGGCTTTTCGTACGACTGACGCTCACGCAGCTCGGCGATCAGACCGTTTTTTTCGATAGCACGACGGAAGCGGCGGATCGCCACTTCGAACGGCTCGTTTTCCTTCAGAAGAATCGTCGTCATGTAATTCCTAACTCAAATCGCTTGATACGTTAATGCGCCGCGGCTAACAGGCAACACCGCCGACGCGCCGGCCCTCCGGTCGTCTCCACCGTGCAATTGCAACGAAGAAACGAGAGGCGATCGGCCCGGAGGCCGGAAAAGAGAGGTGGAGAGTTCACCGCGACCCGCTGGCGGAACAACCTTGCAGCGCCGCGCTGGATGCCTGTTGCCGCTGTCAAAGCCGCCCGACAACCACCGGAAAGCGCGCAACGAAACAGGCAAAGATCTCAATTCACTCTCGATTCTAACAGGAAACCGCACCTCGGACCAGCGTTTTGTCTACGCATTTGTCAACCGACTCAGGCACTTGCATCGTTCAGCGCCGCGATGTCGGCGGAACTGAGCGTCAGATGCACCGCTTCGACGAGGCTTTTCAGCTGCTCGAGCGATGTCGCGCTCGCGATCGGCGCCGTCACGCTCGGCCGCGCGATCAGCCACGCGAGCGCGACCGAAGCCGGCGTGCTGCGGTGCTGCGCGGCGACTTCGTCGAGCGCGGCGAGGATCCGCAGGCCGCGCGCATCCAGCATGCGCTCGACGCGCGAGCCGCGCGGGCTCTTGCCAAGATCGTCGCGCGACCGGTATTTGCCCGACAGGAAGCCGCTGGCGAGACTGTAGTAGCTCACCACCGACAGCTTCTGCGCCACCGCCACCGGCTCCAGGTCGGTCTCGTACCCGGCCCGGTCGTACAGGTTGTATTCCGGCTGGACGATCTGATAGGCGGGCAGGTTCTGTTCGCGCGACACGCGCGCCGCTTCCTGCAGACGCGCGCCCGTGTAGTTCGATGCGCCGATCACCCGCACCTTGCCCGCCTCGATCAGCCGCTGGTACGCGCCGAGCGTCTCTTCGAGCGGCGTGTCGGGTACGTCCTTGTGCGAGAAGTAGACGTCGATGTAGTCGGTCTGCAGCCGGCGCAGCGAGTCTTCGACTGCCGCGAGTATGTTGGCCGCCGACAGCCCCTCGCGCGTCGGCAGCATGCCGACCTTGGTGGCCAGCACGACGCGATCGCGATGGCCCGACTGCTTCAGCCACTTGCCGATGATCGTCTCGGATTCGCCGCCCACGTGGCCGGGCACCCATTTGGAATAGACGTCGGCGGTATCGATGAAGTCGAGCCCGGCGTCGAAGAACGCATCGAGGATCGACAGCGAAGCCGCTTCGTCCGCCGTCCAGCCGAACACGTTGCCGCCGAACATCAGCGGCGCGACCTGCAGCTCAGACTGGCCAATCCGGCGCTTTTGCATGGTGCCTCCACGAGTGTGCAACTGGGGAAGCGTCAAGAATACGCCGGGCCCCGGCGGCCCGCAGCAAGGCTGGCAACACTAGACCGCGACAGTGTCGACCGCGTCGCGCGTTGCGTATTTCCGCGTGTAGCGCTGGTAAGCGTCGTGCCACGCCGGGGTATTGAACGCGCCTTCGCTTTCGTGGACCACGCTCATCGGCCAGGTGCCGAGCCTCAGCCCCTTCTCGTCGGCGGTACGGCAGAAATCGAGATCGTAGAAGTCGAACTGGAACTGCTCGTCGAACGACACGCCGCGCTCGTGCAGACGCTCGCTGTCCACCGCGAGCAGCAGTCCGTCGAGCAGCTTGCAGCGCTGGCCCGCTGCGCCGTAGTTGGCCAGCCGGCACGGGAAACCCTTGCCGTGTCCCACCGCGCCGCTCAGCTTGCTCCGGTCGTCGATGGTGAGCCGGTCGTTGATGAAGACCCACGAGGAATGACCGGGCACGATCCGCGTGTTGCCCGCGGCGCCGATCACGTCGAAGCTCTTCAGGCCTTCGCGCAGGTTCTGGCTCCACTGGAAGTCGAGCAGATGCACGTCGTCGTGGATGAACACGAGGATCGCCGGATTGCCGCGCGCCTGTTCGATCGCGGTGTTGTAGATCTCGGACAGCCCGCGCCGGTTCTCCGGGAACAGACAGACGTCCACGGGATTCAGCTTCTGATGTGCGATGAGCGAGCGGCCAAGCGCCGTTTTCGCCAGGAAGTCGGCTTGCGAGTGCCGCGTACCGCACACAATTCTGACTGGTTTCATCGAAACGGCTCGGGATCGACGCGCTGAGGCGCAGGAAAATTCAGGGGACCGCCGCCCGCCGGCCGCGACCGGAGGTCCGGCGGCGCGAGGCTGCGATAAGGACATGCAAGCTGGATCCACCAGCTCCACCGCGCATTGTAAGGAGCGCACGCGAGCGCGAAGCCGTGAGCAACGCGCCTTCTTCCCCGCTGTTCGCGGCTTTCGGATACCGCGCTTTGCCCGAAACTGTCGGGGTGTTGAACTGAGTCGAACTGTCCGCCACGGCACCCGATCGCGAACGGTGCGCAGGAAGCGCGGACAGCGCGTCCACCCGCCCCAGACCTTACGGCGGATGGCCGCCGGAGCGCCCCGCCGAGCCCGTTTTCCGTGGCCGCGCCGCGCCCCCGCGCGCCCAAGGGTTGGTAATTTTTCTCTTTCCTTTCCTAAAGTTCGGAAAGGGTTCGCCGAAAACCAGCTTAGAGGCGCGCAGCAACGCTGCTTCCGCCCAGTTCAACATTGGTCCGGTCTGGGACCATTGCTCTTCGGAGAACAACATGCTTTCGATCAATAGCAATATCAGCTCGCTCGTCGCTCAAGAGAACCTGACCGGTTCGGGCAACGCGCTCTCGCAAGCGATCACGCGCCTGTCCTCGGGCAAGCGGATCAACAGCGCGGCCGACGACGCAGCTGGTCTCGCAATCTCGACGACCCTGCAAACGCAGATCAACGGTCTTAACCAGGGTGTGTCGAACGCGAACGACGGTACGTCGATCGTGCAGACGGCCAGCAGCGCG
>NZ_QQOA01000015.1 GCF_003443895.1 Paraburkholderia phosphatilytica | reverse complement strand
GATCGCCTCCAGAGCATGAACTGAACCGCCGTATGCGGAACCGCACGTACGGTGGTGTGAGAGGGCTGAGGGGGTAACCCCTCACCCTACTCGATTGTGCCGAGCATGCCCAACAGCTTGGGGGTGAGAGTCCCCTGCCCAACCTGATGGTGGTGAAGGGCTAGTGAAACGCAAGGGCGTCGTCGTGAGGCGGGGTCTGAAGGAAGCGTGTAGCAAAGCCACGACCTGACGAACAGAAACCAGATACGAGGCCTACCCAGTCGGACGAGCGAGCCATTGATCGCGAAGTCCACGACCATCAAGGGCTGAGGTGATAGATCTGGCAGGTGTGTGGTGAAGGCGGTTGGGCTTACCCCGGGAGGCCTGCGCGGCGTCCTGGAATCAGGACTGAGCGGCCCGCAAGGGCCGTTGAGCGCCGTGCAGGAGTCAGCAGAAGGCATAGTAGGGCGGTGGTTATGCCTGAAGGCCTGAACGGAAAGGAGCGGCGAGTAAGCCGGAGAACTCGACATGGGAGCGCAGCAGAAAACGCATCGCGTCCTCGGCAGCGGAGGCAGGGGTGAAGCCCCGAGGGCCGCAGATCGAGGGGCTGAACCTGTGGCGGCGAACCCCGAGCCTGAAAGCCCGTCGGCTTGTGACCGACTGATGGAAGAAGTCTGCGAAAGGGAGAACCTGAAGCAGGCGTTGAAGCGTGTGAAAGCGAACAAGGGTGCACCGGGCGTGGACGGCATGACGGTTCAGGCATTACCGGCGTACCTGCGGGAGCATTGGCCGACGATAGGGGCCTCACTGCTCGAGGGAACCTACCAACCACAACCTGTGAGACGGGTCGAGATACCCAAGCCGGATGGAGGGGGCGTGCGCAAGCTCGGTATTCCCTCTGCACTCGACAGGCTCGTCCAGCAGGCGGTGTTGCAGGTGCTGCAAAGGCAGTGGGACCCGACGTTCTCGGACTCCAGTTATGGCTTTCGTCCGGGACGCTCGGCGCATCAGGCCGTGGCGCGCGCACAGGGTTACATCCAGGCCGGACATGGCTGGGTGGTAGACCTGGATCTGGCGCAGTTCTTTGACCGCGTGAACCACGATATCCTGATGAGCCGGGTGGCCAGCCGGATCAGCGACAGGCGCATGTTGAAGCTGATCCGCGCCTTCCTGACGGCGGGTGTGCTGGAGAACGGGCTGGTTGGTGCAACGGATGAGGGCACGCCCCAGGGCGGTCCGCTGTCACCGTTATTATCCAATCTGATGCTCGACGATCTTGACAAGCTGCTTGAGCAACGCGGACTGCGGTTCGTGAGGTACGCCGACGATTGCAACGTCTACGTACGCAGCGAACGTGCCGGCCAGCGGGTGATGGCAGGGCTGAAGGCCTTCCTCACCGGCAGGTTGAAGCTGAAGGTCAATGAAGCGAAGAGCGCGGTCGCGCGGCCTCGCATGCGGAAGTTTCTGGGATTCACGTTCTCGGGCGGAGACAGGGCCAAAAGGCGTATTGCGCCCAAGGCACTGGCCCGCTTCAAGGAGCGCATCCGGGAACTGACTCAACGCAAACGAGGGATCAGCATTGAGCAGTTGATGGAGCGGCTAAAACGCTACCTCACCGGGTGGCGTGGCTACTTCGGCTTCTGCGAGACGCCAAGTACATTACAGCGACTTGATGAGTGGGTGCGCCGACGAGTTCGCTGCATCTTCTGGCAACAGTGGGGCAACAGCCGCAACCGGTTCCGGGAGTTGACGGGTCGCGGAATTGACCGGCAACTGGCCGCCCAAACGGTCGGTTCTCCTCACGCTGCATGGCGCCTGAGTCATAGTCCGGCCCTGCAACGTGCACTCACCAACCGCTATCTTGGCTCCCTCGGACTTCCATCGTTGCGACTATAGCCGGTCAACCGGTCCGAGCCGCCGTGTACGGACCCGTACGCACGGTGGCGTGGGAGGGGTCGGGCCGCGAGGCTTGCCCCTATCCCGATCCCACGCATTCCGCCGGCATGGCGAAATACCGCCCATTGATTACGCCGGATTGCACGTCTTCTGCCTGTCATACGGCACTGCTAAGTTCGCCCGCGATGTCATATCGACGGAGGAACGATGGACCCACGGCCGGCGCCCGATCTCGCCCAGTCGCATCCCACGATGCGTACCGCGCGTCCCGCAGCCCGAGCGGCAAAAGCGGCAGACAAGGCGGACACGCGAGAGCGGCCATCGGTGCGGCTGCGCCGTCCGCCGATCGATCTGCGCGCGAACGTCGCGCTCGTCGCCCTCGTAGCAGGCGCGTCGCTGTTGCAGCTGTTCGGGCTCGCGGCGCTGCTACATGCGTACGGCGCCATCATGCTGCTGCTGATCGTGCCGATCGTCGTGCTGACGCCGACGCACTGGGGCCTGATTCACGAAGCGATTCACAGCCAGCTGTTCGCGTCGCGGCGACTGAACGACGTGGTCGCGCGCATGCTGTCCGTCGCGCTCGCCGTGCCGTTCGACACCGTGCGTTTCGGACACCTGATGCATCATCGCTTCACCCGCGAACCTTACGATCAGCCCGATCTGTACGACGGCGCCGGTCCGTTGTGGCGCGCGCGGCTCGTCTATTACGTGCGGCTGCTCGGCGGTCTGTACGCGGGCGAACTGGTGGTGCCGCTGCTCGCGTTCATGCCGGCGCGCTTCGCCAGCGCGCAAGTTGCCGCGGCGGTCGGCGCGAAAGGGCCAGTCGGCGAGCAGGTGCAGCGCCTCTTCGTGAACTTCACCGCGGATGCGACGCGCCGCGGCCGCACGCGCCGCGACTGGCTGATGACGATCGCGCTGTACGGCGCGGCGTTCTGGTTCTACGGAGCATGGTGGCCGGCGCTGGCGGTCGCGATGCTGTTGCGCGGGATGTGGATTTCGATGGCGGACAACCTGCCGCACTTCGACGTCGAACTCGACGAGCCCGGCCGCGCACGCAATTTCGACGTGGCGCCGTTCTGGCGCGTCGTTGTAATGAACCATCATCTGCACCGGCTGCATCACGAGCAGCCGACGCTGCCGTGGACCGCGTTGCCCGCCTATGCGGCGAAACTCGCGGCGCAACAGGAAGCCGATGCGGAGCGCAAGGCGACAGCGCGCGCGCCGATGCCGTATTTCCGTTCGGCGCTGCGCCAGTTCTGTGGACCTAAGCGAGTGGGACAGGTGGAAGGCGTGCCGCAGCGCGCCTGATGCGCTGATCGCACAATCACCCCACTGCCGCGAACCCAACGCTCGCAGCAGCGAACAGTGCCCCCGTCAAACGCGCGCGCAATGACGCGCGCGGAGCGCGGCGCGGCTACATCAGCGCCGGCAGCCCTTCGACGAGCACGACCGCGAATGCCACGCCTAGCAGCGCGCCGATCACCCGTAGCACGTTGTGCCGGAACTCCGTCGCGCACGGCAGTGCGCCAAGGAAGAGCGCGCCGGCCAGCGCCATCGGGATGACCAGAATGAAATCGGCGACCGTGAAATAGTTCGTCATTGCTCGTCTCCTTCTAATCGTACTCATCGGGCGAACCGCGTTGTCGCACGTGCATCGCAGCACGACGGGCGGGCGGTTCGGACCGTGAAACGAGTATAGGAGAGCAGATGGCAGCCGCGTCATCTTGCTGCGCCGCGACATGAGCACGTCGATCGGCGCGAAACGCAGACACAGCAAGGGCTCCGAGCGAACGTGCACTCTTCGGCGGATTGCGAAATCGGCACGTTCGATGCTTACGATCGACTTTCGGATTCTCGCTGCCGCAGCCGTCACGCGTCCGTCACGCGCCTGCGAGGCCGATCACCAGCAACCCGGCGACAGGTGCCGCGACACCGTTCCAGCCCGGCGTCGCCCGGAAGTGTCCGTGCGCTTGTCGATCGATCGCGCGTCAGCCGTTGGTCGCTGCTGTGCTTGCCGCTTTCGGCGCCTTCGCGTCCGGATGCACGAGCTGATCGTCGGTGGGCAGATCGGCGCTGGACCAGCCGCCGCCGAGCGCCTTGATCAGCGCGACGCTCGCCGCCATCCTGCGCCGCGAAATCGAAACGGCCTGGCGTTCGTTGGTGAGTGCGGTGGTCTGCGCGACGACCACATCGAGGTAGGTGATCGCGCCGTTCCTGTAGCGGTCCGACACAACGGCGAGCGAGCGCTTCGCCGCCGCGACGGCCTGGTCCTGCGCGGCCGCTTCCTGTTCGAGCACGCGCAACGCGGCGAGATTGTCCTCCACCTGGCCGAACGCGGTGAGCACGGTCTGCCGGTACTGCGCGACCGTCGCGTCGTACTGCGCGCGCGCCTCTTCCTTCACCGCCGCGCGTCCACCGAAGTCGAGGATCGTGCCCGCGATCGACGGCCCGAGCGACCACATGCGGCTCGGCGCGACGAGCCACGAGCTGAAGTTCGTTGCTTCGAGACCGCCCGTGACCGAGAGCATCAGGTTCGGAAAGAACGCCGCCGTCGCGACGCCAACCTGCGCGTTTGCATTCACCACCTGCCGCTCGGCTGCCGCGATGTCCGGCCGCCGTTCGAGCAGCGCCGACGGTACGCCTGCCGGCGCGACCACCGGCACCGCGACGAGCGGCGCGAACGGCAGCGAGAACGTGGACGGCGATTCGCCGGCGAGGATCGCGATCGCGTGTTCGAGCTGCGAGCGCTGCACGTTCAGGTCGATCGCCTGGGCTTCGGTGGTGCGCAGCTGCGTCTGCGCCTGCGCGACGTCCGCGTCCGTCGCGATGCCGCCGGCGTAGCGGTTCTGCGTCAGCGTGACGGCTTCGCGATAGGCCTTGATCGTGTCGTCGAGCAGCTGGCGCTCTTCGTCGATGCCGCGCAGCTCGAAGTAGTCGGTCGCGAGCTCGGCCTGCATCGACAGCAGCACGCTCTCCGCATCGGCGGCGCTTGCCTGCGCGTTCGCCTTCGCGCCTTCGACGCTGCGCGACACGCGGCCCCACAGGTCCGGCTCCCACGATGCGTCGGCCTGCACGAGGTAGTCGTTGATCGTGAGCCCGGCTTTCGACGTGTACAGCAGGTTCTGCGACGTGCGGTAGCGGTCGAAGTCGCCGCCCGCCGTGACGGTCGGGAAGAACGCCGAGCGATACTGCGCGACGGTGGCGCGCGCTGCGCGGAAATGCGCGTTCGCGGCCGCCACGTTCTGGTTCGCGAGCGCGACCTTCTGTTCGAGCGCATCCAGCTGCGGATCGCGATAGACGCTCCACCAGTCGCCGCGCGTCAGTGCGTCGGCAGGCTGCGCGCGTTGCCAGCCGGTGCCTTCGAGTTCCTTCCACGTGGCCGCGGCGGGCGCGTCCGGACGGTGATAGTTCGGGCCGAGCGTGCACGCGGCCAGCGCGGCGGCCGCCAGCATCAGCGCGATGGTGCGTGGCACTGTGTGCAGCGTGCGGATCACCGTCATTCTCCCGATCCCGACGGCTGCGTGCCCGCCTCGCTGCCGGCTTCGGCGGCGGCGGGCGTCGCGCTGCCCGCGTGCGTCGAACTCGCGCCCGCGGCTTCACTGCCGGCTTTCGACGGCACCACGCGCACTGGTGCGCCATCGACGATCGAGTCCTGCGGATTCAGGATCACCTGCTCGTCACCCGTGAGCCCGGACGTCACGGCAACGCGCGTGCCGAAGTCCGTGCCGAGCGTGATCGGCACGAGCTTCACGTGCTGTTGCGCATCGACCGTCGCGACGCGCACGCCGCCCGGCCGGAACAGCAGCGTGTTGCCCGGCAGCGTGAATGGCGCCGCGCCCGCGCCGAGCGCGAAATGCACCTGCGCGTACGCGCCCGGCAGCAGCGCGCCGCTGCGGTTGTCGACGTCCACTTCGACGAGCATCGTGCGTTGCGTCGGATCCACCGCGCCCGCGGTGCGCGCGACGCTGCCTGGATAGCGCTTCGTCGGCGAGTCGGGCATCGTCAGATACGCGGCCTGCTGCGGCTTCACGTCCGGCGCGTAGGCTTGCGGCACGTTCACGTAGACGCGCAGCCGGCTCGCATCGACCACATGGAACAGCTCTTTCGCGGGGCCGCCCGAGCTGCCCGCATCGATCAGCGCGCCGACGTCGACGTTGCGCGCGGTGACGATGCCGTCGAACGGCGCATAGACCTTCTGGAACGACGTGAGCTTTTCGAGCCGCGCGACATTGAAGCGCGCCGCGTCGAGCGAGCCCTTCTTCGCGAGCATGTCGCCGACCTTCTCGTCGGTCTCCTGCTTCGAGACTGAATTGCTCTTCAGCATCGTGGTCCAGCGGTCCGCGGTGCTCTTCGCGAGCGCGTAGTTCGCTTCGGCATTCGCGAGATCGGCGCGCGCGGCGCGCAGCTGGTCGTCCACTTCCGGCGTATCGATTTCCGCGAGCAGCTGGCCCGACTTCACATGTGCGCCGATGTCCGCGTACCACTTCTTCAGGTAACCGTTGGTGCGCGCGTAGATCGGCGTGTCGAGAAACGCCTGCACGTTGCCTGGCAGCACGAGATCGAGCGCGGCCGTCGACTTCTGCGGCTTCACCACCGCGACGCTCAGCGCGCTCGCGTGA
Source organism: Paraburkholderia phosphatilytica (assembly GCF_003443895.1). Taxonomy (GTDB): domain Bacteria; phylum Pseudomonadota; class Gammaproteobacteria; order Burkholderiales; family Burkholderiaceae; genus Paraburkholderia; species Paraburkholderia phosphatilytica. The sequence goes on along the minus strand of NZ_QQOA01000015.1, from coordinate 163,236 downwards.
TCCGCTTCGCGTTCGAGCGCCGCGTGCGCGCTGTGCCGCGACCAGATGCCCTGCGCGGCGAGCAGCAGCACGACTATCAGCGCGACCACGAGCGGCCAGCGCGAGCGCCGCTTGCGCACAGGTGGCTGCGCGTTGCCGCCGTTCGGTGCGTGTTCAGGATCCGCGGACGCGGGACGTTTGCCTTCCATCGAAGCTCCGGCTCAAGGCGACTTGTGGACCACGGACTCGGCGGCCTTGCGGCGGCGCTCGGCGAGCCGTGAATAGATCATCGAAAACACGACCGGCACGAACACGAGCGTCGCGAGCGTGCCGACCGCGAGGCCGCCGATCACCGCGCGGCCGAGCGGTGCATTCTGTTCGCCGCCTTCGCCAAGGCCGATCGCCATCGGCACCATGCCGATCACCATTGCGAGCGCGGTCATCAGCACCGGACGGAAGCGCGTGAAGCCCGCTTCGATCGCGGCGCGCACCGCGTCGCCGTGTTCGAGCAGCTGTTCGCGCGCGAAGCTGATCACGAGAATCGAGTTCGCGGTCGCGATGCCGATACACATGATCGCTCCGGTGAGCGCGGGAATGGACAGCGTGGTGTGCGTGAGGAACAGCATCCACACGATGCCGGCGAGCGCGCCAGGCAACGCGGTGATGATGATGAACGGATCGAGCCACGACTGGAAGTTCACGACGATCAGCAGATACACGAGCACGATCGCGAACAGCAGCCCCTCGAAGAGGCCGTTGAACGATTCGTTCATCGTCTGCACCTGACCGCGCACGACGATCGACGAAGCCTTCGGCAACTCGGCTTTCGAATCCGCGATGATCTTGTTGATGTCGTCGGACACGCCGCCCAGGTCGCGGCCGTCCGCGGTGCCGTAGATGTCGATCGTGGTCTGCGCGTTGTAGTGCGTCGCGACCGCGTGACCCGCTTCGCGATGCATCGACGACAGCGAGCCGAGGATGTTGCTGTGGCCGTTCGCAGTCAACGGAATGTTCGCGAGCGACTGCAGCGAATCGATCGTGTACTGCGGTGCTTCGGTCACCACGTTGTAGCTCACGCCGTTCATCGGGTTGAGCCAGAACGTGGGCGTGGTCTGCTGGCTGCCGGACAGCGTGATCAGCAGGTCGCTCGCGATGTCTTTCTGCGTGAAGCCTGCCTGCTGCGCACGCGTGCGGTCCACGTCGATGAAGATGCGCGGCAGGTCCGCTGGCTGCTGGATGCGCGCATCGGCGAGACCCGGCACGCGGCGCAGCTTGTTCAGAAGTTGCGCGGCGAACGCGCGGTTCGCGTCCACGTTGCGCCCGACGATCTGCACGTCGATCGGCGACGGCATGCCGAAGTTGAGCGTCTGGCTCACGATGTCGGCCGGCAGGAACGCGAACTGCACGCCGGGAAACTCGTCGGTGAGCGTGCGGCGCAGTGTGCGGACGTAGTCGGCCGTCGGGTGATGATCTTCGTTCAGCGTGATCAGCACGTCCGCGTCCGAGGTGCCGATCGTGCCGGTGTTGCTGTACGACAGGTTGATACCCGACACCGGCAGGCCGATGTTGTCGATGATCGAATGCAGCTCTTTGGGCGGAATCAGCTGTCGGATCCGCTTGTCCACCCGATCGGTGACCACGGCGGTTTCCTCGACGCGCATGCCGGTCTTCGCGCGCAGATGCAGCGCGATGGTGCCCGCGTCGACGGCCGGAAAGAAGTCACGGCCGAGGAACGGCATCAGCAGCAGCGAAGCGAGACAGCACGCGAGAAACACCGCGACGAACGGACCCGGATGCGCGACACGCTCGGTCAGGAACACGCGATAACGCTCGCGCACCGACGTGAAGCCGCGCTCGAACGCGAGATGCGCGCGCATGAACGGGTTCCGCGACGGCGGCGCGTGCGCTCCGTGATGCAGGTCCTGCGGCCGGTGGTGATAGCGCAGCAGATACTTCGCGAGCGTCGGCACGAGCGTCCGCGAGAAGAAGTATGACGCCAGCATCGCGAACACGACGGCTTCGGCGAGCGGAATGAACAGGTAGTGCGCGACGCCTGTCAGCAGGAACATCGGCACGAACACGATACAGATGGACAGCGTGGAGACGAGCGTCGGAATCGCGATCTGATGCGCGCCGTCCAGAATCGCCTGTTCGAGGTTCTTGCCCTGTTCGAGCTGATGGCTGACGTTCTCGATCGCAACGGTCGCGTCGTCGACGAGAATACCCACCGCGAGCGCGAGCCCGCCCAGCGTCATGATGTTGATCGTCTCGCCGAGCGCGGAGAGCGCGATGATCGACGTGATCATCGACAGCGGGATCGACACCGCGATGATCAAGGTGGCGCGCCAGTTGCCGAGGAACAGCAGGATCATCAGGCCCGTCAGGCACGCGGCGATCAGCGCTTCGCGCAGCACGCCCTGCACCGAAGCGCGCACGAACAGCGACTGGTCCGCCACCGGGTCGATCTTCAGCGACTCGGGCACGAGATTGCGCAGCGCCGGCATCATCTCCTTGATGCGGTTCACAATCTCGAGCGTCGATGTGTTGCCGCTCTTGTTGATCGTCAGCAGCGATGCGCGCTGGCCGTCCACGCGCACGATGTTGGTCTGTGGCACGAAGCCGTCGCGCACGTGCGCGACGTCGCGGATGTAGACGGTGCCGGCCGCCGTGGTCCTGATCGGGATGTTGTTGAGGCCGGCGAGCGTGTCGGGGCTCGCGTTCATCTCGATCGAGTATTCGGTGGAGCCGATCTTCGCGGTGCCTGACGGCAGGATCAGGTTCTGCGCGCTGATCGCGGTGACCACGTCCATCGGCGACAGGTTGTTCTGCTGCAGCTTGCGCGAGTCGATGTCGACCATGATCTGCCGCTGCTTGCCGCCGTACGGCAGCGGCGCGGACGCACCGGGCACGGTGGCGAGCTGCGTCTTCAGGAAGTTATTGCCGAAGTCGAACAGCTCCTGCTCGGTGAGCGACGCCGACGACAGCGACAGCCGCAGGATCGGCACCGTGGACGCGTTGTAGCGCAGGATGAACGGTGGCGTGATGCCAGGCGGCAGCGAGCGCACCTGGGCCTGTGACAGGGCCGTGACCTGCGCGAGCGCTTCGTCGATGTTCGCGTGCGGCTGGAAGAAGATCTTGACGACGGCGACGCCGTTCAGCGAAGTCGATTCGGTGTGCTCGATGTCGTTGACCGCGACGGACAGGCCGCGCTCGTAGTTGAGCACGATGCGCTTTTCCATCTCGTCCGCCGGCAGGCCGGTGTACGTCCAGATCACCGAGAGCACCGGGATGTCGATGTTCGGGAAGATGTCGGTCGGCGTGCGAAGGATCGTCATGGGCCCGACGATCAGCAACAGCAGCGCGAGCACGATGAACGTATACGGGCGCCGTAGCGCGAGACGAACGATCCACATGAATCGGCGCGATGTTCAGCAGAGCAGTTGAAAAAGGGGCCACGGGGCCGGCAATCCTTACCCACGTGTGCCGCGAGGCCGGTGACGCGTCGCGCCGGCGCGACAGGACTATAACCTTTAAGCCTCGGCTGCCGGTACCTTTCGCCGGAATTTCAGGGTTATCGCTGAGAAGCGCTATATCACGACATGTTACAAGGGTCGCCGTCAGACTTTCGTAAGTCTTATCTGGCGAATCGCGCGGAAAGCCCCGTTGTTTTTGTGCTTTTCAATATGGCCTAAAACGTTAACAATGGGATTACGCCGTGTGGATCGCGCTGTCCGGTTCAGGTTCGCGCGGCGGGATCATCGAAGCGCCGCTTTTTCGTGTCACGCTGACCGGTGCATCACTGAGGGTGAATGAACCGGCAGCAGCAGAACGGGGAAATATCATGCAAGTCGGTTCCATTGTCCGCTCCGTGCATATCGCCGTGCCCCAGGGCGCACGCGGCATCGTCATGCGCATTCTTGGGGACATGGCCATGGTGACGTGGTACGTCGGCGAGCCCGGCGCGTCCGCGCAACTGAACACCGAGCCCTTCTTCCTCGAAGACCTGATCGACACGGGCGATTTCGTGCGCCCGGCCAGTGCCCAGGTTCATTGACGCGCGTTGACGTTGCTTCGCTACGGGTGAGCATTCCGCAGCGCTGCGTGGGCCGCGCTCGTCTTTGACGGCGACGCGGCGCACAATGCGGGGATGAACACACCACTCGACGACACCCCGAACGCGGAGGACTCCACCGGCGTTCCCTTCGCGCGGCTCACGCCTGAATGCGTGCTCGACGCGATCGACAGCGTCACAAGCCAGGCCGGCGCGCGCACCGACGGCCGGATGCTGCCGCTCAACAGCTACGAAAATCGCGTCTACCAGGTGGGCATCGAAGATGGCCCGCCGGTCGTCGCGAAGTTCTATCGGCCGGAGCGCTGGAGCGACGAAGCGATCCTCGAAGAGCACGCATTCGTCGCCGAACTCGCGGCACGCGAAATTCCCGCCGTGCCCGCGAAGGCCTATGAAGGCCACACGCTGCACAGCTTCGACGGTTTTCGTTTCGCGATCTTCGAACGCCGCGGCGGCCGCGCGCCCGACCTCGACCGGCGCGATACGCGCGAGTGGCTCGGCCGCTTCATCGGGCGCATTCATGCAGTCGGTGCGACGCATCCGTACCAGCACCGGCCCACGCTCGACATCCAGAGCTTCGGTTATGAACCACGCGAGTTCCTGCTCTCGCAGGACTTCGTGCCCGACGATGTGCGCACCGCCTGGGACGCCGCGGTGAAGCTCGCGCTGGAAGGCGTCGAGCATGCGTTCGAGCGCGCGGGCGAACTGCCGCACGTGCGACTGCATGGCGACTGCCATCCGAGCAACGTACTGTGGACGGATGCCGGTCCGCATTTCGTCGACTTCGACGACAGCCGGATGGGTCCCGCTATCCAGGATTTATGGCTGCTGCTGCCGGGCGAGCGCAACGAGGCGTCGAAAGCGTTGACGGATCTGCTGGCGGGTTATGAGGACTTCTGCGAGTTCGAGCCGCGCGAACTGCATGTGATCGAGGCGCTGCGCACGCTGCGGCTGATTCACTACTCAGCGTGGCTCGCGCGGCGCTGGAACGATCCGGCGTTTCCGGCCGCGTTTCCGTGGTTCAACACGCAGCGCTACTGGGAAGACCGGATTCTCGAACTGCGCGAGCAGATCGGCGCGATGCAGGAAGGGCCGCTGTGGCCGATCTAGTTTCGAACTGGCGCGTCGCGTGACGAAGGTGCCGCGCTACACGCGGCACGCATCTCCGCTCGCCGTGACTTCACGCGCAGCCTTCGCACCTTCCACCTGCAAGAGCGTGGGCAACGACACGCCGTTCTTCGCCGCCGTCACTTCCGCAAGAATCGACACTGCAATCTCCGGTGGCGTCCGGCTGCCGATGTAGATGCCGACGGGTCCATGCAGGCGCGCGAGCTCGGCGTCGTTCAGATCGAACTCCTTCAGCCGTTCGCGCCGCGCCGCGTTGTTGCGGCGCGAGCCTAGCGCGCCGACGTAAAACGCCGGCGTTTTCAGCGCTTCCATCAACGCGAGGTCGTCGAGCTTCGGGTCGTGCGTGAGCGCGATCACCGCGCAGCGCTCGTCGAGCTTCATGTCGAGCACGGTATCGTCGGGCATCGTGCGTACGACCTTCGTGCCGGGGATGTTCCACTCGTCCGTGTATTCTTCGCGCGGGTCGCACACGGTGACCTGATAGTCGAGTCCCACCGCGATCTGGCAGAGGTAGCGCGACAGCTGCCCCGCGCCGATCACGAGCATCCGGTAGCGCGGCCCGTGAATAGTCAACAGGCGCTCGTCGTTGAAGTCGACGCCATCGGTGGCCTGCGCAGGACCGATGCGCGCGCGGCCCGTTTTCATCTCGACCGTACGCGCCACCAGTTCGCCACGCTCTACCGCATCGCAGAGATCGGCGACGCCGCTCGCCTTCGTCAGCGGTTCGAGCACGAGCTGGATCGTGCCACCGCATGGCAGACCGAAACGATGCGCTTCCTCCGCGGTGATGCCGTACTTCACCGCTTCGGGATGCGTCTGCTCGATGCCGCGCTGGCGCACGCGGTCGATCAGGTCGTCTTCGATGCAGCCGCCCGACACCGAGCCGACCACGAGGCCGTCGTCGCGTACCGCGAGCATCGCGCCTTCGGGGCGCGGCGACGACCCCCACGTCTTCACGACGGTAACGAGCAGCACGCGATGCCCTTCGTCGAGCCAGCGCGCGCTGGACTTCAGGACCTCGAGATCCACGCTGTCCATGATGTGACCATTCCTTTGAGCCTGGCCGCGCCGACGATAGGGCCACCGCGCGCGTACCTGATGCTTCGATTATGCGTCATCGTCCGCGGGTGCGTCGGCGGCTTCGTCGGCGCCTTCGCCGGTCACCTGCGCGCTGAAGCGCTTGAAGAACTGGCCCGCGAGTTTCTTCGCCGCGCCGTCGACGAGCCGCGAGCCGATCTGCGCGAGCTTGCCGCCGATCTGCGCGCTCGCCGTGTAGGTGAGCTTCGTCGACGCGTCGCCTTCAGGCTCCAGCACCACGCGCGCGCTGCCCTTGCCGAAGCCTGCGCCGCCGCCCTGGCCTTCGAACACGATCGTGTAGGTGTGCGGCGCATCGACGTCGGTGAGCAGCATGCGTCCCTTGAAGCGCGCCTTCACCGGTCCGACCGACGCGCTCATCGACAGCGCGTATTCGTTCTCGCCTTCGGCTTCGATGTTGTCGCAGCCGGGAATCGACGCGCGCAGGATCGCCGTGTCGTTGAGCGCTTCCCATGCGCGTTGCTGCGGCACGGGCAGCATGTAGCTTTCCGTCAGTTCCATCGCGTGTCTCCTCCAGATGGTGGGTGTCGCGGCGACGCGTGCGGCACGCGCGCGAGCTGCGCGAGATCCTGGCCGAACGCGGCCAGGCATTCGAGGTTGTGAACCGGCCGGTGTGCGTCGACGTGCGGCAGGATCGCCTGCACGCCGCGCGCTTTCGGCGCGAATGCGGTGTAGCGCAACAGCGGGTTGAGCCACACGATGCGATGCGCGAAGCGGTGCAGGCGCGCCATCTCGTGTTCGAGCACGTCGATCGCTTCGTGATCCAGACCGTCGGTGACGAGCAGCACGGTGGCCCGTCCGCCCAGCACGCGACGTGCCCAGCGGCGGTTGAATTCCGCGAGCGCGCCGCCGATGCGCGTGCCGCCCGACCAGTCGACCACCTGCTCGGCGATCGTCGCGATCGCGACATCGGGATCGCGCTCGCGCAGCGCGCGCGTCGCGTTGGTGAGCCGCGTGCCGAACAGGAACACCTGCAGGCGCTCGCGCGATTGCAGTAGCGCGTGGCAGAAGTACAGCACCGCGCGCGAATAGCTGCTCATCGAGCCGGAGATGTCGAGCATCAGCACGAGCGGCGGTTTGCGTTCGACGACCGCGCGGTACTTCCACACGGTCCAGTCGCCGCCCGCGCGCACCGCGTGGCGCGCGCTCGCGCGCAGATCCGCGTGCGTGCCGCGCGACGATGCCTTCATCCGGCGCGTCGGTTCGGTCGCGAGCGGCAGCCGATGTGCGCGGATCAGATGACGCAGCGTGCGCCATTCGTCGGCGGTGAGCGTGTCGAAATCGCGGTGACGCAGGCGCTCTTCCGCGCTGAACGTGACGTTCGCGTGCAGCTCGCGTTGTTCGGTCTGCTGAGCGTTGGGCCGTGCAGCGGCTGAGGGCGGCGGGCGCACCGCCAGCGCGTCGGCGAGACGGTTGTTGCGCTTCGGCGGCGGCAGGCCACCTTGCACCTTCGGCAGCAGCAGCGCGCGCAGCTTGCCTTCCCAGTCGGGTGCGTGCCAGAAGAGGTCGAACGCGGCGTCGAAGAGCGGCCGTTCGTCCGGTGCGAACACGAGCACGGCGGCGAGCGCGGCGCGCACGTCGTCGCGCTGCGACAGATCGATGTAGCGCAATGCATCGAGCGCATCGACCGATTGCGCCGGCGACATCGGCAGCCCGGCGCCGCGCAGCACGCGCACGAAATGCACGACGTTGCGTGCGATCGGCGGGGCGTGGTCGTACGTCGGCGTGCTCATGATCGTGTCACTGCGCTTCGGCGAGACACTGCGCGATGCGGTCGTGATCGAGCCGCGCGAGGTCGTCCTGGTACTTCAGCAGCACGCCGAGCGTGTCCTGCACCGACTGCGGATCGAGCTCCGTCACTGAGAGCGCCGCGAGCGCGCGGCACCAGTCGATCGTCTCGGCGATGCCGGGCGCCTTGAACAGGTCCATCGTGCGCAGCTGGTGTACGAAGCCGACCGCTCGCCGCTGCAGATCGGCCGACGTCTGCGGGGCGCGCGCGGCGACGATCTCGAGTTCGCGTTCGCGATCCGGATAGCCGACCCATTGATAGAGGCAGCGGCGCTTCAACGCGTCGTGCACTTCGCGCGTGCGGTTCGACGTCATCACGACGAGCGGCGCATGCTCGGCACGCACCGTGCCGTACTCGGGAATCGACACCTGGAAATCGGACAGCAGTTCGAGCAGGAACGCTTCGAACGGTTCGTCGGCGCGATCGATCTCGTCGATCAGCAACACGCGCTGCACGCCGGGCTGTTGTTCGTCGGGCAACAACGCTTGCAATAGCGGTCGCTTCAGCAGGAATTCGCTGCGATAGAGCGTGTCGTTGCGCGGCGTTTCGCCCGCCGCTTCCGCGAGACGCAGCGCCATGATCTGTCGTGGGTAGTCCCACTCGTAAAGCGCGCTTGCGGTATCGAGACCTTCGTAGCATTGCAGCCGCAGCATCGACGTGCCGAGCATGCCGGCCGCCGCCTTCGCGAGCTCGGTCTTGCCGACGCCGGGCTCACCTTCGACGAACAGCGGCCGCTCCATCTTCAGCGCGAGAAAGAGCGCAGTCGCAAGTTCGCGGCTGGCGAAATAGCCTTGCGCGTTCAACTGCGCATGGGTTTCGTCGATCGAGGCTGGCTGCATGGCGGATCCTGATCCGGGCGCGGGAGGGTGCGGCGAGGCGGCCCGGATGCACCGGGCCGCCTGCCGTCACCTGATCTTCTCACGTTGTACGTCCGTGGGTCGCATGCGCGCCCACGGACTGGCCCCGTCTGCGCAGCTAGCTGTTCGCCTTCGCGACCGCGCGCGCCGCGAGCACCGGAATCAGATGCGCGCGGTATTCGGCGCTCGCGTGCAGGTCGGTCTGCAGATCGCCGGACGACACCGTCACGCCGCGCGCCGCTTCCGGCGTGAAATTTGCCGATAGCGCCTGCTCCAGTTCAGGCGAGCGGAACACCGACGACGCCGCGCCCGTGATCGCGACGCGCACGCCTTGGCCCGTCTTCGCGACGAACACGCCGACCAGCGCGAAGTGCGAGGCCGGGTTGCGGAATTTCTCGTACGCGGATTTTTCCGCGGCCGGGAATTCGACCGACGTGATCAGCTCGTCGGCTGCGAGCGCGGTCTCGTACATGCCGACGAAGAAATCCTCGGCGGCGATGCGGCGGCGGTCGGTGACGACCGTGCCGTTCAGCGCGAGCACGGCGGCCGGGTAGCACGCGGCGGGATCGTTGTTCGCGAGCGAGCCGCCGATCGTGCCGAGCGCGCGCACCTGACGGTCGCCGATCTGCGACGCGAGGAACGCGAGTCCCGGCAGCGCGCGCGCCACGTCGGCATTCGCGGCGACGTCCGCGTGGCACACAGCCGCGCCGATCGACACCGTCTGTCCGTCGACGCGGATCGCCTTCATCGCCGCAATGCGCGTGACGTCGATCAGCTTCGACGGTTGCGCGAGACGCAAACGCATCGTCGGCAGGAGGCTCTGGCCGCCGGCGAGGAATTTCGCGTCGCTATCCGCCTGCAGTGCCGAGACGGCGTCTTTCGGTTCGGTGGCGCGTTGGTAGTCGAATGAATACATGGTGGCGCCTCCGTTAATGTTGAGCCGACTGGGCTGCATGAATCGCGGACCACACGCGGTGCGGCGTCGCGGGCATCTGCAGGTCAGTCACGCCGAGCGGTGCGAGCGCGTCGAGGATCGCGTTGATCACCGCGGGCGGCGAGCCGATCGCGCCCGCCTCGCCGCAGCCTTTCACGCCGAGCGGATTGTGCGTGCACGGCGTGCCCTTTGCGGTTTCGACGGTGAACGACGGCAGGTCGGACGCGTGCGGCATCGCGTAGTCCATGTACGAGCCGGACAGCAGCTGGCCGGTCTCGTTGTCGTACACGCAGCGCTCCAGCATCGCCTGGCCGATGCCCTGGCCGAGCCCGCCATGCACCTGGCCTTCGACGATCATCGGGTTGATCACGTTGCCGAAGTCGTCGACGGCGGTGAAGCGCTCGATGCGCGTCTCGCCGGTATCGACGTCGACTTCCACTTCGCAGAGGTACGCGCCGGCCGGATACGTGAAGTTGGTCGGGTCGTAGAACGCGCTTTCGTCGAGGCCCGGTTCGAGCTTGTCGAGCGGATAGTTGTGCGGCACGTACGCGGCGAGCGACACGTCGACGAAGGTCTTCGTGCGGTCGGTGCCGGCCACGCGGAATACGCCGTCCTTGAACTCGATGTCGTCCGCCGACGCTTCGAGCAGATGCGCGGCGATCTTCTTCGCCTTCGACTCGATCTTGTCGAGCGCTTTCATGATTGCCGAGCCGCCCACCGCGATCGAACGTGAGCCATACGTGCCCATGCCGAACGGAATGCGGCCGGTGTCGCCGTGCACGATCTCGACGTTTTCGAGCGGAATGCCGAGACGGTCCGCGACCACCTGCGCGAACGTGGTTTCGTGTCCCTGACCGTGGCTATGCGAGCCGGTGAACACGGTGACCGAGCCCGTCGGATGCACGCGAATTTCGCCGGCTTCGAAGAGGCCCGCCCGCGCGCCGAGCGCGCCCGCGATGTTCGACGGCGCGAGGCCGCATGCCTCGATGTAGCACGAGTAGCCGAGGCCGCGCCGCTTGCCGTTCTTTTCCGATTCCGCGCGACGTGCCGCGAAGCCTTCGACGTCCGCGAGCTGCAATGCGCGGGAGAGGCACGCTTCGTAGTCGCCGGTGTCGTAGGTGAGGCCGACCGGCGTCGCGTACGGGAACGCCTTGATGAAGTTGCGACGGCGAATTTCCGCCGGATCGAGCTTCATCTCGCGCGCGGCGGTTTCGACGAGCCGCTCGACCACATAGGTCGCTTCCGGCCGCCCGGCGCCGCGATACGCATCGACGGGTACCGTGTTCGTGAACACCGCTTTCACTTCGGCGTAGATCGCGGGCGTCGTGTACTGGCCGGCGAGCAGCGTCGCGTACAGGATAGTCGGCACGCTGGACGCGAAGGTCGACAGATACGCGCCCATGTTCGCGATCGTATGCACGCGCATCGCGAGGAACTTGCCGTCGGCGTCCATCGCGAGTTCGGCCTTCGTCACGTGATCGCGACCGTGCGCGTCGGAGAGGAACGCCTCGGAGCGCTCGGCGGTCCACTTGATCGGCCGGCGCACTTTCTTCGACGCCCACGTGAGCGCGACGTCTTCCGCGTACAGGAAGATCTTCGAGCCGAAGCCGCCGCCCACGTCCGGCGCGACCACGCGCACCTTCGATTCCGGCAGCGCCAGCACGAACGCGGCCATCAGCAGGCGCTCGACGTGCGGGTTCTGGTTCGCGACGTAGACCGTGTAGCTGTCGTCGTGCGGCGAGTACGACGCGTTCACGGCGCGCGGCTCGATCGCGTTCGGCACGAGGCGGTTGTTCACGATGTCGAGCGTCGTCACGTGCGCGGCTTTCGCGAACGCGGCATCGGTCGCGGCCTTGTCGCCGTGGCCCCACGTGTAGCAGGTGTTGTCGGGCACGTCGTCGTGCACCGCGGCCTGGCCGGCGTCCGCGGCATGCGCGGTATCGACGACGGCGGGCAGCTCGTCGTAGTCGACCTCGATCAGCTCGGCGGCGTCTTTCGCCTCTTTCACCGATTCGGCGATCACGATCGCGACCTGGTCGCCGACGTGGCGCACCTTCGTATGCGCGATCACCGGATGCGCCGGCTCCTTCATCGGCGTGCCGTCGATGCTGTGGATCAGCCAGCCGCACGGCAGGCCGCCGACGTTGTCCGCCTGCACGTCCGCGCCGGTGAAGATCGCGACGACGCCGGGCGACTGCTTCGCCGCGCTCGTGTCGACGCGCTTGATGCGCGCATGCGCGTGCGACGAGCGCACGAACACGGCATAGGTCTGCTGGGGCATCACGACGTCGTCGGTGTACTGGCCGGCGCCGGTGAGGAAACGGAAGTCTTCCTTGCGCTTGACCGGCGCGCCGATCATGCGATGGTTGTCGGGTGCGTTCATCGTCGTCTCCTCAGGCGGTGGCCGTGGTTCTGGATGCCGCGCCGGCCTTCATGCCTTCGGCGCCGGCGAGCACTGCCTTGACGATGTTGTGATAGCCCGTACAGCGGCACAGGTTGCCGTCGAGCTGTTCGCGCACCTCGGCTTCGGTGAGGTTGGGGCAGTTCGCCGCAAGCGCGGTCCCGGCCATCACCATGCCGGGCGTGCAGAAGCCGCATTGCAGGCCGTGGCATTCGCGGAACGCGGCCTGCATCGGGTGCAGTTCGCCGTTCTTCGCGAGGCCTTCGATCGTCGTCACGTCGGCGCCTTCCGCCTGGACCGCGAGGATGTTGCACGACTTGATCGCGCGGCCGTCCAGGTGCACGGTGCACGCGCCGCACTGCGCGGTGTCGCAGCCGACGTGCGTGCCGGTCAGATGCAGCTGCTCCCGCAGGAACTGGACTAGCAAGGTGTGAGGTTCGACGCTGGCGGTCACGGGATTGCCGTTGACCGTCAGACGGATGCTGATCGCCATGAACTGTCTCCAATGGATGAGACCCGCTCCGGCCCGGAGTCACTACCTGCCGCTACCTGCTATGAGGGTCGGGGTTGGTCGGTGAGGACTTTTATGGTTCTAGCGAAAAGTAAAGCACAAAACAGGGGCGGCGTTTATGGATTTTTTCCCTGCCCGGCCCGGTTCGATTCAAGGTTCTTCTTTGTGGGGTCCGGAATCTTGCGTTCGTTGTTGTGCGTGCTGCGTCGCCGGTGAGGGCGGCGCAGCAGAATCAAACGCGAGTCACGCTCAGTTCGCGAGCAGCGACCTGCGGCGCGAATAGCCGAAGTACACGACGAGCCCGATCACGAGCCACACCACGAACGCGATCCACGTCGTGCGCTGCAGGTTGAGCATCAGGAACACGCACGACGCAACGGCCAGCAGCGGCACGACCGGCACGCCCGGGCAGCGGAACGCGCGCGGCAGATGCGGGTGCGTTCGGCGCAGGATCAGCACGGCGACCGACACCATCGAGAACGCCGCGAGCGTGCCGATGTTGATCAGCTCCGCGAGCACGTTGAGCGGCACGAGCGCACCGATCAGCCCGAAGAAGATGCCGACGAGCCACGTGGTCAGGAACGGCGTCGCAAAGCGCGGATGCACGCGCGACAGTGCGCCCGGCAAGAGCCCGTCGCGCGACATCGCGAAGATCACGCGCGTCTGGCCGTAGCTCATCACGAGGATCACGGTCAGCATGCCGAGCACCGCGCCCAGATCGATGAAGCCCGCCACCCACTTCTGTCCGGCCACCTGCAGCGCGTACGACACCGGGTGCGAGATGTTCGCGAACTGCGCGGACGGCACGATGCCGGTCACGACGGCGGCCACCACCACGTACAGGATCGCGCAGACGATCAGCGACGCGATGATGCCGATCGGCAGGTCGCGCTTCGGGTTCTTCACCTCTTCGGCGGCGGACGACACGGAGTCGAAGCCGATGAACGCGAAGAACATCACCGCGGCCGCGCCGAACACGCCGTTCCAGCCGTTCGGCATGAACGGATGCCAGTTCGCCGGGTTCACGTGGAAGACGCCGACCGCGATCACCAGCAGCACCACGGTGACCTTGATCGCGACCATCACGTTGTTGATGCGCGTCGATTCCCGCACGCCGACCGACAGCAGCGCGGTGATTGCCATCATCACGAGGAACGCGGGCAGGTTGAAGAGCGTCTCGTGACCGGGCACTGCGCCGGGCGCAGCGGTGAGGGCGTCCGGCAGCGACACGCCGAAGCCCGCCAGCAGCGACTGCAGATAGCCCGACCAGCCGACCGACACCGCCGACGTGGCGAGTCCGTATTCCAGCATCAGATCCCAGCCGATGATCCACGCGGCCAGTTCGCCGAGCGTCGCGTAGGAGTAGGTGTAGATCGAGCCGGCGACGGGAATCGTCGACGCGAACTCCGCGTAGGCGAGCGCGGCGAAACAGCAGGCGATCGCCGCGACCACGAACGACAGCATCAGCGCCGGGCCGGCCTGCACGGCGCCCGTGCCGGTGAGCACGAAGATGCCGGTGCCGATGATGGCGCCGATGCCGAGAAAGGTGAGATCCAGCGCGCCGAGCGCTTTCTTCAAGCCAGCCTGTTGCGCGCCGGCCAGCATGTGCTCGACGTTTTTCTTGCGGAAAAGGGACATGTGCGGTGAGTCTTCTCTTGGGCGCGGCTTGCGGCGGCGCCTTGGTCAGGGAAAACCCGCGAGTTTAGCGGATGCGCGCGCCGCGCCTGGCCGGCGGGGGCAAAACGACGCATCGGAGGGATGGAGGGGAAGGCGCGCCGCTCAGGCGGTCATCACCGGATTCAGGTCGACGAGCCGGTTGCTCATCACATAGAAGGTGAGCTCGGCGTTGTTCTTGAGCTTCATCTTTTCGAGCAGACGCGTGCGGTACACGCTGACCGTCTTCACCGACAGCGACAGCGTCTCCGCGATGTCGGTCAGCCGCTTGCCGGACGCGAGCATGCACAGCGTCTGGTACTCGCGGTCGGAGAGCTTTTCGTGCGGAAGCTGCTCGCCGTCGAACGACACGTAGTCGGCGAGCGCCTCGGCCATCGCCGGACTCACGTACTTGCGGCCGGCCGCGACCTGCTGGATCGCGCCCGTCATCTGCGCCGCGTCGACCGTCTTCGACAGATAGCCCGCCGCGCCTGCCTTCAGCGCACGCACCGCGTACTGGTCCTCGCGATACATCGAGAACATCAGCACCGGCATGCGCGGCGACTTGCGCTTGATGCGCTTCAGCACTTCGACGCCGTTCATGTCGGGCAGCGAGATGTCGAGCAGCACGACGTCGAACGGTTCGTTCGACACGCTCATCAGCGCGGCGCTGCCGGTATCGGTTTCCACCACGTGCCGCGCGATCCCGCGATCGAGCAGCAACTGCCGTACGCCCTGGCGCACGACGATGTGATCGTCGACGAGGAGGATGCGCAGGCTCATGAACCCTTCGTGCTGGTCTGCTTGCGCGATGTACGGGGCGCACGCGATGCGCGCGACGTGACGCGCGGCGCGTCGGCTTCGACGCGCGCGAGCAGTGCGCGCCATGCGAAGCTCGCGCGGACCGTGGTGCCTGCGGTGCCGGTCTTGCTGCCACGTGACTTGCGTTCACCCGGCTTCGCGAGGTCGATCTGGAACGTGCCGTCGAAGGCTTCGCAGCGCGCCCGCATCCCGCCGATGCCGAACTGGCCGCTGCGGCGGCGTTCGGTGGCGCCGATGCCGTCGTCCTTGACGATCAGCGTGAGGAACTCGTCGTCGTGTTCGATCGCGATGTCAGCGGCCGATGCCCTCGCGTGCTTCGCGACGTTGTTCAGCGCCTCCTGCGCGACGCGAAACACGGCCAGCGCGGACTCCGCGGGCAGCCGGGCGAGGCGCCGGTCGGCAGCGGTGGTGAGGCTCACGCGCAGCCCGGTGCGGCTCGCGAATTCGCGGGTCCAGCGCGACAGCGCGTTGACGAGGCCGCGCTCGAGCGTCGGGCCATGCAGATCGGCGACGATGCGGCGCGTCGTCTCGCAGACGGCCTGGAGCGAGCGCTGCGCGGCGGCGAGCGCGTCGACGCACTGTGGCGGCGCGTCGGCGGGCAGCCAGGTGTCGATGCCGGCAAGCGAGAAATGCGCACCGGTCAGCTCCGCGCCGGCGCTGTCGTGCAGCTCGCGCGCGATGTGGCGGTGCGCGGCTTCCTGCGCGCTGACGAGCGCCGCGGCGAGCGCGCGCACGCGTTCACGCAGTTCGGCGACTTCGACAGGATCGGGGGATTCGGTGGACAGCGCGGCGGCCGACACTTTCGCGGCGGCGCGGACTTCGACGAGCGGATCGAACGACGGTGGCAGCGCCTCGCCGGCTTCGGGCGATAACGAAACAGCATGCAGGTTGACCGGAACGACGATCGACGTATCCATGACTCTCCCTCTCAGGAAGCGGCTCTGACTGCGAGCCCGGTGCGCGTCGATGGCGCGAATGCAAAAAGCATCATGCGATTTTCTGGCCTGACAAGCTGGACCGTCGCCTACTGCCGCGACGGATGTTTTCGCTACGAAAGACGTAACGAAATTTACAATTGGTTACATGCAGGGCGCGATGCGGATGTGAATGTTAATTCCATACGCATTGCGCCGCGATCATATCTTAAAAAAAGAAAAATTGCAGTTTCTTCAATACTTAGCGTGCACATTTGAAGCAAATCATCATGAGAACAATGTGACAAACGCGCTCGCATGTCGGAAAAATCCGACAGTTCGGGGTAACCCTGGCGTCGGAATTTGTAACCCACCTGGTCCCTTCTGGTCTGCAGTCTTGGAGGTAATGCATATTTGCATTACAATTTAGCCATTGATCAATGGAGGTAGCGACATGAGCACGCTAACCGTCACCGCGCGGGGCCAGGTGACATTTCGGAAAGAGGTACTGCAGCACCTCGGTATCAAGCCTGGCGAGAAGGTCGAACTGGACCTGTTACCCGATGGCCGGGCCGAATTGAAGGCCGCCCGGTCGACCGGAACGATCGACGGCTTTCTCGGCTTGCTTGCGGGCAAGACCAGAAAGGTCGCAACCATCGAGGAAATGAACGACGCCGCCGCCGCAGGTTGGGCAGGTGAGGAATGAAGGTCACCGTCGATACGAATGTGCTGGTTCGCGGTGTCGTGCGGGACGATGAGGCGCAAGCGCGTGCTGCGGACAAAGTACTGAAAGAGGCTTCGCTGATTGCGGTTTCGTTGCCGTGCCTGTGCGAGTTCATCTGGGTGCTGCGCAGGGTCTACAGCTTTGGCACCGTCGACATTGCCGCGGCAATCCGCGCGTTGATCGCCACGGACAAAGTCGTCATGAACCGCCCGGCAGTCGAGGCTGGCCTCGCGATTCTCGAAGCCGGCGGAGATTTTGCGGACGGCGTCATCGCGTATGACGGCACCTGGCTAGGCGCGGAAACTTTCGTGTCCTTCGACAGGAAAGCGGTCTCGCTACTGACGAAGCAGGGACAGGCCGCACGCATGCCTTGACGGCTGGGCGCAACGGCAGCCCGCCTGGACCGTTGGCGATGCTCGAATCAACAAATAAAAAAACCGAAGCCCTCACGAGCTCCGGTTTTCCTGATTCCGCCAGCGGCGCACCCAGGCGCCGCAAAAATCAGCCGACGAACGCCTTTTCGATCACGTAGTGACCCGGCTTGTTGTTGCTGCCTTCCTGGAAGCCCATGCTGTCCAGCAGTTCGCGCGTGTCGCGCAGCATGTGCGGGCTGCCGCAGAGCATCACGCGGTCGTTTTCCAGCGAGAAGTGCGGCAGGTCGAGGTCTTCGAACAGCTTCTTCGTCTCGATCAGGTCGGTGATGCGGCCGCGGTTCGCGAACGCTTCACGGGTGACTGTCGGGTAGTAGACCAGCTTTTCCTGAATCAGCTCGCCCAGATGCTCGTGCGCCGGCAGATGGTCGGTGATGTATTCCTTGTACGCGAGCTCGTCGACGAAACGGCAGGTGTGCGTCAGCACGACTCGCTCGTAGCGGTCGTACACGTCCGGATCTTTAATGATCGACATGAACGGCGCGAGGCCCGTGCCGGTGGAGAGCAGCCACAGCGTCTTGCCGGGCAGCAGGTTGTCGGCCATCAGCGTGCCGGTCGGCTTCTTGCCGATCAGCACCTGGTCGCCCACCTTCAGGTGCTGCAGCCGCGACGTCAGCGGGCCGTCCTGCACCTTGATGCTCAGGAATTCGAGGTTCTCTTCGTAGTTCGCGCTCGCCATGCTGTAGGCGCGGATCAGCGGCTTGCCCTCGACTTCGAGGCCGACCATCGTGAACTGGCCGTTTTCGAAGCGGAACGCCGCGTCGCGCGTGCAGGTGAAGCTGAAAAGCGTGTCGGTCCAGTGATGGACGCTCAGGACGGTTTGTGGATTCAGGTTGCTCATGATTCCTGGATGGTGCGAAAACAGTGCGGCCAGACGAACGTGTCGGCGGGCGCGAAAAGCGCGAGACGGCGAAAATACTCGGCCCGCGGAAACGGCACGCAAAAACACACGGAAAGCGGCGAAGCAGCGCAAATAACACGGCAAGACGATGCGCAATCCGCTATTTTACCGCGCCTGCTGCCGGAGGGTGGCGGCGCGGGTTCGGACACGCCGGGGTGGCGTTGCGTGTCTCGCGGTGTCGAAGCACTGGAGTGAAGCGCTACGGTGCCGCCTACGGCCAGCGGACCGGGATCGCACGTGCGTCAGCGATCCGGACGACGGACCGTCGATGATACTTGAAGTTTCGGGATGGGGCCGATTAGCCGCGCGTCGCGGCGGGGCTTTTGCAGCGTGGATTTTGCGCGCGGTAGCAGGACGAAGGCTCACTGAAGCGCTGAATTCGACGCTCGAACTGCGAAACGCCGCACCGGCTCAGGCAATCCGCAGCCGCGCGATATACGGCAGATGATCGGACAGCCACGCGGTTTCCTGCGCCGGCTGGATCCGCTCGACCGGCTTCATGCCGCGCACGAACATCTTGTCCAGCGCGAGCGCGGGCGAGAACGCGGGAAACGTGCGCGCCGGCTCGCCGAGCAGCGTCGCCACTTCCTGCATGTCGTGCTCGCCGAAGAGGGGCACCGAGTCGTTGCGCCAGTCGTTGAAGTCGCCCGCCAGCACGAGCGGGCCCTCGGGCGCTTCCTTCGCGATCCAGTGGGCGATCCACTCCATCTGGCGCAGCCGCGCCTGGCGCGTCAACGCGAGATGCGCGCACAGCAGCGTGACCGACTGGCCAGCGAAGGTTGCGCGCGCCACCAGCAGACCGCGTCGCTCGAAGCGGTGTGCCGAAATGTCCCAGCGGCCGCCGAGGTCGAGCGGATGCGGCGACAGGATCGCGTTGCCATGCCGCCAGGACGGCTTGAACACGTTCGGGCCGAGCGCGATCTGCAACTGCAGCGAGCGAGCGATCTCGGTCGCCTGGCAGTGCCAGACGTCTTCGAGCGGATCGCCGAGCTGCGCGCCGAAGGTGGACGACAGCACCGGCGCCGGCATGCGCCGCGCCATCGCTTCCTGCAGGAAATACGCGTCCGCGTGCGTGGACTGAACCCAGCGCTGCATCGCCTGCCACGCCTGAAAACCGAGCGGCGAGCGGCCTTTGTGAAGATTCCAGCTGACCGCGATGAAATCGCGGTCAGGCGCGGTATCGGCTACCGCTTGTTCGAGATTTCGCATGCCACGATCCACGTCGTGCGGTGTCAAGGTGCGGCGCTCGTCATGCAGCTTGCGATTGCGCATCACGAGCGCTTTCGCACGCGTCAGGTGCGTTTTCACGGCTGGCTCACGAGATGGGCACGCACGCGGTAGACGAGCTGTGGGTTCTTGTCGACGATCGTCCAGCTGTTCCACTCGTCGCCGTTCAGCACCATGCCGGGGTGGCTCGCGCTCACCTGGCGCGGCTGCGGCGGCAGCTTGCAGCCTTCGATGGTGATCGGATGGCTGTCGTCTTCGAGCGTTTCCTGCGCTTCGATCGCGAGCGTGACGTGATTCGGGTCCGCGTTGAGCGGCGAGACCGTCAGCGTGCGCGACAGGTCGATGCTGCCGGCCGGTTCATTCTTGCAGCCGACATCGTGCGTGACCGGATGGTGGTGCGTATCGGTGCGCGCCTGGCCGACGGTGGTCGTCGCGCTGAACGAGTCGACCATCTGACCGTCGCGCATCACGTCGATCTGCCACTGTACGGCCTGCTGGGCGGGCACCTGAGCGAGCGTCGGAGCGGACTGCGCGATCAGCGTGGCGCCGAGCAGCACGCCGACGAAACTGGTTTTCCACATTGGGTGGCATCTCCAGAAAAGACTGCGCCGTCGGGTACGTTGAACCGCGAACGGCGGAGGTTTATCTTACGCGCCTCGCCTGGGCGCTGCCTTTTCTGACCGCGAATGCGGGGCCAGGTTCAGCGCAGACGCCAACCCGTCCGTGTTAGCAGCAGAGCCTTGCGGCTGCTGGCTTGCGTGCGATCTGTGCGTCGTTACACTGAAACCGGAGCAGCTTTCACGAGAAGCTGCAACGGGCAGGACCGACAAAACGGGGTGAGCGATGACAACAGCCATGGTGAAACAGGAAATCGCGGTGGCATCGTTCAGCAAGGTCTACGATCTCGACCACGTCGAGACCGCGCTGAACGAACTCGGCGATGGCGCGAACGAAGCACTGCGCGCAACTTACGAAAAAATGATCCGGGTCGGCAATCTGCGCTTCTGCGTGAAGCCGAACCGCATGCCGTCGATCAACGACCTGATCGGCACCCTCCCCAACTTTGCCGAGCCGCTCGACGATGTCCGCAAGCAGGTCGCGCTCTGCCTCGAAACCGACGACCGTCTCGAACTGATGCCGATCCTGCTGCTCGGCGACCCCGGCATCGGCAAGACGCACTTCGCGAAGCAGTTGGCGCGCCTGCTCGGCACCGCGTATCAGTACGTCGCGATGAGCTCGCTGACGGCGGGCTGGATCCTGTCGGGCGCGTCGTCGCAATGGAAGAACGCGAAACCGGGCAAGGTGTTCGAGGCGCTCGTGAACGGCAGTTACGCGAACCCGGTGATCACCGTCGACGAGATCGACAAGGCCACCGGCGACTCGCAATACGATCCGCTCGGCGCGCTCTACGCGCTGCTCGAACACGACACCGCGCAAGGCTTCATCGACGAGTTCGCCGAGATTCCGATCAACGCGGGTCACGTGATCTGGATCGCGACCGCGAACGATGCCGCCGCGATCCCCGAGCCGATCCTGAACCGGATGAACGTCTACGAGATTCCCGCGCCCGACCGCGAGGGCGCGCGCCGCATCGCGCAGGCGATCTATCACGAGATCCGCACCGCGCACGGCTGGGGCTCGCGCTTCCCCGAGCAGATCGGCGATGCCACGCTCGACGTGCTCGCCGCCGGTTCGCCGCGCGAGATGCGGCGGGCGATCCTGAATGGCTTCGGCAGCGCGCGGATCGCGAGCCGCGACCAGATCGAGCCGCAGGATATCCGGCTCGATCACGGCACCCGCCGCAAGCCGATCGGATTCTGAGCTTTTTGCAGAATCCGGGCGATTTTTGGCCTGTTTCGCGCATTAAACCGGCCAGTTTCGCGCGTGGCCGGTTTGAGTTGCGGTCTGCAAGTTGAATGCCATGGCAACTATTGCTGATGACGCAACACTATCGGTCATGTTCGACGGCAGACACGGCATGTCGCCGGGAGCACAGTCGGATGCGCGGGCTGCGGCGTACAATTTTTGAAAGCGCGCCGGGTGGACTGAGGCGCGACCGCCGGACTGCCTTGTGCAGGCGGCCAATTTTCAGGCGCGACGCGCGTCGTCGTGCGGGTGAACATGGATCAGATCGAATGTGTGGTGATCGGCGCGGGTGTCGTCGGGCTGGCGATCGCCCGCGCGCTTGCGATGCGCGGGCGCGAGGTGATCGTGCTCGAAGCGGCCGAGGCGATCGGTGTCGGCACGAGTTCGCGTAACAGCGAAGTCATTCACGCCGGCCTCTACTATCCGCGCGGCTCGCTGAAGGCGACGCTCTGCGTGCATGGCCGCGAGATGCTGTACGAGTACTGCGCGTCGCGCGGCGTGCCGCATCAGCGTTGCGGCAAGCTGCTCGTGGCGACGGCGCGCAACCAGGTGCCCCAGCTCGAAAGCATCCTCGCGCGCGGCAAGGAAAACGGCGTGCTCGACCTGATGCGGATCAGCGGCGCGGAAGCGCAGGCGCTCGAACCCGCGCTCGAATGCTACGAAGCGGTGTTTTCGCCGCAGACGGGCATCGTCGACAGCCATCAGCTGATGCTCGCGCTACAGGGCGATGCCGAGCGCGACGGCGCGATCTGCGCGTTCCACTCGCCGGTCGAAGCGATCGAGGCGACCAATGGCCGCTTCACGATCCAGGTCGGCGGCACATCGCCCACCACCCTCAGCGCGAGCTGCGTGATCAACAGCGCGGGGCTGCACGCGAACGCGCTGGCCAAGCGCATCCGCGGTCTGGACCGCCGTCACGTGCCGCCGCTCTATCTGGCGCGCGGCAACTACTTCAGCATCTCGGGGCGCGCGCCGTTCTCGCGGCTGATCTATCCGATGCCGAACGAAGCCGGTCTGGGCGTGCATCTGACGATCGACCTGGGCGGCCAGGCGCGTTTCGGTCCGGACGTCGAATGGGTCGACACGATCAACTACGACGTCGATCCGCGCCGCGCCGAGTCGTTCTACGCGGCGATCCGCGCGTACTGGCCGGCGCTGCCCGACGACGCGCTGCAGCCGGCGTACGCGGGCATCCGGCCGAAGCTGTCGGGGCCCGGCGAACCCGCCGCGGACTTCGTGATCCAGGGGCCGGCCGCGCACGGCGTGCGCGGGCTCGTGAACCTGTTCGGGATCGAGTCGCCGGGACTCACGGCGTCGCTCGCGATCGCGCAGCGGGTGTGCGAGCTGGCCGGGCGCGCATGAGTGCGCGCATGCCTGCTCGGATGGGTGAATTCGTGAGCGCCTGAGCGAGTCGGCATCCCGCGTCACGCAGTACGGATTCGGTTATGTCCGCCATTTCGGTGCTCACGCGCACGACCATCGTTGCTATGCTTGGGGGCCGCCGTCGCAGAACGGTGCGTATCAAAGCAAAGACACAATGGAGTGAGTCCCCATGAAATCGTCCCGTCGTACGTTTCTGATCACGAGCATCGGCGTCGCGTCATCGCTCGCGCTGTCCCGACAGGCTTTCGCCGACGCGCCGAAAGTCGCCGAAACCGATCCCACCGCCCAGGCGCTTGGCTATAAAGCCGACGCATCCAAGGTCGACAAGGCCAAGTACGCGAAGTACGCGGCAGGCCAGGAATGCGACAACTGCAGCTTTTACCAGGGCAAAGCCGGCGATGCGTTCGCACCGTGCCCGATGTTCGCGGGCAAGCAGGTGTCGGGCAAGGGCTGGTGCAGCGCGTACAACAAGAAGGCGTGATCGCGCGAGGCTTTTGCACCGATCGTGGGCGCCCAGGAGCCGATAGTTCGCAGCCCTGACGTGCGGCCACGTTCTATCACGGCATGATGCACCGCACAAGACGCGACCCGCGGATACGGGCGCGTCCGCACATTTCTCATCGGGCGCCTGTTGTCGAATGACACAGGCGCCTTTTGTCGCTTGAAAACGTCTGATGTGCTCTTTACACTCGCGAGTCGCAGGGTGAGTGCATGTGCACCCCTGCCGGCCGCGCGCTGTCATGCACGAAGCGCGGCGCGAAGCGATATCACGGGCTTTTCATGGCGCATGCGCCGCGCGGCACTTCGAACGCGGGCGCGAGTCTTATCCAATGCAGGGCATCGCTCGAGGACGGGAGATCCCGATGGCGTCAGCATTCCGGAGCCTCAACCGACGAGCCGTCGCGGCGGCCGCGATCGGCAATGCGCTCGAGTGGTACGACTTCACCGTCTTCGGCCTGACCACCGTCATCATCGCGGAACTGTTCTTTCCCGCGGCCAACAGCTACTCGTCACTCTTCTACGCCACCGCGACCTTCGGCGTCGCGTTCTGCATGCGGCCGATCGGCGGCATCGTGTTCGGCCTGTACGCGGATCGCGCGGGCCGCAGAGCCGCGATGTCGCTCGTGATCGCGCTGATGACGCTGGGCATTCTGCTGATCGCGATCGCGCCGCCGTATACAGCGCTCGGCATTGCGGGCCCGCTGATCGTCGTGCTCGGACGGCTGCTGCAAGGCTTCTCCGCCGGCGGCGAATTCGCGAGCTCCACCGCGTTGCTGATCGAAGCCGCACCGTTTTCGCGCCGCGGTTTCTACGGCAGCTGGCAGATGTCGAGTCAGGCGGCCGCGCTGCTGCTCGGCGCGATCGTCGGTGCACTCGTCACGCGCGGTTTGCCGGCCGACTCGCTGCGCGCGTGGGGCTGGCGCGTGCCGTTTCTCGTCGGCCTCGCGATCGGGCCGGTCGGCTACTACATCCGCCGTCGTCTCACGGACTCCGAAGCCTTCCTGCACGCGCAGAAGAGCGCGCGCCGCGCGACGCTGCGCGAGGTGTTCGCGGGACACAGCCGCGAGGTGCTGTGCGGCTTCGGCCTCGTGATCGCGCTGACGGTCACCATTTACGTGCTGATCGCGTATCTGCCGACCTTCGCGGTCACGCAGCTGAAGCTCTCGTATTCGGAGTCGTTCTATGCGGTGATCGTCGGCAATCTGCTGCTCGCGGCGCTGTCGCCGGTCGCGGGTGCGTGGTCGGATCGGATCGGGCGCAAGGGCCTGTCGCTGTGGTCGCTGGGTTTGACGCTGGTGCTGATGTACCCGCTCTTCTCGTGGCTCGATGCGGCGCCGAGCGTGCCGCGTCTGATTCTCGTGCAGGCTGTGCTGTCGACCACGCTGTCGGGCTACTACGGTCCGTTCGGCGCGCTGATCGCCGAGCTGTTTCCCGCCAACGTGCGTTCGACGGGTCTCGCGATCTCGTACAACTTCGCGGTGATGGTGTTCGGCGGCGGCGGGCAGCTCGTCGTCACGTGGCTCATCAAGACGACCGGCTCGCCGCTCGCGCCGACGTGGTACGTGATGGCGGGGCTTGCGCTGTCGATGGGCGCCGTGGCCTGCATTCCGGCGATGCGTCACGCGGACCTCGACGCGCGGCGCAAGCCGGCGTGAGGTGTGGGGTTCAACGTCAGCGCGCGCGCACCAGCGGCGGGCGTTTATCGAACCATGGCCGCGCCTGTTCCAGCTGCGCGGCGAGCGCCAGCAGGGTCGCTTCGCCGCCCTCGCGCGCGGCGAACTGCACGCCGATCGGCAGGCCGCGCGCATTCCAGAAGAGCGGCACCGACATCGCCGGCTGACCGGTGAGATTGAAGAGCTCGGTACAGCCCGCCCACGCGAATGCCTTGTTCGACACTTCGGTAAGGAGTTTGCGCATCAGCGCTTCGACTGGCATCGCCGTGACTGCGCGCATCTGCACGCGCTCGAACTGCGTCGGTTGCCGCTCGCCGATCTTCAGCGGCGCGCCCGCGAGCGTCGCGCACAGCAGCACGTCGTAGCGGTTCAGCAGATCGGTGAGCGTCGTGGTGACGCGTCGCTGTTCTTCGAGCGCGTCCGCGAGGCCACGCCGACCGAGGCGCCGGCCGATGTGCGCCATCGCCCATGTCGCGATTTCGAACTCGTCGCGATGCGGTTTCTGTCCGCTGATGTTCGCGGCGTTCAGCACGAACTCTTCGGCCACCACCGACCACAGCATCAGAAACGCTTCGCGCAGCAGAGGGAAATCGAGACCCAGCGACACCGGTTCGATCGTGTGACCGAGCGTTGCGGCGAGCTGCGCGGCATCGTCGATCGCATCGCGTGCGTCGGACGATAGCGCTTCCGCGAACATCGGGTCCGCGACGAACGCGATATGCAGACGCTTGCCGCTTTCCACCGGCGCACCGGGCAGGCCGACTGCACCGAGGAACGTGCCCGGCGCGCCCGGTGGGCGGTCGGCGTTGCCCGACGTGAGGTCGAGCAGATACGCGCTGTCTCGCACGCTGCGCGAGATCACGTGATCGACGCCGAGTTCCCCCGGCGTCGGCAACGTCGCCGATGTCACGCGTCCGCGCGACGGCTTCAGACCGAACAGGCCGCAGCATGATGCGGGAATGCGGATCGAGCCGCCGCCATCGGACGCATGCGCCATCGGCACGATGCCGGCCGCGACGGCCGCGGCCGCACCGCCGCTCGAACCGCCCGGCGTGTGATCCAGGTTCCACGGGTTGCGGCACGGGCCGAACAGTTCGGGCTCCGTAAAAGGCATCTGGCCCAGCTCGGGCGTGTTGGTCTTGCCGAAGATGTTGAGGCCGGCGGCCTTCGACAGCGTGACGATCGGCGCGTCTTCCTTCGGCACGTAGTGGCGATAGTGGCGGCTGCCGAGCGACATCCGCAGGCCCGCGACGGGCGCGCCGAGATCCTTGATCAGATACGGCACGCCGGCGAGCGCGCCGGCCGCGCCCGCGTCGCCGTTCCAGGCCGATGCACGCTTGCGCGCGGCATCGTAGTCCTTCAGCACGATCGCGTTGATTGCGGGATTGACCGCTTCCGCGCGAGCGATCGCGATGTCGATCAGTTCGCGCGGACTGGCTTCGCCGCGGCGAACGAGATCGGCGAGCCCGATCGCGTCGCGGGCGAGATAGTCGTCGGATTGCACGTGCGCTCGGCCTCCCCGGTGTGCATTCCGCGCAAGCTTACAGGCGTTCGCCCAGGAATGTCAGCGTGCGGCCGTGCGCGAGCGCCGACGCGTGCTGGTTGTACGACGCGCGCTCGGAGCAGTTGAAGCCGTGATCGGCGTTCGGGTAGATGTGAAACTCGACGTCGTCGCGGCCGATGAAGCGTTCCTTCACCTGACCCACATCCGACTGCGGAATGTGCGCGTCGAGTTCGCCGTAGTGGAACTGCATCGGCACCTTGACCTTCGCGGCTTCGTCGAGATTGCGCTGGATGCCGCCGCCGTAGTACGCGACCGCTGCATCGACCGTACCCTGCGCGGCCGTCAGATACGCGAGCAGGCCGCCGAAGCAGTAGCCGATCGCGCTGATCTTGCCCGTGACTTCCGGCAGCGAGCGCAGCAGCTTCGCCGTAGCGCCGAGGTCCGCAACCGTCTGTTTGATGTCGGTCTTCTGCATCAGTTCGATGCCCTTGTCGCGATCGGCGCCGGCATAGACCAGCTCGACGCGCGGCTGCGTGCGCCAGAAGATGTCCGGCGCGATCGCGACGTAGCCATCCTGCGCGTACTGTTCGGCGACCGAGCGGATATGCCCGTTCACGCCGAAGATCTCCTGAATGATGACGACTGCCGGACCTTTGCCGGCTTTCGGCAGCGCCAGATAGCCTTCGAAGCCATCTTTGTCCGTCGGGATATCGATCCAGCGGGTAGTCACGCTCACGTTGCTCTCCTTGATCCTTGATACGGGGTGAATACGGGGCGCCCAGTGTGCCACCAAACGTTTCGCGCTGCAGTGCCGGGGCCGCGTGCGCGCCTTTTGTTCGTCTTCCCCGCGCTTTCTTCGCGTGTCCGGTTTTCCTGCGCCGCAAGCCACGTTCTCGTAAGCGGATTGAAACGATCTCGATTATTCATTTTCCCGGCGACGTGCGCTTCGGTAGAGTCGATCGTGTCTACCGTGGCGCGTGCGTCGCGGTTCCGGCCTGGCGCTGTGAGCAGCATGGCGTCGCCGTCGTGTCATGGACGTGTCGGAAAGGAATCCATCATGAATACCAGTCAACACACAGCGCGCTTCGCATCGCCGTTCGCTGAACGGTTCGGCATGCGCGTACCCATCGTGCAGGCGCCGATGGCGGGCGGGCCCACCACGCCGGAACTCGTCGCGGCCGTGAGCAATGCGGGCGGCCTCGGTTTTCTCGCGGGCGCAGCGCTCGACGCAGAACGGATGCAGAAGGACGTCGCGGCGATCCGCGCGCTGACGGACAGGCCGTTCGGCGTGAACCTGTTCGTGCTCGATCGCGCATCGCCGGACGAAGCGACGGTGCGCCGCGCGCTCGACGCCATCGATCCGCTGCGCGCCGAAATCGGCCTGCCGCCGGGCAAGGCGCTCGAACGCTATGCGCCGGATTTTCGCGCGCAGCTCGACATGCTCGTCGAACTGCGCGTGCCGGTGGTCAGCTTCACGTTCAATGTCCTGCCGGATGCGGACGTCGCGCGACTCAAGGCCGCGGGCAGCTTCGTGATGGGCACCGCGACGAACACGGCCGAAGGCATCGCGTGGCGCGATGCGGGCGCGGACGGCATCGTCGCGCAGGGTTCGGAAGCGGGCGCGCATCGCGGCACGTTCATCGGCCGCTTCGAGGATGCGCTCGTCGGCACGATGGCGCTGGTGCCGATGCTCGTCGATGCGACGGGGCTGCCGGTGCTCGCGGCGGGCGGCATCATGGACGGCCGCGGCATCGTCGCGGCACTCGCGCTCGGCGCGCAGGCGGCCGCGATGGGCACCGCGTTTCTCACCACTGCGGAAAGCGCGATTCCCGACGTGTGGAAAGCGCGCCTTCGCACGGCCGACGATACGTCGACAACCGTGACGCGCGCGATCACCGGACGTCATGCACGCGGTATCCGTAATACGATCATCGAACAGTTGAGCGAACACCCGGAACGCATCGCGCCGTATCCGGTGCAGAACGCGCTCACGCAGGAACTGCGGCGAACCGCGGCGGGTGCGGGCAAGAGCGAATATCTGTCGTTGTGGTCGGGACAGGGTGCATCGATGGGGCGGAAGCGCCGCGAAGGCATCGGCGCGGCCGAATTGATGGCGGAACTCGAAGCGGAGTGGCGGGCTGCGCTGGCCGGCGTCGCCGCATCCGCGCAAACGGCCTTACGGTGAATTCCAGCAGAGCACCCGTCTGATGTTGCATCGATGTCGGACTGCTTGAGCATGGTCCGACGTGTGACTTTGAATTGACATTCGCTCGTCACGCACTCAGTGCAAACGCCGATTCGAACCACTAAAAAATGCGCGCGACGCGGTGTCCGGCTGCATGCGGAGGGTTGCGCGCAATCGTTGCACTGCCCGGAAACCCGCATGCAGAGCCATTCTCCGGGGTGTCAACGGCATGGGTTATTCGACCTCGCCGGATAAACGCTATCAGTATTCACACCAGTTTCCCAAAAAAATCCCCTAAATTAATTTGATCGCCTACACTTGCGCGCAAGCGAGGGTTGCCGTCTGCCAAAAACAGGCGGACACGCGAGCTTGTCAAGTGCATAACGATGCATCCGGCGTGGTCGTCCGCGGGACTCATCCAAACTGGATGAGAGCGGGGAAACTGGACGATTGCGTTGTTTTTGGGACCGAAACTGGAGACTTACATGAATACCAAGCTTCAAAAGCTGTTGCCGATTTCCGCCGCTGCCCTGATGTTCGCGGCGATGGCAACGACTGCCGCGGCCGACCAGGTCGTCAAGATCGGTCACGTGGCACCGCTGACGGGTGGCATCGCTCACCTCGGCAAAGACAATGAAAACGGCGCACGTCTCGCAATCGAAGAAATCAACGCCAAGGGTCTGACGATCGGCGGCCAGAAGATCACCCTCGAACTCGACGCACAGGACGACGCCGCTGACCCGCGCACGGCAACCCAGGTTGCGCAGAAGCTCGTCGACGACAAGGTCGTCGCCGTGGTCGGCCACCTGAACTCGGGCACCTCGATCCCGGCTTCGAAGATCTACAGCGATGCTGGCATCGTCCAGATCTCGCCGTCGGCAACGAACCCGGCCTACACGCAGCAAGGCTTCAAGACGACGTACCGCGTCGTTGCGACCGATGCGCAGCAAGGTCCGGCGCTCGCGAACTACGCAGCGAAAGATCTGAAGGTGAAGAAGGTCGCGATCGTCGACGACTCGACGGCATACGGCCAGGGTCTCGCGAACGAGTTCGAGAAGACCGCGAAGTCGCTGGGCATGGACGTCGTGTCGCATGACGCGACGAACGACAAGGCCGTGGACTTCCGCGCGATTCTGACGAAGATCAAGGGCGAAAACCCGGACGCGATCATGTACGGCGGCATGGACGCCACCGGCGGCCCGTTCGCGAAGCAGGCGAAGCAGCTGGGCCTGCGCGCGAAGGTGCTCGCGGGTGACGGCGTGTGTACCGACAAGCTGTCGGATCTCGCCGGCGACGCAACCGACAACGTCGTCTGCTCGGAAGCTGGTATGGCGCTCGAGAAGATGGCGGGCGGCGCAGCGTTCGAAGCGAAGTACCAGAAGCGCTTCGGCCAGCCGATCCAGATCTACGCTCCGTTCACGTATGACGCTGTGTACATCATCGTCGACGCGATGAAGCGCGCGAACTCGACGGATCCGGCGAAGATCCTGGCTGAAATGCCGTCGACGGACTACAAGGGCGTGATCGGCGAAACGACGTTCGATTCGCACGGCGACCTGAAGCACGGCGTGATCTCGCTGTACAACTACAAGGGCGGCAAGAAGACGCTGCTCGACGTGGTCAAGATGTAATACCCACGTCGCGGCGCGCGGGCGGAGTTTTCCGCCCGGCGCCGGCGAACGCAGAAGGCACGCGGAGCTTTTGGCCGCGTGCCTTTTCTTTTGGGCGCTTGCGTGAGATGCTAAACCTCATAACAAATGACACGAGAGAGGGGCAGCATGAACCGCAGTTTCGACGACGAATGGCGCCGGTGGATTGCTGAAAACCTGATGCTCGACGGGCAACCGGATTCGATCCGTGCTGTGCTGTTGGCGAACGGTTTTGGCGAAGTCGACGCGACGCGCGAAATCGAAGCGGTGCTCGCAAGTCCCTATTTTCTGGGCGCGAATCGCCTGCGTAACCGTTTGCGCAAGCGCGACTGGATGCTGTCGGTGTACGGCGCGCTGAACCGGATGCGCGCGGGCGGCGCGACGATCGAGCGGCGCGCGACATTGTCTCGCGGCGAATTCCATGAGCAGTACTACGTTCAGAACCGGCCGGTGATCATCACTGGCATGTTCGACGACTGGCCGGCGCGGTCACGCTGGAACTTCGACTACTTTCGCGCGCGCTGCGGCGACGCCGAAGTGGAAGTGCAGTTCGGGCGCGATACGGATCCGAGCTACGAGATCAACCAGCCGACCCTCAGGCGCACGATGCGCTTTCGCGATTACGTCGATCTGATCGAGCGCAGCGGACCGACCAACGATTTCTACATGACGGCCAACAACACGTCGCAGAACCGCGTCGCGCTCGCGGCGCTGTGGGACGACGTGCGACCGATCGCCGAGTATCTCGATCCGGCTTCGCCTGACACGGGCTTCTTCTGGTTCGGGCCCGCGGGCACGAAGACGCCGTTCCATCACGATCTGACGAATAACTTCATGGCGCAGGTGATGGGCCGCAAGCGCGTGAAGCTGATTCCATTTCATGACACGCCGTTGGTCTACAACCATCTGCACTGCTACTCACAGGTGGATGGCAGCGCGATCGATACCGCGAAGTTTCCCGCGCTAGCGGATGCGCAGGTGCTGGAGTGCACGTTGTCGCCGGGTGAGCTGCTGTTTCTGCCGATCGGCTGGTGGCACTACGTGGAAGGACTCGATGTTTCGGTGACGATGACGTTCATCAACTTTCTCGCGGGCAACGAGTTCGGTGCGTCGTATCGGACGTATCACGAGGTGTGACGGAGTGTGATCTGGCGTGCGTCGACGGCGAACCGGTTGCCCGGTTCGCCGCCTCCCTGACGCTTGTTGCTACCGCTCCCAACTGCCGTCGTTATTTTTTCTGTGACGCGAGGCTGCCGAGCAGCCCGGTCGAAGTCGTGCCGCTGCTGCCTGTTCCTGCTAACCCGCCGGTGAGCGACGTCACGAGACCTGTGACAGGGGCGAGCAGGTTCGCGGTGCCGTTACTTCCGCTGCCGCTTCCGGTGGTCGAGCCGGAGCCGCTTGCCGAGCCGGCGGTGCTCGCGACAGTCGACACCACGGTGGTCAGGGTGGTGGTGATGGGCGCGAGCGGATTGCTGCCGGAGCCGCCGCTTCCGCTCGAACTACCCGGGTTGAAGATGTCGGTGAGGCCGCCGAGCGGATTGCTACCTGTGGCGCCGCCTGCGGTAAGCAGCCCGCCGGCCGAGTTCACCGTGTCGCCGAGTTTCGTCACTACATTGCCGAAGTTCTGCGCGACCGGGTTGCCGCTCGCATCGGTGATCCGCGTGCCGGCGCTGTCGAGCCCGTGGCCGACGGTCGACAGCAGGCCGTTCAGCGGCTGTCCGAGTCCGGTCGTGTCGCCGACCGTCTGCGTCGTCTGACCGAGCGTCGTCGTGATCGGCGTGATCGCGGTGCTCAGCGACTGCGTGAGCTGCTGCACCGGCGCGGTCGAGATCGACGTGCCGAGCTGGGTGCCGAGACCGCTCACCGTGTTGCCGACAGTCGAGACCGTGCTGCCGAGCGGCGTTGTCAGCGGGCTGAGCGGCGCGAGCGATCCGGAGCCGAGGCTCGAGACCAGCTGGCCGGCGCTGTTCACCGACTGTCCGGTGGAGTACACGAGGCCGCCGCTGCTCGCGAGCGTGACGCCGAGCGGATCGGTCGAGTTGCCGAGCTGGCCGAGGCCGTTCGCGGTGCCGAAGCCGAGCGTCGTCACGCCGGTGCCGAGGTTCGACACGATGCCGCCGAGCGAGGTCGTCGTGGCTGGGCTCGTGCCGGGGATCGGCGTGAGACCGCTGATCTGGTTGCCGCCGGCCGTCACCGTTTGGCCCGTCGCCGTGATCACGTTGCCGACCTGCTCCAGCACGTGGCCTACGGCGTTCGCGCTTGGCGTCGGTGTTGGCGTCGGCGTCGGCGTTGGTGTCGGTGTCGGTGTCGGTGTTGGCGTCGGTGTTGGCGTCGGTGTTGGAGTTGGCGTTGGCGTTGGTGTCGGCGTTGGTGTCGGCGTAGGCGTAGGCGTCGGCGTCGGTGTTGGTGTTGGTGTTGGTGTTGGCGTCGTGCCACCTCCGCCGCCCGAGCCCGAACCGCTGCCTCCCGCGCCCGCACCGGATCCGCCGCCGGTGCCTGCACCCGCACCCGATCCGCCTGGCAGCGTCGCGGTCGGAACATGGAGGGTGGTCGAGCCGCACGCGCCGAGCGCGAGCAGCGACGTCACGCTCAACGCGATCGCGGTCAGTTTGAAGTTGAAGCGGTGATGCATGGCTGGTCTCCCCGGAAGATGATTTGGGGGAGCAATCTGCAAGGCCTATGCCATTCGCCACCAATCAAACAATCAGGATGACAAACCGAATGAAATCAAGGCTTGCGAAGAACCGACGCGGTCAGCCGATCGAGCAACACAGCGCGATGTGTCGCGGAACAGAACCGCGTGGGCGATCGGACGTAACGTAACGGGTAACGGCAAGCCGGGCCGTCAGATCTTCA
Source organism: Paraburkholderia phosphatilytica (assembly GCF_003443895.1). GTDB lineage: Bacteria > Pseudomonadota > Gammaproteobacteria > Burkholderiales > Burkholderiaceae > Paraburkholderia > Paraburkholderia phosphatilytica. The sequence goes on along the minus strand of NZ_QQOA01000015.1, from coordinate 130,184 downwards.
ACCGCCGCAGCACTTTCGGCGCGGCCACCGCGACGACCGCCGCACACAGCGCGACCATGCACAACCCGACGCGCAGCCCGGCCGCCTGCGCCACGCCGCCGATCACCACTGGCCCCAGCAGCAGCCCGAAGTACGCGAGCCCCGCGACGTGCGCGAGCCCTTCGGCCGCGTGAATCCCGTCGACGCGCGCCGCCGCCGCGAACAGCACCGGCATCATGTTCGCGAGGCCGAGGCCCATCATCGTGAAGCCGATCAGCGCGGGGATCGTCCACGGCAGCAGCAGCGCGCCGATCATCCCGGCGCACGCGAAGAGCGCGCTCGCCATTACCAGCTGCGGCGCGCCGAAGCGGGCGCGGACCTTGTCGCCGGCGAAACGCGCCGCGGACATGCCGCCGGAGAACGCGGCGTACCCTGCGCTCGCGAGCGCGGGCGTCGAGATCACGACGTCGCGCATGTAGACCGTCGCCCAGTCGTACATCGCGCCTTCGGCGATCAGCGCAATCAGCGCGATCGCGCCGAGCGCCCACAGCGCCGGCGAACGCCAGCGGTTCGCGCGCGGCGCGTGCGGGTCGGCGTGTTCGTCGTGCGGCACGTGGGGCAGCACCGCCGGGCACGAGATCACCAGCACCAGCGCGCTGACCGACGACGCGAGCGCGAGATGCACCGCGCCCCGCATGCCGTGCGACAGCAGCGCGCCGCCGGCCGCCGCGCCCGCCATCCCGCCGATGCTGAACATGCCGTGCAGCGCGGACATGATCGGCCGGCCGATCGCGATTTCGACGGCGCTTGCTTCGGCGTTCATCGCGACGTCGAGCGTGGCCATGCCGGCGCCGAACAGCGCCAGCACGACGAGCAGCATCCAGTACGCCGGCACCACGAGGATCAGCGCGGCGCAGACCGCCATCGTCAGGCCGCCCGCGAAGCAGGCGCGCCGCGTCCCGACCCGCGCGATCCACTTCGCGTTGGTCGCCATCGCCGAGATCGAGCCGCCCGCCACCGCGAACAGCGCGAGCGACAGCAGCGCCGGGTCCAGATGGAAGCGGTCGCGCACGGTCGGCACATGAATCCCCCACGACGCGTACATCATCCCCGCGATGAAGAACAGCGCCATCGTCGCGTAGCGTGCGCGCTGGCGCGCCGCGAACGGCAGGTCGCGATGCGCGGCGGGAGCGGGAGCGAAGCTGGAGGATTGGTCGGACACGGTCGATCTCGGTGAGGCGGGCGGCGCTTCGCGTTTGCGCCACGGGCTGGCGGATGCGAAGCGCATGGAAAGCGCGTTGAAAGCGAAACCACGATTCTATCGAAGCATCGTGCCAGCTGCTGATAGCGACTCAGGCGTTGGATTGCCGATGTCCGCGGCATGTCATCACGCGTGCGCGGCGCGTGGATCCATTAATATCGACTGCACCCGCCCTCACATTCCTGCTCGCGAGGCCATCGTTTGAAGATTCCCGCCCACGCTCCGCTGCATCTGCTGCATCAGGCCGCCGCCGGCACGCTCGCGACGCATTCGCGCGAGCCGCAGGCGGGTTTCCCGTATCCGTCCGTGCTGCCGTTCGCGCCGGACGCGCAGCATCGCCCGACGATCCTCGTGAGCCGTCTCGCCGAGCACACCCGCAACCTGCAGGCGGATGCGCGCGCCGGCTTCGTCGCCGTGCATGCGCCGGACGGCGACGTGCTGAACGGCCAGCGCGTCACCTTGCTCGGCGCGTTCGACCAGGTGGACGCGACGCCGGGCGTGGTGGACCGCTATCTGCGCTATCACCCGGACGCGGAACGGTACTTGGCGCTTGGCGATTTCTCGTTCTGGGTGATGACGCCGGAGCGGTTGCGCTATATCGGCGGCTTTGGCGCAATGGGCTGGCTGGATGGCACTGAACTGGATCCGCTCGAGCCGCTTTCGCATGAAGACGAGCGCGCGCTGATCGAAATCGCGGCGCGCTATCCGCAGCGTCCGGCTGCGCTCGATGTGATTGGCATCGACCGTTATGGCGTCGACCTGACTTTCGACGGTACGCGATCGCGCTTTATCTTCGAAGCGGCATTCGAGGATATCGAGTCGCTTCGCGCCGGCGTGGTGGATTGTATCGAGCGTCATGCGCAATGACCGGCGGCGCGCGGCCGAAATCATGCCATTGCGATCGCGAAGTTCGCATCCGATGAAAGGATGCGGAATGAAATTACCGGCCACATTTCATTTTTCGACAGGTAATTAAGCCATTCGCGAACTTATTTCTCGGTATTTTCCCTTGACGCAATTTTTTCATACAGTTCATCGCGTTGTGCTGGGTTGAACACGACGGCTTTCGATGAAACCCGCGATAATGAAAGCGTGGATTAAATCTTTTCCGTGCTTTCCATTTTGTGTTAATCTCGCGTGCAAATTCCGAGGCATGAACACCTTCAATTGACGAATCGGCTCAGACCGAGGTCACTTAACCATCTGTCAAAGGGAATCTATGTCTTCTTACAAGGAACTGCTCGCACAGCGAGAGAAACTGGAAAAGCAGATCGAGGAAGCCAAGGCGCGTGAATACGCAGAAGTCCTGGGCGAAATCAAGCAGAAAATGGCCGACTACGGCATCACGCTCGCCGAACTCGGCGGCGGTCGTGCGAAACACGCTAAAGCAGCCCGCCCGCGCGCAGGCGTGGCACCCAAATATCGCGATCCGGACTCGGGCAGCACGTGGTCTGGCCGTGGCAAACCGCCGCGCTGGATCGCCGGTCAAGACCGCGAAAAGTTCTTGATCGACAACTAAACTTTGCAGTTCCAGAACTAAACGTTTCGCGGGCTTTCTGCCCGCACCCGCAGAAACCGCGCAGCCGCCAGTGCGCGGTTTTTTGTTTGTGCGTTCGGCGGGTTTGCTCAATCCGCAGGCGCGGCCGGATCCGAATGGCATCATGCGCTGGAATGCGAATGCGTCGCGTTATGATAACCGGCTGATTTAAAAGAGAAATTTACGGTAATTAAAGCTGGGTTTCACATTCGGGCGATAGAATGTCGAGACTGACAAATCCTTCCGCATCCAATCCGACATGACCGCCGCCGCCCAATCCACAGAGAAATACGAGGTCGCGCGTAAAAGCACGCTGGTGAGCATCGTTCTCAACTCTGTGCTGGTGGTGCTGCAAATCGCAATCGGTTTTATCGCGCATTCTCAGGCGTTGATCGCCGATGGCGTCCATTCGCTTGCGGACATCGTTTCTGATTTCGTCGTCCTGATTGCCAACCGGCATAGCGGCACCGGCCCGGATGCCGACCATAACTACGGCCATAGCCGCTATGAAACCGTCGCGTCGCTGTTTCTCGGCGGGCTGCTGATTGCCGTGGGCGTCGGCATGCTGTGGCGCGCGGGCACGCGGCTCGCCGATATCGATTCGATCCCCGCCGTGCACGCAAGCGCACTCGTGGTTGCGATCATCGTGCTGGTTTCGAAGGAAGGGCTCTTCCGCTACATGCTGCGCGAGGCGCAGCGGGTGCGCTCGGCGATGCTGGTGGCGAACGCGTGGCATGCGCGCTCGGATGCGGCGTCGTCGCTGGTGGTGGCGATCGGCATTATCGGCAGCCTCGCGGGCGTGCGGCTGCTCGACCCGATCGCCGCGGCGATCGTCGGCTTCATGGTGGCGCGCATGGGCTGGGTGTTCGGCTGGGACGCGCTGCAGGATCTGTCCGACCGCGCCGTCGACGAAACCGCGGCCGCCGATATCCGCGCGAAGCTGATGTCGACGGCCGGCGTGCGCGAAGTTCACGAGCTGCGCACGCGCAAGACCGGCGATCTCGTGCTGGTCGACGCGCACATCCTCGTTGATCCGCTGATCTCGGTGTCCGAGGGGCACTACATCGCGGAGTCCGCGCGGGCGCGCGTGCTGACCGACGGGCGCGTGCTCGACGCGCTGATCCACGTCGATCCGGAGAACGACGCGCTATCGCGCCCGCCGATCAACCTGCCGCCGCGCGAGCGCGTGGTCGCGGAAGTGGAGTCGGCGCTCGCCGCGCATCACGTGCGCGCGCAGACCATCAACCTGCACTACCTGAGCTCGGGACTCGACGTCGACGTGACGTTGCCGCCCGATCCGCTCGGCGCATCGGAGCGCGATGCGCGTCTCGTGTCGAAGCTCGAACTCGAAGCCGTGAAGCAGCGGCTCGGCGTGCGCCGGCTGACCGTGTTGCGGTCGCTGGAGATTTCGGATGAGCGCGCGCCCGTGAGCGGCGAGCGGCACGACGTGGCGTGAGCCGCGGCGACCGCGGGGCCCACGCTTGCATTCGGATGGCAGCCAGCGCGATAGCAGAGACGGCGCGGCGCGCTATTCACGCACGCCACGCACGCCGCACGCGACCACTCAAAGCGGCAACTGCGTATCGAACTTGATCTCACGCAGCACGACACTCGTTCTCACCTGCGCGACCGCCGGGATCTTGAAGATCCGCTCGTGCAGAAAGGTGTCGTAGGCCTTGATATCCGGCGCGACGATCTTGAGGATGTAGTCCGATTCGCCGGTCGTGCTGTAGCACTCGGTCACTTCCGGGCAGGTGGCGATTTCGCGTTCGAACTGCTCGACGCCGCCTTCGGTGTGACGCGTGAGATGGATATGCGCGAGCGCGCACACGTGCAGGCCGAGCTTCTCGCGATCGAGCAGCGCCGTGTAGCGCTGGATGATGCCCGACTGCTCCATGTCCTTGATGCGACGCCAGCACGGCGTGCTCGACAGGCCGACCTGGTCGGAAATCTCTTGCACGGAACGGCGGGCGTCCAGTTGCAACAGGCGCAGGATCTTCTGAGAGAACGTATCGAGTGTCAACTGCGCCTCCGTTGGCGTCGCCGTTTCCAGAATGTTAGAGGGCGCGAAAACGGAAGGCAATGTAAAACGGTTGGTCTGAGGCAGATTCCCTAATTTGTCTCGCCGTCAGCGGGGTTTTGCCCTGAGTCGTCCCTTTCAGTGGACGCTGTCAAGGTTGCCGCCTGCTGCGCGCGCAGCTCGGCCAGCATGTTGCAGAAGAGGGCGCCTTGCTCGATCGCATCGTCGAGCGCGACGTGGGTGTGCGGATGGTCGTCGAACCAGTGTTTCGGGAAGCGCGGCTTGATGCATTTGCGATAGGGCAGGCCCGTCATCGCGAACGCGAGCGTCTTGATGTCGAGCGCGGACCACGAGAACGGGCAGCGGCCAGCGAAGCGCATCATGTACCAGAACATGAACGTGAAATCGAAGCCCGCCGGCATCGCGACGAACACCGGCTTGCCCGGCAGCGCTTCGACCCATTCCACGTACGCGACCAGCGCCGACGCTGGCGCCTGCAGATCCTTGCGGCAGGCCGCCCACGCTTCCGGCTGCGTCTGCCACCACGCAGCCTGCACCGGGTGCGGCGCCGAGCCTTCCAGCAACTCGAGGTTCGCCGAGAACGTGCCGATCAGCTGCTTGTCCGGCGTGTACGCCGCCGACGCGAAGCTCAGCATCGAGTGGGGGCCGGGGATCGGGCCGTCCGCTTCGACGTCGGTGCTGATGTAGATTTCGCCGATGGCCGTCTGGTTCGCGCTCATGCGCCCACTCCGTCCGCGACGTACGGATTCGTGCGCCGCTCCTCGCCGAACGTCGACGTACGGCCATGACCCGGCACGAACGTGACGTCGTCGCCGAGCGGCCAGAGCTTCGTGCGGATCGCGTTGATCAGGTCCGCGTGATTGCCGCGCGGAAAATCCGTGCGGCCGATCGAGCCGGCGAACAGCACGTCGCCGACGAGCGCCAGCCGATGCGCGCGGCTGAAGAACACTACGTGACCCGGCGTGTGGCCTGGGCAGTGATAGACCTCGAACTGCTCGTCGCCGACCTGCACCGTGTCGTTGTCGTCGAGCCAGCGGTCGGGTTCGAAGTTCTCCGCGGCCGGGAAACCGAAGCGCTTGCTCTGCGCCGGCAATTGCTCGAGCCAGAAACGCTCGTCGACGTGCGGCCCTTCGATCGGCACGCCGAACTCGGTGGCGAGCGCGCGGGCGCCCGCGCAGTGATCGACGTGACCATGCGTCAGCAGCACTTTTTCGAGCGTGACCTGCTGGCGCTCGATCTCGCCGCGGATGCGATCGAGGTCGCCGCCCGGGTCGACGGCCGCCGCGCGACCGGTCGTTTCGCAGACAAGCAGCGAGCAGTTCTGCTGGAACGGCGTGACGGGAATCAGGGTGACTTTCATCGGCGGCTTGAGGGTGACGGTGCGAGCGGGCGGTTGTGAGTCACAGAGAAGCGCAACGCGATCTGACGTGACGGCCCGCAAAAGCTGCGATTGTACCGGCGCGTGTCGCGTTGCGCCGATCCAACCGCTCCTTCAAAACGGCATGGAACCTGCGTCGTTTCATACGACCGTCCCAGCCGCCAGCCCGCCGATTGTCTCAGCAAAGGTAAAGATTGGTTACAACTAGGACCTGGCTGGGAGCACAGAATGCATCTTTAGGTATAATGCGGTCTTTCGCACGGGCACCCCGTGCTTTCAACCGACGATGTGGCACCGGTTTCAACGAACGGGTACCCGTCATCATCAAGTGATTGCCGTCGCGTTTGACGGCATATCCAGCACCGGTTCTTTTGGTGCACACGTCTTGTCCAGCCGGGCGCCACGCGCTCGCAACGGCCTTGCTGCCGTGACGCTGGATGGGGCCTACGCCGCCGTTCCTGCGCGCTGAATTTGCGTGCGCGAGCGTGATGTCCATGCTCAATGGCGGCTTGTGGGGTCTGGTCAGGCTGCCGGGGACAGGTTGCGCCAGACGTGAAAACTAACCAGCGGTCGCGGCGTATACGTCGCATCCGGGCCTTCAGGCGCCAGCGCGTCCGCGTTTGGCCATGCCCGGCCGCAGCGAGCTACAGAGCAGTCGCGCAGCACTTCGAAAGCGTGCTGTGGCTCGGTCATGTAGATAGACACGTCTTATGAATACTCGGCAGACCCGACGTATCGGGATTCTTTTTGCCTTTTTTGTGCTTGGTGGCTGTGCGATGCCCCCGGGCGGTCCTGCCTCCCAGGCTGACAACGCGCTCTCCACCAGGGGCGCGCAGGTTACGAGCGCCGCAAACGCCGCGCCACAGGGCTTCGACTCCGGCATCGCGAAAGTCGCGGATGAGAAGGGCAAGACGTCGCTGGCCGACGCCGAGCCGCTGACGGATCACGACGCAGCCATCGCCGACTTCCACCAGAGCGGCCGCGCGTCCTGGTACGGTCGGCTGTTCCATGGCCGCAAGACCGCGAACGGCGAGCGCTTCAACATGAACGCGCTCACCGCCGCGCACCGCACGCTGCCGCTCGGCTCGTACGTCCGCGTGACCGACAAGGCCACGGCGCGTTCGGTCGTGGTGCGGATCAACGACCGCGGCCCGTACGTGCATGGCCGCGTGATCGACCTCTCGTATGCCGCCGCGCGCGTGCTGCATCTCGCGCACAGCGGGACGGCGGACGTGAAGATCGAAGGCCTGACGCCGCGCGAAGCCAAGCAGGAAATGAACGAGATGCTGGCGTCGAACAACGCGAGCAACGACAGCGGCAAGTAAGCTGCGTTACGTCAGTCGAATGACGGCTGGCGGATTGAGATGTAACCAAATGCAAGTGCGAGGCGGGTGTGCGCGGGTGCTGTTATCCCGCTGCCGTCTCACATAGCGGGCCGCTCGATGCGGCCTTTTTCATTTCTTCAATTCGAGCGCCCGGGCGTACAACGCGTTTTTCGACGCGCCCGTCAGCGCCGCCGCCACCTTCGCCGCGCCCTTCACCGGCATTTCCTCGAGCAGCAGCGTGAGCAGCCGGTCGTGATCGGCTTCGCTCGCGTCCTCTTGCGGCGCACCTTCCACCACGAGCACGAACTCGCCGCGCTGACGGTTCGCATCTTCCGCGAGCCACGTTGGCCCTTCGGCCAGGGTACAGCGATGCACGGCCTCATGTAACTTCGTCAGCTCACGGGCAATCAGCAGACGGCGCGTGCCACCGAATGCATCGGCCAGCGCCTGCACGCTTTCCAGCACACGATGCGGCGCCTCGTAGAACACGAGCGCGTGCGGATGGCTCGCGAGCGTGGCGAGCTCGGATTCGCGCTGCTTCGCCTTTGGCGGCAGGAAGCCGATGAACGAGAACGTCGCGGCGAAGTCGCCCGCTACGGATAGCGCCGTGGCCAGCGCGCTTGCGCCAGGCAGCGGCACGACCGGCAGATGCGCTTCGCGCACCGCGTCGACGAGCTTCGCGCCGGGGTCCGAGATGCCGGGCGTGCCGGCGTCGGAGACGTACGCGATGCGCTCGCCTGCCTGCAGCCGGTCGACGATCTGCTGCGCGGCCGCGCGTTCGTTGTGCTGATGGACCGCGATCAACGGCTTCGAGATGCCGTAGCGCGACAGCAGCTGGCCGGTGTTGCGCGTGTCCTCGGCGGCGATGCGGTCGACGAGACCGAGCACGTACAGCGCGCGCAGCGTGATGTCGGCGACGTTGCCGATCGGCGTCGCGATCACATAGAGCGCGCCCGCTGGATAGTGCTGACCTTGCGCGAGTTCGGAGAGAGGGATCATGAGGCAGAAGACACTGACGGGACACGACGAGGCAAGGCCGGTATTGTGCCACGCGGGCAGCGTGGACCTGGGCGGCGGGCGTGCGACGGTGGATCTGGCGATGCCGCGGCGGCAAGACCGGTCTCGTGACGGGCGAGCGTGACAAGACGCGCGTGTTTGCAGGAGTGCGCGCGGAGAAACGCCGGCGGCGGATTCTCACCGTGCAGCTCTATCCGGTGACTCACGAGATGCCCGTGGGGCGCTTGCCGGCATGCCGCTTCAATGTAATCACGTTCGAGGTCGGACGGGGCGTCTGGCTTCGCGACGCGTTTCGCGCTGTCGACGTCTGGACGAATGATGTATCGAATTGTTCGGTTCCCCGGTACGGCGCAGCGAGTAAGTTAAACTTGCGCTCCGACGGCCTGCGGTCGAACCTGGCACAGGCGCCAGGTGCAAATAAAATGAAGCGGCACAGCGCAATTCGAAGGTGAACGGGGCGGGGATGTCCTGTATCCTGGAGATCGTGCGAGGTGCCTTCGGTGCGCCATCGCCGATGGCTGCCGTGCAGCACACGATAGAGAAGTACACGAAAGAGAGTCGATGTCAGTAGAACGCATTCAACGGCATTTCCGTGAAAGTGCGGAGCTCAAGCAGGCCGCACTCGAAACCCTGTCGGTGCCGATCGCAGCGGCGATCGACACGATGTTCACCGCACTCGCGAACGGCAACCGGATCCTCGCCTGCGGCAATGGCGCCTCGGCGGCGGACGCACAGCGCTTTGCCGCTGGCCTCATCGATCGCTTCGAGCGCGAACGTCCTGGCCTGCCGGCCATTGCCTTGACCACCGATACCGCGGTGCTGACCGCGATCGGCAGCAGCGCCGACACGTTCGACCAGGTCTACGCGAAGCAGGTGCGCGCGCTCGGCCAGCCCGGCGACGTGCTGCTCGCGATCAGCGCGACCGGCGACGCGGCGAACGTGGCTGCTGCGATCGACGACGCGCACGAGCGCGAGATGATCGTGATCGCGCTGACCGGCAGCGGCGGCGGTCACGTGGGCGAAGCGCTGCTCGACACGGATATTCACCTGTGCGTTCCGTCGGAGCGCACGGCGCGCATTCACGAAGTGCACCTGTTAACCATCCACTGTCTCTGTGACGGCATCGATGCGATGCTGCTTGGCGAAGACTGACTGGCAAGGAGATCAAGTTGATGAGCGGAATCCGCATCACGAAGTTGCTTGCGACAGCCACGCTGGTCGCTGGTGTCGCGGCGTCGTTGCAGGGCTGTATCCTCGCCCTGGGCGCTGCGGCGGGCGGCGGCGCGCTGGTTGCAACGGATCGCCGGACGGTCGGCTCCCAGACCGAGGACCGCGAGATCCAGGTGAAGGCGCTCGCGCAGCTGCACAGCGACCTGCCGGACGATTCGCACGTGAACGTTTCGGTGTTCAACCAGCGCGTGCTGATGACGGGTGAAGTGCCCGACGAGCAGTCGAAGCAGAAGGCCGACGCGATCGTGCGCAACATCACGAATGTCGGATCCGTGGCAAACGAGCTGGCCGTGCAGCCCTCGGTTGATTTTTCGTCGCGCACCAACGATTCGTACCTCGAGGGCCGGGTGAAGACGGCGCTGATCGCGGAGAAGGGCATCTCGGCGAACAACTTCAAGGTGGTGAGCGAGCGGGGGATCGTCTACCTGATGGGCCTCGTGACCGTCGACGAGGGCAACCGCGGCGCCGATGCGGCGAGCCGCGTGCCGGGCGTCATGCAGGTGGTGAAGGTGTTCCAGTACATCCAGCCTGAGGATGTGGCGGCGGCGAATGCGGCGGCTTCGGCATCGGGTGCTTCGGGCGCCGCCGCGTCCGCCCAGCCGCCTGCCGCGGACGAGCCGACGGTGGGGGCGGTGCCGGATTCGTCGGTGACGTCGCAGCCGTTGCAGCAGCAGGCGCCGGCGCCGGTTGTTAACTCCACGACTGTGCATCCGGCGGGGGCGTCGCAGTGAGGTTTTTGTTGGGCGTTGGGGTGGTGGCTGGTTTTGCTGCTTCTGCTGCTGTTCCTGTTTCTGTTTCTGCCGGTTCGGCGGCTGTGGTCGATCCGGTTCGGGCGCAGGCGATCGTGCGCGGGAATGCGTGCCTCGGGTGTCATGCCGTCGACCGGCGAGTCGTCGGGCCTTCGTTCCAACAGATCGCCGCGAAATATAAAGGCGATGCTGGGGCTGAGGCTCGGTTGATTCGGAAGGTCAAGGACGGTGGGTCCGAGGTGTGGGGGGCGATTCCGATGCCCTCCCATCCTGCTATGAATGATGCGGATATTCGGACGGTTGTGGATTGGGTGTTGGCGGGGGCGCCTGCTTCTGTGGCTGCGGCCTCTGCTGCTGGTGCCGGGAAGTAGGGCGGTTGCGGGTTGGTGTTTTCCCCGGTGTTTTGGCGCGCTTCTCTCACGTCTGACATGTTGGCACACGCATTGCCCAATGTGCTAGAATCGGCGCTTCATTGGGGCGGTAGCTCAGCTGGGAGAGCGTCGCGTTCGCAATGCGAAGGTCGGGAGTTCGATCCTCCTCCGCTCCACCAAGATTCGTCAAAGAACGGCGCACTGCAAATGTAGTGCGCCGTTTTGCGTTTGGCAGCGGATTGATCACCCGGTTTATTCCTGTACCGGTCGACCGTTCTCGATCCAGCTCATCAGCTCCCTCTGCCTTAGGCGGTAGCGAGCAAAGTTGTGCTCCCCGAGCCGGCTTAAATCGCCTTTGACCTCTTGGATGATTCGACCCGCGTCTTGCTCGTGAAGGCCGAGATCGTCCACGGCTTCGTGGAGGGAGTCTCGTTCACGAACGACTCGACAGACTACCTCGTTGATTGCTTCCCGATGCTCCGTACGAAACTGGTCGGGCAAGCCCGCTGCCTGAATCTGTGCCGCGTATTTCTGGATAGATCGACGATAGGTCCACGCGAAGAGATCCGCCGCGACGCTGGTATCCAGTCGCTCATAGACGCCGATCTTTGCGCGACTGTAGTCGTCTTCACTCACATCGAGAAAGCTTAGTGGCGCACAGTTGTACATCAGAAGCGGGATGTTGGCGCAGAGACGACTGGTTCGCTTGTTACCGTCCTCAAACGGTTGGAGATAGGCGATGTTAATCCAGAGAAAGAACGCGCCTTCCACCGGATTCTTTATGTCTCGAGCTTTGCCCACGATGATCTCCAGCATCTCGCCGAGCAACGAAGGCATCTGCGCAGGCACGTAGACCGTATTGCTGATACTGACGACCTTCTGGCGAACGGCGCCGAGCGCATTTTCATCGTGCAGCAGGCCCTGCATCAGCAGGGTATGGATGTTACGAACGACCATGGGAATCAGTCCGTACATCGGCACTTCGTCGATGAGGAATTCGATCGCGCGCTTGTGATTGAGCAGCATGATCGCATCGGTGTCGTGCGGCTCTGCTTTCCCCGAAGCGAACAGGACCTCCGTGTCGAGTCGGGAGTATCGATTCCCTTCGAGTTTGGATGACGAGAAGGACAGGTCGATCAGCAGAGGTGCGATGACGTGTCTCGCATAGGTGCCAGCTGGCTGCTGCCCCTGCATTCTCCCTTCCCGATAGAGATCATCCGCCAACGATTGCGGCAGCAGAAATGTCTCGTTTGGTTTGTAGTCGTCGACGAAATGTCGTTGGTAACTGACCGGTGTACGGGCGCCAAGAGGCTGATCAAGCGCATCCAGAAGCTCTTTTGCGGCCGGAGACCATGCGGGCAACACCGTCAGTCGCGCTGAGCCTGTCGTCGCCACGAGCCCCGTGGCACCCAAGTTCACCGTCACTTGACGGTGCGTGAGACCGTATCGTGACGCAGACGTATTTCCTGATTGCTGAACCTTCCCGTCGGCCTTCAGTTGGTTCAGGTAACGCAGGATTGTCGATGGCGACTCGCCGAGCGCCGTCGCAATGTCTGTGCGGGACACGCGGTCCTGTCCTACAGCTTGCTGGTCGGCAAGGAACCGCAGGATTGAGTCGTATAGTTCGCGCTTCGCCATGTTTCACCGAGTGTCGCAACGGATTGGTGGAAATTGATTCTTGATTCGATCTTGGGCCAGAAAATTGAGCAAGCTCGGTAAAAATGAATCGAGAGTGGCCTATGAATGGATTATGATTCAAAACTTGGAGCATGTGCATCCGGACATCGAGCCTCGGCCGAAGATTGGGCCGGATTTGCTACGTCGTGGCCGGGGAGTGGGGAAGGCCGAGCAACTGAAAGGTGCGCTCCAGCATTTTCCGGTCATGCGCTCGCGCAAGACGAATGGCGCTCGGACCATCAGACTACAATCTGACTTTCCGGATTCGATCTTTTCCAATCCAGACCGTATGGCGGCATCGACCACCCTCCCGGCTCATTCTGCGCGCGACGTAACACGCAGATGACAGACTCGGACACACCCGTGCGCGTGTTCACCTATACGCCCGGTCGCGGCAGCAAGCTGGCAGACAAGCTGTTCGACGGCATTCGCGAAGGCGCAGTGCTGATGACCGACGGCTACGCCGCATACGACGGTATCGCGCAGCGTCATCGGCTCGTCCATCTCGCATGCTGGACGCACGCAAGGAGGGGCTTTGTAAAGGCGGAAGACAACGTACTGTCATCGAGCACCAACTGGCCCACCAGGTGCCGGATGCGCTCGGAAGCGCTTACAACCAGACCCGGTTTATCGACGACCGGATCGCGATGATGCAGACGTGGGCCGATTATCTGGATCGACTGAAGGCAGGGGCGGAGGTGGGGCCGGTGCGGCCGAGGGGAGCTTGACGATTGATTTCCACCAGCGGATCGCCTACCCTGATACTAGGTAATACCTTTGGATACCATTTGATATGGCAACCTCGATCAAATTAGATACGACCCTGCAGGACCGGGTCCGGCACTTGGCCGAGCTGCGCCGACGCACGCCGCACTGGATTATGTGCGAAGCGATTGCACAGTACGTGGAGCGTGAAGAAAAGCGCGAGTCGTTCAAGCAAGAAGCGATGCAGGCGTGGCAAGACTATCAGGCGACGGGCCTACACGTTACCCACGAGGAAATGGATGCCTACCTCGCCAGACTTGAAGCCGGTGAAGATGTGGAGCCGCCGGCGTGCCACGATTAATCTGGACCCGAACTGCCCAACAAGCGATTGCTCGCCTCCATCGTTTTCTTGCCGACCAGGACGCCGCCGCAGCCAGGCGCGCGATCCAGTCGATTCGCGCTGGCGTCAACGTGCTCGTTCGCCAGCCCCGGCTCGGCCGCCCTGTCGATGATCTCGACGCAGCTTTCCGCGAATGGCTGATCGACTTCGGCGACAGTGGCTATGTGGTTTTGTACCGGATCGACGACGAAGCAGTGACGATCCTGACCATCCGGCATCAACGCGAAGTCGGATATTGAAACAGGGCCAAACCGTTACATCCTTGCGCCATCGATTTGCCGTCTGTCGTTTGCGTCAACTCGACAAACATCGCGCTCAGTTGTTTGCTCGTCACGCATCGTGTCAGCACAAGCCATCAGGTCGTCGAGCGCGATGCGACGATCTGTTCGACCATACGATGATTCAGCCTGTCGCCTTCAAGTTGCCGGATAACGAATGGTTAGCACGCGACAAGGAAATGAGCCGCCTCTACTGCGGTGAACTCGCGGTCAGGTGGCACGACAGTGATCGTGCGGCTAACGCATGCAGTCACCGTCGGACTCGACTGAGACGCGCATGAGCGCGTTGCCGCGAGCTGTCGAGTCGCCGGGTTCTTCCAGCCGAAGCAGGAAATCGAAGTGTCGTTCGGCGAGCTTCGTATACTGTTCCTGTACCGCACCAAGCCTGATCAGGCATTGGGCCTGCCAGTTCATGCCGACAACCAGCCAGCGCGTCACGCCATTCCACTCGCTAAGGAGCACTGCGGCAGTCGTCGCGTACTCCTCCGCAAACCTTTCGATTCGTTGCTCGATGTGGCGCACGTCATCACGCATCAGCGTGCCGGCGATGCGCATTGAAACGGCCTGCGCCACTTTGTCGAGCTTCAGGTGTACGGTCGCGATTCCACCCAGATGCCGCGCGAGCCGGTCGAGCTGCCCGTTGTCCACGTCGTCGTGCACTGGCAGGGCGCCGGAGAGCACATAGCTTGCAGGTTCTTCCATGTTCAGACTCCTGCCGGTTCCACCGCCAGATGAGGTCTGGCGATCACCGGCCGGAACAGGTCATCGTCCCTGCCTTGCCGATTCGGATTCTGAAGTTTCTGAAGGAGCCACGCCTCGCGTCGCAGGAAAGTCCGCAACTGCACATGTTCGTCAGCGAGCTCCTGGAGCAGTCCCACGTGGCAGGCGAGTCCGACGGCAAGGAACGACGGTTCGCCGTACCGCACGCGACTGAAGATGGCGCCGGCCCGAGCCCATTTCTGGGAGAATTGGGAGAGCGCTTTTTCGACCGACTCGATCTCGTCGTCGCAGAGAGCGCCGCGAATGCGGATCACGAGGGAATGAGTGACTGTGTCCGTGGCGAAATAGACGCAGGCCCGTTCAACCAAACCCTGTGCGAACCGCCGGGCATGGTTATGCCTGCAATGAGCGACAACGGGTAGAGCTCCGCTGATCTCGTAGGTGAATGGCATCAGATTTCTCCCGAGACGAAAGACGTCGTTGGACGCGCATGTTCGGATGGCTGGACTGCGACCTGTAGATCCATTTTATATTCAAATGACCATATGTCAACAAAAATGTCGATGTCGGACATATTCGCTATCCGTCTGAGGCATGAGCGCAAGCGGTTGGGGATGAATCAGACGGACTTCGCCGCCGCCGGAGGCGTGCAGCAACATGCACAGGTCAACTATGAGAAGGGAGCCAGGTACCCAGACGCAGGCTATCTGGTCGGAATCGCAGAACTCGGTGTGGATGTCCAATACCTGCTGACAGGAAGACCTGCGAATCTGGGTACGCTCGAGTTGGACGATGATGAGGAACGTCTCCTCGCGGGCTTTCGCGAGCTAAAGGTGCGGGAAAAGCGTGGTGTGCTCGCGCTGGTGGGCGCAATCACTGGAACGCCGTTGGGGGATCCGGAAGACGCCGGGGAATCCTGACGGCGCGGTTGGTGCTGGAGATATCACAACGACGAGCATGAAGTGCCGGATGCCATTAACAGGCGCCACACTCCTGCTCCTGCCTCACGCTTCCTCGAGTACTGTGGCGGAGCACTCTCATGCGCGCTATCCGCTGGGCTCTCGACCGACTGCGGCTGTGCGCCTCAGTGGCGAAGGCGCCCAGCGCCGTCGCCGCCGAACCGTGCTTCGAACACCTTACCTTTCTTGATTGCGACGCAAAGCCACTGGAAGCCGCCGTCTGATGCCTCACTACCGCAACGCCGCGAGGGCTGCGTGTGGAGCCGCCAACGTAGGCGCCAGTGATCGACGCCCCGCTGGCGCGGCAAAGCCTTCCTGTCATGCCGGGTCCGACAGGCGAAGCGTCGTGTTTGCCGTCGTCGCGCGTCTTGCCACTGCGACTCTGGAAAAAGAAACCCCTGACTCACGCCAGCTGCGCGTCGCTACCGTCGGGCCTTCGCGCGGTACGCGTCGAGCCCCTTGAGGGCCCGTGCGCGGATCGCCCGCTGCACGAACGGCGTCCACCCCAGCAGTGCACCCTTGAACCCAAGCGCCTGCCGTGCCCATCGCCAGAGGTCGAACGAGTCGCGATGTACGGCGATCAGCCCGTCACGAAACTCGAAGCGTGCGTCGATCCGGTTCACCACGACGCGCCCGGTCTGACTGAACACGTAGGTCGCAATCCAGCGCGCGCGCCCGTCACGATCATTCGCGACAACGTCGGAAAACGTCAGCGAGAAATCCTTTGCCCGCTGCGTCAGCATGCGCCACATGTCACGCGCTTCCTCGCCGCGCAGCTCTCCAAACGCGGGATCAGAAAAGACAACATCGTCGGCATAACAGCGCGCCATCGCTTCAGCATCGAGCTTCCGGAAAGCCTCATAGAAGCGCGCCACCAGCAAGGCATTCGAATGTCGGTTATCCATGGACATAGCCATAAGCGCACTCACACCGTCCTCAACATGCCGCCATCGACGAAATACGTCGACCCGACGCTGTAGCTCGCCCGATCCGAGCAGAGAAACACGATGAAATCAGCGAGCTCTTCAGGAGACGCGAACCGGCGGATCGGTGCGAACTCATCGGCCACCTGCTGCAGATGACCTTCCCAGTCGCCGCCGCTATCCTGCGTGAGCTGCCTTGCGGTCTTGATCCAGTCGGGCGTCAGCACGAGACCTGGATTGATCGTATTCACACGGATGTTGTCCTTCACCACCTCGTTTGCGAGGTTCTTCGAGAACATCATCAGCGCCGCCTTGGTCACGTTGTAGACTGGCTCGTAGCCGAGCGGCTGCACCGCGCAGATCGATGCGTTGTGCAGGATCGCGCCGCCACCGCGCTGCTTCATCAGCGGCACGAGCCCGCGCGCGAGCCGCACGGCCGCCATCACGTGCAGGTCCCAGTAGGCCTGCCACTTGTCGTCCGGCGCTTCCATGATGGTTTCGTTGCTGCCGGTGCCCGCGTTATTGAACAGGATGTCGGCACCGCCGAACTGCGCGACCGTCGCGTGAACCAGCTGCGCAACGCCTTCCGCGCTCGCCACATCGCACGCCACCGGCAACGCCTGCACGCCGTGACGCGCGGCGATATCGCTGGCGGCGGCGTCGAGCCGCTCGCGCTGCCGCGCGGCCAGCACGAGGCTCACGCCCTCGGCGGCGAATGCGTTCGCAACAGCGAGCCCGATGCCGACGCTCGCGCCCGTCAGCACCGCGACCTTTCCTCGCAGTTTCAGATCCATCAGTAGTCTCCGGTGTCGTGTTGTCCGTCCTGCTGCATCAAGCATGCATCATAGGGCAACGCGGCACACCGTCGACTGCCGTCAGTCACCCACCTTGAACGCCGCCGTCAGCTCGCTCAAACTCCGCGCCTGATCCGCCAGCGATGAAGCTGTCGCCGCACTCTGCTCGACGAGCGCCGCATTCTGCTGCGTCACCTCGTCCATCTGCGTGACGGCCAGGCTCACCTGCCGGATGCTGTCGCTCTGTTCCCGCGACGCCGTCGCAATCTCGCCGACGATCTTCGCAACCCGCGCGATCGCGCCTTCGATGTCGTGCATCGTGCCGCCCGCATCGTCGGCGACGCCCGCGCCACGTTCCACTCGCGTCGTCGCATCCGCGATCAGCGTGCCGATCTCCTTCGCGGCCGCGGCGGAGCGCTGCGCGAGGCTTCGCACTTCGCCGGCCACTACCGCGAAGCCGCGTCCTTCCTCGCCGGCGCGCGCTGCTTCGACGGCCGCGTTTAACGCGAGGATATTGGTCTGGAATGCGATGCCTTCGATCGCCGTGATGATGCCGGTCATCTTCGCGGAGTTCGCGTGGATCGCACGCATCGTGTCGACCATGCTGCCCACCGCGTCGCGGCCGCGCGATGCCATGCCGGATGCGTCGTGCGCGAGCTGGCTCGCGTGCTGGGCGCTGTCGGCGTTGAGCTGCACGGTCGAGGTGAGCTGTTCCATCGCCGAAGCGGTCTCTTCGAGCGACGCCGCCTGTTCTTCGGTGCGCTGCGAGAGATCGAGGTTGCCCGCCGCGATCTGCTGCGTCGACGATGCGATCGCATGCGAACCGGAGCGCACGGACGTCACCGTCGCACGCAGCCGTGTCTGCATCGCGTCGAGCCCGCGCAGCAGCGCGCCCATCTCGTCGTCGGCGCGGACCGGCGCGCGCGTGGTCAGCTCGCCGGCGGCGATCGCGTCGAACTGGCGCAGAGCGTCGTGCAGCGGTGTCATGATCGCGCGGCGCAGCGTCCACCAGCTCAGCACCGCCACCGCGAGCCCCACGACAATGCTCGCCACGCTCGCGACCAGCAGCATCCGGAACAGCGCGGCCGAATGATTACTGGCGGCCTGCGCGGCATCGTCCAGATAGTGTTCGAGCGCGGCCTGGCTCTGGTTCATCGCGGTGTAGAGGCCGATCAGATGCTTCGCGCGGCTCTCGTCCATCCAGCTCGTATCGCCGGCGTGAATGGCCTGGATCAACTGGTCGATGCCATCGTGCAGCACGGCAGCGCGCTTCTGTTCGAGGTCATCGGTCAGGCGCTGCAAGTCGTCGGTCTTCGGCAGCGCGCGGAAGCTGGCCCACCAGCGGTCGGAGTCGGCGAGCAGCGTGCTCGCGCGGTCAAGCTGCACCTGCAGTTGCGACGAGTGCGGATTGCTCATCGCCCAGTCAAGTCCGAAGCGCGCCCGCGACATCGCCGTGCCCGACTTGCCCAGCGCAACGACGGACGCGAAGTGCACCGCGTACGCGTCGCGCTGCGCGCGGTTGCTGGCGTTCATGCCCAGGATGCCGAGCAGCCCCGTTGCGATCAGCAGCAGCCCAAGGAACGCGATCGTCAAAGCGATTCGCGCGTTGATGGTGAGCGTCTTCATCGGAGTAGTCCCCTCGTCGTGCCGCTCGCCAGTTATCACGTACTGGCAGGCGTATGTTCCATAAGTGGATAAAATAACCATGAATGGAATAGTTAACGACACGCTCACGAAAAATTTAAGGGTTAAAAGAGAGGAGGGCCGCTGCGCGCTGTCTGCGGAGCGCCGGGTCGCGCGAGTACCGGGGGTACATCGCCGGGTTCGGCTGCTATGCTCCGCAAGGCGCGCCCGACCGACGTCCACGACCACGGAGAATCCGACATGACCGACAAGCCACCTGTGTCCACCGCGCCGTCCCAGCCGGATGGTCCTGAGGATCCCGAGCGCCGCCGCGTACTGGGTGGCCTCGCCGCGTTCGGGATGGGGCTGGCGCTGGGCGGCTGCCAGACGCCGGGCGCGTCCGCCGCGAACGACCCGCGCGTCGACGCGGCGCTGCGCGGGCAGGTGCGCAACATCGTGGTGATCTACGCGGAGAACCGCAGCTTCGCGAACCTGTACGGCCACTTCCCCGGCGTGCGGCATCCGCTGTCGGACCTTTCGCCGGATCGCTACGTGCAGCTCGACCGCGACGGCAAGACGCCGCTGCCGCAGCTGCCGAAGATCTGGGGTGGCCTCGTGCCGCAGACGCAGACCGTCGACGGCACCGCGTATCACGTTGCCGAAAGCGATGTGATGGGGCTGCGCAACGGGCCGTTCCTGATTCCCGATGCGCAGGGCAAGCCGCTGCCGAACGGTGTGATCACGCGCGACCTGTGGCATCGCTTCTACCAGAACCAGATGCAGATCAACTCGGGGCGCAACGACCAGTTCGTCGCGTGGGCGGATTCGGGTGGCCTCGTGATGGGCCATTACCGCAGCAATGCGGAAGATCTGAAGCTGTGGAATCTCGCGCAACAGTACACGCTGTGCGACAACTTCTTCATGGCCGCTTTCGGTGGCTCGTGGCTGAACCACCTCTTCCTGATTTCCGCGCAGGCGCCGTACTATCCGGACGCGGCGAACAGCAACGTGAAGCATCTGCTCTCCGTGGTGGATGGCGATCCGACCAGCCCGCGTCTGAAGATCGCGGCGGATAGTCCCGCATCGGCGTTGGATGGTCCGCCGAAGTTCGTGCGCGACGGCCTCTTCACTGCGGATGGCTACGCGGTCAACACGATGGCGCCGCCTTACGAGCCGAGCAACGTGCGTCCGGCGAAGGGCGGCGATCCGCGCTTCGCCGACCCGGGCGAGCCGCGCGTGCTGCGGCCGCAGAACTACGCGACGATCGGCGACCGTCTGTCGGACAAGGGCATCGACTGGGCGTGGTATTCGGGCGCATGGCAGTTCGCGCTCGATCACTGGAACGAAGACGGCGCGGTGCCCGACTTCCAGTATCACCACCAGCCGTTCAACTACTTCGCGAGCTTCGCGCCGGGCACCGCGGCGCGTGCGCAGCATCTGCGCGATGGCGGCATGGGCGACGATCCGTCGACCAACCGCTTCATCGCGGATATCGATGCGGGCCGTCTGCCGGCGGTGACGTTCTACAAGCCGCAGGGCAATCTGAACATGCACGCGGGCTATGCGGACGTCGCGTCGGGCGATCGTCACATTGCGAACATCATCGAGCATCTGCAGCATTCGCCGCAGTGGCAGAACACGGTGGTGATCGTCACCGTCGACGAGAACGGCGGCTGGTGGGATCCGGTCGCGCCGCCGAAGGGCGACCGCTGGGGTCCGGGCTCGCGCATTCCGGCGCTCGTGATCTCGTCGCTCGCGAAGACGGGCCACGTCGATCACACGTTCTACGACACGGGTTCGATCCTGCGCTTCATCACGCGCGTGCACCAGTTGACGCCGCTCGATGGCGTCGTCGCGCGCGATCGTTCGTTTGCAGATAGCGGCGCAACGCCGCCGGGGGATCTGACGCTGGCGTTGCAGCTCGTGTGATCGCTCGCGATGAAATGAAGTGAAGGAGCCAGGGCAACCGGTGAAGGTTGCCCTGGCTTTTTTGCGCTCCGCTGCGCCAGACTTCAGAGGCGAACGCGCGAATCAGCCATCGCGGAAGATGAAGCTGTAACCGTTCAGCGCCGGCACGCCGCCCAGGTGCGCGTACAGCACCTTCGATCCTTCCGGAAATTCGCCGCGCCGCACCTTGTCGATCATTCCATGCATCGACTTGCCCTCGTACACCGGGTCTGTCAGCATGCCTTCGAGTCGCGCGCACAGGCGGATCGCTTCGAGCGTGCCTTCGTTCGGCAGCCCGTACTCGGGGCCGCCGTAACGCTCGTCGAGTACCACGTCCTTCGCGGTGATGTCGCGGCCCAGCTCCACCGCTTCCGCGGTGCGCTTTGCAATGCGCGTGATCTGCTCGCGCGTCGCGTCGGGTTTCGCCGATGCATCGATACCGATCACGCGATCCGCGCGGCCATCCGCCGCGAAACCGACCACCATGCCGGCCTGGGTGCTGCCCGTCACCGAGCACACCACGATGTAGTCGAACTTGAAGCCGAGTTCCTTCTCCTGCTGCCGCACTTCCTCAGCAAAGCCGACGAAACCGAGACCGCCCAGCGGGTGATCCGAGCAGCCGGCCGGAATCGCGTAGGGCTTGCCGCCTTCGGCGCGCACGCTTTCGAGCGCGTCTTCCCAGCTCTTGCGAAAGCCGATGTCAAAGCCGTCCGGCACGAGCCGTACGTCGGCGCCCAGAATGCGCGACATCTGGATGTTGCCGACGCGGTCGTACACGGCGTCGGAGTAGTTCACCCAGTTCTCCTGCACGAGTACGCACTTCATGCCGAGATGCGCGGCGACGGCGGCCACCTGGCGCGTCTGGTTCGACTGGATGCCGCCGATCGACACCAGCGTGTCGCAGCCCTGCGCAAGTGCCTCGGGAATCAGGTACTCGAGCTTGCGGGTCTTGTTGCCGCCGAACGCGAGGCCGCTGTTGCAGTCGTCGCGCTTCGCATACAGCTCGACCTTGCCGCCCAGATGCCCGCTCAGGCGCCTGAGCGGATGGATCGGCGTCGGGCCGAAGGTGAGCGGGTAGCGGGGGAATTTCTGCAGGTTCATCGCCTGGCTCCTCCAGTGGGTGATTCGTTGATCAGGGACGGCGGCGTGCCTGGAGCACGGTGTGCCCGTTGCCGCGGTGATGAAAATGGTATGAAATCGCGAAGGAAATGAGCTTGCGAAAAAAATGCCATTCACCTTATTCACGAACGTGACAAGTCAAGACGACTTATCTGGATTGCGGGAGCATCGCGATGTGCGCAACAAAATTACGTCAGCAGGCCAGCAGGCAGGACGACGCCGCGCCGCAGTTCGATCGCATCGACCGCGCGATCCTGCGGCAGCTGCAGCGCGACGCGTCGATCTCGAACGTGAGCCTCGCCGCGAAGGTGAATCTCAGCGCGCCAGCGTGTCTGCGCCGCGTCGAACGGCTGAAGGAGTCGGGCCTGATCCGCGGGGTGGTCGCGCTGCTCGAGCCGAAAGCGGTGGGGGCGGGCATGCTCGTCTTGATCGGTGTGGTGCTCGACCGCTCGACGCCCGAATCCTTCGCCGAATTCGAAAAGGCCGCGCAGAAGGTGGCGGGCTGCATGGAGTGCCACGTCGTCACCGGCGAGTTTGACTACTTCATGCTCGTGCGTACACGCGACAGCGACAGCTTCAACCGGCTGCACGCGGAGCAGCTGCTGTATCTGCCCGGCGTGCGGCAGATCCGCAGCTTCATGGTGCTGAAGGAAATCCTGTCGACCACGCGGTTCCCGGTG
Organism: Paraburkholderia phosphatilytica; assembly: GCF_003443895.1. Classification (GTDB taxonomy): domain Bacteria; phylum Pseudomonadota; class Gammaproteobacteria; order Burkholderiales; family Burkholderiaceae; genus Paraburkholderia; species Paraburkholderia phosphatilytica. Next base: position 107,471 of record NZ_QQOA01000015.1, on the reverse strand, counting down.
TAGACCGCACCCCGGACCTGTCTTGCACCGGAAGCATATCAACGATATGATTGAGCAATCACTCATTAATTATCGCAGCTGAAAGCAGCCGTTTAATGTCCACATGGCCCGTCCCAAAAGCGAAGACAAGCGCAACGCGATCCTTGCCGCCGCGATCCAGGTGATCGACGCGCAGGGCATCGGCGCGCCGACCGCGAAGATCGCAAAAGCGGCGGGCGTCGCGGAGGGCACGCTTTTCACCTACTTCGCGAGCAAGGACGAGCTGCTGAACCAGCTGTATCTCGAGCTGAAGATGGAGCTGCGCGACGTGATGGCCTCGCACTTTCCGCGCACGGGCAGCATCCGCGAGCGGGCGCAGCACGTGTGGAATGCGTATGTGGACTGGGGCGTCGCGCAGCCGCACAGGCGCAAGGTGATGACGATGCTGGGCGCCTCGCACCTCGTCACCGATGCCAGCAAGGCAGCCGGCATGGAGGCCTTCGCGGACGTCAACGCGACGATTCACGAGGCGTTCACGAGCGGTGTACTGAGGAATCATCCGCCGGCGTTCGTGTCGGCGATCATGGGCTCGATTGCAGAAACCACGATGGACTTCATCGCGCGCGAGCCACAGCAGCACGGGCAGTACCGGAACACCGGCTTCGAGGTGTTCTGGCATGCGGTGGCCGCACCGTGACCTTGCGGCCTTTTTTTCGTCTTTTAATGAGTGATTACGCGCTCAACTAATCATCAAAGGAGCAGATAATGTCGAAAGTCTGGCTGGTTACCGGCAGTTCGCGCGGCCTTGGCCGTCTTGTCGTGCAGGCGGCGCTCGCCACCGGCGACCGTGTCGTTGCGGGCGCACGCGATCCGCACACCCTCGCGGATCTCGTCGAGCAGCACGGCAGCGCGCGCCTTCGCGCCGTCGCGCAGGACGTGACGGACCCGGTCGCCGCCGAAGCCGCGGTGCGTACCGCGCTCGATGCGTTTGGCCGCCTCGATGTGCTCGTCAACAACGCGGGTTACGGCCACTTCGCGCCGTTCGAACAGGCCGATGCCGACGATTTCCGCGCGCAGATCGAGACCAGTTTCTTCGGTGCGGTGTACACCACACGTGCTGCGCTGCCAGTCATGCGCGAGCAGAAATCCGGTCATATCATCCACGTATCGTCGGTTGGAGGTCGCTTAGGAACCCCAGGTCTTGCTGCCTATCAATCTGCGAAGTGGGCGATGGGCGGCTTCGCGGAAGTCCTGCGCGAAGAGGTAAAGACTTTCGGCGTGAAGGTGACGGCGATCGAGCCTGGTGGCATGGGCACAGGCTGGGGACCCGAGGCGCGCAACAGCCTGCCGCCTCTCCTGCCGGAGTACGAAGCATCCCTGGGCCCGCTTGTTGCGATGTTCGACCAGTACATCGGCAACGAAACGGGCAGTGCCGCACGGGTCGCAGACGTGATCGTGAAGCTCGCGCGCCACGACGATCCGCCCGCGCACCTGCTACTCGGAAGCGATGCGGTGCATTATGCATCCATGGCCGAAGCCGCTCGCGCGGAAGCGGATTCACGTTGGCGCGAAGTCAGCCTTTCAACTGATCTTTCCCGCAACGATCCGGTTCCGCCGTTTCCTCAAACCTGATGACAAAGGAAGAGTGCGATGCCGAACTGGACGACCAGCGATATTCCATCGCAGACCGGCAGGATCGCGGTGATCACCGGTGCAACAGGCGGTCTCGGGTATGAGACGTCGCTCGGGCTCGCGCGCGCAGGGGCGAACGTGATCCTGACCGGGCGTAACGCGTCCAAAGGAGAGGTTGCCATGGAGCAGATCCTGCGGGCGTGCCCGCAGGCGTCCGTGCGCTACATGGACCTCGATCTCGCGAGCCTGGGCTCCGTGCGCGAGTTCGCGAAGCGCTTTGCCAGCGAATACGGCGTGCTCGATCTGCTCGTGAACAATGCGGGCGTGATGACGCCGCCCAAACGCTACACGACCGCCGATGGCTTCGAACTGCAGTTCGGCACCAACTTCCTCAGTCACTTCGCGTTGACGGCGCGCCTGCTCCCTTCGTTGCGCGCTGCGCAGGCGCCGCGCGTCGTCAACCTCAGCAGCATCGCGCATCGCACGTTCGCGGCGATTCACTTCGACGACCTGCAGTCGATGCGCCACTACCGGCCATGGCGCGCGTACGCGCAGTCGAAACTTGCGATGCTGATGTTCGCGATCGAACTGCAGCGCCGCAGCGATTCACACGGCTGGGGGCTGGTTTCAGTTGCGGCGCACCCAGGCTATGCGCGAACCGACCTGATCGCGAACGGCCCCGGCGACACGTGGATGCAACGGATCAACGCGGTGACGTTCGAGCCGCTCCTGAGCCAGTCCGCGACGCGCGGTGCACTGTCCTCGCTGCTTGCTGCCACGTCGCCCGACGTGGAGCCGGGCTGCTACTACGGGCCGACCGGCCCATTCGAGCTGAAGGGTACGCCCGGCAAGGTGCACATCAGCCATCAGGCGAAGGACAGGACGCTCGCCGCACGCCTTTGGGAAGTGTCATGCGGGCTCACGAATACGTGGTGGCCCGAGCAGCAGGGCGCATCAGCGGAGACGACCGAAGTACTCGGAGGCGCCGGTTGAAGGTCCTGATCTATGGCGCGACCGGGATGGTCGGGCAGGGCGTGCTGCGCGAGTGTCTCGCCGCGCCGGATGTCGAGCTCGTGCAGATCATGGGACGCCGCGCCACAGGCATCAGCGACCCAAAGCTGCGCGAGGTCATCCAGACGGACCCTGGAGACAGCCGTTCGATCGAGGCCCGGCTGGGCGGCTTCGACGCGTGCTTCTTCTGCCTTGGCGTGTCCTCAGTCGGCGTGAAAGAGGCCGCTTACACGCGCATCACCTATGATCTGACGATACGCATCGCGGAACCGCTCGCGCGGCTCAATCCGCAGATGACGTTCGTCTACGTTTCCGGCGCCAGTACGGACAGCACGGAGCGCGGCCGCAGCATGTGGGCGCGCGTGAAAGGGCGCACCGAAAACACGCTGCGCACGATGCCGTTCAGGGCGGTCTACCTGTTCCGCCCGGGTCCGATCCAGCCACTGGGCGGCATCCGCTCCAAAACCGCGCTGTACCAGCTCTTCATCGTGCTCGCCAGGCCGCTCTGGCCGCTCATGCGGCTCGTCGCGCCGGACCGGATCGTGACTACCGCCGAAGTGGGACAGGCGATGCTGGCGGTCGCGCGGCACGGCGCGCCCGTCGCGTTCGTCGAGGCGCCCGACATCCTCGCGCTCGCGCGCGGGCAAGCCCGCGGAGAAGCCGGCGCGACGCCGGCAGCCAGCCGGTCGGACTGAGCCGCACCAGGCCCCCATCCGCATCACGCAGGCAACGTCAGGCGGTCGTAAAACTCCCCAAAAACGCGCACAATAGCCGCTCACCGGCCGACGTTGTCCGGGCCTTTGCCAGACCGCATTGCCGAACCAGCCGCCTGACAGCCTCATCGGCCGCTCCCGTCATCCGCCGCTCCTGCGTGTCGGTGACGCGACCCCCGCGCCTGTCAGGTGATCCCGAACCGCGCCGCGTGCCCGGCATGCCGCGCCAGCTTGCCTGCCACAGGAAACCACCGCCAGCATGGTGACGCGTCGTCCGACCAGCGTGATCGCAATCAGCCTCGTGCTCGCCGCCGCGATCCTCGCCATCACGATCGTCGTGCTGGTCGAGATGCGCGAAGACGCGCTGCGCCGTGAGCAGGAGGCGGCAAACAACATCGCGCTGCTGGTGGACCGCGACACCTCGCGCAATCTCGAAGTCTACGATCTCTCGCTGCAGGCCGTGATCGAGGCGCTCGCGCGCCCCGAGGTGATGAAGCTGCCGCCCGACCTGCGCCGCATGGTGCTGTTCGACCGGTCGACCACCGCGAAGTACATCGGTTCGATCCTCGTGCTCGACGAAACCGGCAAGCTGATCCTCGATTCGCGCGATGAGACGCCGCTTGGCGGGAGTTTCGCCTACCGCGACTACTTCACCGTGCAACGCGATTCGCCGAATGTCGGCCTGTACATCAGCCACCCGTTCGCGCCGCTTCTGCACGAAGGCGGCCCGACCATCGCGCTGAGCCGGCGGCTCACGCACGCGGACGGCAGTTTCGCGGGCGTGGTGGTCGGCACGATGCGGCTTGAGTACTTTCACGACCTGTTCGCAGGCATGAAGCTCGGGCCGAACGGCTCGATGGCGCTGATGCTCGCGGACGGCACGATGCTGATGCGCCGCCCGCTCGATCCGAAGCTGATCGGCTCGAGCCTGAAGCACACCGCGAACTACGAGCGCTTCGTGCTGCAGCCGAGCGGGGAATTCTTCGGTACCGCGTCGATCGACAACGTGCCACGCTGGTACAACTTCCGGCATATCCAGAGCTATCCGCTGATTCTCGACATCGCGCTCGCCACTGGCGACATCTACACCGAATGGCGTCGCCGCGCCTGGATCATCGGCTCGATCGTCGCGGCGCTTGACCTGCTGATCGTCGCGCTCGCGGTGCGTTTCTCGAAGGAGCTGACGCGGCGTCTGAAGGTGGAGGAAGAACTGCGCGTGCTCGCGCGTACCGACGGCCTGACGGGGCTCGACAATCGCCGCACCTTCGAGGCTCACGCCGACGTCGCGTGGCGCAACGCACAGCGCACCGGGCGGCCGCTGTCGCTGCTGCTGTTCGACGTCGACAGCTTCAAGGGCTACAACGACTTCTACGGTCACTCCGCCGGCGACGACGCGCTGATCTCGGTCGCGCGTTCGATTGCGCACTACACGCGCCGGCCGCTTGACTGCGCGGCGCGCTATGGCGGCGAGGAGTTCGCGCTGCTCGCGCCGGACACCGATGAGGATGGCGCGATGCAGCTCGCGGAGAAGATTCGCGCGGCAGTACAGACGCGCTCGATCCATCACGTCGCGAGCACGCACCATGTGCTGACGGTGAGCGTCGGGGTCGCGTGCACGAGCATGCATCCGTTCGGAACCTGGCGCGCGCTGGTGGATGCGGCCGACGCCGCGCTCTACGACGCGAAAGACGCCGGCCGCAACCGCGTGCGCTGCTATCAGGCGAACGCAGCGACCAGTGTGCCGGACCCGGCGGTGCCGCTCGGACAGCTTGGGCAACCCGGGCGCTGACCGGAAAGAACGCCGCGCACGCCAGGATGGATGAACGGCTGAACCGCAAGGCCGCAACGCGCGCGTGTAACCCGGCGCGCGTCCCCCGGCGCGTCACGCAGGCACGCCAGTGTATGGAGCCCCTTTTTATCGCCATATCGGATAGCGCCTGATCCGGAGTGCCCCCACCTTCTTCTCCCCGCAATCTGTTTCGTTCTCCTTTCACTGCGCGATGCTTCGTCGAGGCAGTGGAAGCGCTGTCATCTGTCCCGCGTTATTCCCGCCATCGGTCAGTCAAGTCGCATACGGGCCGGCCGTAAACGACCTTATGCAGGCATGCGTGTGTGCGTTCGACGCATCGCCGTTTCAATTCAGGCTCGCTCAAGGAATCAATAATGAAGTGGTTTGACAGCATGACGGTGTTCAGAAAACTGCTGGTCGCATTTGCCGTGGTGATTGCGTTCGGCATGGTGGTGGGCGCATCGGGGCTGATGTCGCTGTCGTCGGTTCACGACATCACGAACACGATTGCCGATCGCCACATGGACGGCCTCTACTACATGGAAGAGGCGAACCGCAACAAGCTCAGCTCCGATCTCGATGCCGCCAATCTCGGCTACGCGCCGGACGACGCCGCGCGCCAGAAACTCAAGGATGAAATCGCCGCGCAGCTGAAGACGATGCACGACGACTTCGACGGCTATCGCGCGACGATCACCGACTCACGCGCGCAGGAACATTTCGATGCGGTGCTGCGCGGCGCGGCCGCGTGGGAAGCGATCGTGCGCGAGCAGATCGGCGCCGATCCGGTTCCCGCAGGTGTCGACAACGCGGAGCTGGTGCGCCGCGCGATCGCGGCAAGCGAAGCATTGCGCGACGAGATCGCGACGGCCGTTCAATATCGCCGGCAGCAGGCGACTGCATCGAAAGAGACCGCCACGCAGACCTACAGCACGATGCGCGTGACAGTCAGCGCGCTCGTGCTGGTGTCGATCGTGGTGGGCGCGCTGCTCGCATGGTTCATCGCGCGGCGACTCTCACGCCAGCTTGGCGGCGAGCCGGGCTACGCGATGGAAATCGCGAGCCGCATCGCGGGCGGCGACCTGACTGCGCGCGTCGAACTGCGCGACGGCGACCACAGCAGCCTGCTCTATGCGCTGAAGGACATGCGCGACCGGCTCGCATCGATCGTCTCGGGCATCAGCACGTCGAGCGAATCGATCCTGCTCGCATCCGACGAGATCGCACAGGGCAACGCCGATCTGTCGCAACGCACGGAAGAGCAGGCGGCCTCGCTGCAGGAAACCGCGTCGAGCATGGAAGAGCTGACCTCCACAGTGCGTCAGAACGCCGAGAACGCGCAGCAGGCGAGTGGTCTCGCGAACGGCGCATCGAGCGTCGCGCAGCAGGGCAGCGAACTCGTCGACGACGTCGTCGCGACGATGCGCGAACTGGCCGCTGGCTCGAAGCGCATGACCGACATCATCGCGGTGATCGAGAGCATCGCGTTCCAGACCAACATCCTCGCGCTGAATGCGGCGGTGGAAGCGGCGCGCGCCGGCGAGCAGGGCCGCGGCTTCGCGGTCGTCGCGGGCGAAGTGCGTTCGCTTGCGCAGCGCAGCGCCGTCTCCGCGAAGGAGATCAAGGAGCTGATCGAATCGTCGACGTCGCGCGTCGGCAGCGGCGCGACGCTCGCCGAGCGTGCGGGCACCGTGATGACCGAAGTGACGACGGCCGTGCGCCGCGTGACCGACATCATGGGCGAGATCTCCTCGGCGTCGAACGAGCAGAGCACGGGAATCGAGCAGGTGAACCGCGCGGTCGCGCAGATGGATCAGGTCACGCAGCAGAACGCCGCGCTCGTCGAGCAGGCCGCGGCCGCCGCGGGCTCGATGGCCGATCAGGCGAAGCAGCTGCAGAGCGCGGTGTCGGTGTTCGAAATCGAAGGACGGCGCGCGCGGCACGCGTGAGCACATAACGTTCTGGCCTCTGACCTGTTCAGCAGGCCCGTCACAGCCGGACGCCGGCCCGTGCAACGCACGGAGCCGGCGTTTCGCATTCGGCGGCTCCAGCCCTAACGTCATGCCGGACCGATTTTCGTCAGCTTGTCAGCGCCTGCCTGCATCCGTACACTCGCGCCTGACCGCACGACGACGCCGGCCATGCCGCGCAGCCGCAACCACAGCGCCGCATCATGCCGTCGCGTTCCGTCACACCCCACCACCCGCCAATACACAGAGGAGTACTCCCACATGGCCGATTCCTGGTTTCCGCGCTGGCGCGCCCTGCCGCCTTCGACCGAAGCGCGTGTCGTCAACATCGATGAACGCCTGCCCGGCCCGCAGATGATCGCGATGGGCGTGCAGCACGTCGTCGCGATGTTCGGCTCGACGGTGCTCGCCCCGCTCCTGATGGGCTTCGATCCGAACCTGTGCATCTTCATGTCGGGCATCGGCACGCTGCTGTTCTTCGTGCTGGTGGGCGGCCGGGTGCCGAGCTACCTCGGTTCGAGCTTCTCGTTCATCGGCCTCGTGATCGCGGTCACCGGCTACGCTGGGCACGGTCCGAACCTCAATATCCCGGTCGCGCTCGGCGGGATCATCGCGTGCGGCGTCGTGTACGGCGTGATCGGACTGATCGTGTCGGGCGTCGGCACGAAGTGGATCGAAACGCTGATGCCGCCGGTCGTGACCGGTTCGATCGTCACGGTGATCGGCCTGAATCTCGCGCCGATCGCGGTGCATGGCGTGAGCGGCTCGAACTTCGACTCGTGGATGGCGCTCGTGACCGTGCTGTGCGTCGGCGCGGTCGCGGTGTTCACGCGCGGCATGCTGCAGCGCTTGCTGATCCTGGTCGGCCTCCTGATCGCCTACGCGATCTACGCGGTCGTCACGAACGGCCTTGGCATGGGCAAGCCGATCGACTTCTCGATCGTCACGAACGCGGCGTGGTTCGGCATGCCGCACTTCATGGCACCGAGCTTCGATCCGCACGCGATGGCGCTGCTCGCGCCGGTCGCCGTGATCCTGGTCGCGGAGAACCTCGGCCACATCAAGGCGGTGAGCGCGATGACGGGCAAGAGCCTCGACCGCTACATCGGCCGCGCGTTCATCGGCGACGCGATCGCGACGATCGTGTCGGGCTTCGCGGGCGGCACCGGCGTGACGACCTACGCGGAAAACATCGGCGTGATGGCCGTGACCAGGATCTATTCGACGCTGGTGTTCGTGATCGCCGCGCTGATCGCGCTGCTGCTCGGCTTCTCGCCGAAGTTCGGCGCGCTCATCCAGACGATTCCGGGGCCGGTGCTCGGCGGCGTGTCGATCGTCGTGTTCGGGCTGATCGCGGTGACGGGCGCGCGCATCTGGGTCGTGAACCGCGTCGACTTCTCCGACAACCGCAACCTGATCGTCGCGGCCGTCACGCTCGTGCTGGGTGCGGGCGACTTTTCGCTGAAGCTCGGCGGCTTCGGCCTCGGCGGTATCGGCACCGCGACCTTCGGCGCGATCATTCTCTACGCGCTCCTGCGTGGCAAGCCGGTGCAGGAAGCTGCGGTCTGAACGCGGTTCCGCCTACCCCTGCCCCTACCCCTGCCGCGTTCCCCTGAACCTCGTGGCCGGCCTGCTGGACCCGGTGGCGAGGGGGCAGCATCGCAGGCTCAAAGTGTGCGCCGCGCTCCGCATCGCGACAACGGCCTCGCGGCAGGAGTATCAACCAGTGAGCCGACGGGGTGCCGGCGCGCGTCGGGCCTCCTGATGCTGCGCCGGCTGCATCGTCAGCCCTTGTTGCGGCCGCGGGTGGTCAGTGCGGTCTCGGCCAGGTCCACTTCGCGCATCAGCTTGTTCAGCGTCTCGTCGTTGATCTTCGAGCTGTTGCGCAGCGCCAGCAGTTCGGCCCGTTCCGCGCGCATGCCGGCGAGCTTCATCCGGAATTCGAACGCTTCCGCGCGGCGCGCTTCGTCGGCGGGCTGCTTGTCGTCGGTGAGGGTGGCGAGGCGCCGCCGGTACACGTCCATCACGCGGGCGGTCACGTCGGTTGCGTGGGCGGCGGCTGCTTCGTCGAGCCCGGCGGTCGTCGTTTCGTGCAGGCCGTCCACCGCGCGAATCGCCGCCTGCGCCGCGAGCTTGCGCGCGAGCCGTTCCTCCGCCACCGTGCGCGGATCGCGCCCGCGCTTCGCGCCATCCAGCAGCAGCGGCAACGCCACCACGGCGATCGCGAGCGATGCCAGTATCACGCCGGACGCGATGAAGATCGCGACGTCGCGCCCCTGCAGGTCCACACCATTGGCCAGCACCTCCGGCACGGAAAGCACGCCCGCCAGCGTCACCGCGCCGCGCACGCCGGCGAACGTCATGATGCCCACCGTGCGCAGCCCCGGCACCGCGTTGACGATGCCGTGACGCGCGGCGCCGCGGCTCGCGAACCAGCGCAGCAGCCACACCCACGCGAAGCGCAACGCGTACAGCGCAACCGCCACCGCGGCCACGTAGCCGACCAGCCGCCACATCTGCGCATTGCCGGACTCGTGCGCGTCGAGCAGCGCGCGGCCGATGATGTGCGGCAGCTGCAGGCCGAGCATGATGAACACCATACCGTTGAAGACGAACTCGATCATCGTCCACGTGCTGTCCGCGCGCACCCGCGCCGACACCGGCCCCGCGTTCGCGAGGCTCGCGTAGTTCATCGTCATGCCGGCGGAGACGGCGGACAGAATCCCCGAGCAGCCGATGTGCTCCGCGAACAGGTAAGCCGCGAACGGAATCAGCAGCGTCATCACGACGCCGGGTGCGGGGTCGCCCTCCGGCGTCACCGCGAGAAAGCGCGCCGACACGATCGAGAACAGCCACGCGACGGCCGCGCCCACCGCGAGACCGCCGGCCGCGATGATCACGAAGCTGATCGACGCATCGCGCAGCGAGAACACGCCGGTCAACGCCGCCGCGATCGCGAACTTCAGCGCGACGAGACCGGACGCGTCGTTCATCAGCGCTTCGCCTTCCAGGATATGCATCAGATGCGGCGGAATCCGGTCGCGGCCCGCGATACCGGTCAACGCGACCGCATCGGTGGGCGACAGCACCGCGGCGAGTGCGAACGCCACGGGCAGCGGAATCTCGGGCGCGAGCCAGTGAACGAAGTAGCCGATCGCGAGCACCGTCATGAACACGAGCCCGAGCGCGAGCATCAGGATCGCGCGGCGCGCCATGAAGAACTCGCGCTTCGGGATCCGCCAGCCGTCGGCGAACAGTAGCGGCGGAATGAACAGCAGCATGAAGAGTGCAGGATCGAACCGGACGTGCAGGCCCGGGTTCGGCAGATCGAGCAGCGCGCCGAGCGCGATCTGCACGAGCGGCAGCGGCAGCCTGAACGGCAGCAGGCGCACGATCACGCCAGAGAGCGCGACGGCAAGCAGCAGGATCAGAACGGTGAAGACAATTTCCATCGGACCGGGCGTGCGGCGACGCAGAAGGAATACGCGAATGGCGCAGGAAGCGATGACGAAGCAAGACGACATAACGGGACGACAAAGCGCCGCGCGACAGTGTAGCCCGCCACGATGAAAGCCGATCGCAAACCGCGCATCCGGCCGACGGCGCAACACCGCCTTTCCAGGCCACAGACTGCACCGAAGCGGTGCGTCGCGCGCCCCGCCGCGATGCGCGAAGCTTGTACCGGTGCAACCGCAGGTCAAATGATCGTGCAAGTGTGCGGCAGCGCGTGCACGGACCTTGCTTAATAGCGGCCTCTGACGCAGATTGAAGAAAGACAGGCCGTCGCGAACGGATACCTGAGAGGAACGCATGAGCATCGCGCAACAGGAAAGAATGGCGGCATCGCCGTACGGCTTCGAGATGAGCGTGAGCTCGGGGCTGCAACGGTACTCGGCGCGGCACGGCGACCTCACGCTGACGAGCGTCTTCCAGCCGGTCTTCAGCCTCGCGCACCTGCGCGCGGTCGGTTACGAAGGCCTGCTGCGCTCGCACGACGCGCTCGACCGCGCGGTCTCGCCGCTCGACGTGTTCGGCCAGGCGTCGCGCTTCGGCGACCTGCTGCACGTCGACCGGCTCACGCAGGCGTTGCATCTGGAGAACTTCAACGTACTCGGCGCGGAGCGCGAGTGGCTGTTCCTCAACGTGCATCCCGGTACGCTGACGGACCCGTATCACGCTGCGGCGCTGCTCGCGAATCTGCGCCGGCTCGAACTGCCGCCGCGCCGCATCGTGCTCGAAGTGCTCGAGCAGCGCGCCGAAGATCTGGACCGTCTCGCCGATGCCGTGAAGCAGTTCCGCGACCGAGGTTTCCTGATTGCGCTCGACGACTTCGGCGCCGGCCATTCGAACATCGAACGCATCTGGCAGCTGAACCCGGATATCGTGAAACTCGATCGCATCATGCTGTCGCATGCCGCGCATCGCGCCGACATGGCAACGATCCTGCCGGGGCTCGTCTCGCTGCTGCACGAAGCGGGCAAGCTGGTGCTGATCGAAGGCGTGGAGACCGAGCACGAAGCGCAGCTCGCGCTCGGCTGCGATGCGGATTTCGTGCAGGGCTTTTTCTTCGGCCGCCCGAACCCGGGGCTCGCCGACAGCGTGCACGCGACCGAGTGCATCGCCGATGTGACCGAGCGCTATCGCGCGCTGACGGAGGAGCGCGCCCGCCGTAACGCGACGCGTCTTGCGCCGTACATCCGTGCGTTCGAGCGCGCGGCGGAGCGTCTGGTGGCAGGCGAGCCGCTCGAGGAAGTCTGCTGGAATTTCCTCGCGCTCGACGATGCCGCGCGCTGCTTCCTGCTCGATGCGCGCGGACGTCAGGCGGGCCGCAACGTCGTGCTGCGCGCGGACCGCGCGTCGCACGAAACGCGCTTCCTGCCGCTCGCGGACGCGCAGGGCGCGAACTGGCTGCGCCGGCCGTACTTCCATACCGCGATCGAAGCGCCGGAGCGCGTGCACGTGACGCGCCCGTATCTGTCGATCAACGAGGCGGTGCCGTGCGTGACGCTGTCGCTCGCGACGCGTATCGGCGAGCAGATGTGCGTGCTGTGCGGCGATATCGACTGGCACGAGGACATCGCGCCGGCGTGACGCGGCGGATGCGCTCGTCTACCATGGGCGCCGTTGCCGGTTGCGGCGTCGGTGCTCCTTGCCAGCCATGTCATTCGAATCCCCGTTGCTCGAAATCATCGCGACCACGGTCGCGGACGCGAAGCTCGCCGAAGCGGGCGGCGCGGACCGGCTCGAACTCGTCACCGCGATGGGCGAGGGCGGCCTCACGCCGAGCGTCGGGCTGATCGAAGCCGTGGTCGACGCGGTGGCGATTCCGGTGAACGTGATCGTGCGGCCGCACAGCCGCGCGTTCGTGTTCGATGCGGACGACCATGCGGTGATGGCGCGCGACGTGAACGCCGCCGCGGCGGCCGGCGCGAACGGCGTGGTGATCGGCATGCTGACACCGTCGCGTGAAGTGGATACCGAGGGCCTCAAGCGCTTGATCGATGCGGCCGACGGACGGCTCGCGATCACCTTCCATCGCGCATTCGACGAAGCCCGAGACCTGCACGAAGCGCTCGACGTGCTGCTGCGCTTCGACGCGATCACGAACGTGCTGACCTCGGGCGGCAAGCCTTCGGTGCTGCTGGCCGAAGATACGATCCGCGCGTTGCTGCGAACAACCGAAGGCTCGACGTGCACCGTGCTGGCGGGCGCCGGCCTCACCGCCGATGCGGTGGCCGGCTTCGTGGCGCGCACGGGTGTGCGGGCGGTGCACTTCGGTTCGGGCGTGCGGGTGGGCGGCAACGGGCTTGCGCCCGTCGATCGCGAAGCGGTAGCGAAGGTGAAGCGGCTGCTCGCGCAGCGTTAAGCAACACAGCCGCCGCCAGAAACTACTTCGCCACCACCACCGGAATCCCGCGCAACTGGCCGGCGCCTTTCACTTCATCGAGCGCGCGTTGCACCGCAGGGCTCGTCGCCGCGTCGATGCCGAGCCGCTTCGCCTGCTCGCGTTCGCCGCGCTTCACGCCCGCGAGATTCGCGAGCTTCACGTGACCGTATCCGCGCACGCGTGCGTGCAGCGCCGCAAACTGCGCGAACGCTTCGACGTTGTCCGCATCGACTGAAGAGAAAGCACGCGCCAGCGTGAGCTCGTAATCATCGGCGAGCGCGCGTTCCATCCGGCGTTCGGTCGTGCGGCCGAACGGATCGAGTGCGGTGCCGCGCAGCCCGCGCCACTTCGCGAGCATGCCCAGCGCCGGCCACATCCACTGTCCGAACTGACGCTTGCGTGGCACGTCGCCGTGTTTTGCGCGCGACAGCGTTGGCGGCGCGAGATTGAACTTCACGGTGAAGTCCTTGCCCGCTGAGCCTTCGAACTGCGCTTCGAGCGATGCGCGAAACGCCGGGTCGGTATGCAGGCGCGCCACTTCGTATTCGTCCTTCACCGCGAGCAGGCGATAGAACGTGGTCGCGACCGCGCGCGACAGCGCATCGGAACCCGTTGCGCGCTCCGCCGCGCGCGCCGCGTCGACGAGCGCGCGATAGCGCTTCACGTATGCGCTGCCGCCATACGCGGCGAGCCGCGCCTCGCGATCCGCGACGATCCGCTCGACCGTGTCGGGTGCGAGCTCCGGTTGTGCGCTGTGACGCTGCGCCCACAGCGCGTCGAGCGCCGCCGGGTCCGCTGCCGCGAGACGGCCGACCGCGAACGCGAGCTGGTTCGCCGCGACCGCGACGTTGTTCAGCTCGATCGCGCGCATCAGCGCTGCGAACGACACCGGCACGAGCCCGAGCTGCCACGCGAAGCCGAGCATCAGGATATTCGCGCCGATCGTATCGCCGAGAAACCTGCCGGCGAGCGACTGCGCATCGCACATGGACAGCGGTTCGCCGCCGGCAGCCGTCGCGGCTTCGCCGCGCACCGCGTGCCGCATCTTGTCGAGCAGCGCATCCGCGTGCAGGTTCGCATCCGGGTTCTGCACGAACGACGCGTTCGGGATCGCATGCGTGTTCACGACGATCCGCGTGCGGTCTGCCCGCACGGTCTGCAATGCATCGGCGCTCGCGCCGACCACCATGTCGCACGCGAGCAGCAGGTCCGCCTGCTGCGTATCGATACGCACCTGGTTCAGCCATTCGTCGCGCGCGGCGAAGCGCACGAACGACAGCACCGAGCCGCCCTTCTGCGCGAATCCCATGAAGTCCAGCACCGACGCGCTCTTGCCTTCCAGGTGCGCAGCCATGCTGATCAGCGCGCCGACTGTCACGACGCCCGTGCCGCCCACGCCGGTGACGAGAATGTCGTACGGCGCGGCGTCCAGATGGGTCGCGGGCACCGGCAGCGCATCGACGCGCGCGGCGAGCGCGGCTGCATCGAACGCGACGCCCGCGGCCTTCTTCAGCTTGCCGCCTTCGATCGTGACGAAGCTCGGGCAGAAGCCATTCACGCACGAGTAGTCCTTGTTGCACGACGACTGGTCGATGCGGCGCTTGCGGCCGAGTTCGGTCTCGACGGGTTCCACCGAAAGACAGTTCGACTGCACGCCGCAATCGCCGCAGCCTTCGCACACTTCTTCGTTGATGAAGAGGCGCCTGTCCGGGTCGGGGAATTCGCCTTTCTTGCGGCGGCGGCGCTTCTCCGCCGCGCAGGTCTGGTCGTAGATCAGGATCGTCACGCCTTCGGTGTCGCGCAGCTCGCGCTGCACCGTGTCCATTTCGCTGCGATGGTGGAAGGTCGTGCCGTCGGGAAACTGGTCATGGTGGCCGTCGTACTTCTCCGGCTCGTCGCTCACCACGACGAAGCGCGACACGCCTTCCGCCTCCACCTGCCGCGCGATCTGCGGCACCGAGATGCTGCCGTCCACCGGCTGGCCGCCCGTCATCGCGACCGCATCGTTGTAGAGGATCTTGTAGGTGATGTTCGCCTTCGCCGCGACCGCCTGACGGATCGCGAGAATGCCGGAGTGGAAGTAGGTGCCGTCGCCAAGATTCTGGAACACGTGGCGCGTTTTCGTGAACATCGAATGCGACGCCCAGTCCACGCCTTCGCCGCCCATCTGGATCAGCCCGGTCGTGTCGCGCTCCATCCACGACGCCATGAAGTGGCAGCCGATGCCGGCCTGCGCGATCGAGCCTTCCGGCACCTTCGTCGACGTGTTGTGCGGGCAACCCGAGCAGAAGTACGGTGTGCGGCGCACCGCGTCCGCCGCGTTGGAGAGGATCTGCGGTGCGACGAGATCGACCACGCGCTCGCGGCGGTCGAGCGCCGGCTTGTGCTTCGCGAGCCAGCCGGCGAACACCGGCAGGATGCGCGACGGACGCAGCTCGCCGAGCGACGACAGCAGGAGCGAACCGTCGGCGGCATGCTTGCCGATCACCGCCGGCCGCGCGCCTGCGCTGCGGTTGTACAGGTAGTCCTTGATCTGCTGCTCGATCACCGGGCCTTTCTCTTCGATCACGAGCACTTCGGCGAGCCCGTCGACGAACTGTTCGAGCCGCGTCATCTCCAGCGGGAACGACAGCCCGACCTTGTAGATGCGCACACCGGCCGCGTCCAGATCGGCGACGGTGAGATCGAGCCGGCGCAGCGCTTCCATCAGGTCGAGATGCGCCTTGCCGCAGGTGACGATGCCGACGTTCGCGCGCGGGCTCGGCGCGATCCACCTGTCGATGCTGTTTGCGCGCGCGAACGCGCGCACCGCGTCGAGCTTCGCGTGCAGACGCTGCTCGATCGTGAGGCTCGGCAGATCGGGCCAGCGGTTGTGCAGGCCGCCGGCGGGCGGCTGAAAATCATCCGGGTTCGTCCACCCGGTCTGCAGCGCGTCGAGGTCGACCGTCGAGCCGGATTCGACCGTCTCCGAGATCGCCTTGTAGCCGACCCACGCGCCGGTGAAGCGCGACAGCGCCCAGCCGTAGAGGCCGAACTCGAGCATGTCCGCGACGTTCGACGGATTCACGACCGGCATGTGCCACGCGATCATCGCGAAGTCGCTCTGATGCGGCATCGACGACGACACGCAGCCGTGATCGTCGCCCGCCACCACCAGCACGCCGCCGTGCGGCGACGAGCCGTACGCGTTGCCGTGCTTCAGCGCATCGCCGGCGCGGTCGACGCCCGGCCCCTTGCCGTACCACATCGCGAACACGCCATCGACGGTGCGCTCCGGGTCCGATTCCACGCGCTGCGTGCCGAGCACCGCGGTGCCGCCGAGCTCTTCGTTGATCGCGGGAAGAAAACGGATGTCGTTCGCGGTGAGCTGCTTCTTCGCTTTCCACAGCTGCTGGTCGACCATGCCGAGTGGCGAGCCGCGATAGCCGCTGATGAAGCCGGCGGTGTTCAGGTCGCGCGCTTTATCGAGCGCGCGCTGCATCAGCACGAGACGCACCAGCGCCTGGGTGCCGGTGAGGAAGATGCGGCCGCACGTGGCGGTCAGGTTGTCGGTGAGCTTGTAGTCGGCGAGCGCGGGGCTCAGCGTATCGGTGGGGAGGCGGTCGACGCCCATGCCTGTCTCCGGAGCTTGATTGGTCTCTCCGGATTGTTGGGCACACGGGCGAGCAATTTATTGCAAATTTGCTTGAGTGCGCGGCAGAGTCGGCAAGGAATGATTTTGGCGCGCGGAACTTCGAGTGAAATTTTTCTCGCGATCGAACCCCGCCGTGGAAACCCTCAGAACACGCCCTGCGCGGAAGGCGTCGGTCCGGGCGACGGTGTCGCTTCGTCGAGCGCTATGACTTCGTCGAAGTTGTGGTAGTCGATGTGCTCGACGCCGTCTTCCTCGTACATCAGATCGACATAGCGGTGATGCCAGCGGACATTGCCGACCTTCCACGCGTAGCGGGCGGTCATGGTCTGCGACGTGGTCTCGTCCGAACCTTCGATGGTGAGCAGCAGCATCGCGCGGCAGCGGTCCAGACTTTCGGCCGTTTCGCCGAACAGCGGGCTCGCTTCGTCGATCACGTGCATCAGGTTCCAGCCGAGCTGGAAGATCGGATGCTGGTCGCGCACCAGCGTGAGGTCGTGCAGCTTGCGCAGCGTGTAGCCCTCGGCGCTCGTCTCGACCCGCAGCAGGCGCAGCCGCGCGCGCGCTTCCGAGATCACGTTCTGGCGCTCGTTGGCGGCGCGCACCATCAGCGTTCGGCGGCCTTCCACCGGATGCACGACCGCGTAGCGGGCGAACATGATCTTCGCGCGCGGGCGCGAGAAGCGCGCGAAGATCAGCCCCGTCGCCAACGCAATCGACGACATCCCCACGAAGATTTCGAGCGTCGCGATGACATGCGCGTAGAGGGTCTGCGGATGCATGTCGCCGTAGCCGACCGTCGCGAGCGTCTCGACGCTGAAGAAGAACGCGCCGAGGAAGCCCTGCGGAAACTGGTTGGCGATCGGCGCGGCGCCGAGCTGGAACAGCACGGCGAAGACGGTGTTGAGCAGCAGGAACAGCGCGCCGAGCGACGAGAAGAACAGCGGCCAGCTGACGTTCAGCGCGGCGTGATAGAGGTCGCCGAAGCGGTGCTCCGGCAGGCCGTGCACAATGATCTTGCGCGAGCCGGCCTGGATCTGCGCGACGCCGTGCCGCGTGGTGCGCTGAAAGACCGCCTGGGATTCGTCGATGGGGTCGTTGACGGCCATTGCCTGCTCGCGGGATGAGAACGCGGCAAGCGTAGCACCAGGACGCGGGCAGCGGAATGCCGCGCGTCGGCACGGGCGCGTGCTGAACGCGCCGTGTGAACGCGATTCTTCCGGCGAGCGCGAAGCGACGCGTCAGGTCACGGAAAGGCGCGCGGCTTCGGGATGCCGGCGCCGTGCTCGATGTCGATCACGGCCTGGCGGTGCGCGAAGTCCACCGCGGTCGCTTCGTCGTCGTAGCCGGCGTCGCCGCCCACCGTCAACCACTTCTGCACCGTCTTTTCGTTGTGCCGGATCTCGTACTCGGCGTCCCAGCGCGCGCCTTGCAGCGCGAGCGGCCGGACGTGGATCGAGTAGACGCCATAGAGGAAGAGCTGATCTGTCATCATCGCCGTCTCCAGCGGGTTCGTCGAAGAACCTGTGACGTGCCGCAAGCGGCGCGCCACGCGCCTCCTACAGTTCGATCTCGCCGAGGATGCGATGCGCGAGCGCCTTCGCTTCCTCGAGTGCTTCCGCTTCGCTCGGCGAGGCCGACTCGACTTCGTAGACCGTGTTTTCGGTCTCGCTGCCTTCGTCGCGCGCGAGCGTTACAACGCCCTGGAACTGGCCCTGCCCGACCGGGCGCACCGCGGCGGTGGCCGTGTAGATGCCTTTGGTGTAGGTGAGGTCGTCCATGATGCCTCTCCTGCAAGGAGGAGATTTCATCGTAGCACTTGAACATGACGGCCGCGTGGGCCGTCATGTTCCGATGTTACGAGGGCACTCAGATGGACGTTCCGGTGGACGTTCAGGCGGACAGCAGCGCGACCACTTCGTCGAGCGACGGCGAATGCGCGCCCGAATGGCGGCACGCGGCCGCGCCAGCCGCGAGCGCGAACGCGAGATGCTCCGGCCAGCCGCGCTGCGGCGCCGCCATCAGGCTGTAGAGCAGCCCGCCGATCGACGCATCGCCGGCACCGACGGTATCCGCCACTTCCACGCGCGGCGGGCGCGCCTCGAAGCGCTCGTCGCCGACGATCAACGTGGCCGTGTCCGAGCCGCGCGTGAGCAGCACCGTCGCGGCCGGATTCATCTCGTGGATGCGCGTGAGCGCGTCCGCTTCGCTCAGGCCTTTGAACAGCATCCGCAGGTCTTCGTCGGAGACCTTGATCAGATCGGCGAGCGCGGCCATCCGGCGCAGCGTCGGCTCGTAGCCGTGCTCCATCAGATTGCGGTAATTCGGGTCGAAGCTGATCTTCACGCCGCGCGCGCGCAGGTCGGCGGCGAGTGTGGCGAGCGTTTCGCCGAGCGGCTGGCGCACGAGGCTGATGCAGCCGAAATGCGCCCACTTCGCGTGCTCCATCCAGCCGGCCGGCAGATGCGCGGGATCGAACGCGAGATCGGCGCCGTTGTCGCCCATGAAGAAGTAGGTGGGCGGATGGGTCTCGTGCACGATCGCGAGCAGCGGCGGGCGCGATACGCGCTGCATGAAGCGCATGTCGAGACCCGCGGCGACGCTCGCGTCCCACAGTTCGTCGGAGAACCAGTCGACGCCGAGCGAGCCCGCGCTGGCCGTCGGCAGGCCGAGCCGCGCGACCGCGCGCGCGACGTTCCAGCCGGCGCCGCCGGGGCGCGACAGCCACGACGAATCGCCGGTGCGGACGAGGTCGGTCAGGATGTCGCCCGCCGAGATGAAGACAGGAAGTTCGTTGCTCGCGCTCATGATGCTCACCGTTTTGCTCACCGTTGGTCTGCTTGTATCGATCACGCCTGAGGCGTCGTCGAGGCGCTGAAGGCGGCCGTGGCGGTCGCATCGCCGTGCTGCAACGCGTGCATCAGCACTTCGTAGCAGGCGCCCATCGTGTGATAGTCGGTCTTGCCGGCCGGGCTCTTTTCGTCGCTGTACTTGCGATTGTCGCAGGTGAGGATGCGATACCACGCGCCATAACGATGGTCGACGAAATGCGCCCAGCTGTAGCGCCAGATCTCGTCGTACCAGTCCCAGAAGCGCTCGTTGCCGGTGCGCTTGCCGAGCAGCGCCGCGCACGCGAAAGTCTCGGCCTGCACCCAGAAGTACTTGTCGTGATCGCAGACCGTGCCGTCCGGACCGAAGCCGTAGTAGAGGCCGCCGTGGTCGTTGTCCCACGCGTGCGTCATCGCGGCGTCGAACAGCTCGACTGCGCGCGGCATCAGCCACGGCAGCGGACGGTGCCGCTCGAGAATCAGCAGCAGCTTCGCCCACTCGGTTTGATGGCCCGGCTGGAAGCCCCACGGACGGAAGATGTTCGAGCTGTCTTCCTCGTTGTAATGCCAGTCCACCGACCAGTCCGCGTGGAAATGCTCCCACACCAGGTTGCTCGACAGCTTCGCCTGGCGCAGCGTGATGTTCGACGCGACCCGTTCAGCACGGTCCAGATACACCAGATGGCCGGTCGCTTCGTACGCGGCGAGCAGTGCTTCCGTCGTATGCATGTTCGCGTTCTGGCCACGATACGTGCTGACGTGCCAGTCGGCCGTGGCTTCGTCCGCGTAGAGGCCGGCGGCCGCGTCCCAGAAGCGGTGTTCCATCAGCTCGAAGGTCGCGCCGATCATCGGCTTCGCTTCCTCGATGCCGGCCATCGCCGCGTGCGAATACGCGAGCAGCACGAACGCGAGGCCGTAGCAGTGGCGCGTGCCGTCGAGCGTGCGGCGATGTCCGTCGCGCCAGTCGAGTTCCCAGTCGTAGCCTTCGTTCTGCGCGTCCCAATGCGCATCGCGCAGAAAGCGCATGCCGTGGCGCGCATATTCGAGGTACTGCGGATCGCCGAAGTGACGGTACGCCATCGCGTAGTTGAACACGTACCGGCAACTGCTCACCAGATGCCGCGTCGCGCGGTTGTAGATCGTGCCGTCGTCGCGGAAGAAGTGGAAGAAGCCGCCGCTCGGGTCGTACACGTGCGGCGCATAGAAGCGCAGCGTGTCCTCGATGTGCGACAGCAGAAACGCCGGGTCGCGGAAACTCGCGACGGGCGGCACGCTGACGGCGGTCGGGGAGGCGGTCGAGGTGGTGGTTTTCGCGTTTTGCGTCATGGTCATTTCACCAGGGTACTGGCACGGGCAATCAGGTGAACGGGCAGCCGGACTTCGGCTGCGGCGGGCGCATCGTCGAGCAGCAGTTCGACGCCGCTGCGGCCCAGTAATTCCTTGTCGACGGCGATCGTGGACAGCGGCGGGGCGGCGTGCGCGGCGGCGGGAATATCGTCGAAGCCGATGATCGCGAGGTCGTCCGGCACCCGCAGCCCGCGGGCGAGGCACACCCGCAGCGCGGCCAGCGCTGCACTGTCGTTATAGGCGAACACGGCGTCGGGGTGCGGGCCGGGTGCGTCGAGCAGGCGCTGCATCGCGAGCTCGGCGCCGGCATCGGCGTCGAGGCCGGCGTCGATCGTCAGTTCCAGCGACGGGTCGAACAGCAGGCCCGCCTCGAAGAACGCGCGCCGGTAGCCGAGCGCGCGCTGAGCGATGCTGAAGTGCGCGAGCGAGCCGCCGATGAACGCGACGCGCCTGCGCTGCTGCGCGAACAGATGCTGCATCGCGAGCGCGGCGCCGGCGGCGTTGTCGAGGTTCACGGAGCGCAGCCCCGGCGCCCACAGGTCGATCAGCACCAGCGGCCGTTGCAGGGCGACGAGCGTCGCGAGCGTTTCCGGTTCGATGAAGCCGGCCACCGCGATCGCGTCCGGCGCGTGCAGGCGCATCTGCTGCACGACGTCGTCCGTGGGGCCGGCCGTCAGCAGCGACGGCACGATGCCGCGTTCGCGGCACGCGTCTTCGACGCCATGCAGCACGTGCGAGAAGAACGGACTCACCGCGAAGTTGTTGTGCTGGCGGTGTAGCAGAAACGTGAGACGGCGAATGCGCGGACGCAGCTGCGCCGGGTCGTAGCCGAGCTGCCGCGCGACTTCGACCACGCGCACCCGCGTGGCTTCGGAGAGCCCCGGCTGGTTCTTCAGTGCCCGCGAGACCGTGCCGATCGACACGCTCGCCGCGCGGGCGACATCGCGAATGGTTGTCCCCATGTTGTCCGTCTGTGGCGCGGCCTGCTGGTGCTGCCGTGCCCGTTGTCAGGTCGGAGGCGATTGTATAGTAAAACAGGCTGAAAAATGCTCAACCTCCGGGTGATGCCTGGGCGTAGATACCCGTACTGCATGGCAATGTATGCATTTTGTGTGTTTAGTAAAAACGGCTAAACGCGGTGTTGCGGTGGGCTGGGCGCGGGTGGACGGGCGTGTTTAGACAAGCCGGTCGGCTCGAATCCGGAGGGACGGGCAGGGCCGGCGGAGGGGATAGGAAGAACGTGCGACCACGTCCGTCGCGCCTTGCGATGCGCAGGGCGGACGCGTGAGCCGGGAATGGAGGCTGGAGGCCTAGTTCAGCGTGGTGCTGAGCGACGCATCGATGCGCTCATGAAGCAGGTGGATGCTCTGCTGCGCATCGAGCAGCACGATGCCCGAATCTTCCTGCTTGGCGCGCCGCTTCGCGAGCGCGGCGACGGACGCGATCTCCTCGCTCGTGAAGCGCGCGTTGCCGCCGCCCGCGGCTACGTGCACGCAGCCGATTGCCATCGTGACGAAGCCGAAGAAGGTCGGATTGCCGTGCCGGTCTTCGCCGTGGATGCCGCCGGCGATGCGGTCCTCGGGCGCGTAGAAGCGCTGCGCGCCTTCGTTGAAGGTGTCGATCGCGCGGCTTGCGCGTTCGAGGCAGTCCTCGCTCTGGAACAGGATCAGGAAGTCGTCGCCGCCTACGTGACCGAGGAAGTCGCGCGTCGGGTCGCACACGTCGGCGAGCACGGCCGCCGCGAACTTCAGCACTTCGTCGCCTTGCCAGTAGCCGTACTGGTCGTTGAACGGCTTGAAGTGGTTCAGGTCGACGTAGCACGCATGGAAGCCCGCGTCGGCGCCGAGCAGCCGCGCGATGTGCGAGCTGATCGGAATGTTGCCGGGCAGGAAGGTCAGCGGGTTCGCGTAGCGCGCCGCTTCGATGCGCACTTCGGTCACCGCGCGCACCAGGTTCTCACCGGTGCCAAGGCCCGCGTACTTGCCGTTGTCGGTGATCACGAAACCGTCGGCGAGATAGCGCTGGTCGTCGCTCGCGAGGAGCTTCGCCATCTGCTCGACCGTCATCGACTTCTCGATTACCACCGGCGATGCATTCGCGAACTGCAGACATGGCCGCTTGCCGAACAGCTCGCGGTGATACGGCAGTGCGTAGCGGTCCATGAACGCGCGCCGGTTGATCAGCGCAACCGGCTCGTCGTGCTCGACCACCGCGACCGCGTGCAGATCGGGGAGACGGTTGAAGAGTTCCAGCACGTCGTTGTTGGTTGCGGTGCGCGGCAGCGCGGGCGCGGCGACCAGCATTTTCGCGGACGCCATGCCGCCCGACGGCGACGCGCTCGCGTTGCGCGTGGCTTCGGGAAACACCGCGATGTGGCCTGCGCGGATCGCGTCGCGGGCTTTCTCGGCGACGGAACGTGGCGGCTTCGCATGCGGCCGGCCGAAGAAGAAGCCCTGGCCGCAGGCAATGCCCATGTCGCGCAGCACGATCGCGTCCGCTTCCGTTTCGATGCCTTCGGCCACGAGCCGCGCGCCACTCGCGCTCGCGAACTGCTGCATCGCGCGCACGGCTTCGAACTTGAGCGGGTCGTTCGCGATTTCGTGGATAAAGAAGCGGTCGATCTTGATGACGTCGGGCTGCAGCTGAACCCACAGGTTCATGTTCGCGTTCGCGGTGCCGTAGTCGTCGAGCGCGAACTGCGCACCCTCCGTGCGTAGCGCGGCGATGGCGGGCATGAAACTCGTCACGTCGGGAATCGCGCTCTGCTCGGTCAGCTCGATCACCACGCGCCGGATGTCGAAACCGGACGCGCGCAGCAGGCCAAGGATGTCGTCGCTGGCGCACGCCAGTTCGCAGATCGCGCCCGCGCTGAAGTTCAGGAACAGCTTGCCCTCGTAGTCCAGTCGCGCGAAGGCCTCCAGACAGACGACGGCGGCCGTGCGCTCCAGCTCGACCAGCCTGCCTTCCTCGTCGGCCTTCGTGAACAGCGCGAAAGGCGATTCCAGCGGCGAGCCGACCGGGCCGCGAATCAGGCCTTCGTACCCGAGAATGGTGCCATCGACGAAGTCGACGATCGGCTGGAATACGGCGTTCAGGTCACGGCGAGCGATCAGATCGTCGATGCTCGGCGTGGGGTGCGCGAGGGGCGAGCGAGATTGCATGGAACGGAGTTGCCTGAATAGGGACGGTCGGCTTATCGGCGGGTATTCCTCAGACTTGAATGAATTTTTGGTGACAGCGACCAATGACAGGGTTGGGAAGGATGTGTCCCCAGGTTTGCCCGTTTCGGGACCTCGGCCGGACGGGCCAGCGCCCGGTGATTTCCGGCCGAGGCGAGGGCCGGCGCGGACCGGCGTTCAATAGCGAACGGTCAACGGCGGAAACGAACGAAGCCACCGAAGCCAGTCGACGTGGCGGTGGCGGTGGCGGTGGCGGTGGCGGCTTCGGCGGCCCGTCAATCCGCACGGGAAGGAGGAGGGAATGAATACGGCTACGGGTAGGGCTGTGGGTATGACGATAAGCGCGGCTGCGAGTGGGGCTAAACGCAGGCCCGCGCTGGCGGGCAGTTCGCGGCGCGCGTCAGCGCCGCGCGACGGCGGGCGCTGCGCGATGTGCTGCGGCCTGCTTTTCCGCGCTGAGATCGCGCGCGCCCCAGCGCTGCGCGAGCGCCGCGCACACCATCAGCTGGATCTGGTGGAACAGCATCAGCGGCAGCACCACCGCGCCCACGGCATGCGACGCGAAGATCACCTTGGCCATCGGCACGCCGGCCGCGAGGCTCTTCTTCGAGCCGCAGAAGATGATCGTGATCTGGTCGGCGCGCGAGAAGCCGAGCCGCTTGCTGCCGAAGATCGTGATCGCGAGGGCGGCCGCGAGCAGCACGGCGTTCACGATGACGAGGCCGCCGAGCGCGGTCAGCGGAATGTGATGCCACAGGCCTTCGTTGACGGCTTCGCTGAACGCCGCGTACACCACCAGCAGGATCGAGCCCTGATCGACGAACTTCAGCACGTTGCGGTTGTGCTCGATCCAGCGGCCGATCACCGGGCGCAGCAGTTGTCCTGCCACGAACGGCACGAGCAGCTGAAGCACGATGTCGCCGACCGTATGCCAGGCGGAGCCGCCGCCCGCGGCCTGACTGGTCACGATCAGGCTGACGAGCGCCGGCGTGATGAAGATGCCGAGCAGGCTGGACGCCGACGCGCTGCACACGGCCGCCGGCACGTTGCCCTTCGCCATCGACGTGAACGCGATCGAGGACTGCACCGTAGACGGCAGCGTGCAGAGGAACAGGACACCGGTGTACAGCGCCGGCGTAACAAGCGGCGAAAGGACCGGTTTCAGCGCGAAACCGAGCAGTGGGAACAGGACGAAGGTGCTGAGTAGTACGACCGCGTGCAGACGCCAGTGCGTCGCGCCCGCGACGATCGCCTCGCGCGACAGCTTCGCGCCGTGCAGAAAGAACAGCAGGCCGACGGCGACGTTCGTCAGCCAGTTGAAGCCGACCGCGGCCTGCCCGTGCACGGGCAGCACGCTGGCAAGGGTCACCGTGCCGATCAGGCAAAGCGTGAAGTTGTCGGGAAGGAATTTAGGTCGAGCCATTCTGGGATTCTCATGACGCTCTCGAAGCGTCCAGCCTGTTTCATCGAAGTATGTATTGTCCTCGCGACGCTATTGAAAAAGCAAATTCATTTGAAGAATTGATTAATGCGCTTTCAGAATAAGATGCGCCCGGCATGAAATGCGGTTGCGGGAACATCTAACATCAGTCGAAACCGTGGGTTACGGACGGGTCGCAGATGCCGTCCGCGATCGGTCCTGAGGGCCGGTTTCCATGTCGTCTAAATCTAACGTTCGCGTGCGGAAAGCCACTTTTGCCGGTGGCTCCGCAAAGCGCGTTTCCCCTTTTTACACAATGGGTTAGAAGCGAGCCCCGGGACCGGTAACATGGTGTTACAACAGCACCTTGGACCTAACACTTTTCGGCTCGACACCCTCCTGCACCGACCATAAATTACTTGCTCACAGGCCGAAGGGGGCCGGCGGTTTCTCGGCAGTTCGCAAACCGTTGAAGTCGCTCCCCGGCACGGATTTCGCCAACGCCCGGGCGCGAAATTCGCGGTGAGCAGTCGGGCAGGACAACGATCGTGAACGTTGGCAGGTCGAGGACAGGACGCTGGATCATCGGCGTGGCGCTAGCCACGCTGGCGCCGCTCGCCTGTGCCAACGAGTTCGGCCAGCACGGCGGCGGTCATTTCGGCGGCGGTCATGGCGGTGGCGGCGGCAGGGAAATGAGCCGTCCAGCCGGGCCGGCGTTCGGTGGCCATGGCTCGCCGCAGAACGGGCGCGCGGCAAGTGCCGGCAATCATGCGTTCCCGTCGTACGCCCGCCAGGCCAGTCAGGGGCTACGCGCACCGCGCGCGGCGCAGGATTTCCCGGTCAACGGTTTTGCGCCATCGGCGCCGCAGCGCGCGCCCATGATGCGCGATGGCGACTGGCACGGCGACGGGCTGGAAGCCGCCCGTTATGGCGGCGGTATCACGCCGGTGAGCGCGGAAACGCGCGGGGTGCCGCGCCCGCCCGCTGATTCCGCGATGGTCCGCGCCGGCTCCATCCGCGAGGACGTTGCGCGCTACAACGAAGAGCGCTCCACGCGCCCGGTGCCGCGCCCGCCGGAAGATATGTCGCGCGCGCCCGGCCCCTCTCCCTACCGCAACTAATTCGTCGCACTGATTGAGCGAACGGGCGGCGCGCGAAGCGTCGTCCGCGCGTCCGTTTGCGTTCGTGTACGCGTTCGCGCGGAGCCTGCGGCCGCACCAGGCGTCTCAAGCACCCATCGGTAGCACCCCTCACCACTGCCTCGTCCATTTTCCGGCGTCCATCGCGACGCGGGCCGGTGACGTGCGCGCGCCACACATTTTTGAAAATTCTCGTCATAAGACAGACGAATGACATTCAATCGCCATTCGTTGTGGCGGTGCGTCAATGTTGCGGCCGATGTCGGCGAAAGGGGCGGAAACCTCCAGTCGGCGCGGGTGTCGGGCGTGACGGACAGGGATGACGCGCCGCAGCGCAAAAGTACCGCATGCGCCGCTAGCAGCATCATTTTTCGCGAGCTTATGCAGAACGATATACCGGCGATAACCCCCGGTATTTTTGTTCCGGGAAATGGTCCGCAAAGATTGACCGGCCCAGATTGGCTCGGCAGTCGATGAAGCAGTGAAGCGCAGAACAAACGGTCAGCTCGAGTCCCCCCTCGCACAGCCACACCCACTTTTGACAAAGACAGGAGAACCCATGAAAACAAGCGTCAGCCGTGCGCTGAAATTCACGTTGAAGACGGGCGCCATTGCCGGCGTGCTCGCCGCGGCGTCGTCGTCGGTGTATGCGCAATCGAGCGTGGATCTTTACGGGCAGGTCGACGAATGGGTCGGCGCGCAGAAATTTCCGGGCGGGCAGCGTGCGTGGCAGGTATCGGGCGGCGGCATGTCGACGTCCTACTGGGGCATGAAAGGCGCCGAGGATCTGGGCGGCGGCTACAAGGCGATCTTCACGCTGGAAAGCTTCTTCCTCGCGCAGAACGGCAACTACGGCCGCTTCACCGGCGACCACTTCTTCGCGCGCAATGCGTACGTCGGCATCGAATCGCCGTACGGTACC
Source organism: Paraburkholderia phosphatilytica (assembly GCF_003443895.1). Taxonomy (GTDB): domain Bacteria; phylum Pseudomonadota; class Gammaproteobacteria; order Burkholderiales; family Burkholderiaceae; genus Paraburkholderia; species Paraburkholderia phosphatilytica. The sequence continues at coordinate 80,024 of NZ_QQOA01000015.1, read as the reverse complement.
TTCACCGCGGGCCGCCTGACGTCGCAACTGTTCGTCTCGACGATCCTGTTCAACCCGTTCATCGATTCGTACGAGTTCTCGCCGATGGTGTTCCACACCTTCCTCGGCCTGGGCACGTTCCCGACCTACACGACCGATCAGGGCGTGGTCGGCGATTCGGGCTGGGACAACGCGGTCCAGTACTCGTCGCCGGACTTCAATGGTCTGACGGGCTCGGTGATGTACGGTTTCGGCAACAACGCCGCCGACAACGGCCTGAAGAAGTGGAGCGCGCAGGCGTTGTACTTCCACGGCCCGTTCGCCGCGACGGCGGTGTACCAGTACGTTAACTTCAACACCAGCGTGCCCGCCAGCACGACGGACCTGACCGATCTCGTGTCCGGCATGAAGAGCCAGAGCGTCGCGCAGCTGGGCGTGAGCTACGACCTCAAGTTCGTGAAGCTCTACGGCCAGTACATGTACACGTACAACGACCAGCAGCTCGGCAGCTGGCACGTGAACACGGCACAGGGCGGCGTCAGCGTGCCGCTCGGCACGGGCACCGTGATGGCGTCGTACGCGTACTCGCGCGACCGCGGCGGTCTCGACCAGACGCGCCAGACGTGGGCGCTCGGCTACGACTATCCGCTGTCGAAGCGCACGGACGTCTACGCCGCGTACATGAACGACCACTTCACGAGCCAGTCGACCGGCGACACCTTCGGCGTCGGCATTCGCGCGAAGTTCTGACGTGCTCTGAAGCGGGCGGGCTGCGCGGTTTGCGGCCTCCCTCCGTCACGCTCATGCAACTCGAAGCCCCGTGTTCCATCAGGACACGGGGCTTTTTCATTGCGCCGCCGGTGCCAGAGCCGGTGCTGGCTCACTGCGTTTCACGCAGCTTCTTTGATAAAGTCCGCTCGTGCGTCGTCATTGATTCCCGCTGTGAACGAGTGAGCGAGTGAGATGGATACCCTGATCAGCCTGAAAGTGTTTCGCCATGTCGTCGAGATCGGCAGCTTCGTCGGGGCGGCCGAGAAGATGGACATGTCGGCGGCGATGGCGAGCAAGCACGTGATGCATCTCGAACGCTATCTCGGCGCGCGCCTCCTGAACCGCACGACGCGCCGCGTCGCGCCGACCGAAGCGGGCCGCGAATACTACGAGCGGCTGAGCCAGGTGCTGGGCGAACTCGAGGAGGCAGAGCAGGCCGTCGGCGCGGCGACGGTGATGCCGCAGGGGCGGCTGCGCGTGTCGTCGCTGTCGGCATTCGGGCTCAAGTACGTGATGGGCGCGGTGGCCGACTACGCGGCGGCGCACCCGCAGGTGAACGTCGAAATGACGTTCGCGGACCGCGTGGTCGAGCTGATCGACGAAGGCTACGACGTGGCGATCCGCGCGGCGCCGACGGGGCTCAAGTCGTCATCGCTGGTGGCGCGGCAGATCGCGACCGCGCACATCGTGCTGTGCGCGTCGCCGGAGTACCTGCGCGAACACGGCGCGCCGAAGACGCTCGCCGATCTCGCATCGCACAACTATCTGCAGTACGCGGGCGTGTCGTTCGCGGACATGGCGCAGACCGAAGCGGCGCGCAGCTCGCGCGTGCGGGTGGTCGGCAACATCTCCGTCAATCATCTGGAGGCGATGCGCGTTGCCGTGCTGCAGGGCGCGGGCGTTGCGATGCTCGGCAGCGAGGCGATCGGCGCGGATATCGCGGAGGGTCGTCTCATTCCGCTGCTCGTCGATGAGATCGGTCCGCGCGAGCTGCCCATTCATGTCGTGTATGCGAGCCGGCGCTATCTGTCGGCGAAGGTGCGCTCGTTCGTCGACTTCATGGTGGACCGCTTCGCGGGCCAGAAACTGTGGCCGACGCTCGACGAGATTCGCGAGGCGGCGGAGCGACATCGTTGAACGATCGGCGATACACTCCAGACGGACACCCACAAGGTGTGACGATCTGGGGGAGACATGACCGATCTATCCACGCCGCAGCGCACGTCGCGACACACGCCGCAGCGCATCGACGGCGACGCCGCGGTGCGCGCCGGCACACAGCGCCTGCGTTTCGTGACGGCTGCCGCGCTGTTCGACGGACACGATGCGTCGATCAACATCATGCGCCGCATCCTGCAGGCGAGCGGCGTCGAGGTGATTCATCTCGGCCACAACCGTTCCGTCGACGAAGTCGCCACCGCCGCGTTGCAGGAAGACGCGGACGGCATCGCGGTGTCGAGCTATCAGGGCGGCCACATCGAATACTTCCGCTACCTGGTCGACCTGCTGCGCGAACGCGCCGGGTCGCGTATCAAGGTGTTCGGCGGCGGGGGCGGCGTGATCGTGCCGCACGAAATCGACGAGTTGCAGACGTATGGCGTCGAGCGTATCTATTCGCCGCAGGACGGGCAGCGGCTCGGCCTGCAGGGGATGATCGACGACATGATCGCGCGCTGTGCGGCGGCGGCGCGCGAGCGGGAGGTTGCGAGGCAATCGCAGTCGCAAGGTCAGGGCTCGGATGAGCCGCAGTTTGCACTCGGCGCGTTGAACCGCGCATCTAATGGCAGCGCCAAAGATCCTGCGCAAACCGCCGCGGTGTTCCGCCAGCTCGCCGAACTCATCACCTCACTCGAAGCGGGGCATGCCTCCTCGGCATTGCGCGAATCGCTTTCCCACTACGCGCAGACCGCGCGCATTCCGGTGCTCGGCATCACGGGCACGGGCGGCGCGGGAAAGTCGTCGTTGACTGACGAACTCGTGCGGCGTTTCCGCCTCGACTACGACGACACGCTGAACATCGCGGTGCTCGCGATCGATCCGTCGCGACGCAAATCCGGTGGCGCGCTGCTCGGCGACCGTATTCGCATGAACGCGATCGGCGACTGGGGCGCGGGGCCGCGCGTGTTCATGCGATCGATGGCGACGCGCGAAGCGTCGAGCGAACTGTCCGCCGCGCTGCCCGATGCGATCGCCGCATGCAAGGCGGCGGGCTTCGATCTGATCGTCGTCGAGACGTCGGGCATCGGGCAGGGCGACGCGGCGATCGTGCAGCACGTGGACCGTTCGCTCTACGTGATGACGCCGGAGTTCGGCGCCGCGAGCCAGCTCGAAAAGATCGACATGCTCGATTTCGCCGATACGGTCGCGATCAACAAGTTCGATCGCAAGGGCGCGGCCGATGCGCTGCGCGACGTCGCGAAGCAGGTGCAGCGCAACCAGGCGCGCTTCAGCGAAGCGCCGGACGCGATGCCGGTGTTCGGCACGATCGCGTCGCACTTCAATGACGATGGCGTGACCGCGCTCTATCAGCACCTCGCGGCATCGTTGCGCGAGCATGGCCTGCGAGAAGGCGGACAGCGCTTGCCGTCGCTGACGGGCGTGCGTCATTCGACGGGCCGCAACGCGATCGTGCCGCCACCGCGCGTGCGTTATCTGTCCGAGATCGCGGATACGGTGCGCGCGTATCGCGAGCAGGTCGACGCGCAGTCGAAGCTCGCGCGCGAACGCTGGCAGATCGACGAAGCGCGCCGGATGCTGCGCGAAGCGGATGGCGTGTCGAACACTGCTCAACCAAACGATCGCCTCGACGCGCTCTACACGCAGAAGCACGCACAACTCGGCGAGCGCGAAAAAGCGTTGCTTGCCGCGTGGCCCGACACCGTTGCCGCGTACAGCGGCGACGAACACGTGACGCGCGTACGCGATCGCGAGATCCACACCACGCTCACCGTGACAACGCTATCCGGCTCGCAGGTCCGCAAGGTCTCGCTGCCGAAGTACAGCGACCCCGGTGATCTGCTGCGCTGGCTGATGCTCGACAATCTTCCGGGTCATTTCCCGTTCACCGCGGGCGTGTTTCCGTTTCGTCGGGAGAACGAAGATCCGACGCGGATGTTCGCCGGTGAGGGCGATCCGTTCCGCACGAATCGCCGCTTCAAACTGCTGTCCGAAGGTATGCCGGCGAAGCGCCTGTCCACTGCATTCGATTCCGTCACGCTCTACGGCGAAGAGCCGCACGAGCGCCCGGACATCTACGGCAAGGTCGGCAATTCGGGCGTATCGGTCGCGACGCTCGACGACATGAAAACGCTCTACGACGGCTTCGATCTGTGCTCGCCGCAGACATCGGTGTCGATGACGATCAACGGTCCCGCGCCGTCGATCCTCGCGATGTTCTTCAACGTCGCGATCGATCAGCAGATCGCGGCCGCGCGCGCGAAAGCGAAGGACGATGGGCGCGAAGCGACGGCGGAAGAACTGCTCGCCGCGCAACAGCACGCGCTGGAAAATGCGCGCGGCACCGTGCAGGCCGACATTCTCAAGGAAGACCAGGGGCAAAACACCTGCATCTTCTCGACCGAGTTCAGCCTGAAGGTGATGGGCGACATTCAGGCGTACTTCGTCGAGCATGGCGTGCGCAACTTCTATTCGGTGTCGATCTCGGGCTATCACATCGCGGAGGCCGGCGCGAATCCGATCTCGCAGCTCGCGTACACGCTCGCGAACGGCTTCACGTATGTCGAGGCGTACCTCGCGCGCGGTATGAAGATCGACGACTTCGCGCCGAACCTGTCGTTCTTCTTCTCAAACGGGATGGACCCGGAATACACGGTGCTCGGTCGTGTCGCGCGCCGCATCTGGGCCGTCGCGATGCGCGAGCGCTATGGCGCGAACGAGCGCAGCCAGAAGCTGAAGTATCACGTGCAGACGTCGGGCCGCAGCCTGCACGCGCAGGAGATCGACTTCAACGACATCCGCACCACGCTGCAGGCGCTGATCGCGATCTACGACAACTGCAACTCGCTGCACACCAACGCGTTCGACGAAGCGATCACCACGCCCACTGAAGAATCGGTGCGCCGCGCGGTCGCGATCCAGCTGATCATCAATCGCGAATGGGGCTTGACGAAGAACCAGAATCCGAGCCAGGGCAGCTTCGTGATCGAGGAACTCACCGACCTCGTCGAAGCCGCGGTGCTCGCGGAGTTCGATCGTCTGACGGAACGCGGCGGCGTGCTCGGCGCGATGGAGACGGGGTATCAGCGCGGACGCATCCAGGACGAGTCGATGCTGTACGAACACCGGAAGCACGATGGCTCGTACCCGATCGTCGGCGTGAACACGTTTCTTGCCGCGCATTCGCACGATGCGCCGCCGCCGATCGAACTCGCCCGTTCCACCGATGAAGAGAAGCAGAACCAGCTCACGCGCCTGCGCGACTTTCAGGCGCGCAATCAGCACGCGGCGCCCGCAGCGCTTGGCAAGCTTCGGCAGACGGTGATGGACGACGGCAACGTGTTTGCCGTGTTGATGGAAGCGGTGCGCGTGTGCTCGCTCGGGCAGATCACGCACGCGCTGTTCGAGGTGGGCGGACAGTACCGGCGCAACATGTAGCGGTTGCGCCGGCTTTGGATGTAGAACGAAGCGGGAAAAGAAGCGCGGAACGAAACCTCAGCGAATCGCGAGCCGCGCTTTCGCCGCGTCGTATTCATCTTTCAGACGCGCGACGAGCGTCGCGACGTCGGGCACGTCGTCCATCAGGCCGACGGCTTGCCCCGCGCCCCAGATGTCCTTCCACGCCTTGGCCTTGTCGCTGCCGAAGTTCATCTTCGTCTTGTCCGACTCCGGCAGCGCATCGGGATCGAGGCCCGCATTCACGATGCTTTCGCGAATGTAATTGCCGTGCACGCCGGTGAAGAGATTCGTGTAGATGATGTCCGATGCGTTCGCGCCGAGGATGGCCTCCTTGTAGCTCTCCACCGCGTGCGCTTCCTTCGTCGCGATGAAGCGCGTGCCCATGTACGCGAGGTCCGCGCCCATCGCCTGCGCGGCGAGGATCGAGCCGCCGTTCGCAATCGCGCCGGACAGCACGATCGGCCCGTCGAACATGCGACGCACTTCGCCGACGAGCGCGAACGGCGACGTGGTGCCCGCGTGGCCGCCGGCGCCGGCCGCGACGAGAATCAGCCCGTCGACGCCCGCTTCGAGCGCCTTCTGCGCATGGCGCAGGTTGATCACGTCGTGCAGCACGATGCCGCCGTAGCTGTGCACCGCGTCGACGATCTCACGCGCCGGCGCGCGCAGGCTCGTGATGAAGATCGGCACCTTGTGTTCGACGCACACGCGAACGTCGTGCTCGAGCCGCGCGTTCGACTGATGCACGATCTGGTTAACTGCGATCGGGCCGATGATCGCATCCGGGTTCAAGCGTTGGTGTTCGGCGAGCGACGCCTGGATCTGCGTGAGCCATTCGTCGAGCAGTTCGGCGGGGCGCGCGTTCAGCGCCGGAAACGAGCCGACGATGCCGGCCTTGCACTGCGCGAGCACGAGCTCCGGGTAGCTGACGATGAACATCGGCGATGCGACGACAGGCAGCGCGAGGTTCTGCAATACGGCGGGCAAGGCCATGACGGAAGTCTCCTTGTCTTGTGCATTGTTCGGATGTGGACAGCATGCGATAGCGTGACGCGCCCCGCATGTTTTTGCACGATCGTTCGATTATAGGTGAAGCGTGCTGTGCATGTGCATCGTTCGACACGTCAAGCGTTCGAATAAGTGCTCGGGTTCTACGCATTAGTGGCCTATCCAACGAGGCACACGTTTGGCGCGCTCTTACAATGGCCGCACCGACCACGACGGGAATGCACAACATGCCTTTCGAGGACTTCACGCCCTTCCGTTTGAGAGAGGGCGACGTCGACATCTACGGTGTCAAGGGCGGATCGGGGCCACCGCTGCTGCTGCTGCACGGCCATCCGCAGACGCACATGATCTGGCATCGCTGCGCAGCGGCGCTTGCGCAGCACTTCACGGTGATCGCCACAGATCTCCGCGGCTATGGCGCGTCGGGCAAACCGCCGAGCAACGCCACGCACTCCCCGTATTCGAAACGCACGATGGCGGCTGAGCAGGTCGCCGTGATGCGGCACTTCGGCTACGAACGCTTCCTTGTCTGCGCACACGATCGCGGCGCGCGCGTCGCGCACCGGATGGCGCTCGACTTTCCGGAAGCCGTCGAGCGCCTGATGCTGCTCGACATCGCGCCGACGCTCGCGATGTACGAAGCCACCGATCGCACGTTCGCGACGCTGTACTTCCACTGGTTCTTCCTGATCCAGCCGGCGCCGTTGCCGGAAACGATGCTCAGCGCGAACCCGGACGTGTACGTGGAGCGCGTGATGGGGAGCCGCTACGCGGGCCTTGCGCCGTTCGCGCCCGAAGCGCTCGACGCGTATCGCGCCGCGCTGCGCCAGCCGGGCGCGGTGCACGCGATGTGCGAGGACTATCGTGCATCCGCCACGATCGATCTCGAGCACGACCGTGCGGATATCGAGCGCGGGCATAAGCTTGGGTGTCCGGTGCGCGTGCTGTGGGGCGAAGAAGGCGTGATCGCGCGCTGCTTCGATGCGCTCGCCGAATGGCGGAAGGTGGCGCGCGACGTGAGCGGCCGCGCGCTGCCGTGTGGCCACTACATCCCTGAAGAAGCGCCGGACGCGCTCGTTGAAGAAGTGCTGTCGTTCTTCGAGCCGCTCGCGCGCTGACAGTGGTCTTCAGACGAGCGGCGGCAGCCGCCTCGCGATCGGCGTCGACTTGATGATCGCCGTGCTGGTCTCCGCGCGCTCGGTCACTTTCCCGAGAATGCCATCGAGCTGCTCGATCGAACGCAGATAGAGGCGGCAGACGAAGCAGTCGTCGCCCGTCACCTTGTCGCATTCCACAAACTCCGGAATGCGGCGAATCACCTCCTCCACCAGATGCAGCTGACCCGGCAGCGGCTTCACGCGCACGATGGCCTGCAGCGTGTAGCCGAGCGCGCGCGGGTCCAGCTCGACCGCGAAACCTGCGATCACGCCTTGTGTTTCCAACCGCCGTATCCGGTCGGTGGTACTCGGCGCTGACAGGCCGATGCGCTTCGCGAGCTCGCTGACCGGCTGCCGAGCGTCTTCGGCGAGCGCGGCGATCAGCTCGCGGTCGGTGTTGTCGAGGGTGGCGGGTGCCACGGTTTGCGGTGAAAGGCGTTTGCTCATCTTGACCTTCGATTGCAAGGTGAATGGATCGTACAGCCTTAGTTTAGCCATAGTTTTGCGCTTGTCGAGTTCCTAAACTGGTCTCCATCGGCTCGCGGTACGGGCCTTCGATCCAATGGAGCGGGAACATGGCTTCTGCAGAAATTCGTCGCGGCGCGCTGGAGATGTCGGTCGCGATGCTGATGTCGGGGACGATCGGCTGGCTCGTCGTGTCGTCCGGGCAGTCCGCGTTGAACGTGGCGTTCCTGCGCTGCGTGTTCGGCGCGGTCGCGCTGACCATCGTGTGCGCGAGCCGCGGCCTGTTCCGGCGCGAGCTGTTCTCGTGGCGGATGATCGGCTTCGCGGTGCTGGGCAGCGCGGCGATCGTGTTCAACTGGGTGCTGCTGTTCGCGTCGTACTCGCGCGCGTCGATCTCGATGGCGACCACCGTCTACAACACGCAGCCGTTCATGCTGGTCGCGCTGGGCGCGGTGATCTTCCGCGAACGGATCACCGCATCGACGATCGTGTGGCTGCTGGTCGCGTTCGCGGGGCTCGTGCTGATCGTCAGGGTGGAGCCGGCCGTGCTCGCGATGCCGGGCCAGTACCTGACGGGCGTCGCGCTCGCGTTCGGCGCGGCGCTGCTGTGGGCGGTGTCGTCGATCGTCACGAAGCATCTGAAGGGCACGCCGCCGCATCTGCTCGCGTTGATCACCACGATCTCCGGCATCGTGCTGCTGGCGCCGTTCGTGCATTACGGTGCATTACCCGATACCGGCGCGCACTGGCTCGAAGTTGCGACGCTCGGCGTGGTCAACACCGGCGTGATGTACGTGCTGATGTACGGCGCGATCCAGAAGCTGCCGACTTCGATGACGGGCGCGCTGTCGTTCATCTATCCGGTGGTCGCGATCGTCGTCGACCGCGTGGCGTTCGGGCAGAAGCTTGCGTGGGTGCAGTTCGCGGGCGCGGTGCTCGTGCTGGTGGCTGCGGCGGGCGTGAACCTCGGCTGGCGGATCGTGCCGCAGAAACTGCGCGCAATAGCGGGCTGAAAGCCTGGTGAATGCAGGGTACCCGACGATTAGTATGGATTCCGGAGTATTTTCCGTAAGGTCCGACAGGTAAGTTCTACCGTCATCGACGTCATGGACATTTAACGAATTCGCGTTCGCCGCGCCTTGTCAAGGTTTTGTAGGGAAATCACCGATGCGTCGCAAATTTGGCGGCGCGTATCATTTCATCGACGCTTGATCACGTCATCAAAATTCCGCCGTTCGCCAGTTGCTGGCGAGCGGCTTTCTTTTTGTGGGGCGTGAAAAAGCGCGTCAGCGCGCCTTAAGGGACGCTTAAGCGCCCGACACGATCCGTTCGCCGTCAGCGTGCAGCGCGCCGTTCTTCACGAGCTCGTCGACCAGCGTGCGCAGCAGCGCGGACCAACCGGATGCCGGCGCGAGCATCGCCGCCGCCGCGCGCATGGCCTGCGCGCTGTCAAGCATCCGCAGCAGCGCATCGAAGGTCATCGCGCGTTCGTCGAGCAGACGGAACACGATCAGCACCTTGAGCGCGTTCTTTGCGTTGCGCGCGGGGTCGGCGCGCAGCCACGCGACGCGCGAGCGCGCGCGTTCCAGCGCAAGCCCGACGTTGGTAAAGGGCGCGCCGTGCCCGGGAATGACGATGTCGACCGCGAGCGTCGCAATCAGCTCCAGCACCGCCTGCTGTTCCGCGAAGCCGCTCTCGCCTTCCAGCTCTGGAAAAATCACGCCGAAGCCGTTTTCCCACAGCGCATCCGCGCTGATCAGGATGCGTTCGTCAGCGCTGTACAGCATCAGCGAATGCGGATCATGACCCGGTGCGCCGAGTACGTCCCACCGTAGGCCGCCGAGCGTCAGCGCGTCGCCCGGCGTGAGCGTACCGGTGAATCCGAAGCCCGCGCAGTGCTGACCCGTCGCGCGAAATGTCAGACGCGCTTCGTCCCAGTTGCGCACCGCGTCTGCTTCCGCGTCGGGAATGACGGTGCGGCACGGCCATGCCGCCTGCAGGATCGCGTTGCCGCCGCAGTGATCCGAATGCAGGTGCGTGTTGACGATCAGATCGAGCGGACGATTGCCGAGCGCGTTCTGCACGAGCGCGAGCGTCTGCTGTGCATGCGACGCGTAACCGGTATCGACGAGCGCCGTCGCGGCATCGTCGACGAACAGCACGTTGTTCGACGACAGCCAGCCGCGCTCGAACACGCGCATCGTCGGCGGCAGCTTCATGATGCGGTGCCGTCGCGGTCCGGCTTCGGCATCACGAGGATCGTCGATGCGCCGACCACCACCGTCTCGCCGCGCTGATTGACCACCGTTCCTTCGAGCTTCGTAAGATCGCCGTTGAGGCTGGATTTCCAGTACGCGTCACGCACGGTCCACGTCATCGTGAGCGTGTCGTTCGCGTGCGCGGCCTTCTTCAGCTTCATGTCGAATTCGAGGCCGAGCGGCTGCGCGTACTGCGAGAAATGCGTGGCGAGCAGCGCCATGAAGTACGCGGTGGGCTGCGTGCCCGATGCGATCAGTCCACCGAAGCGACTCGCGGCGGCGTAGGCGTCGTCGTGATGCAGCGGGTTCAGATCGACGACGAGCGTCGCGAACGCCTTCACCGATTCGCACGACAGCGACAGCGTCGTGCTGAACGACTCGCCGATGGTGACGATGCGTGGCGGCGCGTTCATCGGTGCGACTCCAGCCACGCGGCGTGACGCGCATCGATCGCATTCCACACCGCGCGCTTCGCGTCGTCGTCGAAGGTCGACCAGTTCGCGATTTCGTCGATGGTGCGCAAGCACCCCTCGCACAGCCCCGTCGATGCATCCATCCGGCAGATGTCGATGCAAGGCGACGGCACCGGCGTCATGTCTTGCGGCCGCCGCGTGGGCTGCGATGCGCCACCGCCGCTCATGCGGTTTCGCGCAGCGCGACGTCGACGACCGGCGCGCCCGTCAGCGCGACGAGTTCGTCGGCGGTCAGGTTGAACACCGCGTGCGGATGACCGGCCGCGGCCCACAGGCTGCCGAGCGCGAGTAGGTCGCCGTCGATTAGCGTGACGGGCGTGACCGCATGTCCGATCGGGCACACGCCGCCAATCGCATAGCCCGTTTTCTCGCGCACGAACTTCGCATCCGCGCGCCCAACTTCACCGACGTGCGCCGCGACCTTCTTCTCGTCGACGCGGTTCGCGCCGCTCGCGATCACGAGTACCGGCGCATCGTCTTCGCGACGGCGAAACAGGATCGACTTTGCGATCTGCGCGACCGAGCAGCCGAGCCCCGCCGCCGCTTCGGCGGAGGTCTTACCGGTCTCGGCAAGCATCACGACATGACCCGCATGGCCGCGTTCGCGCAGCAGCAGGGCCACGCGGCGCGCGGAATCGGGCAGCGTGTCGAAGTTGTCGTGAGCGGGCGTGGCGGTCGTACTCATTTCAGGCGGTTCCTTGTCGTTGCTGTGGTTCGCTTTGATTGCGCGTCGTTCAGGCGCAGGTATCACGCGCAATCGATCTGCTGGCTGCGCGCCTTCGCGAGCAGCGCCTTGCCGGCGCGCGACACGTTCGGCCGGCCGATCGCGGTCGAGATGAAGTCGCCGATTTCGACGACCTGCGCGAGGTCGATGCCGGTCCTGATGCCGAGGCCGTCCATCAGGTACAGCACGTCCTCCGTCGCGACGTTGCCGGTTGCGCCCTTCGCATACGGGCAGCCGCCGAGCCCTGCCACCGACGCGTGATAGATCTCGATGCCTTCCTGCAGCGCCGCGTAAATATTCGCGAGCGCCTGGCCATAGGTGTCGTGAAAGTGCCCGGACAGCCGCTCGCGCGGAAACACGCGCGTCACCGCTTCGAACACGCGGCGCACGTGGTCCGCGGTGCCGACGCCGATCGTGTCCGCGATGTCGATCTCGTCGCAGGCGAGCGCCTTGAAGCGCTCCACCACGTCGACCACCGACGCGATCGGCACGTCGCCCTGATACGGGCAGCCGAACGCGCACGAAATGCTGCCGCGCACGCGCAGCCCCTGGTCTTTCGCGGCCTTCGCGACCGGCACGAAGCGCTCGATGCTCTCCGCGATGCTGCAGTTGATGTTCTTCTGCGAGAAAGCCTCGCTGGCCGCGCCGAAGATCACGATCTCGCCCGCGCGCGCGGCGATCGCACCATCCAGGCCGCGCATGTTCGGCGTCAGCACCGAGTAGATCGTGCCGCGCCGGCGTTCGATGCCGGCCATCACGTCGGCGGCATCGCCCATCTGCGGTACCCATTTCGGCGACACGAACGACGTGGTTTCGACGTTCGGAAAGCCTGCCGCGGCGAGCCGGTTCACGAGCTCGACCTTGGTCTGCGTCGGCACGAATTCCTTTTCGTTCTGCAGGCCGTCGCGCGGGCCGACTTCGACGATCTTGACTCTTTGAGGTAACGCCATGATGTGTCTCCTGCCGCGCGTTCGCGGCGTATCGAATGCAACGTCGTTACAGCATCAGTAGCCGCGCGTGAGATCGACGATGCCGCCGATCGTCTCGCCGTTTTCGAGCGCGTGGATCTTGCGCCCGATCTGTTCGATCGATTCCGCGCGCAGCGTCAGCGCGGCCGAATGCGGCGTGATCGCGATGCGCGGATGCCGCCAGAACGGATGCTCGCGATCGAGCGGCTCTTCGCGAAACACGTCGAGCATCGCGCCGGCGATCTGGCCGCTATCGAGTGCCGCGAGCAGATCCTCTTCGACGAGATGCCTGCCGCGCGCGAGATTCACGACGTACGCGCCGTGCGCGAGTTTCGCGAACACACTCGCGTTCAGCACGTCGTGCGTATCCGGCGTGTAGGGCAGCAGATTGATCAGCACCTTCACGCCATCGAGGAACGCATCGAACTGCGCCTGGCCCGCGAAGGTCGTCACGCCTTCGATGCTGCGCGCGTTGCGGCTATAGCCGCGCACCGGGACGCCGAGCGTCGCGACGCGCTCGGCGACGTGCGTGCCCAGCAGACCGAGCCCGAGCACGCCGACGGTGAAGGTTTCGCGCGGATGCGGCTCCAGCATCTCCCAGTTGCGCTCGTTCTGCAGCAGCGCATATTCGTCGAAGCGGCGCAGGTAGCGCAGCACTGCGTGCATCGCGTACTCGGCCATCTGCGGTGCCATGCCGCTGTCTTCGAGGCGCACGAGCGGCACGTTGCGCGGCAAGGTGCCGGGTTCGCGCGCTTCGATCGCGAGAATCGCATCGACGCCCGCGCCAAGGTTGAACACCGCGCGCAGCGTGTCGCGTCCCGCGAGCATCTCGTGCGGCGGACGCCAGACGATCGCGTAGTCGGCGGCCGCGTGGTCGCCAGGCTGCCATTCGCGCACTTCGGCATCAGGCATCGCGTGCACGAGATCGTGCAGCCAGAGCTCAGCGTCGCTGGTCGGCGAATAGAAAATGATCTTCATGCGAAGGCTTGCAGCGGGCGCTGCAGAACGGATGGGGATGATGCTGCTGCTGCGAACATGGCGGCTCCAGATCGAGGCAAGCCCTCATTTTACGGTCTCGCGCGCGTTGTCGCGCGGCTCGCGGCAAGTAGATGGCACTTATACGGTCCGTCGCGGCGCGCTTGTACCGCTGCCCATAAACTAAGCACGAAAAATTGGTTCGGCTGCGCGCGACCCGGCGCCACAATGATCTACGGATGCCCGCAGCGAGGAACAATCATGCTTTCATGCAGCACATCGGCGTGGCCGCCACGGCTCGTCACGGTGCCAGGCCTGCACGGCAGCGAAGGCGCGCATTGGCAGAGCTGGCTCGAGCGGCAGTTCGCGAGATCGCTGCGAGTCGAGCAGACGGACTGGGACGCGCCGGATCTGGCGCGCTGGGCGCAGCAGGTGCGGGCGCTGCTCGCGCGCGAGCGCGGCCCGTTCGTGCTGGCCGCGCACAGCTTCGGCTGTCTCGCGGCCGCGCAGGCGTTGCAGCAGGGCCAGCATGCGGCGGATGTGGTGGGCGTGCTGTTCGTCGCGCCCGCGAGCCCGAAAAAGTTCGAATTCGCGGGGGCGTTCGACGCGCGGCGGCTGGGCGTACCGTCGATCCTGATCGGCAGCGAGACCGATCCGTGGATGCCGGTCGCCGATGCGCGCGATCTCGCGCGACGCCTCGGCAGCGCGTTCGTGAATCTCGGCGACGCGGGGCATATCAATACCGCGGCCGGTTATGGTCCGTGGCCGCGCGCGAAATACTTCATCGATACGCTCGTGCACTGCGCGGCGCCACTGCGCTTCGGCGAAGATCCTTTCGAGCTCAAGCATCACGCGTTCGTCTGAACGCGTGAGCGCGCGCTGCGGCGCGCTGCTTTAGTTCGCCGCTGAGCGTGGATGATCGCAGCCGCGGTGCTCGCAGCCCGCTGCATCGGCGGGGAGCTGCTGTGCCGTCTCCGCGCGAATGCCGAGGCGTGCGAGCAGCTTGCGGTCGGCCTCAGCCTGCGGGTTGCTGGTGGTCAGCAGCTGATCGCCGTAGAAGATCGAGTTCGCACCCGCCATGAAGCACAGCGCCTGCAGCGCCTCGTCCATCTGCTCGCGTCCCGCCGAGAGCCGCACCATCGCGCGCGGCATCGTGATACGTGCCACCGCGATCGTGCGGACGAACTCGAACGGATCGATCGCTTCCGTGCCGGTCAGCGGCGTGCCTTCCACCTTCACCAGATTGTTGATCGGCACCGATTCCGGATACGGGCTCATGTTTGCGAGCTGCGCGATCAGGCCCGCGCGTTCGCGGCGCGATTCGCCGAGACCGACGATGCCGCCGCAGCACACGTTGATGCCCGCATCGCGCACGCGTTCGAGCGTGTCGAGGCGGTCCTGATAGGTGCGCGTCGAGATGATCTGCCCGTAGAACTCCGGCGACGTGTCGAGGTTGTGGTTGTAGTAGTCGAGGCCCGCATCGGCGAGACCTTGCGCCTGGTGCGGTTCGAGCATGCCGAGCGTCACGCAGGTCTCGAGGCCCATCGCCTTCACGCCGCGGATCATCTCCTTGATCGGCTCCAGATGCCGGTCCTTCGGATTGCGCCACGCGGCACCCATGCAGAAGCGCGTCGCGCCGTTGTCCTTCGCGACGCGCGCGGCGGCGAGCACGTCGTCGACGGGCATCAGCTTTTCGGCCTGCAGACCGGTGTCGTAGTGCGCCGACTGCGGGCAGTACTTGCAGTCTTCCTCGCAGCCGCCGGTCTTGATCGACAGCAGCGTGGAGAGCTGCACCGCGTTCGGATCGAAGTGCTCGCGATGCGTCTGTTGCGCGCGGAACAGCAGGTCGTTGAACGGCAGCTCATACAGCGCGACGACGTCGACGACTCGCCAGCGGGCGCCCGATTCGTTTGCGACAGGCTGCGAGGCGGCGCTCGGGGATGCGGTGGACTGGATCTGGCTCATGGTGTCGGATTCGTTTGTTCGTTATGTGCGATGGAAGTGATGCTCACGCCGCGTGCGCGCGCAGCGCGGCGAGCAATGCATCGGTATCGAGGTGATTCGCGGCGGCTTCGGGCGAAGGCGGATCGAGCCGCGGCACGACGCCCAGCAGCGGCGCGTGATGATCGCGCTGCAGCCACGCGCGGATCGTGGCGATGTTCTCGTCGGCGAACTGCATCGACGGGTCGACACGATTCGCGACCCAGCCCACGAGTTTCAGGCCGCGCGCCTTGATCGCATCGGCCGTCAGCAGCGCGTGATTGATGCAGCCGAGCCGCATGCCGACCACCAGCACGACGGGCAACTGCAATGCGCGCGCGAGATCGGCAGTGTCGCGCTCGCCGTCAAGCGGCACGCGAAAGCCGCCCACGCCCTCCACGACCACGACGTCCGCGCGCTCCAGCGCCTGCTGGTGACACGCGACGATGTGCTCGATATCGAGCGTGACCTGCTCGCGTTCGGCGACGATATGCGGCGCGGCCGGTGCTTTCAGCAGATACGGCGTGCGCAGTTCCGGCGGCAGCGGCGCGTTCGCGGCGGCATCGAGAACGTCCGCGTCTTCGTTGTGCCAGACGCCGTCCACTTCGACGGCGCCCGCCACGATCGGCTTCATCGCCGCCGCGTGCAGGCCGAGGTGGGCGAAACCGCGCAATAGCGCAGCCGAAACGAGCGTCTTGCCGATCTCGGTGTCGGTGCCGGTGATGAAGACGGAGAGGGCTTTGGTCATCATGCCTCCCGCCGGGCCGCCCCAAGGGAGGCATGCGCCCCCTCGGGGGGCAGCGAACGAAAGTGAGCGTGGGGGTCGTTCATCATGCCGCCTCCTGTGCGGCACTGGCGTCGGCGGCCCTAGACAACGCCGCCTCAAGCCGATCCAGATCTTCATGCGAATGCGCGGCGGACAGCGACACGCGCAGACGCGACGTGCCGACCGGCACCGTCGGCGGCCGGATCGCGGGCACCCAGAGTCCTGCATGATCGAGCTCGGCGGCGAGCGCGAGCGTCGCTTCGTTGCTGCCGATGATGAGCGGCTGCACCGCGGTGTGCGAATCCACCGGCTGCCATGGCGTGCGTTTCAGGAGCGTGCGCGTGCGCGCAATCAGCTCGCGCAGATGCGCGCGCCGCGCGTCGCCTTCTTCGCCGCCGATGATGCGCAGGCTCGCCGACACCGCGAACGCCGACGCGGGCGTCGACGCGGTCGTGAAGATGTACGGCCGCGCGCGCTGCACGAGCCATTCGATCACCGTGTCGTGCGCGACGACGAACGCGCCGGACACGCCCGCCGCCTTGCCGAGCGTGCCGACCATCACGAGATGCGGTGAGCGCAGCGCGGCTTCGGCAATCGCGCCACGACCAAGCGGGCCGAGCACGCCGAAGCCATGTGCGTCGTCGAGCACGAGCCATGCGCCGTGCTGCTCGGCCAGTGCGAGCAGACGCGCGAGCGGCGCGACGTCGCCGTCCATGCTGAACACCGTGTCGCTGACGATCACCTTCGTTTCGGCATCCGATGCATCGAGCAGCGCGCTCAATGCGTCGACGTCGCCGTGCGGATAGATCTTCACGTCGGCGCGCGACAGGCGTGCACCGTCGATCAGCGACGCGTGATTCAGCGCATCGGAGAACAGCGTCGCGCCGCGACCTGCGAGCGCGGTCAGCGTCGCGAGGTTTGCCATATAGCCGGTGCTGAAGTACAGCGCGCGCGGCGCGTCGACGAAACCGCCGGCAAATGCCGCGAGATCGTCTTCGAGCTGCGCGTGCGCGCGCGAGTGGCCGCCCAGCAGATGCGAGCCGCCGCTGCCCGCGCCATAGCGGCGCGCGCCTTCGGCGAGCGCGTCGATCAGCTGCGGGTGCGCGGCGAGACCGAGATAATCGTTCGACGCGAAGCCGACGATCGGTCGGCCATCCACCGTCATGTGTGCCGCGCACGCGGTGTCGGCCGTGCGGCGGCGACGACGCAGCCCTTGCGCGTCGATGTCCTTCAGGCCCTGTTCGAGCTGGCGGAGCAGTTCCATCAATGCACCTCGTCTGCGAGTGTGGCGTCGAGCGTGTCACGCGTGCGCGCGGCGAGCCACGCAAGTTCGTCGTCGCTCAGGATGTACGGCGGCATCAGGTAGACCGTGGTGCCGATCGGGCGCAGCAGCAGTTCGCGTTGCAGCGCGTGGTCGAAGAAGCGGCGCGAGAACGTGCGCGCGGCTTGCGCATGATCGATCGCGACGTCGAAGGCGAACAGCGTGCCGCACTGGCGCAGATGCCGCACGTGCGGATGCGCGCGCAGCGGTTCGAGCGCGGCGCGCAGCACAGCGGATTTGCGCGCGTTCTCCGCGAGCACGTTGTCGCTCGCGAACAGATCGAGCGTCGCGAGCGCCGCGCGGCACGCAAGCGGATTGCCGGTGTACGAGTGCGAGTGCAGGAAGCCGCGCGTCGTGTCGTCGTCGTAGAACGCATCGAAGATGGCGTCGCGCGACAGCACGATCGACAGCGGCAGATACCCGCCGCTGATGCCCTTCGACAGGCACAGCAGATCCGGCCAGATGCCCGCCTGCTCGCACGCGAAGAAGGTGCCGGTGCGCCCGCACCCCACCGCGATTTCATCGGCGATCAGATGCACGTCGTACTCGTCGCACAGCGCGCGCAGCCCCGCGAGATACGACGGATCGTGCATCGCCATGCCGGTCGCGCACTGCACGAGCGGCTCGACGATCAGCGCGGCCAGCTGCTCGCCGCGCGCGGCGAACAACGCGCGCACGCTGTCGAGCGCGCGTCGCGCGACGTCCGCGGCGGATTCGCCGGGCGCGGCAAGCCGTGCATCCGGCGATGCGACCACGTGCGCGTGGCGGATCAGCGGGTCGTACGCGTCCTTGAACAGCGCGACGTCGGTCACGCCGAGCGCGCCGATCGTTTCGCCGTGGTAGCTGTTCGCGACGCACGCGAACTCGCGCTTCTCCGCGCGGCCGCGATTGCGCCACGTGTGGAAGCTCATCTTCAGCGCGATTTCGACCGCCGATGCGCCGTCGGACGCGAAGAACGCGTGGCCCAGCGTGTGATCGGTGAGGGCGGCGAGACGTTCCGCGAGTTCGATCGCGGGCTCATGCGTGCAGCCCGCGAGCATCGCGTGTTCGAGCGTATCGAGCTGCGTTTTCAGCGCCGCGTTGATGCGCGGATTCGCGTGGCCGAACAGGTTGACCCACCACGAACTGATCCCGTCGAGAAAACGGCGGCCGTCGCGATCATAGAGCCACGGGCCGGCGCCGCGCGCGATCGGGATGAGCGGCATGCGCTCGTGGTGCTTCATCTGCGTGCAGGGATGCCACACGGCGCGCAGGCTGCGGGCGACCCAGTCTTCGGTTGCAAGTGTGTCCAAGAACAGCTCCAGCTTAAGGCGGGCGAAACGGACCGCGGCACGCGATCCATCCCGGCGGGAGCGAGATTAACGCGTTCCCGGACGACCGGGAACCCACCTTCAGGTGCCTGGATTTAAGACCCGGCGCGAGGTTTGGAGCCGTTTGCGACGGCTCGGAACCGTTCGGATGTGATCGCGAGAGATGGGTGGAGATGGCGACGGCAAAGTTATGGGAGGTAGTGGAAAAAAATCTGGGTGGGAGGCGGTGGCGCGGCGGTGCCTGTTGTCGCACAGAGTCGCATTTCGAGGGACGAACCGGCCAATTTGTCGTTTTCCTTCGCACAAGGACGCGCTTTCGTCGTTTTCCCTCGCACTTAGCCGTGAAGGGGCCCCGACGCCTGGTCGGGCGGAAAGTCATCAAAGGAAACCGACCGCGCGAGCGGACCAAAGTCCAATAGAGGGGAGATGAGCGCACGCCGCGAACGGGCGCGCGATGACAGCGTTAATTACGGCTTGCGAGCGCGTGCGCCTGATCCGGTTGATCGCCGCCGATGTCCGAAGCGCCGGCGGGCTTCGTGCCCGCGATGTTGGCTTTGGCGTTGTTCGCGGCATCCTGCTGGTTGCCAGCAGCATCATCCGCCGGCTTCGAATCGGCCACGCTGGTCTTGCCCGCCTGGTCGTTCCACACCACCTGGTCGTTGACCGCGTAGAGCTTGCACGGCGAGCTGCTTTCCTTCTCGCAGTTCGACACGGCCACCGACATCGGATTGTCGCCGCCCTCGGCCCACGACCACGCGCCGGAGGTCGACACCGCGAACGCGCGGCTCGGGTATTGGTGCAGGAAGTTCTGATAACCCTTGCGGCCGGAGTCGTCGAGGTAGGGCACCGCGTCGACGGAATCGAGTTTTGCGAAGTGCGTGGCCTTCGGCATGGCTGGGTCCTGCACTTCGTAACGGATACCGGTGGGCATGCCGTTGCGCGCGAGGAACGATTCGACCGACGGCCACCACACCGCGACGCCGTCGCGATCGCCGACCAGACGGTGCGAGTCGTTCTTGTACGAGCCGTAATCGACCATCCGCGCTTCGGCGCCGTGCGCGGTGTACGCGGTGTACATCTGCGTGATCAGCTGCGACGACCAGATCGAATCGTTATCGCCGTACAGCCACAGCGACGGCACGCGCACCTTCGAACCATACGAGCCGAACGCGTCGGTCAGGTTGTGCTGCCAGCCGTCGCAGGCATCCTGGCGGAGGCCGCCGGAGAAGTTGATCAGCGCGCGCACGCCGGGCGCGGCTTCGGTGCCGTAGGCCATCGTCGCAAGGCCACCATGCGACGTGCCCGCCACCGCGATGTGCTGCGCGTCGACGTACGGCTGCTTCGCCATGTAGTTGACGGTCGTGGCGACGTCCGCGGCCTGGTCGATGCCGTTCTGCGTGACGTCGCAGCCGTCCTGCTCGTAGGCGCCGCCGGAGCCCGCGAAGCCGCGGCGGTTCGGCGCGACGACGACGTAGCCGCGGCGCACGAATTCGCGCGCGAACGGAACGGGATCGCTGCGCGCCTGGTCGCGCGGGTCGCCGTGGATCTTGCCGTGGTTGAACACGATCATCGGGAACGGACCCGGGCCGTCGGGACGATAGATCGTGGTTTCGAGCGAAACGTTTGCCTGACCGTCCACAGGAATGCGGATGACCTGCTCGTTGAGATTGGTCTTGACGGTGGGGAGCCAGTTGTCGTCGAGCGCGATGCGCGGCACGCGGGCGCTGCCGAGCGGGCCCGCCGCGGGTTCCGACGAATAGACGAGCGGATCGGCGTGAGCGAAGGATGCGGCGATGAACGCGCAAACGATCGCGGACCCCGTCAAGAATTTACCAAACACCATCCGTCTAACCCATCCCGCCGTGAAGCGCCTGCTGAATACCGAGGCTTGCTGCCGTCCAACGAGTTGTGCGTTTTGGAGAGCACAACAAGCCTCGCGCACAGTGCGTATTCGCGTGTGCGCCGTTGCAAGCGCCATTGATGAAACCCGAAACCGGCCGGTCACGCGTCTGCATGCCCGTTGAGATGAAGCGTTGCGTTCGACCTTCGCGAAGTGACCGTTTCAATCGCCGCTGAACTCACACCCAGCGATGGATCGGACCCCTCTGTAAGGGCGTCGTAACGCTTGCACTACCCAGCATTAATACTGGCATGACAATTTTCTCTTGCGCAATCCAGGACAATCCCCGCACTGCAAAAAATTCCGCATTCACCGAATGGGGCCGGTTGGCAAAGTCAGCCATCGAGCCCGCTTCGGCGCGATCGGTATCGTCTACCGATGTGGTGTCTCGCCAACAACGCTGTGCTTTCCAATGCTTAACGGCAAACGTGAGATTGCGCTTGAGGTCCGCGCCCAGCAATTTGCACTCCGTTGCTATCTTTGTGAAAGCAACGAATGGGTTCGCAAACTGGAAAGGATTACCGAACGATTGTACGGGCGGCATGCGAAGTGTGCATGACGCAAAGCAGCAAGATGGACGGAATTCAGTGGTCGCTCACATCGCCGTCGACGTAGCGCCAGCGCCCATCTTCGCCGCGTGCGAAGCGGCTGGTTTCGTGCAGCCGTTGTGCGCGGCCACCGGTCTTGAAGCGGGCGACGAATTCGACCTCGGCATGCGTTGGGTCGATCGCCGCGTAGCGTTTGATCTGCAGACCGAGCCACTTCGGCGCGCCGGGCGCGTCGGCGTCCACGTCGAGATCCGCGGGGCAGGTCGACGCGTCCCAGGTTGCGCGCAGATACGCCGTGTCGCCGAGCACGTACGCGCTGTAGCGCGAGCGCATCAGCTCCCACGCGGTGGGCGCGGCCTCGCCGCCATCGATGAAACGGCCACAGCATTGTGCGAAGCGCGGCGGCTTCGTATTGCCGCGCTGATCGGGTGCGGCGCCGCCGCACGGACAGTCGAGCGGGCGCGCCGCCGGGGATGACGTTGTCATGAGCGGATGGGTCGCAAGATCAAGCGAGGCTGCGTGCGATCAGGATCTTCTGGATGTCGCTCGTACCCTCGTAGATCTGGCACACGCGCACGTCGCGGTAGATGCGTTCGACCGGAAAATCGTTCAGGTAGCCGTAGCCGCCGTGAATCTGCAGCGCGTCCGAGCAGATGCGCTCCGCCGCTTCCGATGCGAACAGCTTCGCCATCGCGGCTTCCGCGAGGCAGGGCTGGCCGGCGTCCTTGAGCGCCGCCGCGTGCCAGATCAGCTGGCGCGCGGCTTCCAGCTTCGTCGCCATTTCGGCCAGGCGGAACTGCACCGCCTGGTGCGAGAACAGCGGCGCGCCGAAACTCTCGCGCTCCTTCGCATACCCGAGCGCCGCCTCGAACGCCACGCGCGCCATGCCGACGCTTTGCGACGCGATGCCGATGCGGCCGCCTTCGAGTCCCGACAGCGCGATCCGGTAGCCTTCGCCCTCCGCGCCGATCCGGTTCGCAGCGGGCACGCGGCAGTCCTCGAACAGGATCTGCGCGGTATCCGACGAATGCTGGCCGAGCTTCTCTTCGAGCCGCGCGACGTGATAGCCCTGCGTGTCCGTCGGCACGATGAACGCGCTGATGCCGCGCTTGCCGGCGGATTTATCCGTGACCGCCATCACGATCGCGACCTGGCCGTGCTTGCCGCTCGTGATGAACTGCTTCACGCCGTTGAGCACATAGTGGTCGCCATCGCGCGTCGCGGTGGTGCGCAACGCCGATGCATCGGAGCCGGCCTGCGGCTCGGTCAGGCAGAACGCGCCGAGCATCTCGCCGCGCGCGAGCGGCGTCAGCCAGTCGCGCTTCTGCTGGTCGTTGCCGTAGGTGAACAGGATGCTGCACACCGGACAGTTGTTGACCGAAATCGCGGTGGACGTGCCGCCGTCGCCCGCGGCGATCTCTTCGAGTATCACGGCGAGCGCGAGCGCATCGAGCCCCGCGCCGCCGTAGCTGTCGGGCACCATCACGCCATACGCGCCGAGTTCGGCGAGCTGGCGATGCACGTCGTGCGGAAAGGTGCGCTCGCGGTCCCATTGCGCCGCGTGCGGGGTCACCGCCTCGCGCACGAAGGTCCGCACCGCGTCGCGGATCATCGTGTGATCCTGATCGAGCACCATGTCGTTACGTCTCCTCGAATGTCTCTGACGACCGATGAGCGCGTGGCGCTTACCAGTCGAGCTGGGTGCCGTCGTACTGGACGAAGCACCCGTTGTAGTCGCGATGGCTGCCGCCCGCGAGCGCCAGCACCTTTCGCATGCCGGTCACGCTCTCGCGCGGATCGACCGCGGCCTGCGCACCACCCATGTCGGTGCGGACCCAGCCGGGATGCAGCGCGACGCAGGTCGCGCGGCGCGTCTGCAGCGACGTCACCTTCAGCGCGCTGTTGAGCGCCGCCTTGCTCGCGCGATACAGCCAGCCGGTGGTGCCGGTTGCCTCGCTGATGCTGCCCATCCGGCTCGACAGCACCGCGAGCACGCCGTTCGCGTCTTCGACGAACGGCAGCAGCACGGGCATCAGTTGCATCGGGCCGCGCACGTTGGTGACCATCACGTGATCGAAGTCTTCCGCGGTGATCGTCTCGACGTCCTCGGTGCGCGGGCCGTACACGCCCGACACGAGGATCGCGACATCGAGCCGCTCGCCGTCGAGCTTCCAGCCGAACGCGGCGATTTCTTCCGGCTCGGTCACGTCGAGCGGGAAGGTTTCGGCGCCGAGTGCGCCGAGCGAATCGAGTGCGGCGCCGTCGCGCGCGGTGGCGACCACGCGCCAGCCGTCTTCACGATACTGGCGCACGAACTCGTGCCCGATGCCGCGCGAGGCGCCGACGATCAGCGCTGTCTTCATGGTGAGGTCCTTTTCGTTTTTATCGAGGCGGCGTGGGCCGCCTCGATCGGGCGCATCAGATCAGCTCGATGCCCATCGCCGTCGCTTCGCCGCCCCCGATGCACAGGCTCGCGACGCCGCGCTTGCCGCCGCGCGCGCGCAGCGCGCCGATCAACGTCACGAGAATGCGCGCGCCCGATGCGCCGATCGGATGGCCGAGCGCGCACGCGCCGCCGTTCACGTTGACCTTGTCGTGCGGCAGGCCGTGCTCTTTCATCGCGGCCATCGTGACGACGGCGAACGCCTCGTTGATCTCGTACAGATCGACATCCCCAGCCTTCCAGCCGTTGCGCTCGAACAGCTTGCGGATCGCGCCGACCGGCGCAGTGGTGAACTTCGCGGGCTCCTGCGCGAACGTCGAATGGCCGACCACGCGCGCGAGCGGCGTCACGCCGAGCCGCGCGGCCGTCGACGCGCGCATCATCACGAGCGCCGCGGCGCCGTCGGAAATCGACGACGAGTTCGCGGCCGTCACGGTGCCGGTCTTGCTGAACGCGGGCTTGAGCGTCGGGATCTTGTCGAGGTTCGCCTTGAACGGCTGCTCGTCGCGCTCGATCGTCGCGTCGCCCTTGCGGCTTTCCACCTTCACCGGCGCGATTTCCCATGCGAACGTGCCGTCTTCGTTCGCGCGCTTTGCACGCGTCAGCGATTCGATCGCGAACGCGTCCTGCGCGGCGCGCGTGAAGTCGAACGATGCCGCGCATTCCTCGGCGAACGTGCCCATCAGGCGGCCTTTGTCGTACGCGTCTTCGAGGCCGTCCAGGAACATGTGGTCGAGCACCTGGCCGTGACCCATGCGCATGCCGGCGCGCGCCTTCGGCAACAGATACGGCGCGTTCGTCATGCTCTCCATGCCGCCCGCCACCATCACGTCGACGGAGCCGGCCGTGAGCATGTCGTGCGCGAACATCGCCGCGCGCATGCCCGAGCCGCACATCTTGTTGACCGTGGTCGCGCCGGTGGACAGCGGCAGGCCCGCGCCGAGCGCCGCCTGGCGCGCGGGTGCCTGGCCCTGGCCCGCGGGCAGCACGCAGCCCATCACGGCTTCGTCGATCTGTTCGGGTTTCAGGCCCGCGCGTTCGACCGCCGCAGCGATTGCCGCGGCGCCGAGCTGCGGAGCGGTCAATGCCGCGAAGTCGCCCTGGAATGCGCCCATCGGCGTGCGCGCCACCGATGCGATCACGATCGGATCGCGCGTCGTCTCACTCATGTTCACGTTTAAGCTCCTTGATCACACCTTCCACTATTGCCGGCACATCGCCGAGTTGCGCGGCATCGGCGGCGACCACGTCGTTGTCCGCCTTGTGGGCGCGACTTGCCGATACCGCGGCGACGCAACGTTCATACGTTGCATCGAGTTCACCAGGTGCCGAGACGGTCATGCCGAGGTCGCGCATGCGGCCATCGTGCACGCCATACGCCCAGCCATGCACCGTCAGCGCCTGTCCGCGCGACCATGCGTCGTTGACGATGGTCGTGCGGCATACGTTGACGACCTGTTCGATCGTATTCAGTTCGACGAGGCGGCGGTGCCGCGCCTCGCCGAGCGGCCACTCCTCGAGCATCGCGGCGTGCTTGTTGCGCACGTCCTGCACGTGATGCAGCCAGTTGTCCGCGAGGCCGACGCGCTTGCCGTGCAGCGCCGCGCCGACGCCCGAGCAACCGTAGTGGCCCACCACCATGATGTGCTTCACCTTCAGCAGGTCCACCGCGAACTGGATCACCGAAAGGCAGTTCAGATCCGTATGCACGACGACGTTCGCGATGTTCCGGTGTACGAACACTTCGCCCGGCGGCAGGCCGATGATCTGGTTCGCGGGCACGCGCGAATCGGAGCAGCCGATCCACAGATACTCGGGCGCCTGCTGATGCGCGAGGCGCGAAAAATATTCGGGGTCCGCGGCGAGCTTCGACGCGACCCACTTCTCGTTGTTGTCGAAGAGGTGCGCGAGGGTGTGCTGGGAGGATTCGTTCGGTGAAGTCATGAGGTTTGCGTTGCGAGTTGGTCTGCCGGGCGCTGCGCATCTTTTTCGTCCGCGGCAGGCGTCACGAAGCGTTCGGGGTAGCGCATGCAGAAGCGCACCGCTTCGTCGTACGGAAAGAAATCGGGTAGCTCGCCCTGGAGCAGATGATCCTTGTGGCTTTGCCACAGCGCGGGTTCGAAGAAGTCCGCGTGGTGCTTCATGAAGTATTCGCGCACGCGCGGATCGCCGAGCAGGAACGTGCCGTAGGTCTCGGGAAAAATGTCGTGCGGGCCGACCGCGTACCACGGCTCGCCGGAGAGCTCGTCTTCTTCGTTGCGCGGCGGCGGCACCGCGCGCACGTTGCAGTCGGTCAGGTATTCGATCTCGTCGTAGTCGTAGAACACCACGCGGCCGTGACGCGTCACGCCGAAGTTCTTGTACAGCATGTCGCCCGGGAAGATGTTCGCCTGCATCAGCTCCTTGATCGCCTTGCCGTATTCCTTGATGCCGTGCTCGACCGCCGCGTCGTCGCCGCTTTGCAGGAAGAGGTTCAGCGGCACCATGCGGCGCTCGATATACAGATGCTTGATGACGAGGTTCTCGCCCTCGAACTCGATCATCGACGGCACTTCCTTTTCGAGCTCGCGCAGCAGTGCATCGTCGAGACGCGACAGCGGCAGCGCGACGCTCGAATATTCGAGCGTGTCCGCCATGCGGCCCAGGCGGTCGTGTCGCTTCACGAGCAGATACTTCTGCTGGATCTGTTCGCGCGTGGTTTCCTTCGGCGGCGGGAAACTATCTTTGATCAGCTTGAACACGTACGGGAACGACGGCAGCGTGAACACCAGCATCACGAGGCCCTTGATGCCGGGCGCGATCACGAACGGGTCGCTCGAATGCGACAGATGATGCAGCAGGTCGCGATAGAACAGGTTCTTGCCCTGCTTCTGCAGACCCACGGAGGTATAAATCTCGGCCTTCGGCTTGCCGGGTAGCAGCATGCCGAGAAACGACACGTACGCCGACGGCACTTCCATGTCGACGAGAAAGTACGAGTGCGAGAAGCTGAAAATGATCGCGAGCTGTTCGCGGCGCAGCAGCACGGTATCGAGCGCGAGCAGCCCCGGCTGCGTATGCCGGATCGGCACCGCGAACGGCAACATCACATCGCCGTTGATGATGCGGCCCACGATATACGCGGCCTTGTTGCGGAAGAACAGCGACGACAGCACGTGAATCTGGAAGTTGGGCGCTTCGTCGAAGTCGCCGAAGCCGTCGTGGATCGCCTGCATCGCGCAGCCGACGTCGCGCGTCAGGTCTTCGAACGGCGGTTCCAGCTGGAAATTCGTCACGATGCGTTCGAGCGTCGCGGCGAGCCCGTCCTTGCCCGGGTAATACGCGCGATAAGTCGGCTTCGCGGCGGGCTCGTCGTTCTCGATGTATTCGGTCGAGATCGCGGGCCGCACGAAAATGAAATCGTTGTTGAAGTACGAACGGTGCAGGATCTTGCAGCACACGGAGTTGAAGAACGTCTCCGCGCATTCGGGCTGGCGGTGCGTCGTCAGCAGGCCGATGTAGTGCAGCTTGATCTGCTGCCACACTTCGTCGTCGATGTTTTCCGCGTCGTACTCGTCTTCCAGCAGCTCGACGCATTCTTCCACGCGATCGTCGTACGACGTGATGCGTTCGCGCGCGAGCCGCTGCAGGCCGTGCCAGTCGCACGCTTCGAACAGCGTCTTCGCTTCGACGGCCGCCTCGCGGAAGATCCGGTAGTGATGGTTGAATCCCTCGAGCATCGTCTGCGCGACGTCGAACCCGATCTGCGACGACAACAGTTTGGGGAAGTGATTCATGGCGCCGGTGCGTTCGTCAGTGTGAGGAGACTTCGTTTGCGTTGCCGCTTTCGGTGCCGCTGCTTTCGTTACCAGCCTGCGCGTTGCCCCCGGTCGTGCGCTCGAGCAGCATGCGCGCCTGGCTTTCGTACTGCACGAGGTCTTCGAGCGTCGCGTCGAGATCTTCGCGCTGCCGCTCCAGTATCTCGCGATGACGTGTCACCGTCGCGAGAAACGCGTGCAGTTGCGGCACCGTGTCGGTCGGCGATTCGTACAGGTCGAGCAGCGTGCGGATCTCGGACAGCGTGAAGCCGAGCCGCTTGCCGCGCAGCGTGAGCTTCAGCCGCGTGCGGTCGCGGCCCGAGTAGACGCGGCGCAGTCCGCCCGATCCTTCGCGGCTGGGTGAGAGTAAACCCTGGTCTTCGTAGAAGCGGATCGCGCGCGGCGTGACGTCGAATTCCCGCGCCAGTTCGGTGATCGTGTAGTGAGTCGTCATGATTCGCGGGCGGCGAACGCGGCGGCCCGCCGCGTGTGGCGGGTGAGCGGCCGCGCAGGAAGCCGGATTGAACGATAGAATCGACGTTTACGTTATCGTCAACCTGAGCGAAGCGCAATCCGATCTCATTCCCCACGATGAACGCACTCGAACACCAACTCGACTATCCGTTCGGCGCCACGCTGCCGGAGCCCGGCCATGTTTTCGACGTGGCGCCCGGCGTCAAATGGCTGCGCATGCCGCTGCCGTTCGCGCTCGACCACATCAACCTCTGGCTGCTGCGCGATGAGATCGATGGCGAGGCGGGCTGGACGATCGTCGACTGCGGGATTGCGTCGGACACGATCAAGGCGCATTGGGAGCAACTGTTCGACAGCGCGCTCGAAGGCCTGCCGGTACTGCGCGTGATCGTCACGCACTGCCACCCGGACCACCTGGGCCTCGCGCACTGGCTGTGCAACGGCGGCGACCGCGCGCGCTGGAACGTGCGGCTGTGGATCACGCTCGGCGAGTACATGCTCGGCCGCGTGATGTCGGCGGGCGACGGTTCGAATGCGGGCGGCGAGGGCGCGGCGCGACATTTCGCGCGGCATGGCCTGACCGACGAAAACTCGCTCGACAAGCTGCGCAACCGCAAAAGCTACTACTCGAACCTCGTGCCGGCGGTGCCGAGCCAGTACCGGCGCCTGCGCGAAGGCGCGACGGTCGCGATCGGCGGGCGCTCGTGGCGCGTCGTGACGGGCTTCGGCCATTCGCCCGAGCACTGCGCGCTGTGGAGCGAGGCGGACGGCGTGCTGATCTCCGGCGACATGGTGCTGCCGCGCATCTCGACGAACGTGTCGGTGTTCGACATCGAGCCGGAGGGGAATCCGCTCGCGCTGTATCTGGAATCGCTCGGCCGCTACGAGACGATGGCGGCGGATACGCTCGTGCTGCCGTCGCACAGCAAGCCGTTTCGCGGCTTGCATACACGCATTGGGCAGCTACGCGACCATCACACGGCGCGCCTTGCCGAAGTGCGCGACGCGTGCAGAGAGCGGCCGCACAGCGCCGCCGACATCGTGCCGCTGATGTTCAAGCGCGAACTCGACATTCACCAGATGACGTTCGCGATGGGCGAAGCGCTCGCGCACCTGCATCTGCTGTGGCTCGACGGCACGCTCACGCGTTCCATCGACGAAGATGGCGTGATCCGCTTCGCGCTGGCGCGTTGACTGACGGCAGCGCTGAGCGGATCACGTGGCGTGACACGACGCTAACGGCTTACTGCACGCTCACCGTCGTGAAGTTCTGCCGGCCGAACGGGCTCACGCTGTAGCCGCTGACGTCGGTGCGCGTGATCGCGGCGGCCGTCGGGTAGCCGAGCGGAATCCACAGCGCCTGATCGTGGATGATCTTCTGCGCGGCTTCGTAGTCTTTCGTGCGCTGCGCGATATCCGCGGTTTCCTTGCCCTCCGCGATCAGCTTGTCGAGCTGCGGGTCGCAGAAGCGCGCGAAGTTGATGCCCGATTTCACGCCGTTGCAGCTGAAGAGCGGCGTCAGATAGTTGTCCGGGTCGCCGTTGTCGCCGGCCCAGCCCATGAACAGCGTGTCGTGCTGACCCTGCTTCGCTTCCTTGATCAGCTCACCCCACTCGATCACCTTCACGTCCGCCTTCACGCCGATCTTCGCGAAGTCCGCCTGCAGCAGTTCAGCGCTCACCTTCGGGTTCGGGTTGAGCACGCTGCCGTTCGGCCGCGTCCAGATCGTCGTCTGGAAGCCGTTCGGGTAGCCCGCGTCCGCGAGCAGCTTCTTCGCCTGCGCCGGATCGTACGGATACGGCGAGATTGCCTTGTCGTAGCTCCACGTGTTCGGCGGATACGGATTGTTCGCGGGCGTCGCGGTGTTGTCGAACACCGTCTTCAGGTAGGTCGCGCGGTCGAACGCGAGGTTCAGCGCCTCGCGCACCTTCGGGTTGTCGAGCGGTTTCTTCTGCGTGTTCAGCGCGACGAACGCCGTCATGAACGCGGGCGTCTCGACCACCTTCAGCGACTTGTTGCCCTTCGCGTCCGCCACATCCTGCGGCTTCGGCGACAGCGCGATCTGGCATTCGCCCGTCTTCACCTTCTGCGCGCGCACCGATGCGTCCGGCGTGATCTCGTAGATCAGCTTCTCGACCTTCGGTTTGGTGCCCCAGAACGACGGGTTCGCGTCGTAGCGGATGATCGCGTCCTTCGTGTAGCTCTTCAGCACGAACGGGCCGGTGCCGATCGGCTTCGCGTTCAGATCGGTCTGTTTGCCGGCCTTCAGCAGCTGGTCCGCGTATTCGGAAGAGTAGATCGACGCGAAGCCCATCGTGAGGATCGACAGGAAGGTGGCGTTCGGTTCGTTCAGATCGAAGCGCACCGTGTGGTCATCCACCTTCGTGATCGACTTGATCAGCTTCGGCAGACCCATCGACTGCGCGTGCGGGAAGCCGCTCGGCCCCGCGACCTGGTGCCACGGGTTGTTCGCATCGAGCATGCGGTTGAAGGTGAACAGCACGTCGTCGGCGTTCAGCGGCCGCGTGGGCTTGAAGTAGTCGGTGGTCTGGAACGCGACGTTCGGGCGCAGATGGAACGTGTAGCTCAGGCCGTCGCTGCTGACCTCCCACTTCTCGGCGAGCGAGGGCACGACCTTCTTCTGCGCTTCGTCGTACGCCACCAGCGAATTGAAGATCACGTCCGCCGACGCGTTGGTCGTGACGAGCGAGTTGTACTGCACGACGTCGAAACCGTCGGGGCTCGATTCGGTGCAGACGGTCAGCGGTTTCGCGAGGACGGACGCGGGCGCGGCGATGAGTCCGGCCAGTCCGGCGAGCACCGCGGCAGCGGGCAGATTGAAGCGCATAAGGTCTCCGTGACGAAGCGTGGCCGGCAGGCGTGTGGCGATCGCGTCCGGCGCGTTGCACGACTGCGACGCGCAGTCTCAATCGAAAAGCTTAACGAACGGCGATTGTGGCGACAACAATTTAATCCGCATACCGGTATGGCGCATTTCATTGCGCGGTGTTGCGCGGCTTATTGGGTGGCCTGCTGCGTGGCGTAGCGCATCAGGTAGCCGATGCCTTCTATCGCGCGTGAGCCGTACCACGACGCCATTTCGCCGTCGATCAAAGCAATCTGCTTGCCCGCCAGCCGCGGGTCGCCGCGCAGCGTATCGACGTGCGCGGCCGTGAAGCGGTAGGGCTCGGACGACAGCAGCACGCGGTCGACCTCCGCGAACCATGGCGCGTCGAAGTCGAACGACGGATAGCGTGCCGCGCCGTGCTCGCCGCCGTCCGCCGCGGGCAGCGTCTGCCAGTTCACGAGCCGCAGCATCGCCGAGATGTAGGTGTCGCGCGCGACCGTCATCCACGGTTCTCGCCAGATCGCGTAGAGCACGCGTTGCGGAGGCCATGCGCGTGTTGCGACGTTATGCAGCTGTGCTTCGAGCTTCCCGGAGAGCTGCGCGGCTTCAGCATCGCGGCCGAAGATCGCACCGAGCAGCGCGTAAAGCGCGAGGTTGTCCTGCGGCGTGAGCGGATGCGTAACCACGATGTGCGGCACGAACGCGCGCAACGCATCGACGGTGTCGCGCTCGTTCTCGTCGATGTTCACGATCACATGTGTGGGCCCCAACGCGCGGATCGTGTCGAGCTTCACGTCTTTCGTGCCGCCGACTTTCGACACCTCGCGCACCGCGTCGCGCGGATGCACGCAAAAGCCCGTGCGTCCGACGATCTGCGCGGCGAGCCCCAGCGCGAACAGGGTTTCGGTGACGCTCGGCACGAGCGACACGATGCGCGCTTCGACGCCTGCTGTGTCGTGTTCGACACCGGCTGCATCGATCGCGCGGGAGGCCATCGCTAGTCGGCCGCGGCGCGCGGTTTGCGCGGCGCGCGCTCGAACAGGCGGTCGTAGAGCCAGCGCGGCATGCCGTGCAGCAGCGTTGCGGTGACGCGCATCTGCCACGGAAACACCGCGAAACGCGTGCCGCGCGCGACGGCGTTGGCCACCTTCGCGGCGAAGCGGTCGGCGTCCATCAGGAACGGCATAGGGTAGGGGTTGTGCTCGGTCATCGGCGTGCGGATGTAGCCGGGCGCGATGGTGACCACCGACACGCCCTTCGGCCGCATCTCGACCCGCAGCGCTTCGAGATACTTCAGCGCGGCCGCCTTCGATGCGCTGTACGCGCCGGAGCCCGGCAAGCCGCGCACGCCCGCAACGCTTGCGATGCCGACCAGCGTGCCGCGCTTCGCGTCGGCCATCGCGGCGGCGAACGGCTCAAAGGTGGCGACCATGCCGAAGTAGTTGACGTCCATCACTTCGCGAAACGTGCGCAGGTCGCCATGACCGGTGACGGCGCCGCGGCTGATGCCCGCGTTCGCAATCACGACGTCGGGCATGCCGTGCTCGGCGATGAACTGCGCGGCCGCTTCGGCGAGCGCTTCCGCGTCGCGCACGTCGACGGGGTAGATCGAGATGGAATGCTGGGGATGGGCTTGCCGGAATCCGGCGAGGGCCTCGCCGCGGCGCGCGACGAGCCCGAGGGTGGCGCCGCGCCGCGCATATTCGGCGGCGAGCGCGAGACCGATACCGCTGGACGCGCCGGTGATGAATACCTTCAGCGGTGTGCTCATATTCATGCCGGCGCCCCGGGGTTACATCTTCTTCGCGCGGACCTGCGAGACGAGGTAGTCGAGCACCTGCAGCGTGCCGGGCAGGCTGTTGGTGGCGGCCGGGCCGGTTTCGTACTTGCCCTGCACGGCGAGCGTCGGCACGCCTTCGATCTTGTAGTCGTTGATCATCTTCGCGTCACGCTGGATCGCGCTTTGCGTCGAGAACGAGTTGTACGCGTCCATGTACTTCTTCGGATCCACGCCCTGGGTGGCGAGGAATTTCGCCTGCGCTTCCGGCGTCAGCAGATAGTCCTTCTTCACGTGGATCTCGTTGAACACGACCGGCGTGAGCTTCTGCGCGAGGCCGAGCGCGTCGAGCGCGTGATACATCTTCGAGTGCGGGATGAAGTCGTCGCGGAACGCTACCGGCACGCGCTTGAACACGACGTCCGGACCCTGCTTCTTGATCCACGATTCGAGATACGGGTTGAATTCGTTGCAGTGCGGGCAGCCGTACCAGAAGAACTCGATCACCTCGATCTTGCCGGCGGGGACGTCGGTGGGTTGTGCGTTCGGCAGGACCGAGTAGTCCTTGTTGACGGCGGGTGCGTCGGGCGAGGCCTGCGCGGCGCCGGCGACGACGCCGAGTGTCAGGAAAAGAATGCCAAGCAGTTTCTTCATGTTCGGTGAGCCCAAGGTACGTTGGTACGGTGTCTGGTCGGTGGCGGAGACGGCGCTTCGAAACGTCGGCGGATTATCGCCCGCGGCACGGTTTCGTGCCGCGAACGTGACCGCAACTTACTGTTTCGTAAAACGGATGACGGCCGTCTCGATGCCGGCGTCGGCAAGGCGCTGACGCGTGGAATTCATCTCGTCGAACTTCGCGAACGGCCCGATCCGCACGCGGTAGTACGTGATGCCGCCGGCGTCGCGCTGCGTGACCTTCGATTCGAAGCCCTGGAACGCGAGCCGTGCGCGCTGCTGCTCGGCGTCGGAATCCGTCTTGTACGCGCCCACCTGCAGGAAGTAGCCGGTGTTCGCGTCGTTCGCGCCGGGTGCGGGCGCGGCGGGGTTCGAGCCGTTCTTCGCGGCCTGCGCTGGCTTTGCCGCGGAGACTGCGTTCGCCGTGGCCGGGTTCGAAGGCGGCCGCGGCACGCTCGCGTTTGACGCATTGTTTTCCTGCGCCGGCTGCGGCGGCACCGCGACGCCGTTGGACGACGGCGGCACTTCGACGATCTGCGGTTCTTCGAGCATGCCCGACGACTGCGTCTGGTTGGTGCTCTGGCCAGGCGCGGTGTTGGGCGGCGCCGGCTGCGCGGCTTGCGGCACCGGCTGGCCCGGCGTCTTGCCTTGCAGCACGCGGTTCGGATCGAATTGCGCGGAGCTCGCGCCCGCGTCCGACGCGGACGGCGGTGCGACCTTCGAGACGAACGGCGTGGGTGCGCGCGTGATGTAGAGCGCCACCACGACCGCGATTGCGAGGCCGACGATCAGCCCCAGTACGACGCCGAGGAACGTGCCCCCGGATTGCTTCGACTGCTTCGGAGTGCGGCGCGGTTTTGCCATCGTGCGAATTACCTGCGAAAAGTATCCCGTAACGACCGTCGATTATAGCGACGGCCCCGTGCGTGCCCTGCTAACTTGATCACATCTTGTCGGGTGCGGACACGCCGATCGTCGCGAGGCCGTTCGCCAGCACCTGGCGGGTCGCGGCGAGCAGCGCGATGCGCGCGTTACGCGGCGCCTCGTCGTCGACCAGAACGCGTTCGGCATTGTAGAACGAGTGAAATTCGCCCGCGAGGTCGCGCAGATAGAACGCGATCGCGTGCGGCGCGAGTTCGTCGGCGGCGTGCGTGAGCACGTCCGGATACTCGGCGAGCTTCTGCAGCAGCGCGAGCGCGCGTTCGCTGGACAGCGGCGCGAGGTC
This sequence comes from Paraburkholderia phosphatilytica, assembly GCF_003443895.1. GTDB lineage: Bacteria > Pseudomonadota > Gammaproteobacteria > Burkholderiales > Burkholderiaceae > Paraburkholderia > Paraburkholderia phosphatilytica. Next base: position 45,547 of record NZ_QQOA01000015.1, on the reverse strand, counting down.
GACCGACGGCAGCACGGCTTCGTTCGCGCCGAAGCGCGACTTCCACTCGTTCATCACCGAGTTGATGCGGGCGTGCGCGTACTGCACGTAGTACACCGGGTTCTCGTCGTTCTGCTTCAGCGCGAGATCGATGTCGAACACGAATTCCGTGTCGGCCTTGCGCGAGATCAGGAAGAAGCGCACGGCGTCGCGGCCGCGGCGGATGGTGGCTTCGTCGAGCAGATCCGGCGAGGCTTCCTCGCCCGGCGTCGCCCCGCCCGACCATTCGATCAGGTCGCGCACCGTCACGTAGCTGCCCGCGCGTTTCGAGATCTTCACTTCCTGGCCGTCGCGCATCACGGTGACCATCTTGTGCAGCACGTAGTCCGGATAGCCGGCCGGAATGCCGACGCCGAGCCCCTGCAGGCCGGCGCGCACCCGCGCGATCGTGCCGTGGTGGTCCGAGCCCTGCACGTTGATCACCTTCGTGAAGCCGCGCTCCCACTTCGTCTCGTGATACGCGACGTCGGGTACGAAGTACGTGTAGGTGCCGTCGGACTTGCGCATCACGCGGTCCTTGTCGTCGCCGGCGTCGGTCGTGCGCAGCCACAGCGCGCCTTCCTGCTCGTAGGTCATGCCGGAGCCGATCAGCTCGTTCACGGTCTTTTCGACGCGGCCTTCCGTGTACAGCGACGACTCCAGGTAGTACTGGTCGAACTTCACGCCGAATGCCTGCAGGTCCATGTCCTGTTCGTGACGCAGATACGCGACCGCGAACTTGCGGATCGCTTCGAGGTTCTCCACGTCGCCCTCGGCTGTCACCGGTTCGCCGTCGCTGGCCGTCACGGTTTCGCGCGCGAGGTAGTCACGCGCGATGTCGGCGATGTACTCGCCGTTGTAGGCCGAATCCGGCCAGCCGGGCTCGTTCGGCTTCAGGCCGCGCGCGCGCGCCTGGGTGGACACCGCGAGGTTGTGGATCTGCACGCCCGCGTCGTTGTAGTAGAACTCGCGGTGCACCGCGTAGCCCTGCGACGCGAGCACGTTCGACAGCGCGTCGCCGAGCGCCGCCTGGCGGCCGTGGCCCAGGTGCAGCGGACCGGTGGGGTTCGCGGACACGAACTCGACCAGCACGCGCTTGCCGGCCTCGCGCTGCGAGCGGCCGAACCGCTCGCGCGCGGCGAACACGGCGCCGACCACCGCCTGCTTCGACGCTGCCGTGACGCGCAGGTTGATGAAGCCCGGGCCCGCCACTTCGGCGCCTTCGACGAGGCCTGCTGCGAGCGGATGCGCGAGCACGCGCTCGACGATCTGCTGCGCGAGCTGGCGCGGATTGGCGCGCAGCGGCTTCGCGAGCTGCATCGCGACGTTGCAGGCGACGTCGCCGTGCGCGGCGACTTTCGGCCGCTCCAGCGTGATCGTGGGCGCGACGAACGCGGCTTCGGCCGCGCCTTCGGTCGCGGTAGCGACCTCTTTCACGGCGTCCGCGAAGAGGGTTTCGAGAGTGTGCTTGTGGTCAGGCAGCATGCTTGGTGCGGGTCCAGTGTGTTGTCGGCACCCGCGCCGCGATGGCGCGGCGCGGGGCCGTCGATCGGTGGAAAGCGGGCGGATGCCGGCGCGAGGGCGGTTGGTTCCGTTTGGTTCCGGCAGGTCGCGGTTTGTGCGCTGCGCGAGGGCGGCGTGCACCGCGGCAACCCGGACCGCGTGACCGCCTCGCGCGACGGGAACGTGCCATGCTTTTCCGTTTAGGCAGATTTTAGCAGGTGCTAATATCTCCTTTAGACTTGCGCCGCCGCGAGGACGCTGACGAGCGCGCCGCTGGATGCCGTGTCGCGCATCCGGCTACGCGCCCGCTTGCGCCATCGGACGGTACGCGGTCGGACCGGATGGGGACTATCCGCCGAACCACACAAAACGAAAAGGGAATTGTGATGTTGATTACGTTCAAATGCCGTGCCACGCCGGATGTCGTGATGCTCGAGAATCTCGCCCAGTACCTGGTCGGAATCGTCGGCAAACGGCTGGGTGAGCGCGGCGTGATTACGCACGAAGAACTCGACGCGGCGATCACGAAGCTCGAAGCAGCCATCGTGACGGACAAGCAGGAGCGCGCGGAGCACGACGGCCATTTCCACGAAGACGAAGAAGGCCACGAGCATCACGAGATTCCGATCGGGCTCGCGCAGCGCGCTTATCCGTTCCTCGACATGCTGCGCGAAGCGAAGAAGGAAAACTCGGACATCATGTGGGGCGTTTAAGCTTCCGCTTACATTCGCGCATCGCATGACACGTGCATTCCCGCGCGCTGATGGGCGCGCAGGCGGCGTGTGCTGCGGCTGAAACGACAGGAGCCCGCTTCGAGCGGGCTCCTGTCGTATACCGCTGGCATCGTCGCGATCGAAACAGCCGGCGCGCGATGACGAGCCCGAGCTCCGGGCTTTACTGGCTCGCGGCTTCCGCTGCCGAAGCCGCCGGCTTCATCTTCTTTTTCTTCGCTTTCTTGACGTGCTTCTGGGTGGGCGGCGAATAGCTGCTCGCCGAGCTCGCCGGGCCCTGCGCGAACGCGATCTGCGCGCCGGCGGCCAGCGAAACGGCGGTCAACAACAGCGTGAGCTTCTTCATAGGATTCTCCGTTGACGGTTGCAATGACGTGAGCCGACGCGACTTCGCGCGCGTCTGGCAGGGATAAAGCGGAGTCAGTCTACAAAGCCGAAAATTGTGCGTCCGCAAATCTTCAGCCTCACGTCATGCATATGTCGGCGCGAGAAACTTTCGCTCAGAGCAGCGGCGCGAGCGCCCGTTCGGCATCCGCCTTCGAGAGCGCCATGCGCTGCGCGAAGTCGTCGAGCTGATCCGCCGCGATCTTGCCGACGGAGAAGTAGGTGCTGTCCGGATGCGCGAGATAGAAGCCCGACACGCTCGCGGCGGGCAGCATGGCCAGCGATTCGGTGACGCTCATGCCGACCTCGCCCGCCTGCAGATACTCGAACAGATCGCGCTTCACGAGGTGGTCCGGGCAGGCCGGGTAGCCCGGCGCCGGGCGGATGCCGCGATACTTTTCCGCGATCAGTGCGTCGTTGTCGAGCGTTTCGCCGCCCGCGTAGCCCCACAGGTCGCGGCGCACGCGCGCGTGCATCGCTTCGGCGAAGGCTTCCGCGAAACGGTCGGCGAGCGCCTTCAGCATGATCGCGCTGTAGTCGTCGTGATCCTGCTCGAACTGCTTTTCCTTCACGTCGACACCGATACCCGCCGTTACCGCGAACATGCCGATGTAGTCGGCGACGCCCGAATCCTTCGGCGCGATGAAGTCGGCGAGGCATCGGTTCGGCCGCTGCACGCCGTCCACCACCGGCCGCACCGACTGCTGGCGCAGGTTGCGCCAGGTCAGCGCGACTTCACTGCGCGATTCGTCGGTGTAGATCTCGATGTCGTCGTCGTTCACCGTGTTCGCGGGCAGCAGCGCGATCACGCCGTTCGCCTGCAGCCAGCGGCCCTGAATGAGCCGCGACAGCATCGACTTCGCATCCGAAAACACGCGCCGCGCCGATTCGCCGACGATCTCGTCGTTGAGGATCGCGGGATACGGGCCGGCCAGGTCCCACGTCTGGAAGAACGGACCCCAGTCGATGTAGTTCGCGAGGTCGCTCAGATCGGCGTTCTTGAACACGCGGCGGCCGATGAACTTCGGCTTGACCGGCTGATATGCGCTCCAGTCGATCTTCGTCTTGTTCGCGCGCGCTTCGGCGAGCGTGACCATCGGCTGCGCCTTCTTGTTTGCGTGCTGGTGGCGAATGCGCTCGTAGTCGGACTTGAGTTCGTCGAGATACTTCGTGGCGCCTTCGTCGGACAGCAGGCTCGATGCGACCGAAACCGAGCGCGACGCATCCGGCACGTACACGACGGGGCCCTCGTAGTGCGGCGCGATCTTCACCGCCGTGTGCACGCGCGACGTGGTTGCGCCGCCGATCAGCAGCGGAATCTTCTTTATGCGGAAATAGTCGTCGCGCTGCATTTCGGACGCGACGTAGGCCATTTCTTCGAGACTCGGCGTGATGAGACCCGACAGGCCGACGATATCCGCGCCTTCGACCTTCGCCTTCGCGAGGATCTCGTTGCACGGGACCATCACGCCCATGTTGACCACTTCGAAGTTGTTGCACTGGAGCACGACCGACACGATGTTCTTGCCGATGTCGTGCACGTCGCCCTTCACAGTGGCGATGACGATCTTGCCCTTCGCGCGCACGTCGCCGCCCGCTTCGGCGAGCAGGCGCTTTTCTTCTTCGATGAATGGAATCAGGTGCGCGACAGCCTGCTTCATCACGCGCGCCGACTTCACGACCTGCGGCAGGAACATCTTGCCCTGCCCGAACAGGTCGCCGACGACGTTCATGCCGTCCATCAACGGCCCTTCGATCACGTTGATCGGGCGGCCGCCGTCGCCCATGATCTTCTGGCGCGCTTCTTCGGTGTCGTCGACGATGAAGTTCGTGATGCCGTGCACCAGCGCATGCGCGAGGCGCTTTTCGACTGGCTGGTTGCGCCACTCGAGGTTCTCTTCCTTCTTCGCGGCGCCCGTCTTGAACTTGTCCGCGATTTCGAGCAGGCGATCCGTTGCGTCGTCGCGGCGATTGAGCACGACGTCTTCGACGCGTTCGCGCAGTTCGGGATCGAGGTCCGCGTACACGCCGAGCTGACCCGCGTTGACGATGCCCATGTCCATGCCGGCCTGGATCGCGTGGTACAGGAACACGGTGTGGATCGCCTCGCGTACCGGGTCGTTGCCGCGGAACGAGAACGACACGTTCGACACGCCGCCGCTGATCTTCGCGTGCGGCAGGTTCTGCTTGATCCAGCGCGTCGCGTTGATGAAGTCGACCGCGTAGTTGTTGTGTTCCTCGATGCCCGTTGCGACCGCGAAGATGTTCGGGTCGAAGATGATGTCTTCGGGCGGGAAGCCCACTTCGTTGACGAGGACGTCGTACGAGCGCTTGCAGATTTCGGTCTTGCGCTGGAACGTGTCGGCCTGGCCCTGTTCGTCGAACGCCATCACCACGCTCGCCGCGCCGTAGCGGCGGATCAGCTTCGCGTGGTGCACGAATGCGTCCTTGCCTTCCTTCAGCGAGATCGAGTTGACGATCGGTTTGCCCTGCACGCACTGCAGACCTGCTTCGATCACGTCCCACTTCGACGAGTCGATCATGATCGGCACGCGCGCAATGTCCGGCTCCGATGCGATCAGATTCAGGAAGCGCACCATCGCCGCCTTCGAATCGAGCATCGCCTCGTCCATGTTGATGTCGATCACCTGGGCGCCGTTCTCCACCTGCTGGCGAGCGACCGCGAGCGCCTCGTCGAACTGGCCGTTCAGGATCATGCGGGCGAAGGCCTTCGAGCCGGTCACGTTGGTCCGCTCGCCGACGTTGATGAAGAGCGTGCCGGTCGTGACGTTGAACGGCTCGAGGCCGGAGAGGCGCAGGGTGTGATCGGTCATGGCGTGGGTCGTGGTCGGTTCGGCTTCAATGCTCGGCTGCTTGTGCGCTGACGGATGGGCCTGTTTCAGGCTGCATCGCGATACTGGTTCGGCCAGCGGCGCGGCTTGATCTCGGCCAGCGCCTGCGCGATCGCGGCGATGTGTTCCGGCGTCGTGCCGCAGCAGCCGCCCGCTACATTAACGAGCCCAGCCTGCGCGAATTCCTTCAGGAGACCGGAGGTATCTGCAGGCAGTTCGTCGAAGCCGGTGTCGCTCATCGGGTTCGGCAGGCCGGCATTCGGATAGCACGACACGTACGTGTCGCACAGATTCGAGAGTTCCGCGATGTACGGGCGCATCAGCGCGGCGCCGAGCGCGCAGTTCAGGCCGAACGTGAGCGGCTTCGCGTGGCGCAGCGAATTCCAGAACGCTTCGACGGTCTGGCCGGACAGGATGCGGCCCGACGCGTCCGTCACGGTGCCGGAGATCATGATGGGCAGCACTTCGCCGGTGTCGTCGAAGAGTTGGTCCAGCGCAAAGAGCGCGGCCTTCGCGTTGAGCGTGTCGAAGATCGTTTCGACGAGGAACAGGTCCGCGCCACCATCGAGCAGCGCCTTCGCCTGCTCGTAGTACGCTCGGCGCAGTTCGTCGAACGTGACGTTGCGCGCGCCGGGATCGTTGACGTCGGGCGAGATGCTCGCGGTTTTCGGCGTCGGCCCGATCGCGCCCGCGACGAAGCGCGGCTTGTCCGGCGTCGAATACTTGTCGCACGCGGCGCGCGCGAGCTTCGCCGATTCGAGGTTCATCTCGACGGCGAGGTCTTCCATGCCGTAATCGCCCTGCGCGACGGTGGTCGCGCCGAACGTGTTGGTTTCGATGATGTCGGCGCCCGCGGCGAGATACTGCTCGTGAATCTCGCTGATGATCTGCGGCTGCGTGATGGACAGCAGTTCGTTGTTGCCCTTGATGTCGCGCGGGTAATCCTTGAAGCGCTCGCCACGGTAGGCGGCTTCGTCGAGCTTGTAGCGCTGGATCATCGTGCCCATCGCGCCATCGAGAATCAGGATGCGCGCCTCGAGCAGGGCGGGCAGCTGCTGGCCGCGCGTATAGCGGGCGGCGGCGGGAAGAACGGAACGGGCTGGCTGATTCATGGCGGACGAAGGGCGTGGGCCGGCGTTTTCGAAAGAACCTGTCATTGTAGCGTCAGGCGGGTGAGGCTGCCGGAGGCGGGCGGCGGTGCCTGTCGACTGATGAGTGCGGTACCGCACGCACGTTGCACACGGAAAGTCGCTTGATGCGAAGCGGTACGCTTAAAAGCAGCCACGCATGAAAGCTGCGACGTTTAAAACGTACAGTTCAACTGGAACGCGGCAAGAAAAAACCCCGGCGGCTCGCGCCGCGCGGGGTTCGCTTGAAGCAGGGTGCCGCCTGTGCCGTCGTCAGTGCAGGACGACCGGCTGGAACATCAGGCTGTCGAACTGGCCGAGGAACTCGTCCACTTCATCGAGCGACGGTTCTTCCTCGATCAGCTTTTGCACGCTTTCGCGAAAGCGTGCCGCCACTGCACCATCGATATAGATCTCGCGCTGCGTGTTCTTGTCGACGATTTCGTAGCCACCCGAGCGCATGGCCAGGTGACCGGCATCAGGCGGAAATTCAACGACACAGTAGTTCGGGCTGTTGTAGATCATTTGCATGGCGACACTCCTTCTTTCCGTGTGGCTCCCGGCCATTCTTGCACCGTATCTGGAGCGCTATCGTTGGAATTCAAGGGGTGGACCCGGATTGACGCTTGTAAAACTTTCCGGACCTCCCGGTTAGACCGGGCTTTGCAAAAACGTTTCCAGCAATGCCGCGAAACGATGCGATTGCTCGATGGGCGCGAGGTGCGCGGCATCCAGTAGTTCGAAACGTGCGCCAGCGATCCCTTCGGCAATCTCCTTGGTTAGAGCAGGGGGCGTGCCTATGTCGTGCGTTCCTGCCACGGCGAGCGTCGGCACCTTCATTTCAGCGAGACGCCCGCGCACGTCGAAGTCACGCAGCGCTTCGCTCGCGAGCGCAAAGCCTTCGGGCGGCGTGCGTTCATACACTTCGCGAATCAGCTCGATCGCTTCCGGATGTGACGAATGGAAGTCAGGCGTGAACCAGCGGTCGAGCGATCCCGATGCGAGCGACTTCATGGCGTCGTTACGCGCCGACGCCGCGCGCTGGTCCCACACGCTGCGCTTGTCCGCGGGCGTGCCGGCCGCCGTGTCCGCAAGGGTCATCGTGTCGATGCGGGACGGGTAGTCGAGCGCGAACTGCTGGGCGATCATGCCGCCCATTGACATACCCACGATGTGCGTGGACCGTGCGCCGAGCGCATCGAGGAGCGCGGCGAGGTCGCCCGCCAGGTCCGCGACCTGGTAGGCGTGAGCGGGGACGGCCGTTTGGCCATGACCGCGCACGTCGTAGCGCAGCACGGTGAAGTCGTCGCGGAAGTAGCCGGCGAGCTGATCCCAGATCGAGAGATCGCCGCCAAGTTGATGAATGAACGTGAGCCAGGGTCCGCCGCCTTCATTGCTCAGGACATAGCGCGTATCCAGGCCATTGATGGTCAGTTGCATGCGTGCTCCGTCAGCGGGATGCGGTGGTTGAAATGATCCGGGCGGGTCCGTTCACACTGTGCGAACGGGTCCGATGCCCAGACGGGCGCGACTGCATTGCTAACGTTCAGTGTCGGGCGAATCCGCTCGCGCGCCAAGGGGTAAAGGCACCGCGCGTAGGGGTATTGATGCGCGGGCGCGTCAGTGCCTGTCGTCAGGCGATGCGTCCCGCGATGCAGGAGCAGATGAGGGCGCAGCTTCCGTGCCCGCCGCCTGCGATGGCGCAGGTGCGGGCGTAGCGGGCATCGGCGGCAATGGGGGCGCCGTTGCATCGCTGCTGGCGGCGGTTTCTCCGCTCGCAGGCGAGGCGATTCCGGATGCATTGACCGGTGCATTGGAAGGTGGGCTCGCGGGTGGAGTCGATGCTCCATTCGAGGTTGCGCCACTCGCGTTGCGTTCCGGTGACGAAGTGTTCGAAGCGCCACTCATCGTCACATTGCCTTGCGGCGGCTCCAGCTTGCCGCGCCACAATAGTTCGACCTGCGTACCGTTCGGTTCGGTCTGCACGAGGCGCGCCGGCAGCCAGCCGAGCGATGGCGCGAGCCAGACGTCGATGCGGCGTTTGTCGCCATCGTGACGCGGAAGTCGCATGAAATGACGGGCCGTCACGAAACCTTGCGCGGTGCGCACGGTTTCGTCGCCGATGGTCTCGATCGGCCAGTTTTCGCCGCTGTCGTTGTCGACCACGAAGAATTGTCGCGTGACGCCCGGCTTGTACGCATCGGGGTCGCCGCGCACCAGACTGGCGAGCTGCATCACCATGCTGAAACGGTCTTGCGCGCCATCGGTGAGCGGCAGCTTCGTTGGCGTCTTCGTGAAGACGATCTGCTTCGTGTCGCGATTGAAAATCGCGTAGTCGGCCGGACGATGGCCGCGCTGTTCGATGTACTGGTCCGGCGCGAGTCCGAATGCGTCGACCCTGCCTTCGCTCGTCCAGCTGAACGTGCCGACGAATGGCAGCGGCACCGAGACGATCATCTGGTAGCGGTGACCGTCGCTGGCCCAATGAATGGTGCCAGCCTGGTTGCGCACGCCGTTGTAGAAAGTGTCGTAGTCGAGATCGCCGGAGGGTGGCACCGAGAACTTCACGCCAGGGGCGGTGGTTTTAGCGGCCGCGTTCGGCTGGGCTCCGGCGGTTGCACCGCTAGCTGCACCAGCACCGCTCGCCGCACTCGCACTTGCACCGCTCGCCGGTGTAGCGGCTGCCGCGCTTGCTGCTTCGGACGCCGCTGCAACCTCAGGCTTGACGTCGGTTCGCGTGGATGTGAGCACATGCTCCGCGGGCGCGCGCGGCCTCGATTTCGGTGCTTGTGCGGGGCGCGGCGATGGCGCAGGCACGGCCGGATGCGCAGCCGCGGCTGCCGCTTGCTGCTCGATGCGTTCAGGCTTCAACAACGCGACCTGCACCGGCACGTTCTTCGTATCGACCGGGCGAAACGCCTGATGGTGCCGCTCGAACCACAATGCCGCGAGCCCATGCAGCACGATCACGACGACGAACACGACCATCCAGCGCCACGCTCGCGGCGTGCCGGCATGTGACGCATCAAGTGGCGACTCGTGGCGTGGAACGGCAGAAGGCGACGACATCAGAACGAAAGCAGACCGAAGCGATGAGAGAAGAATGTTAAATGATGTGCTTGCGTCAGCGCGGTTGAGCGCTGTGCCCAAGCTCGTACGACAGTTTGTCCGCGCACTCGCGCAACGCGGTGGCAACCGCGCCGTCCCATGCGATATCGAACGCGCCTTCGTGGCCGAGCGCAATCAGGCCGAGCGCAAGGTCGCCGGTCGAATCGAACACCGGCATGCAGAACGCGTGAATCGTCGGCAGCAGCATCCCTTCGACGCGCGCCGCGCGATGCTCGCGCACTTCGTCGAGCAGCCGTTCGACGTCGCCGATGCTGCGCGGCGCACCCGGCAGCGACGAGCGCCGTGCATCCGCGAGTTCGCGTTCGAGCATCGCGGCGGTCCTGCTGCGCGGCAGGTACGCGGCGAACAGCAGGCCCGTCGCGGAGCCGAGCAGCGGCATCACGTCGCCGAGCTTCAGCGAAGCCTTCGCAGGATAGCTCGACTCCATCCAGTGCACGACCGTCGGCCCCTGGTTGCCCCACACGGCGATGCCGACCGTGAGATCGAGCTGATCGCGCAGCTGCGCGAGCGCGATGCGCGCAAGCTTCACGCCGTCCACCCGCGCGAGCCGCGCGAGGCCAAGCTGCAGCGCGAAGCCGCCGAGCTCGTAACGCCCCGATACCGGATCCTGTGCGACGACGCCGAGCCGCTGGAAGCTCACCAGATAGCGGTGCGCTTTCGCCGGGCTCATGCCGGCGCGCTGCGCGAGATCGCGCAGCATCATCGCGCGCGGCTCGTTCGTCAGCACCTCGAGCAGCCGGAAGCCGACCTCGATCGACTGGATGCCCGAACGCAGCTTCTCTTCGCCGGCTTCGGCGGGCTCGTCGGCATCGGTGTCGTCCGCGGCGTTCAACGGCGAGGTGGCGGACGGATCGTCGTCGGTGGCGGGAAGTGACGGGCGGGCGGATGGCGGCATGACGGCGAAAAACGAAAGAGGACGGTGAAAGATGATGAAAGACGCGATCGGCACGACAGGCAGCGCGCAATCACCAACCACCACAAAAAGCGCGCCGCTTGGGCCACGCGGATTCACCATCGTAGAATAGATTCCTTCCATCGTCACTCCAACGCATACATCGCCTATGAAACTTGCCTCGCTGAAGGACGGCACGCGCGACGGTCAACTGATCGTCGTGTCGCGCGACCTGCGCACCGCCGCGATTGCCGATGCGATCGTCCCGACGTTGCAGCGCGCGCTCGACGACTGGACCTTCTACGCGCCGCAACTGCTCGACCTGTACGGGGCGCTGAACGCGGGCCGCGCCCGCAACGTCTTTTCGTTCGAACCGAAAGACTGTATGGCGCCGCTGCCGCGCGCGTTCCAGTGGGCCGACGCTTCGGCGTACGTGAACCACGTCGAGCTGGTGCGCCGCGCGCGCGGCGCAGAGATGCCGCCCGAGTTCTGGACCGACCCGCTGATGTACCAGGGCGGCAGCGACGACTTCGCCGGCGCGCACGACGACATCGTCTGCGCATCGGAAGAGTGGGGCATCGACTTCGAAGCGGAAGTGGCCGTGATCACCGGCGACGTGAAGATGGGCGTGACCCCCGAACGCGCGTTGAAGAGCATCCGGCTCGTCACGCTCGCGAACGACGTGTCGCTGCGCAACCTGATTCCCGCGGAACTCGCAAAGGGCTTCGGTTTTTTCCAGAGCAAGCCGGCCACCGCGTTCGCGCCGGTCGCGGTCACGCCCGATGAACTGGGCGAGCACTGGCGCGAAGGCCGCGTGTACCGCTCGATGATCGTGCACTGGAACGGCAAGAAAGTCGGCCAGCCCGATGCGGGCACGGACATGGTGTTCCACTTCGGCCAGCTGATCGCGCACGCCGCGAAGACGCGCAACCTGCGCGCGGGGTCGATCGTCGGGTCGGGCACGGTGTCGAACAAGGATGCGAAGCGCGGCTACTGCTGCATCGCCGAGAAGCGTTGCCTCGAAACCATCGAGCACGGCGCGGCGCAAACGGAATTCATGCGCTACGGCGATACGGTGAAGATCGAGATGTTCGACGATTCCGCGAAGTCGATCTTCGGCGCGATCGAGCAGGCGGTGGCGCCGCTGGAAGGCTCGCACTGACGTTTCGGCGAGGGCCGCGAGGCGAAAGGGTTTCGCCCGATGGCCGCGCGGGAATGCGCCGCTAAACTGACGCTCGACGCGACGCAATGGGACCGTTGCATAGCGCCCGCGTGCACCACACACCACGATACGAACGACAAAGGTGAGGAGACAGCGATGCCCGAAGCGAACACCCGCATCAGCGCAAGCATTGTCGGCGTGCTTGGCGTTGCGCTGGCGGTGACATTCCCGGCAGCGGCGATGGCCCAGGTGAAGATCGGGCTCGTGCTGTCGCTGACCGGCCCGGCAGCTTCGCTCGGCATTCCCGCGCGCGATACGGCCGCGATGCTGCCGAAGCAGATCGGCGGACAGCAGGTCGAGTACATCGTGCTCGACGACGCATCGGATACCACGCAGGCCGTGCAGGACACGAAGAAGCTGATCAGCGAGGATCACGTCGACGCGATCATCGGTTCGTCGATCACGCCGAACTCGCTCGCGATGCTCGATGTCGTTGCCGAAGGGCAGACGCCTGCGATTTCGCTCGCGTCGTCGGCGAAGATCATCGAGCCGGTGGATGCGAAACGACACTGGATGTTCAAGACGCCGCAGACCGACGCGATGATGGCCTCCGCGATCATGGCGCACGCAAGCGAACACGGCGTGAAGACGATCGCGTACATCGGCCAGGCCGATGCGCTCGGCGAGACGTTCTACGCGGAGGTTGCGAAATTCGCGGAGATCCATCACATCAACGTGGTCGCGAGCGAGCGCTTCAACCGCACCGATCCGAGCGTGACCGGTCAGATCCTGAAGATCATGGCGGCGCATCCGGATGCGGTCGTCGTGGGCGCGGCCGGCACGCCCGCCGCGCTGCCGCCGAAGACGCTGAAGGAACGCGGCTACAAGGGCCTCATCTATCACAATCACGGCGTGGGCAATAACGATTTCCTGCGCGTGTGCGGCGCGGATTGCAACGGCACGTTCCTGCCCGCGAGCCCGGTGCTCGTCGCCGCGCAGCTGCCGGCGGATCATCCGGCGCGGCGCGTGGCGCTCGACTACATCGGCCGCTTCGAAGCGGTGCACGGCAAGGGCAGCGTGTCCGCGTTCGGTTCGTACACGTGGGACGCCGGCATGCTGCTGCAGAACGCGATTCCGGTCGCACTGAAAGCGGGCGCGCCGGGCACGCAGGCGTTCCGCAGCGCGCTGCGCGATGCGCTCGAAGCCACGCACGGGCTCGCCGACACCAACGGCGTGGTGAACATGAGCCCGACCGACCATCTTGGCCTCGATCAACGCGCGCGCGTGATGGTCGAGATCCGCGACGGCAAGTGGGTGTATCAGCCGCACTGACCCGCACCGACCGTCGATGAAGACGCAAGTCAGTATCGAGGAACGACCGCCATGCACGACGACGACACGACACCGGCTACGCCCAGCTTCTACTCGCACTACCGGTCGTTGCGGATGCGGCGGCATCCGCACGGCATCCTCGAGATCGTGATGAGCGGCGAAGGCGCGAACCGTAGCGGCCTCGCCACGGCCGATGCGAACATGCATCGCGAACTCGCGGACATCTGGCGCGATGTCGATCGCGATCCCGATACGCGCGTCGCGGTGATCCGCGGCGAAGGCAAGGGATTTTCGGGCGGCGGCGATCTGCATCTGGTCGAACAGATGGCGACCGACTTCGACGTGCGCGCGCGGGTCTGGCGCGAGGCGCGCGATCTCGTCTACAACGTGATCAACTGCGGCAAGCCGATCGTCTCGGCGATGCACGGGCCGGCCGTCGGCGCGGGGCTCGTCGCGGGGCTGCTCGCGGACATCTCGATCGCGACGAAGAGCGCGCGCATCATCGACGGCCATACGCGCCTGGGCGTCGCCGCGGGCGATCATGCGGCGATCGTCTGGCCGCTGCTGTGCGGGATGGCGAAGGCGAAGTACTACCTGCTGCTGTGCGAGCCGGTGTCGGGCGAAGAGGCGGAGCGCATCGGGCTCGTGTCGCTCGCCGTCGACGATCACGATCTGCTGCCGAAAGCGTTCGAGGTCGCGAAGAAACTCGCCGATGGCTCGCAGACCGCGATCCGCTGGACCAAGTACGCACTGAACAACTGGCTGCGCACCGCGGGACCGGCGTTCGATGCGTCGCTGGCGCTGGAATTCATGGGCTTTGCGGGGCCGGACGTGCGCGAGGGCGTGGAGTCGCTGCGCGAGCGGCGCGCGCCCAATTTTCCTGGCGGCGATCCGTTCGTCGAACGGCCGGGCAAGCCTGCGGGCGATGTGTAAGCACCGATGCGTGCATCGAAGCGATAGGCGATGCGGCGCCAAAGCGCACGAACCCCGTGGCGCGCGATTTGCGCGAACCCTGCTTGTGCCGTCACGGGCTCGCGGTAACATCGGGTCGATGCGCCGCCCCGATGCACGGTATTCGCGCGACCCGCGGCATTCCCTTTTCAACGACGGTGTGAGGAGAAACGCATGACCGATCCGACTGGCTCCACGCCGCCCTTTCCGGGCTTCCCCGGTTTTCCGCCGGCTGAAATGCTCGACCGCATGTGGGACATGATGCGGCTCACGCCGTTCGGCCAGGCGTTTCCGGGTGCGACGCCGGGCGCGGGCCAGGGCTTCGCGCCTTCGCTGTCGATGATGTCGGACATGATGGCGCCGCTCACCAACGTCGAAGAGCTCGACAAGCGCATCACCGACATGCGCGCCGTCGAGCAATGGCTGAAGCTCAACCTGAACATGCTGCAGTCGGCGATCCAGGCGCTCGAAGTGCAGCGCGCGACGCTCGCGACACTGCGCGCGTTTGGCGCGTTCGCGCAGGCGCCGATGAGCGCGGCTTCGTCGGCGTCTTCCGCAGCTTCGCCATCGTCATCGTCGTACTCGACGTCGTCGGGCTCGTCGGCGTTCTCGAGCTCGCCGCGCGCGGAAGAACCGAAGCGCGCCGCTGAAGACGCCGCGCCCGCCGACGCGGCCGAAGGCGCGGGCTTCGATCCGAGCCCGTGGTGGAACCTGCTGCAGTCGCAGTTCAACCAGCTCGCGACGTTCGCGATGGCGCAGCAGGGCGCGATGGCGAATGCCGCCGCCGAGGGCGTGCAGGCCGCGGCCGAAGCCGCCGCCGCACCGAAGGCAGCCGCCGCGAAGCGCGCGAGCGCGCCCCGGAGCGCCACGCCGAAACGCAGCGGCGCGACGAAGAGCACGGGCACCCGCACGCCGAAAAAGACCCCGCCGCCGGCGGAATGAGCGCCTGTGCGCGGCGTTGCAGCGCCTTCGCAAAGCGGGGCCTGAAACTTCGGCATGCTATGATCATGTAAGCTTCGCGGGGCGTCGCGGGCAGCCGGCAACACTCGCCGGACAATGCTCGAACCGACTGTCCACGAGCCGGTCGGGGCCGGCGCGAAGCTTGCTGGGCTGCGGTATGTCGCGGCCGGCTCGACTCCAGGCACGGGCTTTCCCTACCCAGGGTACGGCGGCATGACGCGGTGCGGCGATTGCGGCATCATCCGGTGCCGCAGGCGCTTCTTCGCTGCTCAACGTGCGTCGAAGTGCTCAAATACCGCTTAAAATTGAATTCTTGACCGGGTGGCGACGCATGCTGCCCGGCCGGTCGAACAAGCCTGACACAACAGACGTCGCAATGCGCAGAACAGGGGTGGGACTATGAACACCATGCTTTATCCGGAACTTTACAAATCGCTCGAATCGGTTCGCTGGGACATGGAGAAAGACATCCCCTGGGACAAGTTCGACGCTTCGCTTCTCACGGACGAGCAGGCTGCCACCATCAAGATGAACGCGATCACCGAATGGTCCGCGTTGCCCGCGACGGAAATGTTCCTGCGCGACAACCACCATGACAGCGATTTCTCCGCGTTCATGAGCGTCTGGTTCTTCGAGGAACAGAAGCACTCGCTGGTGCTGATGGAGTACCTGCGCCGCTTCAAGCCCGAGCTGTGCCCGACCGAAGAAGAGCTGCACGCGGTGCGCTTCGAGTTCGATCCGGCCCCGCCGCTCGAAACGCTGATGCTGCACTTCTGCGGCGAAATCCGCCTGAACCACTGGTATCGCCGTGCTGCCGAGTGGCACACCGAGCCGGTCATCAAGCACATCTACGAAACCATTTCGCGCGACGAAGCGCGTCATGGCGGTGCGTACCTGCGCTACATGAAGAAGGCGCTCGTGAACTGCGGCGACGTCGCGCGCGCGTCGTTCGCGAAGATCGGCGTGCTGATGGCATCGGCGCGCCGCACCGAAAAGCCGCTGCATCCCACCAACCTGCACGTGAACCAGGCGCTGTTCCCGCGCGACACCGTGCAGTCGCGTCTGCCCGATCCGGAATGGCTCGAGCGCTGGCTCGACGAACAGATCCGTTTCGACGATACGTGGGAAAAGAAGGTTATCGAGCGCATCCTGCACAACCTGTCGCTGCTGTTCGAGCGCACGTTCGCCACCGCGCAGGAACTCAACCGTTACCGCAAGGAAATCGTGACGCGGCTCGCCGCCGAACAGGGAACGAGCCAGCCGGCCTGACCGGTTGCCCCTTCCCGCACGCATCGAACGCGATGATCGATCACGGCCCGGCAGGCTAGCGCTTGCCGGGCCGTTTTCATGTGAATGTCACTGAACCGAACCGCTGAACTGCCCGAACCTCTATGCCAGCACCTTTCGAACGCAAGCTCATCAGCCGCGACGCGCTTGCCGCGCGCCGCGCCTCGTTGCCGGGACCGGTGATCTTCACCAACGGCGTGTTCGACATCCTGCATCGCGGGCATGTCACGTATCTCGCGGACGCGAAGGCGCTCGGCGCGACGCTCGTCGTCGGCGTGAACAGCGACGCGTCGGTGCGGATGCTCGGCAAGGGCGACGACCGCCCTATCAACCAGCAGGCCGACCGGATGGCGCTGCTGGCGGCGCTGGAATGCGTCGACTGGGTGGTGGGCTTCGAGGAGCAGACGCCGATCGAGCTGATCGGCGCATTGCGTCCGGACGTGATCGTGAAGGGTGGCGACTACGACATGGACAAGCTGGCGGAATCGGCGCTGGTGCGCAGCTGGGGCGGCCGCGCGATCGCGATTCCGTTCGAGCACGACCGCTCGACGACGGCGCTGCTCAAGCGCGTGCGCACGCAGGGTTGATGCGCGTGATTGCGCGCGGGCACGTAATCCACGGACTCATTGCGCGCCGATTGACTGCGCGCGGCTTCACTGCCCGAGCGTAGAAGCCCGCACGACGGGCGACGGCGCCGGGCCGCCGACCACCGCCTGATCGGCCGCGTCCGCCGAGGACAGCGGCTCGACGCGCAACATTTCCGGACGCACCTGGCGGTTCAGATGCGCGGGCTCGCGCGGGCCCGACGACGGCAGCGGACCGAAGGCGCCGCGCACCGCGCCGAACGCCACCAGGTTCGCCAGGATGAGAATGCCGATCAGCCAGCGCAGCATCGTCGAAATCTCCGAGAAAGGATCAAGCTCAGGTGATGCGTGGAGTACAGCCGCACGCCGCACCCACTGCGCGCGCGTGATACGCGTAACCCGCGTGACACGCGACCCGGATCATGCCACGCGCCCCGTGCTGGCGTCCGCCGCGATCAGCGCGAGACCCGCCAGCACCAGCGCGTCGTGGCGAGTATGCGGCACCTTGACGATGCCTGTCACCTCGTCCGCGGCACCGCCGCCGATCACGAGGCGCACCGGCACCTGCCAGTCGTCCTGAAGGTCCGCCCACGCGCGCTCGATCAGCGCGGCCTGCGCGAGCGCGCTGCCCGCCGACAGCGAGCGCGGCGTGTCCGTTGCGAAACGCGCGCGGCGTGCATCGCGACCGTCGTTGCCACCGGCGCCGCCGCCGTCCGCGCCGAGCAGACCACGTGCCGCGTGGGTATCGAGCGTCGGCAGTTGCGCCGTGTGTTCGCCGAGCGAGCGCATCATCAGCGCCCAGCCCGGCGCGATCAGCCCGCCTTCGAAGGTGCCGTCCGCGCGCAGCGCTTCGAGCGTCGTTGCGGTGCCGAAGGTCGCGATCAGCAGGTTCTCGCCGGGAAACGCGGCATGCGCGCCGATCAGGCCCGCCCAGCGGTCGCTGCCAAGCTGCGACGGCGTCGTGTAGCGGTTCGTGACGCCGCATTGGGCAGTCTGCGCGCGGATCGTCGTGCGTGGCAGATCCGGCCAGTGCGCGTCGATCAGCCGGTCGATGCGAGCGGCGACCGCTTCGCCCGCGACATTCGAGATCCACGCGCCGCCCGGCTGCGCGACCTGCGGCCACAGGCCCCCGCCGGCGGGCGCGTGCGCCGCGTCGTGCGCGAACGCACCGCCATGCTGCTGCTTGCCTTGCGCGTCGACCAGCGCCCACTTGACGCGGCTGTTGCCCGCGTCGATCAACAGCGATCCCGCGCCGCTCATGCAGCGCCGCCGGCCGGATGCGCGAGCCGCAGCGACACGTCGCCGGTCGAGATCAGCTGACGGCCTTGCGCCGTATCGAGCTGCAGCTGGCCGCGTTCGTCGACGCCGGCCGCCACGCCGCGCGTCGTGTCCGTGCCCTGCTCGATCAGCACGACTTCGCGGCCCGCGTACGCGTGACACGCATTCCAGCGAGCCTGGAACGGCGCGAAGCCTTCGGCGCCGAAGCGTGCGAGCGCGGGTTCGAGCGCGTTCAGCTCGGCGGCGAGCGTATCCGTGAGGTTCGCGTTCGGCAGCGCGCGCGAGAGCGCCGTCGGCACCGTGCCGCGCACGTCGGGCGGCAGTTCGGCCTGCGCGCCGGCATTGAGCGTCGCGATCTTCGCCGCGAGTTCGTCGGCGCCCTTCACGTTGGTGCCGATGCCGATCACGACGGCGCTCGCCGTGTCCGTGCTCCACGCGGTTTCGATCAGGATGCCGGCGAGCTTGTCGCCTTCGAGCAGCACGTCGTTCGGCCACTTCAGCGCGATCTGGCCGGGCCCGGCCACCGGCAGCGAACGCAGCCCGTCGACGAGCGCGACGCCCACCGCGAGGCTCAGGCCCGCGAGTCCTTCGAGCGGCCGCGGCAGCACGCACCCAACGGAGAACAGCAGCGCATTGCCCGGCTCCGCGTACCACGGACGCCCGCGCCGGCCGCGCCCGGCCGTCTGCAGGTACGCGACCCGCACGACCGGCCGCGCGAGCGCATCGGCGCGGCGCGGCAGCGCCTTCATGCGGGCCATCAGGTCGGCGTTGGTCGAGCCGGTTTCCTCGACGATCTCGACGGGCCAGCCGTGCGCCGCGGCGCCGAAGAGCTGGATCGCGCGATCACGGTCGATGCGCCAGTCGCCCGCAGGGGCGCCGGACGGTGAAGCGGAAGAGGTCGTATTCATAGCGCGTATTGTAGCCACCCGAGGTTCGATCGAAGGCCGGAAGCCCCAGCCGCCAAGGCTTCGTTACAATGGCCGTGATCCGATAACCCGAATCCCAGCGATCCTTGAACTACGATACGCCGCCTGGTCTGGAAATATCCACCGGCAACCAAGGAAAGATCGTCCGGCTGTCAGGGCAGTGGACCGCGCTCGCCCTCGCGCGCGACCGCCACCGGGGCCGCGTGACGCAGCGTCTGCGCGAGCTGGGCCGGGACACCGTCGGCCAGTGGGACCTGTCGCGCATCGAGCGGATGGACCACGTGGGCGGCCAGGCGCTATGGCGCCTCTGGGGACACCGGCTGCCGAAGGACATCGTCGCGCTCACCGACACGCAGCGCGACATCTTCAACCGCATCGCCACGCTCGATACCGTCCGCGAGCCGGCCGAACTCGTGCCGCGCATCGATCCGTTCACGCGCCTCGGGCTCGCGATCTTCGCGTTCGCCGAGCATCTGTATGGCGGCGTCGCGATGTTCGGCCGCGTGGTGATGGACCTGCTCTATGTGCTGCGCAATCCGAAGACGGTGCCGTGGGTCGAGATCTCGGCGAACATCTACAACGCCGGCGCGCGCGCGTTGCCGATCACGGCGCTCGTCGCGTTCCTGATCGGCATCGTGCTCAGTTATCTGTCCGCGCAGCAGCTGCGGCTGTTCGGCGCGAACCAGTACATCGTGAATATTCTCGGGCTGTCGGTGATCCGCGAGCTCGGGCCGGTGCTGTCCGCGATTCTCGTGGCGGGCCGTTCGGGCTCCGCGATCACCGCGCAGATCGGCGTGATGCGCGTGACCGAAGAACTCGACGCGATGCGCGTGATGGGCATTCCGCACGGGCTGCGGCTGATCCTGCCGCGCGTGCTCGCGCTGGGTGTGGCGATGCCGCTGCTCGTGGTGTGGACCAACATCATCGCGCTGACGGGCGGCGCGCTCGCCGCGAAGCTCGTGCTCGGCATCGACATGAACTACTTTTTTCGCGCGCTGCCGAGCGTGGTGCCGTCGGCGAACCTGTGGATCGGGCTCGGCAAGGGCGTGGTGTTCGGCATGCTGATTGCGATCGTCGGCTGCCATTTCGGCTTTCGCATCAAGGCGAATTCGCAGAGCCTCGGGCAGGGCACGACGTCCTCGGTGGTGTCGTCGATCACGATCGTGATCCTCGCCGACGCCGTGTTCGCGATCCTGTTCCAGAACGTGGGGCTGACGTCATGACCGCACCGATCACCCAGGCCGTGCGCGGCCAGCCGAAGCCCGAGATCGCCGAAACGGTGATCGAGGTGCGCGACCTGACCAAACGCTACGGCCGCAACATCGTCCATCAGCATCTGAACTTCGACGTGCGGCGCGGCGAGATCGTGTCGCTCGTCGGCGGATCGGGTTCGGGCAAGACCACGCTCGTGCGGCAGATTCTCGGTCTCGAGCGGCCGACGTCGGGCACCATCAAGGTGTTCGGCGAAGATACGGCCACCATCGATCCCGCCAAAGCGCGCCTGATGCGCAGCCGCTCCGGCATGCTGTTCCAGCACGGCGCGCTGTTCTCGTCGCTGTCGGTGTTCGACAACATCGCGCAGCCGCTGCGCGAGCTCGGCAAGATTCCGGAGGACCTGCTGCGCGACTTCGTGATGCTGAAGCTCGAGATGGTGGGCCTGCCGTGCAAGCATGCGTCGAAGATGCCCGCTGCGCTGTCGGGCGGCATGGTGAAGCGCGTGGGCCTCGCGCGCGCGATCGCGCTGGAGCCCGAGCTGCTGTTTCTCGACGAACCCACGGCGGGGCTCGATCCGCGCGCGTCCGACGAATTCGTTGAGCTGATCAGCGGGCTGCATCGCGCGCTCGGTCTCACGGTCGTGATGGTGACGCACGACCTCGACACGATGGTCGCACTGTCCACGCGCGTCGCGGTGCTCGCGGACCGCAAGGTGCTGGTCGCGGCGCCGGTGGAAGAGGCCGCGAGCGTCGACCATCCGTTCATCCGCGAGTACTTCCTCGGGCTGCGCGGCCGTCGCGCGCTGCAGGCGCTGCCGGTGGAGCGGCGCGTGAAGCTGCCGCCCGCCGCGCTCGCGGCGGCAACCTCGGACACCGAACCATCATGAACAGCATGCGCACTCGCGACGCGAACCAGGAAACCTGACAATGGAAAACAAATCGCACGCGTTCTGGGCCGGGCTTTTCACCATCGTGCTGCTCGCCGCGATCGCGGCCGCGGCGTTCCTGTTCAACGTGGACCGCACGGTGCGCATTCCGTACGACCTGCTCGCGAGAACCAACGTGACGGGGCTGTATACTGACGCCGCCGTGCGTTACCGCGGCCTCGATGTCGGCAAGGTGTCGTCGATCAAGTTCGACCGCACGCATCCGGGTCAGATCGTGATCCGCATTCTCGTCGACCAGCACGCGCCGATCACGCGCTCCACCTTCGGCACGCTCGGCTTTCAGGGCGTGACGGGCCTCGCGTTCGTGCAGCTCGAAGATACCGGGAAGGACCCGTCGCCGTTGCCGTCGTCGATGAAGAACGTCGCGGAAATTCCGATGCGCCCGGGGCTGCTCGACCAGTTGCAGGAACGCGGCGACGTGCTGATGCGGCAATTGCAGAAAGTCGTGAACGACGCGGACAACATGCTGTCCGACGACACGCGCAAGCAGTTGATGGCCACCGCCGCGAGCCTCCAGCACGCGGCGGACGGCGTCACCACCTTGACCCAGCAGATTGGGCCGGTGGCAGGCAAGCTGCCTGGCACGGTCGATCAGCTGAACCATACGCTGGCATCCACGAACCAGCTCATTACAACGCTCAACCGGCCCGACGGTCCGTTCGAAACGAACCTCAACAAGGTCGGCACCGCAGCGGAGCAGGCAGGCGTCGCACTGACGTCCATGGAAGAGACACTGCAGGACCTTTCCGCGCGCGTCGGCTACGACACGTTGCCGCGTGTGAACGGGCTCGCCGACGACGTGCGTTCGGCGGCCCGCGCCGTGGATCGCGCTGCCGACACGTTCAGCAACAGCCCGCGCAGCGTGCTGTTCGGCGCGCCGGCGGCCGCGCCCGGCCCGGGCGAGCCCGGCTTCACGTGGCCCGCCGCGCGCGCTCCCCAGTGACGATCGAGGATGACTGACATGCCACCCCTGACCCAGCGTGCATTTCCTTCAGGTGCGCTTGCCGCGCTCGTGCTCGTGTTCGTGATGAGCGCGGCGCTCGCCGGCTGTGCCGGCACGCCGTCGGCGCTTGCCGACATCCGCTACGACCTCGGACCCAACACCACGCCGTCGAGCAGCGGCTCGCTGCCCGCAATCAAGGTGCTCGACGTGACCGCGCCGTCCACGCTCGATTCCGACAGGCTGATCTACCGGCTGAGCTACGCCGACGCGCAGCGCACCGCCGCCTATGCGAACAGCCACTGGACGATGCCGCCCGCGCAACTGCTCACGCAGCGTCTGCGCAGCGTGCTGACGTCGCGCGGCGCAGTACTGACGGGCGCGGACGGCGTGCGCGCGCCGGTGCTGCGCGTGGACCTCGACGAGTTCGAGCAGGTCTTCGACGGGCAGTCGCAGAGTCACGCCGCGGTGACTGCGCGCGCGACGCTGATCCAGGCGGGCAAGGTGATCGGCCAGCACACGTTCATCGCGCGCGCGCCGGCGAGTTCGGCCGATGCGGCGGGCGGCGCCGCCGCGCTCGCGGCCGCGAGCGACGACCTCGTCGCGCAGATCGATGCGTGGCTCGGCATGCAGACGCTGGTTGCCGCGCAGTGAGGCAAGCGTCGATGCGCGCGCCGGGATCCGCAGCGATGCGATTCGCGGTGACGTCACCAGCGGCGACGTCACTAGCGGCGACGTCATGAGCGGGCGGCGGCGCGCACGGTACGACGCATCGCGCACGGCGGCAATTGCTGTTGCGGGTTGTGACCAAACCGGTCACCAAAGCAGTCACCGGAGCGCCGCATGACCGGCAAGCCCTGGGAGCGGCGCGCATCGCCGTTGTCGCGCCAGGCGCTCGCCGTGTACACGGCGCTGATCGTGTACGGCTCGTGGTATCCGTTTTCCGGCTGGCGTTCGCTCGGCCTCGGTCCGTTCGACTATCTGTTCGATCCGTTTCCGCAGTACTGGACCAGCTTCGACGTCGTGACCAACGTGCTTGGCTACATGCCGTTCGGCGCGCTCGTCGTGCTCGCGCTGTATCCGCGCTGCCGCGGTGGCGCGGCGGTCGCGCTGGCGCTGGTGTCGGGCACGCTGCTGTCGAGCGTGATGGAGGCTGTGCAGACCTATCTCCCCACGCGTGTCGCGTCGAATCTCGATCTCGCCACCAATGCGCTCGGCGCGCTGCTCGGCGCCGCGCTGATGGCGCCGGCCACCGGCGCGCTGCTCGATCGCGGCATGCTGCGGCGGTTGCGTTTTCAGTGGTTCGAGCGCGAAGCCGCGGCGATCATGGGGCTCGCCGCGCTGTGGCCGTTCGCGACGATGTTCCCCGCGCCACGCCTGTTCGGCCTGGGCGACTGGCCGCGCACGCTGTGGCTGCACGCCGATCCGTCGATCCAGAACGCGCTCCTCACGTGGCTGCCTTCGCTGTGGCAGGTCGGCGCGTGGCCGGCCGCGCTCGGTGGCCTGCTGCCCGACGACGGCTGGGAAGCCATCGTCACCGCGCTGAATCTTTTTGCCGCGTGCGCGCTTGCGTCGGTGCCGATGCGGCCGCGCGCGCCGCGTGTGCGTCTGCTGCTCGTGCTCATCGCGGGGACGCTCGTCGTGAAGGCCGGCGCGACCTATCTGCAATCGGAATCCGGTCTCGCGTTCGACTGGGCGACGCCCGGCGCGCTCGGCGGTCTCGTGATCGGCGCGGTGCTCGGGCTGATCGCGTTGCGTCTGCCGGTTGCGTGGCGCGCGGCACTCGCGGCGTGCGCGCTTGTCGTGTCGCTGCTGCTCGTGAACCTGTTGCCGGTGAATCCGTATTACGACGTCGTGCTCGCCGACTGGCGGCAAGGGCGCTACCTGCATTTCAACGGGCTCGCGAGCTGGCTTGCGTGGACGTGGCCGTATGCGGCGCTGGTGTGGGTCGCGTTTTCGGTGGAGCGGGCGTGGCTCGCACGACGCATGCGGCGGCGCATGCGCTAGCGGCGGGCGGTCTGCGGCGTCACAGCGCGCTCGTTATAATCGTTCGAAGTCTCCGGGCGTTTTCACTACCCGACAACTCACTCTTCTTGCCCACTTCATGGACAACTTCTACAAGTACCACGTGTTCTTCTGCCTGAACCAGCGCGACCCCGGCGCGGAACGGCCGAGCTGCGCGAACTGCAACGCGCAGGCCATGCAGGAGCACGCGAAAAAGCGCGTGAAGCAACTCGGTCTCGCGGGGCCGGGTCAGGTGCGCATCAACAAGGCCGGCTGTCTCGATCGCTGCGAGGAAGGCCCAACCGTCGTCGTGTATCCGGAGGGCGTCTGGTATACGTATGTCGACGAAACCGACATCGACGAGATCGTCGATTCGCATCTCGCGCAGGGCAAGATCGTCGAGCGTCTGTTGATCGACCGGTGAGCCGCGCATGAACGTCCACACGAAGAAGTACACGATCGACGGACCCGTCGGCAAGATCGAGGTCGCGCTCGATCTGCCTGACGACGCGCGCGAAGCCGGCGGCAACGGCGCGGCCACGGCGCGCGGCATCGCGCTCGTCGCGCATCCGCATCCGCTCTACGGCGGCTCGCTCGACAACAAGGTCGCGCAGACGCTCGCGCGCACGCTGGTCGGTTTGAACTACATCGTCTATCGCGCGAATTTCCGCGGAGTCGGCCTGACCGAAGGCGAGCACGACGAGGGCAAAGGCGAGCAGGACGATCTGCTCGCGGTGCTCGCGCACATGCGCGCGCAGCCGGGGCAGCAACAGCTGCCATTGGTGCTCGCGGGCTTCTCGTTCGGCACTTTCGTGCTGTCGCATGTCGCGGCGCGTCTGCGCGATGCGGGCGAAACCATCGAGCGGATGGTGTTCGTCGGCACGGCGGCGAGCAACTGGAACGTCGCGCCGGTGCCCGAGTCGACCATCGTGATCCACGGCGAGAACGACGAAACGGTGCCGATCCTGTCCGTCTACGAGTGGGCGCGGCCGCAGGAACTGCCGGTGATCGTGATCCCCGGCGCCGAACACTTTCTGCATCGCAAGCTGCACATCCTCAAGCGGATCATCGTCGACGCGTGGCGCTGAGCGTCGCTTCCGGTCTTCGCTTCGAAAGCCTTCTGAATGCATCGCGCAGTGCGTGACGCGCGCAGCGGTTGTGCGCGCGTCACGCTGCGTTCCGCGCGCGCGTCTCGCTGCACGCGCCGCCTCCACGCATCCGGCGAAAACCGCTGCACGTCCCGCATTTCGGCTGAATCGCGAAGGGCGGCGCGTATAATGGGCGCAAATTTTTTTGGGCGCAGCGACGCTCGATGCCAGCCACGCCAGGTGTTATCCTGGCTGCGCTGGCCGCGACGCTGCGCGATCCGATCGCGTGGCCGGAAGTCCCGCGAGCGCCGCGTCGCAACGCGGCCGGGTGCTCGCCGACCGGCTCTTCCAAACCGCGCGTCCCGACACGCGCGATGCACTTTTCTGCCCGAATCGATCCTATGCGTTTCTTCTCCTCCGGCTTCTCCGCTCCGTCGCAATTCGTTCCCTCCGCCGCCAGTCACTCGCTTCGCCGCGCCGTCGCGCTAGGCGTGCTGCTGCCCGCGTCGCTCGTCGCCGCGAGCAGCGCATGGGCGCAGGTGCCGCCACCCGCGGTCAACGCGCGTTCGTGGGTGCTCGTCGATGCGACGAGCAATCAGGTGCTCGCATCGGGCAACCCCGATGAGCGCGTCGAGCCGGCTTCGCTGACCAAGCTGATGACGGCCTACCTCGTGTTCGAGGCGCTGGACACGAAGAAGATCACGATGGACCAGACGGTGATGCCGAGCGATGCGGTGCGCCGTGTGAAGACCGACGAATCGCGCATGTTCATCGAGGCGAACAAGCCGGTGACCGTGCACGACCTCGTCTACGGGATGATCGTGCAGTCGGGCAACGACGCGGCCATCGCGCTCGCCGAACTGGTTGGCGGCAGCGAGTCGCAGTTCGTGAACATGATGAACACCGAGGCGCAGAAGCTCGGCATGACGCATACGCATTTTGCGGACGTCAACGGCATGCCCGATGCGAATCACTACACGACGGCGGGCGATCTGGCCGTGCTGTCGGCACGGCTGATCCGCGACTATCCCGAGTACTACAACATCTTCTCGGTCAAGGAATTCACGTACAACAAGATCAAGCAGCCGAACCGCAACCGTCTGCTGTGGATCGACCCGACGGTGGATGGTCTGAAGACTGGCCACACGGAAGCAGCGGGCTACTGCCTGATCGCGAGCGCGAAGCGGCCGCTGCCCGGCTCGCCCGATGCGTCGCGCCGCCTCGTCAGCGTGATGATGGGCGAGCAGAAAGAGCATGACCGCGTGCAGGACAGCCTGAAAATGCTGAACTACGGCTACACCGCGTACGACACGCTGCGCCTGTACCGTGCGAACCAGTCGATCGACACGCCGCGCGTCTACAAGGGCGCGAGCGATACGGTCAAGATCGGCGTGAAGACCGACCAGTACATCACCGTGCCGAAGGGCATGGGCGACAAGGTGAAGCCGCAGGTCACCGTGAACTCGCCGCTGATCGCGCCGATCGCGAACGGCCAGCAGGTCGGCACCGTGCAGATGGTGGCGGATGGCAAGACCGTCGCGCAGTTCCCGGTCGTCGCGCTGCAGGCGGTGCCGCAGGCGGGCATCGTCGGCCGCGTGTGGGATTCGCTGATGCTGATGTTCAACAAGAAGAAGTGAGTCCGATGAGCGAGGCCGCGATCGAGCCGATCGTCTGGCTGAACGGCGAACTGACGCCGCTTTCCGAAGCCCGCGTGCCGGTGCTGGATCGCGGCTTCATCTTCGGCGACGGCATCTACGAAGTCGTGCCGCTCTATGCGTATGCGAGCGGCGGCGCGCAGGCGCACGTGCACGTGCCGTTCCGTTTCGCGCAGCACATGGCGCGGCTCGCGCGTTCGCTCGCGAAAGTCGGTATCGCGAATCCGTTCGATGCCGACGGCTGGCGCGCGCTGATCGCGCGTCTCGTGGCCGCGAACGTTCGCGACGCCGGGCTGCCGGCGGACCAGAACGCGCTGGTCTATCTGCAGATCACGCGCGGCGTCGCGAAGCGCGCGCATGCGTTCCCGACGGGCGTACAGCCCACCGTGTTCATGATGGTCAACCCGCTGAAGCTGCCCGGCGCCGCCGAGCGGGAACGCGGCGTGCGTTGCGTGACCGCTGAGGACCGCCGCTGGCTCAACTGCGACATCAAGTCGACGTCGCTGCTGGGCAACGTGCTGATGGCGCAGTTCGCGAGCGAGCAGCAGGCGGCGGAAACGATCCTGCTGCGCGATGGCGTGCTGACCGAAGGGTCGTCGTCGAACGTGTGGGTCGTGAAGGATGGCGTGCTGCTCGCGCCGCGGCGCGACGAGAAGATTCTCGAAGGCATCCGCTACGGCCTGCTCGCGGAACTCGCACAGGTGTGCGGCATTGCGTTCGAGTCGCGCGATATCGATGCGGCAACGCTCTTCGCCGCCGACGAGATCCTGCTCAGTTCGGCCGGACGCGAGGTGCTGCCGGTCACGCAGCTCGACGGACGCCCGGTGGGCAAGGGCCAGCCTGGGCCGGTGTATGCTGCGCTGTACGACGCGTATCAGCGCGCGAGAGCGCGGGAAGCAGTCGATGCGCTGCAAGGAGTGGAAGATGAGTCCGGTGAACGAATCCCTGTTTGAATTTCCCTGCGATTTCCCGATCAAGGTGATGGGCAAGTCGCACCCCGAGCTGACGGAAACGATCGTCGGCGTGATCCGTCAGTTCGATGCGGAATTCGATGCGACGCGCGTCGAGACGCGTGCATCGAGCGGCGGCAACTACACGGGCCTGACGGTCACGGTACGCGCGACGAGCCGCGACCATCTCGACGACATCTATCGCGCGTTGACGGGCCACCCGATGGTCAAGGTGGTGCTGTAAGCGCGCGCAGCGTGGCGGTCGCCACTTCGGCGCCGCGCTTCGCGCCCTCGGTGCACGCTTCCTCGAACAGCGTCCTGAAGACCGCGACTTCCGCGAACAGCCAGTCACGAAACGCCCGCACCCGCTCCGTCTGCATCATGTGCGGCGGACAGATAAAGTAGTACTGCCACGGGCTCGGTCCATCGATATCGGTGAGACGCACGAGCCGCCCCGTCACGATTTCCTGCAGCGCGATCGAGCGGCGCGTGAGCGCGATGCCCTGGCCATTGATGGCTGCCTGCAGCAGATTCGACGAATCCTGATACAGCACGCCGCGCTTCGGTTCCGCGAGGTCGGCGAGACCGGCGGCGTCGAACCATGGACGCCACAGCTCGTCGTCCGAGCGCATCAGTGGCAGCTTCACCAGCTCCGCTGGCGTTTTCGGCAGCTTGCCGCCGTTGAAGGTCGGCGCACACACGGGAAAGAAAATCTCGTCCAGCAGCAGCTCGGCATGCAGGCCCGGGTATTTGCCGTAGCCGAAGCGGATCGCGGCGTCGACGTCGTCGCGGGCGAAATCGGCGAGCGCGTTGGTGGACAGCAGCTCGAGGTCCCACTGCGGATAGGTCTCGATGAAGCTGCCGATGCGCGGCGTCACCCAGCGCGCCGCGAACGACGTCAGCACCGACACGACGAGCCGCCGCTCGCGGTCGCCGGCGCGCAGTTCGCGGGTGGCGTCGGCGAGCGCGGACAGCGCTGAACGGACCTGCGCCGCATAGCGCCGGCCGGTTTCGGTGAGGCGCACGCGCTTGCCGTCACGCGCGAACAGCGTGACGCCGAGATCGGCTTCGAGCGCGCGGATCTGGTGGCTGACCGCGCCGTGCGTGACGAACAGTTCGTCCGCGGCGCGGGAAAAGCTCTCGTGACGCGCCGCGGCCTCGAAGGCGCGGACGGCGTTCAGAGCGGGGAGCTGTTTGAGGTCCATTGCAATTTTTCTCACAAACCCGTCAAAATTCATCGTTTTGTGCTTTCCCCTGCTGCGCCTACGATTGTAGGCGTCGAGGCAGCTTTCTGGAGAGCATCATGCGAGAAATTTATTCGAGTATTGCGTTTGAAATCCGTAGTGGCGAAACGGTGCCGATGCGCGTCACGCGCAGCACCCGGCTCAAGGTCTCTGGCGGTGCGGTGTGGGTCACCCGTAGTGACGACACCTCGGACTACTGGCTCTCGCCGGGCCACACGCTGCGGCTGCGCCGCGGCGAGCGGCTGTGGCTGAGCGTCGAAGGTGCACCATGCGCGCGGGTGGCGTTCTCGGTGCCGAAGCGGGTCGACGAGCGGGCGCTGCACTGGCTCGCGCGGGTCGGCGAGCGGCTGGTTTGCCGGCTGCGTGGGGGCTGGCGCACGGTTTGATCGAGGCTGGCCCCGGCGGGTTATCCCAGATTTCGGTAAACTGCCGGGATCATGTGTTCCTCGCCGGTTTCCTCACCCGATGTTTCTGCTGCCGAACCCGTGCCGGTGATCCCGGCACTCGATTCGGCACAAGGCGCGTCGCAAAACGCGTCGCTCAACCCGCCGCCCGATCTGCCACTCACGGTCCGCTGGCTAGGCGTCGCGCCCTACGAGCCGATGTTCGACGCGATGCGCGAATTCACCGCGGCCCGCACGACGGATACGCCCGACGAGATCTGGCTCGTCGAGCATCCGCCCGTCTTCACGCTGGGGCTGGCCGGCAATCCGGCGCACCTGCTCTTGGCCGACAGCGGCATTCCGCTGGTGAAAGTGGACCGCGGCGGGCAGATCACCTATCACGGGCCCGGTCAGGTCGTCGCGTACCTGCTGCTCGACCTGCGTCGCCGCAAGCTGATGGTGCGCGAACTGGTCACACGGATCGAGCAGTCCGTGATCGACACCCTCGCGGCGTATAATCTCGCTTCCGAACGCAAGGCGGGCGCGCCTGGCATCTATGTCGCGCCGGGCCCCTTCGCCGGTAGTCATGCAGGCGCGAAGATCGCCGCGCTCGGGCTGAAAATCCGCAACGGCTGCAGCTATCACGGCCTGAGCCTGAACGTGCGGATGGACCTCGCGCCGTTTCTGGCGATCAACCCGTGTGGCTATGCGGGGCTCGAAACGGTCGACATGGCAACGCTTGGCGTCGCCGCCGGCTGGGACGACGTGGCCGCGACCCTGGCGTCGTGCCTTGAAGCAAACCTCCGCGCACACCCCGGCGCAAACCTCGACGGCGCAGCCGCAGCCGTCGCCCAACCGCAGGCTGGTCCGCTGGCCGCCTCTTTGGATCGAACGAATGACTGACGCTACCGCGAACCTCGCCGGTGCAACGACTCCGGACGCTACCCCTGTCGCTTACGACGCCACGAAGAAGCAGAAGGCCGAAGCCAAGACGGCGCGCATCCCGATCAAGGTCGTGCCGATCGAGAAGCTCAAGAAGCCGGAGTGGATCCGCGTGAAGGCCGCCACCGGCAGCTCGCGTTTCTACGAGATCAAGGAAATCCTGCGCGAGCACAACCTGCACACGGTGTGCGAGGAAGCGAGCTGCCCGAACATCGGCGAGTGCTTCGGCAAGGGGACGGCCACGTTCATGATCATGGGCGACAAGTGCACGCGGCGCTGCCCGTTCTGCGACGTGGGCCACGGCCGTCCCGACCCGCTCGACGCGAACGAGCCGGCGAACCTCGCGCGCACGATCGCGGCGCTGAAGCTCAAGTATGTGGTGATCACGAGCGTCGACCGCGACGATTTGCGCGACGGCGGCGCCGGCCACTTCGTGGAATGTATCCGCCAGGTGCGGGAGCAGTCGCCGGACACGCGCATCGAGATTCTCACGCCGGACTTCCGCGGCCGTCTGGACCGCGCGCTCGGCATCCTCAACGCCGCGCCGCCCGACGTGATGAACCACAACCTCGAAACGGTGCCGCGCCTGTACAAGGAAGCGCGCCCGGGCTCGGACTACGCGCACTCGCTGAAGCTCCTGAAGGACTTCAAGGCGCTGCACCCGGATGTCGCGACGAAGTCCGGTCTGATGGTCGGCCTCGGCGAAACCGAAGAGGAAATCCTCCAGGTGATGCGCGACCTGCGCGCGCACGACGTCGACATGCTGACGATCGGTCAGTATCTGCAGCCGTCCGAGCACCATCTGCCGGTGCGCGCGTACGTGCATCCGGACACCTTCAGGATGTACGAGGAAGAGGCGTACAAAATGGGCTTCACGCACGCGGCCGTCGGCGCGATGGTGCGTTCGAGCTACCACGCCGATCTGCAGGCGCACGGCGCCGGAGTCGTGTAACGACCCGCTGCGCTGCAAAGCACCGCAAAGCAAACAAGGCCCGCGTTGAAGAGCGCGGGCTTTTTTTCGTCTGCTGGATCGCAAGCGTGTTTCGCATAAAGAGAAGCGGCGGGCGCATGAGACAGTGGCCTCCGCGCCTTTCCAAGACTAACCTTCCATCACGCCATGTTTTTTTGACAGTGTCATGATCTAGTCCCCTTCGACCGATATGATCCGCCGCGGAATCCGCCCCCTGTCGCGCCATCCGGCGTCGGTTGCACAGTGAGGCTGCATTAAAAAGACGTAAAACAGCAGTTTTCCCAACGTAGCAACTTCGGCAGAGAATGGAGATACGATGAAACGCACCGCGCCTCATCTGGTTTCGGTAACGGCTTTCGCGGCGATCGCCGCGGCAATGGCAGGCAGCGCGCACGCGGCGGCGTCCGATGCGCTCGTCGCGGCGGCGAAGCAGGAAGGCCAGCTGACCGTGATCGCGCTGCCCCACGACTGGTGCGGCTATGGTCCGATGATCGAGGCTTTCAAGGCCAAGTACGGCATCAAGGTCAACGAACTGAATCCGGACGCCGGCTCGGGCGACGAGGTCGAGGCCATCAAGGCGAACAAGGGCAACAAGGGTCCGCAGGCGCCGGACGTGATCGACGTGGGTCTGTCGTTCGGCCCGACGGCGAAGGCGGACGGCCTGCTGCAGCCGTACAAGGTGTCGACGTGGAAGTCGATTCCGAACGACCAGAAGGATGCCGACGGCTACTGGACCGGCGATTATTACGGCGTCCTTGCGTTCGAAGTGAATGCCGACATGATCGACAAGGCGCCGACCGACTGGAGCGATCTGCAGAAGTCCGACTACAAGAACGCGGTGGCACTCGCGGGCGATCCGCGTTCGGCGAACCAGGCGATCCAGGCCGTGTACGCGGCGGGTCTGTCGTCGGCGAAGGGTGACGCCAGCAAGGCCGACGCAGCGGGCCTCAAGTACTTCGCCGAGCTGAACAAGAACGGCAACTTCGTGCCGGTGATCGGCAAGGCCGCATCGGTTGCGCAGGGCACGACGCCGATCGTCGTGCGCTGGGACTACAACGCGCTCGCCGACCGCGACACGCTGAAGGGCAATCCGAAGGTGCAGGTGGTCGTGCCGAAGACGGGCGTCGTTGCGGGCGTCTACGTGCAGGCGATCAGCGCGTATGCGCCGCACCCGAACGCCGCGAAGCTGTGGATGGAATACCTGTATTCGGACGAAGGCCAGCTCGGCTGGCTGGCAGGCTACTGCCACCCGGTCCGCTACAACGAGCTTTCGGCGCAGAAGAAGGTGCCGGCCGCGCTGCTCGCGAAGCTGCCGGCCGCGAGCCTGTACAAGAACGCCGTGTTCCCGACGCTGCAGCAGCAGGACGCGACGAAGACGGCCGTGACGAAGCAGTGGGATAGCGTCGTCGGCGCGAACGTCAAGTAAGCGTTACGACGAAAGACGAGGATGCGGGCGCTGCGCGCGAGACGGTTTGCCGTTCTCGCGCGTTCGCCCGCATTCGCGCGTACGAGCATCCGCGAGCTTTCCATCGCTCACCCATCGTTCCGGGATGACCTATGAGCGCATCATCCAATGTGGACCCCGACGGTCCCGATCTCGTCTCGCCGCCCGCGCCGGGTCCGCTTGCCGGCCGGCCGTCCGACCCCGCGCGTCTCTTGACGCTGATCGGCGTCGCGCCGTTCTTCATCTTCGCGCTGCTGTTCCTGATCGTGCCGACCGTCTACCTGATGGTGGGCGCGTTCCAGAACGCGCAGGGCCAGTTCACGCTCGATAACTTCAGGCAGCTGTTCGACCCCGAAGTGCTGAGCGCGTACTGGATCAGCATCAAGGTGAGCGCGGCATCGGCGGCGGGCGGCGCGGTGCTGGGCGTGCTGCTCGCGTGGGCCGCGGTGCTTGGCCGGCTGCCCGGCTGGATCCGCCCGACGCTGATGACCTTCTCCGGGGTCGCGTCTAACTTCGCGGGCGTGCCGCTCGCGTTCGCGTTTATCTGCACGCTCGGCCGCGTCGGTCTCGTCACGATGCTGCTGCGTCACTACGCGCACGTGAATCTGTATTCGACGGGCTTCAGCATCCTGAGCTTCTGGGGGCTGACGCTCACTTACCTGTACTTCGAAATACCGCTGATGGTGCTGATCGTCACGCCCGCGCTCGATGGCCTGAAACGCGAATGGCGCGAGGCGTGCGACTGTCTCGGCGGCACCGCGTGGCACTACTGGCGGCTGATCGCGCTGCCTGTGCTGTGGCCGAGCGTGCTCGGCGCGGCGCTGCTGCTGTTCGCGAACGCGTTCGGCGCGGTCGCCACCGCGTATGCGCTGACAGGCAGCTCGCTCAACATCGTGACGATCCTGCTGTATGCGCAGGTGCGCGGCGACGTGATGCACAACCAGAACCTCGGCTATGCGCTCGCGCTCGGCATGATCGTGATCACCGGCTTCTCGAACGGCGGCTATATCTGGCTGCGTTCGCGCGCCGAAAGGGGGCGTCGATGAACAGCCAATCCCGTGTCGGCGCGTGGATCGCGATGATCGTCGGCGCGCTGTACTTCCTGATTCCGCTCGTCGCGACTTTCGAATTCAGCCTGAAGATGCGGCGCGACACGTACAGCTTCGATGCGTACAAGGTCGTGCTGAGCGATCCGCACTTCCAGTCGTCGTTCGGCTACTCGGTGCTGATGGCGCTCATCACGATCGTGATCGGCGTGCTGCTCGTCGTGCCCACCGCTTACTGGGTGCAGCTGCGGTTGCCGAAGCTGCGGCCCATCGTCGAGTTCATCACGCTGCTGCCGCTCGTGATTCCGGCGATCGTGATCGTGTTCGGCTACCTGCGCATCTACAACAGCAGCTCGTGGCTGCCGATGACCGGCAACGAGCGCGCCACCGACCTGCTGCTCGCTTTCGGTTACGTGACGCTGTCGCTGCCGTACATGTACCGCGCAGTCGATGCCGGCCTGCGCGCGGTTGACGTCCGCACGCTCACCGAAGCGGCGGAAGCGCTCGGCGCCGGCTGGCCGACCATCCTGTTCAAGGTGATCTTCCCGAACATCCGCTCGGGCATCCTGTCGGGCGCATTCCTGACGTTTGCCGTCGTGATCGGCGAGTTCACGATGGCGAGCCTGCTCGACCGTCCGGCGTTCGGTCCCTATCTGCAACTGATCGGCGCGAACCGCGCATACGAGCCGTCCGCGCTCGCGATCATCGCGTTCATCGTCACATGGGCATCGATGGGCCTGATCCAGGTCTTCGGCTCCGTGCGCGCGGTGGCCGCTCCCAAACCCTGATGAACTGAGGCGCGAGTCATGGCATTCCTTGAGATCGAAAGTCTGCACAAGTCGTTCGGCACGCATACCGCGTTGCATCACTTCGACATGCAGATCGAGCGCGGCGAGTTCATCACGTTTCTCGGGCCGTCGGGCTGTGGCAAAACCACCGTGCTGCGAATGATCGCCGGCTTCGAGAATCCGACGCGCGGCGCGATCCGCATCGCGGGCAAGGACGTCACGCGTCTGCGCACGCGGCAGCGCAAGGTCGGTATGGTGTTCCAGTCGTACGCGCTGTTTCCGAACATGACGGTCGCGGACAACATCGGCTTCAGCCTGAAAGTGGCGGGGCGGTCGCCGAACGAGATCAAG
The DNA here is from genome assembly GCF_003443895.1 of Paraburkholderia phosphatilytica. Lineage (GTDB taxonomy): Bacteria > Pseudomonadota > Gammaproteobacteria > Burkholderiales > Burkholderiaceae > Paraburkholderia > Paraburkholderia phosphatilytica. The sequence continues at coordinate 10,465 of NZ_QQOA01000015.1, read as the reverse complement.
AAGCGCGTCGACGAGATGCTGCAGCTGATCAAGCTGCCGCTCTTCGGCGAGCGCTTCCCGTGGCAGCTTTCCGGTGGCCAGCAGCAGCGCGTCGCGCTGGCGCGCGCGATCGCCGGCAAGCCGGAGGTGCTGCTGCTCGACGAGCCGCTGTCCGCGCTCGACGCGAAAATCCGCATCTCGCTGCGGCAGGACATCCGGATGCTGCAGCGCGAGCTCGGCATCACGTCGATCTTCGTCACGCACGACCAGGAGGAGGCGCTGTCCATCTCCGACCGCATCGTCGTGATGAACGAGGGGCGCGTCGAGCAGGTGGGCACGCCGTCGGAGATCTACAACTTCCCGCGCACGCGCTTCGTCGCGTCGTTCGTCGGCACGCTGAACCTGCTGCCGGGCAAGATCGTCGACCCGGCGACGGGCCGCATCGCGGTGGACGGCCAGGAGCTGCGGACCACCCACACGCTGCCCGCCGACGATGCCGGCAAGGCGCGGCTGCTCGCGGTGCGTCCCGAGGCGATCCGGCTGGAGGCGCCGGTGCCGGGGCGCAACTCGCTCGCCGCGACCGTGGAAGAAATCGACTTCCTCGGCGCGGTGGTGCGGATTCGCGCGCGCGTGAAGGAGGCGATCGTGTCGCTCGACATCTTCAACGACCCGAACCGCACGCTGCCGGAGCGCGGCGAGCCGATCGCGCTCGGCTTCTCGCACGAGAACCTGCTGGTGCTCGAAGAGGGCGCCTGAGAAAACGGCTCAGCGAGCGCCGCGCAGTCATCGGAGTCCGGATTCCGCGACGCCCGTCGTCCGGAATTCCGGAAACCCGGATCGAAGCGCGGCGTCGGCTTATAAAAACCCAGCAAAATCAAGGCTTAACGTCGAGCCTTCAACTGGCATTGCCCTTGCAGATGTAGCGTCCGCGGCCACCATGGCCGGACAACTACAGACAAGGAGACAGTCAATGCAAACCTTCTTCCCTTTCCGGTTCACCTGAACGCGGCCCACTGTGCTGCGCGCCCCTGTTCGGCCGTCGCGCGCCCACAGTAACCCGTTCGAGCGTCCGTCGCCGCCGATGCATGCATGCGTGCGCAGGCGACGATGGACAAGGCGGCCATTCACCCGCTTGTTCTAATTGCAGGAATCATCGTGAAAAAGCCCATCCACAAAGTGCTCTACGTGCAGGTGATCGTCGCCATCGTCATTGGCGTGATCCTCGGCCATTACTCGCCCGCCATCGCCGTCGACATGAAGCCGTTCGGCGACGCGTTCATCAAGCTGATCAAGATGGTGATCGGGCCGATCATCTTCTGTACCGTCGTCACCGGCATCGCCGGCATGCAGGACATGAAGAAGGTGGGCCGCGTCGGCGGCAAGGCGCTGCTGTACTTCGAGATCGTGTCGACCTTTGCGCTCGTGCTCGGTCTGATCGCGACGCACGTGCTGAAGCCGGGTGTCGGCTTCAACGTGAATCCGGCGACGCTCGACGCGAAGGCGGTCGCTTCGTTCGCGGAAAAGGCGCACGGGCAGTCGTCGGTCGATTTTCTGATGCACATCATCCCGGACACGATCACGTCGGCGTTCGCACAGGGTGAGATCCTGCAGATCCTGCTGATCGCGCTGCTGTTCGGCAGCGTGCTCGCGACCATCGGCGAGCGCGGCAAGGTCGTCACCGACCTGATCGACAGCTTCTCGCACGTGCTGTTCGGCGTCGTGCGGATCGTCACGAAGCTCGCGCCGATCGGCGCGTTCGGCGCGATGGCGTTCACCATCGGCAAGTACGGCATTGGCTCGCTGATTCCGATGCTCAAGCTGATCGGCACGTTCTATCTGACGTCGGTCGTGTTCGTCGTCGTGGTGCTCGGCATCATCGCGCGTGCGGTGGGCTTCAACATCCTGCGTTTCGTTGCGTACATCAAGGAAGAGATGCTGATCGTGCTCGGCACGAGCTCGTCGGAAGCGGCGCTGCCGCAGCTGATGCAGAAGCTCGAAAAGCTCGGCTGCTCACGTTCGGTGGTGGGCCTCGTCGTGCCGACCGGCTACTCGTTCAACCTGGATGGCACCAACATCTACATGACGATGGCCGTGCTCTTCATCGCGCAGGCCACCAACACGGACCTCACGCTGACGCAACAGCTGACGCTCCTCGCGGTGACGATGCTGACGTCGAAGGGCGCGAGCGGCGTGACGGGCGCGGGCTTCATCACGCTTGCCGCGACGCTGGCCGTGGTGCCGACGATTCCGCTGTCGGGCATGGTGCTGATTCTCGGCATCGACCGCTTCATGAGCGAATGCCGCGCGCTGACGAACATCGTCGGCAACGGCGTGGCGACGGTCGTCGTGTCGGCCTGGGAGAAGGAGCTGGATCGCAACCGCCTGAACGCGACGCTGAAGGGCGAAGTGCGTGTGAGCGAAACGGCCGGCGCCTGAGTTTTTTCGCCCACCGTGCCGCGGCGGCGCGCCTCTCGCAACCGCAGAACCGCCGCGGCACGGCATCCGGCGCCTGACCCTGGATGAGGGAAACCCTCCGGGCCGGGCGCCCGACGGCGTGTGCCACAATGAAAGGCCTCGTTCCTGCCGTGGAAGCGCACAACGTGACGCGCCGTCTCCTGATCCTCCTTGCGCTCGTCGCCGGTCTTGCTGTGGCCTGCGGTCTCACATGGGCCATCAAGTGGCAGCGCGGCATCGACACGCTCCGGCAGAACGCCGCGGTACGCGTGAATCGCACCACCAGCGCGCTCAAAGCCACGCTCGACCGCTACGAATCGCTGCCGTATCTGCTCGCCGGCCATCCGCTCGTGCAGGACGTGCTGGCCGATCCGACGCCTGCGGGTGTCGATCGCGCGAACCGCTACCTCGTGGACATGAACGCGCACGCACGCGCCACGGCCACCTACATCATCAAGGCCGATGGCCTGTGCATCGCCGCGAGCAACTGGTCGCAGCCGGACAGTTTCGTCGGCGTCGAATACCGTTTCCGGCCGTATTTCGACGATGCGGTGAAAGTGGGCAGCGGCCGCTTCTTCGGCATCGGCACGATTTCGCACGATCCGGGCTACTACATTTCGCAGGCCGTCTATCGCGACGGCAAGATGGTCGGCGTCGCCGTCGTGAAGCTGAACCTCGAGTGGTTCCAGGGCGTCGATGCGACCGATCCGCTGCTCGTCACCGATACGCACGGCGTGATCTTCCTGAGCTCGGTGCCGGCATGGAAGTACCACACGATCCGGCCGCTCTCGGGCGAGGTCGAAGCGTCGATCTTTCAGACGCAGCAGTACGCGCAGCAGCCGATCGCGGCGCTGCCGGTGACGGTGGAGCGCAAGCTCGAAGGCGACGCGCAGATCGTGCGCGTGGGTGGCGGACGTTACGCGCCGCGCTACCTGGAGACGCGCCGTGCGCTCGGCGAGCCGGACTGGCATCTGATTACGCTGGCGTCGCTCGACCCGGTCGTCTCCGATGCGCGCAACGCGACGATCATCACCGGCTTCGGCTACGTACTGTTGTGCCTGTTCGCGTTCTACTGGCGCATGCGGCGCGCGCGGGTGCGCGAGATGATCCGCAGCCGCGCGCTGCTGCAGCAGGCGTATGCGGAACTCAACGAGCGCGTGGCGGAGCGCACCGCCGATCTGTCGGAGGCGAACGAGCAACTGCAGAAGGAAGTCGCGGAACGCACGCGCGCCGAACAGGAACTGCGCGCCGCGCACGACGAACTGATCCAGGCGAGCAAGCTCGCGGCGCTCGGGCAAATGGCGGCCGGCATTACGCACGAGCTCAACCAGCCGCTCGCCGCGTTGCGCAGCTTCTCCGACAACACACGTGTGCTGCTCGCGCGCGGCGATCAGGCTTCGGCGCAGGACAATCTCGAAGCGATCGGCGCGCTCACCGAGCGAATGGGCAAGATCACCAACCAGCTGAAGCTGTTCGTCGGTCGCGCGCGGCCGCGCAGTGCGCGCACGCTGGTGCCGCGCGCATTGCGCAACGTCGTCGCGTTGCTGCAGCCGCGGCTGCAGCACGTTTCGTTCGCGGTGACGTTGACCGATGCGGCACTCGTGCTGCCGCTGACAACCTCGTTTACCGATCTGCGCCTCGATGGCCTCGAGCAGGATCATCCCGCGCTCGTCGCGACCTGCGACGAGCTGCGTTTCGAACAGGTGCTGATCAATCTCGTCGGCAATGCGCTCGATGCCGTTGCAGGCATCGCGTCGCCACGCATCGGTATCGACATCGACGCGCAGCCGGAGTCGCTGTCGTTCATCGTGCACGACAACGGCCCGGGCATTCCCGACGACGTGCTGCCGCGTCTCTTCGAGCCGTTCTTTACGACGAAGGAGATGGGGCAGGGTCTGGGTCTCGGTCTTGCGATCTCGTCGTCGATCGCGCGCGATGCCGGCGGTTCGCTGACCGCGCGCAACGGCGCCGACGGCGGCGCGATGTTCGTGCTGACGCTGCGCCGCGCGCGCACGTCATCCACGGCGAGCGTTAGCGCTGGTGCGTCCACATGAAAAAAACATCGAGTCATACGCTATGGTGAGCAACGGCCTCAAGGTGCTGTACATCGAAGACGACGAGCTGGTGCGGCGCGCCAGCGTGCAGAGCCTGCAGCTTGCGGGCTTCGAGGTCGAAGGCCATCCGTCCGCGGAATCGGCGGCGCGCACACTGCAGCCGGACTTCGCGGGCGTCGTGGTCAGCGATATCCGGCTGCCCGGCGCGAGTGGGCTCGAACTGCTCGCGCAATGCCGCGAGCGCGCGCCCGATGTGCCGGTGATTCTCGTCACCGGTCACGGCGACATCTCGATGGCGGTGCAGGCGATGCGCGATGGCGCATACGACTTCATCGAGAAGCCATTCGCGTCGGAGCGCCTGATCGAAACGGTGCGGCGCGCGCTCGAACGCCGCACGCTGGTGCTGGAGAATCTCGCGTTGCGCCGCGAGCTCGCGGAGCAGGGCACGGTCGCGCCGCGCATCATCGGACGCAGCCCCGCGATCGAGCAGGTGCGTCGCCTGATCGCAAACGTCGCGCCGACCGATGCGCCGGTGCTCATCAACGGCGATACGGGCGCGGGCAAGGAGCTGATCGCACGCAGCCTGCACGAGCTGTCGCCGCGTCGCGACAAGCCGTTCATCGCGGTGAACTGCGGCGCGCTGCCGGAGCCGATGTTCGAGTCGGAGATGTTCGGCTACGAGCCGGGCGCGTTCACCGGCGCGGCGAAGCGGCGCATCGGGCGCATCGAGCATGCGTCGGGCGGCACGCTGTTTCTCGACGAAATCGAGAGCATGCCGCTGTCGCTGCAGGTGAAGATGCTGCGCGTGCTGCAGGATGGCGTGCTGGAACGGCTCGGTTCGAACCAGCCGATCCGCGCGAACTGCCGGATCATTGCAGCCGCGAAGGGCGATATGGCCGCGCACGTGACGGCGGGCACCTTCCGGCGCGATCTGCTGTACCGGCTGAATGTGGTGACGATCGCGCTGCCGCCGCTCAACGAGCGCCGGGAGGACATCGTGCCGCTCTTCGAGCACTTCCTGCTGGATGCGGCCGTGCGTTACCAGCGCCCGGCGCCGTTGCTCACCGACCGGCAACGGATGAACCTGATGCAGCGCGACTGGCCGGGCAACGTGCGCGAACTGCGCAACGCGGCGGACCGGCTGGTGCTCGGTGTCGTCGACGATGCGGTGGCGACGTCAGCCGCCGATGGGCCGACGCAGTCGCTGAAGGAGCGCGTCGAGCAGTTCGAACGCGCGGTGATTGCCGAGGCGCTCGAACAGACTGGCGGCGCGGTGGCGGTAGCGGCGGATCGTCTGCAGCTCGGCAAGGCGACGCTGTACGACAAGATCAAGCGCTATGGGTTGGCGGTGCGTGGAGACGGCGAACGGTGAGTTGCTGTCTTTCGCGCCGCGCGACGGCGGCGGCATGCTGAAACGACAACGCCCGCAGTTTGAGCTGCGGGCGTTGTCTTGTATGCGGTTGGAAGCGCGGAGATCAGGTCGTGGCCAGCGCCTTTTCGAGCAGCTTGTCGAGCTCCGCGAACTGCGGTTCGCCGACGTAGCGCTTCAGGATCTTGCCGTTGCGATCGATCACGAAGGTGGTGGGCGTGAGCTGCACGTTGCCGAACTGCTTCGCAGCCGTGCCGTCGTCCATCGCGACCTTGAACGGCAGCTTGCGCGTTTGCGCGTAGTTCGCGACGTACATCGGCGCATCGTAATTCATCGCGACCGCGACGAACTCCAGGCCCTGGTCCTTGAAGCGGTTGTAGGTGCTCACCATGGACGGCATTTCCTGCATGCAGGTGTCGCAGTTCGTCGCCCAGAAGTTGACGAGGTAGACCTTGCCCTTCAGGTCCGCGGTGGAGACCTTCTGGCCCGACAGCAGCGTGAAGGTCGCATCCGGCGCGCGCTGCTGGCTGTTGAACGCGAAGTAGCCGACGACAGCGAGTGCGACGACGACGACCGCGGCCAGAACCAGGCGGACAGGATTGCGGGAAACGGAAGTGGAACTCATGACGAACCTCTTGACGCGGACGGCGCATCCGGACGCGATGCGGGAGCTGCGCTATTGTAGCGTCAATCGTTTGAACGGGCCGTGAACTGTCCGTATCCCGGCCATAAGCAGGCCGTCCGGCGGCGAGATGACGGCTAAGGCGCGATAATGATTTTTTCGGTCCCTGTCTATCCGCTTTTGGTCTTATGCTTCGTCGCCAGCTTCCCCGCTTCCCGAGCTTCTCTTCCCATGTCTCACCCTGGCTGCGCCGCGTGGCGTTCGCGCTGTGCGCGGGCGCGATGCTCGCCGCCTGCTCGCCGACCTACGACTGGCGCACGATCTCGAACGACGACAGCGGCTACACCGTCGACCTGCCCGCGAAGCCGGGCAACGACGAACGCCAGATCGACATCGGCGGTGTGCCGATGAAGATGCGGATGCAGACGGCGGAAGCCGGCCATACGGTGTTCGCGATCGGCACGGTGATCCTGCCGAAGGACGATCCGCAGCTCCAGCAGAGCGTGCTCGCGTTCCTGCGCGACGGCCTCGCGCGCAACCTTGGCGTGGCGCCCGACGCGCGTGCCGCGCAGATTCCGCTCGCGATGGGCGGCAACGTGCCTGGACTCGAGATGGCGTTCAGCGGCAAGGCTGGCCCAAAGGAGGAACAGCGCACGCTGCACGCGCGGCTCGTCGCGAAAGGCAACCATGTCTATCAGGCTGCGGCAATCGGCCGCGAGGAGCTGCCGCCTGAGCAGCTGGACCAGTTCTTCGGATCGTTCAAGCTGTACTGATCGCTTCACCTCGGTAATTCGTGCTGCCGCCGGTCGCGCTAGATGTGAAGACCGAGTGAAAGTCCTTTCGCAGCTTTTGGCGCTAATCGACGGATTTCACAGCAGTTTTCCCGTTACCCACAAAGCCTGTGGATAACTTTGTTGAGAACTCCCCGGCGAATCGCGCCAAAGCCCGTCGCACGGGCATCGAGACAGTTTGCCCGGGAACTTCGCAAATAAAAAATCCCAATAAAATCAACGGTATTGGATTTAACATTTGCGGTCGCCTTTCAGATGTATCAAAACGTACGCGATTCGAGACGGTGTGCATAAGTCAAGTCTTGACAGCATTTTTTTTGCTTCAACCGCCGTTGAAAACCCGTCGATACTGGATCGCCTCGGCGATCTGTCCCGCAGTCGGCGTCGCGTCGCCGGCCAGGTCTGCGATCGTGCGGGCCGCGCGCAGCACGCGATAGTGAGCGCGCGCCGACCAGCCGAAGCGTTCGCCTGCTTCACGCAGCAGCGCTTCGCCGGCGCTGTCCGGCCGGTACACGTCGTCGGCTTCCCGCCCTGAGAGCTCGCGGTTCGTTTTGCCCTGACGGTCCAGCTGCCGTTGCCGAGCCGCCGCCACGCGCGCGGCGATCGCCGCGCTCGGCTCGCCCGGCGTGGTGGCCCGCGCCGACAACTCGGCCGGCGGTACCGCCGGAATCTCGATCTGGATGTCGATCCGGTTCAGCAGCGGACCCGACACCTTGCGCAGATAGCGCGCCGCAATCTCCGGCGTGCACCGGCAGCGACCGCCCGGGTCGCCGCGCCAGCCGCACGGGCACGGGTTCATCGCGGCGATCAACTGGCACGCGGCGGGGAAGTCGCTCTGCAACGCGGCGCGCGAGATCGTGATGGATCCGGCTTCGAGCGGTTCGCGCAGGGTCTCCAGCACGTGCCGGTCGAACTCCGGCCAGTTCATCGAGGAACAGGACGCCGAGATGGGCGAGCGTGATCTCGCCCGGCTGCGGCGGATTGCGCCCACCGACCAGCGCCGCGGCGCTCGACGAGTGGTGCGGCGCGCGGAACGGACGCTTCCTCCACTGCGACGGCGAGAAGCCGGCGCGGCTCGCGGACAGCAGCGCGGCCGAGGTCAGCGCCTCGTCGTCGGTCATCGGCGGCAGCAGGCCGGGCAGGCGCGCGGCGCGCGCCGCGCTGGCCGATCACATCGCGCATGTCGGGTAACTCCGCCTCCCGCACGGCGCCGGCCGGCACGGCGGTGACGGGATAGAGCTTCGCGTCGGGCTCGCCCGCGAGATGCGCGCACAGCGACGGCAGGTCCGTTGCGCCATACACGTCGACGTTCGGCACCAGCGCGGCTTCACGGGCGCTCGGTGCCGGCAGGTACAGTTCGGCCGGGCGCGGTGGATTCTCGTGTGCGAGGTCGGGGTCGTTCTGGGCGCTGGCGTCATCCGCGGTAGTCACGGCTTCGGCTACCCGGCGTGCCCGCCGCGCGCCGCTGCGGGCGGTGCCGCACGCCATCGCGAACGCGCCGCGCATCGGCCGCAACGCACCCGTCAGTGACAGCTCGCCCGCGAACTCGCGGCCGTGCAGCGCCTCGGCGGGCAACTGACCGTTGGCGGCGAGGATGCCGAGTGCGATCGGCAGGTCGAAGCGGCCGGATTCCTTGGGGAGATCGGCGGGCGCCAGGTTCACCGTGATGCGGCGCACCGGGAATTCGAAGCCGCAGTTCTGAAGCGCGGCGCGCACGCGTTCGCGGCTTTCGCGCACTTCGAGATCGGGCAGTCCGACGATCGAGAAAGAGGGCAGTCCGTTGGCGAGGTGGACCTCGACGGTGACTGCGGGCGCACGGCCAGAAGCCGGCGCGCGGCTGCGCACCAGGGCAAGCGACATGTTTTCTCCCTTCAGGCGGCGCGACCGCAGTGCGCCGCCGCCTTCAAATACTGATGAACCGGTTCGCTTGCCGTTGGTGGGGGCGGCCTGAACGCTTACTGCTGGGTGGCGGGCAGCTTCTGCTCCAGCTCGGCGACGCGCCGCTCGAGCTCCTCCAGACGCGCGCGGGTGCGGATCAGCACCTGGGTCTGCGTATCGAATTCCTCGCGCGTGACCAGATCCAGCTTCGAAAAGCCTTGCGACAGCATCGCCTTCACGTTGCGTTCGACATCTTTCGCCGGCGAGTTCTTGAACAGATCGGAGACGCGCGCCTGGAAATCGTTAAAGACGTCGTTCGGTTGCTTCATGGTGTTTCCCCTTGATTGCACAAAAATTGTGCATGTTTCGTTACCGCTGTGCCCGGTTCCAGATCATGTTCGCTGCTGGTGCATGCGCAACCGCTGTCGACCTGGTTGCGGGTGGCTTTGGTGCACGACCGTCCGTCCACAGCCTGCGGACACTCTAGCAACGATCCCGGCAACGTGCCACAAGCCCCGCCGACCTTAGCCGGACAGCCAGGGTGGCGCATCGCCGCTCCGGCATTCCCTTCCGGTCGGTAAATATTGCGCATGGCATAGACGTTGCTGTTACTGCCCCGCGCGCTTCCAGGACACTCGACGGTGGCGCATCGGGACGGAGCGGAACGGGCCGTACCCGACGCAAAAGGCATAGGAAAGCAGGGTGACGCAACCACAGCGAGGGATTTCATGAAACTCATTACCGCAATCATCAAACCGTTCAAGCTCGATGAGGCGCGCGAGGCTCTGTCGGCCATCGGCGTCTCGGGAATCACGGTGACCGAGGTCAAGGGCTTCGGCCGCCAGAAAGGACACACGGAGCTGTACCGCGGCGCGGAGTACGTCGTCGACTTTCTGCCGAAGGTGAAGATCGAGGCAGCGGTCTCCGACGACATCGTTGACCAGGCGATCGAGGCCCTCGAACGCGCGGCCCGCACCGGCAAGATCGGCGACGGCAAGATTTTCGTCACGCCGATCGAACAAGTAATCCGGATCCGCACCGGGGAGACCGGCGCGGACGCCCTGTAATAGCTCAGAGAAAGCGACAAGAGGAAACAGAGATGCGCAAACTTTTGATGTCCTTGATGGTGGCCGGCTCACTGCTGGCGGGCGGCATTGGCGCCGCCCTGGCGGACGATGCGTCCGCGCCGGCAGCGGCTTCGGCGCCCGCTGCCGCGGCTTCGGATACGACGGCGAGCGCGCCGGCCGCGGCTGCCTCGGCGCCCGCTGCCGACGCCTCGGCGGCACCGGCGGCCAGCGCCCCGGCGGACGCCTCGGCC
>NZ_QQOA01000014.1 GCF_003443895.1 Paraburkholderia phosphatilytica | reverse complement strand
CGGGCTGATTGCCAGCGGGCCAACACGACCGCCCGATACCCGATCATGCCTCACGTGCGCGCCGGATTGCGGACGGCCTTCGCGAGGCGCTTACCAGCGAAAGCGGGTAGCGCGGTGTGCTATGTGCCGCGTCGGATGAGCCTGATGATGAAGAGCAGGATCACGGCGCCGATCACCGCGGTGATGATCGAGCCGATCCAGCCGCCGCCCAGATGGATGCCGAGTACGCCGGCGAGCCAGCCGCCAATGAAGGCACCGACAATGCCGACGATGATGTCGACGATCAGGCCGAAGCCGCCGCCCTTGACGAGGACGCCCGCGAGCCAGCCGGCGATCGCACCGATAATGATCCAGGCAATGAGGCCGTGTTGCATGGTCGATAACTCCCTTAGTAAGCGCGGACACAGGTGGTGCGTCCGCGGGGATGCAGCTTAGTGGATCGAGATGACGCAGTCCACACGCGTCGAAAGAAATTGACAATGCATAACACTCCGAAGCGATCGTGCGGAAAACACGCGCCCGGAGTTCACGACAACCCGCTTTTGCGAATATATGTCAGGCTAGTTATAGGTGACAGTACGATGGTTCGCAAGTGACCGGCCTCGCGTTGCGTGCGATAGCGAACCTGGTCAGCCGCTGAAGATCAGCCAGGCACCTGTCGTCGCGAGTGCGCCGCTCCAGAGCCAGTTGAAGTTGATCCAGCCACGTCGAAGCAGGCCGAGGCCAAAATATTCGTACGCGGCGACGGCAATAACAGCGGTCGTCGCGGTCATGACCACGGTATGCACGACAGCGAACTGGAGCGGGGCGAAAAGCGCGAGATCGAAGGCGCTACCGTGTCCGGACCCATCTGGAACGCCGGTGCCGGCACCGCCGCAAACCGACAGTAAGGCAGGCGTCAACATCAAACCGGCGCCATGCATGGTCGCCATGACCGCCGACCACAGCGTGAGTCCAGCGAACCCGGCAGTCATGCCGACACGGGCGCGATGCCGATGCCCGTACACATGCTGATAACACGCCCATCCCATCAGTAATGCTCCCAACATCAGATGCAGCGGCAGCAGCGTTGACCAGCTGCTGAGCAGTGCAACGGAGCCTGTCAGCAGCAGAATTGATAGAGCATGGCCTAGCGCAAGCGGTGGCAACGCCATCCAGAGCGCGGTGCGGCTGCCGCGCTGAAGCCCGATCGCGGTGGCGAAGAGCCAGCCCGTCGCCGGGTTGATGCCGTGAAAGATCCCGCTACCGACGACGCTCGCCCACGCGCCGACCGAATCGCTGACGAAGAACGTAGACATCTCGATCACACTGCATTATGGATAGCAGTACGAATCGGATGACGCATCGCCCCCTTCGAGCCTGATCTGATGGGGCCGATGTGTCTTCGGCCACTCGACGAAAAAGGAATCGTCGAACGTGAGGCCGCCGTCCGGCGCCGCATCGAGCTTCACCATCCAGCCGTCGATGCCGTCAGGGTAGAACTGCTCGTCGATTACGCCATAGAGCGAGTTGGTGAAATAGACGCGGCTGCCGTCACGACTGACCTCGACCATCTGCGGGCCACCGTTGAGCTTGCGGCCACCGGCCTTCGGATGCGTTGCGCGAGAGACGATGCCGCCAATGCGGATATTGCCGGTCAGTTTCGGCGCATCCGGATTCGACACGTCGTATTGCCGCAGGTCGCCGGTGCCCCAGCACGACACATAGAGGAAGCGGTCGTCGAGCGACAGCGCGATGTCCGTCACCAGCGGCGGCACCGCACCAAAGCTCTTGAGCATCGGCGGCAACAGATCGGGGTCGGCGGGTTCGGCGGGAATCTCGATGATCTTGCGCGCGGCCCACTGATCGCCATCGCGATACCACGTCCAGATCGATGCGGACAGATCCTTCAGGCTGATCACGGAATTGACGAACCCATAAGGACGCGTCGGATCGTGCGCGGGCCGCAGCTCGAACACGAGCTGGTTTTCCGCGCCGAAATCGATCACCTGCTTGTGCTTGCGCGAGTGCAGATCCCAGAAGTGCAGGCGGTGGCCATAGTTGCCGCCCAGCAGCACCTCGGGCACGAGACCGTTTTCAAAGGTTGCGGGCAAGCCCCATTCGCTCGTCACGACCGTATCGAAGCCCAGGTGCCACCAGCCGTCATACGCGAGCTGCTGTGGTCCGCGATCGATTTCCCATTGCCCACGAATGTCGAAGGTCTCGTGATCCATCAGGAAGATGCCGCCCGGCGCTTCGCCTTCCGCATTGGCGAGCGAAACGACGTAGATGCCTTCGGGGCCGCAATGCACGGTATGAGGACGTGTGTAGCCCGCGCGGTGCGCGACTTCATCGGGTTCGAGCACGCGAACGATTTTCGGCTGATGCGGATCGGGTTTGGTGTCGATGATATGAATCCGCGATGAACGCAAACCGGGCACAACGAGATAGCGCCGCTCCGAATGCGGATGCGGCGCGTTTGGACACAGGCATGAGCTGCACGCGTTCCAGCCGAAGTGATGCAGCTCGTCGCCGGTATTGGGCATCGGCACGCGGCCGGCGACGGTGCCGTAGGTGGACGACCCGCGTTCGATGTCGACCACGTCGAGGGCATCGGGCATCTGCCGCGTCGGATCGAACGTCGCGACGTACGCGAGCGTTTCCTTCGGCGCGCTGCTCGCCATGCGTGCGGATGGGTAGAAGGTTGGGTCCGGCTTCCATGTGGACATCGCGGTGCTCCCGTGACGTCTGCGTGCGCGCAGACTTCAGACAAGGTCAGCACCAGTATAGGAACAGCGACGCGAAGTTGCACGAACCGGGACAAAGTTCGGCAACATCCATGCAAGATAGTGCCGGATGCGGCGCGATAGCGGACATTCAGCCGAGAGCGCCCCGATGCGAGGCCCTGCATTCCAATACACGCATGCGCGAATGCGGCAGAACGATTGCACTACGAGGTCAATCGAGTTCCACGGTCAGGCGCTTCCACCCGTGCTCGTGCGCTTCGTTGACGATGCGTCCCGTCACACAGGCGATGGTTCGCGAATCCGCCGCCGGAAGCCATACTTCGACGCGTTCGAACGGCCGTGCGAACCGTCCACTCCATTGCACCGATACGTTCAGCGCGTTCGCGTCGCTTGTCACGGAGACTGTCCACGTTCCGTATTCTCCGTTGCGCCACGCCTCGGATTTGCCATCGTCTTCGATGCACTCGCCTGACGCTGTTCCTGCATTCGCGAACGGAGCAACAAGAAACGCGCGCTGGTCCGCACGATGCGCGAAGTGTTGCTCCGCGACGTTGAGCGGTATCGCATGACCTTCGCGGACGAGCATCGGCGGCTGGTCCCACGGTGCAGGCAACGTAACCGTCGTTCCGCCATCGAAGGTTTCCGCGGTCCAGTACGATACCCAGCGAGATCCTGCCGGGAGCGTCACGCAGCGTTGCGTCGCGCCGGCTTCGACGACCGGCGCGGCCAGCAGCGCTGCACCGACCATCATGTCGTCGTTTTCGGCGTAGCAGGCACCATCGTGCGGGAAATCCGCGAAGGTGGGGCGCAGTATCGGTTCATACGATGCAGTGGATTGCCACAGCAGGTGATACAGGTACGGCAGCAACCGATAACGCAGCTTGATCAGCCCGGAAATGTGGTTCGTCACTTCCGGATGCATCCAGGGCTCGTTCACCGTGCCGTCGTCGTTCCACGAATGAATGCTGAATCGCGGCATGAACACGCCGAACTGCACCCAGCGCAGGAACAATTCTGCATCCGGCGCGGGTCCCGAGAAACCACCGATGTCGTGCCCGATGTTCGATATGCCGGACAGCGCAAGACCCAGTCCCATCTTCAGGTTGTAGCGCAGCGTTTCCCACGACGTGTAGTTGTCGCCGGACCACGTCTGAACATACCGGTGCATGCCCACGCCACCCGAGCGCGACACGAGAAACGGCCGGCTATCGGGGGCGTACTCGCGCTGTGCGTCGCGCGATGCGCGCATCATCAGCATGGTCTGCAACACCTTCGCTTCGCGTGCCGGGAACGGCGTGCCGAAACCGTGTGCGATCGCGTCCGGCGACCAGAACTCGAACTCGTTGTTGTCGTTCCATGTGGAAGCGATGCCGTAGCGAAGCAGTGCGTCGGTGACCTGCGAGCGCCACCATGCAATCGCGTTCGGGTTCGTGAAATCGAGGTACGCGCCGACTTCATCCCAGAACTGCACCCATGCCGGTTCACCGTCTCTCGAGCACACCAGCAGCCCGTCGCGATGCGCTGCATCGAACTGCGGATGATCGCGCAGCAGGCACGGCTTGATGTTCGCGCACAGGCGCACGCCGTGTTCGAGGTAGCCCTGCACGAAACCGTCGACGTCGGGAAATTTGTCGCGATTCCAGTTGAAGACGTAACGCTTCGCTCCGATCGACGTATAGCCCGATGACAGATGGAACGAGTCGCACAATATGTCATGTTCCGCGCAGCGCTCGATGAACTCGCCCATCTGTTGCTGCGCGTCGGGAGCGTCCGTGTAGCTCATCGTCGAGCCGGAATAGCCGAGGCCCCATTTCGGCATCAGCGCCGGGCGGCCGGTCAGCCAGGTAAAGCGGCGCACCGCGGCGAGCGGCGTGTCAGGCGACGCGATGAAGTAGTAGTCGAGATCGCCGTTCTCTGCAATGAAGTGCCGGTAGTGGCCGTGATAATTGTCGAGCTCGCGGCCCATGTCGAACGTGCAATCCGCGAGCGTGTCGTAGAAGAGGCCGAAGCCGAGCGTCGCATCGCGCTGCCACGTCAGATAGAACGGGATGTGCTTGTACAGCGGGTCGGTGGTCTTCGCGCTGTAGCCCATCGCATCGACATTCACCATCGAATAGCGCTGGTTCGCGCGATCGAGCGAACCCGCCCGTTCGCCGAGACCGATATAGATCTCGCCGCGTTCGCGTTGCAGATAGTGATAGACGCGCTGGTCCCACCAGCCGAAGTTGTAGGCCTGGGTGGCACGATCCTGCAGGACACGTCGCCACTCGCCGTCGTGGCGCATCGCCCAGCTGCACCGGCCGCCGTGCAGCGCGACGGTCAGCCTGACCTGCGCGGTCGTGACGTGCAATTCCTCTGCATCATGCTGCAGGTCGAAAGCGGGCAACGTGAAGCCGGACAGATCGAGGCGGTCGCGTCCTTCGACTGGCACGTCGTCGAGTCCCGGCGCGATCGCCCACGTACGCGGGCCGTGCGCCGAGCCGTCCGGCAGTACCCGTACACGCACGATATCGTCCTCGAGCACGAAGATCTCGATCACCGGGCCGGCGGTGCTCGTCAACCGGATGCATCGATCGCCGGGCGTGCCGACGGTGAACACCGGAGGATGCAGTAACGACGTCATCAAACTTCCCTTGAGTGCATGTTGAACGGATTCGCGCGACGGTTGCGCCGCGCATGCAATCCGCTTCAGGTGTGCGAAGTACGAGGTTGTCCCTGCACCCCTTCCGAACGTTCGTCGCGGGTCTGACCGCGGATCAGGATGATCAGCAACGTCGCGCCGATCAGATCGAACGCGCCGAGGCAGGCGAACAGCGGACCGTAGCCGACCTTGTCGGCCAGCGCGCCGACCATCAGCGAGAAACCGAGCCCGCCGATCCACGCCGCCATGCCGGCGAAACCGCTCGCGGTCGCGACTTCGTCGGGATCGAAGACGTCGGCGCTCAGCGTGTTGACGAGCGCGGAGATCATCTGGTGCGCGAAGCCGCCGATGCAGAACAGTGCAATCGCTTCATACGGCGATGCGACGAGGCCGATGCACGCAGGACCGATCATCATCACGGCGCCGAGGACGACGCCGGCGACGCGTGACCAGACCAGCGGCAGGCGGAAGTACTTCATCATGAACGGCGACAGGTAGCCGCCCAGAATGCCGCCGAGGTCGGCCGCGAGGAACGGCAGCCACGCGAAGATCGCGATGTCCTTCAGTTGCATGTGCCGTTCGGTCGCGAGGTAGAGCGGAATCCAGAAGCTGAAGGTCTGCCATGCCGGTTCGGCGAAAAAGCGCGGCAGCGCGATCGCCCAGAAGCGGCGCGAACCGAGCACGTCGCGCACCGGCCGCTGGCTCGCCGGCGGCGAGTGCGTCTGGCCTTGCTGGATGAGTTCCAGTTCATGTCTGGAGATGCGCGGATGACTGACCGGCGGACGGTACAGCACGAACCAGAGCGCTGCCCAGATGAAGCCGACTGCACCCGTGAACATGAATGCCGACTGCCAGCCGAACCGCAGCGACAGGAAGATCACGAGCGGCGGCGCCAGCAGGGCGCCGAGCGAGGTGCCGGCATTGAAGTAGCCGACCGCCACGGACTTTTCGCGATCGGGAAACCATTCGGCGACCGCCTTCATGCCGGACGGAATCGCTGCTGCCTCGAACAGCCCCAGCATGCCGCGCATCGCGCCAAGCGACAGCCAGCCGCTCGCAAAGCCGTGCAGCACGCCGGTGGCCGACCAGAGCGCTGCGAACAGCGCGAAGCCGATCCGCAATCCGATCAGGTCGACGACGATCCCGCACACCGGCTGCATGATCGTGTAGCCGATCTGGAATGCTCCGACGACATACGAGTACTGCTGGGTGCTCAGGTTCAGCGCCGTCTTCAACTCCGGCGCCAGAACGCCGAGCGAGTTGCGCGCAAGATAGTTCAGGATCGTGCCGAGACAAACCAGCACAATGATCCACCAACGTAGTCCGCGGATTGCACTCAACTTCTGTCTCCATTCCTTTATGTGCGCGTCGAGGCGGCACGGTGTTGTGTTCGCCGACGGGATGTCCTGGTGCGAGATGATTGCGCCCCAAAACAGCACAAGAAGGCTTTCATCTCATCAGACAACTGACATCGTCGAGCGTGAAGCTATCGTATGTGCGAAAACGGTCAACAGTCAAGTTCGTTTGACCCTGATCGCACCAAAAAACGAAAATAAACGAACTGAAACGAAAATCCTGCGGAGCTGGGACGCTGAGTTCAGATCGGCGCCGCGCGTCCTGCCACCAGCCGCAAACGGGTGATCTCCGATGGCGCGCCGAGCCGCTTCGGCGGCCCCCAGTAGCCGGTGCCGCGGCTCGTGTAGATCCACAGTTCGCCGAGCCGGTCGAGACCGGCGGTGAACGGCTGCTGCAGCCGCACGAAGAAATTCCACGGGAAAAACTGCCCGCCGTGCGTGTGTCCGGACAACTGCAGCGTGAAGCCCGCTTCGGCGGCGGCTTCGGCCGTGCGCGGCTGATGGGCGAGCAGCACCCGGGTCCGGACGTCGGCAGGCGCGCCGGCCAGCGCGGTCGCCGGGTCGCTGCGATGCGCGGGGTCGAAGTGGGCCGCGGAATAGTCGGTGACGCCGGCGATGATCGCGCGGGCGCCGCGATGTTCGACCACCACGTGCTCATTGAGCAGCACATGCAATCCAATGCGTCTGAACTCGTCGATCCATGCATCGGCGCCCGAGTAGTACTCGTGATTGCCGGTCACGAGATAGACGCCATGCTGCGCGGCGAGCCGCCCGAGCGGCAGCGTATGGCTGGCCAGCTGCTCGACGCTGCCGTCGACGACGTCGCCCGTGATCGCCACCACATCGGGTTTCAGATGGTTCACGGCATCGACGATCGCGTCGACATAGCTGCGCTTGATCGTCGGTCCGACATGGATGTCGCTGATCTGCACGATCGTGAAGCCATCGAGCGCGGCGGGCAGATGTTCGATCGGCACGTCGATCGTGACGACACGCGCGCGGCGCCGCGCGTTGACGAAACCGATTGCCGTCGACAGCAACGCGAGCAGCGGGACGGCGCCGGCGGAACCGGTACGCCAGCCGGCGAGCGCAATCGTGTGCGGCGACAGCGCATCGATCGTCAGGAGCGACGCCATCAGCAGATCGCGCCCGAAGGTCAGGACCAGCAGCGAGGAAAAGAAGCCCATCGTCAGGAGCCCGATCCACGCGAGCCGGTCGCCGAGCGGCTGCTTCTCGATCGTGCGCGCCAGCATCCCCGCGGGGATCAGGAAGACCGACAGGACGAGCCACAGCGCGGCGAGCCATCGCCAGGTCGACCCGACGGGCAGATCCGGAATCAGCCGGAAGCCGATGTAGATGTGAAACAGAATGCCGATGCCGATGAAGCGAACGAAGAACGAGGAGCGGCGCATAGAAGAGGGCGAGAGAGCGCGACCCGCGCGCGGTAGGAACCGCCGTCGGACCGACTGGACGGCGCCTTGGGCAAAATCATTCTACCGGCACTGAAAGCCATGCGCAGAATCCACCCGGAACCGGGCGAGCATTGGCAGCAGCACCCGAATGCACGACACGATTTTTTGAACTGCACCGTTCATTGCGCTATGCTGGAAATGAACCGTGTCGCGCGCCTGACGTATCGTGCAGGCGGTTCGCGTTCACCTAAATGAACGGCGCCCCCAACGGGTCGCCCACGTCCGGCCGCTCTCATGGTTCGATGCATCGCGCGAGGTACGCGATGTGGGGAGATACATGATGAAAACGGACGGACGAATCCACCATGCCCACCATGTCGGGCACGAAGGCAGCCACGTGATGCTGCCGCTCGTCGTGCTGTCGCTGATGGCGCTTGGCGTCTACTACGGCGTGCGCAGCGTCGACTTCTCCGAGCTGGGCCGCAGCGCGCTCTTCTATACCGTCATGGTGTTCGTTGCGCTTGGCACAACGGGTCTGTTCGGCGTCGTGGCCGCGTGGCTCAGAAACAGCGGCGACAGGCGCAGCGAAGAGGGCTTCTGCTTCGTCGGCGCGCTGATCGGCGCGATCGTGTTCTACGTCGCGCTACTGACTGGCTGAACGACGCCTGAACCACAACCCACATCACGCCACCCGAGCGGCCTCGTCGAACGAAAGCCGAGGATTGCGCGGGTGCAGCTTTGCCGCGTCCCCATAGCCGAGGTTCACGAGAAAGTTCGAACGCAGCGTCGTGCCGGCGAAGAACGCCTCGTCGACCTTGCTCCTGTCGAAGCCCGACATCGGGCCCACGTCGAGGCCCAGCGCGCGCGCCGCCATCATCAGATAGGCGCCCTGCAGCGACGAATTGCGAAACGCAGTGTCCGCGATCGCCGCGTCGTTGCCGGCGAACCAGCTGCGCGCATCGGTATGCGGGAACAGCTTCGGCAGGTGGTCGTAAAACGCCATGTCCATCGCGACGATCACGGTGACCGGCGCCGCCATCGTCTTGTCGGCGTTGTTCGGCGACAGCGCGGGGCGCAGCTTTTCCTTCGCTTCCTGCGACTTCACGAACACGAAACGGCCGGGGCTCGAATTTGCGGAGGTGGGCGGCAGCAGCGTCAGTTCGACGAGTTCATGCAGCAGCGCGTCGTCGATGGGTTTCGGCTGCCAGCCGTTGTGGGTGCGGGCGGTGCGGAACAGCTGGTCGAGCGCGGCATCGTTGAGCGTCATGATGAAAGCCTGAAGTGAAGGGAAGAGAATGCTCGAATGAAAGCGGGAATGAAAGCGCAAAGCAGTGCAGCACGCTTATCCGGAATCGCTTTCATAATAGACGCTGGTTCCGCTTCAAAACGCCTGCATGCACTCGGCTTCCTGTTGCGTGCGGCGCACAGGCTATCCCATGCACGATCTGTTCGATGATCTTCCGTCCCCCGACGTCGACTGGCTCCCCGACTGGCTCGAGTCTGCCGCTGCGAACAACCTGCTGACGCGCGTGATCGACGAGGTTGCCTGGCAGCAGGATTCGATGGGCACGCCGGGCGGCCGCATCCCGTTGCCGCGCCTCACTGCATGGCAAGGCGAACCCGACGCCGTCTATATCTACTCGGGCATCCGCAATGTGCCGCAACCGTGGACACCTGCAGTCGCGGAGCTACGCGCCGCAGCCGAATCTGCCAGCCACGCGCGCTTCAACAGCGTGCTGCTGAACCGCTATCGCAGCGGCGCGGACAGCATGGGATGGCACGCGGACCGCGAGCCGGAACTGGGACCGCAACCGGTGATCGCGTCGGTGAGTCTCGGTGTTGCGCGCACCTTCGACCTGCGGCACAACCGCAGCGGCACGATGCGTTCATACCGGCTCAAGGGCGGCAGCCTGCTCGTGATGCGCGGTGACACGCAGGCTGAATGGCGTCATCGTGTGCCGAAAGAGCCGAAAGTGAGCGGCGAGCGTATCAACCTCACGTTCCGCTGGGTCACGCCACGTCGATGAAGCCAGCTTCGTGCGTATAAAACGAATAAAAAATTTATGCGCAGAAAGCACATGTGCCGCAAACGCGATCAGCCGTCCGCGGACAGTCGACGGTGCAGCGTCGCGACGAGCCGGTCGAACGCGCTGTTCGCCGCTGCGATCGATGTGATGTCGGGAGACTCCTCATGCGCGATGTCGGTCAGCACCTGTCCCGGCGGCGCTTCCAGCAGCACGCGTGCGCCTAGCTCCACCATCGCGGTGAGGCCATCGTACCAGCGCACGGTATGGCGCATGTTGCCCGCCAGGTCGCCGCGAATCGCATCCGCCGTGTACAGTGGACGGCCGCCGCGATTGCCGATATAGACGCTCTTCGGTGCGTCGAAGGGCAGGTGGGCCGCGAAGCCCAGCAGTTCCTCGGCCGCGTCGGCCAACAGTTCGCAGTGCGATGGAACGCTGACGTCGAGCGGCGTCGCCCTGCGGGCGCCGGCCGCACGCGCGCGATCGACAAAGGCGCTGAGTGCGTCGTTGGCGCCAGCCATCACGATCTGACGTGGCGCGTTGACATTGCCGATGTAGACGGGCGCCGCGCCTTCACGCATCTGGTCCGCGGCCAGCCGTTCGATTTGCGCTTCGCTCAAACCTGAAATCGCCGCGAGACCGTAACCGTGCGGATACGCGGCTTCCATCAGCTCCGCGCGTTTGCGCACCAGTCGCAGCGCGTTGGGGAAGCTCAGCGCGCCGCAACTCACCGCGGCTGCGAACGCGCCGACCGAGAGTCCCGCGCTGATGTCGGGCACAAAGCCCTCGTCGGCGAGTGCGCGCACGATCGCCACGCCGGCCACCACGAGCCCGATCTGTACCGCGACCGTGGAGCGCAGCGCGCTGGCGCTGTCGAGCGTGAGCAGGTCGCACGCGAGCGTCTGCGATGCCTCTTCGAGCGTCACGCGAACGGCTGGACGATCGGGTAGGCGGTGCAGGAAACCTTCGCTCTGCGCGCCCTGACCAGGGAACTGTAGTGCAAACATCAGACGCTCCAGAGATCGGTGACGAGCCGCGGACCCGTCGACGAACGCGCGAGCACACGAGGGCCGCCCGTGGCCCATTCCGCGAGAGCAATACCGCCGGCGGGCGTGTCGAGCTGCACATCGATACGGATTCCGAACGATATGCTATGCAACTGTAACCACTCAGCAAGACTGGCAGCTTCATCGCGTGAAAGCAAAATCGGCGCGCGAATCAACAGGTCGAGATCGCTCGCAGGCGTGACAGTCGGCACGGACGTAGCCAGTTCGAAACCCGCACTTCCAGCGGGTCCCCATGCATGAGCCCCAAAAATGGCACCACCCTCCGCGGACATCAAGGAAGCCAACGCTGCAAACACCGGCAAATCTCGTCGCGATCCGGACAGCGCGCACAACCCGTACGGCGCACGCAGCAACGCTTCCGGCGCAACGACCGCATCGATGTCGTCCAGCCCGACGAAGCAGCCGTAACGTTGCGCCCTCGTATCGCCGCGCACGCCAACCGCAACGAACCCGTCAGGCGCAAGCGCGCGCCTGACCACGACGAATGGCGCACGAACCAACGCTTCCTGAACCCACGCGGGCGCATCGATCAGAACAGGAAGCCTCGCCAACCGCAACAGATCGTGCGGCCGGCACTGGGCAGTCACGCCGCCACCTTCAGCGGAAACGCCACGCACGGCACCGCACGCAGCACCACCATCGCTAACGGCGTTCGCGCTCAAAGCGCATCCCACTGCTCGGCAAGCCGCCGCCGCACTTCGACGGACGCCGCGCGCGTCGTCCGCGCAGTCTCTGACGACAGACGCCGCGCAAGCGAACGATCGCCCGAGCGCGCATCGCGAATCTGCTCGACGAGCACGCTTTTCACGCGCTCGATCTGCGCGGCGTCCGGCGCATCCGCATCCACGCCGTCGATCAGCTGGTCCAGCAATCCAAGCTTCGCGAACGACGCCATCGAATACGACATCGGCGTGATCGTTTCGCCAAGCTGATCGAGCGCCTCGACGGTCCGCCGCGTCACGCGCGCCGCCGCCTCCTTGCCCATCGCGTGCACCATCGTGCCAGGCGCATCGAGCGCGACGATGCGGTTCGCCTGATAGCCATGCGCGAGAAACGCGCCCGACATCGCCGGTCCAACGATCAGCGCGATCACCGGATGCCCCGCGAGCCGCGCGGTCGCATACGCATCGACGGCCGCCGCACACGCGAGATGGATGCCGAGCATTTCCTCGCGATAGCCGTACGCCTGGCTCTTCACGTCGACGATCGCGACGATCGGCCGGCGCGTGGTCGCATCGCGGTCTGCTTCGACCGCGTCCGTCACCGCGCGCGCGAGGCGCCAGCCCTGTTCGAGCCCGACGACGTTATCGACCGCGCGCGGAAAGCGGTTCGCAGGATCGGACACGACGCTGATGAAGCGCGCGGTGTCGTCGCCGAGCTTGACGTCAGCGCAGAGCACTGGCGGGCGCGACAAAGAATCGCTGGCAAGCGCCTGGAACCAGCGCGCGCCGCGCGTGAGGGGCGTGTCGATCGAACTCATGCCTGCTGCTCCTGTTGTGCGGTCGGCGGGAAGATCGCGCGCATCGTGTCGGGCGTCACCGATGCCGGGTCGATCTGCGCGAGCCGCGCGAGATACGTATCGATCTGTCGCGAGCGGGGCGTGCTGTTCGATCCATGCTCAGCGTTCGCACCATGCGCGAAGGTCCGCAGCACGGCGTCGCGTACCGCGGCCGTATCGTCGTCGACGAGCGCATCCGCGAAGCCGGTCGCCGCGCGCTGCTCGCCGCCGATCAGTTGCCACACGCGGCGCCGGTCGCTCGAATCGAGTTCGTCGATGCCCGCTTCCTGCTCGATCACTTCGGGGCCGTTCATGCCGAGCCGGCCCTGCTTCGTGACGACGAGATGCGAGCACAGCGCCGCCGCGAGCGACATGCCGCCGAAGCAGCCGACCATTCCCGCGATCACGCCGACCACGGGCACGTACTGACGCAGCGCGACGATCGCGGCCTGCATCTCCGCGATCACCGCGAGCCCGAGGTTCGCTTCCTGCAGCCGCACGCCGCCGGTCTCGAAGACGATCACCGGTCGCACCAGCTTGCCGCGTTCGCAGTCGCGCAGCGCGAGCTCGAGTGCCGCGGCGATCTTGCTGCCCGACACTTCGCCGATGCTGCCGCCCTGGAACGCGGACTCGATTGCGGCGACGACAGCAGGCTGACCATCGAGCGTGCCGCGCGCGATCACCGCGCCGTCGTCGGCCTGGCAGACGATGCCCTGCAGCGACAGCCAAGGCGATTCGATCCGGTCGAACGGCCCGAGCAGTTCGCGGAAGCTGTTCGCATCGAGCAGCGTGCGCGCACGCTCGCGCGCGGACAGTTCGATGAAGCTGTCGTGC
Source organism: Paraburkholderia phosphatilytica (assembly GCF_003443895.1). Lineage (GTDB taxonomy): Bacteria > Pseudomonadota > Gammaproteobacteria > Burkholderiales > Burkholderiaceae > Paraburkholderia > Paraburkholderia phosphatilytica. The sequence goes on along the minus strand of NZ_QQOA01000014.1, from coordinate 156,402 downwards.
AACGTAAAGGCGGGCGTTTCGGCAGTAACAGTACTCATGGCCGGTTTCCTGAAGCAGCACCATCATTAACCTCAGCCGCTTCAACAGCCTCCGCGAGCCGCAGTGCAACCACGCCCGGCGTCGCGCCGAAGTCGTTGATCTCGATGAGCGCGGCGCCGTCATAGCGCGTGAAAAAGCGGTCCAGCACGCTCTTCCAGATGTGGCTGTAGCCGTCGACGCTGGTCCGCACGATCACGTGCGCAGTCTGCGCGTCGGCCGGAGAGAGCAGCACTTCGAGGTCGCCCGAGCCGACCACGCCCACGTGGGCGCGCGTCGTCACCGTGCGCTGTGCCGGATAGTCGAACGTCAGATGTTCCATGTGATGGGGCTCCCGCTGACGCCGGGCGACGTCAGCCTGTCGATGAAGAGGGTGGCGGCGAGCAGATCGGCTGCGCCGCCGGGCGATGCGTTCTGCAGCAGCAGCGCGCGTTCGAGCGAATCGAATTCGGCGCGGCCTTCGTGGGTCGCGCTGCCGCCCGCGGCCAGCACGCGTCGCGCGCCCTGCTGCGCAGTGTTGAGACCGGGCAGCCCCGCGCGATGCAGGAGACACGTGTCGTCGAGCGATACCATGATCGCGAGCAATGCGTCGAGCCTTGCGTGGTCTTCGGCGGCGCCGCGTGTGCGTGCCGCGCGCAGCGTCGGCAGACCGGCGCGGCGTACGTGCGGAAACGCGTACTGTGCTTCCTGACGCGCGCCACCCACGCCATAGCGTTGCCGCACGCGCTCGCCGTTGCTAGGACGGTGAGTTACAGCAGCGCTACTCACCGCCGTCGAGCCCGCGGCAAAACGATCGGGAAAGCAGGCGATCTGCGCGGCTGTCGTGCAGATACGCGAAGCGTAGGATTCCGATGTTTCTTCCGGCAGTGTGTTCGCGCAGATTGCCGCACCGGCCGCGAGCAGGCCGACGATCCAGATTGCGCCGCGATGCGCGTTGCTGCCTTCCGTCGCGTCGAGCATCGCGCGCTCGCCGGCGCGGCCGATCTGCCCAAGCTCCGCGCGCAATGTTGCCGAGGGTGAGCGGCCGCGCGACGTGCGGGCAAGCGCGACGAAGGTCGATTCGAGCGAACGCGCGGAGCGCAGCATCGTATCGAGATCGAGATCGGTGTGCGCGCCGCTGCCGCGCCGGTCGACGAGCGCAGGCTTCGGCGTGAGCTCCGCTTCCGCGATCAGCGCGGCGACGGCGAGACGGCCGAGGTCGGTATCGGACGCGGACGGCGCGAGACGACTGGCAGCGTCGTCTTGAACCACGAATGCGTCGGCACCATCAGAGGCATCCTCCCGGCGCTTCGCGTCAGCCAGAGCGGCGGCACAAACGTGCTTCGCCATGCCGCTCACCAGCTACGAAAGCGCGCGGGCGGCGCATACAGCCCACCCGACCACGCGACGAGATCGTCGATGCTGCGCGCCGCGAGCAGCGAGCGCTTCGCTTCGCCGCGACGGATGCCGAGATCTTCCGGATACGCGACGATGCCGCGCCGACGCAGCTCGGCGGTTTTCTCGGGCTTCGCGCGCAGACCGATCGGCGTCACGCCGGCCACCGCCGCGAGCGCCGCGCGCCGTTCGTCGACGCTTTCGGCCTTGTGCAGATGCGCGATGCCTTCTTCTGTCACAACGTGACTGACGTCGTCGCCATAGATCATCACAGGCGCGACGGCCATGCCGCTTTTCGCGCCGACCGCAACCGCGTCGAGCTCGTCGACGAAGGTCGGCTCGCCGCCTTTCTTCCATGTCTCCGCGAGCTGCACGACGAGCTTCTGGCCGCGCGATACCGGCCCGGTGTCCTTCAGCAGCTTCAGCCACGCTTCGCTCGTGTGACGGCGGCCGCGCGGATCGTGGCCCATGTTCGGCGCGCCGCCGAAGCCCGCGAGCCGGCCGCGCGTGACCGTCGACGAATTCGCGTCCGCGTCGATCTGCAGCGTCGAGCCGATGAACAGGTCCACCGCATACTGGCCCGCGAGCTGGCACAGCACGCGGTTCGAGCGCAGCGTACCGTCGCTGCCGGTGAAGAATACGTCGGGCCGCGCTTCGATGTACCGCTCCATGCCCACTTCGCTGCCGAAGCAGTGCACGCTGTCCACCCAGCCCGATTCGATCGCGGGGATCAGCGTGGGATGCGGATTGAGCGTCCAGTTGCGGCAGATCTTGCCCTTCAGCCCGAGCGACTCGCCGTAGGTGGGCAGCAGCAGTTCGATCGCGGCCGTGTCGAAGCCGATGCCGTGATTCAGCGCGGCGATGCCATAGGGCGCGTAGATGCCCTTGATCACCATCATCGCGGTCAGCACCTGCAGGTCGCCGATATGGCGCGGGTCGCGCGTGAAGAGCGGTTCGACCGCGAACGGCCGGTCCGCCTCGACGACCACGTCGACCCACGAGCCGGGAATGTCGACGCGCGGCAGCTCGTCGACGATCTCGTTGACCTGCACGATCACGATGCCGTGCCGGAACGCGGCCGCTTCGGCGATGGTCGGCGTGTCTTCGGTGTTGGGGCCCGTGTACAGGTTGCCATGGCGGTCCGCCTTCTCGGCGCACAGCAGCGCGACGTTCGGCGTGAGGTCGACGAACATCCGCGCGTACAGCTCGACATAGGTGTAGATCGCGCCGATCTCGAGCTGGCCATCTTCGAGCAGTTGCGCGACGCGCAGGCTCTGCGGACCGGCGAACGCGAAGTCGACCTTGTGCGCGATGCCGCGCTCGAACAGCGTCAGATGCTCGGGGCGGCTGATGCTCGAAATCAGCAGATGCACGTCGTGCACACGCGCCGGGTCCACCTTCGCGAACGCGCGCGACAGAAAGTCCGCCTGCTTCTGGTTGTCGCCTTCCAGTGCAACGCGGTCGCCGGGGCGAATCAGCGCTTCGAGCGCATCGACGATGTGCTCGCGCCGCAGGATGCCGTCGTCGAGCCACGGCGCGATCGACGCCAGGCGACGGTGTTTCTCATCGCGCAGCGTGGTCCACGAACGCGTGGCGGTCGGAGCGGGGCGGGCGCTGGCATTCTGAGTTGAAGCGGAGGCGGAACGCGTATCGGCGGGGGAATTCATCGGCGGCTTCAGCTCCGGGTGGCGCCGCGCGCACGTCGCGCGCGCGGCTTGCGCCCGGCGGCGTCCGCAGTCGCGGCCTCCGTCCGTGCGCGTTCGGTGAGAAAACGGTAGACCAGATCGCCGGTGCCGAGCAGGTGCGCGGAGAGCAGCGACTGCGCGGTGGCGACATCGCGGCGGCGGACCGCGTCGAGCAGCGCCTCGTGTTCCGCGTCGGACTCGCCCTTGTACGACGGCAGCCCGAACTTCAGGCGCAGGTAGCGTTCGCCGCGCCGGTGCAGCGTGTCGATCATCGCGGCCAGTTGCGCACGGCCGGCGGGCGCGTACAGGCTCAGGTGGAACGCCTCGTTGCGCGCGACGTAGCGCGACGGATCGGGCTCGTCTTCCGCGGCCTGACATAAACGTTCGCATTCCGCGAGCGTAGTCTCGGTGTGCAGCGGAATCGCGAGGCCGATCGCGAGGCTCTCCAGCGCCGAGCGGATCTCGTAGATCTCGCGGGCTTCTTCCGGCGACAGCTTCGCGACCGTCGCGCCCTTGTGGACCTCGACCTTGACCCAGCCTTCGCTTTCGAGCTGCCGCAGCGCCTCGCGCACGGGAATTGCGCTGACCGAGAAATGCCGCGCGATCGCGTCCTGGCGCAACGGCGCGCCGGGCGCCAGCGAGCCGTCGACGATCGCCGCGCGCAGCGCGTCCGCGATCACGCGCGACGTGCTGGCGCGCGGTTGCACGGGCGCGGGCAGGAACGCCGGCGAGGCCGCTTCCAGGGGAAAACCATTTGTTGCGTCGCTCATAAGATCAAATATTATATATAAAAAGACGCGTTTCCCAACCGGAAAAACCCGCCCCAACCGCGGCGATTCATCCGGCGACTCTGGCCACCGTGCACAAGCGTAGCCCAGCAGCGAGCTGGATGCGCCTGTCCGGCGGCCAGTTTGCCAAGGAAAAAGAAGAAAGCGCGCTACCACGTCCGTCGCGTGATACAGGAAGCACGCGGCGGCACGCCATCAACCGTATCGCCGGAGGAGCAACATGGACTCACTGATGGACCGCGAGCGCACCGCGCGGCGGCGCACGCCGCTGAACCGCTCGCAGATCGCCGGATTCTGGGGCGCGTGGGCGGGCTGGACGCTCGACGGGATGGACTCGTTCATCTACGCGCTCGTGCTCACGCCGGCGCTGACCGAACTGCTGCCGCACTCGGGCTACGCCGCAACGCCCGCCAACGTCGGGCTGGCCGGCTCGATCCTGTTCGCGCTGTTTCTGGTGGGCTGGGGCCTGTCGTTCATCTGGGGGCCGATTGCCGACCGCTTCGGCCGCACCAAGGTGCTGGCCGGCACGATCTTCACGTTCGCGATCTTCACCGGGCTGGCCGCCACCGCGCACAACGTGTGGGAGCTGGGCATCTACCGCTTCATCGCGGGTGTCGGGATCGGCGGCGAATGGGCGCTCGCGGGCACCTACGTGGCCGAGGCGTGGCCGGAGGATCGCCGCAAGATGGGCGCCGGCTATCTGCAGACCGGCTATTACGCGGGCTTCTTCCTCGCGGCCGCGCTGAACTACACGGTCGGCGTGCACTACGGCTGGCGCGTGATGTTCCTGACCGGCGCGGTGCCGGTGGTGGTCGCGATTCTCGTGCTGCTGCGCGTGAAGGAGACCGAGCGCTGGGAAAAGGCCGAGCAGCAGGCCGAGGTGAAGGCGATCCGCACGAAGCCGCTGCGCGAGATTCTCGGGCCGATGTATCGACGCCGCACGTGGGTCGCATGCGCGCTCCTGACCATCGCGATCATCGGGCTGTGGGCTGGCGCGGTGTACGAGCCGTCGGCGGTGATCCAGCTCGCGACGCGCTCCGGCATGGACAAGGCCGGCGCAATCAAGACCGCGTCGCTGGCCACGGGGCTGCTGTCGATCGGCACCATTCTGGGTTGCCTCGCGCTGCCGCCGCTCGCCGAGAAGATCGGTCGCAGGCGCACGCTGGCGATCTATTTTGCCGGCATGGCGGTGTCGATCGCCGGTGCGTTCGGCTGGGCGTTCTACCTGCCGAACGGGCTCGCGCCGTTCATCGCGTGGCTGTTCGTGCTGGGTTTCTTCGGCGGCAATTTCGCGCTCTTCAGCCTGTGGTTGCCGGAGCAGTTCGAGACGCGCGTGCGCGCCACCGCGTTCGCGTTCTGCACGTCGTTCGGGCGCTTCATCGGGGCGGGCGTGAACTTCCTGCTCGGTGCCGCCGTGCTGCACATGCATACGCTCGGCGTGCCGGTCGCGCTGACGGCGCTCGTGTTCGTCGCCGGCCTGTTCCTGATTCCGTTCGCGCCGGAGACGAAGGGGCAGGTGTTGCCGCAGTGAAGCGGGTACGCGGTTCAAGCTGAAACGAAGCGCGGCGCTCGAAGCGAGCGCCGCGTTTTTTTGCGGACGCGCGTTGCACCGCCTGAAGCTCGATGCACCTTCAACGCGGCGCGAGCCGCCGCACCATCGACACCAGCGGCCAGCCGAGATTCACACCGAGGCTCGCCGTCACGATCAGCGCCATGCCCACCATCTGCGCGGGCGCGAGCGGGCGGCCGTAGACGAGCGCGTCGACGGCGATCGCGGTCAGCGGATAGACGAACAGCAGCACGGCGATGGTCGGCGTCGTGAGTCGCGGTAGCGCGCCGTAGATCAGCACGTACGATAGGCCGGTGTGCAGCACGCCCATGCCGATCAGCCAGAACCACTGATGCGGCTCGATGTGCAGCGTGCCGAGCGGCGCGAGAAACGGCAGCACCACGGTGCCGACCAGACACTGCGCGAGCGTCAGCAGATGCGGCCGCAACGCGCCGAGCGACTTCGCGATCAGCGTGACGGCCGCATACATCACCGAACCCACCAGCGCTTCCGCGATGCCGATCAGGTAGCGCGTGTGGCCCTGCAGATGATCGGTCGCGAGCACGCCGGATGCGAGCACGAGCCCGACGAACGCGATCGCGATCCACGCGGGCCGGTCGATGCCGAGGCGCTCACGGAACAGCACCGCGCCCATCAGCACGACCCAGAACGGCTGCACATGGAACACGACGGTGGAGACCGCGATGCTGGTGCGGCCGATCGAATCGAAGAACGCGACCCACTGCGTGACCATCAGCACGCCGGTGATCAGCGCGAGCCCGACGATGCTCGGCGTGAAGCGCTGCTCGCGGAAATAGCCCTTCCACACGCAGTAACCGGCCAGCGCGATGAAGCCGAAGAAGCAGCGGCACAGCACCATCGTGAACGCATCGAGGCCCGCCTGTTCGACGAAGATCCCGATCGTGCCCATCAGCAGGCCGGCAGCGGCGAGCTGGATAGCAGCCTGTGGACGGTGGGCGGGCAACATCGGTTGAATGCTCCTGTTTGCGTGGATAGCGGAGAACGTGCAATCGAGTATCGACGCCTTGTCAGCCTGTGGCAAACAAATTAAATTGAGCAATCTCATCAATCTGGCTGATAAATCATGCATCCGGAGTTCGACGTCGATCTGCTGCGCACCTTCGTCGCGGTGGTCGATACGGGCAGCTTCACGAAGGCAGCCGCGAACGTGCATCGTTCGCAGGCGGCGGTGAGCATGCAGATCAAGCGGCTCGAGCAGATGCTCGGCGCAACGCTGTTCACGCGCGACACGCGCAATCTCGCGCTCACGCGCGCGGGGCACGCGCTGCTCGAATACGCGCGGCGTCTGCTCGATCTGCATGCGGAAGCGTGGTCGGCGATCGCGCGGCCCGAAGTCAGCGGCCGCGTGGTGCTCGGCGCGCCGGACGACTACGTATCGTCGCTGCTGTCGCCGGTGTTGCGGCGCTTTTCGAAGCGCTTTCCGCACGTGGAGATCGAGATCGTCTGCGCGCAGAGCACCGCGATCGCGCCGATGCTCGCGGACAACAAGATCGATCTCGCGTTCGTCACGCGCGACCGCAAGCTGCGCGGCGACTACGTGCGCAGCGAGCCGATGGTGTGGGTCGGGTTGCGCGACGACCGTAGCGTGCTGGCGGCGTCGCCGTTACCGGTGGGCCTGTACGAGCCGGGCTGCGTCGCGCGCGTGCATACGCTGAATGCGCTGAACGGCGCGGGCATCCGCTTTCGCGCGGCGTACAGCAGCGCGAGCATGCTGGGGCTCGTCGCGACGGTGGACGCGGGGATCGCGATCAGCGCGCTAGTGCGTTGCTGCGTGCCGCAGCGGCTGGAGGTGCTCGGTGAAGCGCACGGGCTGCCGGAAATCGAACCGCTCGATATCGTGGTGGCGCGCAGCGCGAAATCCGACCGGCCCACCTGCGACTATCTGGCCGAGCAGATGCTGCAGGATCTGTCGGTGCGGAGATAATGCGCTAACCCTGACGGCACGATCGTGCGGCGAGCGCCGGCCGGTCCCCGCAGGCAAATTTCCTTCAATACGCGCACGACACATTTCCCTATCGTGGTTTGCCTTCCGGATGAGAGAAGGCGGACGAAAGCGGCGGTCCGAGGTTCGCCGCCACTGCACAGTCAGTCGAAGGGGGAGGTCATGTCGCTACTTGTCGCGATGTGCACGTTGTCGCTGTCCATGTCGATATCGCCAGGACCCGTGAACATGGTGATCATCTCGTCGAGCGCGAATCACGGCGTTCGACGGACCATGCCGTTCATATCCGGCGCCACGATCGGATTCACGTTGCTGCTTGTGTTCGTCGGCTTCTGGCTGATGCAGACGGTGGGCCGTCATCCGCTGATGCTGAGATACCTCGAATACGTCGGCGCGGCATTCATGATCTATGTCGGCTTCCGGATCGCGTCGTCGTCGCCGGACCTTGCCCTCGAGAAGCGGCGCACGCCGACGTTCATCGAAGGCTTTCTGCTGCAGTGGCTCAACCCGAAAGCGTGGATTGCGTGCGCGTCGGGCGCCGCGCTGTTTTCCGACCCGAACACCCACGCGACGATGATCGTATTCGTCGCGGTGTACTTCGTCGTGTGCTATGCGTCGCTGGCCGCATGGGCCGTGCTTGGCGATCGCGTTTCCATTCTGCTGCGCAACCGGATGCGCATCCGTCTGTTCAATCTGGCGATGGGCGGGTTGCTGATCTCGACTGCCGCCTGTCTGGTGTTGACGCAGATCGCACCGCGCAACGCGTGACGGGTTTCAGCGCTTGTCGCGGTACTGGCCGGGTGTCGCGGCCATATGGCGTTTGAAGGCGCGCTGCAGGTGCGCCTGGTCGGAAAACCCCGCGTCGATCGCGACCTCGGCAATCGGGTTGCCGCGTTTGAGCAGCGCCCGCGCGTACTCGATCCGCGCGTTGACGAGGTACGCGTGAGGCGTCATCCCATAGCGACGCTTGAATGCGCGGATCAGATAGGGCGCCGAAAGCCCGGTCGCGGTGCACAGTTCATCGAGCTTGATCGCGCGCGTGCGGTTGTCGCGCAGGTAGTCCGCTGCCTCGACGATTCTTGGGTTCGGTTCGTCGGATGCAGCCGGTTCCGCATCGAGCGCATGCTGCAAACCGGAGAAGAACGTGATCATCGCGGCGTGCTTTCGCAGGCCTTCCTCGCCGGTGTCCGTCAGTACGTCGTGCAGACGGTTCAGTCCTTCGAACAGATGGCGGTTCGTGGTCAGCACTGTCGAAAATCGCTGGAATCCCGGCGTCCGGCGGGTGTTCGTGCGTTGCTGGATCTCGCCCAGCCATCCCGTATCGACATAGAGCATCAGGTACGACCACGCGCCTTCGTCGATCGGATTGCAGCAGTGGACGTCGCCGGGATTCATGATGACCACGCTGCCGGTGGTCACGGGCAAGTGAGCGCGTCCGTTGACGTAGACGTTGCGGCCCTGGGTGATCGCACCGATCGAAAAGGTCTCGTGCGCATGCGGGGCATAGCAGACTGTGCGGCCATCCGGAACGAAACGCGCTTCGACGAACGGTAGCGCGCTGTCTCGCCAGAACGTCGGCGCTGACAGGCGATTGTCTTCGTTCGTCGCAATCCGCTGGCGCGCTGCGCGCACGTTTCATCCCCTCGCGTAAGCCGTCACTTCCCCATCCACCGCGAGCCTGACCTGCTCGCCCGGCCGCGGGCTGCGATAGCCCGGCACGCGCGAACGAACTGTGGTGCGCCCCGCGGGCGAAGGCACGTCGAGCACGACTGCGGCATCCTGGCCGTGGAAGGTGACATCCTGCACCGTCGCGTCGAGCCATGCGGCTGTCGCGCCGATCGTTTCGTCCGCCGGCGAGATTTCGTCGCTGCGCCGCAGATGAATCTGCTCGGGCCGCACCATCACGTCGACCGCGCCGTCCACCACCGAACCCACGAGAGGCAGATCGCCGAGCGCGCAGGTCACGCGTCCGCGGAGCGCGTCGCCGGGCAGCAGCACCGCTTCGCCGATGAACGACGCGAGCTCGCGCGATACCGGCTGGCGGTACAGCGCTTCGGGCGTCGCGGTCTGCAGCAGACGGCCGCGCCACAGCACGGCCACTTCATGACCGAGCGACAGCGCCTCGCCCTGATCGTGCGTGACGAGCACCGCGGTCGCGCCGGCCGCGGCGAGCGCATCGGCGACGGCTTCGCGCGTCTCCAGCCGCAACGCGGCATCGAGCGACGAGAACGGCTCGTCGAGCATCACGAGCGTCGGCGAGGGCGCGAGCGCGCGTGCCAGTGCAACGCGCTGCTGCTGACCGCCGGACAGCTGCTGCGGCGCGCGATCCGCGAACGACGCAGGCAGGCCCACCAGCTCCAGCAGTTCGGCAACACGATGACGCGCACGACGTTGCGCGCGCGGCAAACCGAACACGATGTTGTCCGCCACCGAAAGATGCGGGAACAGCGCGCCTTCCTGCGGCACGTAGCCGATGCGGCGCTGCTCGGACGGCACGTGCAGGTTGTCGCCGGCCACGCGGCGGCCGTCGATCTCGATGGTGCCGCGATCCGCATGCTCGAAGCCGCACAGCACGCGCAGCAGCGTCGTCTTGCCGCTGCCCGATGGTCCGAGCAGCGCGAGCAGCGTGCCGCGCCGGATCGACAGGTCGACGCCGTGCAACACGGCGTGGCCGTCGAACGATTTATGCAGGCCGGAAATACGTACGTCGCTCATTGCAGATTTCTTCGCAGACTTCTTCGAATAGGGCGGACCAGCTTCAGTTGCGTGGCTCAGTTGCTAACGTCAGTTACTGCGTTCGCCCAGCAGCGCCGAGCGCCCGAGCAGCAGGAACAACAGGCCGGACGCGAACAGCGACAGTCCCGTCAATAGCGCAGCATACGGCGCCGCGGCCGCGAACGCGAGCTGCGACGTGTCGGACCAGACCTGGGTCGCCAGCGTATGCGTATCGATCGGCGACAGCAGCAGCGTCGCGTTCAGCTCGGTCACGACCGAGATGAACACCATCGCCGCGGCCGCGCCCAGACCCGGGCCCGCGAGCGGCAGCATCACGCGCAGACACGTCTGCAGCCAGTCGAGGCCCAGTGCGCGCGCGGTGTCTTCGAGCCGCGGCTGCGCCTGCGCGAGCGCGGCGCGCACGCTGACGAGCGCGAGCGGCAGAAAGAGGATCGCATACGCGATGATGAGGAGCGTCGTGCTTTGATACAGCGGCTCCAGCGCGTGTACCGCGAGCGACACGATCGCGAGCGCGATCACGATGCCCGGCACGCCCTGCGCGAGAAACACGGTGCGTTCGAGCAGCGTCGCGACGCGACCGGGGAAGCGCACCAGCAGCAACGCGAGCGGCAACGCGAGCACGGTGGCGAGCAGCGCCGCGACGAGACCGTATTCGAGCGAGGTCAGCGTGGTGTTCAGCAGCAGTTCGGGCGACACATCGGCGGGCGTCACCGCGGCGGACGATTCCTGCGTGAGCCAGTAGCCGATCATGCCGAGCGGCACGCCAAGTGTGGCGATCGATACCACCGCGAAGCCGCCGGCGACGAGCCAGCGCCAGGCGCCGAGCTCGTAGCGCTTCGCGGCGCGGCGCGCGCCACGGTCGAGGCGTTCATAGCGCGCGGTGCCGCGCACGCGGAATTCGACCGCGAGCACGATCAGGCACAGCACGATCAGCACGCACGCGAGCATCGACGCGCCGCCGCCGTCGAAGCTCGTGCGGTACTCGGCGTAGATCTCGGTCGTGAAGGTACGAAAACGCAGCAGCTGGAATGCGCCGAACTCGGACAGCACGCCGAGCGCGACCAGCAGCATGCCGCCCAGCAGCGCAGGCCGCAGTTGCGGCAGCACGACGCGCACGAAGGTTTCCCAGCGTCCACAGCCGAGCACGCGCGCGCTTTCCTCGAGCGCCGGATCCATGCCGCGCAACGCGGCCGCCACCGGCAGATAGACGAGCGGAAAATAGCCCGACGTGATCACCAGCAGCGCGCCGCCGAAGTCCTGCAGATCGAGACTCAGCGACACCCACGCATAGCTGGAAACGAATGCGGGCATCGCGAGCGGCGCGGCCATCAGCACGGCCCACAGGCGCCGCCCCGGCAGCCGCGTGCGTTCGATGAACCACGCGGCGGCAGTGCCGACCACTGCTGCCGCGAGCGTGGCCGACACGGTAATCAGCAACGTATTCGCGAGCAGTTCGCCGACGAGCGGCCGGTACAGCAGGTCGACCGCGTCGTCGATGCCGAAGCTCGCCGCGCGCCACACCGTGAGCGCGAGCGGCAACAGCACCAGCAATGCACCGACCGCCGCGGCGGCGAACAGCGTGCGCGGCGCCCGCCTGCGCGTTTGCGCGGGGAGGGGCGCCGGCGCACCGACCGACACGGCGTCGCTCATTTACAGCAGGCCAGCCTGACGCAGCAGACGGCCCGCCTGGCTGTCGTCGCCGAGTGCCTTCACGGACAGCGTCGGCGGCTGCAGCTGGTCGAACGGCTTCAGGATCGGGTCGGGCGAGACGCCCGGACGCGCCGGATATTCGAACTCGACCTTGCTCTTCGCCATCAGATCCTGCGCGCGCTCGCTCACGAGATACGCGAGGAATTTCTGCGCGCCGGCCGGGTTGTGCGCGCTCTTCAGCACTGCCGCGCCCGACACGTTGACGAGCGCACCCGCGTCGCCGTTCGTGAAGTGATAGATCGCGCTGCGCGTGGACTTGTCGCCAAGCTCCTGATGCAGACGCGCCCAGTAGTAGTTGTTGATGATGCCGGTCTGCACCGCGCCGCGGTTCACGGCGGCGACCACGCCTTCATCGTCGTCGAAGATCTGCGAGTTGGTCTTGAGGCCCTTCAGCCAGTCGAGCGTCGCGGCTTCGCCCTTCAGCGCGAGCACCGCGGACACGAGCGGCAGGAAGTCGCCGTCGCTCGGCGCGATGCCGACACGGCCCTTCCACTCCGGCTTCGCGAGATCGAAGATCGACTGCGGCATCTGCGCCGGCTGTACCTTCGCGGTGTTGTACGCGAGCACGTTTTCACGCGTCGTCACAGCAACCCAGTCGCCGTCCGGCGAGTTGTAGCGCGTGGGCACCGCGGCGAGCGTCGAGTCGTCGACCTTCGCGAGCAGGCCCTTTTCCTCGAGCAGCATCAGTTCGGGCGAGTTCTCCGTGAAGTAGACGTCCGCCGGCGACTTCGCGCCTTCGGCGACGATCTGCGCGGCGAGTGCCGGGCCTTCGTCGGTGCGAACCTTCACCGAGATGCCGGTCTGCTTTTCGAAGTCCTTCGTGAGCATGTTGACGACCTGCTCGTGCTGCGCGTTGTACAGCGTGATGGATTCCGCGTGGGCCGCGAGCGGTGCCGCGCCGAGTGTCGTCAGCGTGAGCGCGAGTGTGCCTGCGGATGCGCCGGCGGTTGCGCGCCGGCGCAGGTTGAGCCACGTTTGAACCATGATCGGGTGTCCTCTTTGTTCTATGGTGTGATGTTGCGTTGCCGCCGCGGATGGAATGAGCGGCACCGGCGGCTGCGCATCGCGCGCTGCCGGTGTGCCGCTGTCCGCTGTCATCCGCCGGTTGGCATCGTTACGCTTCGAACAGCTCCGCGCCGATGTACGAACCTTCCTTCGCGCCCGGCGGGCACGCGAAAATCGCGCTGCCGACGTGCGTCGTGAACTGGTTCATCATGTCGAACTTCGAGAGCTTTTCGTTGATCGGGATGAAGCCCGCGCGCGGGTCGCCCTGATGCGCGATGAAGATGAGACCCGCATCGTACTCCGTCTCCTGGCGCCACGGCGGCCACCGTTCGATGTAGAAGTTCGTGCTGTCGTTGTACGAGTACGAGCGGCGCAGGATCTGCGCGCCGTTGTTGTTGTCGCGATTCGACAGGCGCACGTGCGAATTGTCCGGAATCAGCGGATTGCCGTCCTTGTCGTTCGCCGAGAGATCGACCTTGTCGAACTCGTTCTTGCTGCCGATCGGCGCGCCGCTGTACTTGTGGCGGCCGAACACCTGCTCCTGGAAGCCGAGCTCCATCTGGTCCCAGTGCTCGACCGTGATGCGGATGCGGCGCACCACCGTGTAGGTGCCGTCGTTCATCCACGACTGGTCCTGCGAGCTTGCCCAGACGAATTCCTTCATCGCCGCCGGATCGGTCGCGGGCGGGTTGTTGGTGCCGTCCTTGAAGCCCATCAGGTTGCGCGGCGTCTTGCCCTTCGGTCCTGACAGGAAGCCTGCCTGGCCCCAGCGCATCGCCGCGGTGCCGTACGCGACGCGCGCGAGCTGGCGCACCGCGTGGAACGCGATCTGCGGATCGTTCGCGCATGCCTGGATGTACAGATCGCCGCCGGTCTTCTCCGGCAGCAGCTGGTCGCCGTTGAAGCGCGGCAGGTCGACGAGCGCGGCGGGGCGTTTGCCCGCGAGGCCGTAGCGATCCTTGCCGTCCTTCGTGAAGAGACCGGGGCCGAAGCCGAACGTGATCGTGAGACCCGCCGGATCGAGACCGAGGATGTCGCCGGAGTCGACCGCGGATTTGTCGTCGGCGGTCTGCAGCGACGCGGCCGTGTCGCCGCGCGTCATGCGCGCCGACATCTCGGTCCACGTGCGCAGCAGCGCGATCACGTCGTCGCGCTTCGTCGTGGTCAGATCGAGTGCGGCGACGTAGGTGCTGGTCTGCTGCGGCGTGACGATGCCGCCCTGATGCTTGCCGTAGAACGGCTCGACGTGATGCGTCGGGTCGACCGTCGCGGTGCGGGCGTTGGCACCGTCTTTTGCAGTGGCCGTGGCCGCCTGCGCGAGACCGGCCGCGCCGACGCTCGCGCCCGCCGCGACCGCGAGGCTGCCGGCCTTCAGGAAGCCGCGCCGCGCTGTTTGTGTGGGGGACTGTTTTTTCTCTGCCATATGCTTACTTCGCCAGCACGAGCGTGTTGACGTCGTCCTCAACGTAGTAGAAACCATCGCCTTCCGGCGTCATTGCGATACCGAACAGGTCGCCGTTGCCCGGGGGCGACTGCGCCTTGTCGGTGTCGATCCAGCGTGCGTAGATCTGCTTGCCGCTGACCGGGTCGATCTCGACGACCTGGCCGTTCAGCGCGTTGGTCGCGAGCAGGTGGCCGTTCGGCGCCGTGGCGAGCGCGAGCGGACGGTGCAGCAGTCCGTCGACGGTCAGTTGGCGGCCGACGCCCGCGCTGGTGTCGCGCGTCATCGGATCTTCGATCTCGTTGATGCGGTTGCCGATCGCGTCCGAAACATACAGCAGTTTCTTGTCCGCGGACAGCGCGAGGCCCGTCGGTCCGACGAGGAACACGCCCTTGTCGGCCTGCGCGCCGTAGCCGCTGCCGATCACCGTCTCGCTCTTCACAACGGGCGGCTTGCCGTCCGGAATGTCGAGGTCGACGCGCAGCACCGTCGCCTGCTTGAAGACCGGCGGATTGCCGTCCGCGCCGCCCACGCCGAAGCCCGCGTTGCTGACGAACAGCGTCGCGCTCGCGCCGTTGTCGACGACGGCCATGTTGCCCCACGGATCGTTGATGTTCGGACTCGCGATCGTTTTGGCGACCTTGCCCTGGTTGTCGAGCACGATCAGGCAGCCGGCGCCCTTGGTGCCCGTCGTGCCGTCGTTGCTCGGCGTGCTGCCGACGATCACCCAGCCCGACTTCAGCATCGTCATCGCGGTGGACAGGCCGATGCCGCCCGGGCAGTCCTTCAGGTCGCGCGGTACCGTCGCGAACACCGACATCTGCTTCGTGTCGGGGTGATAGTCGACGATCGTGCTGCCGGTGCCCTGCAGGTTCGTCGAGTTGTTGAAGTTGCCGACCAGCACGTCGCCGGCCTTCACGCTGCCCGACGACACCGGCGCGACGACGATCGCGTACGGGTTCTGGTCGCCGTTGTCCGGCACCGTGTTGATGAGCGTCGTGTGCTTATGGACCGTTTCGAGGAAGCCTTGCGGATCGGCGAATGCGCTGCCGGCCGCGGCGAATGCCGCGACGCCGGCCGCGAGCGCGGCGAGCGTGCGCGCCGCGCGCCGGCCGCGAGCGTTGAGTGACGAAGTAGTGCGCATGGAGTGATTCATCGTGTGGTGACCGCGCGCTGTCCGGATATCGTGGTGTGAGGTCATGATCGGCGGCGCGGTGCGGTGGATGAGAAAGCTCAGAACGTGATATTGGTGCGGACGCCGACGACGAACGTGTTAGGCAGCGGCTGCGTCGCATCGTTCGGGTTCTGGCCCGCGCCGGCGTTGAACGTGTACTGCATGTCGCCCTGGATCTGCCACCACGGCGTGGCCTGATACACGTAGGTCGCTTCGAGCGTCGTTTCGCTGGTGCGCACGCCGTACGGGCCGTCGCTGAACGCGCGCGCATCCTGGTCGAGGCCGGTGATCGCGCTGCCGACCTTGATGTAGGTGGCGGCGAGGCCGACGCTGTCGTTGTCGCGGCCCGCGAACGGCGCCTTCATCACGATGCCCGCGTTCGCCGCGAAGCTCACCAGATTGCGGTCGCCCGGCGCGCCCATCACGCGCGCGAACACGCCGATGCTGCGCGGCTCGTCCGGATCGGGGCGCCACACCATCTGGTCGGCCACGGCGTAGAAGCTGTAGTCGCCGCGATGCTGGGCCGCGTTGCCGTTGCTCGCCGGGTTCGCGAGCGACAGGCCGGTGGTGTCGTAGTGCTGGTCCGCGAAGCTCGCGTTGTTGTACCAGAAGCCGATCTTGTAGGTGCCGGGCAACGCCTTCGAACCCGTGCCCACCATGTCGCCGTCGCTCGGCTGGTTGAGCGCGTACTGCAGCTCGCCGATGTACAGCGCACCGTTGTGCAGGTTGAAGTTCGTGCCGCTGAGGTTGTTCGGGTTGTTGCCGAGCGGATCGCCGTCGAACACGCCCGCGAGCGCGGTCACGGTCGGCGTGATCTGGCCGCGCACGCGGATGCCGAGATCGGCGAGCGGATAGGCCGGGCCGCCCGACGGCATGTCGTACGACGGCAGCGCCGGCCAGCCGAACATCGTATTGACGAAGGTCGCCGCGTACGAACTCGTGATGAATTCCTGGTCGAGACTCTGCTGACCGACCTTCACGTCGAGTCGCTTGTTCAGGAACGACTGCTGGTACCAGAGTTCCCACAGGCGCGTCGTGTCCTGTGCTTCGATGCCCGATGCCGTGTTCAGCGTACCGAGCTTGTTCGCGCTCAGATTCTGGCCATGGATGTTGAGCGCGCTTACGTTGAAGAGCCCGCCCGGAATGCCGAGCGCCTTCGACGTATCGAGCTGCACCGTCGCGGTGGTCAGGCCGTCGTAGTCGCCGCCGGTGTGCAGGCCGCCGCGCAGGTTCGCGAGGTACTCGCTGGTTTCGGTCAGGCTGAACGACACGCCATATTTGCCGAGCCACGGGCGCAGTCCGCCCATGTCGCCGAGCATGTTCTGGCGGGTCCAGAAACCCGTCCACTGATCGACCTGGCTGGACTTGATGTTCAGGTCGGCTTCCGGCGCTTCGGGCGCCGCATCCAGATTGCTTTGCGCCGGCGTGCTCTGTGCATACGAGACCCCGCTCGCGAGCGACGTGACGGCGAACGCGGTGCAGAGCACCGCACGGCGCAACGAAGTCGCCGGCAACCGGCGTGCGCGCAACGAGCTGTCCGGCATCGGACGCGCCTGCTTCAGGCGGTCGGTGGTGCGGGCAAATTTCATCGAGATACCTGATTGTTGTTTGAGTGAATCGGCATGCGATCCGGCAACGATCGGGATCGTGCGCGAAACGCCATCCGCAGCCGCGACGATCGGTTACGGGACAGCGAAATGGTACGCATCCGGCATGGCTCAGTCAATATAAATGAGAACGATTCGCATCCATATTACGAATCTTCCGTCGGTATCTTTCGTTATGCTTTCTATTTGGGTTTGGTGTAAATGAAAACGAAGCTTCGAGGGCGTTGTGCACGGCATCGAGCGAGGCGGTGCACCATACGACTTCCGGCCTGCGCGGCTACGCGCCGGGCCCGTTGTCCGGCGCCCGGCGTCGCGCGATGATGATTGACACGACCCGGCGCCCGCCGGGCTCAACCGCAGAGGTTGCCACGATGCCGCACACCATCCGTCTCGACCGCTACTTCGCCCGCATCGGCTACGACGGCCCGCGCCTGCCGACGCTCGACGTGCTGCGCGCGCTGCAGCGGCTGCATCCGCAGGCCATTCCGTTCGAGAATCTCGATCCGCTGACCGGCCGGCGCGTGCTGCTCGATCCGGCGTCGATCGAGGCGAAGCTCGTCGACCGCCGGCGCGGCGGTTACTGCTTCGAGCAGAACCGGCTGTTCGCCGAGGCGCTCATGCAGCTCGGCTTTCGCGTCACGCCGCTGATCGCGCGCGTGCTGTGGGGCCGCGACCCCGACGCCGTGACGGCGCGCACGCACATGCTGCTGCGCGTCGATATCGACGACGTGTCATGGCTCGCGGACGTCGGTTTCGGCCGCGTCACGCTGACGGCGCCGCTGCGCCTGATCACCGGCGGGCCGCAGCCGACGCTGCTCGAAACCTGCCGGCTCGCCGATGCGTCGCGCGGCGCGCTCGATCTCGAAGCGGCCAGCGGCGACCGCTGGTTCAAGGTGTATCGCTTCGATCTGCAGCCGGCCGAGTGGATCGACTACGAGGTCGCGAACTGGTACACGTCGACGTGGCCGGATTCGCATTTCGTGCACGACCTGATCGTCTGCAATACGCGGCCCGACGGACGCACGCTGCTCGTCAACACGAAGCTCTCTACGCTTGACGCGCACGGCGGCCGCAGCGACCGCACGCTGGCGGATGCCGCGGAACTGGCCGCGTGCCTGCATGACATGTTCGGCATCGCGACCGGCGACATCGATCTCGCCGACGTGTACCGGCGCGCCGCGGAACGCGACGCGGCCGCGTGACGCGTAAAAGCGCAGGTGAAACGGAGGCGCTTGCCATGATCGTCCGGATGATCGTTCACACGCTGCTGTGGCTCGTGGGCATGGGCGCGCTGCTGTTCGGCGCCGCGGGTACGCTCGCGTGGCCGAACGCATGGTGGCTGCTGCTGGAGATGGGCGTGCTCAGCATCGGCGCGGGTTGGTGGCTCGCTGTGACGGATCCGGCGTTGCTGGCCGAGCGGATGTCGGTATTCGGTCAGCGCGGACAGAGCCGGTTCGACCGCGTGTTCATGCCGTGCGCCGCGATCGGCTGGACCGCGTGGCTGGTGCTGATGGGCATCGACGCGGTGCGCGTGCGCTGGTCCCAGGTGCCGCCCGCGCTCAGCGTGCTCGGCGCGCTGGGCATCTGCGTGTGCATCGTGTTCACGCTGTTCGTGTTCCGCGCGAACAGCTACGCGGCGCCGGTCGTGAAGCTGCAGGCGGAGCGCGGCCATCGCGTGATCGATTTCGGTCCGTATGCCGTCGTGCGGCATCCGATGTACGCGGGCGCGATCCTGTATCTGGCTGGCATGCCGTTGCTGCTCGGCTCGTGGCTGGGCCTCGCGTGCGTGCCGTTGCTGGTGGCGGGCATCGGCTGGCGCGCCGTGCTGGAGGAACGCATACTCGCCGCGCAGCTCGATGGCTACGCGGCGTATATGCGGAAGGTGCGGTACCGGTTCGTGCCGTATGTGTGGTGACGGTTCAGCGAGCGCTGACCGCTGACGTTAGCCGCGGCCGCGCGCCGCCGTCACCGCGCGCGGCAATTCCTGCGCGTGCCGCCGGTACAGCCACGACAGCGTGGACGACGCGAGCACGAGCCACAGCACCGTGAACACGCCGCGCACCGCGGCGACCAGCGCGACCACCGGCATCGACACGTCGCGGTCCCCCGCGGAAAAGGCGAACGCAAACGCGGCGCAGACGATCACGGCGAGCAGCGGCAGATACGCGCAGACGGTCACGCCGAACATCGACCAGAAATGCCCACGGCTGTCGTTCCATGCGGCTTTCCATTCGAAGCCGCTGCCGAGCGCGATCGCCGGCACGAGCAGCGACAGGCGCATGAGGATGTACACCACAGTCGGATAGACGAGCAGCACGCCGAGCGCTTCCGCGCCGGTCGGCGAGATCTGGTAGAGGCTGATCAGCACCGTCACGACGCACACGATCACGACGCTCATCGCGAGCGTGAACAGCACGTAGCGCCGCACGGGCGCGCCACGCGCCGGCAGCACGGGCCGCGTGCGCTCGTCGAGCAGCACGAAACGGTGCACCTTGACGATCACCATCCCGCACACCGCGATCGTGACGAGCGATGCCGCGATCGTGATGACCGCGCGCAGCAGCAGCATGCCCGGATCGTCGCCGGCCGCGGCGAACAGGAACGGCACGAGATTGAGCGCCGTGTAGATCGCGGCGATCGCGAGCAGCAGCACCGGCATGCGGACCACGGCAAGCCACGCGCTATGCCACGCATGGCGGATGCACTGGCTGAAACTGAGGGATTCCATGTTGAGCCTGGACGTCGTGGATTCGGAGAGGGCGGCGCGCGTGGCGAAATGACTGCGACGTGAACAGCAGAACGGCCACGCGCACGGCGCGGCCGCCAGTATCTCCGAAGTCCAGCCAGGCCGGCAAATTCCTCCGGATCTCAAAATCTCAATGCGCGTCCAGATGTCGCACGATCAGCGGATAGACGTCGACGTCGGCGGTCTTGCCGAAGATGCAGTCGATGTGGCCGTAGCCGTCGACCACGTGCCGTTCGTACAGATCCGCGCCGTGGAGCGCGACCAGCGCGTCGTAGGTCTCCTGCGTGCTTTCCGGCACGTAGACCTCGTTCTGCTCGCCGTGGATGAACGCGATCGGCAGGCGCAGCCGGTCGAGATGCGGCATGTACACCTCGTTGCCGTCGACGTCGGTCACGTGGCCCGCGCGCACCATCGTCGCGAGATGTTCGAACAGCGTGATGTCGTGCACGCCGAACAGCTCCTGCAGATTGCGGTGCAGCGTGTCGTCGAGCCGCGCGTGCCGGTACGGCAGCCCGTACATGAAGGTCGCGCGATGGCAGACCGCGCTGTCGCAGCCTTCCAGACGACCGACCGGCAACAGCCGCAGCGCGTCGTCGAGCAGGTTGTGCGGCCAGCGCGCGTGCTGCGTGTACGCGGTCAGATCGCGCACGCCGAGCAGATCGAGCACGCCGGGCATGTGCAGACCGGCCTTGATCCGCGCGGCAAGCGGCGGCCGCAGATGCGCGGATACCTGCGACATCACGGCCGAGCGCACGCCCTTGAGGTCCGCGAGCAGCGACATCGTCAGCGCGACGGAGCCGAAGCAGTGCGCGACCACCTGCAGCGACGGCTTTTTCGTGACTTCGAGCACCTTGGCGACGGCGGCCGGAATGTCCTCGCGCGCGACGAGGTCGGCATTCGTCTGCTCCAGCGCGGTGGGGAGCGCAATGCTCACGCGCAGATCGACGAGCCACACGTCGTAGCGCGCCGCGCACAGATATTCGACGAGATTGGTGCCGATCAGGTCCGTCGAGAAGATGCGGCTCGACACGCCCGAGCCGTGGATCAGCAGCACGGGGCCCTTGTCGCCGCCCTGGTAACGCGTGAGGCGCAGCGTCTTGCCGTCGCGCGTCTCGCACACGCCCACGGTCGGCGCGGGCGCGCGCAGCGTACGGCGCAGCCGTGGCGCGGCGGACGGATCGAAGTACTGCAGCGGCGCGGCGATGCCGCCGTATTCGTCGAGCAATACACCGGTGAAGAAGCGGCCGAACTTCAGCTGCCAGTCGAGCCGCGTGCGCAGATCGGGCGCGTTCGTGACTTCCATCGTCCGCATCTGGCGCAGGAAGTTTTCGGGCGTGATGATCAGCGTCGCGCTGCCGAGGAGCGGCGCATCGTCGCGGTCCTCGCGCAGTTCCACATAGAGCGTATTGGTCTGCGCCCACAGTTCGACCGGCGACGAGCGCGTGATGGTCTTCTGGCCGAAGAAGCGGTAGCGCGGGCCTTCGTCGGCGATCAGCGTCATGTGGTAATTCATGTCGCGCCGCTCGACCTGGGTCGGGTCGTCGGTGAAGAGATTGAATCGGCCGTCGGCGATCTGCAGCGGGGTGCCGGACAGCGCCGCGCACGTCAGCGTGCCGACCATCGTCGCCGGATGCTCGGGATCGGCGATGAGCTTCGCGAGGTCGTCGGCGGTGACCGTCAGCGTGAACTCCATGTGCGAGGCGGCGCCGCCCGCCGGCGTGTAGTCGCCGACCATCGTTTCCGTGAAGCGCAGGCCGATGGCCGGCGGCGCGGGCGGTTGCGCGGTGCCGCGCGCGTCGTAGTCGATGGCCCAGCCGCGGGCTTGCGCGAGCCTCGCGCAGTTGCGCTCCGCGAGCGCCGAGATCGTCAACAGCGGATTGACGCCGAGCGACAGCGGCACCACCGATCCATCCATCACGTACAGGCCGTCGTGCGCCGCATTGCCGGCCACGCCGCTGAACACGCGGCTGTCCGCGTCGACCACGCCGTGCTCCGCGTCCTCGCCCATCCCGCAGCCGCCGAGCGGATGCACGGTGACCACCTTGTCGCCGAGCAGCTTCGTCGAGATCGGATTGCGCACGTACTCGCCGCCGAGCGCGGTCGTCGCGGTTTCGAGCGTCTTTTCGATCGCGGCGTAGACCGGCTGCTTGCCCGCATTCGGCCAGCTCACGCGCGCGCGGCCGTCCTTCACCGACACTTCGCCGCTCTCGTCGTCGTGCGCCATCACGAGGTAGGTCTGCGTGTTGCGCATCGCGCCGTAGTGCGGGCCGCGCAGCACGCTTTCGGCGATGCGCGCGTCGGCGTCGAGCGGATCGTCGTTGCGCGCGGCCGGGTCGGGAATGGGCACGCCTTCGACCGGCGCCGCGAGGCCGAGCACGCCCATCAGCGCGGTGCCGACCGGCGACGCGAGCGAGCCTTCCTCGATCACGAAGCCGTCCGTCACGTTCGGCGTGTCGCGATGGTCGATGATCCCGCAGATCGTCGGGCCCACCGGCGGAATCTCGCCGGGCCGGTGCGTGCCCCAGCCGACGCCGTTGATGTCGTGATCGGTATTGAACGTGAACGACAGCACGTCGCCGTTGCCGGTGAAATGCCGGCCGAGCTGCGAAGACACCGGCAGCCCCGCGTCGCGCGAACGCAGCAGGATCGCCGTCGAGCCGAGCGTGCCCGCCGACAGGATCACCACGTCGGCGCCGACTTCGAGGTCCGGCGCGCGAAAGATGTCGCGGCCGAATTCGACCGGCGTGTAGCGGACCCGCCAGCTGGCGCCGTCCTCGCTCTTCAGCACCGAATGCACGGCCACTTCCGTGAAGATCTGCGCGCCGTGCGCGACGGCGTCCGGCAGATAGTTCATGTGCGTCGAGTTCTTCGCGCCGTGATTGCAGCCCGAGTTGCAGTCGCCGCAGCCGATGCACGCCTGCTGGTCGACGCCGGCCGCGTTCGGGCCGTCCTGGAACGTCACGGTGATCGGCGGGCGGTAGAACGAGCGCTCCATGCCGAGCGCCTGCGCGGAGGCGGCGAGCGCGTCGAGCTTCGGCAGGTCCGGGAAACCGGCCGGCACGGGTGAGGGCGACAGCATCGTCGTCGCGCGCCGGTAGCCGTCTTCGAGGCCGGCCTGATCGGCGCGGATCGCCGCGGGCCAGCGCGGATCGTCCCACAGCCGCTTGTCCGGGTGCAGCGCGACGTTCGCGTTGATCAGCGAGGTGCCGCCCAGCCCGCAGCCCACCACCACCGCGACGTCCGGGTTCATGTGCACTTCGAGCAGCGCGAGCGGCGAGCCGACCTGTGCGAGCTCGGTGTTGTACTGGACGTTGCGCGCGCCTTCGAGCTGCGTCGCGGGAAATTCGCCCGCCATGAACTCGCGGCCGCGCTCGATCACGCAGACGCGTTTGCCCGCGCGCGCCATGCGGCTCGCCGCGATCGCGCCGCCATAGCCGGAGCCGACCACCACGACGTCGTAATGCGGTTGCATCGCCCCAAGGGCGCTGGACAGGCGGTTCATAGGACACCTCGTACTGGAACGGACGACGGAGCCTGGCGGAACGGCGACCGGGCGCTTAATAAGGACGATGAGGAGGCGAAGAGGGCGATGGCGGCTGCTTTTTCCCGCTCTGCGAACTGTGTGGCCTATCTATCCTGGACGGCGGCGGCGAAAAATCAACCTCTTACGATAGCGCGCAGTCGAGCGACGCGTCCAGCTGATCGCGGATCGAAGCCCGGGTGGTCTCCTCGCTCGATTCCGCCGCCAGCAGGTTCAGCGCGACCAGGATCGCCGCGCGGTTTTCCGCGTCGATCTCGATGCCGAGCACGTCGGAGAGCCAGCTGCCGATCCGCGTGTTCGAAAAATCCTCGGGCCCGGCCGTCTTTC
This sequence comes from Paraburkholderia phosphatilytica, assembly GCF_003443895.1. Classification (GTDB taxonomy): domain Bacteria; phylum Pseudomonadota; class Gammaproteobacteria; order Burkholderiales; family Burkholderiaceae; genus Paraburkholderia; species Paraburkholderia phosphatilytica. The sequence goes on along the minus strand of NZ_QQOA01000014.1, from coordinate 132,699 downwards.
GGGTAGTGACGCCGAGCTTGACGGCGCGATAGTGGTACGACGGGATCTGATGCTCGGCGGCGATCGCCGACAGGCCGCCCTTGCATTCGGAGCACCAGCCGAGGGTGCCCGCCAGCACCAGCCGCTCCGGCTCGTCGAGCCCGGCAATGAAGGTGCGCGCCGAGAACCGCACGCGCGCCTCGTCGAGGCCGTACTGGCTGAGCACGCTGTTCACCGGGTCGTCGATCGACGCGGCGTGCAGGTCGATCTCCTGCTCCATGCCGTCTTCCTCGAGCGACACGTTGCGCTGATGGCTCGCGCTCCTCAGGCAGTCGATCAGATAGCGGCGGAAGTACGCGCAGAGCGCATAGCCGTTCGACGGCGCGCTTTCCGGGCACGCATGCGAATCGGGCAGACCGGGAGCCAGGCGCAGCACCTTGCTGTAGATGAACTGCGCGACCAGTTCTTCCTTGTCGTCGCCGAGCGCCTGCAGTTCCTGCGGGTGATAGGTGCGCAGCGCCCGCGTGACGAGGCCATACATCGACACCACTTCGTCACTGGTGAGCTGGGTGCGGCGGCGCCAGAGATCCGGCAGGATTGCATCGTCGAAGTTGCGTGCCAGTTCGCGGCCCGGAAGTGCGCCCATGAAAGCCTCCGTCGTGGTGTTGGGGCAAAGAGCGCGGGAAGAGCCCTGAGGCTCCGGCCGGCGAGGCCGGTGGGGTGGTCCGTGAGGACGGTGCCGCGCTGAAAGTGGTTGCAGTATGGTTTTTCGCCCGCGCTTCGCCTATATGGATTAAGTGATAGCTGATGGGTAAACTGCCCGGGGCGGACCGGCGGCCCTCAGTGGCGCATAACGGCGGAGGCGGCGGGTTTATTCCGTCGCCGGGCGCTTGCCCGTGCAACGGCACGCCCACCTACAACAACGGCTGGACCCGACAGGAGGCTGCCCGATGCGGGCCGATCCCATCCAGCGTGCGGTCGACGAGGATCTGGTGCGCGTGCTGTACGCGCAGGACCCCATCGCGTTCTGCACGCACTGGTTTTCGATTGCGGTGCTGGTCGCGATCTATTGGGGCGACATACCGGCGCCGCATCTGTTCGTCGCGTGCTTCACGTTCTATGCCGCCGCCAACTGCGCGGGGCTCGGCCTGTGGATGTTCCACCGCCGCTGGCCGCAGGCGGTCGCGCCGCGCGACTGGATCAACCTGCACGCGCTGCGCGGCGTGCTGCTGTACCTCGCGCCGGGCGCGTCGATCTGGTTCGCGTTCCATTCGTCGCACACCGATCTGCCGGTGCTGCACACGGTGATGCTGGTGACGCTGGCGGCGGGCGTGTTCATGTCGAACGGCTTCGACGTGATCAACTTCGCGACCGCGATTCCGATCCTGCTGCTGCCGTCGATCATCCTGCACCTGAGCGCGCACACCTTCGACCGCACGATCCTCGCGATCGTCCTCGCGTTCTTCTTCTGCGCGATCAACGTCTATTCGGCGAGCTACCGGCGCCTGTTCCGCAAGGTGGTGGAGGCGCGCGTCGACCAGCAGTACCTGGCCGAGTCGCTGGCCGCGCAGAAGCTCGTGGCCGAGGAGGCGAGCCTCGCGAAGACACGCTTCTTCGCCGCCGCGAGCCACGACCTGCGCCAGCCGCTGCACGCGATCGGGCTCCTCGCCGCGTCGCTGAACGATCCGCTCGCGACGCCGTCGCAGCATGCGCAGACGGCCGATCACATCGCGCGCAACGTCGAGGCGCTCAACCAGCTGTTCAACCAGGTGCTCGACCTCGCGCGGCTCGAAAGCGGCGTGACCCAGGTGATCCGCATGCATTTCCGGCTGTCCGAGCTGTTCGAGCGGGTCGGCAACCAGTACCGGCCGCAGGCGGCGGCGAGGGGTCTCGCGCTGCGGATCGCGCCGACCACGGCCGTCATCTACGACGATCCGGTGCTGCTCGAGCGGGTGCTCAGCAATCTGCTGTCGAATGCGGTGCGCTATACCGAGGACGGCGCGATCTGGATGGGCTTTCGCCGTTCGGGCCGGCGCGACGGCGGTTTCATCGAGGTACGCGATTCCGGCATCGGCATTCCGGAGCGGGAGCACGGGCGCATCTTCGAGGAGTTCTATCAGGTCGCGAATCCGCAGCGCGACGCGCGCCAGGGGCACGGCCTCGGTCTGCCGACCGTGCGGCGGCTCGTGCTGCTGCTCGGCGGCGATCTGACGCTGCGCTCCGCGCCGGGCCGCGGCTCGACGTTCCGCTTCCCGGTGCAGGCGGGCGACCCGGGCCGGATCGTCGCGAGCCTGAACGATGCGCCGGTGCCGGAAATCTCATCGACGCGCGGACGTCGCGTGCTGTGCATCGACGACGATCCGTCGATCCTGCAAGGGCTGTCGTCGCTGCTCGGCCGCTGGGGCTGCGTGGTGCAGGGCGTGCACGACGAAGCGCAGGCGCTGCGCGCGATCGCGGACGGCTTCGCGCCCGACGCGGTGCTATGCGACTACCAGCTCGCGAACCACCGCACCGGCGCCGAAGCGCTGCAGGCCGTGCGCGCGGCGTTGCTGCGCCACGGCCATACGCAGACGGTTACGCTGCTGATTACGGGCGACATGGCGTCGTCCGAACTCGAGGCGCTGGCCGCGCAGGGCATTCCGGTGCTGCACAAGCCGGTCACGGCGGCGCGGCTGCGCCGCACGCTCGAAATGTTGTGGCAACGCGCGGGCCGGGGCGCCGGCCAGGATACGGGCGCGAGTGGCGGTGCGGGTGGCGGTGCGGATAGCGGTGAAGCAGCAGCCTGCGACACCCTGCCGCATTCTTAAGCATTTCATTAAGAGATATCTGATCGAATCATTATCTGCCTAGGCTGACAATACCTCATCGACTTTGCCACGCCCGGCGCCGCCTGCATCGAATCATCCGGCGGCAGGCGCGGCGTTCATCCTTGAGGTATTCACCATGCATCAAAATCCGACCGACCGGCTCGTCGCCGGCGTTCTTCTTGGCGGGCTCGTGACGGCGGTTATCGTGGCTGCGCTGATCTGGCTGGGCATTCCGCAGCACGCGAGTGTGCTGGTCCGGGTGGCGCTGCCGGTGGGCATCGCGGCGGCGGTGCTGTTTCCGGCGCCGCTTCTGAAGCGCACCGTGCTGCGCCATTAGCGCGACGTGTTCCTGCTCGACGAAGACCTGAACGCGATGCTGCTCGGCCGGGCGGTGGGTGTGGTCGGCGGTCTCGCGATCGGCGTGACGCTCGCCACGCAGCTGCTCTGATTCCGCGGGTTTTTTACTCGTTTGTTTGTCCCTGACGTCACACGCGGCAAGACGCCTACAGCGTCTTGCCCGCCTCCAGCCAGCCGTTGATGACGGCAATCGCCATCGACCGGTTGTGCACTCCCAGCGCGCGAAAGATCACCGACAGGTGAACCTTCACGGTGCCCTCGGCCACGCCGAGTTCGCGCGCGATCATCTTGTTGGTCCAGCCGCGGTGCACGAGCCGCATGATCTCCTGCTGCCGCGGCGACAGGTTTTCGAGCAGATGCTGCTGATGCGGCTGCAGAGGCTGCGATGGCGCGACCGGCTCCAGCGCGCGCAGCGCCGTGGCGGCGGCCGCGCCGGCTGGTGCGGTTGCCGTGGATGAAGCGGAAGCCGTGGACGCAGCGGCAGCAGCCGGCGCGGCCTCGCGCGTGCCGAGCAGGCTCAGCGCTTCCATCGGCACGTACGCGCCGCCGGACAGCACGAGTTCGATCGCCTTCAGCATCACGCTCGCGGGCTGACGCTTCGGCACGAAGCCGAGCGCGCCCGCGGCGAGTACCGCGCGCATTTCGTCCGGCGACTCTTCCGCGGACAGCACGACGACCGGTAGCGCCGGATTCTCTTTCAGCAGCACTTCGAGTGACGGGGCGCCGCCCATGCCGGGCATGTGCAGATCGACGATCGCGAGGTCGTGATTGGCGTCGGGACGGGCCGCGGCGGCGAGTGTTTCCCAGCTGTCGGCTTCGTCGAACTGGGCATCCGGATCGAGCCCGCGCAACAGGCCCTTCACGCCCTGGCGGATCAGTTCATGGTCGTCGGCCACTAGAAACTTCATGAATGTCTCCGCGTGTCGGCCCAGAGTTGTTGTTAGCACCGCTCATTCAGCCGCTTATCAAGCTGCTTGTCCACCTGCGCATCCAGCCGCGCATCCAGCCGGATCAGGCGATCATATGCCGGATCGGCTGGATGCAGCGAGCCCTGGATACCCGGATACCTCATCGATTGCACGGCCCCCCGAGGCGCGCGGCAGGCGATGCCACGCGTTGCATGGCTTGCCGCGCGCGAGTCGATGCGTTCCGGTTGCTCTCCTCGCGTAACCATCAGCACGGCAATGCTTCGGTGCTGCCCGAAGCCGGGCCGGCAGCGCGGCGGCGCAAGTGCCATCCGCACCGGCGGGTTACGCTGCGCTTGGCGGCGGGTGCCCGTCGGGTGCCGGCCGCACGAGTCATGCTGCGGCTTGCCTGGTAGACGAGCGAACGAAGCGGTTTTTGAACGCGCACGGCTTGCCGCGCGTGTGCAAGATGCGCGTGAGATGCGCGCCGTGCGTTTCAGCGCATTACAGCGAACAGCGTCGCGTTCATCAGCAGCTTGAACGCGAAGCCGGTCAGCATCGCGGCGCCCACGCCGCCGCACCACAGCGCGACGAACCAGAGCCAGCCGGGCAGGCGACGCGGCGCGTGCCGGGCGATGCTTGGCGCATCGGTGTGACGGCCGATTGCATCACGTTGTGCTGTATGTGCTGCATGTGCCGTAACGCCACCCGCCGGCAAGTGCAACCGTGCAGGCAACGCAACGACGCCGCCGCGCGCAGTCTCAGTGATAGTGAACTTCGTCATGACGCACCTTGCCGCGGAAGACCCAGTAACCCATCGTCGTGTACGCGAGAATGATGGGTAGAATGATGGCCGCGCCGACCAGCGTGAAACTCTGGCTCGACTTCGGCGCGGCCGCGTCCCAGATCGTCACGCTCGACGGAATCGCGTACGGCCACAGGCTCACCAGCAGTCCTGCATAACCGAGCAGCACGAGCGCGAGCGCCAGCACGAACGGCGTGGTGTGATGGCGCTCGCGCACGGCCCGGTACATGAACACCGCGCACAGCGCGACGAGGAACGGCACCGGCACGAGCCGCCAGAACAGCCCCGAATCGAACCAGCGCGCGGCCACGTCCGGATCGGCGAGCGGCGTCCACAGGCTGACGATCGCGATGAAGCCGAGCAGCACGACGGTCAGCGGCCACACCACGCGATGCAGGCGGCGCTGCAGATCGCCTTCGGTTTTCGCGACGAGCCAGCAGCAGCCCAGCAGCGCATAGGTGACGACGAGACCGAGCCCCGTCAGCAGGCTGAACGGCGTGAGCCAGCCGAATGCGTTGCCGGCGAAGCTGCCGTCGTCGACGGGGATGCCTTGCAGGAACGCGCCGAGCGCGATGCCCTGGAAGAACGCGGTGCCCGCCGAACCGCCGATGAACGCGAGGTCCCACAGATGCTTCGTGCGCTTCGCCTTCGCGCGGATCTCGAACGACACGCCGCGGAAGATCAGGCACACGAGCATGAAGACGAGCGGCAGATACAGCGCCGACAGCACGGCCGAGTAGACGACCGGAAACACCGCGAACAGCCCGGCGCCGCCCAGCACGAGCCAGGTTTCGTTGCCGTCCCAGACGGGCGCGACGGTGCTCATCATCAGGTCGCGTTCGCGTTCGTCGGGGAAGAACGGAAACACGATGCCGATGCCGAGATCGAAGCCGTCCAGCACGACGTACATGAAAAGGCCGAGCGCGACGATCGCGGCCCAGACGACGGTGATGTCCATAAGGATTCCTGCGATAGATGAAGTTCGTGCCTGCGTGAACGCGTTCTTATTGCAGCGGCCGAGCAGGCGTCGCTCAGTTGAAGATCAGGCGTCGATCAGCTGGTCCGCGGCCGACATGGGTCGACGCGCGGTGCCGCGCGGCGACGGCTGCGGCAGACGCTCGCGGTCGCGCGGCGTGCTGTCCGCCTCGGCCGGCAGTGGCGGGCCCGCGCGCAGCAGCTTCAGCAGGTAGTAGATGCCGGTGCCGAACACCAGGAAGTAGACGACCACGAACGCCATCAGCGAAATGCCGACCTGTTGCGCGGAGAGCGGCGACGCGGCCTGCGCGGTGCGCATCACGCCGTATACGACCCACGGCTGGCGGCCGGCCTCGGTCGTGACCCAGCCCGCGAGCAGCGTGACGAAGCCGGTCGGTCCCATCGCGACGCACAGCTTCAGGAACCACTTCGCGTCGTACAGCCGGCCGCGCCGGCGCAGCACCCACGCGGCGACGGACATCGCGATCATCAGCAGGCCGAGGCCCACCATCACGCGGAAGCTCCAGAACACGAGCGTCGAGTTCGGCCGGTCCTGCGGCGGGAACGACTTCAGCCCGCGGATCTCGCCGTTCCAGCTGTGCGTGAGGATCAGGCTGCCGAGATGCGGAATCGACACCGCGTAGCGCGTGGTTTCCGCTTTCATGTCGGGAATGCCGAACAGGTTCAGCGCGGTGCCGCCATGCTCGGTGTCCCACAGGCCTTCGATCGCGGCTATTTTCGCGGGCTGGTATTCGCGCGTGTTGAGCCCGTGCTGGTCGCCGACGAATGCCTGCAACGGCGTGAGGATCAGCAGCAGCGACATCGCCATCGAGAACATCTTTTTCACAGCAGGGTCGCGCCGGCCGCGCAGCAGATGCCACGCGCCGGTGGCTGCCACCACGAGCCCGCCGACGATGAACGCCGCGATCGCCATGTGCGCGAGCCGGTACGGGAACGACGGGTTGAAGATGATCTTGAACCAGTCGGTCGGCACGACCTGATCGTTCACGATCTTGAAGCCTTGCGGCGTCTGCATCCAGCTGTTCGACGCGAGGATCCAGAAGGTGGAGATCAGCGTGCCGGTCGCGACCATCAGCGTCGCGCCGAAGTGCGCGCGCGGGCTCACGCGCTTCCAGCCGAACAGCATGATGCCGAGGAAGCCCGCTTCGAGGAAGAACGCGGTCATCACTTCGTACATCAACAGCGGGCCGGTGACGGGCCCGGCGAACTTCGAGAAGCCCGCCCAGTTCGTGCCGAACTCGTAGCTCATCACGACGCCGGACACGACGCCCATGCCGAACGCGACCGCGAAGACTTTCGACCAGAACATGCAGAGGTCACGGTAGTGCGTTTCGCCGGTGCGCAGCCACATCGCTTCGAGCACGGCGATGAAGCTCGCGAGTCCGATCGAGAGCGCGGGAAAGACGATGTGGAACGAGACCGTGAAGGCGAATTGCAGGCGGGCCAGGTCGAGGGCCGAGAGTGCGGAGTCCATGTTCGTGTGCCAGTTTCGACGACGATGTCCGCCGACCGCTGTCGACGGACACTGCGCGTGAGCAGATGCGCAAAGCGTACGGGAAAGGCCGCGATTTTGTTGCGATGCGGGGTGCGCCAACACGCCGCATGGCGAGGCTTCGAACTGGACGGGAAAGCCGCTAATGCATTGATCTATCTCAAAAAGAGGCGCGCACGTGCAAGTGCGCGAGCAGGCGATGCGGCGCGCAGCTGCGGCAATCGACCGCGCTGCAGCACGATGGCCGCGCGCGGCGCTGCGGCGGGCTGTCGCAGGCCATGCGCGCTCGCATCGTCACGTGTCAGACCGCAGGTTCCGGATCGGACCATAGCCGTCCACCGGTCGCCCAGTTTTCGCGCTTCACGTCGACGAGGATGATGTCGACGGAGCCCGGCGTCACGCCGAGCGTTTCGCAGGTCGTGCGGGTGATCGCGTCGACGAGGCGGCGTTTGTCTTCGACGCTGCGGCCTTCGAACAGCTCGATACGGAAAGTCGGCATGGTGATGTCCTTAACGTTACGTTGAGTTGCATGGTGGTGACGCATGCGACGCGAGCTGCGCGCGTCGCGATGGAAAAAAGCACTGATGAAAACAGGCGCGCGTCAGTCGCGGTAACTGCGATCGAGACGGTCCAGCCTGCGGAGCAGCGCGGGCCATTCGAGTTCGCCTTCGATCGCGCCGTCGTCGTACAACTGTTCGGCGGTGCGCGCCGCGACGTCGGGCGACGGCAGCACCAGTGGCGCGCCGCCCGCCTGCGCGTCGAGCTGGATCTCGCAGGCCTTGATCAGTGTGGCCATCAGCACGTAGGCCTCGGCCACCGTACGGCCGACGGTCAGCGTGCCGTGATTGCGCAGCAGCATCGCAGGATGATCGGCGAGATGCGCGATGAGCCGTGTGCCCTCGACCGGCGAGAACGCGAGGCCTTCGTAGTCGTGATAGCCGAGCTTGCGGTAGAAGCGCATCGCGTGCTGCGACGCCGGCAGCAGCCCGTCGTGCTGCGCCGACACCGCGATGCCCGCGCTGTTGTGCAGGTGCATCACGCAGAACGCGTCGCTGCGCGCGCTGTGAACGGCGGCATGCAATGCGAAGCCGGTTGCGTTCACCGGATGCTCGCTGTCGCCGACGATGTTCCCGTCGATATCGATCTTGACCAGATCCGATGCGCGCACTTCGTCGAACGTGAGCCCGAACGGGTCGATCAGGAAGTGCCCCGGTTCGTCGGGCACGCTTGCGGAAATATGCGTGTAGATCAGGTCGTCCCAGCCGTTCAGCGCGGCGAGCCGGTACGCGGCCGCGAGATCCACGCGGGTCAGCTGTTCCGCCGCGCTGATGGGGCCGCGGGCGGCGATGCGTCCCGCGGGGTTGTGAGCGAACGACATCTGCGGCTCCTCGATTCGATGATGCGGCGCACGAGCGCCTGGCGGGCGGCGCGTACGATGCGCGCCGATGTGCTTCGATGCGTGCCGTGGCGCTTGCGGGTGGCCCACGCGGTGACCCTTTGGGCGACCCATGTCGCGAGCACGAACGGCGCGGTCATCGCAGGCCAATGATAGTAGCCCGTCCATTGCTGGAGCGCGACAGCGAGCAGCACGCCGGCGAGCGTGGCAAGAGCGCCGCAGTCGGCCAGCGCGAGCGCAGTCAGCGCGCCGTTGAAGCCCGCGAGGCCCTGTGTGAATGACGTCGCGCCTGTGTCCGAAAGCGCCAGCTGGATCGCGCCCGCAAGTGCCGCACCCGCCAGCGCCCAGCCCGCATGACGGCGCGATGACAGCGCGATCCCCGCGAGCACCAGCGCGCCCGCCCAGGCGCCGGATGCGAACGTGGTCTGCGCGATGCCGGCGAGCACGCCGTTCGCTAGCGTCGCAGCGGTCCAGACTTGCGGTGTCAGAGGCGCCGACGCAGTGACGACATGCACCGGCTGCATCAGCGCCAGCCAGCACCAGCTGACCACAAGACACGGCGACGAATAGCACGCGACCCCAAACATGCGAAGCCGGCGCGCGAGCGCGGGTTGACACCAGCCGGTCGCGGTCGATGCCAGCAGCGCGACCGCCATTGCAGTCGCGGCATCGTCGACGAAGACGTTCGCTGCGATCGCCGCGAGCGCGCCGTTGAACCCGTACAGGCCATCGTGCTGCTCATGCTCGTCGCAGCCCGCGAGCAGCGCGCCGATATTCGCCGCGATCGCGCCCGTCACGGCCGCGCACGCAAGCCGCGGAGCGCCGATCGCGAGCGCCGCGAGCACGCAGAGCCCGGTCCACGCGTTCGGCTGCAGCACGATCTGTCCGACGCTGCGCAGCAACGTGCGCAGCGCGATAGGAGTGGGATCGGACGTGGCGGACATGACGAAGGGCAGGGCGTTGTAGGGCGCGCGGGTTGAAGGGAAAGACGCGCGTCACGGCAAGGAAAGCCAGCAGCATAGGCGAAGCGTGCCGCGAGCGGCATCGCGCCGGATTGATAGTGTCTATTCGCGCGCGAGACGCTACGATGTGCTGTCACGTCCACGGGAGCCGACATGCGCGAGCTGCGCTGGAGTTTGCTGACGGGTGAAAACGACCCGGGCGGTCAGGGTATCGAGCACCTTGTGTTCGACGCGCGCGACGACGGCTTTCATATCGACAGCGTGGTCGTCGGCGACATCGACGGCGAGCGCTTCGGGCTCACGTACCACGTGCGATGCGACCCGCAGTGGCGCACGCGCGAAGCGCAGCTACAGGTAGTGGGCGGCCCCATGCTGGAGTTGCATGGCGACGGCGAAGGCCACTGGCGCGACGGTCACGGCCTCGCGTTGAGTTTGATCGAAGGCTGCATCGATATCGACATCATCGCGACGCCGTTCACGAACACGCTGCCGATCCGCCGGCTCGCGTGGACCGAAGGCGCGCGGCAGACGATCGAAGTCGCGTGGATCGCGCTGCCCGACCTGCAGATCACGCGCGCGAGCCAGGCGTACACGTGTCTCGCCGCCGGCCGGCGGTTTCGCTACGAGAGTGTGGGAACCGGCTTTACCGCCGAGCTTGACGTGGATGAAGACGGCGTCGTGATCGACTACGAAGGCATCTGGAAACGCACCTGATCGTGCGGCGGCCATGCGCCCGACGGGGCCGCTGAAGCCCCAGGCGCAGCACCGGCCGGCGCGGCGTTCGCGGCCCACATCGTCTCGTGCTGCCGCACGAAGCGCTCGATCAGCGCGGCGATCCGGTCAGGCTCGCGCAGCACGACCCAATGCCCGGCGTCGATCGTTTCGCGCGGGTAGTGCCCCACCCACGGTTCGAGACCCAGCGACAGCTCCGGTCCGACATAGCGATCGCGCAGCGGCACGATGCATTGCACCGGCGCGACGGCGCGGCGCGGCCGCGGATGCAGCAGCCGGTCGACGAAATTCGTGCGGTACAGCGCGAGGCCGTTGAGCGCGTTGCGGGTCTGCGCCGGATCGCGTTCGGCCCGCACCCGTTCGGTGAGCCGCAGCCACAGCGGCCACAGCCGCGCGCCGCCGAGCAGCCACACCAGCTCGGGCAGCAGCGGCAGATGAAAGAACACGATGTACCAGGACTTCAGGAACTGCGGCATGCCGTGACGTTCGCGCGGTGCGGTGTTCGTGCCGGCGGTAGCGGAGGCCGCAGCGGACTTGCCGCCGCGCAGCGCGGTGGACGCATGATCGAGGCATGGGCCCGAGATCGACGTGTACGACGCGATGCGGCCCGCGAAGCGCGTGTCGGAGACGGCTTCCCAGCACTGGATCGAGCCCCAGTCGTGCCCGACCAGATGAAACGGACGCGTGCCGCAGGTCGCATCGGCGACCGCGGCGAGGTCGGCGGCGAGCTGCTCCAGCCGGTACGCGCGGCGCGAACGCGGTGCATCGGACGCGCCGGCGCCGCGCACGTCGTACGCAATCACGCGATAGCGGTGATCGAGCAGCGCGCGCAGCGGCTCCCACACCAGCGCCGAATCCGGATAGCCGTGCACGAGGATCAGCGGCGGCGCATCGGGCGGCCCGCTCACGTACACGGCGAGCTGCACGCCGTCGGCGTCGACGGTCTGCAGTTCGCGGATCATGCAGCCGCCCGGATGCCGCGCCGCGATGCCTTCAGCGGCGCGCCGTTCGCGGCCGCATACGCAGCGTTCGAAGCCTCGACCGCGGCCACCAGCCCGTCGATGCGCTGCAGATGCCCGCGATTGTCGTGGTCCCACGGATGGAAGCTGGGCTTGAAGAAGCGCAGCCATTCGAGCGCGATGCCGGGAAACACGCCGCGCGGCCCGTAGAGAAATTTCGTGATGCGCCACATGCCGCGCAGATGGCCGCCGCGCTTGCGGTCGGCGATCAGCAGACGCACGTGGAAGTCGAACACGATCAGCCAGAAGAAGATCGTCACCGTGATCATCGTGCCGGTGCGGACAAGGTAGCGGTTGAGGCCGGGCTTCATCACTGTGTTCCAGACGTCGAACGATACCGACTTGTGCTCGGTTTCCTCGAGCGCGTGCCACGTCCACATCTGCGCATAGCCTTCGACGGAACCCGCGATGCGCGTGTCGTCGTCGAGCAGCATGCCCGCGAGCATCGCGGTGTAGTGTTCGAGCGCAACCGTCATCGCGAGCTGGTACGACGGCGGCAGGATCCTGCGGTTCAGGTTCAGGAACCACGTGAGCCGCCGGTCGAGCTTGTGCGCGGGCAGCCGGGCCGCTTCGAGCAGAGCGTTGTACTCGATGTGTTCGCGCGTGTGCATCGCTTCCTGTCCGATGAAACCGAGCACCTGCTTCTTCAGCTCGGGGTCGTGAACCTGATCTCGATAGTAGCGCACGCTGTCCATGAAGAAGCGTTCGCCCGCCGGAAACAGCAGCGACAGCGCATTGAAGAAGTGCGTGACGTACGGGCCCTGGCCGTGCCAGTCGCTGGCGCGCTCGGGCGGCAGGTTGAAACGAAGGTCTCGGCGAACGGGCATCATGTTCTGGACTCCTTGGATCTGGCGATGGCTTGTGCTTTTGCTTTCGCGATCTCGCGCATGTTGTGCGCTTACGCGCGACGGCTCGCGACCGCGCCGGCTTCGGCGCGGCGCGCGCGTCTGGCGGCGATGCGCCGCATCCGGCGCGTTTGCAGCACGACGAGCGTCTGATAGGCGGCGGGCAGCGTGCGCGCGAGCCAGTCGGCGGCGCGCGCGTCGCGGCCAATCAGCACGCGGCGCTTATTGCGGCGCACGCCGTCGAGAATCACGCGCGCGGCTTCGTCTGCGGTCGTGATGAAGAACTTTTCGAAGTCGTCCTTGCCTTGCTGCTCGTCTTCGATCATGAAGCCGACCATGTTCTGCGCGATGCGGCTCGCCTGCGCGATGTTCGTGCGGATGCCGCCCGGATGCACGCAGGTCGCCGACACGCCGCACTTCATCAGGTCGAGCTCCTGGCGCAGCGCCTCGGTGAAACCGCGCACTGCGAACTTGGTCGCGTTGTAGCCGCTCATGCCGGGCTGCGCGAAGAGACCGAACACGCTCGACGTGTTGATCACGTGACCTTCGCCGGACGCCTTCAGATGCGGCAGGAACGCTTTCGTGCCGTGCACGACGCCCCAGAAATTGATGCCGACGATCCATTCAAGGTCCGTGTAGTCCATCCCGTCGATGGTGCTCGACAGCGCGACGCCCGCGTTGTTGAAGATCAGGTTTACGCGGCCGTGCGCGGCGGCGGTGTCGGCGGCCCAGTCGAACATCGCCGCGCGGTCCGACACGTCGAGCGCGCGGGTCGTGATTTTCAGCGGCGCGCCGGTCGCTTTCGGTGCGAGCGCCGCCGCGAGCTGCGCGGTTTCAGCGAGACCCTGCGCGTTGCGATCCGCGAGCGCGAGATGGCAACCTTCGCCCGCGAGCTGGAGCGCAAGCGAGCGCCCCATGCCCGAAGCCGCGCCGGTAATCGCCGCAACCTTGCCTCGAAAAGTTTTCATTCACGTTCTCCGGTGTCCGTGATTCGTGGTCTATGTCGATCCTGTTGGCACGCACGCGCGCAACTCAGGTCGCTTCCGCCGATGCCGCATCGAGCCGCGCATCGCCACCTGAAGCGTTAGCGTGAGCGCCGCGTACGTCATGCGCGAGCGGCACCGCGGCCGGCGCATACGCGTAGTAGTCGTCCATCGTGAAGCTGCTGGTGGCCTGGCGGAAACGGAACGCGAAGCCCGGCCACAGCGTCGTGTTGCGGCCGGTGCGCGGATCGAGATACCAGCTGCGGCAGCCGCCCGTCGACCAGATCGCACGGCCGAGCTGGCGCTGGATCTGCGCGTTGTACGCGCGCTCGATCTGCGGCCGCACTTCGATCGCGGCGGCCTGTTCGCGGCGCATCGTCTGCAGCGCGCGCAGCACGTACTCGACCTGCGCCTCGATCATGTAGACCATCGAGTTGTGGCCGAGCCCGGTGTTCGGTCCGACGATCATGAAGAGGTTCGGATAGCCGGGCAGCGTCGAGCCGAGATACGCATGCGCGCCGTCGCGCCACGTATCGACGATGTCGACGCCGTCGCGGCCGCGAATCAGGCCGCGCGGAAACGGATCGGCCACCTGGAAGCCGGTGCCGTAGATGATGCAGTCCACCGGATGGCGCGTGCCGTCCTGCGTGACCACCGCATCGGGTTCGACGCGCGCGATGCCGTCCGTCACCACCGATACGTTCTCGCGCGACAGCGCCGGAAAGTAGTCGTTCGAGATCAGGATGCGCTTGCAGCCCATCGTGTAGTTCGGCGTGAGCGTCGCGCGCAGCCGCGGGTCGGGCACCTGGCGGCGCAGATGCTTGAACGCGATCTTCTGCGCGGTCTTCATCAGCGAAGGATGGATCGCGAAGCCGAACGCGCGCGATTCGAGCATCCAGTAGAGGCCGGTGCGCATCAGCTTCTGCGTGAACGGCAGGTGGCGGAACAGCCACTGCTCGACCGGGCGGATCGCGCGGTCGGGTTTCGGCATGATCCACGGCGGCGTGCGCTGGAACAGCGCGAGGCTCGCGACGCGCGGCGCGATCTGCGGCACGAACTGGATCGCGCTCGCGCCGGTGCCGATCACCGCGACGCGCTTGCCTTCGAGCGGATAGCGGTGATCCCACTGCTGCGAGTGGAAGGTCTTGCCCTCGAATGTGCCCATGCCTTCGATGTCGGGCAGCGCGGCGCGCGACAGGCCGCCCATTCCGGAGACGAGCACCCGCGCCGACCACTGCGCGCCGTTCTCGAACGTGAGCTGCCAGCGATGCCGCGCGTCGTCGTACACGGCGCTCGCGAGCCGATGGCCGAAGCGCAGATGCGGCGCGATGCCGAAGCGCGCGGTGCAGTCTTCCAGATACGCGCGGATTTCCGGCTGGCGCGCGAACATGCGCGTCCAGCGCGGGTTCGGCGCGAATGAAAACGAGTACACGTGCGACTGCACATCGCACGCGCAGCCCGGATAGTGGTTGTCGCGCCAGGTGCCGCCGACGGCATCCGCCTGCTCGGCGACGATGAAGTCGGTCATGCCGGCCTGCCGCAGCCGGATCGCCATGCCGAGCCCGGCAAAGCCGGAGCCGATGATCGCGACTTCGGTCTCGATGGTCGCGTTCGCGTCAGGGGGCATCGTGCGGGCATTCATCCGGTCCGTCTCCTGTTCGTTCGTCATCAACCGTGACATTGGTGGATGTAACGATAGGGGGTGCACCGGCGCTGCGCAAGACGGCGGCTAGACGGCGGACTCTACGCGGAAGCCCGCCCGGTGGGGCTTTGCGAGCGGTCGCGTTTGACTGGGAGCAGTGAACGGCGCGCGAACGCACGCCGCGATTGGGAGACCGGAACCGAGAGGGAAGCGCGAACGGTTTGAATCGCCCGCGCCTTCGCGGGAGGCGAAGTTACGCGCTGACGGAGTTACGCGCTGACGCGTGCCGCCGCCTCGCCCGACGGTTGCACGACATGCAGCTCGCGCGTGCGCGTGGGCAGCGAACACTGCGCGTCGGCGAGCGCCTTGCGCACCTGGCGGGCGAGGTCCCAGCGCAGGTCCCAGAACACGTCGCTGTTCGACCACACGCGGATGTTGAGCACCGCGGTGCTGTCGTCGAAGCGGCTCACCATGACCTGCGGCTTCGGCTCCTGCAACGCGCGCGGATCGGCTTCGGTCAGCGCGCGCAGCGCTTCGAGCGCGCGGTTCACGTCGTCGCGCATCGACACGTCCACCTCGAGGTCTAGCCGGCGCGTCGAATTACGCGAGTAGTTGCGGATCGAGTTGCTCCACAGCGTGCCGTTCGGCACGTATTCGCAGATGCCGTCGGGTTTCGTGAGGCGCGTGGTGAAGAGGCCGACTTCCTCGACCGTGCCGGCCACCGTGCCGCCGCCGCCATCGATGCTGTCGCCCACCTTGAACGGCCGCAACAGCAGCAGCATGATGCCCGCCGCGATGTTCTGCATCGTGCCCTGCAGCGCGAGGCCGATCGCGAGGCCGGCGGCGCCGAGCACCGCGACGATGCTCGCGGTCTGGATACCCAGCTGCGACAGCGCGCCGATCACCGCGACGATGCGGATGCCCCATACGGAGGTGTCGCACAGGATGGGCCGTAGCGTGGCGTCCATGCGCGCGCGGCTGGTCAGCACGCGGTTGAGCCAGCGACGCACGCGCCGCGAGATCCACCAGCCGATTACGAGGATCAGCAGCGCGGTGCACAGACGGATCGAGAACGCGGTGAGCGCGTCCCACAGGAAAGTCCATCGGCTCGGATGGATTTCGGCGAGGATGTTCAGCATGACGAGGTCCTTGTTGGCGGCCGCGACGGCGATACGGCAATGCGCGCCGTGATGTCCGTCGCGTGACGGGAAAACTGCAACAAGGGGATTATCGTCGAGTTACTTTGCGGCGAGGTTCGATGCGGCCTGCGGAAGCGTCGGAACGTTCGCGCTCACGGTGATCCTGCGCGGAATCAGGTGCGCGTCGTAGAACACGTCGGCAACAGTCTGTTGTCCGCGCACGATGTCCGGTGTGACCGTGGTCGTGCCGTAGGGCACGCGGCGCACCCAGGTTTCGACGAGCGCGCGGTCGAGCCCGACCGTGGGCGCGATCAGCGCCGCGGTGTCCGACAGATGCGCGCCCACCCACTCGCCGGTGTCGCGCAACTGCGCGAGCACGGCTGCGATCACAGCGGGATGCTGCTGCGCGAACGTGCGGGTGGCTTCGTAGAAATTGTTCGTCACGTCGAGGCCGGTGTAGTCGGCCAGCGTGCGCGCCTTCAGCGCCTGCTGCGCCGATGCATAGTAAGGATCCCAGATCACCCACGCGTCCACGTCGCCGCTTTCGAACGCGGCGCGCGCGTCGGCCGGCGGCAGGTAGACGGGCTGGATCTCGTCGTAACGCAGCCCGGCCTTCTTCAGCACTTCGAGCAGCAGCAGGTTCGAGCTCGATCCCTTCTGCAGTGCGATGCGCTTGCCCTTCAGATCGGCGGGCGTGTGCAGCGGCGAGTCGGGTTTCACGATCACGGCCTCGTTATGCCGTGCGCCGGGCTCCGCGCCGACGTACACGAAATCTACCCCCGCTGCCTGCGCGAACACGGGCGGCGGCGCGCCGGTATAGCCGAAGTCGATGCTGTTCGCGTTCAGCGCTTCGAGCAGCTGCGGGCCGGCTGGAAACTCGAACCATTTGACGCTGTAGCCGAGCGGTTTCAGTTTCGCGTCGAGCGAGCCTTGCGCCTTGATGATCGCGAGCAGGCCGGACTTCTGGTAGCCGATGCGCAGTGTGTGCTGCGCGTTTGCGGACGCGTCTTCGGCGCGCGCAAGCGAAGGGGCGAGTGCGAGCATCGCGGTGGCGGTCATGGCGGCGACGGCCGTGCGCATTGCGGCCAGCGACCGCTGATTGCGCGTACGCGTGGCGCGCAGGCAGGGCGTCGTCGAGAACGAGGCAAACATGCGGATGAGTCTCCTAGACGATGGAGGGTGCGAACCAAATGCCGCATCGGGCATTCACGGAATTCGCGAATCGTCGCATGCCGCCATGGCGACGCCAACGAAGCGATTCGGCTTTGGATATGACCGGGCGGCGGGTATCCAAAACCTCGCTTTCACCAACGGATCGTCGACGAAAGCGCCGTCGCGCCACGCACATTTGTAGATTTTTGGCGTCGGCGTGCTGCGCGTGGCTGCAGTTGCCCGAGCATAGGCGGCGCCTCCAATCATGGAGCGGAACACAGGGAGATGGCATGCCAAGAGGCAAGATGAGCTCCACCCAGGTCTCGAACTGGGCGGACGGTAATCAGGCGCCGCAGGTCGCGCCCGTGCCGGCCAACCTCGTAGGGGGCTCCGGCGTCGGCAATACGATCGGGAAGCCGGCGAGTTCGGGCAGCGCGGGTGGATCGATCAGCACGTATGGCAAAAACCAGGGCTACAACCTGAAGCCCACGGATCCGGAGTGGAAAGAGCACCTGCACGAGGTGCTGGATATGTTCGGCAATATTCCTGTGCTCGGCGGCCTGTTCAATGCAATCAACGCGGGGCTGTACATCGCCGAAGGAAACCCCGCGGAAGCGCTGCAGTCGCTCATCGCGGCTGTCATGGACGTGATTCCTGGCGGCGAGGCAGGCTCCGCGGCGAAGTCCGCCGGGAAGATCGGCGAGGACCTCTCGAAGACGGCGGAAAAATACGGCGTCAAGCTTGCGGAGGAAGATGCCGGGAAGGCCGCGGAGAAACTGGCCGAGCAGAGAGCCAGCAAGGTCGGGAAGCCGCCGAAAGAAGGGGGCGCGCCCAAAGAAGAGGGGCCGCCGAAAGAAGAGAGTCCGCCGAAAGAAGAGAATCCGTCCGGGAACGACAAGGATCCGAAAAACCAGAAGAAGGATGGTGGCGCGTCCGAGCAGGAAAGGCAGCAGCCGTGCAAGGCACAAAACGGCGTGGGCAAGTGAACGGAACGGATTGCACCGCGCAGTGAGCAACACCGGTGAGCCACACCAGTGAGCCACGCTCGAGGGGCGAAGGCTACCTTGCCCCGCCCGCGGCCTCCAGCCGCCTGGTCGCCTCCGCGACGTCGTGCCGGAACCGCGTGAGCGCGGCGAGCGTCGCATCGGGCGGCTGCAGCGCGGCCCACAGCACCTCGACGAGCGCATCCGCGGTCGCGTCGATGTTCATGCGGCGGTTCGTGAGCGTCGCGTCCCACAGCACGTGCTCCATCGGCCCGAACACCATCGAGCGCAACAGACGCAGCGGCACGTCCGAGCGGATCTGTCCGGTCTCCTGGCCGCGAGCCAGCACGCGCATCAGCGGCGCTGTGTAGCGCCGCTGCAGGTCGGTCAGCGCCGCGCCGAGTTCGTGCTGCCGCGTGCGGCCCTCGGACAGCACCAGCGCACATAGACCCGTGCCGTTGACCAGCATCAGCCGCAGATGCATCCGCACGATGAACGCGAACTGCTGGCGCACGCTGCCGTCGCGCGGCAGGCCGGAGTCGATTGCCTCGATGATTTCGTCGTACCAGTCGCCGATCACGCGCGCGCATAGCTCCCGCTTGCCGCGAAAGTAGCTGAACACCGTCGCTTCCGATACGCCGACACGCTGCGCGATCTCCGCTGTGGTTGCGCGCTCGTAGCCTTTCTCCGAGAACACGTCGCGGCCCGCTTCGAGAATCTCCCGCACGCGCTGTTGCGACTTGCGGCCGGCCGGCTGGCGGCGGGTGGCCGGGCTGGTCGCCGCAGCCGTGGAGGTTTGTTGAGTCGTGGTCATATTAGGCGGGCTATTCGCATCGGATAGTCATCATACTAGCACCTGAAAAGCAATGAAATGCCGGGCTTTATGAATCTGAGCCGTACTCAGAAAAGCCTATTGACGTATACGGAAATTTGGCGTGAAATTCGGGCTGGACGGTTGGCGGAGCGCTCCACACAATGGCGTGTCCGGCAATCCGCACGCATCCCACCCATCCGGCATCAGCCATGCCAGGACCGGCACCGAGGAGACACTGATGAGCAACCTGACAGGTTTGCAGTTCCCGCTCGGCGAAGAGATCGAAATGCTGCGCGACAGCATCGCGAACTTCGCCGCCAAAGAAATCGCGCCCCGTGCCGGTGAGATCGACCGTACCGACCAGTTCCCGATGGACCTGTGGCGCAAGTTCGGCGACCTGGGCGTGCTCGGCATGACGGTGTCGGAAGAGTACGGCGGCGCGGACATGGGCTACACCGCGCACATGGTCGCGATGGAAGAGATCTCGCGCGCGTCCGCATCGGTGGGCCTCTCGTACGGCGCGCATTCGAACCTGTGCGTGAACCAGATCCACCGCAACGGCACCGAAGCACAGAAGCGCAACTATCTGCCGAAGCTCGTGTCCGGCGAACACGTCGGCGCGCTTGCAATGAGCGAGCCGAACGCCGGTTCGGACGTGGTCAGCATGAAGCTGCGCGCGGACAGGAAGGGCGACCGCTACGTGCTGAACGGCACGAAGATGTGGATCACCAACGGCCCGGACTGCGACACGCTGGTGGTCTACGCGAAGACCGATATCGATGCCGGCCCGAAGGGCATTACCGCGTTCATCGTCGAGAAGGGCATGAAGGGCTTTTCAGTGGCGCAGAAGCTCGACAAGCTCGGCATGCGCGGCTCGCATACCGGTGAACTCGTGTTTCAGGATGTTGAAGTGCCGGAGGAAAACATCCTCGGCGCGCTGAACGGCGGCGTGAAGGTGCTGATGAGCGGCCTCGATTATGAGCGCGCGGTGCTCGCCGGCGGCCCGACCGGCATCATGGTCGCGGTCATGGACGCGGTCGTGCCGTATATCCACGACCGCAAGCAGTTCGGCCAGCCGATCGGCGAATTCCAGCTGATCCAGGGCAAGGTCGCCGACCTCTACACCACGCTGCAGGCGTGCCGCGCGTATCTGTACGCGGTGGGCCGCCAGCTCGACACGATCGGCCGCGAGCACGTACGCCAGGTTCGTAAAGATTGCGCGGGGGTGATTCTCTACACCGCTGAAAAGGCCACGTGGATGGCCGGCGAAGCGATCCAGATTCTCGGCGGCAACGGCTACATCAACGAGTATCCGGTCGGCCGTCTGTGGCGCGACGCGAAGCTCTACGAGATCGGCGCGGGCACGAGCGAGATTCGCCGCATGCTGATCGGCCGCGAGCTGTTCGCGGAAACGATGTAAGCGTCAGCGCGACAGTTCACGTCGCGCCTAGCAAGCCGTGACAGCACAGAGGACAGCACGCCCATGCCGATCATCGAAACGAAACTGAACCCGCGCTCCGACGACTTCCGCGCGAACGCGGCCGCGCTCGAAGCGCTCGTCGCCGATCTGCGCGCGAAGATCGACCAGCTCGCGCAAGGCGGCGGCCAGGCGGCGCGCGACAAGCACGTGTCGCGCGGCAAACTGCTGCCGCGCGATCGCATCGCGCAGCTGCTCGATCCGGGTACGCCGTTCCTCGAGCTGTCGCAGCTCGCCGCATACGGCATGTACAACGACGACGCGCCGGGCGCGGGCGTGATCACGGGCATCGGCCGCGTGGGCGGCCAGGAGTGCGTGATCGTCTGCAACGATGCCACCGTGAAGGGCGGCACCTACTATCCGGTCACGGTGAAGAAGCATGTCCGCGCGCAGGAAATCGCCGCGGAAAACCGCCTGCCGTGCGTGTATCTCGTCGATTCGGGCGGCGCGAACCTGCCGAACCAGGACGACGTGTTCCCCGATCGCGATCACTTCGGCCGCATCTTCTTCAACCAGGCGAATCTGTCCGCCGCGGGCATTCCGCAGATCGCGGTCGTGATGGGCTCGTGCACTGCGGGCGGCGCTTACGTGCCCGCGATGAGCGACGAGTCGATCATCGTGAAGAACCAGGGCACGATTTTTCTCGGCGGTCCGCCGCTTGTGAAAGCAGCCACCGGCGAGGAAGTGAGCGCGGAAGACCTGGGCGGCGGCGACGTGCACACACGTCTGTCCGGCGTGGTGGACCATCTCGCGCAGAACGACGCGCATGCGCTTTCCATCGCGCGCAGCATCGTCGGCAATCTGAACCGCACGAAAACGCCGCCTGTCGTGATGCAGGAACCGAAGCCGCCGCGCTTCGACGCGAAGAGCATCTACGGCGTGATTCCTGCGGATACGCGCAAGCCGTTCGACATCCGCGAGGTGATCGCGCGCATCGTCGACGACTCGGCCTTCGACGAATTCAAGGCGCGCTACGGCACCACGCTCGTCACCGGTTTCGCGCACATCTGGGGGCACCCGGTCGGCATCGTCGCGAACAACGGCATCCTGTTTTCCGAGTCGGCGCTGAAGGGCACGCACTTCATCGAGCTGTGCGCGCAGCGCAAGATTCCGCTCGTGTTCCTGCAGAACATCACGGGCTTCATGGTGGGCCGCAAGTACGAGAACGAAGGCATCGCGCGCAACGGCGCGAAGATGGTGACGGCTGTCGCCACCGCGAAGGTGCCGAAGTTCACGGTGATCATCGGCGGCTCGTTCGGCGCGGGCAACTACGGCATGTGCGGCCGCGCGTATTCGCCGCGCTTCCTGTGGATGTGGCCGAACGCGCGCATTTCGGTGATGGGCGGCGAGCAGGCCGCGTCGGTGCTCGCGACGGTGCGACGCGACGGCATCGAAGCGAAGGGCGGTGCATGGTCGAAGGACGAGGAAGAGGCGTTCAAGCAGCCGATCCGCGACCAGTACGAACGCCAGGGCCATCCGTATTACGCGAGCGCGCGGCTGTGGGACGACGGCGTGATCGATCCCGCGCAGACCCGCGACGTGCTCGGCCTCGGCTTGTCCGCGGCGATGAACGCGCCGATCGAAGAGACGCGCTTCGGCGTGTTCCGGATGTGACGCGGCCCGTGTTGCGGCCTGTATTGCACGCCTTCAGACGCGGAGTTCATCGATGACTTACGAAACGCTGCTTCTCAACACTAACGCCCAGATTGCGACCGTCACGCTGAACCGCCCCGACGTGCGCAACGCGTTCAACGAGACGATGATCGCAGAGCTGACCGACGCGTTCGTTGCGCTCGATACGCGCGACGACGTGCGCGCCGTCGTGCTCGCCGCGAACGGCAAGGCGTTCTGCGCGGGCGCGGACCTCAACTGGATGAAGAAGATGGCGGGCTTCTCGGACGACGAGAACCGCGCCGACGCGCGGCGTCTCGCGCAGATGCTTAACGCGATCTATCGCTGCGGCAAGCCGGTGATCGCGCGCGTGAACGGCGACGTGTACGCGGGCGGCATGGGCCTGATCTCGGCGTGCGACGTGGTGGTGGCCGTCGAAGGCGCGCGCTTTTGCCTGTCGGAAGCGCGCCTCGGTCTGTTGCCCGCGACGATCGCGCCGTACGTGATCCGCGCGCTCGGCGAACAGGCATCGCGCCGCTACTTCGCAACCGCCGAGCAGTTCGACTGCGCGACGGCGCTGCGGCTCGGACTCGTGAGCGAAGCGGTGAGCGACAGTGAACTCGATGCGACCGTGCAACGCATTGCCGAAACGCTGTGCGCGAACGGACCGCACGCGGTGCGCGCATGCAAGCGGCTCGTGCAGGACGTCGCGGGCCGCGCGCTCGACGACGCGCTGATCGACGACACGGCCGGCCGTATCGCGCGGATTCGCGCGAGCGCTGAAGGGCGCGAGGGCGTCGCGTCGTTCCTCGAAAAGCGTTCGCCTTCGTGGCGTACGTGAAGCGCACTTGAAGCAACCGCAAGCCTCACAACGAGACCTCATATGTTCAACAAGATCCTGATTGCGAACCGCGGCGAGATTGCCTGCCGGGTCGCCGCGACCTGCAGGCGGCTCGGCATCGCGAGCGTCGCGGTGTACTCGGATGCGGACGCGAACGCGAAGCACGTTGCCGCGTGCGACGAAGCGGTGCATATCGGCGGCGCGACGGCGGCGGAGAGCTATCTGCGCATCGAGCGCATCATCGACGCCGCGCGCGCAACAGGCGCGCAGGCCGTGCATCCGGGCTACGGATTTCTGTCGGAGAACGAAGATTTCGCCGAGGCCTGCGAAAAGGCCGGCATCGTGTTCATCGGGCCGCCGGTCGAGGCGATCGCCGCGATGGGATCGAAGGCCGCCGCGAAGGCGCTGATGCATTCGGCCGCGGTGCCGCTCGTGCCTGGCTATCACGGCGACGATCAGGACGCGGCGCTGTTGCAGCGCGAAGCCGACGGCATCGGTTACCCGGTGCTGCTGAAGGCGAGCGCGGGCGGCGGCGGCAAGGGCATGCGCGTCGTGGAACGAAGCGCGGACTTCGCGGCGGCGCTCGCCTCATGCAAGCGTGAAGCGGCCAGCAGCTTCGGCAACGACCGCGTGCTGATCGAAAAATATCTGACACGGCCGCGCCACGTCGAAGTGCAGGTGTTCGCTGACAAACTCGGCGGCGCGGTGTGGCTGTTCGATCGCGACTGCTCGGTGCAGCGGCGCCACCAGAAGGTGCTGGAAGAAGCGCCCGCGCCGGGACTCTCCGACGAAACCCGTCGCGCGATGGGCGAAGCCGCGGTGGCGGCGGCGCGCGCGGTGAACTACGTCGGCGCGGGCACGGTGGAATTCATCATGTCGCCGGGCGGCGAGTTCTACTTCATGGAAATGAACACGCGCCTGCAGGTCGAGCATCCGGTCACGGAGATGGTGACGGGGCAGGACCTGGTCGAATGGCAGTTAAGGGTGGCGAGCGGCGAGCCGCTGCCGCTGCAGCAACATGAGATCGCAGTGACCGGTCACGCGATCGAAGCGCGCATCTACGCCGAGAATCCGGCGCGCGGCTTTCTGCCGTCCACGGGTACGCTGCGGCATCTGCGTGTGCCCGATGCCGTGGAGTTCCGCGTCGGCACGCTGAGCGGCGAACGCGCGCCGGTGCGCGTGGACAGCGGCGTGCGCGAGGGCGACACGATCACGCCGTTCTACGATCCGATGATCGCGAAACTGATCGTGCACGGCGCCGACCGCGACGAAGCACTGTTGCGGCTGACGCGCGCGCTGCGCGGCTTCGAGATCGTCGGGCCGCATACGAACGTCGAATTCCTGCAGCGGATCGCGACGAGCGTGCCGTTCTCGACCGCGGATCTCGATACCGGCCTGATCGAACGCAATCACGCGACGCTGTTCGCGCCGCGCGACAAGCCGGTGCATGCGGCGCTTGCGCTTGCGTGTGCCGCGTTGCTGGCCGGCAGCATGAGCGGCATGAGCGATGCACAGCAGGCGTCGCCGTGGACCGCGCTGTCGCACTGGCGGCTGAACGGCAGTTTCCGCCAGACGATCGACTGGCGCGATGTGGACACGGATGCCGCGCTGTCCGCGCAGTTCGTCGCGAACGGCGACGGCGCGACGCTCGAGACCGGCGACGAGCGCTATCCGTTCACGTGGTGGCGCTGCGATGGCGAGCACGAATTCGGCATGACGTTCGGCACGAGCCGGATCACCGGGCGCGTGTTCGTCGATGGCGATACGTTCCATGTGTTCTCGCGTGGCGATGCGTTCGCGTTCGAATGGCAGAACCTGCTCGCGCATGCGGCGGACGCCGAGCATGGCGAAGGCCGGCTGACCGCGCCGATGCCGGGCAAGATCATCGCGGTGCTGGTGGAAGCGGGCGCGGTGGTCGAAAAGGGCGCGCCGCTGATGGTGATGGAAGCGATGAAGATGGAGCACACGATCGGCGCGCCGGCAGCGGGCAAGGTGACCGAGGTGCTGTATGCGGTCGGCGATCAGGTGGCGGATGGTGCGCAGTTGCTGGTGCTGGAGGCGGGGTAGCAGGCACCCCTTCGCTACGCGAGCCGCGGATAACCCGCCGCTCGCGCTTCGTCTTCCATCCGCGTGATGACGTCGTAGTCGTTCAGCGTAAGTGTCGAGAATCCGCGCAGATGCAGGCGTGTCGCGCGTGCTGCGTCATGCTGCACGGCTTCCTCCAACGCGGCACGTAACGCCTTGATCGTTTCGGCCGGCACCTGTCGCGAGGCGATCAAAGGCAGACCCGGCGCCGCGCGCGTATAGCCCAGCGTGCGAACCTCGCGCGCAACGGCAGGCAAGGCTTCACGCACATAATCCATCGTCACGCAATCGATCGCCGCGACATCTGCGCGCCGTTCCGCGATCGCTCGCAGCGAACCCACGTGCGAGCCGGTGCGGATCGCTTCGCTGAAAAAGCGTCCTTTGTCAGCGAACGGCGCAACGGTATGGCGCAGCGCGTTCATGCCGCTATGCGAGTCGTCCTGGTTGTACGCCGCGCGCAGATTGCGCAGCGCTTCGATAGAGGCGTATCGCGCATCCGCATGCACAACGATCGCACTCGAATAGCGCGCGCCTTCATAGCCTTCGACATCGAACCTCGGCGTGGCGACGACCTGCACGTCCGCGTCGTTGAGATCGTGCGTGAGCGGATAACCGCAGGTTTGCGACAGCAGCAGGTTCGGTGCGCGCCACAGCGTGGGCAGATCGTCAGACTGAGAGACGATGCACGCATCGGACGCCACTGCGCGCAATACGTCCGCGAGCAACGCGCGCCAGTCGTCGGCGAGCGCGGGCGTGACGTTATACATCGGCAGGGCGGCGATCCAGGTCATGCCGGAGATTGTGGCACGTTCGCGCAGGCGGAGTTCGTGGGACGCGCAACGCCCTCAAGGCGTCCAGCGGTAGACGACGATACTCGACCCGTTGTAGTTGTCCTTCGTGATCACGTACTGCCCGCTCGACGTCAGGTAAGCCCGAAGGCCATACATCGAATCCACGTCGTTGCCGACGTCGACTGTCTGCGGGCTCGAATCGGTCAACGTGGTGACGAGCGCACCCGTCGTCAGATCGTAGACGTCGACGTTCGGCACCGTATGCACGTAACCGACGAACAGATAGTTGCCGGCCGCCGCGATCGACTTCGGATTCGCGCCCGTCTGCGTGATCACGGGGTTGGGCGTGCGGATGTTGCCCGCGGCCCAGCCGTGATACACCTCGATCCGGCCGTCCATCGCGGTCCAGTCCCAGTTGTTCGCGAGACCCTGCGCGAGAATCATCGTGTCGCTGTCGGGCTGGTAGACGATGCGCGTGGTCGGCCGCACGCTTTCCGGAATCGACGTCCACGTGCCGGCGCCCCACGCTGGTTTGCCGCTGCTGTCGAAGCCCGTCAGCGGGTAGTGGTAGATGCGGTTGGTGCGGTTCAGACCCGCCCAGACATCGCCTTTGCTGTCGAGGCAGAAGCCGCCCGTCACCTCCAGCGTCGTGTCGAACGGGTGGCCCGGAATCGCGCCGTCGGGGATCGCGATATAACCGTTCGCTGGGTTGAAGTGGAAGAAATAGAAGATGCCCGGATTCTGGCCCGACGCGACGAGTATCCGGTTGCCGCCGATCACGGCGAGCTGCCCGAAGTGCTCGTCGCGCTGCGTGTCGTTCATGTTGAGGCGTGGATCCGTGGGGTAGGTGAACGGATCGACGGTGTTCGCGACGAAGGTTCCGCCCGCGGTGCCGCTGTAGATGTTCGTGCCGCTGTAGAACCAGGCGCCGTCGGTTGCCGGATCGGGCGCGCCGACCGCTTCGAAGTTCAGCGACTGCAGCGTCCACAACAGCGTGCCGCCGCTGCTGTACGCGTGCAGGTCCGTGCCGCCGTTGCGGCCCAGGTCCCAGCCGCCGCCCCACGGATTGTTGAGCACGTACAGATTGCCGGCTGTGTCCTTGCCGATCCCTACGATTCGGGTGAAGCGCTTGTCGCCCACCTGGCCCTTGATGCCCGACGTGGTGTCGAGATAGCCGCCCTGAACGCCGAACGTGCCGACGAGTGCCGGTGCGCCGGACACGTCGTAGAGCTTGATGTTCATGTCCGGGCCTTCGTCGCCGACCATCAGACGCTGGCTCGACGCATCCAGATACAGCGCGGAAGGTTGCGAACCGGCGGGCAGCTGGATCGTGTCCAGCACCGCGCCGGCCGCGCTGAACTCGACGACGGTCCCGGCGCTCTTCTGCGCGACCCACAGGTTGCCGGCGCCGTCCAGCGCGAGTGCGCCCGGGCTGCTCAACGGGATGTCGCGCTGCCAGACGCCGGCGGTCGTGAACACGCGCACGCGGTTGCCGAAGAAGTCGCTCGCGTACAGCAGCGAGCCCGCGGTCGCGAGGCCCGTGATCACGTCGGCGCGGCTGACGGCGTTCCACACGCTCACCGGAATCACGAGGTCGCGCGTCCCGGTCGCGCGGTTGTAACGTCCCACCGAGCCGCTGCCATACGACGTGCCGTACTGCAACGCGGCGAAGATCGAGGTTGCGTTGCCCGTGATCGCGCCGCCCTGAAACTCGCTGTGATCGCCGATCGAGCCGAGGCTTTTGCCGTTCTGGTAGATCGCGACGCCGCCTTCGTTCTCGTCCCAGAACGACGCGGTGTAGATCACGCCTTCCGGCGCGACCCACATCGAGCGCGCGGTGTTGCCGACATGCGCGGCGAGCGTGCCGAACGTATTGGCGATCCAGTCGGTCGTGTACTGCGCGTGGCAGGTTGAGGCGAGCAATGCGAGCGCGGCGCCGCACAGAACCGCGCGTATCAGTGATCGGATCATGCGGGTTGCCCTCGTGAGCGTGATGGTGACGGGCCGTGAATGCGGCATCAGGATGCGCGTCGTTCCGTGTCAGCGGATACCGAATGCGCTGCAGGAAATCCTGTCGGATAACGAAGCAATCCCTTGGCCTGAGCAAGGCCCAGACTGACGATTTCTTTTTTGGACGAAATGTTTTTGCCTGTCAAACGCGGAAAGGTTTCATTCCATTTCTTTCTGATTTTTTATTCTTTTATTGTGCTTGCAAATTCAAGGCGGATAAAAGCGGTCGAGATGACCAACGAGCTGGCTGAAGCGAAGGTCACGCAAGCCGGTTCAAACAGGAACGGCTGCGCAGGCCCCGCGGAGACGCGCGCGTATGGGCTGCACCGTACGGCTGATGCGGATCGACAACGGAGCGATTTAAACGGCATGAGGAAATTCTGATAAGTCATATTCATGCAAACCCTTAGGGTGGTATGCTTCCTGCACAAATTCTCCTATGCACGAGTGAGACCTTGTTTTGTGCTTCTCGCCAGGGAACGACCGCACTACTGCAGTGCGGCGATTTAAAAGGCGGCACAAAACGCATAAGCCAATTGTGCAACCGAGGGCATACGCGAATCGCCTGTTCACGAAGTTCGCGATTGCCCGAAGCCGCAGCCCCGGCCTGGCTGCGTGGAGAAACGCATGTCTGTCGAAGAGTTGAGCAACGAAGAGTGGTCGCAGCTGGTCGCGCTGCTGTCCGACGAGCCGGTCATGCGTCTGAACCGGCGTGGCCGTCCGCGCGCCGAGCCGCGCATCGTGGCCAATGCCGTCCTGTGGATCCTTGCGACCGGCGAACCCTGGTCGAAACTGCCGGGGCGCTTTCCGTCCGGGCCCACGTGCCGTCGCCGTTTCGAGGAATGGCAACGCAACGGCACGCTGGCCGGGATGGTCCGCATCCTGTCGCAGAACGGCCGGCAATTTCCCTATATTCCCGAACTCGATGCACCCCCGCTGCCGCGTGCGGTCGAAGCGCCGGTGGCCTGTGTGCGCGACGAAGGCCGACGGGACGACGGTGCGTTCGGTGTCTACTGGAGAAGCCCCGAATCGTGGCAAGCGTCCGGCGCCGTCGCGGAAACATACGTGGCCGGGCAGCCAGCCGATCCGTTCGCGACGATCACGCGGCAGCTCGCCGGGCAGGACGGGTTGCCGGTGGCCGTGTCTGTGCCCCCGCCATCGCGCGCAGGCGCCTTTGGCGTGATGCCGAATGCGCAGCGTCGCGTGCCCGTGCCGCCCGCCATGCCGGCGCGCAGTCCGCTGGTCTGGTCGAGCCAGGCATCGCTGGGTGAGCAGATCGTGAACCGGTACGGTTATCTGGTTCACGCGCTGGTGCACAAGGCGTCGAACGACACGTATCGCGCCGCGGTCGAGATTACGCGCGACGGCAAGCGGGTCGAACGCTCCGGTCTGATCGGGCCGCGCTTCGACCACGCCGAGGCGGCGCGATGCTACGCGCTGGACTGGGCGCAGCAATGGATCGACGCGGACCTGCGCGTGCACAACGGCGTCGGCGAACCGCAGCGGCAGCATGAATGCGTGGCGCAGCACGCGCCCGCGATGCCGGCTGCCACGCTCGATGAGCTCGCACGGCAGCCCGTCGCACTGCAGCCCGATCAGGAAGCACTGGAAGCGGTCAAGGCGGTGGCGACGCTCGCATGCGTGCCGGACACGATGAACGTGAACGGCCGCTGGGTGCCGTTGAAACGGTATCCGTCAGAGCGCGTACCGACGCTGGCGGATGGCGAAGGCGATCCGGGCGGTTCCGCGAACGACGTGCCGCGGCTGCTGGTCCAGGTCGGGTGAGCTACGTGAACGTGAAAATGAGCGTGCGCTGAGCGGAGCGCGGTCATCGCCATTCGACCGCGCCCCGCCGTTCGCCGCACACGCGCGGCTTTACTTCCACCGCTTCACTTTCTCCCATAGGTATCGTCGAAACGCACGATGTCGTCTTCGCCGAGATAGGAGCCCGACTGCACTTCGATGATTTCGAGCGGCATCTTGCCGGGGTTTTCGAGCCGGTGCGTGACGCCGAGCGGGATGTACGCGGATTCGTTTTCCGACACGACGAAGCGTTCGTCGCCGCGCGTCACGAGCGCCGTACCGCGCACGACGATCCAGTGCTCCGCGCGGTGATGGTGCATCTGCAGCGACAGACGCGCGCCCGGCTTCACGACGATGCGCTTCACCTGGAAGCGCTCTCCGGCATCCACCGAATCGTAGTGCCCCCACGGGCGATGCACCTTGCGATGATTCGACGCCTCAGTGCCGTGATTGCCCTGAATCTGTTTCACCACCTTCTTCACGTCCTGCACGCGTGCCTTGTCGGCGACGAGAATCGCATCCGGCGTCTCGACGACGACGAGATCGTGCGTGCCGACGCAGGCGATCAGGCGTCCTTCGGAATGCGCGAAGGTGGTCTGCGCGCCTTCGAACAGCACATGCCCCCGGCCTACGTTGCCCGTATCGTCTTTCGGCGAGATCGCCCAGATCGCATCCCACGAGCCGACGTCGGACCAGCCGGCCGCGAGCGGCACGACCGCGCCGGTCGCCACCGAGGCATCGCTGCCGAGCCGCTCCATCACCGCGTAGTCGATCGAATTGGACGGTGACGCCGCGAACGCATCGCGCCCCACGCGAAAGAAGTCGCCGTCCGCGGTGCCGGTCGCGCAGGCGTCGATGCACGCGTCGTAAATGGCGGGCTCGAAGTGGCGGATCGCCTTCAGCCACGTGGACGCGCGCACGATGAAAATGCCGCTGTTCCACCAGTACGCGTTCGATGCGACGTACTGCTGCGCGAGCTCCAGATGCGGCTTTTCGACGAATCGTTCGAGGTGTCGCGCCGCGCTAACGGCACCAGGCGCACTAATGTCCGGCCCTTCGCCATCCGCTGCCTGCGCGAGCGGCTCGCCGATCCGGATATAGCCGAAGCCCGTTTCCGCATGCGTCGGCACGATGCCCATCGTTACGATATGGCCGGTCACCGCGAAGCGCACGCCCTGTCCGAGCGCGGACTGGAAGCCTGACAGGTCGGCGACGGCATGGTCGGCGGGCATCACGACCATGATGCCGTCTTCGTCGTCGGTAGCGATCGACAGCGCGGCCACCGTCAGCGCGGGTGCCGTGTCGCGTCCCGTCGGTTCGAGAATCAGGCGCGCGGCCTTGCCGCTCGTGCGCAACTGCTCGGCGGTCGTGAAGCGATGTTCCTCGTTGCAGACCACCACGAGCTGCTCCGCGAGCGGGTAGCCCGCATCGAGCGCGTCGAGCCTGCGCGCGGTGGATTGCAGCAGCGAATCGCTGCCCAGGAGTCCGATCAGCTGCTTCGGATGCTGCTCGCGGGACATCGGCCACAGGCGCGTGCCCGAGCCGCCCGCGAGAATGACCGGATGCACTTTCAGTTTGACGCCGGCAGCAGCGGTGGTACGGGCGCCACTCGCGGTTGCTGCCGTTGTAACCGGAACCGACATGTCGTTCTCCTCACACTGAATGGGTGCGGGTAGTTGTAGCACGACGTAAATCGTCAATAAAACGCATCGATAATCCGTTTAAATTTTATCTTCCGGTGTCGGGACCTGTGTGTCGGCAGGAATTTCGATGAATTCAGGCGGATAAAAATAATTCGAAAAAATACCGCCGCCATTCGACTGGTGGCGCGGTGCGTGACGCTGCGCCGCTGGAACGCCTGTCAGTCGGGCATCTGGCCGCATCGATCAGCGGTAAAAATATAAAAATAAGTCAGAAAAAATCCCCGCGGAATTTAAAGATTTTTTGCCAGCTTGCGCCGGAAATTTAAATGCGGCTTTATCTATACCCATGCAGGTGACCGGGTCGCATTTCGCCAGCGCAACACAAAGCAATGCGATTCCGGACGCCGGTTGCCCGATCGACACGAGGTGCGCTTCCATGCTGAGCGTTCTATCCAGAATCATCGACATTGCCATGGTGACCGCCGGCGCGCTGATCGCCGCCGCGGCGTATGGCGGCGAGTTCGTCTGGCTCAGCGACTTCCAGGACATCGCGCTCGCGTTCAACTGTCTGCTCGTGATCTGGCTGTTTCCCGTGTTCGGCATCTATCAGTCGTGGCGCGGTCAGCGTGTCTACGATCTGCTGGTGCGCGTCGCGCTCGCGTGGCTCGTCGTGGAAGGCATCGGCATCCTGATCAGCTTCAGCCTGCATCGTTCGGACCTGCTGTCGCGGTTGTGGCTCGCGTACTGGGCCGTCGCAAGCGTCGCCTTGCTGATGCTCTCGAAGGGCATCGTGCATACGGTGCTGAAGGGGCTGCGGCGCGGCGGCTATAACCACAAGGCCGTCGCGATCGTGAGCGGCGCGCGCTATGCGCGTTTCCTGAGCCGCCAGATGCGCGGCCGCCCGGAGGCCGGCTTCCGGCCGGTCGCGGTGTTCGACGACGATGAAGGCGAGCATCAGGAGATCGACGGCATGCCGGTGGAGCGCGACTTCGACGCGATGATCCGTCTGATCCGCGGCCGCAACATCCGCGAACTGTGGCTCGCGCTGCCCATCTCGAAGGAACGCACGATCCATCGCTTCGTGGTGGAGCTGCGCAACGACTTCGTGAACATCCGCTTCATTCCGGACGTGCAGAGCCTGACGCTGTTCCGCGAGCCGGTGGTCGATCTGCTGGGCGTGCCCGCGATCAATCTCGCCGCGTCGCCGATCACCGATCTGCGCGTGCTGCCGAAACGCGTGTTCGACCGCTTCTTCGCGCTCGGCGCGCTGACCGCGCTCGCGCCGCTGATGCTCGTGATCGCGATGCTGGTCAAGCTGTCTTCGCCGGGGCCGGTGTTTTTCCGCCAGAAGCGCAAGGGTATCGACGGCAACCAGTTCGAGATTTTCAAGTTCCGCTCGATGCGCGTGCATCACGAGGCGGCCGGCAAGGTCACCCAGGCTCGACGCGGCGATCCGCGCATCACGCGGGTCGGCGCGTTCCTGCGCCGCACGAGCCTCGACGAACTGCCGCAGTTCATCAACGTGCTGCTCGGCGACATGTCGGTGGTCGGGCCGCGCCCGCATGCACTCGAGCACGACGACATCTACAAGGATCTGGTGAAGGGCTACATGCACCGCTACCGGATCAAGCCCGGCATCACCGGCTGGGCGCAGATCAACGGCTATCGCGGCGAAACCGACCGGATCGAAAAGATGATGGGCCGCGTGAAGCTCGACCTGTACTACATGCAGCACTGGACCTTCTGGCTCGACATCAAGATCGTCGCGCTGACGATGTGGAAGGGCTTCGCGGGACGCAACGCGTACTGAACTCCTGTTACCGAGGTGCAATCCATGAATGTGACGATCATCGGCAGCGGCTACGTAGGGCTCGTGACGGGCGCCTGCCTCGCGGACATCGGCAACGACGTGTTCTGCCTCGACGTGGACGCGCGCAAGATCGACGTGCTCAACGGCGGCGGCATGCCGATCCACGAGCCGGGTCTGCTCGACATCATCGCGCGCAATCGCCGCGCGAAGCGGCTCACGTTCTCCACCGACGTGGAGGCGGCCGTCGCGCACGGCGACATCCTGTTTATCGCGGTGGGCACGCCGCCGGACGAAGACGGCTCGGCGGACCTGCAATACGTGCTCGCGGCGGCGCGCAACATCGGCCGCCATATGGACGGCTTCAAGGTGATCGTCGACAAGTCGACGGTGCCGGTCGGCACGGCCGCGCGCGTGAGCGATGCGATTGCCGGCGAGCTGAAGGCGCGGGGCGCGCGGCACATGTACTCGGTGGTGTCGAATCCGGAGTTCCTGAAGGAAGGCGCGGCTGTCGAAGACTTCGCGCGGCCCGATCGCATCGTGCTGGGCTGCAGCGACGACGTGCCCGGCGAAAAGGCCCGCGAACTGATGAAGCGCCTGTACGCGCCGTTCAACCGCAACCGCGAACGCACGCTGCACATGGACGTGCGCTCTGCCGAGTTCACGAAATACGCGGCGAACGCGATGCTCGCCACGCGCATCTCGTTCATGAACGAACTCGCGAATCTGGCCGACGTGGTGGGCGCCGATATCGAAGCAGTGCGGCGCGGCATCGGCTCCGATCCGCGCATCGGCTACGACTTCCTGTACGCGGGCTGCGGCTATGGCGGCTCGTGCTTTCCGAAAGACGTGCAGGCGCTCGCGCGCACGGCCGACGAACACGGCCAGAGCCTGCGCATCCTGCAGGCGGTCGAGGCCGTCAACGAAACGCAGAAGCAGATTCTCGCGCACAAGATCGTGGCGCGCTTCGGCGACGACCTGAGCGGCCGCACGTTCGGCGTCTGGGGTCTCGCGTTCAAGCCCAATACCGACGACATGCGCGAAGCGCCGAGCCGTCCGCTGATCGCGGCACTGCTCGCGCTCGGCGCTGCCGTGAAAGCGTACGACCCGGTCGCGACCGGCGAAGCCACGCACGCGTTCGAGCGCGATCTCGCGCATGCGCCCGCGCAGCACGCGCGCCTCACGTTCGCCCCCGACGAAATGGACGTGCTGGACGGCGCCGACGCGCTCGTGATCCTCACCGAATGGAAAGTCTTCAGGATGCCTGATTTCGACGCGCTGAAGGCGCGCCTGAAGGCGCCGCTGATTTTCGACGGCCGCAATCTTTACGAACCCGCCGCGATGCGCGAACTCGGCTTCGAGTATCACGCGATCGGCCGTCAGGGCACACAGACGGACCGCGCGCTGCACGACGACGTGAACGCGCTCGCCGGCGCGGACGCATGACACAACGCCGAGGAGCCGACGCCATGTTCGACAACGTGCTGATCGTCTGCCATGCGAACGTGTGCCGCTCGCCCGCGGCGGAGCGGCTGTTTCGCGCGTGGCAGCGCCGCCGTTCGCGCGGCGCGTCGGCGTTTCACTCGGCGGGGCTGCGCGCGCTGGATGGCGACGGCATGGACCCGATGATGGTGCGGCTGCTCGCCGAACGCGGCGTCGGCGGCCATGAGCATTGTTCGCGGCGTCTCACGCGGCGCCTGATCTGCGATGCGGACCTCGTGCTCGTGACCGAGCGTCGCCAGGTGAAGCAGGTGGAAGCGCTCGCGCCGACCTCGCGCGGCAAGGTGCATGCGCTCGGCAAGTGGGAAGACTCGGACGTGCCCGATCCGCACGGCCTCGACGAGGCGATGTATCGCGACAGTCTCGCGTTGATCGAACATCTGGTGAAGGGATGGCTGGACCGACTATGCTGAAGCTCGACCTCGCAATCGCGCCTGCGCTGGCGCTGGTTCTCACCGTCTGCATGAGTGCGTGCTCGACGGCGCCCGGCAATTACCTCGATACGTCGCGGCTCGACGAAGCGGCCGCGCGCAAGCAGCAGCCGAACTATCCAGTCCACCTGATCGACGAAGAACTGGTCGACGAGCAGACCCAGGCCGCGCCGCCGCCGCAGGACCTGCCGCTGCCGCCGTTCGCGAATCCGGCGGACTACGTGTACCGGATCGCACCGCAGGACATTCTCGGCGTGACCGTGTACGACCATCCGGAACTGTCGACGCCGCAGGGCAGCACGTTTTCCGCAGGCGGCAACACCACGCAGACGCTCGGCCAGGCGCTCGCGCAGCCGTATACCGCCGCGTTGCCGGGCGAAGCGGATCCGTACGGGCAGACCGTCGCACCGGACGGCACGATCTACTTCCCGTTCGTCGGCCGCATTCATGCGGCGGGCAAGACCGTCAACGATCTGCGCGAGCAGCTTGCGAGCGGCCTCGTGCGCTACATCAGGAACCCGCAGGTCGACGTGCGCGTGCTCGCATACCGCAGC
This sequence comes from Paraburkholderia phosphatilytica, assembly GCF_003443895.1. Classification (GTDB taxonomy): domain Bacteria; phylum Pseudomonadota; class Gammaproteobacteria; order Burkholderiales; family Burkholderiaceae; genus Paraburkholderia; species Paraburkholderia phosphatilytica. The sequence continues at coordinate 97,138 of NZ_QQOA01000014.1, read as the reverse complement.
CAGAAGGTGCAGGTGACGGGCGAGGTCAAGCAGCCGGGGCCGCTCGCGATCAGCGACATGCCGCTGACGCTTGTCGACGCGATCACGCGTTCGGGCGGCACGACGACCGACGCCGACATCCAGCGCGTGCGGCTCACGCGCAACCACCACCTGTACGTGCTGGACGCGAACCGTCTGCTCGATCGCGGCGACACGTCGCAGGACGTGATGCTGCAGAGCGGCGACATCATCAACATTCCGGACCGCACCGACACCCGCGTCTTCGTGCTCGGCGAAGTGAAGACGCCGACCCAGATGCCGATGCTGAAGGGCCGCCTGACGATCGCGGATGCGCTCACGCAAGCCGGCGGCATTCTCGATACCGACGCGAACCCGCGCCAGATCTACGTGATGCGCGGAATGATGGACCACCCGACGCAGCCCGACGTGTACCGGCTCGACATGACGCAGCCGGACTCGATCATGCTGTCGACGAAATTCCAGCTGAAGCCGCTCGACGTCGTCTATGTCGGCACGGCTTCGTCCACGACGTTCAACCGCGTGCTGCTGGAGGTGCTGCCGACCATCCAGGCCGTGTTCTACACGAAGCAGATCACACGCTGACGCGCACCGCCACCCATCCACCGGGACCGAACCGTGAACACGCAAGCCCATACCGCACTGACCGTAACGCCGAAGACCGAAGAAGAGGACGTGGTCCTCGGCGACCTGCTGCAGGTCATGCTCGACGACGTCTGGTGGCTGATCGCGATTGCCGCGACGGTCGTGGCCATCGCAGTGTTCTACTGCTACGTCGCGAAACCCGTCTACACGGCGGATGCGCGCGTGCGCGTCGAGCCGTCGGATTTCACGTCGCAGGCGCTCACGCAGACTCAGACGGGCGCGGCGGTGTCGACCGGTTCATCGTCGCTGCCTACCGATGCCGAGATCGAGATGATCAAGAGCCGCAGCGTCGTCGAACCGGTGGTGGACCGCTTCAAGCTGAACTTCTTCGTCGCGCCGAAGACGATTCCGGTGCTCGGCAATCTCGCCGCGCGGCTCGCCACGCCCGGCGAACTGGCGAAGCCCTGGCTCGGCATGACATCGTTCGCATGGGGCGGTGAAGTGGCGGACGTGGATTCACTCGACGTGACGCCTTCGCTCGAAGGCAAGAAGCTCATGCTGACCGCGTTGCCGCAGGGCCGCTACACGCTCGAAGACAGCGACGGCAATCTGCTGCTGACGGGGCAGGTGGGTCAGCAGGCACAGGGCAACGGCGTGACGATCCTCGTGAAGCGGCTGGTGGCGCGGCCCGGCACGCGCTTCACGGCCGCGCGCATGAACGACCTCGACGCGATCACCGCGTTCCAGTCGGCGATCACCGTGCAGGAGCAGGGCAAGCAGACCGGCGTGATCGGCATCTCGCTCGAAGATACGGATGCCGAGCGCGCATCGCAGATCGCCAATGCGCTCGCGCAGTCGTACGTACAGGAGCACATCGCGACCAAGCAGGCCGACGCGAACAAGATGCTCGATTTCCTGCGCGCCGAAGAGCCGCGCCTGAAGGGCGATCTGGTGCGCGCGGAAGCGGCGTTGACCGATTATCAGAGCAAGTCCGGTTCGATCAACGCGAGCGAAGAAGCGAAGATCTATCTGGACGGCAGCATCCAGTACGAGCAGCAGATCTCGCAGATGAAGCTGCAGATCGCGACGCTCGATGCGCGCTTCGGCAGCGATCACCCAGTGCTGATCGCCGCGAGCGAACAGCTCGCGCAGCTCGAAGCCGAACGCGCGAAATACGACACGCGTTTCCGCGATCTGCCCGCTACCGAGGTGAAAGCGGTGCAACTGCAGCGCGACGCGAAAGTGGCCGAAGACATCTACGTGCTGCTGCTGAACCGCATTCAGGAGCTGTCGGTGCAGCGCGTCGGCACCGGCGGCAACGTGCACATCGTCGATGCGGCGATGCGGCCCGGCATGCCGTCGAAGCCGAAGAAGGTGCTGATCGTTTCGGCCGCGACGATTCTCGGCCTGATCGTCGGTACGGGTTTCGTGTTCGTGCGGCGCAACCTGTTCAAGGGCATCGTCGATCCGGAGCAGGTGGAGCGCGCATTTCATCTGCCGGTGTACGGGCTGATTCCGCTGTCCGCCGAGCAGGCGGTGCTGGAGCACACCGTGGTGCGCGGCGGCAACCGGCTGCGCTCGGTACTCGCGAGCGCACGACCGAAAGACGTCACGGTGGAAAGCCTGCGCAGCCTGCGGACCGCGCTGCAGTTCTCGACGATGGATGCGCGCAACCGCGTGATCATGCTGACCGGCGCGATGCCGGGCGTCGGCAAGAGCTTTCTCACCGTCAACCTCGCGGTGCTGCTTGCGCATTCAGGCAAGCGCGTGCTGATGATCGACGGTGACATGCGGCGCGGCGCGCTCGAACGCTATCTGGGCGGTTCGCCCGACAACGGTTTCTCCGAACTGCTGTCCGGACAGATCGCGCTCGACGAAGCGATCCGCGGCAGCGAAGTGGAGAACCTGCAGTTCATTTCGTGCGGCCGCCGTCCGCCCAATCCGTCGGAGCTGCTGATGTCGCCGCGTCTGCAGCAGTCGCTGGAGACGCTCGTCGAGCGCTACGACGTGATCCTGATCGACACGCCGCCGGTGCTCGCAGTGACGGACGCCGCGCTGATCGGCGCGCAGGCCGGCACCACGTTCGTCGCGGTGCGCTCGGGCATGCACAGCGAAGGCGAACTCGCGGACATGCTGAAGCGCCTGAAGTCGGGCGGCGTGCAGGTGCAGGGCGCGATCTTCAACGCGATGCCGCAGCGCGCGCGTGGCGCGTATGGACGCGGCTACGCGGCGGTGCAGGAGTATCTGAGCGCGTGATGCGGGCCAAGAGCCTCGCCTGCCGAACCGAAGTGCCGACGCACTGGAGGATCCCGATGAAAGTCTCCGTACTCGTTCCGACCTATCGCCGCCCGGCGGATCTCGCGCGTTGTCTCGCGGCGTTGACGCGGCAGCGGCGGCGTCCCGACGAAGTGATCGTCGTGGCCCGTCCTGACGACGAGATCACGCATGCAGGCCTGCGCCAGCATGTGGCGAGCCGCCTGCTGCCGCTCGTCGTGGTGCCGGTGGACGTGCCGGGCCAGGTGGCCGCGCTCAACCGCGGGCTCGACGCCGCGACCGGCGACGTGATCGCGATCACCGACGACGACGCCGCGCCGCGCAACGACTGGGTCGCGCGTATCGCGATGGCGTTCGACGCGGACCCGCGACTCGGCGCGCTCGGCGGCCGCGACTGGGTGCACCAGAGCGGCCGCGTGCTGGACGGCGCGCGGCCGCTCGTCGGCAAGCTGCGCACGTCGGGGAAGATTGTCGGCAACCACCATCTCGGGGTGGGCGTCGCGCGCGAAGTGGACCTGCTGAAAGGCGCGAACATGAGCTACCGCCGCGACGCGATCCGCGCGATCCGCTTCGACAGCCGGCTGCGCGGTGCGGGCGCGCAGGTGCACAACGACATGGCGTTCAGCATGAGCGTGAAGAACGCCGGCTGGAAGCTCGTCTACGACCCGCAGGTCGCCGTCGATCACTTCCCCGCCGAACGCTTCGACGAAGACCGCCGCGACGCGCAGACGATGCAGGCCGTGCGCAATGCCGCGTACAACCTGCATCTGATCCTGCGCGCGCAACTGCCGCCGATGCGTCGCGAGACCGCGTGGTGGTGGTATGCGCTCGTCGGCACGCGCGTGTATCCGGGCTTCGTGCATGCGGTGCTCGCGCTCGCGTCGAAGCGCGGCGGCGCGACGCTCGCACGCTGGCGCGCGGTGCGCACGGGCGCGCAGGAAGCACGCCGCGCCGCGCTGTGACGCACGTCGACATAGCACCGCGCCATCAGCGCACGAGCCATCACGGACAGTCGGGGGAATCCTGCATGAATGCGACCAAGGTCCACGTGCACCTGTTTTACGGCGCCGACCCGCGTCACTACCGCAAGGGCGACGATATCGGTTGCCTGTACGGTTATCACCACGCGGAGTCGGACGAGTTCGCGCTGACCTATTCGCAGGACACGCGCGAACGCACGCCGATGCGACTCGCGCGACGCGCGCTGAAAGCCGTGCTCGGCTTCGACTTCATTCACACATGGCGCAACCGCGGCGAAATCCTGCGCTCCGATGTGATCTGGACGCATACCGAGCACGAGCATCTGTCGGTCGCGCTGCTGCTGCTCCTGCACGGCCGCCCGCGCGCCACGGCGCCGCTGCTGCTCGCGCAGAGCGTGTGGCTGCTCGACCGCTGGCCCGAGTATGGCGCGCTGCGGCGCTGGTGCTATCGCCGGCTGATCGCGCGCGCGGACGTACTGACGACGCTCGCGAGCGACAACGCGCGGCTCTGCCGCCGCTATCTGGAGCGTGACGCGGTGCAGGTGTACTACGGCCTCAACACGGTCGACTTTCCGGTGCGCGCGCCGCGCGCGTGGCAGCCGCATACGCCGCTGCGGGTCGCCGCGATCGGTAACGACCGCGACCGCGACTGGGACACCTTCGTGAAGGCGTTCGGCCACGACGCGCGCTACGACGTGCGGCTCGCCACGCGCCGGCGGATTCCCGCGTCGTTGCATGCGCCGAATGTGCGGATCGCGTCGGCCCCTGGCCTTGCGAAACAGCGCGAGCTGTACGACTGGGCCGACGTGATCGTGGTGCCGCTGCGGCCGAACGCGCACGCGTCGGGCATTACCGTGATGCTGGAAGCGGCGGCCGTCGGCAAGCCGATGATCGTCACGCGCGTGGGCGCCGTCGACGATTACTTCGACGATCACGCGGTGTCCTACGTGCCGCCCTTCGATCCGGCCGCGCTGCGCGATGCCGCGAGCCGTCTCGCGGTGCGGCCCGAAGCCGCGCTCGCGCAGGCGTGCGAGGCCGTGGGACAACTCATCGCGCGCGATCTCACGACGCAGCACTACGCGCAGCAGCACGTGTGGATCACGAACGAACTGCTGCGCACGAAGCGTCCGCATGCGGCAACGGCGCGTTCGAACGCCGGCGGCTACGCATCCGGCCGCGCAGGCGGAGGGCTGTGACGCATGTCGACGCTCATCTCCGCGCCGGCGCACGATACGTCCGGCAGCGCGCCAGCACCACACGGCTCGCGCGCATCGCGCCTGTTGCGCGACGACCCGAAAGCCTGGCTGCCGCCGCTCGCGCTGTGGACGCTCACCGGCGTGCTGATCCTCGCGCATCAGGGCTCCGCGCTGACGGTCGGCTTTCCGGTGCTCGCGATCGCGACGGGCGTCTGGCTGTATTTCCGCAGCCCCGCGCGCTATGTCGGCTTCATGTGGTGGACGTGGTTCCTGAGCCCGGAAGTGCGGCGCCTCGCGGACTACGCGAAGGGCGCGTTCACGCCCACGAGCCTGATCCAGATCGCGCCGCTCGCGGTGACGATGGTGAGCGGGCTGTCGCTCGTGCGCTACTACCCGGTGCTCGCGCAGCGGCGCGGACTGCCGGTGCTGCTGATGCTCGGCGGCATCGCGTATGCGTACCTCGTCGGCGTGGTGTCGGTCGGGCCGCTCGCCGCGACTTACGATCTCGCGAACTGGCTCTATCCGGTGCTGATCGGCTTTCACATCATGGCGCATTCGCGCCAGTATCCGCAGTACCGCGACGCGATCGTCAACACGTTCATCTGGGGCATGCTCGCGATGGGCGGCTACGGCATCGTGCAGTTCTTCATCATGCCGCCGTGGGACGCGATGTGGATGATGGGCTCCGACATGAGCTCGCAGGGCGATCCCGTGCCGTTCGGCGTGCGCGTGTTCAGCACGATGAATTCGTCCGGTCCGTTCGCGTTCGCGATGATGGGCGCGATGGTGTTCGTGATGGCCGCGAAGCACCGCGTGCGCTGGGTGGCGGGCGCGCTCGGCTTCATCTCGTTCGCGCTTTCGCTGGTGCGCTCCACGTGGGGCGGCTGGGTGATCGCGCTGTTCATCCAGTTGCTGAAGTCGAACAACACCGTGCGCATTCGCATCGTCGCGAGCGCGGTGCTGCTGACCGGGCTGTGCGTGCCGCTGCTTGCGGTGGGGCCGGTGGCGGAGCGCATGCAGGCGCGGCTGCAGACGCTCGTGAATCTCCACGACGACCAGAGCTATGCCGCGCGCAACGCGTTCTACGCGACCTTCGCGAAGACCGCGTTCACCGACGTGACCGGCGAAGGCCTCGGCGCAACCGGCTCGTCGACGAAGCTCTCCAGCGACAGCGGCGAACTCGGCAAATACGGCAGCTTCGACAGCGGCGTGATGAACATTCCGTTCGTGCTCGGCTGGCCCGGCACGCTGCTGTATCTGTCGGGCACGTTGTGGCTGTTGATGCGCGCGGTGCGCGCATCGTTCGCGGTGCGCAACGACCGCTATGCATCCGCGTGCCTGAGCCTCGCGCTGTCGATCTTCGCGATGCTCGTGTTCACCAACTCGCTCGTCGGCACCGGCGGCCTGCTGCTGTTTTCGAGCGCGTTTTCGATCCTGTCCGCGGCGCACTGGCAGAAGGCCACGCGCAGGGCAGCCCGCATTCATCCCGGAGACACCTGATTGAGAGTCGCGATCGTCACCCACGTGGTGCGCCACAACGATGGCCAGGGGCGCGTCAATCATGAAATCGCCCGCGCCGCGCTCGAAGCGGGCTTCGAGGTTACGCTGGTCGCGTCGCAGGTCGCGCCCGAGCTGCTCGCGTATCCCCACGCGCGCTGGGTGCGCGTGAAGCCCGGCAAATGGTGGCCCACCAACCTGCTGCGCCAGCAGGTGTTCGCGCTGAAAAGCGCGCTGTGGCTGCGCGCGCATCGCGCGGATTATGACGTGCTGCACGTGAACGGCTTCATCACGTGGGCGAAGGCCGACGTGAACACCGCGCACTTCGTGCATGGCGGTTGGGCGCGCAGCCGCTACTACCCGTTCGGGATCGGCCGCAGCCTGTGGTCGTCGTATCAGTTCGTGTACACGCGCGTGAATGCGTGGCTCGAACGCTGGGCGTACCGCCGCTCGCGCGTGGTGGCCGCGGTATCGAAGAAGGTCGCCGACGAGATCGATGCGATCGGGCTCACGCCGCGCAACCGGCTCGATGTGATCTACAACGGCGTCGATGCCGAAGGCTTCGCGGCCGCGAGCGGCGACCGCGCGAAATTCGGCCTGCCGCAAGCTGCGTTTCTGCTGCTCTTCGTCGGCGACCTGCGTACGCCGCGCAAGAATCTCGGCACGGTGCTCGAAGCGTTGCGGACGCTGCCGCAGCACGTGCAGATCGCCGTCGCGGGTGTTCTGACCGATAGTCCGTATCCGGCGCTCGCGCGCAAGCTCGGCATTGCGCACCGCGTGCATTTTCTGGGGCTCGTGAAGGAGATGCCCGCGCTGATGCATTCGGCGGATGCGTTCGTGTTTCCGTCGCGCTACGAAGCGATGAGCCTGTCGCTGCTCGAAGCGATGGCGGCGGGTCTGCCGGTCGTCACCGCGCGCACCGCGGGCGGCGCGGAGATCATCACCGCCGAATGCGGGATCGTGCTCGACGATCCGGACGATCCACACGCGCTCGCCGATGCGGTCGCGCGCCTGGCCGACTGCAGCGAACGGTGCCGCGCGATGGGCCGCGCGGCTGGCGAACTCGCGGCGCAGTTCGGCTGGGCGCGGATGGCCGGGCAGTACCTCGCGCTGTACCGGCAACTGGCAGACGAACGCGAAGACCGCAGCGTCCAGACCGCAGCACTCGCACCCACACCAACGACGACGCAACCATGAAAGGGGAACCGACATGAACCACCGCTCAATCAAATCGCTGCAGATCGGCATGCACTGGTTTCCGGAGCGCGCCGGCGGCCTCGACCGGATGTACTACTCGCTGGTGGGCGCGCTGCCTGGCGCGGGCGTCGAAGTGCGTGGGGTCGTCGCGGGGTCGCCGCAGGTGGCGGAAGATACGGGCGGCGCGATCCAGGGTTTCGGCCCGGCGTCGCAGTCGCTGCCGTTGCGGCTGATGGCGGCGCGCCGCGCGCTGCGCCGGGAGATCGCGCGGCATCGGCCCGACGTGATCTCGTCGCACTTCGCGCTGTACACGTTTCCCGGCCTCGACGTCGCGCGCGGCATTCCGCAGGTTTCGCATTTCCAGGGTCCGTGGGCCGACGAGAGCCAGGTGGAAGGCGCCGATTCGCTCGGCCAGCGCGTGAAGCGCTATCTCGAACAGTCGGTGTACGAGCGCTCGTCGCGGCTGATCGTGCTGTCGAATGCATTCGGGCAGATCCTCACGTCGCGCTATGGGATCGACCCCGAGCGCATTCGCGTCGTGCCGGGCTGCGTGAACGTCGCGCAGTTCAATCTGCCGATGTCGCCCGCCGAAGCGCGGCATCGTCTGCAATTGCCGCACGGCCGGCCGATCGTGCTCGCGGTGCGGCGTCTGGTGCGTCGCATGGGCCTGGAAGATCTGATCGACGCGGTCAGCCTGCTGAAGAAGCGCGTGCCGGACGTGCTGCTGCTGATTGCGGGCAAGGGCAAGATCGGCGCGGATCTTCAGAAGCGGATCGACGACGCGGGCCTCGACGACAACGTCCGGCTGCTCGGTTTCGTACCCGACGCATATCTCGCCGCGCTGTATCGCGCAGCCACCATCAGCGTGGTGCCGACCGTCGCGCTCGAAGGCTTCGGGCTGATCACCGCGGAATCGCTGGCGTCGGGCACGCCGGTGCTGGTCACGCCGGTGGGCGGATTGCCGGAGGCGGTCGCGGGGCTGTCGCAGGATCTGGTGTTGCCTGCTACGGGCGCCGCGGCGATCGCGGATGGTCTCGCGGGTGCGCTGTGTGGAGCGATCCGGCTGCCGGACGCCGAAGCGTGTCACGCGTACGCGCGCGATCACTTCGACAACGCGGTGATCGCGAAGCGGGTCGCGCGGGTGTACGAGGAAGCGATCGCGGACGGCGTGCATTAGCGCGTAGCGGCGCCGCAGCGAAGGAGGGCGGCGCGACGCGCCGCCCTGTTGCACGAGTCAACGTGAGCGGACCGCGTCGTACATCCAGCGCAGCGTGGCTTCGAGCGGCGTCACGCGATGGCCGCCCACCGCGCACCGCAGTTTCGCGTTCGAACCGACCAGGCGCTGCACGTCGTTGGTCCGCACGAAGCGCGGGTCCACCTGCACGTCGATCTCGTAGCCGGCGATGCGCGCGAGCATGTCGAGCACGTCCGCGAGCGAGTGGCCGACGCCCGAACAGATGTTGAACGTGTCGCCGGCGGGCGCGATTTCGAGCAGCCGTGCATACGCCGCGACGACATCGCGTACGTCCGAGAAGTCGCGGCTCACGTTGGTATTGCCGAGCGAGATGCTGCGTTCGCGCCGCGCAAAATGGCCGACGATTTTCGGCAGCAGATACGCTTCGCTCTGGCCCACGCCGGTGTAGTTGAACGGACGCGCGATCACGACTGGCAGCCGCGCGCTCCACAGCTTCGCCGTGTACTCCATCGACAGCTTGCTGACCGCGTAGTCGTTGGCGGGCTGCGGCGCGATGCGTTCGTCGATCGCGTCGACGTCCACGTTGCCGTACACGTTCGCGCTGCTGGCCAGTAGCACCGCATGCGGCGGCGCGCCGACGCTATCGAGCGCGGCCAGCAGGTTGCGCGTGCCGATCACGTTGACGAGATGCGTGTTCGCCACGTCGCCGTTCATCACGTGCGCGACACCCGCCAGATGCACGACCACGTCGGGGCGGATCTGCGCGGCGACGCGCGCGAGCCCGTCGCTGTCCAGCAGATCGACGCTCACCTGCACGACCTCGGGCATCGCGGCATGGTGCAGCAGGCGCTCGGGATCGCTACCCATCACGCCGCCGCGCGACGGCATCACGGTGCCCCACACCTCGTAGCCGGCATCGATCAGACGCGCGGCCATGTGCCGGCCGGTGAAGCCCGCTACACCTGTGACCAGCGCGCGCCGGCTTGCGCGCTCAGAACGTGTCATGGTGCTGGTTGCGTGCGATATCGGCCTCGACCATCATCTGGCACAGCTGCTCGAGCGTGGTGTGCGGCGTCCAGCCGAGTTGCGTGTGCGCCTTGTCCGCGCAGCCGATCAGCAGATCGACCTCCGCCGGGCGATAGAACTTCGGATTCACGCGCACCAGTTCACGCCCGGTCGCGATGTCGACGCCGGTCTCGCGCTCGTCCTTGCCCGACCATTCGAGCTGGTAGCCGGCCGCGGCGAACGCCATCCGCACGAAATCGCGCACGGTCTCCGTGCGGTTCGTCGCGAGCACGTAGGTATCGGGCTCGGACGCCTGCAGCATCCGCCACATGCCTTCCACGTATTCGCGCGCAAAGCCCCAGTCGCGCTTCGCATCCAGATTGCCGAGTTCGAGCACGCCGGTCTTGCCGAGCTTGATCTTGGCGACCGTGTCGGTGATCTTGCGGGTGACGAACTCGCGGCCGCGCAACGGCGATTCGTGATTGAAGAGAATGCCGCTCGACGCGAAGATGCCGTATGACTCGCGGTAATTGATCGTGCTCCAGTGCGCGAACAGCTTCGCGACGCCATACGGGCTGCGCGGATAGAACGGGGTGCTCTCGCATTGCGGCACGGCCTGCACCTTGCCGAACATCTCGGAGGTCGACGCCTGGTAGTAGCGCGTGCGCGGATTGACGATGCGGATGCCTTCGAGCAGATTCAGCGCACCGATGCCGGTGACTTCGGCGGTCGTGGCAGGTTGATCGAACGACACGCCGACGAAGCTTTGCGCAGCGAGGTTGTACAGCTCGTCGGCGTCGGTGCGTTCGAGCAGACGCAGCGTGGAGCCGAGATCGGTCAGGTCGTGCTCGAGCAGTTCCAGATTCGGATTCTGCAGCACGCCGAGCTCTTCCATGCGCCAGAAATTCACGGAGCTGGTGCGGCGATACGTGCCCGTCACGCGATAGCCCTTCTGGAGCAGCAGTTCAGTGAGGTAGGCACCGTCCTGTCCGGACACGCCGGTGATGATCGCCTTGCGCTGGTTGCTCATTGAATGTCGATCCCTGTATCGAAGACAAAAGAATTCCGCGGACAATGAATGACAATGCGCGGGGCCATGCGTATCAGGACACTCTGGCGGCGGTGCGCGAATCGTCGCGCACCGCATGCGCCGAGCCGTGGATCAGGCGCCGCTCGAACGCAAACCAGCTCACGCTCGCATAAGCCAGCGTGATCGCGAGCGCGAGTACCGCGCTCGCGTAACGGCCTTCGTTCAGCGGCCAGATCGCGTAGAGCACGGTCAGATGAATCAGGTAGATCGTGTAGCTCACGGTGCCGATATAGACGAGCACGGGCGTGCTCAGCACGCGCTTCACGATGCCGTTCGATTGAAGCGCGATCACGACGATCGACGTGCACAGCACGAGCGAGATGCTGTAGAGCGTCGCATTCGAGAGCAGCGTGTTCTCGGCGCGAAAGCGCGGGAAATGCAGATGCAGCCACGCGAGCAAGGCGAACGCCGCGAGCAGACCCGCGAACGCAAAAGGCTTCACGCGTTCGAGCACGGCTGGATTGCGCCGCGTCGCAACGGCCAGTAGCGCGCCTGCGGCCAGCAGGTCCATGCGGAACGGCGTCAGGTAGTAGATCGGCCAGAACGTATCGAACCAGGGCGTCGCCACCGCGCGCAGCAGCGGCACCACAACAACCAGCGCGGCAGCGACGAAGCCGAGCGTGCGTTCCGGGACGAGCAGCACGACGAACGGCCAGACGATGTAGAACTGCTCCTCCACCGCGAGCGACCACAGCACGTTGAGGCTGTCGTGTCCGCTCTGGCCGAGCGCATCGCCGATGTTGGTCGCGAAGAACGTGTACCACGGCCAGTATTTCGCCCAGCTGAGGCCGAACAGCAGCGACGATACGATCATCAGCAGCACGTACGGCGGCAGGATGCGGCGCGCGCGGCGTGCGTAGAAATAGCTGAAATAGGGCACCTGCCGCGCTTTGCGGTCGAGCAGGATGCCGGTGATCAGAAAGCCGCTCAACACGAAGAACAGATCGACGCCCATCCACAGCGGCGCCTTCAGCGCGTGCTGCGCGAACACCGCGAGCACCGCGATCGCGCGCAACCCGTCGAGCTGCACAATTCGACGGGTGTGGGACGGCGGGTCGGACAAGGTGCTGGCAGTCATGAACCATCCATCAGAGTGCGGGAGGCGGAGACCGTCGCGCGACGGACACGAAGCGATTCTAGGGAAAAGAAAATCGCTAAAAAAACCGAAATTGCGTCGATGTAAATCGCGCGATTTTTTCGACGGTTTTTTTGAAAACCCCATGAAACGCCGAATATTTTTGAATTAATTTCGATTTTCGCCGCGGCGATTTTTCAACGTACTGTGGGCTCTCGTCCTCGCCGGAGGGAGCCCTTGTTGCCATTCACCTTGCGCGTGCCGCGCCGCCTGTTCATGACGGCCGCTTTCGCCTGTGCATCGCTTGTCGCGCTGAACAGCGTGACTGGCGATCGCGCGCATGCGGAAGAAACGCAGCTCGCCGCGAAAACGTCGTGGATCGGCAATACATACGGCTATGGCGATGGGTCGTGGGTGCAGATCAATATCACCGCGATCGCGGTGTCGCCGGACGGCAAGGTCTATACGAACGCGCCGTGGGATGAAAGCGGCGCGGAAATCAGCATGTACCAGAACGGCAAGGTGCTCGGCTTCGCGGGCGGCACGCACGGCTGGGGCAACAGCGGCGGCAACGCGATCGCGCTCAACCATCGCTATATGTTCGCGGCCGTCTCGGTCGGCAACGAGAAGGGCCATCTGGTAGCGGCCGGCGTGTGGCCGGAGAAGGGGCGCCAGTGGTACGGCATCACGCGCCGCGAGATCGCCGACCCGAAACGCGATGCGCCGTTCGAGCCGCTGCCGAAACCCGCGGACCCACATGCGCAGTTCGCCGCGAGCTTCCTGAAGATCAACGACGTACCGGTACCGTCGGTCGCGAGCGTGGATGCGACGACGGATACGAGCGCCGAGATCGGCGGACTCGCCGCGAACGATGCGACGCTCTACGCGAGCAACACGACGCGCGACCGCATCGAAGTGTATGACGCCGGCTCGATGCTGCAGAAGACCGGCTGGGATGCGCCGGCGCCCGGACGTCTCGCACTGGCCGGCGACGGCTCGCTGTGGGCGCTGACGGATACGCGCGGCGGCAGGACGCCACGCCTCGCGCACTACACCGCTTCGGGTCAGCCGCTCGACGACGCACCTGCATTGCCCGACGACACCGTCGCCGTGGATATCGCAGTCGATCCGCACGGCCGGTTGCTGATTGCGGACAACGGCCCGCGTCAGCAGATCCTGATCTACACGAAGGACGGCGGGCGCTACCGGCAGAGCGCGACGCTCGGCGAACGCGGCGGCATCTTCGCGGGCGTCGCGGGCCGGCCCGGTCCGCAACGCTTCAACGGACTCACGGGCGTCGCGGTGGATGCGCGCGGCAACGTCTACGTGTCGACCAATGGCATCGGGCCGCCCGACCGCGCGAACGGCAAGAACGGCCCGATCGGCGCGGGCCTCGGCGCGACGCTCGAAAGCTATGCGCCGGACGGCAGGCAGCTATGGCAGTTGCAGGGGCTGCTGTTCGTCGACGGCGCGTGGATCGATCCGTCGCATCCCGATAGCGTCTATACGGGCAACAAGCGCTTCGAACTCGATCTGTCGAAGCCCGCGGGCGACGACTGGACCTACGCGGGTTTTCTGTCCAACCGCTTCCGCTATCCCGACGATCCGGTCTTCCACACCGACCAGTGGCCCGGCCTGCCGATCGTCCGCAAGCTGAAGGACCGCACGTTCCTCTACCTGATGGACATGTATGCGGACCATCTGAAGATCTACCGCTTCGATCCGCAGCGCGACGGCGAGATCGCGATTCCGTCGGGCTTCATCGCCGGTCGCGCGAAAGACGTGGCGGGCATTCCGAATGCGCCGCCGGGCGGCGACTGGATCTGGCGCGACCGCAACGGCGATGGCCGCTTCGATGCCGACGAGTTCGAGCCGAACACCACGGGCGCGAAGCTCGCGGGCGGCTGGGGCTGGTGGGTCGATACGAACGGCGACATCTGGCGCACGCGCGACACGAAGGGCATCGACCGCTTTCGCTTCGGGGGTCTCGATGCGAAGGGCAATCCGGTCTACGCGTATTCGGACCTGACCGTGTACCCGATGCCGCCGCCGTTCACCGAGCTGCGCCGCGCGATCTACGAACCCGACACCGATTCGCTCTACGTGACGGGCTACACCGCCGATGCGCCGCCGGACCGCGCGTTCTGGAAGGAAGCGGGCCGCGTGCTGGTGCGCTACGACCGCTGGTCGAGCGGCAAGGCGCAGCCGCGCTACACGATCGTGCTTCCCTGGGAGACCAGAACACAACCGATTGCCACGGCAGCCGGCCTCGCGGTGGCGGGCAAGTACCTGTTCGTGGTCGAACCGGTGGGCGCGGTGCACGTGTACGACCGCGACAGCGGCCGGGAAGTGGGCGTGATCCGTCCCGGTCCGGAAGTGGGACGTGCGTCGGGCTGGGTGGACGTGCCGTTCGGCGTGACCGCATTCAAACGTGCCGATGGCGAGTACCTCGTGTTCGTCGAGGAAGATGCCCGCGGCAAGGTGACGATGTATCGATGGAAGCCCGCTTAGTGCGCCGCCTGGTGCATCCTATTAATCAGGAAAACTGAAGGACTCCGATGGACAAAGGCATCCTCAGGAACGTCGCGATCAATTTCTTCGGGCTCGTACTGCCGACCTTCGTGTCGCTCGTCACCGTGCCGTCGTATATCCATCTGCTCGGCGTGGAGCGTTACGGCGTGATCGCGCTCGTGTGGACGCTGATCGGCTATTTCAGCGTGCTCGATCTCGGCATGAGCATGGCCGCGCAGAACCACATTTCGAAAGCGCGCGCATCGAACGACGCGGACGAATGCGCGGACGTGTTCTGGAGCGCATTCTGGGTGAATCTCGGCACGGGCGTGATCGGCGGATTGCTGATCTACTTCGGCACGTTTCTCTACACCGCGTATTTCACGCATGTGTCGCCGGAGCTGCTGCACGAGGTGTACATGGCGCTGCCGTGGCTCGCGGTCGCGATTCCGATCGCGAACGTGTCGTGGGTGTTCGCGGGCGCGATCAACGGCGCCGAGCGCTTCGGCATCTACAACACCAACCAGACCATCGGCACCTTCCTGTTCCAGCTGTTGCCGCTCGCGGCGGGCTGGCTGATCGCGCCGAACCTGCAGAACGTGATTGCCGGCGCGGTGGTAGCGCGTCTGGCCGCCGCGATCCTGCTGGGCCGCTCGGCGCTGCGTGTGCTGGATATCCACGGTATGCGGCCGCCGCGCGTTGGCACGTCGAAAGCGCTGTTCACGTTCGGCGGCTGGATGCTGGTGGCGAGCGTGACGGGCATGGTGGCCGATTCGCTCGACCGCGTACTGCTCGGCACGAGTCTCGGCGCGCGCTTCGTTACGTACTACACGGTGCCGCAGAACCTCGTCACGCGGCTGAACATCGTGCCGAACGCGCTGGTGCGCACGCTGTTTCCGCGGCTCTCCGCGGTGCGGCGCGAGCGCGCCGACGAACTCGCGCGGCAGTCGCTCGAATTCCTCAACGCGGCGTTCACGCCGGTCGCGCTGGTCGCGACGATCGCGCTCGAGCCGTTCCTGCGCCTGTGGGTCGGCAATGCCATCGCGGACGAAGCCGCGCCGGTGGGCCGCATTCTGGTGATCGGCGTGTGGCTCGTCGGACAGGCGAGCGTCACCCGCATCCTGATCCAGTCGCAGAACAATCCCGCGGCCGCGGCACGCGTCGGCCTCGTCGAGCTGCCGGTGTTCGCCGTGCTGTTGTGGTTCGGCATCCGTCACTTCGGACTGACGGGCGCCGCGCTGGCGGTCGTCGCGCGCGCGCTGTTCGACTACGTCGCGCTGCTCTGGCTGACGCGCATCCAGATGCGGCCGATCGTGCTCGACATGCTGCCGCATCTCGTTTTTCTGGCCGCGAGCCTGTACCTCGCGAGCCTCGTTCCGACACCGGCAATGGCGGCTGTCGCGGGCGTACTGATGGCCAGCGCGAACGTCGGCTGGTCGGTGTCGACGACGCCCGCGCTGCGCGAACTGGCGCGCTCGCTGCTGTTGCGGCTGAATCCGAGGAGAAGCGCATGAGCCACGAACTGTTGCAGGACCCCGTTCTCCAACCGGCGCCGCTCGCGCGCGCGCAATCCGCGGAGGCTGCTGGCAATGGAGCTGCCGCTGCCACCGAGCGCAATGTCGCGGCCGCGCAGCGTATGCAGCGCACCCAGCGCACCGGCCGCAACGTGCGGGTCGCGATCGTGCACGACTGGCTCGTCACCTATGCTGGCGCGGAGCGCGTGCTCGAGCAGATCGTCGCGTGCTTTCCGGATGCGGACCTGTTCGCGCTGGTCGATTTTCTCGACGACCGCACGTTTCTGCGCGGCAAGCCGGTGAAGACGTCGTTCATCCAGAAGCTGCCGCTCGCGCGCACGAAGTACCGCGCGTATCTGCCGCTGATGCCGCTCGCGATCGAGCAGCTCGACGTGTCCGCGTACGACGTGGTGATCTCCAGCAGCCACGCGGTGGCGAAAGGCGTGCTGACGGGACCGGACCAGATTCACATCAGCTATGTGCATTCGCCGATCCGCTACGCGTGGGATCTGCAGCACCAGTACCTGAACGAATCGAAGCTGACGAGCGGGCCGAAGTCCGCACTCGCGCGGCTGATTCTCCACTACATCCGCAACTGGGATATCCGCACGGCGAACTCCGTCGACCAGTTCGTCGCGAACTCGGGCTTCATCGCGCGGCGCATCCACAAGGTGTATCAACGAGGCGCACAGGTGATCTTCCCGCCCGTCGACGTGGACGCGTTCACGCTGAACACGGAGAAGGACGACTTCTATCTGACCGCTTCGCGAATGGTGCCGTACAAGAAGATCGACCTGATCGTCGAAGCGTTCGCACAGATGCCGGAGCGCAGGCTCGTCGTGATCGGCGATGGGCCGGACATGCGGAAGATCCGCGCGAAGGCCGCGCCGAACGTCGAGATCATGGGCTATCAGCCGTTCGAGGTGTTGCGTGACCGGATGCGTCGCGCGAAGGCATTCGTGTTCGCGGCGGAAGAGGATTTCGGCATTTCAGTGGTGGAAGCGCAGGCCTGCGGCACACCGGTGATCGCATTCGGCAAGGGCGGCGCGCTTGAAACGGTGCGCGACCTGATGGACCCGAAACCGACCGGCATGTTCTTCGACGAGCAGAGCGCCGCGTCGATCCAGGCGGCGGTCGAAGTGTTCGACGAGAACGCGAACCTGTTCCTGCCCGCCGATTGCCGCGCGAACGCCGAACGTTTTTCGACCGCGCACTTTCGCGAGCGCTTCGTGGCGCTCGTGCGCGCGGCCGTGCCCGCGCTCGACGGCATGGGGCCGCCGCCGGACCCGCAACCGCCCGCGAGCGTGACGAAAGCGCGGCCGCCCGCGAAAGCGCCGCGCGTGCTTGCGGTCGATCAGAGCGGCGTGCTTGGCGGCGCGGAACTGTCGCTGCTCGAAATCGTGAAGGCGTTGCGCGACCGGATCGAAGTGCTGCTGCTGGAAGATGGCCCGTTCCGGATGGCGCTCGATACGGCGGGCGTGCCCGTCGACGTGCTGGCGGCGGACGGATTGCGCGACGTGCGCAAGCAGGGTCATGGCATGCCGAAGCCGCGTGTGCTCGGCAACGTGGCGGCGCTGGTGCGCGAGACCGCGCGGCGTGCGCGCGATACCGGCGTGATCTACGCGAACACGCAGCGCGCGATGGTGATCGGCGCGCTGGCCGGCAAGCTTGCGCGGAAGCCGGTGGTCTGGCACCTGCGCGACATCGTGAGCCCGGCGCATTTCGGCCGCACGCAGCGTACCGTGATCAAGTGGTGCGCGAAGCTTGGCATCACGCACGTGATCGCGAATTCACAGGCGTCCGCTGAGGCGTTCGCGTCGCTGACCCACTTCGACGCGGCGCGCATCGACGTCGTCTTCAACGGTATCGACGACGTGCCGTTCGACGCGCTGCGCGACGTGCCGCAGGCCGTGCTGCGCGATCTGCAGGGGCTGCCGCAGGACGCGTGGCTGGTCGGTTCGTTCAGCCGGATCGCGCGCTGGAAGGGTCAGCACGTGCTGCTGGAAGCGATGACGCTCGATCCGCGGATGCACGCGGTGCTGGTCGGCGCGCCGCTGTTCGGCGAGGACGCGTGGGCCGCCGAGCTGCGCACCTATGCCGAATCGCATGGCATTGCCGACCGCGTGCATTTCCTCGGTTTTCAGCGCGACGTGGCGGCCTGCATGCGCGCCGTGGACGTGGTCGCGCATACGTCGATCACCGCGGAGCCGTTCGGCCGCGTGATCGTGGAAGGCATGCTGGCGGGCCGGCCGGTCGTGGCGGCGCGCGACGGCGGCGTGCTGGAGATCGTCGAGCACGAGGTGAACGGGCTGCTGTGCCCGCCCGGCGATGCGCGGGCGCTGGCTGATGCGCTGGCGAGACTGCAAGCGGATGCGGGCCTGCGCGAGCGCCTGAGCGGCAACGGGCTGCAGACCGCGCGCCGCCGCTTCGGCACGCGGCACTATGTGGAAGGCGTCGAACGGATCCTGAACGACGTGGCGAGCCGAAGCGGCCAGTGACAAAGCTTGTTGCGATGGAATCAGCCGCGAGTGCGGGCTGGTTCCATCGGGCGGGAAAGATTAGATAAGAAATTGCCAATGAAATTAGATAAGAAAATACATCATCCGTACTTTTAAAATAATTCGAATTCAGGTCCAGGGAAATCCTTAATGCATAAAAGGACAATCCCTAGGCCGATTTACCCGCAGCGCCAGTTGCGCGCGGTTTAAGACTCGCCGACCATTGCATCGCAGGCACCTCCACGACGCGGTAGAACAGCCAGGCGAGCGGCAACACCGCCAGCATGAACGCGAACGACGGCCAGATGGACAGTTGCAGGCTCGAGCGGAAGAACAGCGACTCGAGCAGCACGAAGAACGGCAAATGAATCAGGTACAGCGAGTAGCTGAAATCGCCGCACCGCGACAGGATGCGCAGCGGCGCCGCGGGCTGGCGCGGGCGCGCGCGGCGGCGTCCGAGGGCGGCGTGCAGGCAGCACGCGAAGCCGATCGACCAGAGCTGGAACGCGCCGTACTGGCCGAAATGGAACGCGACGCAGCCGAGCGTCAGCAGCGCCGCGCCGGCGGCGTACCAGCCGCGCGACGGTTCGAGCGTGGCCTGTGCGCGTGCACGTTGCACGCCGGCCTCGGCGATCCACGCGCCGAGCATCCACGACAGCCAGTACGACGGGAAGGCCTGCACGTCGTGGTGTTCCAGCACCCACGCGGACGCGAGATTGACGAGCGCGACGAGCGCCACCACCGCGCGCATGCCGATGCGCCGGCGCAGCGCGAATACCAGCGGATAGACCGCGTAGAACTGCACTTCGAGCGCGAGCGTCCAGAGCGCGCCGTTCGAGCCGTAGGTCTTGCCCGCGATGCCTTGCAGCGAGAACAGGTTGACCAGGAACGCGTGCAGTCCGAGCTCGCGGATCTTGTGGTTGACCGGGGGCAGCTGCAGGCTGATCGAATCGAGCGCGAACGTGACGAGCAGTGCGGCGAACAGCACCGGATAGATGCGCGCGAAGCGCCGCGCCCAGAAGTTGCCGACATCGAGCCGCCACGCCGGGTTGGCGGCGAGTTTCTGCGCCGCGCCGCGATGAATGCAGTAGCCGCTGATCACGAAGAAGATCGGCACGCCCGCCGAGCCCCAGGCGATGGGCAGCGTCAGCCACGCGACGACGGTGTCGAGGCTGAGCGGCTGGCCGCTCAGCCGATGCAGATGCTCGATGCCGATCCACACCACCTGGCGGCAATGGAAGTACGCGACGAGGAGCGCCGCGAAGCCGCGCAGCGCATCGATCAGGTATTCCTTGTCCGCGGTCGCGGTCGCGGTCGTGGCAGCGCGGCTTTCGACGCCGCGTACAGCGGGCTGCAGGCGCAGGGGGGAGCTGGTAGCGTCGAGTGCTGGGTCGCTCATGCTGGGGTCCCGGTTGAGGTCGGTTCGGCGGGAAGGGCGAAGCGTGGTGTGAAGGCCTGGAGCCCGGCGTGTACCGTATGCGCGGGCGCGCAGCCTTCCATGCACATCGTAGTGCCGTGGCGCTTTAAAAAAAGCGCGAAAAATAGCTAAAAATAAAGCGTGATTCAGGGTAATGAATTTTTTGAACGACTGAATGAATCCGATGAAGCTTGATGAAAAGGCAGCGTGAATTTTTTGTCTATTTTTTCGTGTTAGCTTGAGTCCCGCATTCATCTGTTTCGGGGGCTACCGCCATGAACCTGCATGTGCTTGCCGGCATTGCCGTGCTGCTGATTCTTGCCGCTGTGTCGGCTTATCGCGAAGCGCTGCGTAACGAACCGATCAGACGCTTCTGGACCACCTCGGGCAAGTTGCCGCCGGTTGACGAGCCCGAATAGACCTGTCGTTCCGCGACGTCGCAGGCAACAAGCAGATCAACTATCGATGGGGGATGCCCAGCATGCTCAAAGTCACCAAAGCCGTGTTTCCCGTGGCTGGACTCGGAACACGATTCCTGCCCGCCACCAAGGCCAGCCCGAAGGAGATGCTGCCCGTCGTCGACAAGCCGCTGATCCAGTACGCGGTGGAAGAAGCGATCGCGGCCGGCATCACGGAGATGATCTTCGTGACGGGCCGCAGCAAGCGCGCAATCGAAGATCACTTCGACAAGTCGTACGAGATCGAAGCGGAACTCGAAGCGCGCGGCAAGCAGAAGCTGCTCGAGCTGGTGCGCTCGATCAAGCCTTCGCACGTCGACTGCTTCTATGTGCGCCAGGCTGAAGCGCTCGGTCTCGGTCATGCGGTGATGTGCGCGGAGAAGCTGGTGGGCGAAAGTCCGTTCGCGGTGATCCTTGCGGACGACCTGCTGTACAGCAAGACGCCGGTGATGAAGCAGCTTGTGGATACCTTCAACCACTATCACAGCTCGGTGGTGGGCGTGGAGACGATCGCGCGCGAAGACAGCCGTTCTTATGGCGTGGTGGACGGCCGCGAGTGGGAAGAGGACGTGATCAAGATGTCGGGCATCGTCGAGAAGCCGGCGCCGGACGTCGCGCCGTCGAACCTCGGCGTGGTGGGCCGCTACGTGCTGATGCCGACGATCTTCCGTCATATCCGCGCGCTGAAGCCGGGCGCGGGCGGCGAACTGCAACTGACCGACGCGCTGCAGTCGATGCTGAGCGAAGAGCAGGTGCTCGCGTATCGCTATCACGGCACGCGGTTCGACTGCGGTAGCAAGCTGGGTTATCTGAAGGCGACTGTCGAATTCGCGCTGCGCCATCCGGAGGTCAGGCAGGAATTCGAGGAGTATCTGCAGTCGTGTCTGCAGCCGCCGTTTGTGGCGGCTGCGGCTTGAGTTGGGGGGGTACGGGGTGAGATCCGGGCCGCCCGCTGTTTGGCGGTCAGCCAACCTCTCCACAGCAATGCCAACACCAGTACGACAGCACAAAGGGGACGAAATGATGCAGCGCATGCTCATCATATTCGCGCTGCTCGCATGCAACGTGGCATGGGCCAGTGGGCGCGTATCCACAGCGGACGATGCGGCCGTCCGTGCTGCTGGCATTACACAGAAATACTCGCTGTCAAAAGACAATACCGAATGCCTGTATTTCGACACGGCCGACAAGGGGAGCTACTGGTTGATTCGCGTGCGCGAAAATCATACGGATGCCTGTGGTGGAGACCCTGAGGTGTCACCGGTATTGTTCTTCATGAAGATGCGGAAGAGGGATGGGTACACGACCACTACCGCGTACGATGGTGAACGATATCGTCCGCTTCGGCAGGTGAGCCCGTAGTCTCCCGTTGAGAAAGGTGGCGCATTTCGCGCAGGATGGTTCTGCCAGGCCCGGGTATCGCCCAGATCTCAGGCGGGCGGAAAGTAAGCGGAATTTTGCGGACGTGAGCGGACGAATACTTCGGAACAGGATGGGCTACCTGTGTGAATGAATACAGCTTCATCCATTCACTGAACCCCTTCACCAGAAAGCCTCCCGAGCGTTCGATATATTGCCCGCGTGACGCTTCGTAAATGCCCCGCAACGCAAACCACGGCACCGACGGCAAGTCATGATGCACGAGGTGATAGTTGTTGTTCAGAACGAACTCGGGATTGTGAAAAGCTATTCGGGATGGGGCTTAATGGCTAATTGCAGAGTGAAATCGTCGATTTTTACCCGCGATTTACCCGCATCCCGCAATTGATGTGTGGGGGCATGGTTTGGCTCACGGTCCGCTCGAGGCCGACGGTTGACGGATAGGCCTTCCGCCCAATGGATCTTCCGATCTCTTCCGTTGATGTCTGCTAGGTCGCGGATTTTAAAGCGGTTTATGGATAACGACGTGCTTGCGACTGCCGTTGATGCCCCGCACAATTTCCTCACGAAGTATGGGTAGCTATGTGGGTTTGTGGTAGGGAGGGCGACACGACTGGACGACAGTGGCAAGGGCTCAGCGCTCCGCGGGTCGCGAAAGAAGTAGCGCCGGGTCATCACGCGGATGGCGACGGCCTCCACATGCAGATCGCGGATAGTGGTGCGCGTTCATGGGTGTTCCGGTTCAAACTGAACGGTCGCATGCGGGAGATGGGTCTTGGTCCGCTCTCGCGGGTCTCGCTGGGCGAGGAGCTGAAGCTGGCCGCCGGGTACCGTGACATGGTCAGAGACCTGATCGATCCCATCCTTGCGCGGAGTGAGCAGCAGCGAAGGCAGCTGCTCGACATTTCGCCGGATGCCAATGTGACGTTCCGTGAAGCAACTGAAGCGTTTATCCGCGTGCACGAGACTCAATGGCGAAATCGCAAACATGTCCAGCAGTGGGGTAACACACTCAAAACGTGTGCATATCCGGTGATCGGTGATGTCCGGGTCCGCGACATGGACACGGCGATGGTCGTGCGGATTCTCCAGCCGATCTGGACAAAAAAAGCTGAGACGGCGAGTCGGGTGCGAGGCCACATCAAGGCCATCCTCGATGCCGAAACTGTGCTGGGTCATCGTATCGGCGCGAATCCCGCGCGGTACGTTGATCATCTGCAATTTGTGTTGCCGAGGTCGAAGAAGCGCTCACAGGTCAAACATCATCCTGCGCTGCCTTGGGAATAGCTACCGACTTTCATCCGCGAGCTTGAACGACGTCCCCTACGGGCGGCAACCCTTCGTCGCGGCGATTTTGGCCGCAGGCACTTCGTGTGGGCATCACGACGGTCGCCGGAATATCGAGAATCTTGGCGGACAGCACAATCCCTTGGGCATGTTTGCCTGAAGAGGAAAGCACTCGGTTGCTTCGCTGGACGCGATCCAGACGAACCGAACCGATCGGCGGCTTCTTGGGGGCCGACAGCGCAGTCCGATTACGTCACTCCAGAACACTCGCCTGGCGCGAGCGACCTGCAAACTGCCGCCGAATCAACGCAGCGCGTTGGGGAAAGGACAAGCCGCTTCAACCCCGGCGGTTGACACATGCACCTGCTTTTTCTGACCGTGTCGCGTTGTGTCGTCTTACGCTTCTGCGTCCGTGTCATCCATCTTGCCGGGAGGTAGTCGTCAACTGTAGGGGCTTTCCGGCATGGTAGGACGAATTTCTTCATTTCACGCACGGTCCTGATGAGGGCCACGTTGCAGTTTTTCGGAGCAGACGTATCGGCCGCACGGGTCGCCGACAAAGACTTGGTGCTTGAGCGCTGCGTGATTGATGTATCGCACCTCGGGTGCACCTCAGCCGTGAGCTTTGTTTCGGGAACCATCTGCGCAAAGTCACGATCGGATCACGTGCTAATCACGATGCGATGGTAAGCGTCGCACAACGGTTCGCTGGGAAACTGCTCAACAAACTTATGTGGCTAGGCATCTTTCCGCGTGGGTAGTCCGCGACGGCGTCATCGAGCCCTTTCGAGCAGACAATCGAACGGACGTGCCCTTTGCGTGAGGTGGAAACCAAAGTTTTTTTTCGTTCTCAACGTTCCGTTTCCACCTTTTTCCCTGTTCCGGACTCTTGCAATATTCCCCACGTCAACACCGGAAACGGTTGTTTGTAGCCCGGCGAACGAACCGTGACCGCCACTACGAAGCGCCTCCGCGAATGAGAGGCAGCACGCAATGATCCCCATGTCTGCTGGCATGAATGGACAAATGAAAGGAGACAATCCATGTCGTCACATCCCGCCTTACCGGTGGACGCTGAACGCGCGACCGCGGATGCGACCTTCCGCCGGGCAGCATGGCGCTTCATGCCTTTGTTGTTCGTCTGTTACGTCGTCGCCTACCTTGACCGGGTGAATGTCGGATTCGCAAAGCTGCAGATGCTCAACGATTTGCACTTCAGCGACGCTGTCTACGGACTCGGCGCAGGCCTCTTCTTCGTCGGCTACTTCTTCTTCGAGATTCCCAGCAATTTGCTGCTGCATCGTGTAGGCGCCCGTCGATGGATTGCCCGCATCATGGTGACATGGGCGATCCTTTCGCTCGTGACTGCCTGGGTGACTACACCCGCGACGTTCTATGTCGTTCGATTTCTTCTAGGCGTTGCCGAAGCCGGGTTTTACCCTGGCATGATCCTTTACCTCACTTACTGGTTTTCATCGCACCGTCGGGGGAAGATGATGGCTGTCCTCACAGCGGGCAATCCTGTGTCGGGCATGATTGGTGGCCCCCTGTCTGGTTACATCATGCACGCGTTCAACGGAACCGCCGGGTATGCTGGATGGCAGTGGCTCTTCATCATTGAGGCGTTGCCCGCCATCGTCCTCGGTGTAGTTGTCTATCTCTTTCTCGACGATCGGGTGCAGGACGCAAAATGGCTCAGCGATCAGGAAAAGTCCAACATTGCGCGCGAGATAAATGGCGACGCAGCAAAGCGCACGCACGGATCGGTCAAGGCGGCGTTCACTTCCCGGTGGGTGTGGCTGCTTTGTCTGATCCTGTTCGGCATCATCATGGGATCGTATGCGCTGGGATTCTGGCAACCGACGATCATCAAAAGCTCTGGCGTCAACGACCCGTTCATGGTGGGCCTGCTCACTGTGATCCCCTATACCTGTGCGCTTGTTGCCATGATTCTGGTTGGCCGCCATGCAGATCAAACCCGGGAGCGCAGGTGGCACGTTAGCGTGCCAGCCTTCGTAGCCGCCCTTGGATTCTGTATCTGTGCGCTCAGTGGCAATCAGCTGATTCCTTCGATGATCGGTTTGTCCCTCGCGGCAGCAGGAATTATCTCTGCGCTACCGATGTTTTGGGCTCTTCCGACCTCGTTTCTCGGCGGCACTGGCGCGGCCGCTGGCATTGCGCTGATCAATTCGACAGGCAATCTTGCTGGCTTTGTGAGTCCTTCCGTGATGGGATGGCTCAAAACCGAGACGCATTCGCTGACGTCCGGCCTCTACTTGGTGGCTGGCTGCCTGACCCTTTCTGCGATTCTGATTTTAGTTTTCCTTCCCGCCCGCGTCGTCAACCGATGAGGTTCGAGGAGAGTCTCGAGAGGACTGCTTCCGCCATTCATGATTGACGCACTTCTTCGGGTCGACTCGTTGAAACGTTGCAGATTACACGCGTAGTACACCACGTAGCGCCTCACTGCGTGCGCTGATTAATTTGGAGAAAGTCATGGCTGACAAGAAAGATGCCCCCCAGAAACCCGTCGAAGCGACCGGCATGAAGCGTGGATTGACGTCATACGGCGATCAGGGATTCTCGCTTTTCCTTCGCAAGGCGTTCATCAAGGGCGCGGGATACACGGATCAGGCGCTGGATCGTCCCGTCATTGGCATCGTGAACACTGGTAGCGGCTTTAATGCCTGCCACGGTAACATGCCGCAGCTGGTCGAGGCCGTAAAACGTGGCATCATGCTGGCGGGTGGCCTTCCGGTCGACTTTCCCACTATCTCTGTTCACGAAAGCTTCTCGTCACCGACATCAATGTACCTGCGCAATCTGATGTCGATGGACACCGAAGAAATGATTCGCGCGCAACCGATGGATGCCGTTGTTCTGATCGGCGGATGTGACAAGACAGTTCCGGCCCAACTCATGGGTGCAGCATCTGCCGGAATTCCGGCCATTCAGCTTGTCACCGGCTCGATGCTTACCGGGTCGCATCGCAGCGAACGGGTCGGAGCATGTACTGACTGCCGACGGTACTGGGGAAAGTTCCGTGCGAATGAGATCGACGAGCAAGAGATTGCCGACATCAACAACCAGCTTGTCGCCAGCGTTGGAACATGCTCCGTGATGGGCACTGCCAGCACGATGGCTTGCATCGCCGAAGCGTTGGGCATGACGGTGCCCGGTGGAGCGACGCCGCCTGCAGTCACGTCCGACCGGATCCGGGTCGCCGAACAGACCGGAACTGTCGCGGTCAAGATTGCGAGCGAACGCCTCACCATCGATAAAATTCTCACGCCAAAGGCCTTCGAGAACGCGATGCGTGTGCTGCTTGCCATCGGCGGATCGACGAACGCCATCGTTCATCTGGCGGCCGTTGCAGGCCGGTTGGGCAACAAGATCGACCTGGACATGCTCGATCGCATGGGCAAGGAAACACCGGTGCTGCTCGATCTCAAGCCGACCGGACAGCATTACATGGAGGATTTTCACAAGGCGGGTGGCGTTGTCACCTTGCTTCGCGAGTTGAAGCCTCTATTGCATCTGGATGCTCTGACTGTCACCGGCCGTACCCTCGGAGAAGAGATCGAAGCAAGAGGCGCGGGCTTTAGCCAGGATGTCGTTCGATCGTTCTCGAACCCGATCTATCCACAGGGCGGACTTGCCGTGCTCCGGGGCAACCTTGCTCCCGCAGGGGCGATCATCAAACAGTCCGCTGCCGATCCCGCACTGATGGAACACGAGGGGCGTGCCGTCGTGTTCGAGAATGTCGAGGATCTCATCAACCGGATCGACGATGAAGCGCTCGATGTCCACGCGGACGATGTTCTGGTGCTGAAAAACATCGGTCCCGTCGGCGCTCCCGGTATGCCGGAAGCGGGGTACATCCCGATCCCACGCAAGCTCGCGCGAACTGGGGTAAAAGATATGGTGCGGATCTCGGATGGACGCATGAGCGGCACCGCTTTCGGAACCGTCGTGCTACACGTGACCCCTGAAGCAGCGATTGGCGGGCCGCTCGCATACGTGCGCAATGGCGACCGTATCCGCCTGAGCGTATCTCGCCGCGAGATCGCGCTGCTGGTTTCCGATGAAGACATACGGAAGCGCGCAAAGGAATTGCCTGTTGCGCGACCCACAGCCGAGCGCGGTTATCGCAAGCTCTTCTTGCAGACAGTCACGCAAGCAGACGAGGGCGTCGACTTTGATTTCTTGCGTGCAGCGAGTCTGCAGAAGGACGAATCGTCGAAGTCGTAGTAAAAAGTAACGACAGGTACCAACTTTGGTGCGCCCCGTCGCGGGGCGCTTTTTTAATTGGTGGCTGCTTTTTCGAGGGCGATCACACACGTGATTCATGCCTTGAGTAATGCGGTCACGGCAGAAAATCGTTTCGAGAACGATTGCACAAACCAACAGCCTCACGAGCGAAGACCTCGACCAGCGCAAAACGCGGAGTATGACGCGACATGATCAGGCCGATGCGACGAACTGGCGCGCGCTCAGGAAGGCGTATCCGAGTGATCGCCAGTCCACTAGTCCACATTGACGGCCAATCCGGCAAGAGGGAAACGCCAAGCCCCTTGTCTACAAGGGTCGCGATGGCAAGCAGGCCGTCAATTTCCAGTCTCGAACGGGTATGGATATCGTGATCGCGTAGGTATCGGTCTGCGAGCTGACCGCCGAGAACCGAGCGAGCATAACGAATGAATGGCTCGTTTCGCAAAACCTCGTGAGCATCCCGCCCCGCCATCGACTCGTGAGCGACGACGACAAGTGGTTCCTCTGTAAGCGGTTGCCACTCGCATGTCTTCGGCATCGCAAACTGGGGCTCCACTACGATCGCAACGTCCAGTTCGTTCGAAGCCACCTTTCGACAAAGTTCGACGGAGCTCCCGGGCTCGACGAACACCTTCACATCGGGATAGTTGGCATAAACGCGCTGTAGCACCGACGGCAACACGCTGACCATCGCGGAGACGAACACACCAACTCGCAGTTCGCCAATCTGTGTTTGACCATCTTGCGCTATCGCCTCCATGTCCCGCACGGCTCGCAGGAGTGCCTGCGCGCTGTCGAGAACCTTCATTCCCTCCGCTGTGGGTCTGACGTAGCGACCCGAGCGCTGGATGAGCGACGTACCGAGCGATTCCTCTAGCGACCGAATCCGTGCCGCGACTGCGGTGGCAGTTAGGCCAAGGCGTCGCGCGGCTTCGGCAATTGAGCCGCTTTCTACCACCGCGACGAAACTCTGCACGTAACGAATGTCCATAGTCAATTTTTACGCTCTGGTGTGTTGCATCCGAAACTTCAGCTTCGCGTGTATCCAGCAAACGAAAAAACATTTGCGTGTGAAGGCAGATTCCTGCTGGTTCGAGCACCTCTTGGATTGCGATACTTGCCGAGCCCACGAAGAACCACCGAAGGGTGACTGGTGAACAGAATCGCAAAGGAGACGAACATGATGATGTTTGACAAGAAGCGGCGAACTACTGTCAAAGCATTAGGCGTATTGGTTGCATCAAGTGATGGATTCGGCCTTGCCGGATGTGCGCAGGCACCTGCCCAAGGTGTCGTGTGGTCAACTGGGACGGAACGGACGCGCCTGACAATGCCGGCCAATGCAACCGACTGTCATCATCATATTTACGATCATAGCTATCCTTGGGCACCCGAGGCGACGCTGAAGCCGGGAAATGCAACGGTTGACGATTACCGGCTGCTACAGAAACGCATCGGCACAAGCCGCAACGTCATCATACAGCCGTCCAGTTACGGTATCGATAACCGCTTGTTACTCGCCTCGATCGCACAGTTCAAGGGGCGGGCGCGGGGCGTGGCGGTCGTCAACACGAACATCACTCGAGAGCAGTTAGATGAACTGCATAGAGGTGGTGTTCGCGGCATCCGCTTCAACTTGGCCCCTCCGGGCACGACAACACTGGATATGGTCAAACCCCTCGCGCAGCGTATCGCACCGATGGGCTGGCACGTGCAGGTCAATGCGCCCGCAGCATTTCTTCTGGGCGCAAAAGAGACATGGTCTGAGTTGCCCTGCCCGGTGGTTTTCGATCACCTTGCGCATGCACCACAGCCAGACCCGTTGCATCATCCGGTATTCGAAATGGTGACTGACTTACTCAGGGCAGGCAAAGCCTACGTGAAACTGACAGGTTTTTACATGGATACCCGCGTCGGGCCGCCCACCTATTCCGACAGCGTGAAAGTCGCGTCCGCATATGCGGCGACAGCCCCTGAACGCGTGCTGTGGGGAAGTGACTGGCCGCACCCGACGGAGCAGCCACGCAACCAGATACCCGACGACGCGTTGTTAGCAGACCTTTTGAGAGTCATTATTCCTGACGAGTCGATCAGGACACGAGTATTGGTCGACAACCCGGCAGCTCTTTATCAGTTCGAGTAAGTGTTGGGGGCAGCCGTAAAGTCTGGGTGGACAGAAAATCGATGGACCTTTCGTCTGCACATCTCATATCGCCGGACTGGTTATCAACATGGCGGTGGCTCGATCGGTGTGCCGCAGAGGAGAAGGTGATCGACGGCGTCACATGAAGTGTTCGCGCTCTCCGGGGATTTGGATATCGACAGCCTGAATACGCGCCGACTCGTTCTGGGACAAGCGGCGTCACGTCCGGCATCGCTACGCATGGCCGACCTAAGGCGCAGCATGGTCTGGGTCGGGTTTGAACGCTTCGCTGGACGCGCCTTGGGCAGCGCGTCGCTTGAAGGGCAAGCGAGCACCGGCACAAAGCCTGACATCCACGCAATCGATAGCCAGGAGCGCGGCGCGATACCTGGGCCCGCCGTCGCGTTCGGTGCCAATGCGACTGCCGGAACCCGTCCCGGAAACGGCAATGACACTGGACACGCATCGCGCCAGCTATCGCCGTCGGCTCTCCCGCGCGCGTTTGGGCTTGCCGTCAGTGCTCTGGGTATCATGCGTGCGAGACGACATGCGAGTCCATATATTGAACGGCGCGGACGGGCTCGTTGGCTTTGCGGGCAGGATCGACTTGCAGCCGCAACGATTCCGCTCCTATAGTGAAAGCCGGCGAGCCAGCTTCTCGCCTGGAATCCAGTCACGGTAAGTGGAGGCGAGAATGCGAGTCGAAGGTCGATGTCTGTGTGGAGCGATTGTCTATGAGGCAGAGGTCGAGCCGGGCACCGCTTCAATCTGCCATTGTTCGGACTGCCAACGTCAGTCGGGTTCTGTTTTCAGAATGAACATATCAGCGCCTGCGGACACGTTCCGTCTGTTAAAAGGGACGCCCAAGACGTACCTGAAGATCTCTGAGCGAGGAAACAGGCGAATCCACGCGTTCTGCGATACGTGTGGTGGACCCGTTTATTCGTCGGCGGCGGAAAACGCACAGGCCTATTCACTGCGGGTGGGAGCGCTCGAGCAGAAACATGAACTTCTTAAGCCTGCCAGGCAGATCTGGACGAAGGGGAGGTTCGCGTGGCTACCACCCATTGAGGGCACCGAGGAGTTCATCGGGCAGCCGTAGAAAGTGGAAACGAAGACCGAAGAGCCGCCGGCCCATTTTTAAGGGGGCAGGCGGCTCGATCACGAGGCCCGAGTCAGATCCGCGTCATCTGCATCGGGTGAGTCAGGTCGCATTTCGAGGGGTGACGGGGTAGAGCAAGGACAGTTCATCGACTCGTTTTTCAGCCCCGAACTGACTGCGCATGCGCTCGAAGATAGCGCGCGTCCCGTTTGCGATCATCAACGGAACACCGAGTCGGCTGCCGAGTGAACAGCCTTCCTGAAGGTGCCTGAGCGCATCGTCGAGAGAGGAGTCGCTAGGCCGACCGCCGCCCATCAGCTCGCTAAAGATATTTCGCGACCCGGTACTCCAACCCGAACTGGCATGGAGAACCTCGCTCATGTCCTTCAATTGCAGCCCGTAGTTCAGGCCAGCGGAGATGCACTCGTAAGAAATCGCGCGTGACTGTGACGCACCGATGCTGGCGATGGTTTCCAGCATGCTGGCTTCGCCGGCTCCCGACTGCCCAGCCGTAGACGTAACCGCTTCGCCGGTAATGTTCGAGCCTGCCATCGATCCAATGATGTTCACCATATCCTCGAGGCGAGCCTGTGGACCCTGAAGATTCCCCCCGATCTGCAGAAGACCCTGAACGATCCCGGTGATCGGCATCGGGGCGTCGTGCGTCATGCCAAGGGAGAGTGCCTGATAAATATCCTTCAGCATCAGGGACAGTGCGAAATCGGTCGAAGCCTTGCCCTGAAGAAGGGCTGGCAACATCCGGTCGGTGATCTGACAGCACGCTTGGCTGCCTGAAAGATGGTCCGCCATCGCCTGAAGCGTGAGTCCGGACTTCCGGCCGAATGCCAGCACCTCAAGCACGCCGAGACGGTTCCCCGCGTTCATCGCATTGTTGACGGTTTTCATCGCCTGGCCGTCACCCACCCGGGATCCGCAGCGAAAAATCTTGTCCGTAATCGCTCGAAGCGCAGGGTCTGCCCGGTCCAGAACCTCGACAGGTGCCGACACCATAAGGTTGGCGTTTCCCGTGGAAACTATCTGAGGGCTTGCCGATACCGCGGCGTCCAACATCAGTACGCCCGACTCGGATAGCGCTGCCGCGATCTCGCGGGTCTCTTCGGGTACGCCGCTAGTCTGATCGACCACTATCTTTCCGGGGCTCAACCCCGCGGCCAGCCCCTCAGGTGCGAACACTGCGTTCTTTACATCGGCGCTGCGTGGCAGGCAGAGGAAGACGACGTCGGAGCGTTTCGCGAGTTCAGCCGCTGTGGACGCCACACTGGCGCCGAGGGAGGCGAGCTCGCCAACCGCAGTCGCGCTGATGTCCCATACCGTCAGTTGATGGTCCCGAAGGAATCGTCGTGCAAGCTGGCCGCCCAGCGCGCCGAGCCCAATATATCCGATGTTCATTGTCGCCTCACATGACAGTTCGATTGATGGTATCTGGTTCTTGTCGGGATGCTTTCCGTGATGATTCCGGTAATCCATCCCGAGGCTGCCGCGTATTTGCAGCGATCCTATCACGCAAATCACTGATCGATATTAGTTCCGATAATCGGAACCGATGATTTATTGGCCAATATGTAGATCGAAATGAGTCGCTGCGTGGAAGTCGGTCCATTTCTTCGTGTCCCGAAGGACGTAGTCCATCACGGACTGGGGTGTGCCGATGCCTGGCTCGTACCCGAGCTTGTGCATGTAAGCGACCGTCTGTGGCATACGGGACACCGTGTTGATCGCTACGTTCAGCTTCTGGACGACGTCCGCGGGAAGCCCTTTTGGTCCTACCAGCACGTAGTACGTGTAGGGATCGACGTTGCCCAGGCCGGCGATCTTCGCCTCTCCCAGCGCAGGGACATTGGGCAGGGAAGCCACGCGTCTGTTACCCGTAACGGCAAGAGCTCGCACCATGCCACTCTGAATCGACGGGAGTGCACCCTGAATGGGCGTCATCCCGATCTGTACCGATCCGGACAGCAGTGCAGTGATGATTTCGGCGTCCGCTTTGAAGGGAATGTGCGTCATCCGTATACCGGCGAGGCTAGACAGATATTCCATCTGTATATGGCTGGCTGAGCCGATGCCGGAAGACCCGAAGTTCAGCGAGTCGGGGTGAGCCTTGCAGTACTTCACAAGCTCTGAAATGTCGGAGACTGGGAGGGATGGGCTCGCAACGATCACGCCGGGCGCCTCGCCGACCAGACCGATAAACGAAAAGTCCTTGAGAGGGTTGTATGGAAGGTCTTTCTGCAGGCCCGGGTACTGGGACGCGGCGCTGCCGGTGATCAGGAACAGGGTGTACCCATCGGCCGGCGCGGACTTCAGGTTGCGTATCGCAATCATCTGATACGCGCCGGGGCGATTCTCGATGTAGACGCTCGTTCGTAGGACGTCGCTGAGTTTTGACGCGTAGTACCGGGCGATCGTGTCGGTGGCGCCCGCAGCGTTGAATCCGACGAGCAGCCGCACCGGCCGTGCCGGATAGCCACTCTCTGCACGCGCGAGTCCCGGAATGAACATGGCTGCGAAAAGCCACACGATTGCTCCAAGCAGGGGCCCGATAGCTCCGAATCT
The DNA here is from genome assembly GCF_003443895.1 of Paraburkholderia phosphatilytica. Lineage (GTDB taxonomy): Bacteria > Pseudomonadota > Gammaproteobacteria > Burkholderiales > Burkholderiaceae > Paraburkholderia > Paraburkholderia phosphatilytica. The sequence goes on along the minus strand of NZ_QQOA01000014.1, from coordinate 63,870 downwards.
CCAATGCCTGTGCATGTCTTCCTCCCGTTCATGAAATTTCTAACAGTTTGCCTGATCGATGCGGTACAGTGTTTAAAATGGTACGCGTTCCGATAGTCGGAACGCAATACTTCCGCTCGAGGAATTCCCGGTTCGCGCCGCGGTCGGTATTTGCTGTGCTACGTCGGCGGGTGGTCACGACGACTGCAAGTGCGGTGCCGAGGGCGTATCGCCCCGGCTGGACGTGCTGAATAAGGCAACGCATATGGAAATCCGGCAGCTTCGCTATTTCGTACAGGTCGTTCAGAGCGGTAGCATGGGGCGTGCTGCCATCGAGCTCGATCTCGTCACATCGGCGCTAAGCCAACAGGTCAGTCGTTTGGAAAGCGAGCTTTCCGTCCGACTTCTGAAGCGCACCAAGAACGGTGTACAGCCGACAAGTGCAGGTCTCACTTTCTGGCACAAGGCGCAGTTGATCCTGCGCATGGCCGACGATGCAGCCCGGGCGGCGCAGCTGGACCGTCTGTCGGGCGAAGCGTCGGTCGGACTCGCGCCGAGCACCTCGGGCGTGCTTGCGCTGCCATTCCTTCGGGAGATGAGGTCCCGGTATCCGGACGTCGGTATTCGCATCGTCGAGAGTCTGTCCGGCAATCTGGAATCATTGCTTGCATCGCGGCAGATCGACGTCGCCATCCTCTTTGGCGGTCCAAGGGCAAAGCGTGTCCGGACCGCTCCACTGCTTTCCGAACGGCTGTATGTGATATCGGCCGGCACGTTGCCGGTCCCTGCGGATCCGTCTGGATATGACATCGCCGAACTGGCGCAATTTCCCCTGATCCTCCCAAGTAGTCCTCATGGGCTGCGGTCTCTTGTGGATGGCGCCTTTTCCCGAGCCGGTTGCGCAATGAGCGTGATTGCCGAAATAGACGGACTCGCAACGCTCATGGAGGCGGTCAGCAGTGGCCTGGGCGTGACGATTCAGCCCGCCGCGGCGCTGGCGCGCTGCAGGGGATCAAAGCTGTACACGGTGCCGATTCTTGGGGCCACCCTCAGCCGTATCAATCTCGTCGCGTCTCTGGCAGATGAGGAGTTGACCCCATCCGGTCTGGCCGCGCGTCTCGTTTTGCGGGAAGTGGCACTGAAACAGGTGGGAGAAGGTCGGTGGCTTGGGGTGACGGCGTTGATGTGACCGGAGCGCATGCTCACCGATTAACCGGTTTTCCAGTCGAGATGGTTTGCGTGGTGTTCGACGCGAGCTGGAACCAGATATTTTGAGGGGTTTTCCGTGAAAGAGACCATGCGCTCGGTGCAACGCATCCTGGCTGTGTTCGAAAGTTTCAGCGTCGACAGAACAAGTCTCATGCTTCAGGAAATAGCGGACCGCATCGCGCTTCCCAAGTCGACGGCATTCCGTATCGTCCAGAGCCTGGAGAAGGCGGGCTATCTGGTGCGCCTTGAAGATCAGCAGTATTGCCTGTCCTTCCAGTTCACCCGTCTGGCAGGCCACGTGCGCAGCACCCTGGGGATTCGCGAGATATCGCGACCCGTCCTCCTTCAGCTTGCCGACCGCACTCGCGAGACGGCTTCATTGCACACGCTGTCGGGTAGCTACCGGATCTGTATCGACGCGGTGGCGACTGTCGCCGCACCGCTCAGAATGGTCGCCCAACCTGGCGAGCAGGTGCCGATGGTGGCGGGTGCTGCGTCGAAGGTTCTGATGGCGTACATGTCGTCGGAGAAGCTGTCTGCGATGGTGGTCGATGTCGTGCGAGTGACAAGAAGGCCGAGGGCCGAGATCGAGGAGGAACTGGAAAAGATCCGCACGCAGGGGTTTGCTGTGTCACATGGCGAGCGCCTGCTCGGCATTTCAGCGATCTCCGCACCGATTCACGATTCGGACGACCAGGTCAGATATTGCATTTCCGTTGGCGCTCCTACCGTTCGAATGAGGATCAACGAGGATGAAGTCGTACGCAGCGTCCTGATCGCCGCAGCCGATATCTCGCGCCAGTTCGGCGCCGCGACGGTGGATTTTCAGGAAGGGACCCGGTTTCTCGCGAAGGATACGGGAACGATTACGCATCGCATTAGCGGCTGACATGCGAAAGTTCATGCTCAGAGTTTCGACTATCGGAACCAATGCTGTTCAGTAGAACTCGTGATAACATCGGTCGCATCTGTATGCGGGCGGGAGGGTGCACTCACGGCGGGTCGACGCACGTCGATACGCGCTGCAGGGACTTCGCTGTCGGGCATCGCGCGCTCGGAACCGGATTTTTGCTGAAAGGAGACCGGCGATGTCGGAAGAAACGTTAGTTGGATATAAGGTCGTGGACGGCGTAGCGGTGATAACGCTTAGCAATCCACCGGTGAATGCGCTTGCGCCCGGGATGCGGGAGGGCCTGATCGAATGTCTCGAGCATGCGAATGCCGACGAGGAGGTGAAGGGCGTCGTCGTCACGGGAGGCGGGAGCAATTTTGTGGCGGGAGCCGATATCCGGCAATTCGGCAAGGAGCGCAAGGTTTCATCGTCGGTCAGTACTGCCGCGCTGGACGCCAGTCAAAAGCCGGTCGTTGCGGCCATCCGCGGCTACGCATTGGGTGCGGGGCTGGAGCACGCGCTCGCATGCCACTACCGATTCGCGTCGCCCGACGCAAAACTGGGTTTGCCCGAGGTCAAGATCGGCATCATCCCGGCCGGAGGAGGTACGCAACGTCTTACGCGACTTGTCGGCCCGAAAGCAGCGATCGACATCATCGTTAGCGGGCGCCACGTGTCTGCAAAAAACGCTCTGGCATTGGGTCTGATCGACCGCGTTGTGGATGACGAACTCGTCCTCGCGCAAGCCGTGGACTTTGTAAAAGGTCTTCCGCAGGGGCAGGGCGTGCGCCGCGTTCGCGACGTAAACGACCGGATCGAGCATGCGAAAGCGAATCCGCAGGAGTGGACACCTGCGCGTGACGAAGCCGCGAGGAAGGCGCGGCTCGTCAAGGCACCGCACAGCGCATTGGCCTGTATCGAGATGGCGGTGAACGGATCGTTCGAGGAGGGCATTGCGCTTGAACAGTCGCTTTTCACCGAACTCGAAAGTTCAGATGAGGCAAAGGCGCTCCGTTATGCTTTTTTTGCGGAGCGCGAAGCTGCGAAGATTCCGGGCAAGCCGGATCACTACAAGCCCGAGTCGGTGCGCAGCGCCGCCGTGATCGGAGCGGGAACGATGGGCGGAGGGATTGCCGTCTGTTTTGCCGATGCCCGCGTTCCGGTGAAAGTGCTTGAAGCAACTCAGGAGGCCCTTGATCGTGGAATGCAGAAAATTCGGGACACGTATGCGACGAGGGTCGGTCGAGGCAGTCTCACTCAGGGTGAGATGGACGAGAGCCTCGCGTACATCCAGCCTGTGACGGACTATGAGCAGATCGGTGACGCAGATGTGGTGATCGAGGCGGTTTTCGAGCGCATTGACCTCAAGAAGGAAGTGTTCGGAAAAATCGACAGCGTAATGAAGGAGGGGGCGCTGCTGTTGACCAACTCCTCGGCGATCGATATCGATACGATGGCCAACGTGACACGCCGGCCAGGGGACGTGGCAGGAGCGCACTTCTTCGCACCGGCAAACGTCATGAAGCTGTGCGAGGTGGTGCGAGGCACCGGCAGCTCCGTCGAGACCATCTTGCGTACCGCCAGGCTCGGACGCGACCTGAACAAGGTAAGCGTCGTTGCGGGGTCGTGCGACGGCTTTGCCGCAAACCGCAGTCGTGCACCGCTCGTCACCGAGGCGATGCTGCTGCTCGAAGAGGGCGCTCGACCCGACCAGATCGATCGCGTCATGAAAACGTTCGGGTATCCGATGGGACCGTTCGCGGTCAGCGACCTGTCGGGTCTCGATGTCAGCTACGACACCCGGAAACGACGAGCGGCGGCGGATCCGACCTATCGCAAGTTGCACGTGCCTGACCGGATGGTCGAACTCGGCCGCAAAGGGCAGAAAAGCGGCGCCGGCTGGTATCGGTACAACCCCGGCGACCGGAAGCCGATCGTGGACCCGGAGGTCGACACGATCATTGGAGATGTTGCACGTGAACTCGGTGTCGAGCGGCGGGAATTCTCGGACGACGAGATTCTTCAGCGCCTGCTCTTCGCATCGGTCAACGAGGTCTGCAAGATTCTTGAGGATGGGAAAGCTTACCGTGCCAGCGACGTCGACGTGATGTGGTTGTACGGCTTCGGATTTCCGCGCCACCGGGGCGGCCTGATGTATTGGGCGGATACCGTCGGGGCAAGCAAGGTCGGCCAGCAGGTCCAGGCGTGGCACGAGCAGTTCGGCAAACGCTGGAAGCCAGGCCGCCTCTTGCTCGAAGCTGCGGCTGAGGGATCCCAGTTGCGTGACCTGCGCGCGCCGGGCATCTGAGACCGACCGGCCGATGACCTTCGATTCATGTGATACGGGATCGAAGGTCTCGTCGCACCAGCCTCTGCATCATGATGGATGCGGTATGGCTGCGAGCGACGGCAACGCCTGCATCGCTCATATCTCAAACTGCCGGGGTGGACATTTCCGATAGCTCCCAGACGGCCAGGTAAGTGGCCGGTCTTACCCTGTTGCGTCGGTGAGGCAAACCCGTGTCGCCAACGCCGCTGAACGTTCGGCGTACGAAACGTGAACACCCCGAAGACAGTTTCCGTGTCCCCGGGGTCCGTCCTGAAGGCCCGATTGCTGCGTCAGGCGTTATTTTCCTCGCGCGGGTACTGGAGGACCAGCGCCTCGAGCCCCTTGTCGCCGGATCGGATCGTAAACTTTTCTTCGTTCGGCTCGACGACAACCATGGACCAGAGCGGAAGTTCTTCACTGTTGTGCAGAAGTGTACCGTTGCCGACGAACACATAGTATCCGGCAGCGGCCTTCGGATCCGGGCCTTCGACGCTCTGACCGGCTCCGAGTCGGACGATCTGCGCGTGCATGCCGTCCGACTCGTCCTTCAGAAGCGTTTCCCAGACCGGCTCCGGCCGTTCCTTCAGCACCGGCTCGATGGAGAAGCGCACGCGTTCCGAGGTCAGGTGACGACGCTTGCTCGGCTTGAGCCGGTCCCGATACCCTTCCTTGTTCAGATACACGGGCTCCGAATTGCCCGTGTACATTCGCATCGCGACAAACGACAGACCCTGCGGACCCGCGACGATCGGACCGTAAGCCGTGTGGTGGTCCTTGAACTGCACCGTCAGCGGCTCGAGCGGCTGTTGCTTGTTCCCAAGCGTCCCGGAGCCGGCGATGAACATCTGGAACATCGTCACGCCGTGAAAATGCGGAACCACCGACTCGTGCGGTTGCAGTTCCGACATCGTGGCCTGCGGTCCTGAACCCGTGGCGTTCGAACTGCGGGGACCAAAAAACACCGTTCCCCAATGTTGGTTCCCGGTGCCCGGAGAAACTACGACGTCTCTCTTGGAAAGCGCGTCGGCGCCGCTTCGTGTGTAGATCATTCAAAGTCTCCTTGAATCTGCCATCGTCCGCAGATCGCTCTGCGATGCTTGTTGCGTTCGCCGGCATCTGGCAAACCACGATCGGATCGTAGCACGAGTTTTGAGGAATAGCATCGATTCCGGCCAGTGAAACTGTCGTCCTTGAGAGGTGGCGCCGGGGTGTTCCGCAGTCCGTTTTTTGTGGTTTCATTAATCGGAACTGATTTCATTTATCGTTGACGTTAGTCGATCCAGGGTCTACAGTCGGGTCCATTGGATCGCTCACGAAGTTGGAGCGGCCGCCGAGAAATCGCTCGCTGTCAGGGCAGACTTTTCAGGAACAACCAGCTGGAGACGGATCGGAAATGAACAATTTCAAATATTTGCTCGAACCGCGGTCGATCGCGGTTGTCGGGGTTTCGGACGAAGCGGGCCGTCCTGGCTCGCAAGCAGTCCGTGCACTTGTCGGGAATGGTTACCAGGGACATATCTATCCGGTCAATCCAAAGTACACGGAGTTCGACGGTCTCAAGTGCTATGGCGCGGTGAGCGACATCGACGCACCGATCGACCTGGTCGTGATCGGTGTACCCGCGAAAGGCGTTATCCCGGTCCTGAAAGCATGTGCGCAGAAATCGGTCCCCTATGCCGTAGTGCTGAGCGGGGGCTTTCGCGAGAGCGGCCCGGAAGGCGTTGAGCGCGAGCGTGAAATGCTGGAGATCGCAAGAGCAAGCGGAATGCGCATCATCGGCCCGAACTGTCTGGGCTTCGCAAACATTCATTCGCAGGTGTTCGCCGCGTTCGGAAGCATCACGCGGGAGCCCAAGCTGAAGAAAGGGGGCGTCTCGCTCGTCACACAGAGTGGCGGCTTCGGCTACAGCCTCGCGCTCGCGTGCGCCGAGGCGGACATCGGATTTCGCCACGTGATTGCCACCGGTAATGAGACGGACGTCGACACCGTCCAACTGATCGACGCGTTGCTTAACGATCAGGAGACCGAGATCATCCTCGCGTACATCGAAGGTACGAAGGATGGACGGTCGCTGCTCGATGTCGGCCGGCGCGCGCTCGCGGCTGGCAAGCCCGTTCTGCTCTGGAAGGGGGGCGTCACCGAAGAAGGTGCACGGGCAGCCGCTTCGCATACCGCAAGCATGACCGGGAGTTACGATTTCTATCGTGCGCTCTTCAAACAGACCGGTATCGTCGAAGTCAGGGAGATTCATGAGGCTGTAGACTTCCTCAAGGCTTTCGCGGCAAAGAAATATCCGGCCCACGGCGCCATGGCGGTCATGGGGGTTTCCGGTGGTTCGGCCATCGTTTTCGCGGATGCCGGTGAACCCGAAGGGCTCCGCCTCGCGAATCTTGGGGAAGAGACGGAACGGCTGCTCGCGGAAGTGGTGCCGAATATCGGCGCCGTGCACAATCCGATCGACCTGACTGCGGGCTATTTTTCCGCGGGCAATCGCGACAAGCTGCGCACGGCTATCGAGGTGACACTTGCCGACCCCGGCGTGGATGCCCTTTGCGTGAACCTTGCAACGACTGGTAGCGCAGGCAGTACCGCTGCTGCCGACGTGATCGCCGATGTGGCAAAGGGATCGGCCAAGCCTGTCTGCGTGTTTTCATCGGCGCCCCGCGACCAGATTGCGGATGCCGGCAGACTGCTCGATGCTGCAGCAGTGCCTCTCTTTCCGTCACCGTCCCGCGCGGCGAAAGCGCTCGCGATGCTTGCGCGCTACGGCGCCGCACGAAGCCAGGTGGGAACTTCCGGATCCCCAGATTCCCGCTGCGCCCCGTCGTCGAAAGACGTCCTCTCAGGCTGGGCCGGCAAACTGTCCGAAGCGCAGTCCAAGGACATCCTTTCGCGCGCAGGTATTCCCGTCACTCGTGATGTGCTGGTAACCGATGCCGGGGGCAGCTTGCCGGACCAGTTGTCATGGCCAGTCGTCGTGAAGATCGTATCTCCGGATATCGCTCATAAAACGGAAATCGGCGGCGTCAAGGTCGGAGTCCGCGACGCGAAGGAACTTGAGTCGGCCATCGTCGAGGTTCGCGCGAACGCCCGGTCTCATGCCCCCGACGCCAGAATCGAAGGCGTGATGGTCTCGCAGATGGTCAAGGACGGGTTCGAGCTGATCGCGGGTGTCGTGAACGACGAGGTGTTCGGACCCGTCGTGGTGGTCGGTGCAGGTGGAATCTACGCTGAGCTGATGCGCGACTCCTCCTGCCGGCTCGCACCGTTCGACGAAACGGTCGCGCGACAGATGCTCGACGAACTGCGCTGCCGTCCAATTCTGGACGGAGCTCGAGGCAAGCCGGCGCTCGACGTCGATGCCGCGTCCAAAGCGCTTTCGGCACTCTCCCGGTTCGCATGGGAGCACCGCGATGGCGTATCCGAGATCGACGTCAACCCGCTTTTCGTTTTGCCAGACGGTGTCCTGGCGGCCGACGCGCTGATCGTGCCCGTGCCGTTCCCGGGCCATTGAAAGGATGGACATTGTGGAACTTCCTGTCGATCTTTCCAAGAATGACGAAACAGTTCACGCTGAACGCCACATCGTCACTTTCCAGCCCCTCGATCGCACGCTCGAGGTCCGTCGCGGAGAGAAGATCCTCGCCGCGGCGCTGGCGGCTAACTTTCCTGTTCCATACAGCTGTCAGAGTGGCGTTTGCGGATCATGTAAGGCTAGGGTGACGGCTGGAACCTGTGACCATGGCGAAGCGCAGCATGCAGGTCTTTCAGCTTCGGAGACACAGCAGGGCTATGTCCTGCTGTGTCAGGCAACGCCAGCATCGGATGTGACGGTGCAATGCCGGACGGTCCCGTCCGTCAATGGCTATCCAGTCAAAAAGACACCGTGCCGCGTCGCTGCGCTGGAACGTCTTGCCGACGACGTCATGCGTATCCGGCTCAAGCTGCCAGCCAACGCGCAGTTCAGATTTCTTCCAGGGCAGTACATCGACTTGCTGATCCCAGGCGGGATCAGGCGCAGCCTGTCGATAGCCAACTCGCCGGAGGATGAAGGTTTCATCGAACTGCATCTTCGCAATTACGGCGGACCTCTGAGTAACTTCGTCTTCGGCAAATTGAAGGAGAACGACCTCCTTCGACTGGAGGGGCCGTTTGGCTCGTTCTTCGTGCGGGACGATTCCGACAAGCCAATGATTCTGCTGGCAAGCGGCACCGGATTCGCCCCGATCCAATCCATCATCGAGCACGAACTGCAAAAAGGCAGTGGCCGACAGATGACGCTGTACTGGGGCGGCCGGCGGCCGCACGACCTGTATTTCGATTCACTCGCCCGGTCCTGGGCAGACCACGGAATCACCTATGTCCCGGTCGTTTCCGACGCTCTGTCGGAAGACGACTGGAGAGGGCGTTCGGGATTCGTTCACGAAGCGGTGATGAGGGACATCGCCGATCTCTCGTCGTATCAGGTCTACGCGTGCGGGGCGCCGGTGGTCGTGCTCTCGGCAAAGAGAGACTTTACCGGGCGATGCAGTCTGCCCGAAGACGAATTCTTCGCCGACATTTTCGTCTCGGGCGCATCTCCGTCCGCTTGAATGCGCAAAACACTCAGGAGTTGGTATGTCGTTAGATGGGTTGAAGATCGGGAAACGGGATTCGCAACTGTGGATCGAGATCGACCGCGCCGGGAAGGCGAATGCCATGACGGTCGCGATGATGGATGCGATCTCGTCGGCGATTCTGCAGGCGAGCACCGACGATAGCACGCAGGCCGTGGTGCTGACTGCGAAAGGCGAGAAGCTCTTTTGTGCGGGAGTGGACGTGCGCGAGCAGTCCCCGGATGGCGATGCTGCGCGTCAGCGGGAGAGACGTTCCCACGCGCTCGCCGCGCTTCAGGATGCGGTGATAGCGACGCCGGTTCCGGTCGTCGTGGCGTTGAACGGGCTTGCCGTCGGCGCCGGCGCAATGCTCGCACTCATGGCTGACGGATGTGTCGCCGTTGAAGGATCGGCGCTCTCGCTTCCAGAAATCGATATCGGGATCGCCACCTTTTCGGGCGCAAACATCCTTACGGTGCTAGGCGGACGTGCCCTTGCGGCGGACCTGATCCAGACCGGGCGACGGCTTGTGGCCCGGGACGCGCTCAACCGCGGCCTGATCGGCGCAGTGGTCGAAAGAGGTGAGCTCGAACAATCGGCGAGAGAAATCGCAGAAGCAATGGGATCCAAGAATCGCACGGCATTCGCGGACAACAAGCGCTGGATCAATCGGGGCTTGCGCTCCGCACTCGAGGAAGCCCGGCAGGAGCACGCGCGCCATCGGGCCAAGTTGCAGAGCGTCGAAAAGTAAGGGCCCCTGTGCCCGACAGATCACGAATTCAAACGGAGACGGACGTGGCGGATCTTGAAATCAGCAGGGTTGGTCGTGTAGTGGTTGCTACGCTGAATCGACCGGAGAAAAAGAACGCCTTGAGCGAGGACATGCTCGAGTTGCTTCGCAACGAGCTGAAGAAAGCGAACGACGACGACGATGTAGGCAGTTTCGTTCTCACGGGAGCAGGAGACGCATTCTGCTCGGGCGGGGATCTCGGGCGCCGCGCAGCCGAAGGCGGGGATCCCACGCCGCTTGAGCGAAAACACCGGCTCCAGCGTGTTACTCACAAGGTCGCGCTGGTGGTTGAGGAATTCGAAAAACCGTTGATTGCGGCCGTGAACGGTGCGGCCGTCGGCGCGGGGATGGACCTGTCGCTTATGTGTGACATCCGCTTTGCCGCGCGATCGGCACGGTTCGCGGAAGCGTACATCCGGGTCGGCCTGATCCCGGGTAACGGAGGTTGCTACTTTCTCCCCAGACTGGTTGGGCCGGCCAAGGCACTGGAACTGCTGTGGACGGGTGACTTCGTCGACGCTTACGAAGCGAACCGACTCGGCATCGTCAATCGCGTGATGGCGGACGAAAGCCTTCAGGACGAAACGCTGGCATTTGCGACCCGTCTGGCGGACGGGCCACCCGTTCAGACACGCGATATCAAGAAGCTGATGTACCAGTCGATGCGCACTGATCTTCGCACCAGCCTCGAGACCACCTCGGCTCTTATGGCGGTAGTCCAGTCGACCGACGACTATCGGGAAGCGATCACGGCGTACAAGGAGAAACGCAAGGGTGAATTCAAGGGGCGGTGAGGCGCCTCGAGCATCCGGTACAGCCGGCCTGCGCGTGAAACTCACAGCGAGGCTGGAAGCAGACCTCGACCCTATCAGAGCAGACCATGCAGCAGATCGTGCGCTCGTTGAGATGGAACATCGATAAGTGGTTCGGACCGGCGTGCCGGGATCGAATCATCGTGACCCGGGCCAAAGGCGTCACAAGTGCTGCGAGGTACGTCTGCGTCCGTGAAAAAGATTCGGATGGCGAAATAGCGCTTTTCCTGTTTCGCCATATGGACGGTTCATGGGACGTTTTTCCACCCGACCGGCTCAGGCCGTCGTTCACTTTGCAATTGCAGGAATCAGCGAGCAGCGACTAGTCGCTCTTGTGGAAGTCATGCATGAGGACCGGAATCGGGTCTTCAAAAAAATTGAAGACGTGTTGTCTGAAGGCTGGTGGCGATGACCCCAACGCCACCGTAGCATGGCCTCTCAGAATAGGACAAATATCATGGTAGACGTTCTCGTAATCGGAGGAGGCAACGCCGCACTCTGCGCCGCGATCATGGCGCGGGAAGCGGGGGCCAGCGTACTCTTGCTTGAAGCGGCTCCGCGGGAGTGGCGCGGCGGCAACTCGCAACATACGCGCAACCTGCGCTGCATGCATGACGCACCACAGGACGTACTCGTCGACGCCTATCCCGAAGAGGAGTTCTGGCAGGACCTGCTCAAGGTAACGGGCGGTAACACGAATGAGGAATTGGCGCGTATCGCAATTCGCGCGTCGTCGAGTTGTCGTGACTGGATGAGGAAACACGGTGTGCACTTCCAGCCCCCGCTTTCGGGCGCTCTTCACGTAGCACGTACCAACGCATTCTTTATGGGCGGTGGAAAAGCGCTGGTCAATGCCTACTACCGGAGCGCCGAGGCGATCGGTGTCGCTATCCGTTACGACGCCTCCGTCGATTCGATCGAGCTCGACGGCACACGCTTTGTCGCTGCGAGGATTGGCAATGAGCGCATTGCAGCGACGAGTTGTGTGCTGGCGGCCGGCGGCTTTGAATCGAATCGCGAATGGCTGCGTGAGGCATGGGGACAGGTGGAAGGCGTCTGGGTGGCAGACAACTTTTTGATCCGTGGCACCCGGTTCAATCAGGGCACATTGCTGAAGTTCATGATCGACGCTGGCGCGGACGCTATCGGTGACCCCTCGCAGTCACATTGCGTGGCAATCGATGCGCGCGCGCCTCTCTACGACGGCGGAATCTGCACGCGCGTCGACTGCGTGTCGCTGGGGGTAGTACTCAATCGCGACGGCAAGCGCTTTTACGACGAGGGCGAGGATTTCTGGCCCAAGCGTTACGCGATCTGGGGCCGTCTGGTTGCGCAGCAACCCGGGCAGATTGCCTATTCGATTATCGATTCCAAAGCGATCGGTCGGTTCATGCCTCCTGTATTCCCAGGTACCAGAGCGAACTCGCTTCGGGAACTGGCGACGGCACTCGGTTTCAACGAGGAGGCATTTCTGGAGACGATCCAGACGTACAACCATTCTTGTCGACCCGGTACGTTCAATCATGCCGTGCTCGACGACTGTCATACCGAAGGGTTGACACCGCCCAAGACACACTGGGCGCAGCCGTTGGAGCGTGCTCCGTTTTACGCATACGCATTGCGCCCCGGCATCACATTCACATACCTCGGTCTGAAGGTGAATTCCAATGCCGCCGTTCATTTCGGCGGCGAGCCGTCCCCGAACCTGTTCGTCGCAGGCGAGATGATGGCTGGAAACATTCTTGGCAAGGGGTACACGGCTGGCGTGGGTATGTCGATCGGAACTGCCTTTGGCCGGATCGCTGGCACTCAGGCCGCGGCAGCAGCGCAGCACTACAGGGAAGCTATCAATCATGCAGTCGCTTGAAGCATTGACCCGCGAGGCGAGAGCGCTCGCGGCAAACGAAGTCGTCGCCCTGATCGACATGACGCAGGCAGAGAAGGAAGTCAGCCGGATCATGCAGATCTGTAACGCCTGCCGGTATTGCGAAGGGTTCTGTGCCGTATTTCCGGCAATGACGCGACGGCTCGAGTTCGGGAGGGCAGACGTACATTTCCTCGCGAACCTTTGCCACAACTGTGGTGCGTGTCTGCACGCGTGCCAGTACGCCCCCCCGCACGAGTTCGCTGTCAACGTTCCTCAGGCGATGGCGAAGGTGCGTGTGAACACCTATACCGAATATGCGTGGCCAGCTTCTTTCGGTGCGTTGTACCGGAAAAACGGCACGACGGTCGCGCTGGCGCTCGCCGGCGGGCTTGCGCTGTTTCTCGCCCTTGCCGTGATCTCAGGCAGACCGCAACCGGGGAGCGCAAACTTCTACAGCGTGTTTCCGCACAATCTCCTCGCACTCATCTTTGGGACCGTGTTTCTTCTCGCCCTGATCTCGCTGTCGATCGGTGTGCGCAAATTCTGGAAAAACGAAGACCCGGGAGGCTTGTCGGCCGATGCGGCCGCAGAGGCAGCGGGATCGGTGCTGACGCTCAGATACCTCGGCGGTGGGCACGGCAAAGGCTGCAACAACGACAGCGACAGCTATTCGCTTTCCAGGCGACGGTTTCATCATCTGACCTTCTACGGTTTCATGCTCTGTTTTGCATCGACCTGTGTCGCCACGCTTTATCACTATCTCTTTGCTCTGGAAGCACCTTACGGCCTGACCAGTCTTCCCGTGTTTCTGGGGTCTTTTGGGGGGATGAGTCTTGTCGTCGGATGCAGTGGTCTGTTTATCCTGAACCTCAGGCGTCATCCGCTACACGGCGATGCATCGCAGAAGGGCATGGATCGCGGGTTCATCGCGCTGCTCTGGCTGGCCGGCCTCACCGGGCTGGTGCTGCTGGGCGCCCGGGAAACGGGGGCGATGCCCGTGCTACTGGCTGTGCATCTGGGTGTGGTGATGGCGCTTTTCATGACACTGCCCTACGGAAAGTTTGCGCACGGTATCTATCGATCCGCCGCTTTGCTGAAGTGGGCGATCGAGAAGCGAAAACCGTCTTCGTTGATGGTTGAGGAGTAAGCGCACAAGGAGAGAGCTAACGCGAAGTCCGGTACTCAGGCCGGGTAGCCGCGCCTATGCTGCCGACGGGCACCGGACACGATCGGTATATCCAGCATAAGTCATCGCCATCGGCATCGCAGCGACGTGATAGGAGCAGATCATCTCCTGGCGGAGAGAGAAGTGAATGTTATTGACGTTCATAGGAGGAGACACCATGAACAGAACGCTGTTACATAAGGATCTGATCGGCGGGACATTGCTTATCGTCGTCGGAATCGCAGTACTGACGCATTCGGTTTCCTACCACATCGGCACGCTGGTTCAGATGGGACCCGGGTTCTTCCCATTTTTTCTGGGACTCATTCTGGCCTTGGCCGGTAGCGGGATTGCCGTTCAGGGGTATCTTGCGGCCCATACCGAGGCGGTGCCCGAAAGGCGCACTGCGAAAAAAAAGCTGCGTCCGGAGTGGAAGGCATGGATGCTGATCTGCGTTGGCATGGTGGCGTTCGTCGTCCTGACAAAATGCCTTGGGCTCGTCGCGGGCACGTTTGCGGTCGTGTTTATTTCTGCACTCGGTGATCGGGATAACAACCTTAAGTCAGCCGTCCTGCTGGCGCTGGCGATGGATGCAATCGCCGTGATTGTGTTCTGGTGGGCATTGCAGATCCAGCTGCCGTTGTACAAGTGGGGGGCTCTATGATTGCGCAAACGCTGCATGATCTCATGTATGGTTTTAGCGTCGCAGCGATGCCGCAAAACCTGTTATGGTCGTTCGTCGGTGTGCTGGTCGGCAATCTGATTGGTGTGCTTCCGGGCATGGGAGCACTCTCCGCGATCGCCATGCTGTTGCCGCTGACCTATTCGATGCACGCAGTTCCCGCGCTTCTGATGTTGGCCGGGATATTTTACGGCTCGCAGTATGGCGGTGCGCTCGGTGCGATCCTGTTGAACCTGCCGTCGCATCCACCGCATGCCGTCACCTGTATCGACGGGTATCCGATGACGAAGCAGGGGCGTGGGGGAGCTGCGCTGGGTATCACGATGGTGTCGTCATTTTTTGCGGCGTCGGTCGGCATCATAGTGATGATTTTTCTTTCGCCCTGGCTCGTCAAGATCGCTTTCGAGTTCGGCCCGACTGAGATCGTCTCGATCATGCTGCTCGGTCTGATTGCCGGGGCGACGATGTCCCGGGGTTCGCGGCTTAAAGGGATCGCGATGACGGTCTTCGGTCTTTTGCTCGGCATTGTCGGCACGGACGTCAACAGCGGCGTGGAGCGGTTCACCTTTGGGTTCGCAGAACTCTCGGACAAGGTCGAACTCGTTGCGCTGTCGATGGGGCTGTTCGGCGTTGCCGATTTCCTGATAAACGTGAACCGGATCAGCTTCATCGGGACGCAGATGAAAGTGCGCCTGCGTGATATGCGGCCAACACGCGGCGAGCTTAAGCAGGCCTTCTGGCCGATGGTCCGGGGTACATTCGTCGGCACTCTTTTCGGTGCCATGCCGGGAACAGGTCCGACCATTACCACTTTCCTCGCGTACGCGCTCGAAAAGAAGATATCGAAGCGACCGGATCGTTTCGGCCAGGGTGCTATAGAAGGCGTGGCCAGTCCTGAAGCGTCTGCTCACGCAAAGACACAGGTTGATTTCATCCCGACCATGACGCTCGGTATCCCGGGCGATGCGGTAATGGCCCTGCTGCTTGGCGCATTGCTGATCCAGGGATTCCAGCCCGGTCCCCAACTGATCACACAGCACGCCGATCTGTTCTGGGGGCTGATAGCGAGCTTCTGGATCGGCAACGTGCTTCTTGTGCTGCTGAACGTACCGCTCATCGGAGTCTGGGTAAAACTCCTGCAGGTGCCTTATCGCCTGATGTATCCGTCTGCGCTCTTCTTTATAGCGGTCGGCGTCTTCAGTACGAACAACAGCCTTTTCGAAGTTGGTGAGGTACTGGTGTTCGGGATCATCGGGGCGGTCCTGCTCGCGCTCGATTTTCCTGTCGCTACCATTCTTCTCGGGTACGTTCTCGGGCCGATGGTCGAGGAAAATTTCCGGCGGGCACTGCTGCTCTCGCGCGGCGACCTGGCGATCTTCGTGCAACGGCCGATCAGTGCAACATTCATGGCGATCTGCCTGGTGCTGGTCGTCGGGCAGTGCTACTTCGCCTGGCGCGAGCACAAGCGCAAGCGCTCGAAGGGCGCTTCGCCACAGGTGGCCGTGCCTCCGTTAGCCCATGCTCCGCTGACCGAGGAATGATGCCGAAGCCCCGCCGATGCGGGGCTGTTCATTTCTTTCGGCACGGCCGTGAAACCTGCGGTGCGTATCGCAACGGCCGGCTGCCCGTTTTTTCGGATACTGGGTGCCCCGGCAGTCCAGGTGTAGAGAAGGCCGATTGCTTGACGCGACCGTGGCTGATGTACCATACGCCTGTCTTTGACCCCGTATGGAACGTTACGAAATGATGCGCTCGGTTGAACGTATTCTGGCTGTTTTCGAAAGTTTTAGCGTTGAGCGGAGCAGCCTGTCTCTTCAGGAAATCTCCGAACGCATCGATCTGCCGAAATCTACCACCTTCCGGATTGTGCAGAGTCTGGAGCGGGCCGGCTACCTGGTTCGACTGGAGGATCAACAGTACTGTCTGTCGTTCCGGTTCACGAGGCTTGCCGGTCTCGTGCGCGGCACTCTGGGTATTCGGGAGATCGCCCGTCCGTTCATGCTGGAGCTCGCCGAGACGACGAAAGAAACGGTCTCTCTCCATACGGTCAACGGCCGCAACCGCGTATGCATCGATTCCATATCGACGGTTACCGCCCCTCTAAGAGCAGTAGTGCAGGCGGGCGAACAGATACCGCTGCAGGCGGGCTCAGGTTCCAAGGTGCTGATGGCGTATATGTCGAAGGCGGACCTGACGCCGCTGCTGCCAGCTGCGACGAAAGCCACCAGGCAGACCAAGGCGGCTTTTCTCGAAGAACTCCAGCACATCCGTGAGCATGGCTACGCGGTCTCGCACGGTGAGCGTCTCATGGGCATCTCGGCGATCTCCGCACCGATCATAGGGGTCGACGAGCAGGTCCACTATTGCCTGTCCGTCGGCGCCCCTACCGTGCGCATGGAGATGCATGAGAAGAACTTCATCAAGCTCGTAGTCGATGCCGCTGTGAATATCTCGCGTCAGTTTGGGGGACACACGGAATAGGGCGTGCAGGGGCGACGAGCAGGGCGTTCAGAACAAAGATCCCAGCATTCCACCTTCAACCGGGATCGTCGCACCGGTAATGAATCCCGCTTGGACCGACGCCAGAAAGGTCACGACACCGGCAAGTTCGTCTTGCGTGCCCATCCGGCCTAGAGGCGTCAACTTCTTGCGCGCCTCGGCCTGAGCAGGAGTGTAGGCAGCGGATCCCGCGCGATGCGGGGTCTCGATCAGGGCGGGCGCAACACAGTTGACCGTGACGCCGCTCAAGCCAACTTCATTCGCGAGATGTTTCATATAAGCGGTCACACCGGCTCGAAAGACCGTCGAAAGGCTATGGTGAGCCATGGGGGCTTTCACCGAAGCCGATGTGATCGCAATCACCCGGCCCCATCCGCGCCTGGTGATCAACGGAATAGTCTGGCTAACGACCTGCACCACCCCGGCGAGCTGATTCTGATAAGCCTCGTCCCAGCGCGCCATATCGACCTCCTCGGTTGTCTCCCGAATAGGATTGGGTGGGCGAGCCGTGTTGAGTACGATGATGTCCAGTCCGCCAAACTCCGTTTTCACCACTTCGACCAGCGCAGCGACGTCGCTGCCGACGCGCATGTCTCCGGCTTTCGCGACGGCCCTCACTCCGTGCTCCCGGGTGATCTCGTCCGCGACCGACTTCAGCTTGTCCGCCGAGCGTGCGAAAAGCACTACATTGGCTCCCTCTGCCGCGAGTGCGTGAGCGATGTTGCGACCCATGCCGCCACTTGATGCGGTGACCAGAGCGGTTTTCCCTTTGATGCCCAAATCCATGATTAACTACCCTTCACGTTTGATGATGGAACGGTTTGCGTGGCAACTGTCTCACTGCGCGGTGACCTTGACTTCATCGCCCTCGATCTCGAACCGGTGGGGCATATCTTCCGAAGCCCATCTCATATATTCGACTACTTCCTCGAATCGCGGATCGCCTGCGCGAAGCACCTCAGGGCGGTAGCGACCGTCGAATTTGACCGGAAGAAACGAGACCTTGGCGACTCCCTGGGAGGAAACGTACGCTTTTGCGAGCAGCGCGAGCGTGCAATCCTTTCCGTAAGGCATCAAGGGGTATTGCGGATCGAGATCCATGAAGTTGCGCACGGCGCCCTGCGCCCACGCGGGCTCGTTTGTCCAGGCGGGGGCCGCGAAGGATTTCGTCATCGCGAAGACGCCCAGACTGTAGAAAATGACCTTCCCCCTGTATACCTCGATGGCCTTAGGGATATGCGGGGCGTGTCCGACGACAAGATCAGCGCCTGCATCGATCGCTGCGTGAGCGACGTCGATCTGATAGTCGGAAATGATGCGCGGAAGACGTATTGCGCCGGCGTGGTACGCGAGTATCACCACGTCGACCCGCTTGCGAAGAGCGGCGATATCCTCTGTCAGCAGGGCAAGATCCTGAGGGTTTGGCGCGGTCCATACACGAACCGGCTGATGGGGGCCATGCGGCTCGTATGTCGTTTTGATCCGGATATTGACGACCCCGGGTTTCCCTTTGCCTGCGTCGGTCCCGGCAGTGGCTACCGACGTGTAGCCGAGATAGCCTACGCGTACGCCCGCCTTTTCGACGATCGCCGGTTGACGGGCCTCGTCCAGATCACGTCCCGCACCGGTGACCTGCAGGCCGTTTTCGAGGAAAAGCCTTCGCGTGTCGAGCATCGCTTCCGGACCCGCATCGAGACTGTGATTGTTCGCCATCGTCACCGCGTCGAACAGACCGCCCGTGAAAAGCGTCGACATTTCAACCGGCTGACAGACCTGAGGGGCGTGGTCCGACTTCACTCCACGTGTGGAGTACGTCCGCATGCAATTCACGAAGCGGAAATCGGCCTCCCGCAGGGCGGGCGCTACCAGCTCCGTGTAGCCTTCGATGGGGAACCCTTGCTCTGGCCCGTGGGTGGGACCGCAGTCGCCACCGATCAGAATCGATGCAAGCCGTGTCATTGCGCCTCCTTATGTATGTCGCCGGTCGCCTGCTAACGGGCCTCGTGGAAAGGCTAGCGCAACCAGCCGTCCATGGAAACCAGAAAAACGCATCGGCGATCAGTGCTTAAAGTTTCAACCAGTGAAATGAGTATTGATTATAGGAACCCATGATAGCATCTGACGACGCGGCGATGTGCGTGAATACAGCGTGTGGGTTTGTGTTTTGCGCATGCCCCGTTCCGTTTTGACTTACAACACGAAGGAGACAGTGGTGGCTGATACTGATGGCTGGACCTCGAGCGCCCGCCTCGCCGGCAAGGTGGCGGTCGTGATCGGGGCAGGACAGAGTCCGGGCGAGGGCGTCGGCAACGGGCGGGCGGTCGCGATGCGTTTCGCGAGGGAAGGTGCGCGCGTGCTCGCCGTCGACAGATCGGTGGAATCAGCGCAGGAGACCGCGCGAATTATCAGAAACGAGGGTTTCGAGGCTGATGCGATTGCCGCCGACGTGGCGAACGAGGATCAACTCGCGGCGGCTATCCATGGCGCCAGACAGAGGTGGGGGGCCGTCGACATACTGCACAACAACGTCGGCGTCAGTCTTGGCGGCGGCGACGCCGACCTGATGGATATCACCGAAGAGCGCTTCGACAATATCTGCCGCATCAATCTGCGCGGCACCGTGTTTGCGTGTAAACATGCGGTGGCGATCATGCGCGAGCAGCGATCGGGGGTGATCGTCAACGTATCGTCGGCCGCCGGACCTGGAAAGTATCCCTATGTCGCCTACAAGGCGACCAAGGCCGGCGTCATCGCGTTCACGGAGCAACTCGCGTTGCAGAATGCGCCGCATGGCATCCGCGCCAACTGCATCCTGCCAGGGCTGATCGCCACCCCGATGGCGGTCGATACGCGGGCTCGCGAGTGGAATCAAAGCCGGGAACAGGTTCTGGCGGAACGGGACGCGAAGGTTCCGCTCGGCCGTCAAGGCACCGCATGGGACGTCGCGAATGCCGCCCTTTACCTTGCGTCCGACGAGGCGTCCTTCGTTACGGGCGTGTCGTTACTTGTCGACGGCGGCCGGATTCTGAACCGTATCTGACGGTGAGCGGAGGCAGCGCAGAGGCTGCCTTTCGCTTCTAATGTCAGGCTACCGCAACGATGCCCATCCAGTACTGCAACTGACCATCGTGCGTGTCGATCGGGTATTGATGGGCATACGCGAGCGAGCCGTCGTCGTGCACCCGGAATACCGTGAGGGCGGCCGGGATCGGCTTGATTTCGCCCTCGACGTTTGCCGCGAGCGGTTTGATGCTCGCCGTCACCAGTAGTCTGCCGGTAGGGTCGCACGCAAAAGTTCGAACGTGAACGCTTCGCGTGTCGGCATGCTGCACAAGCGTCGGTTCGCCTGTCGACGGGTCGATCCTGAACACGGCGATGCTGTTCTCGCCGCCCGCGAAAACCTTCTGGCCATCGATTTCCTCTGTCCGGTCGGCGCGGTTCGCCACGTATACATATCGACCCGAGGGGTGGACGTGGATGGGGCCGCCCAGTTGCCGGGCGTCTACGCGGTCGGGCGTTTCAAGCAGGCTGCAACGATATGCCGGCTCGCTCGCGATGGTGCTGTCGGTCACCCGGAACATGTAGAGCTGGTTTGTGCGCTCGTCCGAAACATACATCCACGGCCGAGTGGGATGAAAATCGACGTGCCTTGGGCCGAAGCCGTAGCCCCGATCCGGCGCGATCACCTCGCCCGGCGAGAGGACGCCGTGCGAAAACGGGAACAGCCTCAGGGCGCCGGGATCCTCCGTCTTGTCCGGCCGGGCGTGGTTTCCGCGGTCGACGATCAACGCTGCCTGCGCCGACGGCAGCACACGAACCTGATGGGGATAGGCCCCGCAGTCAGGGACACCGCCCTGAGTAACGGGCTCGCCGATGGTGCCGTCTTCCAGAAGGGCGTGAACGGTCAGACCGCTGCGCGGAAAGTTGTGCGCGCTCAGAAGGTACTTTCCATCCGGATCTACGCAGATATGGACAGCTCGTCGCTCAAGCGGACGTGACGGGCCGTGTCTGGTCAGCGACCCGCCATGGTCGATCCTGTACGCACTCACGTGGTTGAAATCGGAGGGTACGCGCGGCCCCGCAGCGCTGGTCGCCACGTAAAGATAAGGGCGATGCGGATGACGCCAGGCATACTGGACTTTTGCGGCAGTCCGGATACTTTCCCGTCGGGTCAGGGTTGCGGAAGCGACGTCGAGATCGTAGCGTGTCAGGGTATCGTCGACGGCACTGAAAAGCGGAATGAGGCTCATTGCTCGGGGCTCCAGATTTCGGCGTAACGGGCGGGTTCGCCGTCCTTGTCACTGTCGTGCGGCAGCCCACCCGGTCAAGGATTGCATGTCAGACCGGCGTGAACATCGGGATGGCGACGCCGCTTTCGGATCTCTTGAAAACTACCCGAACCCGCTGCCCAATTGCGATCGCGTCACAGTCGGTGTCGACGATATTGGTGAGCATCTTGGGACCGTCGTCCAGCTTCACATAAGCGATGCAATAGGGTGCCCCAGTGCCTCGCCGCATGACGCTGTACGAGTAGATTTCGCCAGTTCCAGCGGCCTCCTTCCACGACAGGTCGGTGCTCCAGCAGAAAGGGCACAGGGCCCGGGGATAGTGATGAGGCCGGCGGCAGCTCGTGCAGAACCTGAGCACCAGCTGTCCTCTATCGGCCGCCTCGAAGTAAGGCTCGTCACCGGGATTGATAGCGGGATCCTTGATCACGCGTTCTACGACGGTTGAAGTCATGCGAGTTACTCCCTTTCAAGGATGACGGTTGCGCCGCCATGGCGACTTCCGATCGCGCCACCAATGCCAGTGGCGAGAGCAAGCGCGCAGTTCGGTACCTGTACGGACGGATGGGCTTCAGCGCGCAACTGTCTTACCGCCTCGATGATTTTCGTCATTCCGCCGCGATTCGATGGGTGGTTGTTACAGAGGCCGCCGCCGTCGGTGTTGAAGGGCAGCCTTCCCGTGCCGGAGATCAGGTTGCCATCGGCGACGAACCGGCCACCTTCGCCCTTCGGGCAGAACCCGAGGTCCTCAAGCTGTAGGATCACCGTGATGGTGAAGCTGTCGTAGATCGACGCGTACTGGATGTCTGCGGGCGTCACCGCAGCCTCTTCGAAGGCTCGTGGTCCGGTCCACGCGGCTGTCGTGTAGGTGAGGTCGATATCCCCTCCCGTCAGGTGCTTGGCCGACTCGCCGCAGCCAAGCACGCGCACGCGGGGGCGTGAAAGCGACTTTGCGATCTCCGGTCGTGCAATCACGATGGCGCCCCCGCCGTCGCTGACGACGCACGAATCAAGCCGGTGAAGCGGGTCCGAGATCATTGGCGATGCCAGAACGTCCTCGACGGACACGACGGAACGCAGCATCGCATGCTCGTTGTATTGCGCGTGGTGGGAAGCGGCCACCTTGACCCATGCCAGCTGCTCGTTTGTCGTCCCGAATTCGTGCATATGGCGTTTTGCCGCCATTGCATAGAGGTTGAGCGGTACAGGACCGTATGGAATTTCAAACGGAGCGTCGGGGAGGTGGGCGCCCCGGTTGCGCACCTGTGTTCCAGCGCTCCCTTCGGAGTTGGGCCGGCCGGCAAGCGTCACGAGCGCGACATTGCACTTGCCTGCCGCAATCGCCTGCGCGGCGTGCGCCACGTGGATCAGGTATGAGCAGCCGCCCATGTCTGTCGAATCGATGTGGCGCAGCCTCGTCAGATTCAGATAGTCCGACAGCGACCATGCGTTTGCGCCGGGAGCGTCACCAGCGCAGAAAAAGCCGTCGATGTCGTCGCGTGTAAGACCGGCGTCCTCGATCGCACCCTTCGCGACCTCAGCGTGCAGCTGGGCAACAGAGTGATTGGGCGCCTTGCGCAACGGGTGTTCGTAGGCACCGACGATATAGGCCTTGCCTCTGATTGTCATACGGTACGTCTCCTGTCTCAGTGATGCATCCGCAGCGTCAAACCGTCTTGTCGCCGGGGATGTTCAAGGTTTCGATGACTGTATTTTTCCGTTTCTTTGTTCCACTCAGTGGAATCGATGCTATCAGTCAGAACCATGATACCATCGCTTTACGCTCGGAAGTTCTTCTGCGAAACGGACTGAAAATCGCGGAATGACGTGCTCGCGCGTAGTGGAGGTCGCCGCAGGTGGAGGCCGATCCGGTATTTCTGGCTTCATCGGCGCGGCTGCCCGAGCCGGAGGCTACTGATCAGGCGACACCTGATGGCCCGGCATCCATATGGGTTGTCAGCGCTGGCGCGCTGTCATGGAGAAGATCATGATTGAACAGGTGAAAGAAGTGACGACGGAAATTGCTAAGTCTCAGCCGCAGGCGGAATTCAGGATCTGGCAATGCGCTTTGTGTGGTTTTATCTACGACGAGGCGGAGGGTCTGCCGTCGGAAGGCATTGCGCCGGGTACGCGCTGGGAAGACGTGCCGGACGACTGGGTTTGCCCAGAATGCTCGGTAGGTAAGGCCGACTTCGACATGGTGGAGGTCTAGGTCTTCAGCGCAGCGGCTGGGCATGTCCGCGCACCACCTTCGCCGCGCGACTGTCACCCGGGCCGCAGGCAAGAGATGCATTCAGGCAACGGTTCAATGACGCCTTCAGGGTCGGTCGAGCCGGGATCTGGTAGTTCGCACAAAAACGACTCAGCCGCAGATGACGGTTGAAGGAGACACCCATGAACCACTCAGTGCAGTCACCCATCGAAAAGTGGGGTGAAAGCGTCGGCAATTCGGTCGTAACCGACCAGCAGATTCAGCACACGTATCGCAAGGTTGCGTTTCGTCTCGTGCCGTTTCTTTTTCTGTGCTGGGTCGTGAACTACCTCGATCGGGTCAACCTTGGCTTCGCGAAGATGTCGCTCTCCCAGGATCTTGGCCTTTCGGACGCTGCGTACGGTTTGGGGGTTGGTCTCTTTTCGATTGGCTATGTGCTTTTCGAGGTGCCCAGCAATCTGATGCTTGAGAAAATCGGGGCGAGGCTCACCATGACCCGCATCATGGTGCTATGGGGCGCAGTAACGTGTTCGATGATGTTCATCCATAACACCACCCAGTTTTACATTGCACGCATCCTTCTCGGTGCCGCTGAAGCCGGTTTCTACCCTGGGCTTCTGCTTTACCTGACCTACTGGTTCCCGTCGGCTCGACGTGCGCGTATCACTTCACGCTTCCTGCTGTCGATCGCCGTTTCGGGAATCATCGGCGGCCCCATCGCCGGATGGATCCTTCACAGCTTCAACAACGTGGCGGGACTGCGTGACTGGCAGTGGCTTTTCCTGATTGAGGGGCTACCGGCCGTCCTGCTTGGCGTCATCGCCTACTTCTATCTCGACGACAGGCCGAAGGACGCTAAGTGGCTAACAGAGACTGAGAGGCAGATTCTGATCGACAACATCCAGGCAGACAGGAAGTTCAAAGGATCGACTGGCCATCAGGGGTTGGTCGCGGTTCTGCGCGACCCACGAGTCTACGTGGTCGTTCTCGCTTCACTGGTTACGCCAATGCTTGGCATCGTAATGAATTACTGGATTCCCACGATCATTCATCGGGCAGGAGTGAAAGACATTCTGCATGTAGCGCTGCTTTCGGCGATACCGTCGATTTTCGGGGCGATCGGGATGGTTCTGATCGCTCGACATTCCGACAAACGCGTGGAAAGACGCTGGCATTACTTCTTCTCGATCTCGATCGGAGCGGTTGGCCTCGTGCTTCTACCCCAGGTGGGCAGCAATCCCGTGCTGACGATCGGATGCCTCTCGTTGCTCGGCATCGCCTACTACGCGGGCAGTACGATGTTCTGGACGATTCCACCGGCGTATTTCTCGGCCGCATCGGTCGCAGCGGGTATCGCGTTAATGAGCAGCCTGGGACAGGCGGGGTCGCTTCTCACGCCAACCTGGCTCGGATGGCTCATGACGAATACTCACAGCATCGCGATCGGACTGTACACCATCGCGGCAATCGCGCTCGCCGGAGGTGTGATCATCCTGGTCGGCGTGCCGGCCGCCGCGCTGCGGGAACGTCAGGACACTTCAATTTGATCATCATCCCGGCTCCGGGCATGAGCTAACCACGGTAAGAGTGCATGGACACGGCAGAACTGAAAGCGGAATTCGATCTCGACACATCGATCGGTTTCATCGGACTTGGCGCCATGGGCGCGCCTATGGCGCGCCATCTTGCCCGGCAGGGCTACAGGCTGGTCGTCAACGACTTCAACCGTTCGGCGGTCGATTCTGTCGTCGCACTGGGCGCGCACGCGGCGGCTTCGGCCAGGGAAGTGGCAGATCAATGCAGCATTGTCCTGCTGTGTCTGCCGTCTCTACCCGCGATCCGCGATGTCGTCTTCGGTGAAGCCGGTGTTGCCGGTGGTTCTGCCGTTCGTGTCGTGGTCGATTTTTCGACGACGGGAGCGAGCTTCGCCAAAGAAGTCGCGGAAGGCCTTGCGACCCGGGATATAGCGCTGCTCGATTCTCCGATTACAGGAAACGTCACGACCGCAGGTAACGGCACATTGGGAATCATGTGCTCGGGGCCTCGGGCTGCATACGAAAAGGTCGCTGCAGTCGTGGCAACCCTTGCCAGTGCCACGGTGCTCTATCTTGATGAGGAGTCGGGTAAGGCGCAGACCCTTAAATTACTGAACAACCTGTTGTCTGCGACTGGAATGGCGTCGACGTGCGAGGCGTTCATTCTGGGCGTCAAGGGTGGACTTGCGCCGCGACGGATGCTCGAGATTATCAATTCGGGAGACGCGAGTTCCAGTGCCTCGCGGAACAAGTTCGCGCGATCGGTGTTGCCCCGCCGTTTCGATTTCGGCGCACGGATGGCGATTACGGCGAAGGACATCAGCCTGTCGGTCGAAGAAGCGCAGAGTCGCGGCGTACCAATGTGGGTGGCGCAGACCGTCCAGCAGATCTGGAAGTTCGCATCCACGCAGGGAGGAAGCGACCGCGATGGCACCTCCCTGATCACATACCTCGAACCTTGGGCCGGCATCGAGGTTTCCAGCGCGGAAGAGGAGCCGTCCTGCCGGATTTCATTTTCCGAACCCGCGCATCGATCGCTGGTGCTGATCTGCGCCCTCGCGGACGTCCGCGAACTGGCCGACAGACTGGTCGCCTCAGGATACCTCGGCCAGCAAGACGATGAAGACGCGCACCTGATCCGTTTGCGGTTGCCGAACGGTTCCCCGATCGGCGTGACACTTCTCGGCGTAGCAGCGGGGGCAGAAGAGTCGATGGCGGCCGGCATCGCAGAAGCTGCCGATGGCGGTGCCGCAGTTGTGAACATGTGCGCGATGGCCATGAGCAAGGCCGCCAGGATGAAGGCGCTTCTTGGTCCGGGGATCCCGTATTGCGACGCGCTTCACACGGGCACACACCGCGATATTGCGGCAGGCGATGGCGTGATCGTCGTCGGGGGGGATGCCTTGGCCATCGATGCCGCGGGCCATGTGATCGTGAACCTGTGCCGCGACGCCTTCCGGATCGGCTCGGCAGCGGGCGCCGCACATCTGATGCTGAACATCCATGCGTCGCTGTTCGCGACGCTGCTGGTGGTCACGAGCGAAGCGTACGTTGCCGGCGCCAAGGCGGGGTTGACGCCCGGGCAGATGGCGAAAATCATGGGCATCGAAACGGGGCGCAACGCGGCAAGTTCGCGAATTCTGCCTTGCGAGGTGGCAACACGTCACTTCAACTACGGCTTCAGCCTGGGCGAGACGTTCGCCCGACTCACTGCTGCGACCGACGAGGCGCGTCGACTCGGCGTGACCACCTGGATCTTCGACAAGGTACGGGGCATCTACGGCCTCGTGCAGGCGTGCACCGGTCCGACCGACGACGTGACGGCCGTGGCACGGCAGTATGAGCGATGGGCTGGCGTCGAAGTGCGGAGTGTCGAATCGGGTGGCGTCGAGCCGGTTCGGTAGGACGCGCGCTACGCGATGTGCAACTGCTTTTCCGTTTCAGTGAATTCTGTCGCAAAGGTTGGCACAGCATGAACAGGAATGAAGTGATGCAGTCCTCCGGGGCTGCAGGTGTCGCGTTCAAGGGAACGACCCACCGTCCGATTGCGGAACTGGCGAAGTGGGCCGATCTGCTGCGCGAAGATGCGCTCGAACCGGATCTTCCCATCATCGATCCGCATCATCATGTATGGGATGACGAACGTGGACGGTACATGTCCTCGGAACTGATGCACGATCTGTCGAGCGGACACCGTATCGAATCGACGGTCTTCGTGCAGTTCAAGTCCGGATACCGGAAGGACGGCCCGGCGTCGATGCAGCCCGTCGGTGAGGTCGAATTCGCCCGTTCATTCGCGGAGACTTGCGCGATCCAGATGCCGGATGGGCCGCGACTTTGCGAAGGGATCGTCGCTCACGCGGATCTGACTCTCGGAGACGACGTGCAGGCCGTTCTCGACGCGATGGCAGCGGCCGGAGGCAAGCGGCTCAAGGGCATCCGACATGGCGCTACCCGGGACAGCGGCAGCGCCGGGTATGGGCGGACCTTCGCAAAGCCACATCTTCTCTCCGACCCGGCTTTCCGGCGCGGATTCGCAAGACTCGCTCCGATGGGTCTCGCATTCGATGCATGGCTCTTCTACCCGCAACTGCCTGACCTGGTTTCGCTTCTGCGTGATTATCCCGACTCCACGGTAGTCATGGATCATGCGGGGGGTGTCCTCGGCGTTGACCCGCACACTGATCGAGCTGCCGTCTTCAACGCGTGGCGTGAAAACCTGAAGCCGGTCGCCAGTTGCCCGAACGTATCGGTGAAGATCGGTGGACTGGGGATGCTATACGCCGGATGGAATTTCCATCTTCGCGACACGCCGCCGTCCTCCGAAGATCTGGCAAAGCACTGGAGTCCATACGTCGAAACGTGCATAGACCTGTTCGGCCCCGAACGATGCATGTTTGAAAGCAACTTCCCGGTTGACAAGCAGACATGCGGGTACGGTGTTCTCTGGAATGCGTTCAAGCGGATTACCGAGAGCTTCTCGCCGGCAGAAAAGCTCGCGCTCTACAGTGGCACAGCCGCCCAGGTCTACAGCCTCGAGAAACCGGTCGTAAGGCAGCAATAGGCGTTCCTTCGCTGTATCGCTCCCTGCATCGGTCACCGCAAACGCAGGCTCGCGGGTGGAAGCGCCGCCCCGGGCCCCATCGGTATCGGCGCTACTCCCGCTGGCCCACTGGAATTTCAGGCGAGCGCGCCTCACTCCGCAACCGGTCCTTCCTCGCAAGAAAGCACAACGTTACGTCATGTCTATTAGTTTCATTCAGTGGAATGAGTTTCTTTTTTGTTGACTCGAATCCTGTTGCAGTCGTAAAGTCAAATGAACAGGTTCCGTTTTCGCCAGCTTTGGTTCGCATCTGGAAAAGCGGTCCTGACCGAGCCGGCAAGCAGGGCCAGTAAAAATATCGACAGGAGACGGATTTGTCTTATCGCACTGAAACAGTTGCGCAGCGCTACGGCCGCTTCATCGCGGATGCGGATCTTGCAAGCTTCCCGAGCGACGTCGCAGAACACGGAAAGATGCTGGTGGCCAGCACCCTGGCGAGTGCAGCGCTGGGATCGACGCTGCAATCGAGCAAACTGATCAGGAAGCTCGAAAAGGAGCGCGGCGGATTTCCGGTCAGTACGATCTGGTTCGGCGGGTGGGACAGGATGCCAGCCGTAGCCGCCGCGCGCCTGAACGCCCTCATGAGCGATGCGGCTGCGTCCGATGACAGTGACCTTCGCAACATTGTGCATAGCGGTACACAAGCCTGTGCGGCCGCCATGGCCGTGGGTGAAGCCTGCAAGGCAAATGGGCAGCAGGTGCTGGAGGCGGTGGTCGCGGGATATGAAGTCGCGGGAAACATCAATACCGCAATGATCGGCGGCCTGCAACGCAAGGGCTTTCATGGTTGTGTGGTCGCGACCTTTGCTGCGGCTGCAGCTACGGCACGCCTGCTCAGGCTGCAGCCTGAGCAGGCTGCCCATGCGCTGGTTCTCGCAGCAACGTCGTTGGGCGGTCTGCATGCCGTCGCAGCTACGAGCCTCGCGCGCGAATATCACGCGGGCAATGCAGCGATGATGGGCGTGTCGGCTGCCGAAGCTGCGAAGCATGGATACACCGCAGATCTGACTGGTTTCGAGATGCCGAGAGGTTTCTTCGATACGCTTGGCACGGGCAACCACGCACAGGACGTCGTCGGGCAGCTAGGCAGCAAGTGGAGTCTCCAGGCAGAACTGGGCATCAAGCTGGTACCCGGGGGCTCTCCCTTCCATGCGGTTGCGGAAGCCGCGGCCATCGCAGCAGAAAAGGGCGATCTCGATGTGGCCGACATCAAGGAAATCGAATTCACGCTGCCCGACTATCCGTTTCCCGGGCCGAAACACCCGACCGATCTGATCGGTATCGCCCACAGCCCCTTCTACTTCGCTGCTGCGGGCGCGGCTGACCGCGAGTATGGCTGGCAGCATGCGCTTCCTGAAAAGATTGCAGATCCACGCATCCGCTCGCTCTTCGATCGTGTCACGCGGCTCGACATTGACGTTCCGAACAAGATCGACTTCAAGAGCGGCGCGATCGTGCGGATAACGACGGTCGATGGTGCGGTCCACGAGGCTTCCGTGCAAGCGCCAAAGGGCGCGGCGGTTCGTGGTATTCACTGGGCCGAAGTCAGGCAGAAGTATGAGGCGCTCATGCCATACGGTGGGGTGAGCGCAGGGAAGGTGGCCGCGAGTTTCAGTCAGATCCAGGAATTGAACGCACTGACATCCATCAGTGAGTTGATCGACACGATAGAAGCGGATACGCCGTCGTGAGAGGAGACTTGCGCCGCGTTGGCGCAATTGAGTTAACCATCGCGCAACACAGCCGTCATACAGTGCGGTCGCGCGCGAAACTGGAGTGAGGAGATGCAAGTGAAAACACTGAACAGGATTGCAGTCGGGATGCTCGTCGCTGCGACCGGCGCTTTTTCGGGCATTGCTTCATCGGCCGAATTTCCATCCCGAACGATAAGAATCATCGTCCCCGTGTCGGCTGGCGGGTGGGGCGACGTGACGACCCGTGTCGTTGCACAAAAACTCGGTGAGGTGCTTGGCCAGTCCGTACTCGTCGACAACCGGACTGGGGCGGGGGGGTTGGTGGGTATTCGATATACGAAGGAGCAGCCGGCGGACGGATACACCCTGATGTCTACCGGAAGCACCCTTTCCATCCAAGAAGCGGTTAACAAGGAGCCGGGATACGACGCTCTGAAAGACTTTGCTTTCGTAGGAACCTTCGCTCGCTCGCCGGCCCTCGTCGTCGCCGGTGCAAAGTCGAACTACAAGAGCTTCAGCGATCTCGTCGCCGACGCGAAGGCGCATCCCGGACAGATCAGCTTTGGTTCGGCCGGCATCGGAACGACGACGCATATCGCTGCTGCGATGATGCTCAAGCAGGCGAATCTTCAGATGCAGCATGTCCCCTACAAAGGCAACGGCGCGGCCATGCCTGATGTGATAGCAGGACGGGTAAGCTTTATGATCGACGCTTATGGCAGCAGCGCGGCGGGTATTCATGGAGGACTCCTCAAGGCACTCGCCGTCACCAGCGACTCGCGCCTGCCCGTGCTCGCAGACGTTCCCACGACGGCCCAGCAAGGTTTGCCCGGCTTCACCTATTACTACTGGCTCGGGCTGTTCGCACCCGCAGGAACGCCCCCAGACGTCATCAAGAAGCTGAACGACGCGATGTCGAAGGTGCTCAGCGATCCCGCATTGAAAGCGAAACTGCAAGCCCAGGGAACCGAACCGTTCTACAAGACTACTGCAGACTCCGCTGCGTTCCTGAAGAAAGATCTGACCGACAATCAGGACATGATCAAGACGATGGGAATTCCCAGGCAGTAGTCGCGTAAAGCTGAGGAGCAAAGATGCGATCGGTCGTATGTGTCGGAAAACCATCTGGGAAATGGTTGACTGCTTTGCGCAAACTCGATGCCTTGACGTGGGTGAGCGCGGGCGAGGAGCAGGGCATCAGGTTAGCGACCCTCGATTTAACATGCGTCCTGATCGCCTCCGACGTGAGTCCGAAGCTCAGTAGGCAGGTTCTCACCGCCCGGAAGCCAGCATCGAACGCCGTAATCGTGGTGCTGGTAGACGAGCAGTCGCGCGAAGCAGCTCCCTGTCTCGCGACGACGGTGAATGGACCGGTCGTATCGGCCGCATTGGCGCTCGATGAAAAGCCCGGGGGACGTGTTTTTCTGTCCGGTGACGCCGTGGCGAGTGAAACGGCCGCGTCGATCTTCGCGCTGATGTCGTTGGACCCAGTTTATTGCGGCTCCCGTGCGGAGGACGCCCGGCTGGTCGCACTGATCCGGCTTGCAACCTGTGCGCTCGGCCGGATGATGGCCATTGAAGCGGCCGACCTTGGCGCGCGTGCTGGCTTACCCGTCGACCTGGCCGCGTCGGTGATTGGTCGGAGCAGCGGGCGCAGCCGGCAGGCGGAGATATTCTTTGATGGCCTGCTTCATGGG
Source organism: Paraburkholderia phosphatilytica (assembly GCF_003443895.1). Lineage (GTDB taxonomy): Bacteria > Pseudomonadota > Gammaproteobacteria > Burkholderiales > Burkholderiaceae > Paraburkholderia > Paraburkholderia phosphatilytica. The sequence goes on along the minus strand of NZ_QQOA01000014.1, from coordinate 32,524 downwards.
GATCGCGATGAGACCGGAGAGTCGGGGCCGGTCACGAGGATGCTGGGAAACCTCGTCAATGTGGGAATGGCACTGAGCCTGCCGCTTCCCCTGACTTCCGCCGCTCTGGCTCTGTTAAGCCTCGAACCGGTCAATGGCGTCAACGACGGGCAGGATGCGGCAGATCCGTTCGCCGGCTATGAAAGGCTCATAGGACTGCGAAGAGACAAACTGGTAACCAGTAAGGAAGATGAGTCTGCGGAAGCCGATGCCCCGCCTTCGCCGATTATCGGCTACGTCGGGTTGGGGGCAATGGGCAGTGCTCTGGCAATGCAAGCCCTGCGGGTTGCCCGGGAGCTCCACGTTTACGATCCTGATCCTGCGAAGGTCGCGCATCTGAAGAGGGAAGGTGCACGTGCTGCTGCGGACGTCGCTTCACTCGCTGCGGTATGTGACCTGATCTTTCTTTGCGTTCCCAGCGCGAAAGAGGTTGAACAGATCCTCTTTGGTGTCGGCGGGATGTATACAGGCCTGCGCCACGGAACGATCGTGATCGACCAGACGACGTGCAACCCGGCCGAATCCATTCGCTTCGGTGAGCGACTGGCGGTTGCAGGGGTGGCGATGATCGACGCGCCCGTGACAGGCGGGCCCGACGGAGCCCGCAACGGTAGTCTCGTCACGATGTGCGGTGGACAGAAGTCGGCGTTCTCCCGTGTGAGGCCGATACTCGAAGCGATGGGGGGGGAGGTCGTGTATTTCGGAGAGCCGGGTTCCGGGCAGGCGATCAAGCTGGTCAAAAATTCGCTTGGTGCGGGCAACCGGCTGATCGTCTATGAGATGTTGTCCGTAGCAGCAGCTTCCGGCTTGCGGATCGACACGTTGCGCGCTGCCCTGTCGACAGGGGCGAGCGCTTCGGGTGCGCTCGACCGGATCCTGCGCTCAATCATGACGGGCTCTCCTACGGCCGACGCGAGTCTGAGGACGGTCGTTAAAGATCAGCAACTGATCGGTCGCATGGGATGTGCGGCCGGGGCGCCTTTACCCCTGCTCAATCTGGCAAGGACGGTGCTAGAGGCCGGATCAAGAATGTTGGGACAGGCGGCACAGATCGATGAAGTCGGCCGCCTCTATGGAATCGACTCTTTTCAGGGAATCGAGAAATCATGAAAAAGCTTGACCGGTTTTATATCGATGGGAAATGGACGGAGCCTGCAGGTACGGGCCTCTTCGAACTGATCAACCCCGCAACTGAAGACGTGTACGGACACGTTACGCTCGGAAGCGCCGAGGATGTCGACCTGGCGGTCGCTGCAGCCCGACGAGCATTCTCATCCTTCTCCCAGTCGAAGAAGGAATGGCGGATGGAACTGCTTGGCAACGTCGTCGAGTCGATGCTGAAGCGCGAATCGGACCTGATGGATGCGGTAACCGAGGAGATGGGTGCGCCCAGCAGTCTGAAGGGACAGACCGGCACGGCAGTACAGGCCTTCCGCCAGGCAATTGTGACGCTGCGTGACTACTCTTTCGAGCACATGCTCGGCGACAACGTGGTTCGCCGCGAGCCGATCGGTGTCTGTGGCCTTATCTCCGCGTGGAACTGGCCTTTGCAGCTGCTGTGCCAGAAACTGGCATCGGCATTCGCAGCGGGTTGTACCGTCGTCGCGAAGCCGAGCGAATTCACCCCCCTCAGCGCTGTCGTCTTGGCGGAGGCGCTCGACTCGGCGGGAGTTCCGCCGGGAGTGTTCAATCTGGTGAATGGTGATGGCCCGACCGTTGGCGAGGCGATCTCCAGCCATCCCGGCATCGATATGGTTTCGTTCACCGGGTCCACGCGCGCCGGTGTGATGGTGGCTCAGGCTGCGGCCGGCACCGTGAAGCGGGTATGCCAGGAACTGGGTGGGAAGTCTGCCAACATCATTCTGCCTGACGCGGATCTTGTCGCTGCTGCGCGGTTCAATGTCTCCCGGGGCTTTTCGAATACGGGGCAGTCCTGCCATTCTCCGACGCGCATGCTCGTGTCCGAACGTCAGGTCGATACGCTGACCGACCTGATCAGAAAAGAAGCCGCGCAAGTGCGAGTAGGCGATCCGCTCGATTCCGCGACTACCATGGGCCCTGTCGTCAACAGTGCCCAGTTCGCGCGAGTGCAGCGATTTATCGAGAGGGGGATCGAAGAGGGCGCGGCAGTGGTAACAGGTGGCCCCGGCCGGCCGGAAGGGATCACAAGAGGCTTCTTCATCCGACCCACAGTGTTTTCGTCGGTCAAACCGGACATGACAATCGCACAGGAAGAGATTTTCGGGCCGGTGCTTTCGGTCATTTCATATCGGGATGTTGACGAGGCCGTCGAAATCGCTAACGGCACGCGGTATGGGCTCGGAGGCTACATTTTCTCCTCGAATTGGGAACTTGCACGTGAAGTCGCAGAGCGCATGCAGGCGGGCCGGATTTTCCTTAACGGAGCGCCGTCCAATAACGTCGCTCCGATGGGTGGCTACAAGCAGTCAGGTAACGGTCGCGAAATGGGGGTTTTCGGTCTGGAGGAGTACCTCGAGGTCAAAGCGATGCTTGGCTTTGCAGGCGTGCTGTCGTAAGGCTTGCGGCCAGTGTCCGGCGTATGCAGTCGGAGATACGGCCTGCTATTGGGTCAAGTCATTGGCTCGGTCCGCTGCGCCTGGGCATACACGCAGTCGCGAGTGGGCGAGGGTTGACCGGTGCGACGTTTCGCCTAGCGTAGAACATGTGTCGCGACGGGGATTGACTTCGGTATGCTCCCTTGTTCGTGCGCGCCTCGCGTTTCGACGGCTGCGAGCCGTGTTGCTACCAGCATCGGGCGCGTCGCGTCGGAACGTCCGCCCGGAGTCGACGACGAACGTTGCATTTGGTCGCGAGCAAGCGTCTACTCGAGGGCCGGGTGGCAATATCCGGATTGCTCATTCTGCGGCTATCCGGCCGCCGCCTCTCCATTGTGCAAGCGGCTTGAGCTACGTCAATCCACGGTCAATGGCGACTAGGGCTAACGGTTCAGTCGATGCAGGCGCGAGGAATTTGTTGTGGGCGATCACGTGAAAGCAGGTTCGACGTTTCTGACATCTCCACACAACCCGGTCCGGTTCGGATGCCTCTACCTTTCTTATGGAAGTTCCTACCCAGTTCACGCCTTCTGAGACTATCGCGATCATGCCTTTGGCAGTGCAGTTTCGCACGCTCCCAATCTTCAAACGCGCCTGGATTCAGAGTCGCGTGCTATCAGCGCGCCTTCCGAAATGTCTCACGAGGGGATTCTCCAAATGCACTTATGTAGGTCTGGGAAAACCTGTGAAAGTTTGTGAACCCCCAACGAGCTACGATTTGTTCGCAGCTGCCGAGGATGGCATCGTTCAGTAGGTCCTCTCGAACCCGCTCCAGTCGGACCTTGCGCAAAACGTTCATTGGCTTCATGCCTCTGTGACGCATGAAGCCCGCCTGAAGTCCGCGCACGCTTAGCGCGGCCGACTCAGCTATTTGTGATAGACGCAAAGGCTGACCAGCATTGGCATACATAAAATCGATTGCGCGCTTGATTCGCCCTGGTGTGACATCCGAGGGGATAGACTTCAGCTAGTCGGTGTAATTGTGCCTTGCGCTTTGAAGAACGACTGTCAGGTATCGACCCCTTGCTTAGTATGATCGAGCGGCGATCGACGTTTATGGAGTGTGCCGCGAAAGAGTACCGTTCAAGAGATCCAGAGTTCTCACAGAGTGCGTGGCTTGCCGGGCTTCTATCATTGGCGCACATTCCGAACGGGACAGGTCCGGAGGAGTTCATCGGTGCATTGCCCATAAGCCCGTCCATTCAAGAGGCAATCATCGCGCGCGGCGGAGAGTTGGGACGTTTGCTCTTACTTGCGGAGGAGATCGAAGCAGGGCGATTCGATGCAGCTACGACCATCGGTTCAGTTATGGCGCTTGATCGGTAGATGACGAACGCCGACGGATAGCAATTTCTGTAGCCATGCCTGCAGCATGCAACGGACGTCAATGCTTGTCGTGACCGTGGCCGCTGTCGCCCTGAACGACCCGAGGCTTCGATAGCGGTCTGCCAGGCTTACCGCCGATGGGCAAGATGGCGTCTACCAGCGCCTGAAGCTGAGTGAGGTCGTCGAGTTTGGCGCCGGTCGGTATCACCACGAGCGGGATGCCGTACGCGTCGGTGATAAGGTGGCGCGTTGAGCCGTGCCGCGCGCGGTCTGTGGGACTCGATCCCGTTTTTGACGTGCGCCCACAGCACCGATTGAGGAGGAGTCGGCGATCACGCGAGACCAGTTGAATAGTTTGGCGATAAGCGTACGTCGGTCGAATCTGACTCGAAAGGTTTTGACGTTCACACCGCGATGCGATAAACCCGGGCTGCCGTCGCGGAGAATAGATCCTGACGTTCCACCGGCGTTAGATCCGAAGTCATTTTCTTGTACGCATTCCAAAGAGCCCTGTAACTGCACATCGCCTTGTCGACAGGAAAGTTGCTTTCAAACATGCAACGCTTCGGACCAAAAAGATCGATGCATAGACGCATGTAGGGCTTCCAGGCGGCGACCAGTTCATCGGAAGAAGGGGGCGAGGTCCGTTCGTTGAACACAAAGCCTGCGTACCGCATGGCGAGGCCACCGAGTTTCATCACCGTGTTCGGCAGTTCCGATAGATCCTGAATTCTGTCACGCCATTCGGAAAAAACCTCGTCACGCCTGCCCCGATATGGACCAATACCTAGTGGACCACCGGTATGATTAATTATGACGGTCAGATCCGGATGCGCTTCACAGAACTGCGCGACCTCGCCCAGTTGGGTAAAAAACGCCCACAGGTCAAGCGTCATTCCCATCTTCCGGATACAGGTCGCGGCGGCGTGCGCCTGATTCGACTGTAAAACCCCGGCGGGGGCGCTTACCGGAAGTATCTCCCGGTTCTCATGCCAGACGACGGTAGGTCGAATGCCGCGAAACTGTCCTTCGCCGGCTTCGACGTGGGCTTCGAGTGCCGGCTGTACAGCCTGGCCGAGTAGCAGATCGACGGTGCCTACGATGCCCGCACAAATCTGGATAGGCTGATCCGTTTGCGCGGTCCGCGCGGCGATTCTGCGCACAAACTCTGTCTCGCCAACGGGCTTCAGAACTTCGGGGCCATGCTCCCGATACATCGACCGGCACTGTACATGAACCGTCGCGGTGACTTTGTGACCAGACGAAAAGTCTTCCACGGCCTGGTCATAGAGGTATCGATCCCCCGGATGATTCCAGAGGTGATGATGAGGATCGACGACCTCAAGTTCAGGCGCGATGACTTCTTCGGAGTATGTGGCGAGCCAGTCCGCGCGTACAGCGGGGTGCGCTTTCAGCACAGCTTGGATGGATTCGTCAGGCATGCGGGCGAGTAATCCGTAACGACAAGAACGAAGCAACCGTCACGTGGCTGCCGTTTGGTGCGGCCGGCGCGAACGGAGTCCGTCTACGCCGGCAGTATGGATCCTCCGTTCAGGGCACCGTGTTGATCTGGTGCTCGCGTCCACGCTGACCGCCGGCGCTACCCACGAGAGAATAGTGGGGCTTGCTGGCCATGATGGCGATGAGGCTCACGAGACCGATCAGCATTGCGTAACCGAAGAAGAGGCGGATGCCACCGTTCTGATAAGCGATAAGGATGGTCGCGACGATTGGTAGGGGGCCACCGAAGATTGCCCCGGACATCTGATATCCCGCGGAAATTCCAGTGTACCGGACCGATGTGGGGAACATATCCGAAAAAAGCGAAGCCTGCGAACTATGGCAAGCGGCGTGTCCCACGCCAAGTACCCAGACGTAGCCTGCGACCATGCCGGCGTAGGAGCGGGCCTCGACGGCGAGACAAAACGGAATTGCACCGATAAGAAGTGCAGCAATACCCCAGACGAATACCTTTCGACGCCCGATCCTGTCGGAGAGAATCCCATAGACCGGGATCATCAGCATTTCCACTGCCGCGCCGATCGATACGGCGATCAGCATGTCAGCCTGGTTCATCTTGAGCTTCGATACCGCATACGACACCATCGCCACGGCGCAGGTATAGAAAAACGTGTTGGGCGCCGCCTGGGCGAACAGTACGCCTAGGAGTTGCCGCGGGAACTCGCGGAGCACGGTCATCACAGGTAGTTTTTCGATATTTCCCGCGGCCTTTGCCTTCACGAACGCCGGCGACTCGGCAACCCTGTTCCGGATATAGATGCCAACCATCAGCATCGCTGCACTCAGCACGAATGGCACACGCCAACCCCAATTCATTAGCGCCTGTTTGTCGAGCGTCGTCATTGCCAGGAAGGTCAGATTTCCGAGCAGGAGACCGAAGAATGCTGCACTCTGGGGAACGCTGCCGAACAGGCCGCGTCGCGATTCATCGGCGTGCTCGACTACAGCCACGATCGCACCACCGTACTCGGCGCCCGCCGACAGACCCTGCACGATGCGAAGCAGGACAAGGAGAACCGCACCGACGTATCCGGCACTCTCGTATGTAGGCAGCAACCCGATGAGCGTCGTCGCGGCTCCCATGATGATGAAGCTCCACAACAGCGTAGTCTTGCGGCCGATCCTGTCGCCCAGGTGTCCGGCGACCACGCCTCCGATCGGGCGGACCAGCCACGCCGTCGCGAACGTCATGAAACCGAAAATGGTTCCCATCGTAGGATCGACGGCAGGGAAAAACAGCTTGTTGAGGAAGAGTGCTGAGACCGTGCCGAAGATGAAAAAGTCGTACCACTCGATTGTCGATCCGATGAACGTGGATGCAATGATCAGTCGCTTTTGCCGCGCGGTCGATGCTGTGCTTGCCATCGTCTGTCTCCGTAATTTTTCGATATCGTTCTAGCGATCAGGCTGCAGATGCTCGACCACCGGAAAGCAATCTATTCCGATTCTAGGCAAGGGTCAATATTTTTAGAATTGGTTTCGATCAGTGGAACTTTAATGTTTCAACATGTGGGCCTCATAATCGGGCTTGGAGCACTCAGGGCGGCGAGCGCCCACCGGCCTTAACCGGCCGCATTTGATAAGGGATAGTTCATGAAGGTTCTTCTCACCGGTGGTGCGGGATTTCTCGGTGCGTATATTTTCAACGCCTTGCGCAGCGCAGGACATGACGTCCACTTGTACGACCGTGCGCACGTCATGTCGGACCTTGCGTCGGTTGCGCCGGAACTGGCGGGCGTCCTGAGTCTGGGCGAAATTTCCGACGTCGCAGCACTGTCCGCGGTCTGCGAGGAAGTCAAGCCGGACGCCGTGGTGCATGCGGCGGCGCGCGTAGGTTTCGAGCCGTCGCTTGAGGATCCCGGTGGTTTTTACCAGACCAACGTCATGGGGTTCGTCAACGTATGCGAAGTCGCACGCAAGCATGAGGTGAAAAAGGTTGTCCTGATCTCGAGTAACACGGCGTGCCATGCCGGAGTGGGTTCTGTCCAGAAGGAAACCGATCCGGTCTTTTCTGTATCTAACGCGAATCCCTCCGCGCACTATGGGACTTCCAAGATGATCGCGGAAGCCATTGGCATGTCGTACAGCCAGTTTCACGGGATCGATTTTCTCGCACTTCGGATTGCTGCGGTGTATGGATTCGGTATGCGCACGCCGCTTTACATCAAGCCGATGGTCGAGAATGCCGTTGACGGACTAAAAACGGTGTTCGCGACTGGGGGGCGAATGAAGCGGGACCTGACTCACGTGCTCGACGTGAGTCGCGCCGTGGCGAAAGCGGTGGATTACGAAGGCCCGTATGCGGGACGCTCGCATGTCGTTAATGTCGCTGCAGGAAATCTGGTATCGCCAGCTGAGATTGCGGAAATCGTTCGCCATACCGTAAATGGCGCCGACATCGACATCGGTGACGCATTGACTCCGCTTGAGGAAGAAAACGTCAAGAGTCGGGTGCCGCTGGACATCACGTTGGCAAGGGATCTCCTCGACTGGACACCACAGTTGCAGATTAGACAGGGTGTCGCCGAGTACGCGGCCAGGTACCGGACGTACCGGAACGGCCAGACCCGTTGAACAGGATAATCGACGGCAGGCCGGCCATGAACGAACATGGCCGGCACTATATTTCTCGTTCTCGTACTGGCAAGCCCGATTTTTGCGAACCCGCGCCGACGACGTCCGGGGAAATTGCTACGTTAGAACTTGTGGCGAATGCCGAAGCGTACGGCGACCTGATGATTCGAGGTCGAAGGGGTCAACTGATTGATAGACGCGACGGCGGTCTTGCCGGTGGAGTCCGTTCCGTGCGCCTGCTGGAAAGTCGCAACCGTATAGACGTCCGTCCGCTTCGAAAGGAAGTAGTCTGCACCAGCCGACTCCTGATGATAGGTGGCCGAGCTTTGCTCCGATGCACCGCTATTGTGGGTATAGTCGTATGCGACGCCGGCAACGAGCGCTGGAGTAATCTGATACTTGAAGTTCACCTCGGCGTTGTTGAACGTGGCGGTGCCAGAAATGCCACCAGCGGGTACCGGGCCTGTTGTCCTGTCGCCGAGGCTCATGAATTTCGTGTTCGAATAAGTCGCTCCAAAGCTCGCGGCGCCAAATGTATAAGCACCACCTGCTCCGATGACCTGTAACGTATGTGCTGACGCGTATCCGGAAATGACGGGGGACGATCCGAGATTTGATCCGGGGACGCCATTAACAGTCGAGGCCGGCGATCCGCCCCCACCGTAGAACGAGACATTGGGGTTCCGGACGTTCAGGTAGCCTACGCCAGCGAGGAGGGGGCCATTGGCGTAATTGGCCCCCAGCGACCAGATCTGGTTGCGACTTACGTTGCCCGCAACCCCACCGAGAGAGTAAGTGCCGCCGAACGTGAGCCCGGCGATCGGCTTGCTCGTGTACTTGATTTCGTTGTTGACCCGATAGGTGTTATTGAAGTTGTCGAGATCGGCTGGATGTGCAGCCATGTACCCGCCCCATTGATCGCCGACCTCGAACTGACCAAGGTTGTCGACGACCATGTCGTACTGGCGACCGAGGGTCACGGTCCCATACTGGCTGCTCAATCCGACGTATGCCTGCCGGCCGAAAATCAGACCGCCTTGACCGAGCTTGCCGTTGTTCACGTCGAACCCGCTTTCGAGGACGAAGAGAGCATTGAATCCGCCGCCGAGATCCTCACGCCCCCGCAAACCCCAACGACTTCCGTTGAGAACGCCACTCGACAGGTTGTAGAGACGTTCACCTCCCGCATTGCTGTTGTAGTTGACCCCTTCATCGATGATGCCGTACAACGTCACACTGCTTTGTGCGAAAGCCGACACGTTAGTAATGCCAAGTGCTGCTAGGAACAAGAATTTCATTTTCATTGCCTGTCTCCGATTTTATTGATAGGTAAGCTAAGAGATAGTCGTATCTCCAAACGACTCGCGGAAGGATCCTAAATTCGTTTTCGCTGACGCCGCGTCGCTGACGTCGAGGCGTCTGCGCATCTGTTTCGGCTCAATAGGGGAACGGGTCGGGACGTGAAGCACCATCTCGGAAGGGCTTTTTTCCGAACTGGCGCGGACTTGTCTCTAAGGTTCTCGTCTTGCAGCGATTCACAGGAACCACGCGTGTAGAAATCTAGTAAGGACGATTTGACGCGTCAACTTTTTAGCACCGGTTCCGATGTTCGAAACCAAAGGGCGGGAGAAATGAGCGACCCCTGCAAGGGGGATTCGGGTCCATCCCGATTACGGGGCGGCTTGCGGAAATGCGACGCGGACAGGAACCTCGCTCAGGTGTCGCTATCCGTAGAAGAAGATGTGCCAGTACTAGCGTACGCTTCGTCCAACCACGCAAGTGCTCGCGCGGTCGCAGAGGCGACGAGGGTAACCCCCAGTCCTGCCATTAGCACGCCGCGCAACTGTGTTGCGCTCGCGCCTAGCGTCAACGCGCGCTGAGCATGAACCTTGAACGCAGTTTCTTCTCCCAATACCGCAAACTGGACGGTGAGCACAACTTCGCTTAGGGCTGCATCGACATCGGCATGCCGTAAAAGCACTGCGCGCATTCGACGGTAATGCTCCATGGCCTCGGGATTCGCCTCGGCGAGTCGTTTAGACGAGGGCGTTCGGGGGGGGGGCGGTCTTCATGATGGGAATGCCGAAAATGAGTTCTCGTCGAGAAAAGCCTTGCTGCCGTCAAGGAACACCTATCCATATTCGGTGTGGTTGGTAATCTTCCATATCAACTATGCGAGGCGCCGGCGAAACCATGCAGATTCTGAAGGTGGACGGAAACAGGGATTGCTTTGCGCGGTCGCCCTTACATCAGAAATACGCCTTTGCCACCACTCTGGCGGTTGAACTTCTCGTAGGCCGCACCTGCCTGATCGAGACTCCACCGATCAGTAAATAGGGGGTCCAGTTTGATACCACGGGAAACGATGAAGTCTGCGCATGCCTTTTGCGCGGGTATTGACATGGTCCATGACGTCAGAATGCGCAGTTGACTACGCAAAAATTCAGACAGAGAGATCGTAAGCTCTGCCCCTAGCCCAACGAGGCAGATTGTTCCCCACGGTTCAACGCATTTGAGGGCATCTTGACCGGCACGAGCGACGCCGGAAGTTTCCAATGCCATCGTCGCTCCCCGTCCTCCGGTCATGTCTCGAATCATCTCTGGGATCTTTCCATCTCGCGGGTTAAGCGCGATATCGGCCCCGAACTGCCTGGCGTGTTTAAGCCGCACTTCATCGACGTCAAGTGCGATGATCCGGGCTCCTTGAGCCTTCGCAAGAAGCGTCGCGGACAGCCCGACCGGCCCCTGGCCGAAAATTGCGACGGTGTCTCGACCCGTCAATTTCATGCGTTCAAATGCACCCCATGCGGTACCGGTCCCGCAGGAAATCGCCGCGCCTGCCTCGAAGCTCAAATTGTCGTCAAGGGGAACCAACGTGTCCGCGCGGACTTTCATGTAGGGAGCGTGCGCACCGTGAGCGTTAGCGCTATAAACCGTGAGCGGACCATTCCGGCACATTTGTGGCCAGCCTGAGCGGCAGTCGATGCATCCCGCGCATCCGTGATAGTGATGGACCATCACCCGGGCACCGATCCGGGCGTATGGACTAACGACGCCTGGCGCTACAGCAACGACGACACCACACGGCTCGTGTCCAGCAATCATCGCATCAACCACGGCGTTGGCAGGACGACGATAGAAATGCAGGTCACTGCCGCACATCCCCGAAGCCTTGATCTCGAGAACAACTTCCCCGGGACCAGGCGTTGGATCGGGAACGGCAAGCAAGTCAAGTTTGCAATCGCCTTGGAAAACGATTCCGTGCATTTAACTCCTCCCTTTGATTCTCGACGTACGCTTTGCAGGGCGCGGCAATAAGCATGTCAAATTGTTCATATGGTTCCGATGAATGGAATCGATGCTATTCAACAGAATTCATGCTACTCTGGATTTGTGTGCTAAGGGAAGTGTTGTCGTCGCAATATCCGATGGCCGCATGTCAGAAGGCGGTTCGTCGGGCAATTGGAACTGATCGGGCACTTCTCAAATGCGTGCTGTAGCGGAGCGTAAGCCACAGGAAAGTGATCGCTGCGGAAGTTGCAAAAAATCAGCAGCCTGCTTCTATCAGGTGGCTACCAAAAAGGAGGAGACAAATGAAGAGGACAAGTCCATGGCGCGCCCTTGCAGCAGGCTCAATCGGAAATTTTGGCGAACTCTATGACTTCGCCGTGTTTGGCTTCTCAGTGCCCATTCTGGCGGCGAATTTCTTTCCAGGAGGAAATCGAGTCACTGCGATCCTGAGCACGTTTGCGGTGTATGCCGTCGCTTTCCTTGCACGCCCGCTGGGCGGACTGTTCTTCGGCATGCTCGCTGACCGAATCGGGCGAGTGAAAGTCATGGCCGCCACAGTATGGTTAATGGCGCTTGGAACCGCATCCATGGGTATGCTGCCAACTTACGCCGAGGTCGGAATCATCGCGCCTATCCTGCTTGTGACCTGCCGGTTCGGACAAGGACTTGCGATTGGCGGTGAAACTTCGGGGTCGACGAGTTATATCGTCGAGGCGGCTCCGCCTGATCGCCGGGGAAGATGGGTAGGTTTCACGCTGATTTTTTCGCATTTGCCGCAAGCCTTCGCAGCGTTTGCGCTACTCGGGCTGCAGTTTGCGGCCGGGTCCGCGGCTTACAACGAGTGGCTCTGGCGCCTTCCTTTTCTTTTGGGTGGACTGATTGGGATAGTCGGATTCTGGCTTCGCCGAAGCATTGATGAACCGGAAGAGTTCAAACAGGCTACCGGAGAATCTGGCGCGGGCAGTCCTCTGCGGGCGTTATTCACCTCTGGTGGTTTCAGGAGCATGCTGAACGTTCTCAGGATTCAACCGGTCTATTCGGTTGGCGCGTATCTGCTTCTCGGCTTCATGTACACCTTCCTTGTAAGAGTGGCGAAGCTTGAGCCACTTTCAGCTCTTTTTTCCAACGCGGCTTCGATCGTTGTGCTTGCCCTGGTTTTGCCACTAGGCGGTATGTTGAGTGACCGCTTTGGTCGGAAAAAAATACTATCCCTCGGCGCCGCGTGGGTTGCACTTGCAGCTTACCCGGCCATTCACCTTGCCAGCAGCGGGACATTCTCCGGTGCTATTTTGGGTCAGCTTCTTTTCGCGTTAGGTCTCGGCATCAATGGCGGTGCGAGTTTTGTCGCAGCGCCGGAGTTTTTCCCCACGTCTTTCAGAGCTACGGGACATGCGATTTCCTATCAAATTAGTGTCGCAGTATTTGGAGGCACTTGTCCTTTCGTTGCCGCGCTGCTGACGCAGGTGATGGACACGCCGCTGGCACCATCTTTCTACGTTGCGTTGATTGCGGTTGGCTGTTTGATCGGAACTCAGTTCGTACCGGAGACGCGAGGTGTTAGGCTGCGCACGTCGGTCGAATCGGACTCCGGCCTCGTCGAAGATGTGATTCAGGATGCGCGATGAAGAAGGGAATGTCGTGCCCTTAACATTCAACGAAACAGCGAAGCGATCCTGTGCTTTCGTCCTGTGCAAGTTACCAGGGAACGGGTGGAAAGTGAAGCTGCGACCGCTCGCGCTCGGCTCATTCGACTGAAAACAACGTCACAAAAAGGAGCAAGTCATGCCGTTGTCGGGGACACAGGAAATCAGAAGCGACGCCGTGAAGGCTTATCCGCGCATTGGATGTTTCATCGACGGCGAATGGATTTTTGATCGGCCTGCCTGCCGGCAAGCCGTCAATCCCAGTGATGAAAGTGCGCTAGGTCCGGTTCCAGGCGCAACAGCTGATGACCTTGCGCGTGCGCTTGAAGCAGCGGGTAGAGGTTTTCAAACGTGGCGGGATACGCCACCGCAGATGCGTGCCGAACTGCTTCTGCGAACGACGGCATTGCTACGTGACCGCGCGGAAGCAATCGCGCGCGTCATCACGCTGGAACAGGGCAAACCGCTTGCCGATGCACTAGGCGAGGTCGAACGCGCCAGCACATTTCTCGAGTGGGATGCGGCCCAGTGTCTGCGCACATACGGAACCATCGTTCCGGCCGAGCCGCAGATGCAGAGCTTGGTGATGCGGCAGCCGATCGGCCCTGTAGCGGCGTTCACACCCTGGAACGTGCCGATCAGTTCGCCGTCGCGCAAGATCAGCGCCTCGCTGGCGGCGGGCTGCTCGGTCGTCCTCAAGGCCGCAGAGGAAACACCTGGCACGGCCTGTGCCTTTGTCCAATGCTTCGTCGATGCCGGTTTGCCACCGGGCGTCCTGAATCTCGTGTTCGGCGACCCCGCGCAGATATCGTCAACGTTGATCGCGTCTCCCGTAATTCGAATGATTACGCTGACGGGATCGGTTCAGGTCGGCAAACAGTTGACTCAACTTGCTGCGCTCGCGATGAAACCCGTTCTGATGGAACTTGGCGGCCACGCGCCGGTGCTCGTTGGGGCGCATGTTGAGGTTGCAAACGTCGCGCGACTCGCAGCGGCCTCGAAAATGCGAATGGCCGGGCAGATCTGCGCTTCACCGACACGCTTCATCGTTCATGAGACGGTCTATGAAGACTTTGTCTCGGCGTTCGCCGAGGCCGCCAGTGAGGTGCGTGTTGGCGATGGTTTTGAACCCGGCGTCCAGATGGGACCCGTTGCCAATGAACGCAGACTCGCCGCACTCGAAGCACTTGTAGGGGACGCGAAGGACCTCGGTGGGCGAGTGGCCGCTGGCGGACATCGTATCGGTGAGCGGGGCTACTTCTTCGCGCCCACGATAATCGCAGACGTGCCTCTGAATGCAAAGGCGATGAATGAGGAGCCGTTTGGCCCGCTTGCGCTGTGTGTGCCCATGCGCGAACTGGGCGAAGGCATCGCTTTGGCCAACGGTTTGTCGTTGGGTCTGGCGGCATTTGCGTTTACCAACTCGTTGCACGATGCCGAACTCATCAGCCGCGAAGTCGAATGCGGAGTGCTGTCGATCAACCATTTCGGTGCACCCGGCGCAGAAACGCCTTTTGGCGGCGTCAAGGAGAGCGGTATGGGACGCGAGGGCGGCGAGGGATCGCTGGATTCATACACCATAACGAAGACCGTGTTGCAACGTACAGTGCGCGTTTGAAAAATCCAGGCACGCGGTGTGCCCTGTACAGCCCAAAGTCAGGAGGTGTCAGACAGCCTTTATGCGGGCCAGGTTCAACAGCGTCGCCGCCAAGGTGCAAACCGTGCTTGAGCGGGATCTGCCAAAGAACGTTCAGCCGCGAGGCGGCGTGATCGACGGCGGCGGTTGCTCGTGGGCGACTCCCCGCCGCAGATAAACGGAGCCGGACCGTATCGGCACGGGTCCGCGCGATATAATCGCCTGCATGGTGGAAAGGTTCTCGACATGCAGATAAATCGGGCTGACGTAGCGGATCTAATCTATTTTCTCGCAATAGCACGCCACAGAAGTTTCAGTCGTGCGGCGATTGAACTCGGTGTGAGTACCTCCGCGCTCAGTCACGCTTTGAAGGGTCTGGAAAGTCGTCTCGGAGTTCGCCTCCTCAACCGCACGACGAAGAGCGTTACGCTGACGGGCGCGGGCGACGCGCTGGCAGCGTCGGTGGGGCTTCCCTTCGAGGCGATCGATAGCGCGCTGGAGACGTTAAATCGGTTTCGCGATGCGCCTGCGGGTCGCATCAGGCTCAATGTTGCAGTCGAGGCGGCGACGTTGCTGCTGGCCCCGGTGATTCCCGCATTCGTTGAACGCTACCCCGATGTAGAGCTGGACATCGTTGCGAGCAACCGCATGGTGAACGTGACGGAGGGAGGCTTCGACGCGGGAATTCGCTACGGTGGCACCGTCCCCGAAGATATGATCGCGCAGCGTCTTTCCGCGAACATTCGATGGGTCGTCGCTGCGGCACCCACCTATCTCGACAGGTATGGAGTGCCGGCTCATCCGGACGATCTTCTTCGGCATCGCTGCGTCAGCAACCGTCTGGGGGACGACCGCATATACCTGTGGGAGTTCGAGCGCGGTAGTGAGAAGTTGTCGGTGACGGTGCCGCCGTCTGTCACGGTGGATCAAGCCGACACCGGACTCATAGCCGTGCTCGGTGGTGTGGGTCTCATGTACTTTCCTGAACCGCTCGTCGCACCGCACGTCAAGGCCGGGCTTCTCCGTCTCGTGCTGGCCGACTGGGCTCCCTCCGGCCCAGGGTTTCAAATTTACTATTCAAGTCGCCGTCAGATGCCTACCGGGCTGCGCCTGTTGATCGATCTGGTTCGGGAGCTTCAGCCACTCGGTCTGTAAAAAGATGCACCCGACAGTCGCTTCGCCGATCTCGTATCACGCTTGCACGCGAGTACACAGATGCAACGCGATCAGAGTGCGTCTCCGGGAAGAACCCAGGCACGCGGAACAGTCAGTGCGCCGTGCGATGGGATTGTAGTCGGATCGCAATCGGGACGGCGCACAACGCGAGAACCGCTGCGATGAGGAAGATCGGACCCAGCCCCGTCACGTCGGCGACCAGTCCGAGTACTGGTGCGAACACGCCGAGCGCGAGATCGATGAAGGCCGTATAGACGCCCATTGCGAGACCTCGCGCATCTGCCGGTGCGCGCGCCACCGCCTCCATGCCGAAGCCCGGATACACGAGCGCGTAGCCGAAGCCTGCCAGCGTGGCGCCGGCGTAAGCGAGCGATGCGATAGGAGACAGGTAGACGAGCGCCATGCCGCCGCTGTGAATGACCACGAAGACCGCCGCAGTTCTTGCGCCGCCGAGACGGTCGGGCAATGTGCCGAAGAATGCACGCGCGAGTATCAACCCCGTGGCGAATGCAGTGAACGATAGCCAGGCAGGCTGCCAGCCGCGCTGGATGAAAAGCAGAACGGCGAAAGCCGTCATCATGCCGTAGCCGAGGCTCGATAAGGCCATTCCTATCCCAGGCATCCAGACGGCAGACAGGACCTTCGTTACTACCGCGTTGCTGCGGGAATCTGTTCGCACGGCGGGGATGGGGACGATCAGGGCGAGCGTGACCGCCGCGCCGACGACCGTGGCCAATCCGATCGATGTAAAGCCGTAGTGTCTGAACAGGTAACTTCCAGATGGTGAGCCGAGCGCAAGCGCCACGAACATCGCCGTCCCGATCCACGCAATCATCCTGCCGACGTTGCCAGGGCCGGCAAGGGCGAGACACCAGCTTTGGGCGCCCGTCATGATAAAACTTTCTGCGCCGCCCAGCAGCGCACGGCCAATCAGCAGTATCGCGACCGACAGTAATGGTGTCCCGGTGGCGCGCAAGGACAGGAGGTAGAGCAAGCCGGCGAGCACCGCCATCAGCAGGCCCGTCGATACCGCGAACTTTGGACCTCTACGATCGGAGATCGTGCCGGACCAGAGGCGGGAGATCAGCGACGCCGCGAACTGGACACCCGACACGAGCCCTACGGTGAACGTTCCAAATTGAAGGTCGTCATGGACGTGCAGCGGAAGAACTGACAACGCGGCACCCGTGACCAGAAATACCGTGAAGACAGACGCCATGACCGACAGCAGAGACCGGGCGGCGGGGGATGTGGACCGTCGGGACATTACGAACATAGAGACGTTCTCGCGCGACGCATGGTCACGTTCCAAGGTTTCGGCGATAGCAGCCGGACTGGCGCCGCTCGAGTCGGGTGCATGGCGACGCGCTGCCACGGTACGACGCAGATCGACGAGTGGCCGATCGATCTCATGCGCCTGGGCGCGAAAGTCACTGCTGCCCAAGTTTGTCTGCGTGTGGATCTTTCCGGTGGCGGCCAGTCGCGAGCGATCGGGGATGTCGCGTGACATGCCGAATACCATGCGCTCCGGCGGGTGACGGGACCTCGAAACCTCGGCCCGAATTACGTCGTTGCATGTGCGCACCTCAGTCTTCCGGAACGATCCTGAGGGTCGCCTGGCGAGCGCGCTCACCGATCATGGGCGCGAGGTATGCACTCTCGCGGTACTTGTTCCGATAGGCGTCGTCGACCTGATCGACGATCGCACCCGCGGTCGGCTGGAAGCAAACGTCCCTTGCTGTGCCTGCCACTGTGATTCGCCCGAGTCCCTGAAGGATCGCCGCTTGATACCAACGCGAGGCTTTACCGTTATAGGCACGAACATAAAGGTCACCGTTCACGACCACGGACCAGACCCAGGTTAGGGTTCCATATGTTTTCCGATCCTCACGCAACGCGGCGATATGTAGATCGTCCGAGGCTGCGATGCGATCCAACTCATCTTTCGTCCACATACTCATCCTGACGAACCTCCTATGAACCGGCGAGAAAATTTGGGGGCACCGGTAACGCATGAGATGCCGGTCGGCGCGAGCGCGATCAGTCTTCCTCGCGTTCGATGACGACCTCCGCGGAGCCCGCTGTTCGCAGCGCTGCCAGGCCATGGTCGACGTGCCCGAATTTGACGAGGCTCGGCGAATAGCGAAAATCCGCGTGGAAAACAGCAAGGTTGCCCCACGGCACGTAATACGCCACGTCACCGGCGTCCGGAGCAACCCCTGATGGTGCTCCCGCCGTATCGAGCTTCTGTGGAAGGTAGGCGATTTTCTCCGTCGCTGCGAAGTCTTCCAGCCTGACAGCCAACGGCAGCATGGTGATGAAGTCACGACTTGTCGCGTTGTCTTCCAGACTGGCGGTTACACGTGCGCCGTTAAAGTCGAATCTTATTTTCACGACTGTCCTTTGGGTTGCCGGTGTGTCGACCGATTGGTTCCAGTGCCGGCAGGTTGCCTCCGGCCTTCTTTCGTAGGTGCGGACGTCTCGTGTCGCGCCGTCAGGGCGGCTATGCCGCGCATCCCGTTAGGCCACCTTTGCGTATCCAGGGGGATGCCTCTCGAGTGCACTCTAGTTCGGTCGCACGCGCTATTGAAGCCTGTTTTATGTCAATGCTGCTGTGAGCTACGTTCACAGGAGTACCGCGATGGCGGTGCCTGTCCTTTCGACATGGCGCAGACGGGACCTCTACCGCCGGTAACGAGCGCGGTTCTTGAGCTTTGTTCAAAGGTGCATTCGATGAGCACCAGCTTTCAAAACGGTTCGTTCCCGTTAAAGTCGACCGATATCGCATTGGGACGCAATGTATCCGCGCAGAACGTTGCGCGGCTTGCGCGCCGGATAACGGATCCGCGGCCATTGCGCAGGCGGATCTACTGCGGGGCGAAAACGAAATCAGGAACTGAAATGCAATATGTTCATCTCGGTCGTTCGGGCCTGCAGGTTAGTCGTCTATGCCTCGGAACCATGAATTTCGGCGAATTTACGGACGAATCGTCTAGCTTTCGAATTCTGGACGAGGCGTTGGAGTCAGGTATCAATTTCGTGGATACCGCCGACGTATATGGTGGACCTCAGACTCCGCAAATGAAGAAGGGCTTCGGTATCTCCGAAGAAATCATCGGGCGCTGGCTGGATCAGGGTGGGCGGCGTGATCAGATCGTGCTGGCCACAAAGGTGTATCAACCAATGGGGCTCGGCCCCAATGATCGCCGTTTGTCCGCCTACCACATAAGGCGAGCATGTGAGGACAGCTTGCGTCGACTGCGAACGGGCCACATTGATCTCTACCAGATGCATCACATCGACAGACACACGCCATGGGAGGAAGTCTGGCAAGCCATGGATGTACTGATGCAACAGGGAAAAGTGCTTTACGTGGTTAGCTGCAATTTTGCCGGCTGGGATATTGCGACGGCGCAAGCCGCTGCCCATTCACGCCATTTCATGGGACTTGTATCCGAGCAGAGTCTCTACAACCTCTCTGCGCGGTCCATCGAGCTCGAAGTGATTCCAGCTTGTCGCCATTACGGCGTGGGACTTCTTCCCTGGAGTCCACTGGGTGGCGGGCTTCTGGGAGGTGTGTTGCGGAAGATTCATGAAGGTCGTCGCGCAAATCCTGACATGGCACGACGAATCCTGCGCTATCAGGAGCAGCTCAAGGCTTACGAGGCGCTATGCGAGGACCTGGAAGAGCGTCCAGCGGACATTGCACTGGCCTGGCTGCTTCACAACCCGTCGGTTACGGCTCCGATTGTTGGTCCCCGGACGGCGGAACAACTGACGCTTGCGCTACGGGCCATGGAGATATCGCTTTCCGACGACGCACTTCGATGCCTCGACGAAATCTGGCCCGGGCCTGGCGGAGCGGCACCGGAGGCTTACGCCTGGTGAACACCGCGGTTTAACCGGCTTCAACGTTGACGACCGAAAGCGATGCGTAGCGTTAGACGAGTAAAAGGAGCAGCGATACATGGATGAACCTCGGCAACCAAATCCGACGAGACGAAATCTGCTCATCGTGGGCGCAGTTTCTGCCGTCGTGCCGATATTGCCAGCTGGTACGGCGAACGCGCGCGCGTCGATGGGTAGCGCAGATGGGGTGAAATCGCCGGAGGTACCGGGAACGATGCGGGTCACGCTTGCGGTAAACGGTAGCGATCGCGAGATCGATGTCGATCCCCGAACGACGTTGCTTGATGCCTTGCGTGAGCACCTTCATCTCACGGGCACGAAGAAGGGTTGCGATCACGGTCAGTGTGGAGCGTGCACGGTTCTCGTCGGCGGCGTTCGTATCAACGCCTGTCTCAGTCCCGCGGTAATGCACGAGGGAGACAGGATCACGACGATCGAGGGGCTCGGGACACCGGAGAGTCTTCATCCGATGCAAGCAGCCTTCATCAAGCACGATGGCTATCAGTGCGGCTACTGCACGCCCGGTCAGATCTGTTCGGCCGTCGCCGTCCTCCGTGAGATCGAGGACGGAGTGCCGAGTCATGTAACGGACACCCTGACTGCGCTGATCAGCGCCACGAATCTCGAAATGCGCGAACGGATGAGCGGCAATATCTGCCGCTGCGGCGCCTACTCGAATATCGCCGACGCGATGGCGGAAGTCGCCGGGAGCCGGGCGTGAAGGCATTCACCTACGAGAGGGCGGCAAGCCCTGCCGAGGCGGCGAGAATCGTAGCGCAGCGACGTGACGCGAAATTCATCGCTGGAGGCACCAATCTGATCGACCTGATGAAGCTCGAGATCGAGACGCCGACTCATCTCGTCGATATTCGGGGTATCGGCCTTGACAGAGTAGAGGACACGGCAGAGGGCGGCTTGCGCATCGGTACCCTAGTGACCAATACACAGCTTGCGTGCGATTTGAGAGTGCGGCGCGACTACGGGCTGCTTGCACGCGCAATTGTCGCGGGTGCCTCAGGACAGTTGCGCAACAAGGCGACAACCGGTGGCAATTTGCTACAGCGCACCCGCTGCCCATACTTCTATGACATCAATCAGGCTTGCAACAAGCGGCAGCCCGGTTCTGGGTGCGCGGGAATCGGTGGGATCAGCCGGCAACTTGCCGTGATCGGCGGAAGTTCCGACTGTATCGCAACAAACCCGAGTGACATGGCAGTGGCATTGCGCGTGTTGGACGCATCCGTCGGAACGGTTCGCGCTGACGGGAGGACGCGGGTAATTCCGATTGCCGACTTCCATCGATTACCAGGTACGACGCCGGATGTCGAGACGTTGCTTGAGCCTGGTGAGCTTGTCACCGCTGTCACGTTGCCTCCGCCGGTCGGTGGCCGCCACATCTACCAGAAAGTCCGTGATCGCGCATCCTATGCGTTCGCGCTTGTATCGGTCGCAGCAGTCATACACGACGACGGCCGCGGACGGGTCGCAGTTGGCGGCGTTGCACCGAAACCCTGGCGCGTTTCTGCTGCCGACGCGGCGATGCCCCGCGGAGCAAAGGCGGTCGCGCATGAACTCATGAAGGGCGCCCAGCCGACCGACGAGAACGCATTCAAGTTGTCATTGGTGGAACGGACACTCGCCTACGTCATGGCGCAAGCCAGAGGATGAGTCATGAAATTCGACGCGCTTGCAGGGCCCAACCCCGTCGACCGGTTGACGGTAGTCGGTCAGCCGCACGACCGGTTCGAGGCGAAGCTGAAAACCACAGGCACCGCGACATACGCTTATGAGCATCACGGCATCGCACCGAATATCTGCTACGGCTACATTTTGGGCGCCGGGATTTCGAAAGGGCGGATCAAGGCCATCGATACGCGGCAGGCAGAGGCCGCGCCGGGCGTGCTGGGCGTTGTGACGTATCGCAACGCGGGTCCGCTTGGGACTGGCAAGTTCTACGTGCAGCACATGCTCGCGTCGCTCGACGTGGATCATTATCACCAGCCTGTTGCCGTCGTGGTCGCCGAGACATTCGAGCAGGCGCGGGCGGCGGCGTCGCTTGTTCGCATCGATTACGTGCGTAGTGCTGGCCGGTTCGATCTCGGCGCTCAACTGACAAGCGCCCCGACTGCACCACAGATGGCGTTCGGTGGTCCGACCGAGACGCACGTGGGGAACTTCGAACGCGCCTATTCAGAAGCGGAGTTCAAGGTAGACGAGACCTACACGGTTCCTGATCAGGCGCACGCAATGATGGAACCGCACGCGACGATTGCGTCGTGGGACGGTGATAACCTGACCTGCTGGACTTCGATCCAGCAGATGAACTGGGGAACCCGTGATCTTGGGCTAATCCTAGGTATCCCACGCGAGAACGTCCGGCTGGTTTCCACTTTCATCGGAGGCGGTTTCGGAGGGAAGGGTACAGTCCAGTCCGATCTTGTGCTTGCAGCCGTCGCCGCAAAGGTGGTACGTCGGCCAGTCAAGGTCGCACTTCAACGCCCGATCATGTTCAACAATACGATCCACCGGCCCAAGACCATCCAGCGCATCCGGCTTGGCGCGACCCGCGACGGAAGGCTGACGGCGGTCGGTCATGAAAGTCTGTCTGGAAACCTTGCGGGCGGGCGCACGGAACCGACGACCTTGTCTACCCGGATGCTGTATGCGGGAGAAAACAGGATGACCCGCGTCCGGCTGGCAACGCTGGATCTCGCGGAGGGTAACGCCATGCGAGCGCCCGGGGAGGCGCCCGGCCTGATGGCGCTCGAGATCGCCATGGACGAGATGGCGGAGAAGTTGCGGATGGACCCCGTGACGTTTCGTATCCTGAACGATACGAAGGTCGATCCCGAGAATCCCGATCGGCCTTTCTCCTCCCGCCCATTCGTCGAATGTCTGCGCACGGGGGCCGAACGCTTTGGATGGAGTGCGCGAAACGCGCAGCCGAGCCAGGTTCGCGAGGGGCACTGGTTCGTCGGGCTTGGCATGGCGAGCGCGATACGAGGAGCGCCCATCGCCAGAGCAGGCGCGCGCGTACGACTCGATCGTAACGGTCTGCTAACGGTCGAGACCGACATGACCGACATCGGCACGGGCAGCTACACCATCGTCCAACAGACCGCGGCCGAGATGATGGGCGTGCCGATCGACAGGGTCGTGGCGAAGCTGGGCGATTCGAGCTTCCCTGAGACGCCCGGTTCCGGAGGGCAGCAGGGTGCTGCTTCCGTCACGGCAGGCGTTTACGCGGCGTGTATGAAGCTACGACAGGTTGTTGCCCAGCGACTGGGATTTATTGCCTCGGAAACCGAGTTCGTCGCTGGCGAAGTGCGCTTTGGTAACCGAAACGTGTCGCTGGCTCGTGCCGCTGCCGACAGCGACATTGTCGTCGAAGACAGTATGGAATTCGGAGAACTGTCAAGGCAATTCGCGATTCAAACCTTTGGAGCGCATTTCGCCGAGGTTGCCGTGAATGCCTTTACCGGCGAGATTCGTGTTCGCCGCATGCTTGCGGTTTGCGCCGCCGGTCGCATTCTCAATCCCAAGACGGCACGAAGCCAGGTGATCGGAGGAATGACGATGGGCGTGGGCGCGGCGTTGATGGAAGAAATGGCGGTCGACACGCGTCAGGGTTTCTTCGTCAATCATGACCTCGCCGGTTACGAGGTTCCAGTTCATGCCGATGTCCCCCATCTTGACGCCGTCTTCATCGACGAGGTTGACCCTGCAATTTCGCCGGTAAAAGCGAAGGGAGTCGGTGAACTGGGCCTGACGGGAGTTGCCCCGGCCCTCGCCAATGCGGTCTATAACGCGACCGGAGTGCGCGTGCGCCAGTATCCCGTCACGCTGGACAAGTTTCTCGACCAGCTGCCGGTCGTCAGCTGATATTGGACGTCAAGGGCCGGCAGGACGGATGTATGGCGGAAGCGTTCGAGCGGGCACCGCTGGAACGTCCCCCATGGTTGTCGGAACGTTCAAGTCAACAAATACGGAGGAAGTATCGTGCAGGTTACATTCGATTTTCCGGGCAGATCGCGCTGGTCACTGGTGCGGCATCCGGAATGGGGCTCGCGACGGCCAGGGCGTTCGCGCAGGCGGGGGCGTCCGTAACGCTCGCAGATGTCAATGCCGATGCCCTGCACCACGCGGTGGATTCGTTGAGCGTTCCAGCGCACCGGGTGCTGGCGTGCCTTGCGACGTGACCGATGAAGCGCAGGTTGCCGAGATGGTAAATCGGACGGTGGCGACGTTCGGCCGCCTGGACGCGGCCTTCAACAACGCTGGGATTCAGGTGCCGCCTAGCGATGCAGCAGACGAACCTGCAGAAAATTTCGAAAGAGTCACCGCCGTGAACCTGCGAGGCGTCTGGGCTTGCATGAAACACGAGTTGAGCCACATGAGAAAACAGGGCAGCGGCGCAATCGTCAACTGCTCTTCCCTCGGAAGCCTCGTGGGACTTCCTGGCCGGGCGCCCTATCACGCGTCGAAACACGGTGTGATCGGGCTAACGCGAAGCGCGGCCCAGGAATACGCGCCACGCGGGATCCGCATCAACGCAGTTTGCCCTGGTACCTTCGATACTCCAATGGTCTCTGCGATGCTGGAAAAGCAGGCCGATGACATGAAGGAGATCCTTCGCGAGCAGCCGATCGGACGGCTTGGGCGCGTAGAGGAAATCGCGGATGCGGTGCTTTGGCTTTGCAGTACTGGGTCAACCTTCGTGATAGGTCACGCCCTTGCAATCGACGGTGGCTTCACCGCTCATTGACTGTCGGACTAGCGGGCCTGATTCGGGCTGCGACGTCGATCACTTTGAAACGGGTGCCTTCTATGAATGCTTCGCCTCTGCGCTTCGCATTGACCTTCGTAGTCCTGCAAACATTCCTGACAGGTGCAGTAGAGGTGTGGGCGAACGACATGGTGCTTGCCGATGCGCAGCAGAAGATCACACGAGCCGGTGCGCGGGTTTCGGTGACTGGTTCCACCGAGAACTTCACCGGCCAGGTACGAGTGGACCCTGTCTGGTCGGCAGACGGGAACAGCAACGTCTCGGGTGGGCTGGTGAGTTTCGAGCCCGGAGCGCGTTCTGCCTGGCACACCCATCCGGCGGGCCAACGACTGCTTGTGATATCAGGAGTGGGGCTCATACAGGAGTGGGGAAAACCAGTCCAGGAAGTCCGGCCGGGCGACCTGATCTGGTGCCCACCGGGCGTGAAACACTGGCATGGCGCCGCGCCCAATTCCGCCATGACTCATCTGGCTGTGACAGGCGCGGTTGCTGGCAAGAACGTTTCATGGATGGAGAAAGTCACCGATGAGCAATACGACGCACGGTAAGCGCCGAAGGAAACTAACGAAACGCGCGCAGGTTACGGCATTGGCCGTAATCGTGAGCGTGGCAGCAACATCAAGCTTCCCCTCAACAAACGAAGGATTGAAGACATGTCGAATACCGGTACCATCTCACCATCTGCTTCTGAAACGCTGACCGACCGCCAGCAGGCGATCGTGCCGATTGCCGCGTTCGCAGCCGCCGGCAACATTGCCAGTCTGAATACTTCCCTGGACCATGGCCTGGACGCGGGCTTGACGGTCGGCGAAGCCAAGGAGATTCTGGTGCAGCTATACGCCTACGCTGGCTTTCCGAGAAGCCTTAACGCTTTGGCAGAACTGATGAAAGTGCTGGATATGCGCAAGCAGCGCGGAATCGCGGATGCGGCGGGCCGCCAACCCAGCTCTCCCATTCCTACTGGAGATGCCCTGCTTGCCGCGGGCACCGCGAACCAGACCAAACTGTCGGGCAGCCCGGTTAAGGGGAAACTGTTCGAATTCGCCCCTGCGATTGATGCGTATCTTAAGACCCATCTATTTGGGGATATCTTCGAGCGCGATAACCTTGACTGGCAGAGCCGTGAACTTGCCACCGTGAGCATGCTTTCCGCGTTATCCGGAGTCGATTCGCAGCTACAGGCCCACATGCGCATCAGCATGAACGTCGGCTTTACTGCGAATCAGTTGCGGCAGGTAGGGAAAGTGTTGGGTAATCGCGTAGACGGAAACGTTGCACGGCGTGCGCAAGAGGCGCTGGATCGACAGCTTGCTATCGCGCCGGGGAACTGATTGCTCCATTCCCAAAGCAGTTGCCACAATACGCCTCGGTCTTTGGGCAGGCGTCATGTATCGAGGCATCAACAAGTGGACTTGTCTTTCTCCGTGACCGAATAGATGGCGAGCACACTGGGCTCGATACGGATGGATTAATCCATCTCTTCCTTGACAGCCGCTTTGTAGGCGTCAAGGTTGGCTGGGTCAATCATCAGTTCGGCGACGCGCACTACGGGTTTGTCCGTTTCCTGCGCGTGCATCGCATTCATTCCGATGCAACAGATCATGCCGGTGGCAAGTACCGCAGCATTCTGTCGTTGTCGATTCACCATGTGATAGGTCCTTGGCTCAAGGGTTAGTGATTTTCGATGTCACAGATGGTGAGTTGCCGTTGAAATCGCCTTGGGCCCTGTTGCCCGGGAATTTCTCCAGTTCCTCGGCCAGCACGTCGATTGCAAGGCGTGATCGCAGCGGCAGGTACTGGGCAGCGGGCCAGACCGCGTAGCACTCCATGGCGGCGCTCGGCCGATCGCCCCATATTTCGACGAGTTCACCTCGCTGCATCCGCTCGCGGATCAACCAGAAGGGAAGCCACGCCAGGCCCATACCCTCAACGGCAGCGTCCGCGATCACCTCCAGATCGTTCAGGCGCAGACGTGAGGCCACCCGGACGTCGACCAATGCACCGGACGCGTCGGGGAGTTGCCAGGCCAGTGCATGGTCGTTGCGCCAGTACGGGAGCAGTTCATGCTTCATGAGGTCGGCGAGCGTATGCGGCTCGCTGCGCTCCACCAGATAGGCTGGCGACGCACACAGCACCTTTCGCTGGTTGACCAGGCGGCGCGCGCGCAGGGTAGAGCCGTTGTCAAGGCGGCCATTGCGCACGGCGAGGTCGAAGCCCTCCGCGATCAGATCCACCTGGCGGTCAGTGAAATTCAATTCCAGTTCGAGCTTGGGATGATGGCGTGCGTAGGCGCGCAGGATGGGCGCGACGCAGTAGCGGCCGAAGAGGACAGGCAGGGTGACGCGCAACTTGCCAACCACTTCCCGCCGTCCGTTCTCCAGCATGGTCTCGCCCGCACGCAGTTCCTCGATCGCCCGCAAACAGCGCTCGTAATACTGTTGGCCGTCCTCTGTCAGGCATTGAGTTCGTGTGGTCCGCTGGAAGAGTTGGACACCCAGTCGCTCTTCCATCCGCGCGATCGCCTTTCCGACGGCCGAGCGCGTCAACGAAAGCCGTTCCCCGGCTTTCGCAAAGCCCCCGGCCTCGACAACCTCCACGAACAACTGCACGCCGTCGAATCTGTCCCGCATGGTGAATACCTGCAGTTGTAGAAGAAAATGAAGCATTGATGGGAATATTTTCCGCCAATGCATAATTAAATTCTACTTTAAAGTAAGTACGCGGCAAGTGCTTTCTGTCGAGCCGGAACGGGCCTTTTGCTAGAGGCAGTCCGGCTGACGACCGCTTGTGTTTCACATCAAAAAACAAGGGCAGACAGATGTTGATTTCGATTGTGTACGACAGTGGGTATGGCCATACGGCAAAAGTGGCCGAGGCCGTTGCCAAAGGGGCTGGAGAAGTGGAAGGGGCGCAGGTCAAGCTCGTCGCCGTTGCGGACGCTCCGATGGATTGGGATCTGCTGGAGAAGAGCGATGCGATCATCTTTGGCTCGCCGACATACAACGGCATGATCAGTGCCCGCTTCAAGCAGTTTTTCGAGGATTCCACCAAAGCCGCGTGGTTCGAACTCAAGTGGCGCGACAAGCTTGCCGCGGGATTCACCAATTCCGGCGCGCAGCACGGCGATAAGCTGAATTCGCTCGTTTCCATCTCGCTGTTCGCCGCCCAGCATGGAATGGTCTGGGTCGGCCTGGACTTGATGCCGGGCAACAGCAGCAGCACGGGCAGTGAGAACGACCTCAATCGGCATGGAAGCTGGCTCGGCGTGATGACGCAGTCCAACAACGACCAAAGCGCCGATCTCACGCCGATCCGAAGCGATCTCGACACTGCCTCTTACCTAGGCAAGCGTGTTGCCGTGACGGTCCGCCGGTTCAATCCGGCCTGAACGGTTCGAGTTCCAGCCAACCAGGAGTCAAGACCATGAAGCTGCTTTGCCTCGATGTCCCGCAACCGGGCGCCACGAAGGAGAAATACGCGCCGCATATGGCGGATGAAGCCCGGCATGCCTGGCAGATGTACAAGGGTGGCATCATCCGCGACATCTACTTCCGGCAGGACCGTCCCGGCGTCGCGATCATCGCCGAAGCCGAATCAGTCGACGCTGCCAAGGCCGCACTGGCTGAGTTTCCGCTCGCCAGAGCCGGGCTCATCGGCTGGGAAGTGATCCCGCTGGGCCCCTTCACCAACTGGGAAACGTTGTTCGCGCCAGATAAAGGCTGAGACCCGTCCGCGCCGCGGATGTCGAAATATCTGTCGCGCGGTGCGAGTCGTGTGGCCTGCCTCACGAACCAGAGAATCCTTATCATGACCGTACAGGGCTTCGCTGCTCAATCCGCCGTCGGGTCGCTCGAACGCTTTGCTTTCGAACGACGCGCGCCACGGCCTGATGACGTTGTCATCGACATCCTCTATTGCGGTGTCTGCCACACCG
Organism: Paraburkholderia phosphatilytica; assembly: GCF_003443895.1. Taxonomy (GTDB): domain Bacteria; phylum Pseudomonadota; class Gammaproteobacteria; order Burkholderiales; family Burkholderiaceae; genus Paraburkholderia; species Paraburkholderia phosphatilytica. The sequence goes on along the minus strand of NZ_QQOA01000014.1, from coordinate 4,113 downwards.
ACCTGCACCTGGCGCGCAACCATGGCGGCTTCACGACGTATCCGATCGTTCCGGGGCACGAGATCATCGGTCGCGTGCGGCAGGTCGGGGCGGATGTCTCCCGCTTCAAGGCGGGAGACATGGTGGGCGTGGGTTGCATGGTGGATTCCTGCCAGCACTGCAAGCCTTGCCTGAAAGGCTGGGAGCAGGACTGCGTCGAGGGCCCAACGTTCACCTACAACAGCATTGACCGCGAGGACCGTGGCGTCACCTACGGCGGTTACGCCGAATCCATTGTCGTGCGGGACAGGTTCGTGCTGTTGCTGCCCGATGGGCTGGATCCAGCCGGCGCTGCGCCGCTGCTGTGCGCCGGCATCACCACCTGGTCGCCGCTGCACCGCTGGAACGTGGGCAAGGACAGCAAGGTCGCGGTCATCGGTCTCGGTGGACTCGGGCACATGGCGCTGAAACTCGCCAAGGCGCTCGGCGCCGACGTGACCCTGTTCACCCGGTCGGCGGGTAAGGAAGAAGACGCCTTCCGCCTGGGCGCTGACCATGTCGTGCTGTCGAGCGATCCAGCCCAGATGAAAGCCGTCGCGGGTCGCTTCGATGTGGTCATCGATACGGTTCCCTATGACCATGACGTCAATCCCTACATGCCGACGCTGGCACTCGAAGGTGTGCTTGTCCTGGTCGGTTACATGGGGCCGCTCGGCACGCCGGTGAATGCAGGGGGCGTCGTGCGCGGCCGCCGGGCGATCTCCGGCTCGTTCATTGGCGGTGTGCCGGAAACGCAGCAGATGCTCGATTTCTGCGGCTCACACGGCATCGTCTCGGACATTGAAATCATCCCCATCCAGAACATCAACCAGGCCTACGAGCGCATGTTGAAGAGCGACGTGAAATATCGCTTCGTCATCGACATGGCTTCAATCAGGTCCTGAGGAGTAGAAAACATGCCAGACACGATCAAACCTGTTCTGTGTGTAGTGACCAGCCACCCGATCCGTGGCGACAGCGGCGAGCCCACCGGCTTTGCCATGGTCGAGTTGACCCATCCGCTGGAGGTCTTCGAGGCTGCCGGCATCCCTGTCGAGATCGCCTCGATCCGGGGCGGTCATCCACCGATCGACTTCTTTGACCTGTCCTGCCCGACAAATGCCCGTTATTGGAATGACAGGGGTTTTCGTGACGCGTTGGCGCATTCCCTGGTACTTGGCGAACTTGACCCGTCGCGCTATTCGGCGGTCTTCTTCGCTGGCGGCCACGGTACGATGTGGGATTTCGCTGACAGCGAAGCGGTGCAGAAGGTCATCCGTGAAATCTGGGAAGCCGGTGGCATCGTTTCGGCCGTCTGCCACGGCCCGGCTGCACTGGTGAACGCGCTCTTGTCGGATGGCCGGTATCTGGTCGCTGGCAGGAAGTTCGCCGCCTTCACCGATGAGGAGGAGGCAGAGGTCAAGTACACCCAGGTCGTGCCGTATCTGCTTGCGAGCACGCTGAAGCAGCGCGGTGCCTTGCATCAGCCAGCCGCCAACTGGTCGAAGAATGTAGTCACCGACGGCCGTCTAATCACCGGCCAGAACCCGGCCTCGGCGCGAGGCGTGGGCGAGGCAGTCATCGCCCGGTTGAAGGCGGCGGCCTGACGGCCGATTGGCTGCGGTGGTGTTTCGCGAAGATGGCCAATAGAAAAGACGGCATCGGCTCCCCGGTGTCGCCTTTGCCCGTCGGGGCGGGCTGCAATGAATCATCCCGCTACGGTTTGCGCTGCTCATCACGCCAGTGCCTCCGCTCACACGGCCGGGACGCGCAAGGCCATTGACTTGTGCCTGGCAACATTCCCTGAGCCAGACGAGGCTTCCATGAAATTGATATGTGTTGAAGAGCACGTGTTCGATCCGGCGATCGGCAAGACGGCGCAACCGCGTGTACTGGCTGAAGCCCCTTATGTTCCCGACTGGGGGATCCGGGTGACCGATGGCCAGCACGTCACCGACCACAGTCGTCCGCACGTTGTGGCGGCCAGCGAGTCGGCCCGAAAGGCGCTGGACATGGGGGCCGCACGTTTGACGGACATGGATGCGGCAGGAATTGACATGCAGGTGCTCTCCTATGGTGGGTTCCCGCAACTGCTTTCCACCTCGGCGGCCATCGATGTGAATCGTGCCGCCAATGACAGGCTGGCCGAGGCGGCACGGGCACATCCTGAACGCTTCGCCGGCTTCGCGACCCTGCCATGGCAGGCGCCGGAAGCGGCCGCGCGAGAACTGGAGAGGGCTGTAAAGGATCTCGGCCTGAAAGGGGCGCTCATCAACGGCCGTCCTGGCGAAACCTTCCTGGACGATCCGCGCTACGCTCCGATCCTGGCTGCGCTCGACGCCTTGCGGGTGCCGCTATTCGTTCATCCTGGCTTGCCGTTGCCGGCGGTGCAGACTGCCTACTATGGAGGATTCGATCGTGAGCTGAGTGCGCGGCTGTCTATGTTCGCATGGGGTTGGCACAACGAAGCCGGTATCCATGTCGTGCGCCTGTTGCTGGCGGGGGTGTTCGACCGCTACCGGAACCTGCAACTCATCAGCGGGCACTGGGGCGAAATGGTGCCGTTCTATCTCCAGCGCCTGGAGGATTCCATTCCGCAGGAGGCGTCCGGCCTGAGTCGCACGATCGTGCAGACGTATCGCGAGCATGTGTACGTCACCCCCAGTGGCATGCTGACGATGCCTCACTTCCAGTTCGTTTATTCCTTGATGGGCGCCGGGCGCATCCTGCACTCCATCGACTATCCGTACCAGAGTCTGGACGGCGCACACGCTTTCATTGACGCGCTTCCCATCAGCAATGCCGAAAAGGCGCTGATTGCCCATCGCAATGCTGAGCGCCTGCTGCGCCTTTGAAGTAGGATGCCGAACGAAGGAGATGCAACATGATGAAACGCAAACTCGGCCAGGGTCTGGAGGTCTCGGCCCTGTCACTCGGGGCGATGGGCTATGGCAAGGCCCGGGAATTACCCGACCGGGCGGAGATGATTGCGCTCATCCGTCATGCAGTCGAGCGCGGCGTGGACTTCTTCGACACGGCCGAAGTCTATGGCCCGTGGACCAACGAAGAGATGGTTGGCGAAGCGCTTGCACCGATACGTGACACGGTCAAGATTGCTACGAAGTTCGGCTGGGACATCGACCAGGAGACCGGAGCGCACCGCGGTGGGGTCAACAGCAGGCCAGCGCAGATCCGCCGTTCCATTGAGGGGAGCCTCAAGAGGCTGCGCACCGATCACGTCGATCTCTATTACCAGCACCGGGTCGATCCCGCCGTGCCAGTGGAGGACGTTGCAGGTACGGTGAAGGACCTGATCGCCGAAGGCAAGGTGCTGTGGTTCGGCATGTCCGAAGCCAGTGCCCGATCGATTCGCCGCGCCCATGCGGTGCAGCCGCTGGCGGCGCTGCAAAGCGAGTATTCGTTGTGGACGCGCGAACCCGAGACCGAGATTATCCCGACCATTGAGGAGTTGGGTATCGGGCTGGTGCCGTACAGCCCGTTGGGCAAGGGCTTCCTGACAGGCAGCATCGACGCGACCACCACGTTCGACAGTGCCGACATCCGCACGCAGACGCCGCGTTTTGCCAGCGAAGCCCGGATCGCAAACCAGAAGTTGGTCGATCTGATCCGCAAGATCGGGGAGAAGCATAATGCGACCCCGGCCCGGGTTGCGTTGGCCTGGTTGCTGGCACAGAAGCCATGGATCGTACCGCTATTTGGTACGCGCAAGCTGGCGCGCTTTGAGGAAAACATCGGAGCGTTAAACGTGACGCTCGATCTCTCCGACCTCGACGAGATCCAGAAGGCCAACATCGTCATCCAGGGCGCGCGGTACCCGGAGGAGATGCTGCGTCTGTCGGGGCTGTGACAATGACGCTCGCCGGCACTGCTTTTCCGGGGAATGGTTACACAGTGACGGCGAGGCCGAATGTTGCAATGACCCAGGCCGATGCCGCGACATTCAGGTCCAGTGGGTATCGTACCGACTGCAGATGCGCAGCCTATTGAGACTTACGTAAGTCATGACATCACCACAGCTCGGCTTGTTTCCAACATGCGACGATGATCGATTTGCGCTTCTGGCCGCTCTTGAGC
>NZ_QQOA01000013.1 GCF_003443895.1 Paraburkholderia phosphatilytica | reverse complement strand
CATGACTGTGGGACCGTTCCGTGAGCTTCTTTCTACAACGTCCTCGGCCCCGTCAGCGATGACTGCCGAGCCGAATAAATCAGCGTTTCCCTAGCACATACCCCCAAACTCTTTCGTGTGTACATGGGGGTACAAAATTAGGAAAGGAACCGTTGGAAGACCAACTACGTTGGGCGTGTTATTACTGTCGGGTTTTCGCGGCGCTACGCGTTCCCTTCCGGCCGGCCGCCGTGTCCAGATAGTCCGCCCACCATTGCATCATCTTCCGGCGCTCAGGCAGGTACTGCGCATGGTTGTAGGCTGCCCGCACCCCGTCCTGATCGAGGTGCGCCAGTTGCCTCTCGATCCAGTCGCTGTTGAAGCCGCGCTCGTTCAGCACGGTCGACGCGAGGCCGCGGAAGCCGTGCCCGGTCATCCGCGAGTGGTAGCCCATCCGGTACAGCGCGTAGAGCACCGTGTTTTCGCTCATCGGCTTCTTCGCACTCGACCGGTTCGGAAAGACCCACTGCCACGCGCCGTTCACTTCCCGAAGCTGCTTGATGACGGCGATCGCCTGTTTCGACAGTGGCACGATGTGCGGCGAGCGCATCTTCATTTTTTCCGCCGGGATGCGCCATTCAGCCTTCTTCTCGTCGATCTCTGTCCACTCGGCGAAACGAAGCTCTGCAGTACGCACGAAGGTGAGCGCCAGCAACTCGATCGCGAGGCGCGTCTGAAGGTCGCCGTCGTATGCAGCGATGTTCTTCATGAGCTCAGGAATCTCCGACTCCTGGATGCGACTCATGTGCGTGACCGGGCGCGTCTTCAGTGCGCCACGCAGATCCGGCGACAGGTCTCGCTCGGCGCGGCCCGTTGCGACACCAAAGCGGAATACCTGGCCGGCGATCTGCAACGCCTTGCGCGCGAGGTCGAGCGCATCGCGGCTCTCGATCCTGCGCACGGCTGCAAGCAGTTCGGGAGACGTGATCTCCTTCACCGGACGTGCCCCAAGAATAGGGAACAACTCACGCTCGAGCAGCTTTTCAACGAAGTCGGCGTGACGCACACTCCACGACTCCTTCTTCGTCGCGTACCAGTCACGACCAAGAGACTCGAACGAGTTGGCCCGCTCCAGGCTCTTCGCGATCTTCGCGCGACGCCTCTCGTGCGTTGGGTCCAGACCAGCACGAAGCTCATCCTTCATCGCGTCTCGCGCCTTGCGCGCAGCAAACAGTGACACCGCTGGATAGACACCGAGCGCAGCGCGCTTTTCCTTGCCGTCGATGCGATACTTGAGGCGCCAGTACTTGGAGCCGTTGGGCATCACTTCGAGGTACATGCCCTGGCCATCGGCCAGTTTGTACGAGCGCTCGCGAGGCTTCGCAGCGCGCACAGCCACATCGGTAAGGGGCATAGAAGCGCGGGGGCATTTTTGCCCCCAACTAACTTGGGAAATGCCACCTAAGATGCCCCCTCAAATGTTGGGTGTCAATGGGGGAGATTGGGAAGTGCTGGCAGCAAAAATCCACGCAAGCCCTTGACTGAAGGGGTTTTTTGGTAGATCCCGGGAAGTGTTGGGCAACTCTATGGTGGGCCGGGTGGGATTCGAACCCACGGTGTCCTTTCGGAGGCGGATTATGAGTCCGCTGCCTGCAACCAGCACGGCGTCCGGCCCTTCAATGAAAAGACCCGGTCGAGGCCGGGCCTTTAACTTCAAATCCGCCGACATACTACACGAAAAACGGGGCTTTCTCATCCGTTTTGCCTGCCTGAACCGCACTGGCAAAACCGACGCGAAAGCCCCGCGCGATCGTTGGGCCGGCTCGCGCCGGCCCAACGATCAATTGCCTTCGAGGAAGGACTTCAGCTTGTCCGAACGGCTCGGGTGACGCAGCTTGCGCAGCGCCTTCGCCTCGATCTGGCGGATCCGCTCGCGCGTCACGTCGAACTGCTTGCCCACTTCTTCGAGCGTGTGGTCCGTGCTCATTTCGATGCCGAAGCGCATGCGCAGCACCTTCGCTTCGCGCGGCGTCAGCGAATCGAGCACGTCCTTCACGACATCGCGCATCGAAGCATGCAGCGCGGCGTCCGACGGAGCCACCGTGTTCGTGTCTTCAATGAAGTCGCCCAGATGCGAATCGTCGTCGTCGCCGATCGGCGTTTCCATCGAGATCGGTTCCTTCGCGATCTTCATGATCTTGCGGATCTTGTCTTCCGGCATCTCCATCTTTTCCGCCAGCGTTGCCGGATCCGGCTCGAGACCGGTTTCCTGCAGGATCTGACGCGAGATGCGGTTCATCTTGTTGATCGTTTCGATCATGTGAACCGGAATCCGGATCGTGCGCGCCTGGTCCGCGATCGAACGCGTGATGGCCTGACGGATCCACCACGTCGCGTACGTCGAGAACTTGTAGCCGCGGCGATATTCGAACTTGTCCACCGCCTTCATCAAACCGATGTTGCCTTCCTGGATCAGGTCGAGGAACTGCAGACCGCGGTTCGTGTACTTCTTCGCGATGGAGATCACGAGACGCAGGTTCGCCTCGGTCATCTCGCGCTTCGCCTGGCGCGCCTTCAGTTCGCCGGCCGCCATCTGACGGTTGGTTTCCTTCAGGTCCTTCAGCGGCAGCACCACGCGCGCCTGCAGATCGAGCAGACGTTGCTGCTGTTCGCGGATCGCCGGGATGTTGCGCGACAGGATCGCGCTGTACGAATGGTTTTCCGCGACAATGCGATCCGACCAGTCGAGGTCGGTTTCGCTGCCCGGGAAACGCGCGATGAATTCGGCACGCGGCATGCCGCACTTGTCGACCACCGTGTGCAGGATCTGACGCTCGACCTGGCGCACTTCGTCGACCTGCGCACGCAGCGTGTCGCACAGCCGCTCGACAGTACGCGCGGTGAAGCGGATCGACATCAGCTCTTCCTGGATCGTTTCCTGCGCCTTCAGGTAGGACTTCGACTTGTAGCCTTCCTTCTCGAACGCGCGGCGCATCTTGTCGAACCATTCGCTGATCAGCGCGAACTTCTCGAGCGACACGCGCTTGAGGGCTTCGAGCTGCGCGGCGTTGGCCGTGGCCTGCGCGGCGCCGTCGTCGTCCTCTTCTTCCTCGTCGTCCTCGTCGGCTTCTTCCTCGTCGTTCTCGATCTCTTCCGCTTCCTGCGCCGAGAAACCGTCGGTATCCTCAGCGTTCGGATCGATCAGACCGTCGACGAGCTCGTCCACGCGAATCTCTTCGTTCGCGACGCGCTCGGCCATGGCGAGAATGTCGGCGATCGTGGTCGGACATGCGGAGATGGCCATCACCATGTGCTTCAGGCCGTCTTCGATGCGCTTCGCGATCTCGATTTCGCCTTCGCGCGTCAGCAGCTCGACCGTGCCCATTTCGCGCATGTACATGCGGACCGGGTCGGTCGTGCGGCCGAATTCGGAGTCGACGGTGGAGAGCGCAACTTCCGCTTCCTCTTCCACTTCGTCGTCCGACGACGCGTTCGGCGCGTTGTCGTTCAGCAGCAGCGTTTCGGCATCCGGCGCCTGCTCGTACACAGCGACGCCCATGTCGTTGAACGTGCTGATGATGCCTTCGATCGCCTCGGTTTCCGCGAAGTTGTCCGGGAGGTGATCGTTGATTTCGGCGTACGTCAGGAAGCCGCGCTCCTTGCCGAGCTTGATCAGCGCGCGCAGCTTTGAGCGGCGCTCTTCGAGCTCCTCGGCCGTGCCCGGCTGCGTGGACGCGAACGCGTCCTTCAGCAGCGCCTTTTCCTTTGCCCGGCGATCGCGTGCTCTCGCCTTCTCGCCTTTGCCCGAAGTCGAAGTGGTTTCTTCGGCCTGGGTTGCGTCGTCATCGACGGATACTTCGTTCAGCTTTTTCGTCATGGAGTTCGCCGTATCGGCTATAGTCTCGACTCGCGGCTGCTGGACATCAGCCGGTTGAACCGTGGATACTGGAGTCTCGCGAGTTGCCGCATCGTCCTGCGCGGCAGTCGCTTCCCTTGCGCTTCTGGAGCTCGACCGTTTCGCCGGCTCGGCTGCGGCTCTCGCCACTTTTGCCGGTGCCGCCCGCGCAGCCGAAACCGTCGTCGGTCGTCTCCGGGGGGCGGGTGCAGTGCTCTCGGCAGACGTCTTCTTCGCGGAAACAGCGGGTCTGGCCTCGTTGACCTTCGTGGTCAGCTCTTCGGAGCGTTTGCCTGTCGCTATTTTTCCGCCTGTCGTCTTTGCCATCGCAATGTGCCCTTGCCTGGAAATCAAACCGCTGAAAACCTTTTATTATAGCACCTCGGTTTTCAGGCCCTCCCTGCCTACAGTCCGAGCTGTCGTTTCATCTCAGCCCGTTTCTGATTCAGTTCCGCCAGTTCGGCGAATTCTTCCGGCGTGTGTCGCGACTGTCGCGCCAGCTGGTCGAGCCGTTCGCAGTACGCGTCATAGCGCATTCTGCGGATGGCCGCTTTCAGTTCCTCGCCGGTGATGCGCTCCTGTTCGCGCCGCTCTTCGATGACCACGGCATCGTCGGGATCCTTCAGCAACAAATCCCGTACGTTTTCATCATAGACCAGAATTTCCCGAAAGATTTCTTCAAAAGTCGGCGCGTTCGCGCCATTTCGCAGCAGATCCGACAGGAGCTGGAAGGCCGCCGAATCGCCCAGCGCACGCGCATGCGTCGTCACTTCCTCGAACAGTTCGCCGTGCCGCGTGACGGCGAGCAGCGCCTGCTCTTCGTCTTCATCCAGCTCCGCGACGATCCGCGGATGCATCACCAGATTGCGCAGCGCGCGTTGCTCGAGCCCCGTCACGCTGCGGCGATCCTTGCGCGCCGGCGCCGCGCGCGCGGCCTGCGCGATTCGCGCATCGACCTCGCACAGCGCCGCGACCTCTTCGAACGGCACGTCGAGCCGGTCTGCGAACATGTGCATGATCTGCGCGCGCAACGCGTTCGCGGGCAGCGCCTGCAACAGCGGCTTCGCATCGAACAGCGCCCGCGCCCGGCCTTCCGGTTGATCCAGCTCCTTGCCCGCCAGCACCTCGTTCAACATGAACTGCGACAGCGGCATCGCCCGTTCGACCTGTTCCGCGAATGCCTCGGTGCCGTACTCGCGCACGTAGCTGTCCGGATCGTGCTCCGTCGGCAGGAACAGGAAACGGATCGTGCGATTGTCGGCGGCATGGGGCAGGCAGGCGTCGAGCGCACGACGCGCCGCGCGCCGCCCCGCGGCATCGCCGTCGAAGCTGAAAATCACCGTATCCGTCTGACGCAGCAATTTCTGCACGTGAATCGGCGTGCAGGCGGTGCCGAGCGTCGCGACCGCGTTCTGAAACCCGAGCTGCGCAAGCGCAACCACGTCCATATACCCTTCGACGACCAGCACATAGTGCTTTTCGCGAATCGCGAGCCGTGCCTCGAAGAGACCGTACAGCTCGCTGCCTTTATTAAATAGCGGCGTTTCGGGCGAATTCAAATATTTCGGCTCGCCGCCGTCGAGCACCCGCCCGCCGAAGCCGATCACCTGTCCCTTCACATTGCGGATCGGGAACATGATCCGTTCGCGGAACCGGTCGTAGCGGCGCTGCTGCCCCTGCGCGTCGGTCTTCTCGCTGACGATCACGAGACCCGCTTCGACGAGGCCATCGTCCCGATAATTGGGAAACGCCGCCTCGAGGTTCTGCCAGCCGTCCGGCGCGTAGCCGAGACCGAAACGCAGCGCGATCTCGCCCGTGAGGCCGCGCTTCTTCAGGTACTGCACCGCGTTCTGCGCGCCGCGCAACTGCTTGCGGTAGTAGTCGCACGCGGTCTGCATCAGGTCCGACAGCGCGGTCGTCACGGCCTTCGACGGATACGGTGCCGCGCCTTCGCCCGCGTAACCGCCGCCACCGCCGCCCCGCATCGGCGAGGGTTCCTGCGGCACCGTCAGGCCGACCGACTGGGCCAGCTCGTTCACCGCTTCCGGGAACGTCAGCCCCGCGTGCTCCATCAGGAAGCCGATGGCGGTGCCATGCGCGCCGCACCCGAAGCAGTGATAGAACTGCTTGGTTGGACTGACCGTGAACGACGGGCTCTTCTCGTTATGGAACGGACAGAGCCCCATGAAATTCGCGCCGCCCTTCTTCAGCTGCACATAGCGGCCGACCACATCGACGATGTCGACGCGGTTCAACAGATCTTGCAGGAACGAGTGCGGAATCACGGGCGGTCACGCGGTCCAGAGTGCCGAAACGAGGAAGCATGCGGTGTCTTTGGCTCGCGCCCCGGGGGCCACTGCCCGGCTCAACCCGCGCTATTTCGCGAGCGCCGCCTTGACGAGGCCGGACACGGCCGTCATGTCGGCGCGGCCCGCGAGCTTCGGCTTCAGCACGCCCATCACCTTGCCCATGTCCTGCGGGCCCGCCGCGCCAACCTGCGCGATCGCGGCCTGCACTTCGGCAGCCATTTCCGCTTCGCCGAGCTGTTCCGGCATGTAGGCGGACAGCACGCCGAGTTCGGCCTTTTCCTTGTCGACGAGGTCCGTGCGGCCAGCCGTTTCGAACTGGCTGATCGAATCCTTGCGCTGCTTGATCATCTTGTCGATGACGGCGGTCACAGCCGCGTCGTCGAGCGTCACGCGCTCATCGACCTCGCGCTGCTTGATCGCGGCGAGGAGCAGACGGATCGTGCCGAGGCGCTCGGTTTCGCGGGCGCGCATCGCGGCCTTCATGTCGTCGTTGATCCGGTCTTTGAGGCTCATTGCACACCTGAATACGTGAGGGTTTCGAATCGCAGCGCCGAACCGGCCCGAGGCCATGCACCTGAACACAAAAACCCGCTTGGGACTGCCTCCTCAAGCGGGTTGACGCGATGCGTTCGCGTGGTGGATGCGGATGGCGACAGTGAATGCGGTTCGCATTGCCGCTATGCGCCGCCGCCCGGCCAAGGCCGCGCGGCCTGAAATCAGTAAAACTTCTTCGGCAGCATCTGGCTGCGCAGGCGCTTGAAATGACGCTTCACGGCAGCAGCCTTCTTGCGCTTGCGCTCGGAAGTCGGCTTCTCGTAGAACTCTCGCGCACGAAGCTCGGTCAGGAGACCATTCTTCTCGATCGTGCGCTTGAAGCGGCGCATCGCGACTTCGAAAGGCTCGTTCTCTTTAACGCGAATAGTCGTCATTTTTCAATAACGCAACTTTTGCAAAGGTTGGAGAGTATAGCAGACGTTTCTGTTTACACAAACCTGCGCCGGCGTCAAGTTTTGTGGACGAATTCGGCCGCCGCCTGCCCGGCCGCGACGCCTGAAGCCCACGCCCACTGGAAATTGTAGCCGCCCAGCCAACCGGTCACGTCGACCGCCTCGCCGATGAAAAACAGCCCCGGCGCACGCGCGCTCATCATCGTCGCCGACGACAGCTCGCGGGTATCGACCCCGCCCCGCGTCACTTCGGCTTTCCTGTACCCCTCGGTACCGTTCGGCGTCAGCGTCCAGCGCGACAGCGCGTCGCCGACCCTGCGCAGCGTCTTGTCCGGCAGATCGGCAAGCCGCGCGTCGGCGGCAACCGCGTGGCTCGCCAGCCAGACGTGCGCGAGCCGCGACGACACCCATTCGGCGAGCAGGTTCGCGATCTGCCGTTTCGAGCCCGCCTTCGCATCGATCAGCGCGGCCGACGCATCACGCTCCGGCAGCAGGTTCACGTGAATCGGCTCGCCCGGCTTCCAGAAGCTGGAGATCTGCAGCACGCCCGGCCCCGACAGCCCGCGATGGGTCAGCAGCAGGTCTTCGACGAATGCGCCACCGGTCTTGCGGTCGCCGGTCGCGACATGCACTTCCAGCGACACGCCCGACAGCGCCGAGAACGGCGCCCAGTCGGCCGCCGCGAAGGTCAGCGGCACGAGTGCCGGCCGGGTGTCGATCAGCTTGTGGCCGAACTGCTTCGCGACGCGGTACGCGAAATCGGTCGCGCCGATCGCGGGAATCGACAGGCCGCCTGTCGCGATCACCAGCGCCTCGGCCCCGATCGGACCGTTGGCCGTGTCGAGCGTGAAGCCGCGCCCGTCGCCGTAGTGAATCTGCTCGACGGTCAGCGGGCGGCGCCACGTGACGCCACCGGCATCGCACTCCTGCTTGAGCACGTCGATGATCGCGTCGCTCGACTGGTCGCAGAACAGCTGCCCCTTGTGCTTCTCGTGCCACGTCACGCGATGGCGCTTCAACAGCGCCAGAAAATCGCGCGGCGTATAGCGCGCGAGCGCCGAGCGGCAGAAGTGCGGATTCGCGGACAGATAGTTCGCCGGCCCCGCCTGAAGGTTCGTGAAGTTGCAGCGCCCGCCGCCGGAGATGCGGATTTTTTCCGCGAGCCGCGGCGCGTGGTCGATCAGCGCGACGCGCCGGCCGAGCTGACCCGCCACCGACGCGCACATCATGCCGGCCGCGCCCGCGCCGATCACCGCGATATCGAAAGATTCCATGGCGCGCATTTTACCTGCGAGGGCTGGCTGAGCGACGCCCGCCCTCAGCGGTTCATCAACCTCACTGGTATACTTTTCGACTGACCTCATCAGCCGTACCAGGCATCACTCAAGGCATCGCACCCACCATGCTCGTGCTCGGCATCGAAAGCTCCTGCGACGAAACCGGCCTCGCGCTCTACGACACCGAGCGCGGCCTGCTCGCGCACGCACTGCATTCGCAGATCGCGATGCATCGGGAGTACGGCGGCGTCGTGCCGGAACTCGCGTCGCGCGACCACATCCGCCGCGCGCTGCCGCTGCTCGAAGAGGTGCTCGGCCACGCAGGCGCCGCGCGCAACGACATCGACGCGATCGCGTTCACCCAGGGCCCAGGTCTCGCGGGCGCGCTGCTGGTCGGCGCGAGCATCGCGAATGCGCTGGCGATGGCCTGGAACAAGCCGACCATCGGCATCCATCATCTCGAAGGACACCTGCTGTCGCCGCTGCTGGTGGACGAACCGCCGCCGTTTCCGTTCGTCGCACTGCTGGTGTCGGGCGGTCATACGCAGTTGATGCGCGTGACGGACGTCGGCGTGTACGAAACGCTCGGCGAGACGCTCGACGACGCCGCCGGCGAAGCGTTCGACAAAACCGCGAAGCTGCTCGGCCTCGGCTATCCGGGCGGCCCGGAAGTGTCGCGGCTCGCGGAATTCGGCACGCCCAACGCGATCGTGCTGCCACGTCCGATGCTGCATTCCGGCGACCTCGATTTCAGCTTCAGCGGCCTGAAGACCGCCGTGCTCACGCAGATGAAGAAGCTCGGCTCGAACGTCTGCGAGCAGGGCAAAGCCGACCTCGCGCGCGGCTTCGTCGATGCGGCGGTGGAAGTGCTGGCCGCGAAATCCATCGCAGCATTGAAGAAAACGAAGCTGAAGCGGCTGGTGGTGGCGGGCGGCGTTGGCGCGAACCGGCAGTTGCGCGAAACACTCTCGGCGGCCGCGAAGAAGCGCGGTTTCGATGTGCACTACCCGGACCTGTCGCTGTGCACGGACAACGGCGCAATGATCGCGCTCGCGGGTGCGTTGCGCCTGCAACGGTGGCCCGATCAGGCCGAGCGCAATTACGCGTTCACCGTGAAGCCGCGCTGGGATCTGACTTCGCTCGCGCGCTGACGCAACGCGCGTGACGCTACAGGCGCAGCGCCCGACGCGCCGCGCGCCGATCGCATCAACCCAACCGCTTGTCCCGCTCGATCACCGCATACGCGCTGTGATTGTGAATCGACTCGAAGTTCTCCGCTTCCAGCACATACGCGACGACGCGCGCGTCGGCATTCAGGCGCTGTGCGACGTCGCGCACCAGGTCTTCGACGAACTTCGGATTTTCATACGCGCGCTCGGTGACGAACTTCTCGTCCGGGCGCTTCAACAGGCCCCACAACTCGCACGACGCTTCTTCTTCGGCGATCCGGATCAGGTCTTCCACCGGCACGTCGCCGGCCAGTTCCGCGTCGATCGTCACGTGCGAGCGCTGGTTGTGCGCGCCGTACTGCGAGATCTTCTTCGAGCACGGGCACAGGCTCGTCACCGGCACCAGCACCTTCAGGAACAGGCGCGTCGCGCCATCGCGGCTATCGCCCGTCAGCGTCACTTCATAGTCCAGCAGACTCTGCACGCCGGACACCGGCGCGGTCTTGTTCACGAAGTACGGGAACGACACCTCGATGCGGCCCGCAGTCGCTTCAAGCTTGTCGAGCATCGCCGCGAGCATGGTGCGGAACGTCGCCGGCTCGAGCGGTGTGCGGTGCTCCTCGAGCAGCGCGACGAAGCGCGACATGTGCGTGCCCTTCTGCTCGGCGGGCAGATGCACGTCGAGGTTCCAGCTGCCGACGGTCGGCTGCGTCGAGCCGTCCGGCAGGCGAACCGTCAATGGATGGCGCACCGCCTTGACGCCGACCCGCTGGATCGGAATCTGGCGTGTGTCGGGCGTGCTCTGCACGTCGGGCATCACGAAGGCGGGGTTCATCTGATTCATGTTCTTGTCCTTTGACTCGCGCAAAACGAAGCGCGCAATGACAAACGCCGGCAGTCAGCCGGCGCTCGCGGATGGCGCACGGAACACCCCGCGCCGCCCATTGATTCCATCTGGAGGCGCCGCGCCGAAGAACTCGTGGCGCGGCGTACGGCAAGCTTTCGTTAGCAGGCCTTAAGCGACGCGTTTGACCGACTTGTCCGCGGGCTCGACGAAACGCTCGCGGATCGACTTCGCGATGCCCGCGGCGTCGAGACCACACTGCGACAGCAACTTCGCCGGATCGCCGTGATCGATGAACCGGTCGGGGAGGCCCAATTGTAGTACGGGGCAAGTAACCCCACTCGCGAGCAGGGCTTCGACGCAGGCCGAGCCCGCGCCGCCCATCACGCTGCCTTCTTCGATGGTGACGAGCGCATCGTGCGTTTCAGCGAGCTTCTTCACCAGGTCGGCGTCGATCGGCTTCACGAAGCGCATGTTCGCGACGGTGGCGTCGAGTTCCTCGGCGGCCTTCAGGGACGGCACAACCATCGTGCCGAACGCGAGGATCGCAATGCGCTTGCCGGAAGGCGCCGAACTCTCGCGACGGATCTCGCCCTTGCCGACCGGAATCGCCGTCATCTGCTTGACGGTGGCGACGCCCGTGCCCGCGCCGCGCGGATAGCGCACGGCCGTCGGGTTCGACTGCTGGAGCGCCGTGTACAGCATCTGGCGGCATTCGTTTTCGTCCGACGCGGCCATCACCGTCATGTTCGGGATGCAGCGCAGGAACGCGAGGTCGTACGCGCCCGCGTGCGTTGCGCCGTCCGCGCCGACGAGGCCCGCGCGGTCGATCGCGAACACCACCGGCAGGTTCTGCAACGCGACGTCGTGAATCAACTGGTCGTAAGCGCGCTGCAGGAACGTCGAGTAGATCGCGACGACCGGCTTCATGCCTTCGGTCGCGAGACCGCCCGCGAACGTGACCGCGTGCTGCTCCGCGATGCCCACGTCGAAGTAGCGATCCGGGTAGCGCTTCTCGAATTCGACCATGCCCGAGCCTTCGCGCATCGCCGGCGTGATGCCGACCACGCGCGAATCGAGTTCCGCCGCATCGCACAGCCACTCGCCGAAGACCTGCGTGTAGGTCTTCTTCGCGGGCGTGGTGGACGGCTTGATGCCTTCGGCCGGATTGAACTTGCCCGGACCGTGGTACAGCACCGGGTCCGCTTCGGCGAGCTTGTAGCCCTGGCCTTTCTTCGTCACGACGTGCAGGAACTGCGGACCGCGCAGTTCCTTGATGTTCTGCAGCGTCGGGATCAGCGAGTCGAGATCGTGACCGTCGATCGGGCCGATGTAGTTGAAGCCGAATTCCTCGAACAGCGTGGCCGGCACGATCATGCCCTTCGCGTGCTCTTCGAGCTTGCGCGCGAGATCCAGCATGGGCGGCGCGACGCGCAGCACGCGCTCCACGCCGGCGCGTGCCGCCGCGTAGAAGCGGCCCGACATCAGCCGCGCGAGGTGGCGGTTCAGCGCGCCGACCGGCGGCGAAATCGACATGTCGTTGTCGTTCAGGATGACGAGCAGCGGCAGGTCGTCTTCGACGCCCGCGTTGTTCATCGCTTCGAACGCCATGCCGGCCGTCATCGCGCCATCGCCGATCACTGCGATCGAGAAGCGGTTGTCGCCGGCGAGCTTGCTGCCCACCGCCATGCCGAGCGCGGCCGAGATCGACGTGCTGGAGTGCGCGGTGCCGAACGTGTCGTACTCCGATTCGGTGCGGCGCGGGAAGCCCGAAATGCCGTCGAGCTGACGCAGCGTGTGCATCTGGTCGCGGCGGCCCGTCAGGATCTTGTGCGGGTAGGTCTGATGGCCCACGTCCCACACGATGCGGTCCGCCGGCGTCTCGAACACATAGTGCAGCGCGATCGTCAGTTCGACGGTACCGAGATTGGACGACAGATGGCCACCCGTCTGAGACACGCTGTCGAGCACGAAGGCGCGCAGTTCGTCCGCGAGCGGTTGCAGTTGGCGGCGATCGAGGCGGCGCAGATCGGCCGGGTCGTCGATAGTTTTCAGCAGGTCGTACATCGTCGTTCCATTGTAGGAAATCTTGCGCGCCCGGTTCTCATGCACGCTCCGGTCATGCGGCGGAGCGCGCTGCGGGCCGTCGCGTTCAACTGACCCGGTTCACCACCAGGTCGGCCAGTTCGGCAAGGCGTTGCGCCCGTGCGCCGAACGGCTCGATTGCAGCATGGGCTTCGGCACGCAGTTGCGTAGCCAGCGCGCGCGATGCGTCGAGCCCCATGATCGACACGTAAGTCGGCTTGTTCGCCGCCGCGTCCTTGCCCGCCGTCTTGCCGAGCGTGGCGGAATCCGTCGTGACGTCGAGAATGTCGTCGACCACCTGAAACGCGAGGCCGACGGCCGCCGCGTAGGTATCGAGCGATTGCATCAGCGACGCGTCCGGCGTGTCGCCAGCCAGCGCGCCCATGCGGACCGCGGCGCGCAGCAGCGCGCCCGTCTTCATGCGGTGCATCGTTTCGAGCTGCGGGCGCGTCAGCATCACGCCCACGCTGTCCAGATCGATCGCCTGGCCGCCGGCCATGCCGATCGAGCCGCTTGCCAGCGCCAGTTCCTTCACGAGCGAAGCCTGCTGCGCCGGCCCCAGCACGTCCGCCGTCAGCGTGACGAAAGCCTGCGACTGCAGCGCATCGCCGACCAGCAGCGCGGTGGCCTCGTCGTACTGCACGTGTACCGTGGGCTTGCCGCGACGCAGATCGTCGTCGTCCATGCACGGCATGTCGTCGTGCACGAGCGAGTAGACGTGGATCATTTCCAGCGCGGCCGCCGCGGCGTCGAGACATTCGGCGCGCGCGCCGGTCAGCTCACCCGCCGCGTGACACAGCAGCGGACGCACACGTTTGCCACCGCCCAGCACGGCATAGCGCATCGCGTCGTGCAGCTTTGCCGGCTCGATGTTCGTGGCCGGCAGATAGTGTTCGAGCGCGCGCTCGACGCGCTCAAGCACCGAGCGCATCCATTGTTCGAAGTTCATAGGTCGTCTCCGCTCTCCCCAGCGGCGGTGGGCAACGGCTTCAACGTCTCGCCGTCGAGCACGCGAACCTGCTGCTCCACCTTTTCGAGCTGCTGCTGGCAGAACGCCACGAGCGCCGCGCCGCGGCGATATGCCGCAAGCGACTCCTCGAGACTCAGACTGCCGCCCTCCATGCGCGCGACCAGCCCTTCGAGCTCCGCCAGCGCCGCCTCGTACGTGTCGGGCAACGCGGCTTCCGCGGCTTGCGCCGGGCCTGAGGGAGTGTCGGTGGATGCGGTCTTCGCCATGTGCGGTCGCAAAATTAAAACAAGTCGGACATTCTACGGCAAAAGCGACTCGTTCGATTCTCAGGCCCCACGTGGCGTCTTACAGTCCCCGGTTCAGGGTACCGGACAAAAAATGGCGGGGCACGCGAAATGCGGTCCTTTTCACAACAATTTATACCGAAATCAGGGACTTAGTTGGCCCTCGATGACAGAAACGGGTATAATCGCAGGTTCCCCTAAATCGAATTTTCGATGGTTGGGTTGTTCACTGCTTTCACGTCTTCATCGGGAGTGGGAATGTCCAATCTGAGCAATGCATTGCAGCTCAAGGCTATCCACAGTCAGCTGCCAGTCACGGCTTACTTTGACGAAGCGCTTCTCCAGCGCGAACTCGAAACACTTTTCAGGCAAGGCCCCCGTTACATCGGGCACGACCTCATGGTCCCCGAGGCCGGAAGCTATTTCGCGTTGCCCAGCGAACGCGAAGGGCGCGTGCTCGTCCGTAACCAGCAGTCGCAGGTCGAACTGCTGTCCAACGTGTGCCGCCACCGCCAGGCGATCATGCTGAACGGCCGCGGCCAGACGGAGAACATCGTCTGCCCGCTGCACCGCTGGACGTACGACCTCAAGGGCGAACTGCTCGGCGCGCCGCACTTCGCCGACAACCCGTGCCTGAACCTCGGCGCCACGAAGTTGCAGAACTGGCAGGGGCTGCTGTTCGAGGCGGGCGGCCGTAACGTCGCGAAAGATCTCGAAAGGCTCGGCACGAAGCGCCACTTCGACTTTTCGAACTTCATGTTCGATTATGTCGAAGTGCACGAGTGCAACTACAACTGGAAGACCTTCATCGAGGTCTATCTGGAGGACTACCACGTCGTACCGTTCCATCCGGGCCTCGGCAGCTTCGTCAACTGCGACGACCTGCAGTGGGAGTTCGGCGACTGGTACAGCGTGCAGACGGTTGGCGTGCATAGCAATCTCGCGCGTCCGGGCAGCCCGACGTATCGCAAGTGGCACGACGAGGTGCTGCGCTTCCGCGACGGCGAAGTGCCCGAGTTCGGCGCGATCTGGATGGTGTACTACCCGGGCATCATGATCGAGTGGTACCCGCACGTGCTGGTCGTGTCGTGGCTGATTCCGCGCGGCCCGCAGAAAACGACGAACGTCGTCGAGTTCTACTATCCCGAGGAAATCGCGCTGTTCGAGCGGGAGTTCGTCGAAGCCGAACGCGCCGCCTACATGGAAACGGCGCGCGAAGACGACGAGATCGCCGAGCGCATGGACGCCGGCCGCCGCGCGCTGATGGACCGCGGCGAATCGCAGGTGGGCCCCTATCAAAGCCCGATGGAAGACGGCATGCAGCACTTCCACGAGTTCCTGCGGCGCGAGCTCGGCAAGATCTGAGCGCGGCGCATCCAGCAGCGGAAAAGACGGGTTTCGGCCCGTCTTTTTTGTTTAGACTGTCAGTAAGGAAGCCAGTCTGAACAGGAGCCGCCATGCCGCATACCCACTACACCACGCTGATCTCCGCCACGAATCTCGCGGAGCGGCTCAACGCCGCGCCGGACTCCGTCTTCGTCTGCGACTGCCGGTTCGATCTCGCCGATACGTCGGCTGGAGAAAAGGCCTATGCGGCCGGCCATCTGCCCGGAGCGCACTATCTGCATCTGGATCGCGACCTGTCCGGCGCGAAGACCGGCAGCAACGGACGTCACCCGTTGCCGGACCGCGCGAAGCTCGTCGACACACTGGCCGCGCGCGGGCTGAAGCGGGGCCAGCAGGTCGTCGCTTATGACGCGCAGGGCGGCATGTACGCCGCGCGCCTGTGGTGGCTGCTGCGCTGGCTCGGCCACGACGCCGTGGCGCTGCTCGATGGCGGCCTGCCGGCCTGGCAGGCGGCGAACCTGCAACTGACGCAAGACACACCGAAGGAAGCGCGCGGCGATTTCAAGGCCGCCGCGCCGCTCGCGGTCACGATCGACCAGCCCGCCGTGCAGCGCAATATCGGCACGCGCGAACACGTGGTGGTGGATGGGCGCGCGCCCGACCGCTACCGCGGCGAGAACGAGACGCTCGACCCGATCGGCGGCCATATTCCCGGCGCGCTGAACCGCTTCTTCAAGGACAACCTCACCGCCGACGGCCGCTTCAAGTCGGCTCACACGCTGCGCGAGGAGTTCGGCGCGATCCTTGGCGCGGTCGCGCCGGAGCAGGTCGTCAACCAGTGCGGCTCGGGCGTCACTGCGTGCCACAACGTGCTGGCGATGGAAGTGGCCGGCCTGCACGGCTCGGCGCTGTACCCGGGATCGTGGAGCGAATGGAGCGCGGACGCGTCCCGGCCGATGGCGACCGGACCCAACCCCTGATCCGTCGCACGTGACGAAGCGCGATGAGCGCGGCCCCGACCGCCGCGCTCATCGCTCGTTCGCGTTCACGCGCATCGCATCACGCGACGCCATGCTCCCTGAACCACGCAATCGCGCGACGCCAGCCGTCTTCGGCGTCCGCCTTCCGGTAGCTCGGCCGGTAGTCCGCGAAGAACGCGTGGCCCGCATCGTCGTACACGACGAACTGCGAGCCGCGTGCCGACTGCGGCCCCTGTGCGATCTTCGCCTTCATCTGTTCGAGGGTATCTTGCGGGATGCTCGGGTCCTGGCGTCCGTACAGACCTAGTACCGGCACGCGCAGATCGGACACGAGATCGATCGGGTTTTGCGGCGAGTTCGCCGTATGGTTGCCCGCCACCCGTCCGTACCAGGCCACCGCCGCCTTCAGCTTCGGATTGTGCTCCGCGTACAGCCACACGAAGCGTCCGCCCCAGCAGAAACCGTTGATGCCCACACGCTTCAGATCGCCGCCGTTCTCGCCGGCCCACGCGACGGTCGCGTCGAGGTCGCCCATCACCTGCGCGTCGGGCACCTTGCTCGCGATGTTGTCGTTGATCTGCTGGATCGTCGGATAGACCGACGCATCGCCCTGCCGCACGAACAGATCCGGCGCGATCGCCAGGTAGCCGAGCTTCGCGAAGCGGCGGCAGACGTCCGCGATGTGCTCGTGCACGCCGAAGATCTCGTGCACGACGATGATTACCGGCAGATGCGTCTTGCCTTTCGGTTGCGCGCGGTACGCCGGCACCAGCGTGCCGCCGGACTGGAAGCCGATCTCGCCGGCCTCGAGGCCTTCGCTGTCGGTGTGGATGGTCTGCGCGGACACCGGCAGCACCGCGGCGGCGAAGCCGGTGCCGAGCGCCGCCTTGATGAACGTACGCCGGTTGAAAGGAACGTGCGGAACAAGGCTATCGACTTCGGGCGTCAGCATGCGAGGCTCCTCGAGTGGACGACAGGATGAAAGCGCCAGCATACCCTTCGCTGTCGACACTCGACATCGAGGCAGGCATGCCGGTTCAGTCCACTCAGTCCACTCAGTGCAGCCTCAGTGCAGTTTCACGCGCGGTAGCGTAGAACGGCGCAGCCAGTGCGCGAATGTATCCAGCACCATCCGCGAATAGCCGTGCAGCGCCGCGATATGCAGCCGGTACAACGACATGTACATGAAGCGCGCGAAGAGCCCTTCAACCAGCATGTTTCCGCCGATCAACCCGCCCATCAGATTGCCGACCGCGCTGAAGTGCCCGAGCGACACCAGCGAACCGAAGTCGCGATACGTGAACTCCGGCAGCGGCCGGCTTTCGAGCCGGTTGCCGAGCGCGCGCAACAGAAAGCTCGCCTGCTGGTGCGCGGCTTGCGCGCGCGGCGGCACGTCGCGCTCATTGCCGGGCCACGGACAGGCCGCGCAGTCGCCGAGCGCGAAGATATCGTTGTCGTCGACCGTTTGCAGTGTGCGGCGCACCGGCAGCTGGCCGAGGCGGTTCACCGTCAGGCCGTCGAGCCGCCCAAGCACCGCCGGCGCCTTGATGCCCGCCGCCCACACGGTGAGGTCCGCGCGGATCGTGCGTCCGCTCGCCGTGCGTACGAGCCCCGGCGCGACCTCGGCGACGGTTTCGCCCGTCATCAGCTTTACGCCGAGCTTCGTCAGCAGCTCGGACGTTGCGCTCGACACGCGCTCCGCCAGTGCCGGCAGAATGCGCGGCCCCGCCTCGATCAGCACGATGCCGACGTCGTGACGCGGATCGAGCTTGTGCAGCCCGTACGCCGACAGCACCTGCGCGGTGTTGCGCAGTTCCGCCGACAGTTCGACGCCCGTCGCCCCGCCACCGACGATCGCCACCTGGATGCGCGGCTCTGTCGAGGCATCCGAATCGGTCTCGACACGCTCGTGCGCCTGATGCTCCGCCCGCATGCACGCAGCGATCAAACGCTTGCGAAAGCGTTCGGCCTGATGCACGGTGTCCAGCGCGAGCGAGTAATCGGGCGCGCCCTTGACGCCGAAAAAGTGAGTGGTACTGCCGATCGCGAGCACGAGCGTGTCGTACTCCAGCTCGCGTTGCGGCAGCAGCTCCGCGCCGTCTTCGTCCATCACGGGCGCCAGCGTGATGCGCTTCGCCTTGCGGTCGAGGCCCGCGAGTTCGCCCTGCTGAAACTCGAAGCCATGCCAGCGCGCCTGCGCCGCGTATTCGAGCTCCTGCGTGAACGGATCCATGCTGCCCGCCGCGACCTCGTGCAACAGCGGCTTCCAGATGTGGGTCGGATACCGGTCGACCAGTGTCACGAGCGCGCGAAAGTCGCTCCCCCGCCGGCGCGTGCCATAGCGATCGCCCAGCCGCGTCGCAAGTTCCAGCCCTCCCGCGCCTCCGCCAACGACAATGAAACGATGCATCAAGACTCTCCGTGTTTGCCGAAAAATCGTTGCACGCGCGCCGGCGGCTCAGCGAGCGCGGCGCAGCGGGTATCGCACAGATTGTCCGCGAGCAACGCGGATTGTCACAAGCCGTCGCGGCACATGTGTGGCATGCGCACGGCTGTATCGAAGTCTTGCATTGATGCTGCCATGAATGTGTGCTGGACACGAGCACGGCGGGAATTCGTCTGGAGAACCAGGCGGGCGGCGGGTTCGCCGCCCGGTGGATCAGTGCGCCTCTTCCCAGCTGGAGCCGGCGCCCACCTCGGCGACGAGCGGCACCTTGAGCTTCGCGACGCCGCACATCAGTTCCGGTAAGCGCTTACGCACGTCGGACAGCTCTTCGTCGGGCACTTCGAGAATCAGTTCGTCGTGCACCTGCATGATCATCAGCGTCTTGCTGTTCGACTGCTCGATCCAGTCCTGCACCGCGATCATCGACATCTTGATCAGGTCCGCCGCGGTGCCCTGCATCGGCGCGTTGATAGCCGCACGTTCGGCGGCCTGGCGGCGCGGCCCGTTGCCGCCGTTGATCTCGGGCAGCCACAGGCGGCGGCCGAACACGGTTTCGACGTAACCCTTCGCCTTCGCGCTCTCGCGCGTTTCGCTCATGTAGTTCGCGACGCCCGGATAGCGCGCGAAGTAGCGATCGATATAGAGCTTCGCCGCATCGCGCGTGATGCCGAGATTCGATGCGAGCCCGAACGAGCTCATGCCGTAGATCAGCCCGAAGTTGATCACCTTCGCGATGCGTCGCTGATCATTCGAGACTTCGAGCGGCGTCACGCCGAACACTTCGGACGCGGTGGCGCGGTGGATGTCTTCGCCGCCCGCGAATGCGCGCAGCAGCGATTCGTCGCCGGAGATGTGCGCCATGATGCGCAGCTCGATCTGCGAGTAGTCCGCCGATACGAGCTTGCGTCCCGGCGGCGCGATGAACGCCTCACGAATACGCCGCCCTTCGGCCGTGCGCACAGGGATGTTCTGCAGGTTCGGATCGTTCGAGGCAAGACGCCCGGTGACCGCCACCGCCTGCGCATAGTTGGTATGCACGCGGCCGGTCTGCGCATTGACCATGCGCGGCAACTTGTCGGTGTACGTGGACTTGAGCTTCGACAGGCCGCGATGCTCGAGCAGCACCTTCGGCAGCGGATAGTCTTCGGCGAGCTTCTGCAGCACTTCTTCGTCGGTGGACGGCGCGCCGCTCGGCGTCTTCTTGATGACCGGCAGCTCCAGCTTCTCGAAGAAGATCTGGCCGATCTGCTTCGGGGAACCGAGATTGAATTCGCCGCCCGCGAGTGTGTACGCCTCGTCCTGCAGTTCGATGAGCCGCTTCGCGATCTCGTCGCTCTGCACGCGCAGCTTTTCCGCGTCGATCAGCACGCCGTTGCGCTCGATCTTGCGCAGCACGCGCGACGTGGGCATCTCGATGGTGCGATACACGTGCTCGATGCCGGCTTCCGCCTTGACCTGCGGATAGAGCGCCTGATGCAGACGCAACGTGATGTCCGCGTCTTCCGCTGCGTATTCGGACGCCTGATCGAGCGGTACTTCGTCGAAGCCGATCTGCGAGGCGCCCTTGCCCGCGACGTCTTCGTACTTGATCGTCTTCAGCCCGAGATGGCGCAGCGCGAGGTTGTCCATGTCGTGCGGCCGGTGCGACTCCAGCACGTACGACTGCAGCAGCGTGTCGTGCTCGACGCCTGCGAGTTCGATGCCGTAGTTCGCGAGCACCTGCTCGTCGTACTTCAGATGCTGGCCGACCTTCTTCTTCGCGGAATTCTCGAGCCATGGTCGGAGCTTCGCGAGCACGTCGTCGATCGGCAGCTGCACCGGCGCATCCGGCCCGCGATGGCCGACCGGAATATACGCGGCGCGGCCTGCTTCGACCGATACCGACAGCCCGACCAGCTTCGCGACCATCGGGTCGAGCGACGTGGTTTCCGTATCGAACGACGTCAGTTCCGCCGAATCGAGTTTCGCGAGCCATGCATCGAGCTGCTCGACGGTCTGCACCGTGTCGTACTCGCGTTCGCCCCCGTCGATTTCCGGCGCCGGCTGCACGTCGGTCTGCGGTCCTTCCACCGCATCGGCGATCTCCACTTCGCGCAGCCACGTCTTGAAACCGTGGCGCGTGAAGACGTCGCGCAGTTCGTCGCGCGCTTCGGGCCGCGAAGCTAGCGACGCTTCGATCGAACTCACGTGCGCGGTGAGGTCGCACGCGGTTTCGACGGTGACGAGTTTTTTCGCCATCGGCAGGAAATCCAGCGCGCGGCGCAGATTGTCTCCTACCGCACCTTTGATCTCGCCGGCGTGTGCGACGATGTCATCGAGCGTGCCGTATTGCGTGAGCCATTTGATGGCCGTCTTGGGGCCGCATTTATCGACGCCGGGCACGTTGTCGACCGTATCGCCGATCAGCGACAGGTAGTCGACGATGCGCTCCGGCGGCACGCCGAACTTGTTGACGACGCCCGCGCGATCGAGCGTCTCGTTCGTCATCGTGTTGATGAGGGTGACATGATCCGTCACGAGCTGCGCCAGATCCTTGTCGCCGGTCGACACGATCACGTTCATGCCGCGCGCTTCCGCCGCGCGGCTCAGCGTGCCGATCACGTCGTCGGCTTCGACGCCGTCGATCATCAGCAGCGGCCAGCCGAGCGCGCGCACGGCGACGTGAATCGGTTCGATCTGCTTCGAGAGATCGTCCGGCATCGGCGGGCGATTGGCCTTGTACTCCGGGTACCAGTCGTCGCGAAACGTCTTGCCCTTTGCATCGAACACGCACGCGCTATACTCTGCACTGACTTCCTTGCGCATGCGGCGCAGCATGTTGATGATTCCATACAGCGCGCCCGTCGGCTGTCCGTCCGGACCGCGAAGGTCCGGCATCGCATGATAGGCCCGGTACAGATAACTCGAACCGTCGACCAGTAGCAGGGTCTTACCTTCCAGCTTGACGTTTTCCGGCTGGGTTTCCAGGTTCTGTTCTTCAGGCATTATGAACAAGAGAAAAGTGATTCCGAGTCTGCGATCGCTCGCAGATCAAGAGCGCGCTACGGCAAAGAAGGCCCGCGCTTCGTGGCAGATGTTCACGATTATGGCAGAGTTTATCGAGGCGACCGAGTACCTCTCGGAGATCCGCCCGGCTGTCAGCATCTATGGTTCCGCACGCCTCAAACCGGACTCGCCTTACTACCAGCTCGCTACGGACATCGCCCGAAAATTCTCGGACGCGGGCTTCGCGGTGATCTCCGGCGGCGGCCCCGGCATCATGGAAGCGGCGAACAAGGGCGCGCATGCGGGCAAGTCGCCTTCGGTGGGCCTGAACATCGAACTGCCGCACGAACAATCGGGCAACCAGTGGCAGGACATTTCGCTGCGCTTCCGTCACTTCTTCACGCGCAAGGTCACGTTCGTGAAGAACTCCGACGCGGTGATCGTGATGCCGGGTGGCTTCGGCACGCTGGATGAACTCGCCGAAGTGCTCACGCTGATCCAGACGAAAAAGTCGCGCCACGTGCCGATCATTCTCGTCGGCGCGGAGTTCTGGAAGGGCCTGCTTGCGTGGTTCCAGGATCGGCTCGTCACGATGGGTCTCATCAACGCGACGGACATGGACCTGATGAAGGTGACCGACGATCCGGACCAGGTGCTCGAAGCGGTGCTCGCGTTCTACGAAGACCGCGAAGAAAGCGAAGAGCCGTATCAGTCGAAGTCCGACGAAGACCGGATGTTCTATCTGTGATTCCCGGCGGGCGCGCGAGCGTCCGCGTCACCGCATCAGCGGGCGTTCGCGCGCCCGCTTCATCGCTTTCCCTCAAGCCTCGCCGCTCTGCGCTTCGAGCCAGTTGCAGAACTGCTCGACGAGCGGCGCATGCGCGACTTCCCGCCGTGCGACCCACCAGTAGCCACGCGCCGCGAGACGCGGCCCGTCGAACGGCGTAACGAGCCGGCCTGACGCGAGTTCGTCGGCCAGCAACGGCAGCGGCCCGAGCGCGACACCCAGACCATCCACCGCCGCCTGCAGCGCCAGATAGAAGTGATCGAACGACTGCTTCTTGCGGCAACGCGCAGTCACGCCCGCCGCGGCGAGCCACGCGCGCCACGCATCGGGCCGCGTGTCCGAATGCAGCAGCGTGTGACGCGCGAGGTCGTCCGGCGTGCGGATCGGCGAGCGCTGCAACAGCGCCGGGCTGCACACCGGCAATTCGCTTTCCTCGAGGAAGTGACCGCTCGCGCAGTTCGGCCAGTGCGCGGGACCGCGCCGCACCGCGACGTCGAAGCCATCGATCTGCTCGACCGGTGCGTTCGACGTCGCGAGACGCAACTCGACGTTCGGCGCGAGTCGCTGAAACTGGCTCAGACGCGGCAGCAGCCACTTCATTGCGAAGGTGGGCAGCGCGTTGACCCGCAGCACATGCACGACGCCCGTGTCGCGCAGTTGATCCGTTGCGAGCGCGATGGCATCGAACGCGGCCTCGATTTTCGCGAGATAGCGGCGGCCGTCTTCGGTCAGCCGCACCCGTTTTCCGACGCGCTCGAACACCTGCAGGCCGACCCACGATTCGAACGCGGCCACCTGCCGGCTAATGGCACCGTGCGTCACATGCAGCTCATCGCCGGCCGCACTGAAGCTCTCGTGCCGCGCAGCGGCCACGAAGGCGCGTAGCGCCGGAAAGGGAGGGAGATTGCGAGCCATGCTTGTGATTCTAGATCACAAGGCGGGCGCGCAGAAATCGTTTTACCACGGCGGGCATCGGCGTTACGCTCGGGGCCTTACCTGTGCATCTTCGTTCGACGCTGCTTTCAAACCGTCATGAATTACGACCTCACGCACGAACAACCGGCCGTGCGGCCCACCTCGCGCGAGCTCTTCACCGGCTTCCTCGGCCTCGGCTTCATGTCGTTCGGCGGTGCGCTGCCGCTCGCGCACCGCGCGATCGTCGAACAGCGGCGCTGGCTCACCGGCCCCGAGTTCACCGATCTGCTGGGCCTCTGCCAGTTTTTGCCGGGCGGCAACGTGATCAACCTGTCCGTGGCGATCGGCATGCACTTTCGCGGCATACGCGGTGCGTTCGCGGCGATCTTCGGATTGATCGCCGGACCGTCGCTCGTCGTGATCGCGCTTGGCGTGCTGTACGAACACACGCAGAACGACCCGCATGTGAAGCATCTGTTCGCCGGGCTCGCGGCAGCGGCCGCGGGTCTGCTGATCGCGATGGCCGTGAAGGTCCTGGTGCCGCTGTGGCGCGACTGGCGCGCGCTCGCGATCGTCGTGGCCGGTTTCATTGCGATCGCAATCGTCCGCTTTCCACTGCTGCCGACGATGCTCGTGCTGACGCCCATCTCGATCTATCTCGCGTCGAGGAGCGCTCAATGACATCGACGCTGATCGCGCTCGCGCTGATCTTTTCGCAGCTCTCGCTGCTGGCGTTCGGCGGCGGCAACACGATCCTGCCGGAGATGCAGCGCCAGGTCGTCGATGTGCATCACTGGATGCCCGCGAGCGAGTTCAGCGCGCTCTTCGCGCTCGCGCAGGCTGCGCCCGGACCGAATCTGATGGTGGTGACGCTGGTGGGCTGGCACGTGGCCGGCTGGGCGGGCATGCTGGTGACGTCGATCGCGAAGTTCGGTCCTTCTTCAGTGGTGACCGTGCTCGCGCTGCACGCGTGGAACCGTTTCAAGGATCGCCCGTGGCGCAAGATCGCTCAGCGTGGGCTCGTGCCGGTGACGGCGGGGCTCGTTGCGGCTAGTGCGATGCTGATCGCCAAGGCTTCTGACGCGTCGTGGATTGCGTGGGGTATCACCGGGGTCTGTGCGGTGCTTTCGTTGAGGACGAGGGTGCATCCGCTGGTGCTGCTCGCGGCGGGGAGTGTGGTGGGGTTGGTGGTGTTGCGGTAGAGAACGTTGCAAACGGCAGCGCACTGTGCGCTGCCGTCGCATTCGATGGCGTTACTGAAACGCCACCTCCGCAAAACTCCGCAGCTTCCGGCTATGCAACCTGTGCAAGCCGTTAGTGCGCAGAATCTCCATCGCTTTCACGCCGATCTGCAGATGCTGATCGACCTGAGCGCGATAGAACTGGTCAGCCATGCCCGGCAGTTTCAGTTCGCCATGCAGCGGCTTGTCCGAAACACATAGCAACGTGCCGTACGGCACGCGGAAACGGAATCCGTTCGCGGCAATCGTCGCGCTTTCCATATCGAGCGCAATCGCGCGGCTTTGCGACAACCGCTGCACCGGCTCGCGATGATCGCGCAGCTCCCAGTTGCGGTTATCCACGCTCGCGACGGTGCCCGTGCGCATCACGCGCTTCAGTTCGACGCCTTCGAGCTGCGTAACCTGCGCGACCGCCTGCTCGAGCGCAACCTGCACTTCAGCGAGCGCCGGGATCGGCACCCACAGCGGCAGATCGTCGTCGAGCACGTGATCCTCGCGCACATAGCCGTGCGCGAGCACGTAGTCGCCGAGGCGCTGCGTATTGCGCAGCCCCGCGCAGTGACCAAGCATGATCCACGCATGTGGACGCAGCACCGCGATGTGATCGGTGATCGTCTTCGCGTTCGACGGACCCACGCCGATGTTGACCATCGTGATCCCGCTGCCATCCGCGCGCTTCAGGTGATACGCGGGCATCTGCGGCAGCCGCGCGGCCGGCGTGCCTTCGTCGGACTGCTCGGACAGATTCGCGTTGTACGTGACCACATCGCCCGGCTCGACGAACGACGTGTACTCGCTGCGATACGCGCGCAGATCCGCGTCGTCGGTCTCGGCCATCATCGTGCGGCCGAGCTTTACGAATTCGTCGATATAAAACTGATAGTTCGTGTACAGCACGTAGTTCTGGAAGTGCGTGGGCGCGGTTGCCGTGTAGTGCTTCAGCCGGTGCAACGAAAAATCCACACGCGCGGCCTTGAACAACGCGAGCGGAGACGGCTCGCCGTTGGCCGGCTCGTACGTGCCGTTGACGATGCGGTCGTCGAGCGTGGCGAGGTCGGGCGTATCGAACACGTCGCGCATCGCGATCAGGCGGTCGCGGTCCAGATCGCCTTCCAGATGGATGCCTTCGGCGAACGCGAAGTGGATCGGAATCGGCTGGTCCGATACGCCGACTTCGATCGCCACATGGTGATTCTTGGTGAGCAGGCGCAACTGCTCGCGGTAGTAATCGCCGAACAGGTCGGGCCGTGTCACCGTGGTTTCAAATATGCCGGGACCGGCGACGAAACCATACGAGCGGCGCGAGTCGACGTGCGTGTTGACGTCCGTCCGCACGCGCACGAACGGATAGCACGCGCGCACGCGGCGATCGAACGGCTCGTTGCGGCGATAGCGTGCGAACGCATCGCGCAGGAACGACGTGTTGGCCTCGTAGATCGCGGACAGGCGCGCGACGGCATCGGCGGCGTCGTCGAACGCCTCGTCGGGAAATGCGTTGGCGGGCTGCTGAACCCCGCGTGACTGGGTGTCGTTCATATCGTATCGGGTCGTGGATTGAATCTGATGCCGAAGTCACCGGTCGCGAAACGCTGCGGCCTGACCTCGATAGTAGCGCGACTCGAAACGACGTGGCGAAACCGGTCACGAATCGTGTACGAACGCGCACGAAGCACAGTCTGCATGCGTCGTGGCTATTCGCTGAACGCGCACGGCGAACAGGCATCGTTCAATCCAGAAAAATACCGCCCGCGATTCCGACCGAACGGGCTTTTCCTGCCCAGCCGCGCGACGCTAACATCTCTCGTTGCAATCGTTTAGCAATACTGATATCACTGACTCAAACAGAGGAGCAGCGTGATGAACCGCTTCAACCGGAAGGTGACCATTCTGCTCGCCGCCGCCTGTCTTGCGATGAGCCTGCCTGAATCGTACGCAGCCACGCCGCCCGCGCCCACGCGGCTCACCTGGCCGCGCGACTTCACGCTGCCCTCCGGGCAGCTCGAAATGTATCAACCGCAGATCGAGACATGGAACGGCAACCGGATCGCGGGTCGCGCCGCCGTCGCGATCGGCGCGAAAGACGGCACGCCAACGTACGGTGTCGTGCGCTTCTCGGCCATGGCCGATATCGACAAGGCATCCGGTCTCGTGCAGCTCACGCAGATCCATCTTGACAGCGTCGACGTGCCGACGAATCCGGCTGCGTCGGAGCAGGTTCGCCAGGCCGTGCTCGCCGATATTCCATCGAAGGGTCTCACGGTATCGCTGGACCAGCTGCAGACGAGCTACGCAGCCTCGCAGCAGCTTTCCGCGGTCCAGCACGTCGACGTGAAGAACGACGTGCCGCGCATCGTATTCGCGTCGTCGGCCACCTTGCTCGTTCTCGTCGATGGCGCGCCGGTCACGCGGCCGGTTGGCGGCACGTCGTTCCAGCGCGTGATGAACACGCGCGCGTTGCTGCTGCAGGATGCGAGCGGCAGACTCTATCTGCGTGCGGCCGGCTTCTGGTACGCAGCCGGTTCGGCGAATGGTCCGTGGCTCGAACTCTCGGCGCCGCCGCAGGCGCTGCTGGCGGCCGCGTCGAAGGCCGAAGCGGGCAGCGGCAAGGCCGATCCGATGCTGCCCGCCGACGGCAAGCGTGCGGCGAAAGCGCCCGCCATCCTGATCGCAACCGAACCCACGGAACTCGTCCTCACCGACGGCCCGCAGAAACTCACGCCGGTCGATGGCGTCAGCCTGCTCACCGTCGCGAATAGCGACCACGCGGTGTTCGTCGATCCGAAAGGAAACGAAACCTACGTGCTGATATCGGGCCGCTGGTTCCGCGCGAAATCGGAAAGCGGTCCGTGGGAGTACGTCGCGGGCGACCAGCTTCCGCCGGACTTCGCGAAAATCTCGCCGCACGATCCGAAAGCGAACGTGCTCGTCTCGGTGCCCGGCACGCCGCAAGCGAAGGAAGCGGCGATCGCATCGACCATCCCGCAGACAGCCGCTGTCTCGCGCGCGAAGGCATCGATGGCGGTCAGCTATGACGGCGCGCCGCAGTTCAAGCCGGTCCAGGGCACGTCGCTCAACTACGCCGTCAATACCGGCACGCCGGTGATCGAGGTGGACAGCGCGCACTACTACGCGGTGTACGACGGCGTCTGGTTCGTTGCGTCGGCGCCGACCGGCGCGTGGCACGTCGCGGCCGAAGTGCCGGGCGTCATCTACACGATCCCGGTCAGCTCGCCGCTGCACTACGTGACTTACGTCCGCATCTATTCGGTTACGCCCGACACGGTCGTCGTCGGTTACACGCCAGGGTACATGGGCGTGGTGGTCGGCGCGGACGGCACGGTCGTGTATGGCACCGGCTACACGTATGTGCCTTACGTCGGTACGGCGTACTACCCCTATCCCGCCACCTATGGCTATGGCGCGGGCTTCGCGTTGAGCGCGGCCGAAGGCTTCGCGTTCGGCTTCGCCGTCGGCGCAATCTGGGGGGCGGCTGCACCGTACTGGGGCCCGTACTGGGGCGGCGGCTGGCACTACTCGAATGTCAACATCAATCAGGCGAACTTCTACGGGCGCTGGGGCCAGGGCACCGTCACGCACGCCGCCGGCTGGAACGCGTGGACCGGCACGCAGTGGCGCGGCACCGCAGGCACCGGATACAACCCGAGGACCGGCGCGAACTACCAGGGCAGCCGTGGCGCCGCATTCAACCCGTACTCAGGCAACTTCGCGGCCGGCCGCCAGGGCTCGTTCTCCAATCCGTCCACGGGCATCAGTGGCGCGGGACGCGGCGGCGCGGAGGGCAACCGGTACACCGGCGACTACGCGGCCGGGCGGCAGGTGGCCGGCTACAACGCGCAGACCGGCCGCGCGGGCGCCGCAGAAGTTGGCGTCACCGGTAACGTCTACAACGGTACGGCGTCGGTGAACAGCAAGGGGATCGTGACCAACCAGTCGAAGGGCAACGCGGTCGCATGGAATAACGGCGACGTGTACGTCGGCCACGACGGCAACGTGTATCAGCACGACCAGGGCGGCGGCTGGCAACAGCACACGTCGAACGGCTGGCAGCCGGTTCAGCCGAACGCCGCCACCAGCAGCAATCTCGAACAGCAGCGGCAGGCGCGCAGCAACGGCGACCAGCGCCTCAGCCAGACTGAAAACCGCTGGAATGGCGGTGGCACGGGCAACACGGCGGCCGCTCGCGGCAGCGGCGCGGGCGGCGGCGGACGCTTCCGCCGCTAACCTTTCGCTGACAACCTTGAAAGCCACCGCGAGCGCGGTGGCCCAGCGCCTGCAGGCGCGATCCGCATCACCACCACATCACGGCAACAGCCCCGCGCCACAATGTTCTCCAAGGCCGCGAAGCGCGTCTCGCTGCCCGGCGTGCAGCAATGCGTCACGGCATGCCAGGCGTTACGCAAAGCGCTACGCTGGTAGAATTCCGGCATATCACTGGAGAACCACCATGAAGCCGCTCCTTCCCGTCGCCGTTGCGCTGACGCTTGCCCTCGGCGGTGTCGCGCAGGCCGCGCAGCCGCAGTCCGCCGCTGACGCCGCCAATACGGCTGACGCGGCCCGCACCCAGAGCAGCCAGTCGGCCAACGAAGCGGCCGGCCTGCCCGACCTGAAAGCGATCAACCGTCCGGCGGCCGAAGTGTCGTCGAAAGTGGACATCAATGTGCCGCGCACGCCGAGCTTCTACGAACGCAGCCCGAACGGCACCACCATCACCGAGTACCGCGACAAGGGCAAGCCCGTCGAGGTCGACGTGCATTCGAATTTCGGCACCCACTACCAGATGAGCGCGCCGCTGGATACGTCGCCCGCGGTGCATGACAGCGGCCACACGAGCACACGTTTGCCTTCGGTCAGCCTCACGTACTGAAAAATTGATCCTCGCGGCCACGACCCGTCCTGCAACGGCTGTCGGGCCCATATAATCCACCGGATGGGCGCCTCGACCGCCCATCCGTTTCTACCCGCAAGCCGCCGGGCCCGCACACCGCGACGGCTCTCCTCGCAGCTCAATCCGGCGCGTTTCGATCAACCCGACCCGACGTTTCCCGCATGGCCGTCTTCACCGCTGTCACCGACCACCAACTCGCGCAATGGATGCGCCATTACGATCTCGGCGATGTCGTCGAGCTGCGCGGCATCCAGTCCGGCATCGAGAACAGCAACTTCTTTCTGACGACCACGCGCGGCGAATACGTTCTCACCATTTTCGAAAAACTGACTGCAGCGCAGCTACCGTTCTATCTCGACCTGATGCGTCATTTCGCGTCGCACCGGGTGCCGGTGCCGGACCCGATGCCGCGCGACGACGGCGCGCTGTTCGGCATGCTGAACGGCAAGCCGGCCGCGATCGTGACGAAGCTCGAAGGCGCGCCGCAGTTGCAACCGAACGAAGAGCACTGCATCGAGGTGGGCCAGATGCTCGCGCGCATGCATCTCGCCGGGCGCGACTTCGCGCATCATCAGCCGAACCTGCGCAGCCTGCCCTGGTGGCAGGACACCGTGCCGGCCATCGTGCCGTATCTCGACGATGCGCAGCGTACGTTGCTCACGTCCGAGCTCGCGCATCAGCAGGCGTTCTTCGCATCGGCCGATTACGCCGAACTGCCGGAAGGCCCATGTCATTGCGACCTGTTCCGCGATAACGTGCTGTTCGCGCACGCGGCGCCCGACAGCGGTCACGAGGTGCGGCTGGGCGGCTTCTTCGATTTCTATTTCGCCGGCTGCGACAAGTGGTTGTTCGACGTCGCGGTCACCGTCAACGACTGGTGCGTCGACCTCGCCACCGGCGAGCTCGACATGGCGCGCGTCGAGGCCATGCTGCGCGCGTATCAAACGGTGCGGCCCTTTACCGATGCCGAAAATCGCCACTGGGGCGACATGCTCCGTGCGGGTGCGTACCGTTTCTGGGTCTCGCGCCTGTATGATTTTCATCTGCCGCGCGCGGCCGAAATGCTGACGCCGCACGACCCAGGTCATTTCGAACGCATCCTGCGCAAACGCCTCGAAGGCGTTGCACTTCCAGGCATTCACCGCTCATGCAACTGATTGAAGTTCCCGCGAAGACCGGTTATGTCTGGTTTCGTCAAGGCATCTGGCTGTTCCGCAAGAACCCGCTCGCATTCCTGACGCTGTTCTTCGCGTACCTGCTCGCGACGATGCTGATCGCCCAGGTGCCCTTGATCGGCAGCGTGCTGCCGCTGCTCTTCGTGCCGGGCGTCGCGGTCGGTTTCATGGCCGCATGCCGCGATACGATCGCGGGCAAGCCGGTGTTCCCGACCGCGCTCGTCGACGGCTTCCGCTCGTATGGCGGCGTGGCCGCGCGCCGGCTGATCGTGCTCGGCGCGGTGTATCTGGTCGCGTTCGCGGCAGTCGTTGCGTGCTCCGCGATCGGCGACGGCGGCAAGCTGCTGCATCTGTTCGTCGGTAGCGAAACGATCGACCCGGAAACAATTCCGGTCGGCGACCTGTTGTACGCGTTCCTCGCGATGTTCGCGTGCTACCTGCCCGTTGCGATGCTGTTCTGGTTCGCGCCGATCGTCACCGCGTGGCACGACGTGCCGCCTGTGAAAGCAATGTTCTTCAGCGTCGTGAGCTGCTGGCGCAACCGCGGCGCGTTTCTCGTCTACGGCGCGCTGTGGTGCTCGCTCGCGGTGGTGATCCTGCTCGGGTTGCCGGTCGTGATGGAACTGCTCGGCGCGGGCGACTACTCGTTCGCGATCGTGATGCCGGCGTGGATCATCTTCATGACGATGCTGTACTGCTCGGTGTACGCGACTTACCGCGGCTGCTTCGGCGTGCAGACGCCCAACGCGACGCCCGAGCCACCTGTTACGCCGCCGGAGCGCTGACTTCGTTTTCCGTCGAGCGGCAACGCGTGTGGCGTTGTGGGACAATGTTCGCACGATGATTTGCACGCGATCGATTCGCGTGACACTCAACAGGGACGCTCCATGACCCAGCGCACACCCGTCCTTCCGCTGACGCTCGACGACCAGCTCTGCTTCGCGCTCTACTCCACCTCGCTCTCCATGACGAAGGCCTACAAGCCGCTGCTCGATCGGCTTGGCCTGACCTATCCGCAGTATCTGGCGATGCTGGTGCTGTGGGAGAGCGACAACGTGACGGTCAAAGAGATCGCCGCGCGCCTGAACCTCGATTCCGCAACCGTCACGCCGTTGTTGAAGCGCCTCGAAGCGCAAGGCTACGTGGAACGCGTACGCGGTACCGAAGATGAACGCCTCGTGTTCATCCGCCTGACGAAGGCCGGCAGTGCGCTCAAGCGTTCCGCCCGCGATGTGCCCGGCACCATGTTCTGCGCGACCCGGCAGCAACTCGACTTCCTCACCCGACTGCGCGAAGACCTGAACACGCTACGCGCATCGCTCAACGAATCGAACGAACAGCAAGACGCATCGTAAGCCTGCGATCGACTTCGCCTGGGCCTAACCGTTCGCGGCAACAATTCGTTTGCACACTAATGAATTGTGTACTATCTTAATTGTCGAATCGACGCAGTCCTGCCGGTAACCCGGCCACAGCGTCAAGAACGCGCTCATCTTTAGCGAGCGTATCGGTCGAACCCACCTCGGAGCCACGCAATGAACATTCTGTACAAGGCCTCTGCAACCTCTACCGGCGGCCGCGACGGCCGTGCCGTTTCGTCGGATAACGCGCTCGACGTGAAGCTCGCCGCACCGCGCGAGCTCGGCGGTACCGGCGCGGCGGGCACCAACCCCGAACAGCTGTTCGCCGCCGGTTACTCGGCGTGCTTTCTGAGCGCGATGAAGTTCGTCGCGGGCCAGCGCAAGGAAACGCTGCCGGCCGATACGACAGTGACGGCGGAAGTGGGCATTGGTCCGAACGACAAGGGCGGCTTTGCACTCGACATCGATCTGCGCGTGTCGCTGCCGGGTCTGTCGGCGGAAGCGGCCCAGACGCTCGTCGACACTGCGCATCAGGTGTGCCCGTACTCGAACGCGACGCGTGACAACGTCGATGTTCGGCTTGTGATCGACTGACGGGCCGAGCGCGGAGGTGGCCGGGTGCACCAGCCGCCGAATTGAGCGAACGAAATGCGCGGGCGTAGCCGACACGGCGACGCCCGCGTTTTCTTTGGTGTGGCGACGATTGATCTCGCCGGAACGCGCTAGTGAGTCGACATATTGAGTCACTTTCGATCTGTTTTCAGCGAGGCATGGCGCCTGCTGTCACGCAATGCCGTCTTTTATTGCGCGACGAGCCAACTGATGACACAGATTTCCAGCTACAAGTGATATCTTCGAGCGCACCCTCCCTGGTCAACCTCTACCCCGAATCGCGATGACTCTCCCGAGACGCCTGGATCGATCGTATGAAACCGGACTCGTATGGTTTCGCCGCGACCTGCGCAACACAGATAACGCGGCGCTGTACTACGCGCTGAAGCACTGCGAGCGAGTCTGGTGCGCGTTCGTGTTCGACACGACGATCCTGCAGCCGCTGATCGAGATCCGCCGAGATGCGGATGGCAAAGCGCGCGACCGTCGCGTCGACTTCCTGCTGGACACGATCGACGAGCTCGGCCACGCGCTGCACGACGCGGGCGGCGGACTGATCGTGCAGCACGGCGACCCACGCGATGAGATTCCCAATCTCGCGGATCGTCTCGGCGTCGAAGCCGTGTTCGCGAATCACGACTACGAGCCGCAGGCGATCGAACGCGACGATGCCGTGCGTGAACGACTGCACGAACAGCAGCGCGAGTGGCTGACGTTCAAGGATCAGGTCATTTTCGAGCGCGACGAAATTCTGACCGGGCAGAACAAGCCGTACACGGTTTTCACACCGTACAAGACGGCCTGGCTCAAGGCCGTGAGCGCGTTCGACCTCAAGCCCCATCCGGTCGAGAAGTACCACGCGCATCTCGCGCGACCGCCGAAGTCGCATCAGCATCCATTGCCGACACTCGAGAAGCTGGGCTTCGCGCGCAGCGACCTGAAGGAGTTGGGACTGAAGACGGGGATGACCGGCGCACAGCATCTGTTCGACGCGTTCGAGACGCGCATCGAAAGCTACGCGGAACAGCGCGATTTCCCGGCGATGAACGCGACGAGCCATCTGTCGATGCATCTGCGTTTCGGCACGGTATCGATCCGCACGCTCGCGCGGATGGCGCACGAGATGTCGTTGCAGCCGCACGGACAAGGCGCCGCGACGTGGCTGTCCGAGTTGATCTGGCGAGACTTCTACTCGATGGTGCTGCACTACAACCCGCGGCTCGCGGAAGGCGCGGCATTCAAGCCGGAATACGACGGACTACGCTGGGAAACCGGCGCGAAAGCCGATGCGGCGTTTACGGCATGGTGCGAGGGACGCACCGGCTATCCGCTGGTGGATGCGGCGATGCTGCAGCTGAACCGGACGGGTTTCATGCACAACCGGCTGCGTATGGTCACCGCGAGCTTCCTCACGAAGGACCTTGGCATCGACTGGCATCTGGGCGAGCGCTATTTCGCGCTGCAATTGAACGACTTCGATTTTTCGAACAACAACGGCGGCTGGCAATGGGCCGCTTCGACGGGATGCGACGCGCAACCGTGGTTCCGGATTTTCAATCCGGTGACGCAGTCGGAAAAATTCGACGCGCAGGGCCGCTTCATCAAGCAGTTCCTGCCGCAGCTTGCCGACGTGCCGCCGAAGTACGTCCACGCGCCATGGCTGGCGAGCGCGGAGCAACTGGCGCAATGGAGCGTCAGGCTGGGCGACAACTACCCGGAACCGATGGTGGATCACGCAGCGGCACGTGAGAAAACGCTTGCCCGCTACGGTCAGTAACGTGCTTCAGTAACACGCTCCCGCAAACCCCGAACGATGCGGCGAATCCGCATCGTCAGATGAACTGCGAAAGTTTGAAGCAGAACAGCGGAACAGAAAAACAGACCGGACGGCAGGACAGGGTCCGGTGATGGCCAGATCGACTGGCCGGAAGGGCTTAGTACGGGCCCATCCACGCCGGCTGACGACGCGACGACTCGCGATCGATCTTGCGCATGCGGAATTCGAGGTCGTACAGGTCGCTGGCTTCGGCCAGGTAGGCGTCAGCGCGCTCCTTGGCGCGTTCGTCAGCGGTTTTCGTCAGGAACAGGAACAGGCGGCTCAGCAGGTACATGGTCAACCTCTAATCTGGTGTGGTGCTACGACTAAGGGATAACCCGAATTATAGGGAAAACCCTAGGCGATAGCTAGTCATCAAAATAGAGTGTTGCTGCAATGCGTCAATTGGCCATACCCTCATGCCCGCTGGGGCAGACGGAACTGCGCGCTGCGGCGCAGCGATGAACTAGGCCGCGCTGGCGGCCGTCTTTTTGGCATGGCGCGTCGCGACTTCTTCGGCTGGGCGGCGCTGATAGTGAAGAAATTCCCAGATCAACGCACTGGCATCCGGCCCTTTGGCCGAGTGGAACGGCACCGCTTCGTCGCCACCCGCCCAGGCGTGGCCGAGCCCCTGGACGCGGCACAGCCGGACCACCCGACGGCCGCCCCGCAGATAGTCGCGGGTAATGACGCCCGCCTTGCGCTCTTCGCGAGCTTCGCCGTTGCGTTTGGCGCCCTTCGCATCGACGAATCCGTTGAGACGCAGAAACTGCTCGGTCAGCTGCTCGCTATTGGCCGGCGACACCACCCGGTCCACATCGCCCGTGAGGATCACCGCCGGCATGCCCGGGTAGTCGTCGATATCGACGGCTTGATCGATCAGCGCCACCGGCGATTGCCGCACGCCACGCCGCATCACGTCCATCGCGGTGATGCCGGAATGCGCCTCGCCGAATGCGGGTCCGGAATGCAGCGCGACCGCCGCGAACTGCTCCGGGTACTGCACGGCGAGCAGCATCGCGAGGCCGGCGCCGGCGGAAATGCCCGCCAGGTAGACCCGCTCGCCATCGAAGCCATATCGCTCCACCAGCGCCTCGACGAGCGACGCGACCGCGCGCGCCTCCGAGCCGCCCGCGTGATCCGTGGCGTCGTACCAGTGCCAGCAGCGGTGCGCGTGCGCGTGCTTCGACTGCTCCGGGTAGACGACGGCGAATCCGTAGCGGTCGGCCAGCAGGTTCATCCGCGTACCTTCGGCGAACCGGTCGGCATCCTGCTGACAGCCATGCAGCATCACGACGAGCGGCATGTCGTTGCCGATGCTCGCCGCGGGCGTGTAGAGCGCGTACGAAAGCTGGTTGACGAGCCGCCCGGGCGCCGGCGGCGCCGAATGGAACGACCGGACCCACGAGCCCGCCGCCCACGCAGCGGCGCGCGGCCGAACCCGCGATTCGCGCGTTGCAGGCGCGGCCTTCTCGCGAGTTGCGCGGCGCAGCTTCGCGGAAGGTTTGGCGACCGCCTTCGTCGGCCGGTCAGTGCGTTTCGTCGTGGTGCGCAGCGGTTTCGTCTGCGCGGCGACCAGCCGTTTCAGGCCGCCTAGCCAGAGTTTCGTCAGACTTTTGGTCATCCGAGCACCTCCTAAAAGGGGACCGATAGCTGCCCGGAAAAGCAGCCTGTGAGATGAGTTGTGCATTGCACCATAACATCAATCCCGGTCCGGCGTCGGCAGGATTCAAGGATAGGCGCTGGAGGTCCATCGTGCAGGCCGGCAAAGTCCCGCCGGGCGGCGGTTGCACGCAGATCCGGCATGCCGCGGGGCAGCGTTGATCAAAGTGTCCCACCCGGTTCACCTGAGCCGTGAGCGCGCCGACTATACTGTCAAAGTATTGCGTTGCAACTGTCGTCCCGGCACCGGGCCGATGCGTTGAACCGGAGGAAGCGCGCCCGCCTCATGGCAAACGCCAGGCCGCGCGCCCTGTTTCGTGGCGCCGTTCGCGTCGTTATCACGGTTATGTCAGGTCTCTCCCTTCATCAGTGGTACTCGATCACCAGCTTCGGCGGCCCCGGTCTGACGCTGCCGCTGGCGCTCGCCATCGCGTTCTGGCTGGGGTTCGGCCACACGTGGCGGATGGCGTTCGGCTGGCTGCTGATGCTGTGCATCGCCGTGAGCCTCGTGACGGTCACGAAAATCGCGTTCCTCGGCTGGGGCGTCGGCGTGCGTTCGCTCGACTTCACCGGCGTCAGCGGGCACGCGGCGCTGTCCACCACGGTGTATCCGGTCGCGCTGTTTCTCGTGCTGTTGCCGGCACGCCGTAGCGTGCGGATCCTGGGCGTCCTGCTTGGACTGGGGATTGGCGTTGCGGTGGGCTTGTCGCGAGTAGTGCTCGCGGCCCATTCGCCGTCTGAAGCCGTGGCGGGCTGTGTGGTGGGCGGGCTGACGGCGCTGCTGTTCGTGTGCTGGCACTGGCACGCGCAACCGGGCGACATGCCGGCGTGGCCGGTGGCCGCGAGCCTCGCGATGCTGGCCTTCACGCTACACGGCGTGCAGGTGCCGACGCAGCGCTGGGTCACGCACATCGCGCTGAAGATGTCGGGGCACGAACGGCCGTATATCCGCGCGCGCTGGAAAGCCGGCTATGGCTACGCGCCGGTGCATGCGCCGTCGGTGCCGGCGCCCTTCCCTCAGACTCAGACCCACGACGAAGACAGCGCGCCAGCGCTCCCGCCCGCGTCGCACTCCACGATCTGAAATCTTTTATTCGGGCTTAAGCAGCCTCAGAACACGCGACGTCAACGTCAGCTGATGATCGGCGGCTCGGCGCGCGCAGGCTTCGCTGCAGCCACACCCGGGCGCGGCTTTCCGACTGCGTGATGCGTTGGCGCTGACGTCTGCGCCAATGAAGCCTTCGCATGCGACTCCCGTGCAGTCGCCGCGACGTGCGTATTTTTCGCGCCGTGCGGCGCTTTGGCCAACGAATGAGAAGAAGCAGAAGCATGCGCCCGCGTCTTCGCGGAAGCATGCACAGGCGCCTTGGCAACCGCATGCGCATGCGCGGGCCCATGCGCCGCCGCAACCTTCGCATGCGACCGCACAACCGGCTTCTTCGCCATCGCTTCAGGCGGATTCCACACTTCCTGATACGCCGCGAATGCGGCGCCGGAACTACACGTCATCACCACTGCTACTGCCAGAACTACTGCTCGCAAGACCCTCTCCCGTTCGTCGACTGCCGGCTGCCAGGGCCGCAATTATACGCAGCCGCCAGCCGCCGTCAGCCTCTCGAAACAGGCAGGCAACACGCGTCAGTCAGTCGCATCCTTCGCCGGTGAAGCCGGCGACGCGGAAGACGCGGCGCCAGCTGCTACCGGTCCACCTTCCATCGTCAGCTGCGCATAGATGTCGTGCGAAAGCTCGAGCAGTTCCTTGCGGTCGATCGCGCCCGACACCGCATAGCCGAAGTCGCCGTCGATCCAGTAGAACACGTTCACCGGCCCGTCCATGTACAGCTTGAACGCGGTCACGTCGGTGCTGATCTTGCGATGCGAGATGCACAGCGTCACGCGCTGGCCGTGCGCGTCGTTGTACATGAACTGCGCGACCGGCCCGTCGTCGCCGGGCAACAGGCGTCCGCCAATCAGTTCGAAGCCCACGCGCGATAACAGCGGCGGATGCACGTCGGTGCCGAGTTTCTGCGACACCCAGCGCACGAGGTCTTGCTCCTGGTCCACCGTGATCTCGGCCGGGCGGATCACGTCCGGCGCGTACATCACGTGCGCGATCGCGGACTGCCGCGCGAACTGCATGGTCGGATCGAAGCTGACCGGCCGCGTCGCCGATCCATCCGACGATACCGCGCCGCCCTGCAAGTCGTCGACCAAGCCGCGCCCCATGTTGGTCCCGACGCCGATGCCAATGCCGAGCACCAGCGCCGCGGCCAGCCCCGCGAACTGCGGCCAGTTCGCCGCGTCGAGCCAGCGCCGCTTCGCCGGCAGCTTCAGGCGTGCCGGCAACGGGTCGCTCAGCACGCGGTCATAGCGCTCGTGCAGCATGTTGTTCAGCGAAAAATAATCGCTGACGCGCGCGGCCAGTTCCTCGTTGCGCTCGAGCTGACGTTCGATCTCGTCGCGGCGCGGCCCGTCGAGCAGGCCGTCGACATACGCGTGCAGTTCTTCGTCGGTGATCGGCGTGGGTTGCTCGTTCATCGCACCACCTTCAGTTTCGCGCTCGGCTGCGAGCCCGCCATCAGCGCGCGCAGCCGCTCCCGTCCACGCGACAGCCGCGACATCACGGTGCCGATCGGCACATCGAGCGCGATGGCCACTTCCGCATAACTCATCTCTTCCAGTCCCACCAGCAGCACGACTTCGCGCTGCTCGGCCGGCAACCGCTGCAACGCGTAGTCGAGATCCCGCACTTCCAGCGATTGCGCCTGGTTGCCGCTCACCGCGAATTCGCTCTCAGCCACGCTATCGTCGTCGACCGACACGTGCACCGCATGCCCCGACGGCTTGCGCACCTGATTCACGAACACGTTGTGCATGATCGTGAAGAGCCACGCGCGCAGATCGGTGCCGGGCCTGAACTGCGCGGCGTTACGCAGGCCGCGCTCGAGCGTGTCCTGCACCAGATCGTCGGCCAGATCGCGGTTGTTGATCAGCGCGCGTGCATAGCGGCGCAGCCGCGGCACGTGCTCCATCATCTCGTCACGGACGGCCATCGTGCTTCCCTCTTCGAGCCTGCCCCGAGGTTGCGCTCATGGCTTGCTTCCCGACGCCGCATCGGCGTGCGGCACACGCGACATCAGCGATGAACCGAGCGTCAGCAGATCCGCCGCCTGCATCAGTCCGTGCGTGTTCGCCCGGCCGGCCAGCACGTAGCGCGTATGGCCGCTCGTCCACATCAGCAGACGATCGTCGCCGGCCCGCAATGCACGCCATTGCGGATTCGCTCGCGAAGTCGGATCTTCGACGCGCAGCAGCACCACCGGCTGACCGTACGTGTTGCGATAGACGACGCCGTCGGCATGGCGCAGCGGTCCGACGCGCGCCTGGAAGGTCGACTGCACACGCATACCCGCGCGCGACAGATCCGGCGCGGCGATCTCCGCGCTATCCGTCGGACCACCGCCGCCGCCTTGTGTCACAGCAGTCAGAGCGGCGAGCGCCGCATCGTCGACGCGTTGCTGCGGCACGCGCACCGCGAACACCGTCGCGCAGAGTGCGATCAGCACCACCGCCAGCGCGACGAGCCCCGGCCGCAGCCAGCGGTGCAGCACGGCCATCAGCGCCGCCCGCCGCCGCAGGCGCGGCGGCACCGCGGCATGAGCCGCGTCGGCGCGACGATCGAAGCTCGATTGCATCATCCCGTTGAGCCGGCCGTAGAACGCAACGCGACGCGCTTCGTCCGGGCGGCCGCGCAGATAGCGCTCGACCTCGGCCGCGCGCTCGGGCGACAGCCGGCCGTCGGCGAATGCCTGCACGTCCGCTTCAGACAGCTTCGAAGGTTCGAGCGGGGGTTGAACCGGGGCCATGATCGTGTCGCCGTTGCGTATGGAAAGAGTCTCGTCACCGCCGCAAACAACGCCCGGCGCGGTTTTATTCCAGCACGTCGCGCGGTTTCGCGGGTCAACGAGAAATCGGTCTCACAGCGCTAGCGATCGTAGCGCAAACGCGCACGCCACGCCCGCCGGCCGTGGCAGCGCGCCGTGAAAGCAGCCTGATATCGCAAGAATATTCTTTGCGGCACACGCGGGAATAGATTCGCACAATGCGCGTTCGCGAAAGCATCGACCATCCGACCGATCGAGGCTA
The DNA here is from genome assembly GCF_003443895.1 of Paraburkholderia phosphatilytica. Classification (GTDB taxonomy): domain Bacteria; phylum Pseudomonadota; class Gammaproteobacteria; order Burkholderiales; family Burkholderiaceae; genus Paraburkholderia; species Paraburkholderia phosphatilytica. The sequence continues at coordinate 143,121 of NZ_QQOA01000013.1, read as the reverse complement.
TCGTGCACCGACCATCGCATTCTCCTCCCCCGCCCGCCTGCATGCCGTGCAGGCTCGCGGCCATCGGTGCCGCCGTCGCCGCGCTCGCGGCCGGCTTCGCGTGGACCGCCGGCTGGCTCACGCCGAAGCGGCTCACCGCGCCGCGCATCGTCAACCAGTTCGAAGCGAACGGCGGCGTGCATCCGGGCTTTCGTCGCAATCACGCGAAGGGGCTATGCGTCAGCGGCTACTTCGACAGCAACGGCAACGGCGCCGCTATTTCGAAGGCCGAAGTATTCGCAGTGGGACGCACGCCGGTGGTCGGGCGTTTCGCGATTCCGGGCTCTAACCCGTCCGCGCCCGACGCGAGCATCCCGATCCGCAGCATGGCGCTGCTGTTCTCGCTCGCGAACGGCCAGCAATGGCGCACCGGCATGAACTCGACGCCGGTTTTCGCGGTGCATACGCCTGAGCAGTTCTACGCGCAGCTGCAGGCCGCGGCGCCCGACCCAGCAACCGGCAAGCCGAACCCGGCGAAGCTGAAAGCGTTCTTCGCGAGCCATCCGGAAACGAAGCCGCTGCGCGACTGGCTCGCTTCGCATCAGCCGTCGTCGAGTCTCGCGAACGAGGCGTACTACAGCATCAACGCGTTCCGCTTCACGAACGCCGCCGGCGACACGCATGCGGTCCGCTGGTCCGTGGTGCCCGAGCTGCCCTATGCATCGGTCGACCCGCAGGCAACGCGCGATCCGGACTTCCTGCAGAACGAGCTCGACCACAGGCTGCAACAGGGCGACGTGCGCTGGCATCTGATCCTGACGGTCGCCGCGCCCGGCGACGTCACCAACGATGCCACCATCGCGTGGCCATCCGGCCGCCAGCAGATCGATGCGGGCACGCTCGTGATCCAGCGCGCAACGCCGCAGGCCGAAGGCGTGTGCCGCGACGTCAACTTCGATCCGACCATCCTGCCCGACGGCATCGCACCCTCCGACGATCCGCTGCTCGCCGCGCGGTCGGCCGCGTACTCGGTCTCGTACAATCGACGCGAGCGCGAAGAGGCCGCGCACGGTGTCGCAACGGTTCACTCATCCACCGGGAACCACCCATGAGCACGATTCACGCCACGAATCCGCAGCGCAAGCGCGATGCAGCGCCCGCGCCGCATACGCACTTCACGCCGCTGCAGCGGCTCCTGCACTGGACCATGGCCGTGCTGATCCTCACGATGCTGTTCGTGGGCGTCGGCATGGTCGCGACCGTCTCGCATCTGCATCAGACGCTGATCGCGATTCACCGGCCGCTCGGCATCGCGCTGCTGATTCTCGTGATCGTGCGGATCGGCGTGCGGCTGACGCGCGGCAGTCCCCCTCTGCCGCGCGATCTGCCTGCGTGGCAGCGAGCGGGCGCGTATGCGTCGCATCTCGCGCTCTATGGCCTGATGCTCGCGATGCCGCTGATCGGCTGGTCGATGCTGTCCGCGGGCGGCTTCCCCGTCACGCTATACGGGCCGCTTCATCTGCCGCCGATCGTGCCGCGCAACGTCGAGCTCTACGCGACGTTGCGCACCTTGCACACGGTATTCGGCCTGCTGCTGTTCGCAACGGTGCTGCTGCATCTCGCGGCCGCGCTTTTTCACGGGCTGATCCGGCGTGACGGCGTGCTGTCCAGCATGGCGCGCGGCGGACGGTGATGCTCGCGCTTACACCGCGAACTCGATCCCTTCGTCGCGCAGCACCCGTTGCACCGCGGGCCGTTCGAGCAGTCGCGACGTCAACGCGGACCACGCTGGGCACGTGTCGCGCATCGGCAGACCGATACGCACGCCCCAGCGGTACAGCACGAGCAGAAACGGATCGACGACGGTGTAGCCGCACGGCACCGCATACTCGCGGCCATCGGCCAGGCGCTGTTCGATCGTCGCGTACGACGCTTCGATCGTGCCGCGCGCATGCGCCGACACCGCCGCGTGCAACGCCGGGGCCGCAATGAAGCGCGCCGGCCGCCACAAGCCGCCGAAGCCCACGCCGTGCACCCAGCCTGTGAGCCACGCGAACCATTCGTTGCAGCGGGCCTCGTCGAGCGGATCGGCGGGCAGCATATCGAGCACCGCGCGATGCCGCCGCGCGATCAGCGTGACGATCGCAGGCAGTTCGGTCAGCACGCGCGGCTCGCCCGGCAGCTCCAGCGCGGGCACACGGCCCTTCGGGTTGATCGCGAGATAGCGCGGCGACTGCGTCGCGCCTTCGGCAACGGGAACGGCATCGAGCACGTATGGCGCGCCGGTCTCTTCGAGCACGACGTGCGCGGCGAGCGAGCACGAGCCAGGGGAGTAGTAGAGTCGACAGGTATTCATGCGGCGAGTGTAGGGACCCTCGGCGCGCGGCTCAAACGATAGATTGTGCGGTTCAGGCATTAGTGCTACTAATGCCCGATGACCCTCGCCCGCATCCCACCGCTTCAGACGCTGCGCGCTTTCGAAGCCGCGGTCCGCCTGCGCAGCTTCACGCGCGCCGCCGACGAACTCGCGCTCACGCAAGGTGCCGTCAGCCAGCACGTTCGCGCGCTGGAAGCGCAACTCGGCATCGAACTGTTTGCGCGCGAACGCACCGGCGCGGAACCGACCGCGCAGGCGCACGCGCTCGCGTTGCAGATCCGTCAGGGTTTGAGCGTGCTGGAACGCGCATTCGGCGCGACGTCCGCGAGCCGGCGCAAACACGCGAACGCCACGTCACACGCGGCGCGCGAAACGAGGCTCATGGTCAGCGTGCTGCCGTCGGTTGCAACACGCTGGCTCGCGCCGCGCCTGCCGCGCTTTCATGCGCGGCATCCGGAGATTGCGCTCGACATCAAGCCTTCGACGCATCTCGCAAGGCTCGATGGTCGCGACCGCATCGATGTCGCGTTGCGCTACGGTCCCGGCACATGGCCGGGTCTCAGCAGCGACAAGCTGATGGACGAAGAAGTGTTCCCGGTCGCGAGTCCCGCGTTTCGTGGCGGCAAACTGCCGCGCCGTTTCGCCGATCTCGCGGGCTGCAAGCTGCTCGTGCATACGACGCAGCCGTGGGAACCGTGGTTTCAGGCGGCGGGGCTCGACCTGAGCGTGCCGCCCGATGCGCCGTCGTTCGATGAAGCGAACCGCCTGCTCGAAGCGGCCGTCAAGGGCGCGGGCATCGCGCTCGCGCGCCGCTCGCTGATCGAAGCCGAGCTTGCGGACGGCAGGCTCGTGCGGCTGTGGAAACGCAGCATCGTCGACGTGCACGCGCACTACCTGGTGTGGCGCGCCGACAGCGCGAAGCTCGCCGCGATCGACGCGCTCCGCGCATGGCTGCACGGCGAGATCGCGGCGCCCGCTGTCAAACGGGCACGGCTTACGCGAACGCGGGTCGCCGCTGGCCAGGCGTCCTTGAGCGCGCCGCCGAAGCAGACGACCCGGCGGCACTAGCCGCGGCATCGTCGTCGACCTGGAACGCCGCGGCCGCGCGCTGCAGATTCAGCGCCTGCTCTTTCAGCGACTGCGCCGCGGCCGCCGCCTGTTCGACGAGCGCCGCGTTCTGCTGCGTCATGCCGTCCATCTGCGTGACCGCGAGGTTCACCTGGTCGATGCCCGAGCTCTGCTCCGCCGCCGCGGCCGCGATCTCCTGCACGACGCCGGTCACGCGAACGATCGCATCGCGAGCCTGATCGATGGTCGAACCAGTCTTCTCGACGATCGACGCGCCGCTGCCGACGCGATCCACCGCGTGGCTGATCAGCTCGCGAATTTCCTTCGCCGCCGTCGCGCTGCGTTGCGCGAGGCTGCGCACTTCGCCCGCGACCACCGCGAAGCCACGGCCCTGCTCGCCCGCGCGTGCCGCTTCGACCGCCGCGTTCAGCGCCAGGATATTGGTCTGGAACGCGATGCCTTCGATCGTCGCGATGATCTCGACCATGCGGCCCGACTCGGTCGAGATGTCCTTCATCGCCGCCACTGCATCGGTGATCATCGCGCCGCCGCGATTCGCGATGTCCGCGGCGCCGGCCGCGAGTTCGCTCGCGGTGCGCGCGTGGTCCGCGGTCTGGCGCACCATCGCCGTCATCTGCTCCATGCTCGACGCCGTTTCCTGCAGCGACGCCGCCTGGTTCTCCGTGCGCGACGACAGGTCCGCGTTGCCGTTCGCGATCTCGTTCGCGCCGCACGCCACGTTGTCCGACGCGTGCTTGATCTGGCGGATCGTGCCGGTCAGCGCCTCGCGCATCCGCTGCATTACGTGCAGCAGGCTCGATGTGTCGTCGTTACGCGTGCGGATCGCGACCGTCAGATCGCCGGAAGCGATCGCCTCCGCGACACCCGCGGCATACGCCGGATCGCCGCCGATCGTGTGCTGGATGCTGCGGTTCGTCAGCGTGACCAGCATGATGAGCAGCGCCGCCACGCCCAGGAAGATCGCGCCCAGCACCCACACCGATTGCATGAAGGCGGCGTCGATGTCGTCGACATAGGCGCCCGTTGCGATGATCCAGTCCCACGGCGCGTAGCGCACCACGTAGCCGATCTTGCCGACCGCCTGGGCCGAAGTCGCGCCCGGATGCGGGAACACGTAGTCGACGAAGCCGCCTTCCGGCGCCTGCGCCACCGATGCGAAGGTCACGTAGTGGTGACGGCCGTCGGCATCCGCGCTGCCTGCCAGGTCCTTGCCTTCGAGCGCCGGCTTGATGGGGTGCATCACCATCTGCGGCTTCGAATTGATCACGAGGAAGTAGCCGTCTTCGCCGTAGCGGACCGCGCGCAGCCGCGCCAGCGCCTGCTTGCGGGCGTCCGCTTCAGGGAGCGCGCCGCTTTGCGCGAGCGCTGCGTACTCCTTCACGATGCTGAGCCCGACCTGCGCGACGTTCGTGAGGTCGTGCTTGCGTTCTTCGATGCGCGTCTCGCGCGACTGCCACGCAGCCGACACCGACACGGCGAACAGTGCAACGAGACTGATGATGAGCGGCAGCCACAGCTTCTGCGTAAAACTGAGTTTAGGCATCCTGAGCCCTCTGGGAGGCAAATTGAGATCGCACCGCATCGCCACGGGTGGCGGCGCGGAACCGGCGCGGCGGGTGTCCGCTGGCGGGCTGACCGGCGGCAAAGCGGTTCCTGCCTGCAATATCGGCGGCTTCCGGCAAAAGTTTTGTCCAGTGAAACCCTTGCAATGTGAAAGGGAATCATCAGACAAACAGATTGATGAACTTGCTTTAATCCATTAATGGACTAATATGTGATTCAAGTTCAATTCAAGACTCGAGGATGCCCATCATGGCGAACGCTGCCCAGGCGGTCCCGGCACCGCGATCGAAAGCGCCCACCGCCGCCGACATGTCGGCGGCCGGCCTGCGTGCGTTCTTCCGGATCGCAACAGACTGGGATCTCACCACTGAAGAGCAGATCACGCTGCTAGGCTCGCCCGGCCGCTCCACCTTCTTCAACTGGAAGCGCACGCCCGCGAGCGCGCGACTGGGCCGCGACACGCTCGAACGCCTGTCGCTGCTGCTCGGCATCTACAAGGCGCTGCAGATCCTGCTGCCGCAACCCGCCGCCGCGGATGGCTGGGTCAAGCGCCCCAACAGCGCGCCGCCGTTCGGCGGCCGCAGCGCGCTCGACCGCATGCTGGCCGGCAATATCAGCGACCTGGTCGCGGTGCGCCAGTATCTCGACGCAATGCGAGGCGGCTGGGCGTGACTGAACCGAACTGGCAGAACTGCTGGCGGGCCACGCCGCTCGACTGGTCGCCCGCGTTTCGCGTGATTCCCACGCGCTTTCCGGCCGTCAACCTGTTCGATCGCGTCGCGTCGCCCGACGACTTCGAGGCGCTTTACGCGCTCGAGGCGTTGACCAACGACCGCCTGCGCACCGAGATCGGCGAACTCGATCTCGTACCGCCGGAGGAACGCCGCTTCGGTCCGGGCTACGGGCCGATCATGGCGGCCTTCACGCATCTGAACGTGAATGGCAGCCGCTTCTCGGACGGCACCTACGGCGTGTTCTACTGCGCGCGCTCGCGCGCCACCGCGATCGCGGAAACGCGCTATCACACCGGGCTTTTTCTCGCGGCCACGAACGAAAAACCGCTGCGCCAGCAGATGCGGCTCTATACGGTGCAGGCCGAAGGCGAGGTGGTCGATCTGCGCGGCGACGCGTCGCTCGACCCGACCGTGCTCTCGCCCACCGACTACAGCGCCGGCCAGGCGCTCGGGCGCGACGTGCGCGGCGCGGGCGCGCCGGGCATCGTGTATCCGTCGGTGCGGGACAGGGGCGGCGAATGCCTGGCGGCATTCAGAACGGCGCTGCTGCGCGACTGCCGTCACGCGGCGTATCTGGAATACAACTGGAACGGCAGCACCATCGACGTGGTGTTCGAGCTGAATCAGGTGGGTTGAAAACGCGGCGGCAGTGCATGCTGCCGGCCGCGTTACATCGTCAAGGCAACGTCAAGGCAGCACGATGCTCGCGGCGCCCTGCTCGCGCGCCATCTCGACCGACACCTGCCAGTGCCGCGCCGTGAGCGCTTCGATCAGTGTGAGCTTGCCGCCCGGCGCGAACGCTCCGGTATCGATGAAGACCTGCGCGCCGATGTGCCGGATCTCGCGCATCGGCGTATGGCCGCAGTAGGTGGTGGAGAGACCGCTTTGCCGCGCGGGCGCCGCGGCGCCGGTGGCGAGATCGCGGCCCCACAGCAGACGGTGCAGCACTTCCTCGGAGAACTTGCCGCTATCCAGCTCGCGGTCGTCGCCGAAGAACTCCGCATGCAGCACGTTGAAGCGCGAGCCGCCGCTGCCCACCACGATCACGAGCGGGATGCGCTGCAGCCGCTGCGCGTACAACTGCAGCTGCCGCTCCGGCACCGCCGACGACCACGCGCCGCCAATGCTGTACCACCAGTGCCGCTTGAGCCGCCCTTCGACGACCGCGCACAGCGAGTCTTCGTGATTGCCGAGCACCGCGTGGAACCACGGCTTGTCGAGCAGGCCGATGGCCTCGACCGACTGCGTGCCGCGATCCACCAGGTCGCCGACCGAGAACAGCCGGTCGCGCGTACCGTCGAACGAGACGGTGCGCAGCAGGTAGCGCAGCGCATCGACGCAACCATGCAGGTCGCCGACAACGAAGTCGCGACCTTGCGTGTTCACCGGAAAGTGCTGGACGAGCGGGACGGAGACAGGATCCATGCCTCCATCATAGTGCGTTGGTGAAAACCCGTATGTGCGCTACCGACGTTTTTTCATGCACTCGCGATCAAAACAACACTCACGCGAACACCGAGCGCACCGCGGCCGTGCACGGCGCGCACTTTGCTCACGCGCCAGCATCGCGATCGACGCACGAGCGTCACGCGCTTCACGAACGCGGCGCGATCACTGCTTCGTCGCGCGCAGCTTCGCGACCTCATCGACCGTCACCGTCGAGCCCGGATTGCCGAACTGCTTCGTCACGTAGTTCGCGATCGCGGCGATCTGGTCGTCGGTGAGTTCGTCCGCGAACGACGGCATCATCACGTCGGCATCCTTCGTTTTCCGCTCCACGCCGTGCAGGATCACCATCGTGAGATTGCTCGCGTCGTTCGCGCCGGTCACGCTGTTGTGAATCAGCGAGGGATAGGCGCCCGGCGCGCTCGCGCCGACGCCCGCGCCGGTCCAGTTATGGCAGCTCGCGCAGTTGCCGGAGAACAGCTGCGCGCCGTTGACGCCGGTCACCTCGGTGCCGCGCAGCGTGGTCACGTCGGCCGCGGGCGCGCCGTACTGGTCGCGCGGACGCTGCTCGCCGCCGGCAACGGGCGGCACCGAGCGCAGATAGATCGCGATCGACTGCAGGTCCTCGCCCGTCAGGTACTGCGTGCTGTCCTCGACGACCTGCCCCATCGGCCCGGCCGCGTTCGCGCGCCCCGCCACCGCGCCCGTCGACAGATAACGCTCGATGTCGTCCTGGCTCCAGCTGCCGATGCCGCTGTTACGGTCCGGCGTGATGTTGAACGCGTGCCAGCCGGCCTGCACCGCGCCGGAGAAGCGGTCGCTCGTCTTCAACCCCTGCAGCAGGTTGCGCGGCGTATGGCACTCCTCGCAGTGCGCGAGACCCTGCACGAGGTACGCGCCGCGATTCCATTGCGCGCTCTGCTTCGGGTCGGGCACGAAGCGCCCTTCGGTGAAGTTGAACAGATTCCAGATGCCCATCAGCCAGCGCAGGTTGAACGGAAAGCGCAGCTCGTTGCGCGGCGGCGTGTAGTGGATCGGCGCAAGCGTGTTCAGATACGCGCGGATCGCGAGCACATCCTGGTCCGTCACGCGCGTGTACTCGGTGTACGGAAACGCCGGATAGAGACGCTCGCCGCTCTTGCCGACGCCCTCGTGCATCGCGCGCATGAAGTCGCTGTCGCTCCACTGGCCGATGCCGGTGTCGGGATCGGGCGTGATGTTCGGCGTGTAGATCGTGCCGAACGGCGTGTTGATCGGCAGGCCGCCCGCGAATGGCCGGCTCTTGTCGGCGGTGTGGCAGGCCACGCAATCGCCGGCGCGCGCGAGATACTCGCCGCGCTTCACGAGGTCGCTGCTGCTCACCGCCGCAGCGGGCGGCAGCACGGTCAGGTTGTCGCCGCTACCGTCGCCGTTCCCGCCCGTCGCATTCTCCGCGAGCGCCGACGTGGCAAACGGCGCATCGTCGCGATCGATGCGGATGTCGTGCGCCTCGTGCCACGCCAGATACAGCGCGAACAGCGAGAACATCGCAGCGAGCGTCGCGATGCGGATCCTGCGCCGCGTGCCCGATGGCAAGGTGCCGCCCAGTCCGGACGGGTGCACGCGAGACGTCTGTTTCGTCATGGTGGCTCTCCGTCGGTGGGTCAGATTTCGCGCTTCAGCTTGTCGGCCAGCTTCAGCGACAGCGCGGCGATCGTCAGCGTGCAGTTCACCGACGCGGCGGTCGGCATCACGCCGCTGCTCGCGATGAACAGGTTCTGGTGATCGTGCGTGCGGCAATCCGGATCGACGACCGAGCTCGACGCATCGCTGCCCATGATCGTCGTGCCCATGATGTGGTTGTTGGGCGCGAACGTATCGTCGAACGCGACTTCGGTGCCGCCCAGCAGGTTCGCGATCTGCGCATACAGCTCGCGCGTGTTGGCGGCGCTCTTCTTCACGTAGTCGTTGATCGAGTAGTAGATTTCCGGCTGCGGAATGCCGAGCGAATCCTTATGATCCGCCGACGGCACGACGCGGTTCTGCGGCTCGGGCAGATGCTCGTGGAAGCTGTTGATGTTGACGTAGCGCGACGCGCGGTCGCGGATCTGCCGGTCGAGTTCCGCGCCCGTCACGCCGTTCTTCAGCAGCGCCGCGGTGACCGACATCGTCGGCACGCCGTTGTTCAGGTGCAGCTTCTTCGCCGCGTAGTCGGAACGGAATGCGCCGTCGCGGAAATTCACGATCGACGTCATCTCCATCGGCCCGCGTCCCGGCCACAGCGTTTCGTTCGCGAGGAAGGTCACGCCGGTGCCCGGATGGTCCATCAGGTTGCGGCCCACCTGATCGGAGCGATTGCCTACGCCATGCGGAAACTTGTCGCTCGTCGACATCAGCATCAGCTTCGGCGTTTCGATGCCGTTCGCCGCGAGCACGAACAGCTTGCCCGTCACGCGCGTGCTGTTGCCGTTCGGGTCCTTGTAGTGAACCGCGGTGATGAGGCCTTTGTCGTCCGCCTCGATCCTGTACACCACCGCCTGCGCGATCAGCTTCGCGCCCGCCTGCTCCGCTTTCTCCGCGTGCACGACGCCGTTGTACATCGCTGCGATCGGGCAGATCGGCATGCAATTGTTGTTGCCGCAACACGTGGGGCGCGCATCGTATGGACGGCTGTTGCGCGCGACGGGCTCGGGCACCACCTTGAAGCCCTGGCCGTTGAGCACGTCGCTGAAGCGCTGGTCCATATAGGACAGCGGCAGCTGGCTCATCGGATAAGCCTTCGAGCGCGGCGAGCCGAGATCGACTGCGCTGTCCGGGCCCGACACGCCGAGCTGCACCTCGGCCGCGTAATACCACGGCTCGAGCGCCTCGTACGGGTAAGGCCAGTCGCGGCCCACGCCGTACGTCGTGTGCAGCTTGAAGTCCGACGGCAGCAGACGCCACGCGGCCGCAGCCCAATGCCACGTGGTGCCGCCCACGAGCCGCACATACTGCGAGTTGTACGGGTAGTCGCCCTTCTGGATCAGGTAGCCGTTCGGCGGCGCGTATTCGGGATGCGGCGCGTACGGCGTGGACGGGTACGGCGTCGCGAAGTCGGCCTTCGCGGGCGAGTTGCGGAAGTTTTCGACGATCTGCCAGCGCGGAATGCGCGGCCCGGCTTCGAGCAGGATCACCGATGCGCCGGCAAGCGCCATCTGGTGCGCGACGAGACCGCCCGCCACGCCCGAACCGACGACGACGATGTCGGCAGAAGTTGCATTTGCCATGATTGCATGCCCTCTTGTACTGCTGGCTTATTCGTGTGTTGTGGGTGGCCGGGCGCGTGCGCCGCGGCCGAAACGCAACCGGCGCCGCGAGAAGCGCCGGGCCGCGCGCGCGTTCAGGAAGCGGGCTTCTGCGTCCAGTAGAACGGCACGTCGCGGCAGTACGACGGAATCGTCAGCACGTCTTTCACCGGGTCGAACATCAGCGCGCGTTCGTAGGCGAGCACCTCGATCTTCGGCGACGCACCGACCAGGCCGAGATACCACGCGCGCATCACCGCGACGACCGTCGGTACGAGATTGGGCTGATCGGTCTGCAAGGCCTGCGTGACCGTATCGGACGGCACGCCGCCGTGGCTCTGGATCCAGCCGTTGAGCGCGACGATGTTCTGCGTGAACTGGCTGTCCGCCTTCGAGAGCGCCGCGAAGATGCGCTTGCCGAGCACCGGATCGAATCTCGCGCGGCCGGTCAGATGCTGCGACAGCACGACGAACGCGTCGTAGTTGCCGGGAGCAGGCGTATCGCCGAACGCGAGCGGAAGAGCAAACGGTGAGCCGGAACGGCCGGCCGAAGTGAACGCGAGCGCGGCGGCGGAAGCACATGCGCCGACGAGCATCGCCCTGCGAGAGACCGAAAGCGTGACCGCGTCGCGCGGCCCCTGTTCGGGAACATCTGTCATGGGGACTCCAGATGGTGTGATCGTGTTCTACCGGCTACGGTCCAGCGGCCGCGCCCTCGCGCGTGCCGGCTGTCCGCCCCAAACCTGGTCTGTGCCGCCTTTGAAGGCGATCTATGGTTGTCGCTGTGGTTGTGTCTGTCGGCGCTCAGCCGTTATCGTGAGCGGCGGTCAACCTGCCAACCTGCCATCCGGCTTTCGGCTGAAAGCCCGGTGGAAGGCCGATGCGAAAGACTATAGCTCAATCACACTTCTAACACATACCGATGACGCTTCTTCCTCAGGCTCTGCGCAACCGGCCACGCATGATCGTGGCGCTCGTGATCGGCATCGTCGCCGGTCTGCTGATCGAAGCGCATCTCTCGCTGGTCGCGCGCGGTCTCGTCGCGTGGGACTGCGCGGTGTGGAGTTACCTCGTGCTGCTGTGGCTGCACATGGCGCGCGCGCATCATCAGCGCGTGCGCGAGATCGCGGTGCGCGACGACGAGAACGCGGGCGTCGTGCTGTTCGTGATCTGCATGGCGACGGTGGCGAGCGTCGCCGCGATCGTGCTCGAGCTCGCGCAGGTCAAGAACGCGCACGGCACGACGCTGCTGCTGCACTATCTGTTGACGGGCGCGACGCTGTTCGGTGCGTGGTTCCTGATTCCGACCATCTTCACGCTGCACTACGCGCGGCTGTACTTCAACACCAACCCGCCAGCGCTGGTGTTCCCGGACCAGGATCTCGATCCCGACTACTGGGACTTCCTGTACTTCTCGTTCACGATCGCGGTCGCCTCGCAGACGTCCGACGTCGAACTGCGCTCGTCGCCGATCCGGCGCGCGGCACTCGCGCAGTCGGTGCTGTCGTTCTACTTCAACGCGACCGTGCTCGGCCTGTGCGTGAACATCGCGGCGGGGTTGCTGGGTTCGTGAACCCCTTATCGTCATGATGCTTGCCGCGCGTCGGCGCTTCCACGTCGAGCGATTTTCATGACGCGCGCATGACGATGGGCGATGCGGTGATGCACGCGCCACGCCTCTGCTCACCCACCGCGCGGCCGCTGCCCGTGTAAATCCGCGTCGTCGCGTCGCCGATTTACACGCGTTGCGATCTCCGTTTCCGCGGACGGCAGCCGACGCCCCCGGTGCGCCGCCCGCCCGCGTCGCAAACGTTCAGCTGCCTGCACCTTGGCATAGGGTTTGCTCCCACCGCACTCTATCTGCGCGCGCCTCCACCGGTTCACAGCGATCCCGTCACCGGCCGGCGCCGCTTCCGTTCGCCGTCAGTCCGCAACACCCGACCGCGCGGACGGTCGATCTTTGCACTACATTGACCAGTACGCGCGTGCCGTGAGCATGAGCGGCGGCACCCCCGGCTCTGGAAGCCCAACGGGCGATGTGATCGCACAGACGTGCATCCACCTCGCAGCAGGACCTATCTGGAAACGACCGATGGAACCTCCCCACGCATACGCGCCGCGGATCTATTTCATTCACGCGCCTGTCGCCGGGCCGCTCGCAGCCTGGGAACCCTGGTTCGAGCACGCCGCCTCGCTCGGCTTCGACCACGTGCTGATCGGCGACGCGTTCCAGCCCGGCCACGTCGGGCATGCACAGCTCGTCGCCGACCACGGCCTCCTGCATCCCGCGTTCGATACCGGCCAGTCCGCCAACGAGGCGCTGCACGCGCTGGCCGCCAGGGCGCGCGCGCAGGGCCTGTCGCTGCTGCTCGACAACGCGATCGACCGCGTCGCGGCCGACGGCACGCTCTTCACGTCGCATCCCGAGTGGTTCCATCCGTTCGAATCGGAAGAGGCGCGGCTCGATCCGCGCCACGTGCATCGCGAAGACAACGTCGGCTACGCGAACTTCACCGACGAAGCGTCGCGCGGCGCGCTCGTCGAATGGTGGACGCAGACGCTGCTCGGTCTCGCGAACGCGGGCATCGCCGGCTTTCGTTTCGATTCGCCGCACCGCGTGCCCGCGAGCGCGTGGCGCCAGCTCGGCGCGGCGCTACGCGGCGCGCACCCGTCGGTGCGTTTCATCGCGGCCACGCCCGGTCTCACGAGCGACGCGATCGCGTCGCTCGAACATGCGGGCTTCGACAACGTGTTCACGTCGATGCGCTGGTGGGACTTCCGCTCGGCGTGGATGACCGAGGAGTACGCGCTCCTCACCCGCATCGGCGCGCCGCTCGCGTTTCCCGAAGCGCCGTACGGCACGCGTCTCGTCGCGGACCTGCCGAACGCACACGATTCCGCCGCCGTCGAACGCGCGTATCGGCGCGCGCTGTTCGCGTCCGCCGCGATCGGCACCGGCTGGCTGATGCCGCTCGGCTTCGAATACGGCGTGCCCGAAGCGCTGTCGCACACGCAAGGCCAGAAGACCACGCTCACCGAGCTGAAGAACGCGGGCCGCTTCGACCTGGGCGAAGACGTCGCGCGCGTGAACCTGCTGTCGCGCGACAACTGGACGCTGAACACGGTCGGCGAACTGCGGTCGCTGAGCGCTCCCGGCGCGGCCGTCGCGGCGCTGCTGCGCGGCGACGCGAGCGATCTGCGCGATTCGAACCAGGCGGTGCTCGCGCTGATCAACCCCGACCTCGTGAGCCCGGTGCGCGTAGATCCGGAAGCCTTCCTCGACGCGGTGCCCGGCAACTTCACGCGCTTCGTGCCGCTCGACCGCAAGTCCGAGACCGGACCGCGCGGCCTGCGGCCGTTCTCGCTGGCGCCTGGCCAATGCCGGCTCTTCAACGCCTCGTCCGAAGCGCCGATCAGCCTCGCGCCGCCCATCGACAAGCCCAACAGCAAGACCAGCGGCACGAAGAGCGTGATGGACGCGATCGCCGCGCCGCGCGTGGCCATCGAAAGCGTGACGCCTCAGTCGGACCATGGGCGCTTCGCGGTGAAGCGCGTGGTGGGCGAACGCGTCGACGTGACGGCCGCGATCTTCGCCGAAGGCCACGACAAGATCGCCGCCGCGGTGATCTGGCGCGCCGCCGACGAAACCGCATGGCACGAAGTGCCGATGCGACCCGCACAGCCCGCAGGCCTCGATTTGTGGCATGCGCGCGTGCCGCTCGATCGCGTCGGGCGCTACGAATTCACCGTGATCGCGTGGCGCGACGATTTCGCGTCGCTCGCGGAGCACGTGCACAAGAAGCTGAACGCCGGCCAGACGGTCGAGCTCGAGTTCGAGGAAGCAAATCATCTGTTCGCGCTGATCCTCGCGGAAGCCGGCACCGCGGACAACGCCGATCGGCCCGACAAGGCCGCGCTGGAGCGCATCGCTGTCGACTTCAAGAAAGGCGACTACGACGCGCGACGCGAACTGCTGTTCGCACCCGCCACGGAAAAAGCGATCGCCGCCGCGCGGCATCGTCCGTTCCTCGTGCACGATCCGGTGATCTACAAGATTGACGCGGACCGTACGGCCGCGCGCTTCGCGAGCTGGTACGAGATCTTCCCGCGCTCGATGAGCGACGACGAATCGCGCCACGGCACGTTCCGCGATGTCACGGGCAAGCTGCCACGCATTCGCGAGATGGGCTTCGACGTGCTGTACTTCCCGCCGATCCACCCGATCGGCGTTGCGAACCGCAAAGGCCGCAACAACACGCTGACCGCGAACCCGGGTGACGTCGGCAGCCCGTATGCGATCGGCGGCACGGAAGGCGGCCATGACGCGACGCATCCGCAGCTCGGCACGCTCGACGACTTCAAACAGATGCTCGCCGCCGCACACGCGCACGGCCTCGAAATCGCGCTCGACTTCGCGATCCAGTGCTCGCCCGACCACCCGTGGCTCAAGCAGCACCCGACGTGGTTCGCGTGGCGTCCCGACGGCACGCTGCGCTACGCGGAAAATCCGCCGAAGAAGTACCAGGACATCGTGAACCCGGACTTCTATGCGCACGATGCAAAGCCCGAACTGTGGCTCGCGCTGCGCGACGTGATCCTGTTCTGGATCGACGCGGGCGTGAAGATCTTCCGCGTCGACAATCCGCACACCAAGCCGCTGCCGTTCTGGGAATGGATGATCGGCGACGTGCGCGCGCGCTTCCCCGACGTGATCTTCCTCGCCGAAGCGTTCACGCGGCCGCGCATGATGAACCGGCTCGGCAAGATCGGCTTCTCGCAGTCGTACACGTATTTCACGTGGCGCGAATCGAAGCGCGACTTCATCGAGTACATGACGGAGCTGACGCAGACCGACGCCCGCGACACTTACCGGCCGAACTTCTTCGTCAACACGCCGGACATCAACCCGCGTCATCTGCAGCGGCAAGGACGCACCGGCTTCCTGATCCGCGCCGCGCTCGCCGCGACGCTGTCGGGCCTGTGGGGCGTGTATAGCGGCTTCGAATTGTGCGAAGCCGCCGCGCTGCCGAACAGCGAGGAATACCTCGACTCCGAGAAGTACCAGTTGCGCGCGTGGGACTGGCACCGGCCCGGCAACATCGTCGCCGACATCACCGCGCTGAACCGGATCCGCCGCGCGAATCCGGCGCTGCATACGCATCTCGAGATCACCTTCCTGCCGGCGCACAACGACGGCATTCTGGTGTTCGAGAAGGCGACGCCATCGCGCGACAACGTGATCGTCGTCGCGATCAATCTCGATCCGTACAACGAACAGGGCGCGGACATCGAACTGTCGCGCGCGACATTCGACCATTGGCATCTGCACGATCACGCGAACCTCGAAGTGATCGACCAGATGAACGGCACGCGTTTCGAATGGCAAGGCCGCTGGCAGCACGTGCGGCTCGATCCGGGCCGCACGCCGTTCGCGATCTGGCGCATTGCGCCCGCAGGCGGCCTGCCGCGTCCGGAACCGGACTGGAACGAGCACGCGGCGTCCGATGCGGTTGACACGCAGCAGGATCCGGCCATCGACTTCGAGGCCGGCTTCGACCCACCGAAGAAGGGTGCGAAATGAAACGAGACGAAACTTCGGAAGCGAACGTGATCGATGACGAAGGCCGTGCAATGCACAAGCTGCGGCCCCGCCGCAGCCGCAAACCCGCGCCGCTGCCCGACGATCCGCTCTGGTACAAGGACGCGATCATCTACCAGGTGCACGTGAAGTCGTTCTTCGACGCGAACAACGACGGCGTCGGCGACTTCCCCGGCCTGCTCGCGAAGCTCGACTACATCGCCGAGCTGGGCGTCAACGCGATCTGGCTGCTGCCGTTCTATCCATCGCCGCGCCGCGACGACGGCTACGACATCGCCGACTATCGCAACGTGCATCCGGACTACGGCAACCTGAGCGACGTGAAGCGCCTCATCCAGGCGGCGCACGCGCGCGGTATCCGCGTGATCACCGAGCTGGTGATCAACCACACGTCGGACCAGCACCCGTGGTTCCAGCGCGCGCGCCGCGCGAAGCCCGGCTCGAATCATCGCAACTTCTACGTGTGGTCCGATACGGACAAGAAGTACGAGCAGACCCGCATCATCTTCATCGACTCCGAGCCGTCCAACTGGACGCACGATCCCGTTGCCGGCGCGTATTACTGGCACCGCTTCTACTCGCACCAGCCGGACCTGAACTTCGACAACCCGACGGTGCTGAAGGAAGTGCTACAGGTGATGCGCTTCTGGCTCGACATGGGCATCGACGGGCTGCGGCTCGACGCGGTGCCGTACCTCGTGGAACGCGAAGGCACGAACAACGAGAACCTGCCCGAAACGCACGCGATCCTGAAGAAGATCCGTGCGACCATCGACGCCGAATACCCGAACCGGATGCTGCTCGCCGAAGCGAACCAGTGGCCGGAAGACGTGCAGGAATACTTCGGCAGCGAAGACGAATGCCATATGGCGTTCCACTTCCCGCTGATGCCGCGCATCTACATGTCGATCGCGAGCGAGGACCGCTTCCCGATTCTCGACATCATGAAGCAGACGCCGGATCTCGCGGCGTCGTGCCAGTGGGCGATCTTCCTGCGCAATCACGACGAGCTGACGCTCGAGATGGTCACGGACTCCGAGCGCGACTATCTGTGGAACACCTACGCGAGCGACCGTCGCGCGCGCCTGAACCTGGGCATTCGTCGCCGCCTCGCGCCGCTGATGGAGCGCGACCGCCGGCGCATCGAGCTGATCAACTCGCTGCTGCTGTCGATGCCTGGCACGCCGGTGATCTACTACGGCGACGAGCTCGGCATGGGCGACAACATTCACCTCGGCGACCGCGACGGCGTGCGCACGCCGATGCAATGGTCGTCGGACCGCAACGGCGGCTTCTCGCGCGCCGATCCCGAACAGCTCGTCGCGCCGCCGGTGATGGGCTCGCTGTACGGCTTCGATGCGATCAATGTCGAAGCGCAGGCGCGCGACCCGCATTCGCTGCTGAACTGGACCCGCCGCATGCTATCGACGCGCCGCGCGCGCCAGGCGTTCGGCCGCGGCAGCATCCGCTTCCTGCGTCCGGAGAATCGCAAGATCCTCGCGTACGTGCGCGAAGCGCCGGGCGAAGCGCCAATCCTGTGCGTCGCGAATCTGTCGCGCGCGCCGCAGGCGGTCGAGCTCGATCTGTCCGAATTCAACGGCTGGGTGCCGATCGAGATGACCGCGGACTCCGTATTCCCCGCGATCGGCCAGCTGCCGTATCTGCTGACCTTCCCGCCGTACGGCTTTCTGTGGTTTCTGCTGTGCGAAGGCGATCAGCGCCCCGCGTGGGCGCAGCCCACTTCGCAGCAGTTGCCGGAGTTCATCACGCTCGTGATGCGCGAAGGCCAGGTCGGGCCGACGCCGGACAACGTGCGTCTGCTCGAATCCGAAGTGCTGCCGTCGTATCTGAAGCGGCGCCGCTGGTTCGCGTCGAAGGACCAGAAGCTGAAGGCGGTGCGCCTCGCCGCGTTGACGACGATGCCCGACGCAGGCTTCGCGTTCACCGAGATCGAGGCCGATGTGGGCGATCACACCGAGCGCTACGTACTGCCGCTCGGCATCACGTGGGGCGCCGATACGACCACGCCGCTCTACATGCAGCTCGCGCTCGGACGGGTGCGGCGCGGCCGGACGGTCGGCCATCTGACGGACGCGTTCGCGCTGCCGCAGTTCGGCCACGGCGTGCTGCGCATGTTGCGCGCGAGCAGCAGCGTGCCAACCGTGCAGAAGAGCGAGATCAAGTTCATCCCGACCAGCCGCATCGAAGAACTCGCGGAGCTCGGCGACCGTCCGCCGATCCGCTGGCTCGCGGCCGAGCAGAGCAACAGCTCGCTCGTGATCGCCGACGTCGCGGTGCTGAAGCTGGTGCGGCGCGTGCTGCCCGGCATCCATCCGGAAGCGGAAATGAGCCGCTATCTGACGAAGATCGGCTACGCGAACACCGCGCCGCTCTTCGGCGAAGTGGTGCGTGTCGATCCGGACGGCGTGCCGCACATGCTCGCGATCATGCAGGGCTTCATCGACAACCAGGGCGACGCCTGGAACTGGGCGCTCGACTACCTGCGCCGCGCGGTGGACGAACTCGCGCTGTCGTTCGATACCGAAGAAACCACCGCGCACCGCGAGCAGGACGCCGAGGACGCGCACGAAGGCTACTGCCAGCTGATCGGCGCGATCGGCAGGCGGCTCGGCGAACTGCACGCCGCGCTCGCGCAACCCACCGACGACCCGGCGTTCGCCCCTGAAGCGGCGAAGCCCGAGCAGATCCAGACGTGGATCGACGATACGCAGACGATGCTCGCCAGCGCGCTCGACGTGCTCGCGAACAACATCGCCGAACTCACGGGCGACACGCGCGATCTCGCGCAGAGCCTGCTCGACCGCCGCGCGGCGTTGACCGAAGCCGTCGCGAAGCTCGTGCCGACCAGCGCGGGCGCGCTGTGCATCCGCGTCCATGGCGACTTCCATCTGGGCCAGGTGCTGGTCGCGCAGGGCGACGCGTATCTGATCGACTTCGAAGGCGAGCCCGCGCGGCCGCTCGAAGCGCGCCGCCGCAAGCAGAGCCCGCTGCGCGACGTGGCCGGGCTGCTGCGCTCGCTGTCGTACGCGAGCGCGGCCGCGCAGTCCACCACGGAATCGGCGCCGCAGCAGACCGCGGACCGCAAGCGCGCGCTGTTCGAGCGCTTCCGTGGCTATGGCGCGATCCGCTTCCTGAACGAGTACCGCGCAGCCGCGGAAAGCTCGCCGCAGCCGCTCGTCGCGCCGGAATCGGAAGCCGCGCTGCTCGATCTGTTCCTGATCGAGAAGGCCGCGTACGAGGTCCGCTACGAAGCGGCCAACCGGCCGACGTGGATCGGCCTGCCGGTACGCGGACTCGCCGCGCTCGCGAGCCGTCTGCTCGGCGACACAGGAGCGCCCGCCGAAACCGGCGAGAGCAATCCGCAATCCCCTTCCGACTATCCCTCCGAGGGCGACTATGAGTGAGCATGATCCAGCCATCGGTCTGCATCCGCTCGAAATGGACGCGCTCGCCGAAGCGCGCCATCCCGATCCGTTCTCGCTGCTTGGCATGCATGACACCGCGAGCGGCACCGTCGTACGCGCGCTGCTGCCGAATGCGCGCGGCGTGCAGGTCGTCGCGCGTCATGACGGCCGCGTGCTGGGCCAGCTGAGCGAGATCCGGCACGGCGGCCTGTTCGCCGGCAGCGTCGACGAAGCCGTGCCGTACCGGCTCGTGATCGACTGGCACGGCGTCGATCAGGAAATCGAGGACACCTTTTCATTCGCTCCGATCCTGTCGGACGACGTGCTGCAACGCCTGTCATGGGGCGACCCGTATGCGGTGAATGAAGCGCTCGGCTCGCGGCCCGTCACGATCGACGGCATTCCGGGCGTGCGCTTCGCCGTGTGGGCGCCGAATGCGCGGCGCGTTTCCGTGGTCGGCGACTTCAACGCGTGGGACGGCCGCCGGCATCCGATGCGGCTGCGCCATCAGGCGGGCGTGTGGGAGCTGTTCATTCCGCGCATCGGCGCGGGCACGCGCTACAAGTACGAGATGCTGACGCGCGACGGCCACCCGATTCCGCTGAAGGCCGACCCCTGCGCGTTCCAGACGGAGAAGCCGCCCGCCACCGCATCGATCGTTGCGGACTACGATGCAATTGCGGGCTTCCGCTGGGGCGACGCCGACTGGATGACATCGCGCGGAGACAAGCAGACCGCGCAGGCGCCGATCTCGATCTACGAAGTGCATGCGGAGTCGTGGCTGCGCGTTGCCGAAGAAGGACAGCGCGGGCTCGACTGGGAAGAACTCGCGGAGCGGCTGATTCCGTACGTGAAGAACATGGGCTTCACGCACGTCGAATTTCTGCCGGTCGCGGAACATCCGTTCGGCGGCTCGTGGGGCTATCAACCGCTGTCGCAGTTCGCGCCGTCCGCGCGTTTCGGTACGCCGCAGCAGTTCGCGGCGTTCGTGAACCGCGCGCACGAGGAAGGCATCGGCGTGATTCTCGACTGGGTGCCCGCGCACTTTCCGAACGACGCGCACGGGCTCGTGCAGTTCGACGGCACGCCGCTCTACGAGCACGCCGATCCGCGCGAGGGCTATCACCAGGACTGGAACACGATGATCTACAACCTCGGCCGCAACGAGGTCAGCGCGTTCCTGGTCGCGTCGGCGCTCGCGTGGCTGTCGAGGTATCACGTCGACGCGCTGCGCGTCGACGCCGTCGCATCGATGCTGTACCGCGACTATTCGCGCGCGGCTGGCGAGTGGGTGCCGAACATCTACGGCGGCCGCGAGAATCTCGAATCGATCGCGTTCCTGAAGCGTCTGAATCACGAAGTCCAGCACATGCCCGACGTGCACGGCGCGATCACCATCGCGGAGGAATCCACCGCGTGGCCCGGCGTCACGGCACCATTGGACAACGGCGGGCTCGGCTTCCAGTTCAAGTGGAACATGGGCTGGATGCACGACACGCTGCACTACATGCATGAAGACCCGGTCTACCGCCAGTATCACCATCACAACATGACGTTCGGGATGGTCTACGCGTACTCGGAGCGCTTCGTGCTGCCGCTTTCGCACGACGAGGTGGTGCACGGCAAGGGGTCGCTGCTCGGCAAGATGCCGGGCGACCCGTGGCAACGCTTCGCGAACCTGCGCGCGTACTTCGGCTTCATGTGGACGCACCCGGGCAAGAAGCTGCTCTTCATGGGCGGCGAGTTCGGTCAGATGGCGGAGTTCAATCACGACGGCTCGCCGCACTGGCATCTGCTCGACGAACCATTCCATCGCGGCGTGCAGAAACTCGTGCACGACCTGAACACGCTGTATCGCGACGAACCCGCGCTCTACCGGCTGGACAGCGAACCGGGCGGCTTCGAATGGCTCGTCGGCGACGACAGCGGCAACAGCGTGTTCGCGTACCGCCGGATGGACGGCGCGGGGCGCGAAGTGGTGACGGTCTGCAACATGACGCCGGTGCCGCGCAGCGGCTACCGGCTCGGCGTCACGCATCACGGCCGATGGCTCGAAGTCCTGAATACCGACGCCGGCGTGTATGGCGGCTCGAACATGGGCAATGGTGGACTCGTCGTGAGCGAGGACGTGCAAAGCCACGGCAAGCCGCAGTCGGTTTCGCTGGTACTGCCGCCGCTCGCGACGATCGTGCTGCGCGCCGACCGCTGATGACACCGTCTCGTCATGGCCCGCGCGCCGCTCCGCACCGACGATGACAATACGCCAGAAAGGGGAACGGGGATTATGTCCAACGCATGGCCCGCCCGGCTGCAGCCGGGCTCGCCGTATCCGCTCGGCGCGAGCTGGGATGGACTCGGCATCAACTTCGCCGTGTTTTCCGGACACGCGCAGCGTATCGAGCTGTGCCTCTTCGACGCGACCGGCCGCAAGGAACTCACGCGGCTCGACCTGCCCGAATGCACCGACGAGGTGTGGCACGGCTATCTGCCGAATGCGCACCCGGGCACCGTGTACGGCTATCGCGCGCACGGGCCGTATCAGCCGCATCACGGCCACCGCTTCAATCCGCACAAGCTGCTGATCGATCCGTATGCGAAGCGGCTCGTCGGCCATTTCCGCTGGTCCGATGCGCTCTTCGCGCACCGCGTGCATTCGAACCGGCTCGACCTGTCGATCGATCGTCGCGACTCGGCGCCGGCCATGCCGAAGTGCGTCGTGGTCGACGAGGCTGTGGACTGGTCGCACGACGTGCGGCCCGACGTGCCGTGGGGCGAGACCATCGTCTACGAAACGCACCTGCGCGGCGCGACGATGCAGCGCGACGATCTGCGCGGCAACGAGCGCGGCACCTTCGCCGCGCTCGCGTCGCCGCGCTTCATCGAGCATCTGCAGCGGCTCGGCGTGACCGCGGTGGAACTGCTGCCGGTGCACGCCTTCCTGAACGACCGCTTTCTGGTGGAGCGCGGGCTGCGCAACTACTGGGGCTACAACACCGCCGCGTACTTCGCGCCGGAGCCGTCGTATCTGATGACGCATCAGCTCGACGAGGTGCGCATCGCGGTGCGCGCGCTGCATGCGGCCGGCATCGAGGTGCTGCTCGACGTCGTGTACAACCACACCTGCGAAGGCAACGAGCTCGGACCGACCGTATCGTGGCGCGGTCTCGACAACGCGAGCTACTACCGGCTGATCCCCGGCGACGCGCGCCATCACATCAACGACACCGGCTGCGGCAACACGCTGAACCTGTCGCATCCGCGCGTGCTGCAGATGGTGATGGATTCGCTGCGCTACTGGGCGACGTCGTTCAACATCGACGGCTTCCGTTTCGATCTCGGCGTCACGCTCGGGCGCGAGCCGAACGGCTTCGATCCGGGTTCGGGCTTTTTCGACGCGCTGCGTCAGGACCCGGTGCTGGCTCAACGCAAGCTGATCTCGGAGCCGTGGGACATCGGCCCGGGCGGCTATCAGCTCGGCAATCATCCGCCCGGCTTCGCCGAATGGAACGACCGCTTTCGCGACTGCGTGCGCCGCTACTGGCGCGGCGACGAAGGCATGCGCCCCGACCTCGCCGCGCGCCTCACCGGTTCCGCGGACCTGTTCAACCGCCGTTCGCGGCGGCCGTGGGCGTCGATCAACTTCGTCACGTCGCACGACGGCTTCACGCTCGCGGACCTGACCGCGTACGCAGGCAAGCACAACGAGGCGAACAACGAAGGCAACAACGACGGCCACAACGAGAACTGCAGCGCGAACTGGGGCATCGAAGGTTCGTCCGACGACCCGGCGATCCTGGAGACAAGGCACCGCGTCGCGCGCTCGATGATCGCGACGATGCTGGTCTCGCTCGGCACGCCGATGCTCACCGCCGGCGACGAACTCGGCCGCACGCAGCAGGGCAACAACAACGCGTACTGCCAGGACAACGAGATCTCGTGGATCGACTGGGCGCTGGAAGACACGGACCGCGGCCGCCGCATGACCGATTTCTTCGCGCGGATGATCGCGCTGCGCAAGGCGCATCCGCTGCTGCGCGAGACCCGCTTCCTGTTCGGCGACCGCGAAGTGCTGCCGGGGCTTTACGACGTCGGCTGGTTCGACGAGCACGGCGACCCGCTGACGATCGAAGCGTGGCAGGACCCGCAGAAGCGCGCGTTCACGCTGCGGCGCGCGGGTCCGGGACTCAATGGCGAAACGGAAGTATTGTTGTTGATGCTGAACGGCTCCGCGGAAACGGTGCGCTTTGCACCGCCCGCGCCGCACCTGGAATGGCACATGCTGGTGGATAGCGCCGCGCCGGAAGCGCCGCCGCAGCCGTTGACCACGCCGGAGCTGGACATCGGCGCCCATGGTCTCGTCGTGCTGGCCACGCAGCCGGTCGGCGACACCGACTGGCAGACCGGCTGGATGGCCGGCGCACAGCATGGCAAGCGCCTCCTGACCGCGTTGCCGCCGGACCCGGGCACCCTGTCGCCCGACAACGGCAACACGATGTCGCTGCCCGCAGGCGGTCTGCCACATGCATGACGCCGTGATCCGCTACGCATATGCCGTCAGCGACACACGGTTTGCACGACCGGTTCGCTGGTCGGCTGGAGATGAATCATGTCGATAAGCCCGATTGATCCTCATACGCATCACTACGCGCACTGCCTGCCGTTCGGCGCGCATCTGCTGCGCGGCGCCGGCCATGCGTCGCGCACGCGCTTCCGGCTGTGGGCGCCGTCGGCATCGGCCGTCTCGGTGATGCTCGGCACCGGCGCCGATCGCGGCATCGTCCCGATGGAGTCCACCGGCAACGGCTGGTTCGAAGCGACCGCAGACTGCGGCGCGGGCACGCTGTACCGCTACCGGATCGACGACAAGCTCGAAGTGCCGGACCCCGCGTCGCGCTTCCAGCCGGACGACGTCGAAGGTCCGAGCGAGGTCGTGGATCCGCGCGCATTCGAATGGACCCACACGCACTGGCATGGCCGGCCGTGGGAAGAAACCGTGCTGTACGAGCTGCACGTGGGCGCGATGGGCGGCTATGCCGGAGTCGTTACGCATCTAAAAACACTCGCGGAGCTTGGCGTCACGACGATTGAGCTGATGCCACTGAGCGATTTTTCCGGTAAGCACAATTGGGGCTATGACGGCGTGCTACCGTATGCGCCCGATTCGTCGTACGGCCGCCCCGACGAGTTGAAAGCGCTGATCGATACCGCGCATGGGCTCGGCCTCTCCGTGATGCTCGATGTCGTGTACAACCACTTCGGCCCCGAGGGCAACTACCTGCCGACCTACGCGAAGCCGTTCTTTCGCGATGCGCATACGCCGTGGGGCATGGCGATCGATTTCGATCGTCCGGAAGTGCGCGACTTCTTCACCGACAACGCGCTGTTCTGGCTCAACGAGTACCGCTTCGACGGCCTGCGTTTCGACGCCGTGCACGCAATCGGCAATCACGAGTGGCTGAAGGAGCTCGCCGATCACATCCGCGCGAAAGTGCAGCATGGCCGGCACGTGCATCTCGTGCTGGAGAACGAGCACAACAGCGCGAGCCTGCTCGACGAACATTTCGATGCGCAATGGAACGATGACGCGCACAACGCGCTGCACGTGCTGCTCACCGGCGAGCACGAAGGCTACTACCACGCGTATGAGCATCAGCCGATCCAGCATCTCGCGCGCGTGCTCGGCGAAGGCTTCGCGTATCAGGGCGAAGCGTCGCCGATCCATGACGGCAACCCGCGCGGCGAACCGAGCGATCACTTGCCGCCGGCTTCGTTCGTGATGTTCCTGCAGAACCACGATCAGGTCGGCAACCGCGCATTCGGCGAACGGCTGCGCACGCTCTGCGACGCCGACGCGCTGCGCGCGGCCACCGCGCTGTTGCTGCTGTCGCCGCAGGTGCCGCTGCTCTTCATGGACGAGGAATACGGCTCCGACCGGCCGTTCATGTTCTTCACCGACTACGAGGGCGATCTCGCCAAAGCGGTGCGCGAAGGACGCCGCCGCGAGTTCGCGAAGTTCTCCGCGTTCGCCGACGCAAACCAGCGCGCGACCATTCCCGACCCGAGCCATCCGCAGACGTTCGCCGCGTCGATGCCGCCTCGCAACGGCGCGGCGAAAACGGCGGAGCGCGTGGAGTGGTTCCACTTCTATCAGGCCGCGCTCGCGGTGCGCTCGAAGCTGATCGGCCCGCGTCTGCAGCACACGAAAGCGCTCGGCGCCGAGGTGATCGAAGACGCCACCGGAAACGCGTCGAAAGCCGTACTCGCGCGCTGGCGGCTGGGCGACGGCGAGACGCTCGCGATCGCGCTGAACCTCGGCGAGGACGACGTGCCGTTCGCGAGCACACCGGACGGCAAGCTGATTTTCGAGACGCCGCCGCGCGCGCGCGATCGCATCGACGGCGAGCGACGGCTGCCGGCACGGTCGTGCGTCGCCTGGCTGACAGGCGACATCCATGACTACGCCGCGCATCACGACACGCGCGTGATCGTTCAACGGGAGCCGCTCGCGTGAACTCCACCAGAAAATCCGGCGAACCGCTCGAACACCTCGCGGCCCGCGCGGGCTTCGAAGTCGAATGGCAGGACGCGCACGGCACGACGCAGCGCGTGCCGGACGAGACGCTCGCGGTGCTGCTCGACCGCATCGGTCTGCCGTGCAGCACCGCCGCGCAGATCCGCCAGAGCGCGGCCGCGCTCGACGCCGAACTGTCGGGCCGCAAGCTGCCGCCGCTGATGACCGCGGAATGCGAGCGCGGCATCGCGCTGCCGCCGACCACCGTGAAGTCGGGCAGCCGGTATCGGATCGAACTCGAAAACGGCGAGATCATCGACGGACGTTTCACCGCGCCGAAGGGCGAGACCGCGCTGCTCGCGCCGATCGGCGAGCCCGGTTATCACACGCTCACGATCAACGATCAAAGCGTGACGCTCGCGGTCGCGCCGTCGCGCTGCCATACGGCAGCGGACGCGTGGCAGTCGATGCATGGCGGCACCACCCGGCCGATGTGGGGCGTCGCCGCGCAGCTGTACGGTTTGCGCCGACGCGGTGATGGCGGCATTGGCGACTACAGCGCGCTTGCAGAGCTCGCGATCGAGAGCGCGAAGCGCGGCGCGCATGCGGTGGCCGTGAGCCCGACGCACGCGATGTTCAGCGCGCAGCCGCAGCGCTTCAGTCCGTACGGGCCGTCGTCGCGCTTATGGCTGAACGTCACGCATATCGATCCGGCCGCAGTGTTCGGCAGCGAAGTCGCGCAGGCCGCGCTTCATGACGCGCAGGCGCACGATGCGTGGCAGCGCCTTGAAGCGCTGCCGCTGATCGACTACCCGCAAGCGGTGCCGCTGAAGCTCGCGGTGCTGCGCGAACTGTTCGAACGCTTCTGCGCGCATGATCGTCCGTCGCAGTCGCCGCTCGCGCGCGATTTCGATGCGTTCTGCACACGCGGCAACCGTTCGCTCGAAGATCACGCGCGCTTCGAAGCGCTGCACGCGGTGCAGCTCGCGCAGACCGGCGAAGGCTACTGGCGGCGCTGGCCCGAAGCGCTTCGCAATCCGCGTGGCGCCGAAGTCGATGCGTTCGCCGCCACGCACCGGCACGAGGTGGACTTCCATCTGTTCCTGCAATGGCTCGCCGCGAAGGGGCTCGCGCACGCGCAGCACGCCGCGCGCGACGCCGGCATGGCGATCGGCCTGATCGCCGATCTCGCGGTGGGATGCGACAGCGCGGGCAGTCACGCGTGGTCGTGGCCGGACGACATGCTGCAAGGCGTGTCGGTCGGCGCGCCGCCGGACATCTTCAACCAGGCGGGCCAGTCGTGGGGGCTCACCACGTTCTCGCCGCGCGCGATGCGCACGCAAGGCTTCGTCGCGTTCATCGACATGCTGCGCGCCGCGTTCGCGCACGCAGGCGGCATCCGCATCGATCACATTCTCGGGCTGCGCCGCCTGTGGCTCGTGCCCGAAGGCGAGCCCGCGAAACACGGCGCGTATCTGCGCTATCCGCTCGAAGACCAGCTGCGGCTGATCGCGCTCGAATCGTGGCGGCACAAGGCGGTGGTGATCGGCGAAGACCTCGGCACCGTGCCGCATGGCTTTCGCGAGAAGCTGACCGATCACGGACTCGCGGGCATCCGCGTGCTGTGGTTCGAGCAGGAATGGGGCGCGCATGGGCGCGGCTTCCTGCCGCCGTCGCGCTGGGACCCGAACGCGGTCGGCACGACGACGACGCACGATCTGCCGACCATCGCCGGCTGGTGGAGCGGCGAAGACATCGAATGGCGCAACCGCATCGGCCAGACCTCGGCGCGTGCCGACGGCCGCGATCCGGTCGCGCTCGCGCATGCGGAGCGCGCGGAGGACCGTCGCGCGCTGTGGTCGGCGTTCCAGCACGCGGGCATCGCGCCGCACGACGCGCCGCCGCCCGCGGCCAGCGAACCGCCGGTGCGCGAAGCGCTCGCCTACGTGGCGGCCACGCCGGAGCCGCTCGTCACCTATCCGCTCGAAGACCTGCTCGCGCTCGACGAGCAGCCCAATCTGCCCGGCTCGATCGACGAACATCCGAACTGGCGGCGCCGGCTGCCGCTCACCGTCGACGCGCTGTTCACCGACGACGCCTTCCGCGGCCGCCTGCAGGCCGTCGACAAGGCGCGCCTCGCGTCGCATCCGGCCTGGCGCGAGGCCTCCTCACATCCCGACACGCCATGAATGTCCCGCGCTCCACGCTCCGGCTCCAGTTCCACAAGGGCTTCACTTACGACGACGCGCTCAGGCACGCCGACTACTTCGCGCGGCTCGGCATCAGCCACCTGTACGCATCGCCGGTCACGACCGCGCAACCCGGCTCGCTGCACGGCTACGACACGGTCGACTACAGCCAGGTCAGCGCCGAGTGCGGCGGCGAAGCCGGACTGCGGCGCCTCACCGACAAGCTGCACGCGCTCGGCATGGGTCTCGTCGTCGACATCGTGCCGAATCACATGGGCGTCGGCGGCGCGCACAACGCGTGGTGGCTCGACATCCTCGAATGGGGGCGTCACAGCGCGTATGCGCGGCATTTCGACGTGGACTGGCATTCGCCCGACCCGGCGATGCGCGGCAAGGTGCTGGTGCCGGTGCTGGGCGGCCCGTATGGCAACGAGCTCGAAGCGGGCGGCATCGGCCTGAAGTTCGACGCCGCGCTCGGGCGCTTCCAGATCGAGTACGGCGAGCACGTGTGCCCGATCTGTCCGACCGACTATCACGCAGTCCTGATGTCCGCGGATCGCGCCGACCTGAGCGCGCTCGCCGCGCATTTCCGCGAGCTGACGACGCAGCCTGCCGACCACGCGCGCGCCGCCGAAGCGAAAACGAAGCTGCGGGACTTCGTCGCGCAGCAAGGCGCGTCCGCGATCGAATTCGTGCTGGAAGCGTATTCGCCGAACGAACCGGTGACGCGCGACCGGCTGCACCGGCTGCTCGAACGGCAGCACTTCCGCCTCGCGTGGTGGCGCACGGCATCGGACGAAGTGAACTGGCGGCGCTTCTTCGACATCACGTCGCTTGCCGGCGTGCGGGTCGAGCGGCCCGAGGTGTTCGAAGCGGCGCATGCACTGGTGTTTCGCCTCTATGCCGAAGGCGTGATCGACGGCCTGCGGGTCGATCATGTCGATGGCCTGGCGGAACCGCGCGAGTATTGCCAGCGGCTGCGGCAGCGGCTGCGCGAACTGCGCGAAGGCGAGCCGTACATCGTCGTCGAAAAGATTCTCGCGCGCGGCGAGCCGCTGCGCGACGACTGGCCCGTGAACGGCACGACGGGCTACGACTTCATGAACGACGTCGGCGCGCTGCTGCACGATCCGCACGGCGCCGCGCCGCTCGCTTCTGCGTGGGCCGAGCTGAGCGGCCGCAGCGCGAACTTCGCCGACGAAGCGCTGATCGCGCGACGCCGCATTCTGGCATCGAGCCTTTCGGCCGAACTGGACCGCTCGGCGCGCGCGCTGCACCGGATCGCCCGCGATGCGCAAAACACGCGCGACTACACGTTCGCCGCGATCAAGCGCGTGCTGATCGAACTCGGCACGCATTTCACCGTGTACCGGATCTATCCGCAGAACGGCGCGCGCAGCGAGATCGACAACCACTACTTCGAGCCCGCCGCCGACAACGCGCGCCGCAACCTGTACCGCGTCGATCACGAAGTGCTCGAGCGTGTGAACGAATGGCTCGGCGGCGTGGCTTCGGACGACGCGAATGGTGGTGCTGGCGGCGGGTCGGGATCCAGCGCGAACGCGAATGCCGGCAACCCGCAGCAGCACGCGGGCTCGTCGCGCCGCGCGGCGCTGACGCTGTTCTCGCAGCTCACCGCGCCGGTCGCGGCGAAAGCGGTCGAAGATACGGCCTGCTACCGCTATGGCCGGCTGCTGTCGCGCAACGAGGTGGGCGCAGACCCCGGCGAGTTCGCGATGTCGGTGGACGCATTCCATCGCGCGAATTCGGAACGCGCGCGGCGCTTTCCGCACGCGCTGCTCGCCACCGCGACGCACGACCACAAGCGCGGCGAAGACGTGCGCGCGCGGCTCGCGGTGCTGAGCGAGATGCCGGACGAGTGGAGCACGACGCAGCGCGCGTGGTCGACGCTGAACACGCCGCTGCGGCGGCCTTCGTCGTCGCTGTATTCGTCGAGCAACGAGACGTGGGCGCCGGGGCCCGCGATGGAGTCGATGCTGTATCAGACGCTGATCGGCTGCTGGCCGCCGGACCTGCAACCCGACGACGAAGCCGGCGTCGCGGCGCTCGCCGAGCGCGTCGCGCAATGGCAGCTGAAAGCGGTGCGCGAAGCGAAGCTGCGCACCAGCTGGCTCGCGCCGGATGAAGACTACGAGAACGCTTGTCGCGAGTTCCTGTTCGACATCGTCGCGCCGCGCCGCAAGGAAGGTTTCCTCGGCGAGCTGCATGCGTTCGTGCAGCGGATCGCACGCGCCGGCGCGATCAACAGCCTGCAGCAGACGGTGCTGCGCCTCACGTCGCCGGGTGTGCCCGATCTTTATCAGGGCACCGAACTATGGGACTTCAGTCTCGTCGATCCGGACAACCGGCGGCCCGTCGATTTCGAGCAGCGCGCGACGTGGCTCGTCGATCAGCCGCCGTCGGAGTTCATCGCGGACTGGCGCGATGGCCGCGTGAAGCTCGCGGTCGTGCAGCGCGCGCTGTCTCTGCGCACTCATCTGCCGAACGTGCTCGGCATCGGCGAATACCTGCCGCTGAAGCTGCGCGGCGCGCACGCGTCGCGCGCGATCGCGTTCGCGCGGCGTCATGGCAGTGCGTACGCGGTGATCATTGCGACGCGTCTGTCGTTGCCGTTGCTCGATGCGGGCGGCGAGATGCCGCTCGTACCCACCGACGCGTGGGACGACACGGCCGTCGAAGTACCGGAGATTCTGGCCTCGCGCGCGCTGTTCGACTGGTTCAGCCCGGCGGCGCCGAAGGTCGGCGACGACCGGCTGCTGTATCTGCGCGACGTGCTCGCCGCGATGCCGGTTGCGATGCTGGTGGAAGACGGCGTGCCGCGCTGAGCGTGCGGCAGGTGCGTTACGCGATGCGCTTGCCGCTTTGCTGGCGCAGTGCCGCGTATTGCAGCAGCATGATCGTCTTGCCATCCATGATCTCGCCGCGCTCGATCCATTCGAGCGCGGTGGCGAGCGGAATCTCGACCACTTCGAGGTCTTCGCCTTCGTCATGCAGTCCGCCGCCGTCGCTGACGCGCATCGACGCATCGTATTCGCCGACGTAGAAGTAGAGCTTCTCCGTGACCGAACCGGGGCTCATGAATGCCTCGAAGATCTTGCGGACGTGGCTCACGCGGTAGCCGGTTTCTTCCTCGACCTCCGCGCGGATGCGCTCCTCGGGCGTCGCGTTATCGAGCAGGCCGCCCGGCGTTTCGATGAGCATGCCGTGATGACCGTTCACATAGGCCGGCATGCGGAACTGGCGCGTCAGCACGACGTTGCCGGTGCGCGGGTCGTGCAGCAGGATCGTCGCGCCGTTGCCGCGGTCGTAGGTTTCGCGATTCTGCCGCTGCCAGCTGCCGTCGCGGCGCAGGAAGTCGAACGTGACCTTGCGCAGCACGTACCAGTCGTCGGACAGCACCGCGGTGTGGATCATGCGGACGCGATCGTTCGTGGTGGTCATTTGCGCTTCTCCTCCCTTGCGTTTTTCGGTGGTCGACGTTCAACCGCCCTCGTCTTCGAGATCTTTCGGATACACGCGCACCAGCACGATGCGCGGGCCCTTCATCTTCTTCACGACCACGTCGAAGCGGTCGAACGTGATGCGTTGCCCTTCGGTGGGCAGATCGTTCAGCGCCTGGATCACCAGGCCGCCGACCGATTCCGCGCGGCCTTCGTCGATGTCGATGCCGAGCGCGCGTTCGAGCGACACCACCGGCAGACTGCCCTTGCCCATCAGCGTGCCGTCGTCCATGCGGGTCCAGTCGGCGTCGCCCTGGCGAAATTCGTCGTGGATCTGCCCGACGAGCGCGCCCAGCAGGTTGTCGAGCGTGAGAAAGCCGATCGGCTTCGCATGCTTCTCGCCCACCAGCGCGAGATGCGGCGCGCCCTTGCGAAAGCGGCGAAACAGTTCGAGCGCAGGCATATCCGGCTTCACGTACTGCACGGCGCGCACGTAGTCCGCGAGATCTTCGAGCGTGCTGCCCGCCTGGCGCGCGAGCAGCAGATCCTTCAGGTGAATCATGCCGGCCACGCGTTCGCCGCTCGCATCCTCGAACAGCGGATAGCGGCTGAAGCGATGCCGCGCAACGACCTGCATGTTGTCGCGCAGCGGCAGATCACGGCGCAGCGCGACCATTTCGTGCGCGGGCCGCATCAGGTCCGACACCGTCAGGCGCGAAAAATCGAGCGAGTGCGCGATCGTGTTCCACTCGTCCTGGCTGTAGCCGGCGAGCGTGCTTTCCGTGGCCGCGACATTGCCGACGCGGCGGCTGCGCAGGATCAGCTTCAGTTCGTCGGTGGAATAGTGCGCGTCGCTGCCGTGCCCGGATGCGAGGCCCGCAATGCGCAGCACGGTGTTCGCGCTCGTGTTCAGCAGCCAGATGGCGGGGTACATCGCCCAGTAGAACGCGTACAGCGGCAGCGCGACCCACAGGCCGATGCGCTCCGACTGGCGGATTGCAAGCGACTTCGGCGCGAGTTCGCCCACCACGATGTGCAGAAACGAAATGCACAAAAACGCGAAGAACAGCGAGATGCCGTGAATCAGGTCCGGCGACGCGATGCCGAACAGGCGAAACAGCGGCATCAGCACATCGGAGAACGCCGGCTCGCCGATCCAGCCGAGACCCAGCGACGCGAGCGTGATGCCGAGCTGACACGCCGACAGATACGCGTCGAGCCTGCGGTGCACCTTCGCGAGCAGCTTGCCGCGCACGCCGTGTTCGGTGGCGAGCGCCTGCACGCGCGTCTGCCGCAGCTTGACCAGGCCGAATTCGGCCGCGACGAAAAAACCGTTGAGCGCAACCAGCAGCAACGCACCGATGAGGGCGACGACCTGAATCAAGACGGCAAACTCCGGAGAGGAAAGTCGTCAGTATAGGGTGCGCGGTGAGGGGGACAGCGTCAGCCGCCGGCGAGCGGCACGCTGAGCGTGAGCGTAGCGGGTTGGTCGTCCTTGATGTCGGTCTGCTCGAACGTGCCGTTGTGCGCTTCCGCGACGCGCTTGCAGAGCGCCAGCACCCAGGCCACCCGGCCGCCCTCGCGCGGCTCGCGTGCCTGCGCGCGGGCGAACGGTTCGAGCAGATGCGGCTGGGACGCATCGTCGGGCGTTGCGGCTTGTACGGTGAAGGTCACCGTGGAGCGCCACATCGAAGCGTCGAACGCGCTCGCGAGCGTGACCGACGCGCCGCTCGCGCTCGCTTCGATCGCGAACGTCAGCATCAGCCAGAGCGCCTGGCCGAGACGCGTGCGGTCGCCGTTAACGGTCTCGCCGGCCAGCGACGATTCGACCGCCAGCGCGACGTTGCGCAACGAGGCCAGCGGCTCCTTCGCTTCGGCCACGGTTTCGTCGATCAACGCGCGCGGCGCAAACGGCGCCACGCTGACCGCGAGCGCGCGCGTGGCGGCGCGCGTCCGGTCGACGACGCTCTCCAGCATCTTCACCTGCTGGTCGATGCCGGTGCGGATGCCGGCCAGCGCGCGCTGACCGGTTGCATCGCCTGCGTCGATCTTGCGCTCGAGCACATAGGCCCAGCTATGGATGGCGTTGAGCGGGCTGCGCAGATCGTGCGATGCGAGCGACAGCACGTAGTCGCGCATGAAGAGCGCGGTCTCGGCACACAGCCATGCAGTGCGGGGAGAGATGGCGGGCACGAGACTGTCCGCGGCGTGCGGCACGGAATCGGAGGGAATGGTCGTCACTGTGTGAACCCTTGTTCGTCAGGCATGCTCGGACTCGTCGCGAGCGCGGCACGGTGTAGCACGACGTGATTGATGTAGCAGATTCTTCATTATAGGCACGCGCCGCTGTGCGGCACGCTATCGTTGTGGCGTCACGCGGGGCGCTCGCGGGCAAAGCCGAACCGTGATGCAATCCGTGTGCCTGATATGGCTGCATACGCATCGGCCTCTCCTCTCGACGACTCGTCGCACGACGCGGTCCAGCTCAGATCCATCGGGCCGCCGACATCGGCGGGTCGGCAAACACGCCTACAATGGCGGTTTCGAACCACCGTCAACAAGGAGCATTTCATGGCGACCGTCACGACCGAATCCGGCCTCAAATACGAAGATCTCACCGAAGGCTCGGGCGCCGAAGCGAAAGCCGGCCAGACCGTCACGGTGCACTACACCGGCTGGCTCACCGACGGCCAGAAATTCGACTCCAGCAAGGATCGCAACGACCCGTTCGCGTTCGTGCTCGGCGGCGGCATGGTCATCAAGGGCTGGGACGAAGGCGTGCAAGGCATGAAGGTGGGCGGCGTGCGCAAGCTGACGATTCCGCCGCAACTGGGCTACGGCGTGCGTGGCGCGGGCGGCGTGATTCCGCCTAATGCGACGCTCGTGTTCGAAGTGGAACTGCTCGAAGTCTGATGTTTTTTGCGGGCGCCTGCCGCGCGAGTTTTTGATTTTGATTTGCACATCGCGCGGCTCGCTCGCTGCTGTTGCACCATGGACCATCATCACGCCACCGTCACCGCACCCACTGTCACGCTACGTCACTTTTCGGACGTCGAAGCGTGGGACGTGCACGACTTCCATCAGGTCGTGCTCGGGCTGGATGGGGAGATGGTGATGTCGGTGAATGGGCTCGGACAGCGGATCGATCGTGCTTCCGCGTGGCTCGTGCCGGCCGGCTCGCGGCACGATTACGCGGGCATCGGCGAGAACCGCCAGCTGGTGCTCGATCTGCCGGGCACGTCGCTCGCGGTACCGCGGCGCCTGTTCGATCGCGCGCGGCCGGTCGATCTCGATGCGCGCTTGACGCAGCTGGTGTTTTCGCTTGCCACGCACGCGCGTGTGGCGGACGCGGCATCGGTCGCGCTTGCAGGTTCCGCCAAGACGCAGCACACGCTGGACGTGGCCGCGCATCGCTTCGACTGGTTCGCGGCGACGCAGCTCTGCGCGGCGCTGGTGGAGGGTTGCGGCGACGTGCGCATCGAGAGCGGCGACATGCAAGCCGTGAAGCTCGACTTCCCCCGTATAGACCGCTGGTTACGCGCGCACCTCGCGGAACCGCTGCGCGTGGCCGATCTCGCCGCGCATTGCGGCTTCGGCATGCGGCGTTTCCACGAACTTTTCTGCGAGGCATTCGGCGAGACGCCGAACCGCTATCTGCAACGCCTGCGGCTCGACACCGCCGTGATGCTGTTCGCCGACGAGCGCCGCTCGCTCACCGACATCGCGCTCGACGTCGGTTTCGCCGATCAGAGCGCGTTCACGCACGCGTTCACGCGGCGCTTCGGCGTGGCGCCCGGGAAGTGGCGCCTGCGCAAACACTGAGCGCAGACGCCGTCTTTCACTTCTATCGGTTTCCCGATTCGCTCATCGAGCTGATCAAGCGCCGAGACCGCGCGCGAGATCCGCGCGGATGTCGCCCGCGTTTTCCAGGCCCACTGCCAGCCGGATCAGCCCTTCGCTGATGCCGGCCGCCGCGCGCGCTTCCGGCGTGATGCGGGCGTGCGTCGTGGTGGCGGGATGCGTGATGGTCGTACGCGTGTCGCCGAGATTGCCGGTGATCGAGCAGATCTTCGTGCTGTCGATCACGCGCCATGCGTTCGCGCGCATCGCTTCGGGCGTGTCGCCCTTCAGCTCGAACGACACGATCGCACCGCCCGACTTCTGCTGACGCTTCGCGATCTCGTACTGCGGATGCGATTCGAGGCCCGGGTAGAACACGCGGTTCACGGCCGGATGCTGTTCGAGCCAGCGCGCGATGTCGAGCGCGTTCGACGACTGTTTGTCGACGCGCAGCGACAGCGTTTCCATGCCCTTCAACAGCACCCACGCGTTGAACGCGGACAGCGTCGGCCCCGCGCTGCGCACGAACGGGAACACCTTCTCCATGATGAACTGCTTCGAGCCCACCAGCGCACCGCCGAGCACGCGGCCCTGACCGTCGAGAAACTTGGTGGCCGAATGCATCACGACGTCGGCGCCCAGCTTCAGCGGCTGCTGCAGCGCCGGGCTGCAGAAACAGTTGTCGACCACGAAGATCGCATTCGCCGCCTTCGCGATCTTCGAGATCGCTTCGATGTCGGCGATCTCGGTGAGCGGGTTCGACGGCGTTTCGAGGAAGAACATCTTCGTTTCCGGACGCACCGCGTTCTTCCACGCGTCGAGGTCGGTCGGATCGACGAAGGTCGTCGTGATGCCGAACTTCGAGAAGATCTGCGAGAACATGCCGAGCGTTGAGCCAAACAGGCTCTGCGAGCTGACCAGGTGATCGCCCGCCTGCAACGCGGCCATCACCACCGACAGGATCGCGCTCATGCCCGACGCGGTGGCCATGCACGCTTCGCCGCCTTCGAGCGCCGCCAGACGATCCTGGAACATCGTGACGGTGGGGTTCGTGAAGCGCGAGTACGTGTAGTAGTCCTCGGACTTCTTGAAGCGCTCGGCGGCGTCCGCGGCGCTCGCGAACACGAAGCTCGAGGTCAGGTACAGCGCTTCGGAATGCTCGCCGAACTCGCTGCGCAGCGTGCCCGAACGGACCGCGAGGGTGTCGAAGTTGAATTGGTCGTCCATGTTCGTTCTGTGTCCTTCCGGCTCGGCTCGCTCGATAGCGGACGTGTCGTTCATCCGTCCGCCGTCAAGCAAAAATCAAAAGGGAGCGGCAACAAAAAAGCCCGCTTGCGTCGAGAGCAAAAGCGGGCTTCATGGCGGGGAAGCTGGAGCGTTGGCGAGCAATGCGGACTTCGCCGTTCGCTTTAGCTGTTTTGGGTTGCCCCGCGTCCGCAAGCTGAATTCAAATCGACGCAAGCCTGCATGTTAACACGGGCGGCGCGCTGCGTGCAGCGGACCGCCCTTCACGCTCATTCCATCGAAAGCTGCAGATGCAGCTGCGAGCGCGACGTACCGCCGTCCATCGCTTCGCTCGCCGCGTCGCGATCCGACTGCGCATCGGGCGCGAGACGCGCGAGCTCGACGCCGTCGAGGTATTCCGTCGTCACGTCGCCGGTGATGTAGTTGCCATCGAAGCACGAAGCGTCGAAGCCCTTCAGCGCCGGGTTGATGTCGCGTATCGCCTGCTTCAGATCGGCCACATCCTGATACACGAGGAAGTCGGCGCCGATGATCTTCGCGACTTCTTCGTCCGAACGGCCGTGCGCGACGAGTTCGCCGCGCGTCGGCATGTCGATGCCGTACACGTTCGGGAACTTCACCGGCGGCGCCGCCGACGCGAAGATCACCTTGTTCGCACCCGCATCGCGCGCCATCTGCACGATTTCATGCGAGGTGGTGCCGCGCACGATCGAGTCGTCGACGATCAGCACGTTCTTGCCCTTGAACTCGATGCCCATCGCGTTCAGCTTCTGGCGCACCGACTTCTTGCGCACCGCCTGGCCCGGCATGATGAACGTGCGGCCGACGTAGCGGTTCTTGAAGAAACCTTCGCGATACTCGACACCGAGCTTCGCCGCGACCTGCATCGCCGCGGGACGCGACGAATCGGGAATCGGCATCACGACGTCGATCTTCACGTCCTTCGGCAGCACGCGCTGGATCTTCTCGGCGAGATAGTCGCCCATGCGCAGACGCGCGTTGTAGACGGGCACGCCATCGAGCACCGAATCCGGACGGGCCAGATACACGAGCTCGAAAATGCATGGGTTCAGGCTCGGCGTGTTCGCGCACTGCTGCGCGTAGAAGTTGCCTTCGAGATCGATGAAGATCGCTTCGCCCGGCGCCACGTCGCGCACGAATTCGAAGCCGATGCCTTCGAGCGCCACCGATTCCGACGCCACCATCCACTCGGTGCCTTCCGCCGTTTCCTGCTTGCCGATGCACAGCGGCCGGATGCCGAACGGATCGCGGAACGCGAGCAGCCCGACCTCGGAGATCAGCGACACGATCGCGTACGAGCCGCGCACGCGG
Organism: Paraburkholderia phosphatilytica; assembly: GCF_003443895.1. Taxonomy (GTDB): domain Bacteria; phylum Pseudomonadota; class Gammaproteobacteria; order Burkholderiales; family Burkholderiaceae; genus Paraburkholderia; species Paraburkholderia phosphatilytica. The sequence goes on along the minus strand of NZ_QQOA01000013.1, from coordinate 105,068 downwards.
CGGTGCACGCCCGACACGGCCTTGAAGAGCGCCGTCGGATCGAGCTGGAGGCCCGAGCTGGACAGCTGCAGTTCGTGCGCGAGCACGTTGAGCAGCACTTCGGTGTCGGAGTTCGTGTTCACGTGCCGGCGGTCGACGCGGAACATCTCGTCCTTCAGCTGGGGCCAGTTCGTCAGGTTGCCGTTGTGCGCGAGGATGATGCCGAACGGCGCGTTGACGTAGAACGGCTGGGCCTCTTCCTCGCTCGACGCCGAACCGGCCGTCGGGTAGCGCACCTGGCCGATGCCGACCATCCCCGGCAGACTGCGCATGTTGCGCGTGCGGAACACGTCGCGCACCATGCCGTTCGCCTTGTGCATGTGGAAGGTGCTGCCGTTCGCCGTGGCGATGCCGGCTGCGTCCTGGCCGCGATGCTGCAGCAGCAGCAGGCTGTCATACAGCAGCTGGTTGACGGGAGATCGGGAAACTACGCCTACGATGCCGCACATGGCATGGTCCTTCAAAAGATCGAAACTCGTTGCGGCTGCCGGTGCCGGAGGCCTGGCCGGATCATGCCGCAGGGGCAGCCGTCACGCCGACGGCCGGCCCGCATTCTCCCCGCTTCCTGTCATCGCCGCGTCAGATGTGGACGTATTGCCCAAGCTGCGGCGGAAGCAGCGGTAACACTTCGCGCATGCCCTGCTCGACATAGGGCCGCAGCAGCGCGTTGCGCCAGAAACCTTGCTGGGGCAACTCGGTCAGCCCCGCGAGGGCGACCAGCAGCAGCACCAGCACGACCCCACGGATGAGGCCGAACAACAGGCCGAGCGAGCGGTCGACGCCACCCAGCCCCGAAACCGACACCAGCCTGCTCAGCAGCGCATTCGCCACGCCGGTGACGATCATCACGCCGACGACGATCACAAGAAACGCGACGAGCCACTGTGTGACCGTGCCGCCCGGCCACGTGGCCGGAATCATCGGCGCGAGCTGCGTGACGAAGTGGATCGCCAGCAGGAACGCGACCACCCAGCCCACCAGCCCGAACAGCTCGGACAGCAGACCGCGCCACAAGCCTCGCAGCGCCGACAGCACGATCACCGCTATTACAGCGTAGTCGAATGCGGTCAACACGGCGGCTTATTGGGCAGCACCGCTATTCGCGCTCGACGACAGCCCGGCCGAGCGCACTTTCGCGATCGCCGCTGACGCCGCCGCCCGATCCGGGAACGGACCGGCGCGCAGCAGCGTCTGCGTGGTGCCGTCAGTCTGCTTGCGTCGTTCGGTATATGCCGGCACACCGGCCGCTTTCAACTTCGTCGCCCATGCTTTCGCGCTCGCGTCGTCCGGGAACACGCCGAGCTGCAGCGCGAAGCGCGCGCCGGCGGGTGCGGCCGGAGTGCCCGAATCGGCGTTGGCGGCGGCTGCGGTGCGCGCGGTGGATTCGGTGGACTGCGTGGGCGCTGCCGACGGCTTCGCCGGTTTCGACGGGCTCGTGGCCGGCGGCGCCGGATTCATTGCCGTGCTCTGCGTCTGCTGGCTGGCGGCGGGCTTGCTCGGCGATTTCGTCGCGGATTGCGTACCTGCCTGGCTGGCCGTTGCGGCGCTTTGTGCCGCCGTGCCGGCCGTTGCAGCGGCCAGACCCGACGCGGCAAGGCCTGCGCCGGCCGAGGGGCTGTCCGGCGCGACGCCAGCCTGCGTGTCCTGCGGCGGCGTGGTCACCTTGGCGACCGGCCGGTTCGGGATATCGATTGCGATGTCGTCGGTGACGGGCTTCGGATGCGAGTCGAGCAGCATCGGCAGGATCACGATGGCCGCCACGACCAGTGCGATCGCGCCGACCAGACGGCGCCGCGCCCGTTGTTTCTCAGGCAGCGTCGGGTCGAGCAGCATCGCTTCCGCATCGCCTGCCTGGGTCGTTCGCCGGCTACGCCGTTCTACCCGCGGATTGCGGGTATTGCGACCGGATCCGCGCCGTGCTGGCGCGTCTTCTTGCTTACCGTTGCCGAACGAGAAAATTCCCATGTATGGCCTGAAGGAGGCTGCGCGTGATCAGTGTTGCTGCGACTTACGATAGGCCATCACGCCAGCTACCGTATAGAAACTTCCGAAAACCACGATTCTATCATTGTCGGACGCTCGTTTTAGCGCGTCCTGGAAGGCTTCTGCAGGCGATTCGAAGCGTGTAACGCTGCTGTCGGCGCCATCCGTCACGCCCGCGTCCCGCAACAGGCCTTCCAGCGCCTCGGCCGACGCCGCGCGCGGCGTTGGCAGATCGGTCACGCACCAGTGGTCGATTTCGCCCTTCACGTGCGCGAGCACGCCCGCGATGTCCTTGTCGCGCATCGAGCCGAATACCGCGTAGGTGAACGGGAAATAGCCCATGTTGCCGAGGTTTTGCGCGAGCACGGCCGCGGCGTGCGGGTTGTGCCCAACGTCGAGGATGATGGACGGCTTGCCCGGCAGCACCTGGAAGCGGCCCGGCAGTTCGACGTTCGCGAGACCCAGGCGGATGTCCTGCGCGGACACCGGCAGGCGGTCGCGCAGTGCTTCCAGCCCGGCCAGTGCGGCCGACGTATTGATCAGCTGATTCGCGCCGCGCAGCGCCGGATACGCGAGCGCCGACCGCTTCAGCGTGCGGCCCACGCAGTTCCATTGCTGGCGCTCGCTGCCCGCCTGCCCTTCGTAGCGGAAATCGCGGCCGAACAGCCACAGATCGGCGCCGATTTTCTGCGCATGATCGATCAGCGTTTGCGGCGGAACCGGATCGGCGCAGATCGCGGGGCGATTCGCGCGGAAGATGCCGGCTTTTTCGAAGGCGATCTTCTCGCGCGTATCGCCGAGGTAATCCATGTGGTCGAGATCGATGCTCGTGATGATCGCGCAGTCGGCATCGAGGATGTTGACCGCGTCGAGACGGCCGCCAAGGCCGACTTCGAGGATCACCGCGTCGAGCCCGCGCGATGCGAACAGATGCAGGATCGCGAGCGTCGTGAATTCGAAATACGTGAGCGAGACCGGCTCGGGGAAGCTCACGCGCGCCGCTTCGACGGCTTCGAAATGCGGCAGCAGTTCGTCATCCGTCGCGTTCACGCCGTTGATGCGCGCGCGCTCGTTGAATGCGAGCAGATGCGGCGACGTATGGCAGCCCACCGTGTAGCCGGCCTTCAGCAGGATCGACTCCATGATCGCGCAGGTCGAGCCCTTGCCGTTGGTGCCGCCGACCGTGACGATCGGGCACGCGAACGACAGCTCCATTGCATCGCGCACCTTGCCGATACGCGTCAAACCCATGTCGATACCGACAGGATGGGCGGATTCGAGGTGCGTGAGCCACGCGTCGAGGGTGGGGAAGGTGCTCATTGAAAGAACCATGACAACGGACCGGCATTATCCCGGAAACGACAACGCGCCGCACGAAAGACTTCGTGCGGCGCGTTGCTTTTTTGGGTGCCGTATCGCGCATCACCGCGCGGTCGGCAGTCAGCGAGGGAAGCGCGCGGCTCAGGCGACCGCGTCGGCCGGCTGGCGCGTCATCAGCGCCATCAGGCGCGCGATTTCCTCGCGCAGCTTGCGACGGTCGACGATCATGTCGACCGCGCCCTTCTGCAGCAGGAATTCGGCGCGCTGGAAGCCTTCCGGCAGTTTCTCGCGCACCGTCTGCTCGATCACGCGCGGGCCGGCGAAGCCGATCAGCGCCTTCGGCTCGGCGATCACCACGTCGCCGAGGAACGCGAAGCTCGCGGACACGCCGCCCATGGTCGGGTCGGTCAGCACGGAGATGAACGGCAGCTTCGCTTCGGCGAGCTTCGTCAGCATCGCAGTGGTCTTCGCCATCTGCATCAGCGACAGCAGGCTTTCCTGCATCCGCGCGCCGCCCGATGCCGTGAAGCAGATGAACGGCACCTGCTGCTCGAGCGCATTCTGCGCGCCGCGGGCAAAGCGCTCACCGACGACCGAGCCCATCGAGCCGCCCATGAACGCGAATTCGAAGCACGCGACGACGACCGGCAGCGTGTGAATCGCGCCGCCCATCACGACCATCGCGTCGGTTTCGCCGGTCTCGTCCATCGCTTCCTTCAGACGGTCCGGATACTTGCGGCTGTCCTTGAACTTCAGCGCGTCGACGGGAACGATCTCCTGGCCGATCTCATAGCGGCCTTCCGCGTCGAGCAGCGCATCGAGGCGCTCGCGCGCACCGATCCGCATGTGGTGCTCGCACTTCGGGCAGACGTGCAGATTCGCCTCGACGTCGTTGCGGTAGAGCACCGCTTCGCACGACGGGCACTTGATCCACAAGCCTTCCGGAATGCCTTTGCGGCTCTTCGGGTCGGTTTGCTTGATTTTCGGCGGCAGCAGTTTGTCGAGCCAGCTCATGACAGATCCCTTCCTGAGTCCGTGCCGCCCGGCGGGGCCGGGCGTTGGTCAACGGACGATATTGATTATCGCGACGGTTATCGCGAAGCAGCGCCGATGCCATCGAGCGCGGCACGCACTTCCGCGATGAAGCGCGTGAGCGTGTCGACAGCGTGTTCCGGCGCCGCTTCTTCGAGCAACTGCACGATACGGCTGCCGATCACGACGGCATCGGAAACTTCGGCAACGGCGCGCGCGGTTTGCGCATCGCGAATGCCGAAACCGACGCCCACCGGCAGCGGTACATGCGACTTGATGGCCGGGATTTTACCCGCGATGCTGGAAACGTCCAGATTTGCCGAACCGGTCACCCCTTTCAGCGACACGTAATACACGTATCCGCTCGCTACCCGGCCGACCGCCGCGATGCGTTCGTCGGTTGAAGTCGGCGCCAGGAGGAAGATCGGATCGATGCCAGCAGATCGCATCTTTTCCGCGAATTCCGCCGATTCTTCCGGCGGATAGTCGACCACCAGCACGCCATCCACACCGGCTTCCTGCGCGGCTTTCGCGAATCTGTCGATGCCCATCCGCTCGATCGGGTTCGCGTAGCCCATCAGCACGACCGGCGTGCGGTCATTGGTTTCGCGAAAACGCTTCACGTCGGCCAGCACGTGACGCAGCGACACGCCCTTCGCGAGCGCGCGCTCCGACGAGCGCTGGATCACGGGGCCGTCCGCCATCGGGTCGGAGAACGGCACGCCCAGTTCGATCACGTCGGCCCCGCCCGCGGCGAGCGCGTGCATCAGATCGACCGTGCGCGCCGGATCGGGATCGCCGGCGGTGATGAACGGAATCAGCCCTTTTTTGCCTTCAGCGGCGAGCGCCGCAAACGTACCTTTGATACGCGACATGGAATTTTCCTGAATATCGTGTAACTGCACGACTATCGCAGTCATCTGGCGCAGATTATGCGCATAAACCGCTAGATCGCGACGGCGACCGGCGTGACCGCGCTGACGCGTTCTCGCGCGATCGTGCAGTAAGTCTCATTGATCTCGTAGCCAACGAATTCGCGCCGCTGCCGCGCGCAGGCGACGGCCGTGGTGCCGCTGCCCATGAACGGGTCGAGCACGCGGCCGCCCGGTGGGCAGCTCGCGAGCACCATCCGCTCAACGATTTCCAGCGGCTTCTGCGTCGGATGATCGACTCGCTCGGCATGCTGCCGATGCAGTCGGGACACCGACCAGACGTCCTTCGGGTTGTAGCCGATTTCCAGCCACTTGCTGCCCTCGAACAGCTTGCGCGAACGGGCCTTCTTGGTTGCTGCGTCGTACGGAATGCGGACGGGATCGAGATCGAAGTAATAGTCCTTCGACACCGCGAAGTAGCCGATATTGTCGTGCACCGACGTAAAGCGGCGGGTGGTGCCGCCCATGCTCGGCACGCGCCGGTCCCAGATGATCTCGTTGACCATCGTGAGCTTCGTCTTCAGGAAGCAGAAGATTTCCGGCGCGTATTGCCAGGTGCAGAACACGTACAGCGAACCCGACGGCTTCAGCTTCGGAATGGCCAGTTCGAGCCAGGCACGCGTCCACGCGAGAAAATCGTCGCCGGAACGCATGTCCGAGTCGTTGCCGTAGTCCTTGCCGAGACCGTAAGGCGGATCCGCCAGGATCAGATCGATCGAGGCGTCCGGCAGGTTCGCCGCTTCGGCGAAGAAGTCGCGATTATGCAGCGTGATGCCGGCGGGAAGCTTCGGAATAGCCGACATGACGCCCGAAGCGGGTGTTTTGGCCGGCTGAATCTGCGCCTCCGCCTGCACCGGCGCCGCCACTGCTTCCGCTACCGCTTCGTCCGTGCCCAGAGACGGCACGGATTCCGCGTCGGCGGTGGCGGTCACGTCCTCGGCGTCCAGTTCGGGCGCCGGGGGCTGCGAATCGTCGAACTCGTCGCGCATTGTCACGGTTACAGGTTGATGCCCGATCGCTCGGCGACCGTGTGCATGTCCTTGTCACCGCGGCCCGACAGATTCACGAGCAGCGCCTTGTCCTTCGGCAGCGTCGGCGCGAGCTTCGCGGCGTACGCGAGCGCGTGACTCGACTCCAGCGCCGGAATGATGCCTTCGATCCGGCAGCAGTCGTGGAACGCCTTGAGCGCCTCTTCGTCCGTAATGCCGACGTATTCCGCGCGCCCGCTGTCCTTGAGCCACGCGTGCTCGGGACCGACGCCCGGGTAGTCGAGACCGGCCGAGATCGAATGCGTCTCGATGATCTGACCATCCGCGTCCTGCAGCAGATAGGTGCGGTTACCGTGCAGCACGCCCGGGCTGCCGCCGATCAGCGAAGCCGCGTGGCGGCCCGACTCGATGCCGTCGCCGGCTGCTTCGACGCCGATCAACTTCACCGAAGTATCTTCGATATACGGATAAAAGATACCCATCGCGTTCGATCCGCCGCCAACGCACGCAATCACGGCGTCCGGCTGCCGGCCGATCAGTTCGGGCATCTGCACCTTGCACTCGTCGCCAATCACGCGCTGGAAGTCGCGCACCATCATCGGATACGGATGCGGACCCGCGACCGTGCCGATGATGTAGAACGTGCTTTCGACGTTCGTGACCCAATCGCGCATCGCTTCGTTCAGCGCGTCCTTCAGCGTCTTCGAGCCCGACTCGACCGGCACCACTGTCGCGCCCAGCAGCTTCATCCGGTACACGTTCGCCGCCTGGCGACGCACGTCTTCCGAGCCCATGTACACGACGCACTCCATGCCGAAGCGCGCGGCGATCGTGGCCGTCGCAACGCCGTGCTGGCCCGCGCCGGTTTCCGCGATCACCCGCTGCTTGCCCATCCGGCGCGCGAGCAGCGCCTGCCCGATCACGTTGTTTACCTTGTGCGCGCCCGTGTGATTCAGGTCCTCGCGCTTCAGGAACACTTGCGCGCCGCCGAGCAGTTCGCTCCAGCGGCGGGCGTGGTAAACGGGGGACGGACGACCGACGAAATACTTCAGTTCGCGCTCGTATTCGGCGACGAAGTCGTCATCTTTCTGGAATTTCTCGTACGCTTCGCGCAATTCGTTGAGCGCGTGGACGAGCGTTTCAGCGACGAACACGCCGCCATATTGGCCGAAATGGCCTCGTTCATCGGGTAAGTTATACATTGCATCACTCTCCAGAGCAGGCCGCGCGGTGCTGAAACACGGGGCGCGGCGCTGCGGGCATCATCCGGCGTCCGCTTCGCGCACCGCGCGTACGAACGCCGCCATCCGGGCGTGATCTTTCACGCCTTTTGCGCCCGGCACCTCGATGCCGCTCGAGACATCGACTGCAAACGGGCGCACGCGATGGATCGCATCACTGACGTTTTGCGAGTTCAACCCACCACTCAAAACGGCCCGACGCGCGAGCTCTGCAGGAATAAGTGACCAATCGAAGACCTTTCCGCCGCCGCCATAGCCCTCGACGTGTGTGTCGAGCAGAAAGCCACTGGCAGCCGAATAACTGGATACCGATTCTAGCAAATCGGCCTGCCGAGTATCCGCCGCAACCCTCAGCGCACGCAACCAAGGCAAACCCGCAACGCTCGCGAGGGTTTCGCACTGCGCCGGCGTCTCGTCGCCGTGGAACTGCAGCAGGTTGAGCGGCACGTTGCTGACCACTTCGCTGATCCAGTCCGGGGTCGCGTTGACGAACAACCCAACCACCGAGACGAACGGCGGAATATCACGCGTCAGCTGCACCGCCTGCGCGACGTTGATCGCGCGCGGGCTCGGCGGGTAGAACACGAAGCCGATCGCGTCGGCGCCGAGGTCGATCGCGTGCGCGACGTCGCTGGGTTTCGACAGGCCGCACAGCTTGACGCGCGTCCGGCGCGGCGCGGCGGACGATGCGGCTTGCGCCGCGGCGGGCGACGCATCGGTAGTCGGGAAATCGGCTGAAGTCATGATGTGGCTGGTAGGCAATTCACTGCTGCTGGGCAAACGGTCTGGCGTCCGGCCGTGGTGTGGTGGGGCTCACTCGTCGCGCCAGATCGCGCTCCACGGCACGCTGCCGGTTTCGGCCGCAGGCACCGCGAATTCCTCAGGATAGCCGACTTGCGCGAGATACAGGCCGTCGGGCATGAAGGTCGGCGCCGCCTGGTTGCGGTCGCGGCTCGCGAGCACGTCCGCGAGCCATTCGGCCGGATAGCGGCCACGCCCCACCGCGACGAAGCATCCCATCAGATTGCGCACCATGTGATGCAGAAACGCATTCGCGCGGAAACGAAAGTGGACGTAGTGACCCTGCTGCCGGATGTCGATCTGGTACAGATGCTTGACGGGCGTCTTCGCCTGGCACTCCGACGACCGGAACGCCGAGAAATCGTGCTCGCCGATCAGACATGCGGCCGCGGCGCGCATCGCGTCGACGTCGAGCGGCGTATGGATCCAGCCCGCGCGGCCGGACAGCATCGGCGAGCGCACGGGGTGCACGTACAGCACGTAGTAATACGTGCGCTCGAACGCCGAGAAGCGGGCGTGGAACGCGTCGGGCATGGTCTGCGCCCACTGCACGGCGACGGTGGACGGCAGGAACGCGTTGGTGCCGCGCACCCACGAGAACGGCGTGCGCTCGAGGTCCGTATCGAAGTGCACGACCTGGCCGAGACCGTGCACGCCAGTGTCCGTGCGCCCTGCGACGATCGTCTGGAGCGGCGTCTGCGCGAATTCGCACAGCGCGCGCTCGAGTTCGTCCTGCACTGTCTTGCCGTGCGGCTGCGACTGCCAGCCGCAATACGCCGCGCCGTCGTACTGAACGCCGAGTGCAATACGCATCAGGACAGCGGCGCGAGCGTCGACAGCAGCGCGCGCGCTTCGTCGCGCGTCGCGGCATCGTTGGACTCGATCACTTCGTTGATCAGCGTGCGCGCGCCGCCCAGATCGCCGAGCTCGATATACGCGCTCGCAAGGTCCAGCTTGTTGCGTGCGATCCGCGCGAGCTGGTTCGGCGTGAACGGCGGCGGCTCCTCGGACGTGGGCGGCAGGTCGAGGTTGAAATCCAGGTTCAATGCCCCGAAAGTCGCAGCGCCGAGGCCCGCTACCGATGCGGCGCCAACGATGCCGGCCTCGATTTCTTCGGCGGCGTGCGGAGGCTCGGCTTCATGGCTCGTTTGTTCTTCCACAGTCTGCGCATGGCCGTGACTGTGGCCATCACCGTCGAACAACGCGGATTCGGGCGCGGCAAGCGGCTCGCTCGCGATGAAAGGCGAGGGTTCGTGCGCGTGCGTCTCGTGATCGCTGGGGGCGCCCTCAGACGACGGTTGCGGCTCGGCGGGTATCTCGGTTGAGGTCGCGCCGTCCGCTGCGGCTTCGCGCGGACGCCACGGGTCCGGTTGAGGCCCAGCTTCCGGCGCGGATACCGCTGCCGGCTCTGCCGCTTCGTTGCGCGGCGGCAGCGTCAGGTCGAGACTGCCAAGGGCGTCGATCGCTTCCTGCGGGAATTTCGGCGTCCGTCCGAGCGGCGGCGTGAACGCTTCGGACGGCTCGTGCTGGTCTTCGTCCGCTTCGAGCGTGTCGGGTGCGTGGTGCGCCCCGATTTCTTCCGTCACGACCGGTGGAGCGGGTTCGGGCGAGGGCTCGGCCGGAGCATGCGTCGGCTCCGGTTCCGTAACGTGCTGCGCCGGCGGCGTGGGTTCCGTTGCCGCCCAGCCGGCTCCTTCCGGTGCGTACGGCTGTGGTTGTTCGTCGTGGCCCGTTTCCGCAGCCATGTGAGGCTCGTGAACCGACGGTTCCGCCACATGGGGCGGTTGAGGCTCGAAGACTTCGGGTTCCACGCTCGAGGTCGGGCCGGCCTGCGACTCCTCGACCGGCGGTTCGGCGGCGCGCGCTTCCTGCGGCTCGTGTTCTGCCGAAGCGGCGGCCTGCGTATCGAACGGCTCCTGCGGCGGCAATTCTGCCGCGGACGGCGTCGACGCCGCAGGTTGAGTCTCAGCAGCGGGAGCAGCAGGAGCGGCCGGGCTCTGCGCGGTCGCACCAGTTGGCGTGACAGCTGGCGTAGCGCCCGCTGGCGGCTGGACCGGCGAATAGGAACGCGGCGGCACCTGGGCCTTGAGCTTCGAGGTGGTACGCGACGCTTCCGCCGCCAGCATGCCGGCAAGCATGTCGTGCAGCATGGGCGCGGGCGCGCGCGCCGGCGATGCGGGCAGCGTCGGCGTATGCTCGACGACCTTTTCGTCCATGGAGACGAGCGGCGGCATCGGCGGATCGAGTTCGACCGTACGGCGCTCGAGGGCAGCCTCCGGCGCCAACTCGGTCACCGGGTGCTGTTCGGGCTCCGACGGCGCTTCGGTCGCGGCGTGTTCCGCGGCCTCATGGGCCTCCGCGGACGTCGTATCGAGCGGCTGCTCGGGTTCGGCTTCGTGATGGTCCGCCACCGGCTCGGGTTCGGCATGCGGCGATGCTTCCGCCGCCGCAGCCTCGGTCTCTTCGTGAGCCGCGGACGAAGCCCCCATCAGCTCGCTCGCTGCCACATCGGCGCCGGCCAGATCGGCGGCATGCGCCGCCTCGGCCTCATAGCCACCGGCTTCCGGCGACGCTGCCGCTTCGGCTCCTTCCTCCACCTCGCCGGGCGCGTGCGCCTCCACATCCACGGCCTCCTCTGCGGCGGCGGCCTTGCGCGCGTCGTACGCGAGCGAACCCGGCTTCGGCCAGCCTTCGCCCTCCGCCGGCGGGTCGAGCGCGACCGCATCCGCATGCACCTTGTGCTTGCGACGGCGCAGCAGCCAGCCGATCACCAGCGCCGCCAGCGCGGCACCGATGATGGCCGGCGGCCCGATATGCTCGGCGGCATTGTTCGACGGCGGCGCGGCCACGGCACCGCTCGCCGCGCCATTGGGAGCGGCACCGCTAGCCGCGGCGCCCGGCGCCGCGCTCGCCGGCGCGGCAGCGCCAGACGATGCGGGGTGCGCGTTGCTGTGGTCCAGCTCCTGCAGCACGCGGTTCTTCAACGCCAGCAGTTGCTGGAGGCTCGACACGGTCGGTTGCGATGCGCCCGTGTTCGCCGCAGCAGCCGGCGACGCCTGGATTGCGCCGGACACCGAATGCCCATTCGAAGCCTGCGCTGTCGCAGCAGCCGATGCGCTGGCAGCGGCTGCACCAGGCGCACTGGATGCAGCCACAGCAGTCGACGCAGTCGTCGCCGCGGCGGGCGCGTTCGAAGCCGCAGCGGCCGTGGCAGCAGAAGCTGCCGGAGCAGTCGCAGTCGCCGCAGCAGCCGAAGCGGCCGCTGGCGTCGATGCCGCGGCCGCCGACGAAGCCGAGCCCGCCGGCGCCGACGCCGCGCTGGCTTCGGACGCGACGGGCGCACCGGTTGCATCGAGTGCCGGCACGATCACCGTCGCACCGAGTTTCAGGCGGCTCGGATCATGGCTGAAGAACGCGGACGGATTCGCGTCGAAGAGCGCCTTCGCAGCGCGCGAAACCGTGTTGCGATCGTGCGAACCGGTCACTTCGATCGCGAGGTCGTTCAGCGACGCCCCGGGCTTGATCGCGATATGCGTACCCGCAACGAGCGGAGCGGACGCCTCGACGGCGGCGCTCGCGGCATCGTCGGCGGCATACACCGACCCAGTCAGGGCGAATGCGGCAGCCAGCGCGACGATCGCACGGGCGGCATGTGTCAGCGGCAAAACAACGGGAGTGAATCGGGTGGTCATCGGGATTCCTGGCTCGTCATCGCAGCGTGGCAGCGTTTGCAGAAAGAAGAAGAACGGCGGATTCCAGAACCGGCGCGGCAATGAAAAAAGCGCCGCGAAATCGCGACGCTTTTGGTTTGTTCGCGCGTCGTGAGGCCAATCAACGCGCGTAGTTTACTTCACTTGTCGAGCAGAATGCGCAGCATACGACGCAGCGGTTCAGCAGCGCCCCACAGCAACTGGTCGCCCACCGTGAATGCCGACAGATATTCGCCGCCCATCGCGAGCTTGCGCACACGGCCAACTGGCACCGTCAGCGTGCCGGTCACCACTGCGGGCGACAGATCACGCATCGACGCTTCGCGCTCGTTCGGCACGACCTTGACCCAGTCGTTCGCCGACGCGAGGATGCCGTGCACTTCGTCGAGCGGCACGTCCTTCTTCAGCTTGATCGTGAGCGCCTGCGAGTGGCAGCGCATCGCGCCGATCCGCACGCACAGGCCGTCGACCGGAATCGAACCGGGCTCGCCCATGGCCGGCTTGCCGAGAATCTTGTTGGTTTCGGCGCCGCCCTTCCACTCTTCCTTCGACATGCCGTTGCCGAGATCCTTGTCGATCCACGGAATCAGCGAGCCCGCGAGCGGCACGCCGAAGTGATCCGTCGGCATGCTGTCGCTGTTCATCGCGGCGAGCACGCGGCGGTCGATATCGAGGATCGCCGACGACGGATTCGCGAGATCGTCCTTCACCGCGCCGTGCAGCGTGCCCATCTGCGCGAGCAGTTCGCGCATGTTCTGCGCACCCGCGCCCGACGCGGCCTGATACGTCATGGCCGTCATCCAGTCGACGAGGTTCTCGCGGAACAGGCCGCCCAGCGCCATCAGCATCAGGCTGACCGTGCAGTTGCCGCCGATGAAGTTCTTCTGGCCCTTCATCAGCGCGTTCTTGATCACGTCGAGGTTGACCGGGTCGAGGATGATGACCGCGTCGTCCTTCATGCGCAGCGACGAGGCCGCGTCGATCCAGTAGCCGTTCCAGCCTGCCGCGCGCAGCTTCGGGAAGACCTCGTTGGTGTAGTCGCCGCCCTGGCACGAGATGATCGTGTCGCACTGCTTCAGGTCGTCGATGCTCGACGCGTCCTTCAGCTTCGTCTCGTTTTTGGCGAACGACGGCGCGTTGCCACCCGCATTGCTCGTGCTGAAAAACACGGGTTCGATCAGATCGAAATCGCCTTCCTGCTGCATACGCTGCATCAGGACGCTGCCGACCATGCCGCGCCAACCTACGAGACCTACGTTCATGATTTCTTTACCCTTCGACTGGAAACTTCCCCGCTACTCTGCCGCCCGGCGTGACCGCGCGGGGAAGACGAGCGGGCACGACAGACGATCAGCGCTTCGTGATCGCTTTGCGGGTAATCGTTTTGGTGGTGATGGCGAGCTCAACCGCGCGGGCCGTTTTGCCGCGGAGGTGTGCAATCGAGGAGGGTTGAGCCATCTGTGCCATCGCGACAGTCTACACGAAAACCCGCTAAATGAGACCTAAACCGTTGATACTGGCCGTCTTTTTGCTTCAGCCGGCCCATGCGGATGCGCGCGGGCCGGCTTCCTGCGGAGACGTGACCGGCGCTTACAGCGCCTTCAGCACCGCGTCGCCCATCGCGGCCGTGCCGACCTGCTGGCAGCCCGGCGTCGCGATGTCGCCGGTGCGGTAGCCCTGCTCCAGCACCTTCTTCACCGCGCTTTCGATGCGATCGGCCTGCTCGGCCTTGTTCAGCGAGTAACGCAGCATCATCGCGGCCGAAAGAATCGTGGCCAGCGGGTTCGCCACACCCTTGCCCGCGATGTCCGGCGCCGAGCCGTGCGACGGCTCGTAGAGACCCTTGTTGTTCTTGTCGAGCGACGCCGACGGCAGCATGCCGATCGAACCGGTCAGCATCGCGGCTTCGTCGGACAGGATGTCGCCGAACATGTTGCCCGTGACGATCACGTCGAACGACTTCGGCGCCTTCACGAGCTGCATGGCCGCGTTGTCGACGTACATGTGCGACAGCTCGACGTCCGCGTATTCCTTCGACACGTCGATCATGATGTCCTTCCAGAACTGCGACGTTTCGAGCACGTTTGCTTTGTCGACGGAGGTCAGCTTCTTGCCGCGCTTCTGCGCCGCCTGGAACGCGACGTGCGCGATGCGGCGCACTTCGGGTTCCGAATAGCGCATCGTGTCGAAGCCTTCTTTCGCGCCTTCGAACAGGCCGTCCGGCGCCTGACGCACGCCGCGCGGCTGGCCGAAATAGATGTCGCCGTTCAGCTCGCGCACGATCAGGATGTCGAGGCCCGACACGATCTCTTCCTTCAGCGACGAAGCCCCCGTGAGCTGCGGATAGCAGATCGCCGGACGGAAGTTCGCGAACAGCTGCAGATGCTTGCGCAGGCCGAGAATCGCCTGCTCCGGGCGCAGTGCGCGCTCGAGCGAGTCGTACTTCCAGTCGCCGACCGCGCCGAACAGGATCGCGTCCGCTTCCTTCGCGAGCGCGAGCGTCGAATCGGGCAACGGGTGGCCCTTCGCCTCGTAGCCGGCGCCGCCCACCGGCGCTTCTTCGAGCTCGAATTTTTCGCCAAGCGCGTTCAGCACCTTGACGGCTTCCTTGACGATCTCGGGACCGATACCGTCGCCGGGCAAGACTGCGATCTTCATCCGATTTTCCTTTGGAGTTTGTATGACGGGGCGGCTGATGCCGACGAGCGATGGCCGACCGTGCATCGGTCGGCCATCGCGTTCAGCAGGCTGATCAGCGCACGAGCCGGTGGTTGAGCCACGGCTGCTTCGCGAGGCGCTCGGCCTCGAACTGGCGGATCTTGTCCGAGTGGCGCAGCGTGAGGCCGATGTCGTCGAAGCCGTTCAGCAGGCAGTACTTGCGGAAGCCCGCGACTTCGAACGGATACTCGCTGCCGTCGCCGCTACGCACGACCTGCGCTTCGAGGTCGATCGTCAGCGTGTAGCCGTTGAACGCATACGTCTCGTTGAACAGCTTGTCGACCTGCTGCTCGGTCAGCACGATCGGCAGGACGCCGTTCTTGAAGCAGTTGTTGTAGAAGATATCGGCGAAGCTCGGCGCGATCAGCGCGCGGAAACCGTACTGCTGCAACGCCCACGGTGCGTGCTCGCGCGAGCTGCCGCAGCCGAAGTTCTTGCGCGCGAGCAGGATCGACGCGCCCTGGTATCGCGGCTGGTTCAGCACGAAGTCCGGGTTCAGCGGACGCTTCGAGTTGTCCTGGCCCGGCTCGCCATGATCGAGATAGCGCCATTCGTCGAACGCATTCGGACCGAAGCCCGAGCGCTTGATCGACTTCAGGAACTGCTTCGGGATGATCGCGTCGGTATCGACGTTTTCGCGATCGAGCGGCGCCACGACGCCGGTATGTACAACGAATTTATCCATGATCCGTCACCTGATGTGCGTTAACCGAGCTTGCGGATGTCGACGAAGTGACCTTCGATCGCCGCTGCCGCCGCCATCGCGGGGCTCACGAGGTGGGTGCGGCCGCCCGCGCCCTGACGTCCCTCGAAGTTGCGGTTCGACGTCGACGCGCAGCGCTCGCCCGGGTCGAGCCGGTCGGCGTTCATCGCGAGGCACATCGAGCAGCCCGGCTCGCGCCATTCGAAGCCCGCGTCCGTGAACACCTTGTCGAGACCTTCGCGCTCGGCCTGCGCCTTCACGAGACCCGAGCCCGGCACCACCATCGCGAGACGGATGTTCGGCGCCACGCGGCGGCCGAGCTTCTTCACGACGTACGCGGCCGCGCGCAGATCTTCGATGCGGGCATTCGTGCACGAGCCGATGAAGATCTTGTCCGGCTTGATCGATTCGATCAGCGTATTCGGATCGAGCGCCATGTAGGTCAGCGCGCGTTCCATCGCGTCGCGCTTGACCGGATCCTTCTCGCGTTCCGGGTCCGGCACGCGTCCGTCGATGGCCGTCACCATTTCCGGCGACGTGCCCCACGTGACCTGCGGCACGATCTCCGCGGCATTGAGTTCGACGACGCGGTCGAAATGCGCACCCGCATCCGAATGAAACTGCTTCCAGTACTCGACCGCGTGATCCCACTCGACGCCCGTCGGCGAGAACGGCCGGTCTTTCAGGTACTGGATCGTCGTGTCGTCGACGGAGACCATGCCGGCGCGCGCGCCCGCTTCGATCGCCATGTTGCAGACCGTCATGCGGCCTTCCATCGACAGCGAACGGATCGTCGAGCCGCCGAATTCCATCGCATAGCCGGTGCCGCCCGCAGTGCCGATCTTGCCGATGATCGCGAGCACGATGTCCTTCGCGGTACAGCCGCGCGGCAGCGGGCCTTCGACCTTGATGAGCATGTTCTTGCTCTTCTTCTGCAGGAGCGTCTGCGTGGCCAGCACGTGCTCCACTTCCGACGTGCCGATGCCGTGCGCGAGCGCGCCGAACGCGCCGTGCGTGGACGTATGCGAGTCGCCGCAGACGATCGTCATGCCGGGCAGCGTCGCGCCCTGCTCAGGCCCGATGATGTGCACGATGCCCTGGCGCAGGTCGTTCATCTTGAACTGCGTGATGCCGTAGCTATCGCAGTTGCTGTCGAGCGTGTCGACCTGCAGCTTCGACACCGGATCCGCGATACCGTGGCTGCGGTCCGTGGTGGGCACGTTGTGATCGGAGACCGCCAGATTCGCGCTGATACGCCACACCGGGCGCTCGGCGAGCTTCAGGCCTTCGAACGCCTGCGGGCTCGTGACTTCATGCAGCAGGTGACGGTCGATATAGAGGAGCGCGGTGCCATCCTCTTCCGTGTGGACCACGTGCGAGTTCCACAATTTGTCGTAGAGAGTCTGTGCCATGATTTGCGGGGATAGAGGTGTCGAAGCAGCGGCCCGCGCGGCCGATTGAACCGGGTGGTGCGAGGCAATCGAAGCGCGTCCGCGTTCGACCGATTATGCCACGCCCGTTCGCCCCGAGAAGCCCCCTCGTCAGAAAAAACTCATTAAAAACAGTGAGTTGGGTGGTAGTGGCGATACCTGTATCAGCGGCACCCGCGAATGAAGCGTTGATTTCTTTGTGTTTTGGCGGATTGTGCTTCGCGGCAATCGCGCGCGGGCATCGTCGACAAAAACAAACACCCCGGTGAAACCTCCACCGGGGTGTCTTGAGAAGCTCTTGAGCAGCGACTGCCTGAGAAGGCTTAGCGCTTCGCGATCGGCTTCGCCTCGCGCGGCGTTTCGCCGATGAAGAGCTGGCGCGGACGGCCGATCTTCTGCTCGGGGTCGGCGATCATCTCGTTCCACTGCGCGATCCAGCCCACCGTACGCGCCATCGCGAAGATGCAGGTGAACATCGACGTCGGGATGCCCAGCGCGCGCTGCACGATGCCCGAGTAGAAGTCGACGTTCGGGTACAGCTTGCGCGACACGAAGTATTCGTCTTCGAGCGCGATCTTTTCGAGCGCCATCGCGAGCTTGAACAGCGGATCGTCGTGCAGGCCCAGTTCTTCGAGCACTTCGTGGCACGTTTCGCGCATCAGCTTCGCGCGCGGATCGTAGTTCTTGTACACACGGTGACCGAAGCCCATCAGCTTCACGCCCGAGTTCTTGTCCTTCACCTGCTTGATGAACTCAGGGATGTTGTCGACCGTGCCGATCTCTTCGAGCATGTTCAGTGCGGCTTCGTTCGCGCCGCCATGCGCCGGGCCCCACAGACACGCGATACCGGCCGCGATACACGCGAACGGATTCGCACCCGACGAACCGGCCAGACGCACGGTGGACGTCGATGCGTTCTGCTCGTGATCGGCGTGCAGGATCAGGATACGGTCCAGCGCGCGCACCAGCACGTCGTTGACCTTGTACTCTTCGCACGGGTTCGAGAACATCATGTGCATGAAGTTCGCGCTGTACGACAGATCGTTCTTCGGATACACGAACGGCTGGCCGATGCTGTACTTGTACGCCATCGCGACGAGCGTCGGCAGCTTCGCGATCATGCGGATCGCCGACACGTCACGGTGACGCGGGTCGTTGATGTTCAGCGAGTCATGGTAGAACGCCGACAGCGCGCCGACGGCCGCGACGAGAATCGCCATCGGGTGCGCGTCGCGACGGAAGCCACGGAAGAAGAAGTGCATCTGCTCGTGCACCATCGTGTGCTTCGTGACGGTGTTCACGAACTCCTCGTTCTGCGCGGCGTTCGGCAGTTCGCCCTTCAGCAGCAGATAGCAGGTTTCGAGGAAGTCGGCGTTCTGCGCGAGGTTGTCGATGGGATAGCCGCGGTACAGCAGTTCGCCCTTGTCGCCATCGATGTACGTGATTGCCGAATTGCAGGATGCCGTCGACATGAAACCCGGGTCGTACGTGAACTTGCCGGTCTGACCGTACAACTTGCGGATGTCGATCACGTCCGGGCCCATCGTGCCCTTGTAGATCGGCATTTCGACGCTCGGCGAATTGTCGCTGAACGATAGCGTGGCTTTTACATCAGACGGAGTCATGGCACATCCTCAATCGAAGAATGGAAACGGGGTTTCGATAATCTGCACGCCGGCCCTACATTACGTGCGCTAGACGCCGTGCGCTTTCACGCCGTGCGCGACTTCGCGACACCGCGACGCTCACGCGGTACGCAGCAGCGCCAGTACCCGTACGATGTCCGGGGTGGCAAGCTCGCCTTCCGGTTCCTTGCGTGCGAGCAGCAAGTCCATCAGGTCGTTATCGCTCAGCTCGAGCAGGCGCGTGAGTGCGCCCACGTCGGCATCGCTGAGATCCTGCTCGTATTTGCCGAAGAAACGCTCGAAGATGAGATCGTTTTCCAGCAGGCCGCGCCGGGCGCGCCAGCGAAGGCGCGCACGACGCAGCGGGTCAGACTGATGCGTGGAATCCATGTCAGACCGTACGGCGAACCATCAATTCCTTGATCTTGCCGATGGCCTTCGTGGGGTTCAGTCCCTTCGGGCACACATCGACGCAGTTCATGATGGTGTGGCAGCGGAACAGGCGGTACGGATCTTCGAGGTTGTCGAGACGCTCGCCCGTGGCTTCGTCGCGGCTGTCGGCGATGAAGCGGTACGCCTGCAGCAGGCCCGCCGGACCGACGAACTTGTCCGGGTTCCACCAGAAGCTCGGGCACGACGTCGAGCAGCTCGCGCACAGAATGCACTCGTACAGGCCGTCCAGCTCGTCGCGCTCTTCCGGCGACTGCAGACGCTCCTTCTCCGGCGGCGGCGTGTCGTTGATCAGGTACGGCTTGATCGAGTGGTACTGGTTGAAGAACTGCGTGAAGTCGCAGATCAGGTCGCGCACCACGGGCAGACCCGGCAGCGGACGCAGCACGATCTTCTGCGGCAGTTCGTTCAGGTTCGTCAGGCACGCGAGGCCGTTCTTGCCGTTGATGTTCATCGCGTCCGAACCGCACACGCCTTCGCGGCACGAACGGCGAAACGACAGCGTTTCATCCAGCGCCTTCAGCTTCACCAGCGCGTCGAGCAGCATGCGCTCGTGTTCGATCTCGAGCTCGTACGTCTGCATGCGCGGCGCTGCGTCCTTGTCCGGATCGTAGCGGTAGACTTCAAAAATTCGCTTGGCCATTTGAAATTCCCTTGATGAGGTCCGCGCACTGCGCGGACCGCTTGGCTCTTTAGAACGTACGCGCCTTCGGCGGCACCGATTCGACGGTCAGCGGCTTCATGTGCACCGGCTTGTAGTCGAGGCGATCGCCTTCGCTGAACCACAGCGTGTGACGCAGCCAGTTCTCGTCGTCGCGATGTTCGAAGTCGCTCTGCGCGTGCGCGCCACGGCTTTCCTTGCGGGCTTCCGCCGACACCATCGTCGCGCGCGCCACTTCGATCAGGTTCGCCAGTTCCAGCGCTTCGACACGTGCCGTGTTGAACACCTTCGACTTGTCCTTCAGGTGCACGTTGTTCACGCGCTCGGCCAGTTCGGCCACCTTGCCGACGCCTTCGGCGAGCAGCGCCGAGGTACGGAACACGCCCGCGTGCGTCTGCATCGTCGCGCGGATGTCGTTCGCGATGTTCTGCGTGTACTCGCCCGACGCCGACTTCTCGAGCTTGTCGAGACGCGCCAGTGCAAAATCGGCGGCATCGGCCGGCAGCGGCTTGTGGTCCTTGATCTCTTTCACGTGCTTGACGATGTGGTTGCCGGCCGCACGGCCGAACACCACGAGGTCGAGCAGCGAGTTCGTGCCGAGACGGTTCGCGCCGTGCACCGACACGCACGAGCACTCGCCGACCGCGTAGAAGCCGTTGACCGGCTCTTCGTGATCGCGCGACGTACCGACCACCTGGCCGTGCATGTTGGTCGGAATACCGCCCATCTGGTAGTGAATGGTCGGCACGACGGGGATCGGCTCTTTAATGCAGTCGACGTTCGCGAACTTCAGCGCGATCTCGCGGATCGACGGAAGACGCTTCATGATCGTCTCGGCGCCGATGTGCGACAGGTCGAGCAGCACGTGATCCTTGTTCGGACCCACGCCGCGGCCTTCCTTGATTTCCTGGTCCATCGAACGCGAGACGAAGTCGCGCGGCGCCAGATCCTTCAGCGTCGGCGCGTAGCGCTCCATGAAGCGCTCGCCGTTCGAGTTGCGCAGAATGCCGCCTTCGCCGCGCACGCCTTCGGTGATCAGCACGCCCGCGCCGGCCACGCCGGTGGGGTGGAACTGCCAGAACTCCATGTCCTGCAGCGCGATGCCCGAGCGCGCCGCCATGCCGAGGCCGTCGCCGGTGTTGATGAACGCGTTGGTGGACGCCGCGAAGATCCGGCCCGCGCCGCCCGTGGCGAACAGCGTGCACTTGCCTTCGAGGATGTAGACGTCGCCGGTTTCCATTTCCAGCGCGGTGACGCCGAGCACGTCGCCGTCAGCGTCGCGGATCAGGTCGAGCGCCATCCACTCGACGAAGAACTGCGTCTTCGCCGCGACGTTCTGCTGGTACAGCGTGTGCAGCAGCGCGTGACCGGTACGGTCCGCGGCCGCGCAGGCGCGCTGCACCGGCTTCTCGCCGTAGTTCGCGGTGTGGCCGCCGAACGGACGCTGGTAGATCGTGCCGTCCGCGTTGCGGTCGAACGGCATGCCCATGTGTTCGAGTTCGTACACGGCGTTCGGCGCTTCACGGCACATGAACTCGATCGCGTCCTGGTCGCCGAGCCAGTCGGAACCCTTGATCGTGTCGTAGAAGTGGTAGTGCCAGTTGTCTTCGCTCATGTTGCCGAGCGATGCGCCGATGCCGCCTTGCGCCGCGACCGTGTGCGAGCGCGTGGGGAACACTTTCGACAGCACGCAGACCGACAGGCCGGCACGCGCCAGTTGCAGCGATGCGCGCATCCCGGAGCCGCCCGCGCCGACGATCACCACGTCAAAACGGCGACGCGGCAGAGAATTCTTGATTGCAGCCATTCTTTTACACTCTCCAGAGAATCTGCGCAGCGTAGCCCGCACAGGCGAGCAGCCAGACGATCGTCAGTGCCTGAAGCACCAGGCGCAGGCCGACGGGCTTGATGTAGTCCATCCAGATGTCGCGGATGCCGACCCACGCGTGATAGAACAGCGACAGCAGCGTGACGAACGTGGCGAGCTTCATCCATTGGGTGGCGAAGATCGATGCCCAGCCGTCGTACGAGAAGTCTTGCGCGACGAAGAACCACACGAGCAGGATCACCGTGTAGATCGCCATGATGGTGGCGGTGACGCGTTGCGCGAGCCAGTCGCGCAGGCCATAGTGCGCGCCGACGACGAGGCGCTTCGAGCCGATTCGGTTATTGGCTGACATGGGTCAGAAGGCTCCGAAGAGTTTCGCCGCGACGGCGAGCGTGAGGAGGGACGAGGCGACGATCACGATGACCGAGGTACGCTTGCCGCTTTCCTTCGACACCGCGTTGTGGTTCGTGTCCATCACGAGGTGACGGATGCCGGCGCAGAAGTGGAACAGGAAGGCCCACGCGAGCACCAGCGTGATGATCTTGACGAGAGGATTGGCAAGGAAGTCCTTGAAGACTTCGAAGCTGATTTCGGAGGTGAGGCTTTGATCGAAGAGGTACAGCAGGAACGGAAGGAATACGAAAAGCAGCGCACCACTCACGCGGTGCAGGATCGACACACGCCCCGCTAGCGGGAGACGATATGCCGTCAAGATCTGCCCGATACCGATGTTCCGGTATTCCGGTCTCGGTTTTTTTACGGCTTCTGCCATGCTAGACCCCTACTATGTAGTAACACTAATCCGCAATTTTAGCGCCTTTTTATATCGCGATGCAGCGAAACGCCGGATCGGACCTGCGCGGAACGCGCAATAAAGACGCCATCGGAGCGGGCCGCGCGTGGGTCGCGGCGACGTCCGTCGAATCGCCCCTTCGAGTCAACTTTCAACTCAGGTCGTTCTGATAGTAGTACCCGGTTGTGACATACCATCCGCGCCGCACTTCGACCGGCCGGTCGCCGTACGTGTAGGACACGCGATCGACCGACAGCAGCGGAAAGCCCGGCGGCACGTTCAGCAGGTCGGCCACCGAAGGCTCGGCCGCGACCGCGCGGATCTTCTCCGACGCACGGATCATCCGCGTGCCGAACTCCGCCTCGAACATGGCGTACAGCGGGCCCTTGTACTCCGACAGCCGCTCGAGCGTGAGGCCGCGGAACACCCCGCCCGGCAGCCAGATTTCGTCGAGCACCGTGGCTTCGCCGTCGAACTGCAGCAGGCGCTTGATCAGCACGACCGGCTCGGCAGGCTTCAGATCGAGCTGCCGCGCGATCTCCGCCGACGCGCGCAGCCGCCGGCATTCGAGCAGCCTGCTCACGTGCGGGTGCTCGACGCCGTCATCGGCCAGCAATCTGAGGAAGCGAAACTGGGCGCGGTCTTCGTTGTGCGTCGCAACAAACGTGCCTTTGCCCTGGCGGCGCACCAGCAGGTTGTCCGCGGCGAGTTCGTCGATCGCCTTGCGCACCGTGCCCTGGCTCACCTTGTAGCGGCCCGCCAGTTCGACTTCGCTCGGGATGATCTCGCCCGGCTTCCATTCGCCAGACTCGAGACTCTGCGTGATGAGCGCCTTGATCTGCTGGTAAAGCGGGCTGAACGTGGGCGAAGCAACGGGTGCCGCGTCGCCCGATGAGGGCGCCGGACCGTCCGGATTCGCTGGGCTCGCCTGGTTCGCATTCATGGCGCGCATTTCATCATAAAGGCTCGCGCGGCGTCCAGACTTTTCCAGGCAATACATCTGTCTTATATAAGACATAAGATAAGGTTGACTTTGCCTCGGTCGACTCCTACACTCCTTGGCGAGCAAGGGTTTGCGGGCTGGTCTGCGGGCTGATTTTGCAGCCGTTCCATCTGAAAAGTATGGAAAAACCGGCACCGGAAGCCCCGCCGCATCGCGCTGTTCTCCCACGCAGTCAGGTTTCGATCCGCACGTCGAGGCTTCGCCAGACGCCCTCCCGAATCGTCCGCTGTCATCGAGTCCGGCGCCGCGCCGGCACCTGTCGACACGGCCGTCCAGCGCATGCGGCACCGCCCGTACGTTTCACGGCGCGGCCCGTATCGCGCATATAGAATGGCGTTTTCCCAAGCGTCTAACGCATCGTCCTGGAGATTATCAATGGCTAAGCCCGCAAAGCGTGTCGCCGTCACCGGCGCCGCAGGTCAAATCGGTTACTCCCTGCTGTTCCGCATCGCCAACGGCGACATGCTCGGCAAGGACCAGCCGGTCATCCTGCAACTGCTCGATCTCCCGCAGGCTCAGGCGGCCGTCAAGGGCGTCGTGATGGAACTCGAAGATTGCGCGTTCCCGCTGCTCGCCGGCGTGGTGGTCACGGACGACCCGAAGGTCGCGTTCAAGGATGCCGACGTCGCGCTGCTGGTCGGCGCGCGTCCGCGCTCGAAAGGCATGGAGCGCAAGGATCTGCTGTCGGCCAACGCCGAAATATTCACGGTGCAGGGCAAGGCGCTGAACGAAGTCGCCAGCCGCGACGTGAAGGTGCTGGTGGTCGGCAACCCGGCGAACACCAACGCGTACATCGCGATGAAGTCGGCGCCGGATCTGCCGAAGAAGAACTTCACCGCCATGCTGCGTCTGGACCACAACCGCGCGCTGTCGCAACTGGCTGCCAAGTCGGGCAAGCCGGTCGCCGCGATCGAAAAGCTCGCCGTATGGGGCAATCACTCGCCGACCATGTACCCGGATTTCCGCGTCGCGACGGTCGAAGGCCAGGACCTGACGAAGCTGATCAACGACGACGAATGGAACCGCAACACGTTCATCCCGACGGTCGGCAAGCGCGGCGCGGCGATCATCGAAGCGCGCGGCCTGTCGTCGGCGGCATCGGCGGCGAACGCGGCGATCGACCACGTGCGTGACTGGGTGCTCGGCACGAACGGCAAGTGGGTCACGATGGGCATCCCGTCGGACGGCTCGTACGGCATTCCTGAAGACATCGTCTACGGCGTGCCGGTCACGTGCGAAAACGGCGAGTACAAGCGTGTCGAAGGCCTCGCGATCGACGCGTTCTCGCGCGAAAAGATGGACGCCACGCTGAACGAACTGCTCGAAGAGCGCGACGGCGTGCAACACCTGCTCGGCTGATCGGCCGATGCAGAAAACCGGAGCTTCGCGCGAGCCTTCATGGGAAGTGAGCGAAGTTCCGGTGGTTCACGCAAGGCGCCCTTCACCGGCGCCGTGCAACGTGAGCGGCGGATGGCCGGATGCATGACCGCCGCCACGCCGCAGTTTCGCAACTGATCCGAACGCGCTTTGCTCGACTCTGGCCGACCACGATGCTTCACCACCGTCTTGCAGAGCGCGCCCGAATCCGTGTCCCGACAACCGTATGGCCGGCATCCCCGGCCGCTGCTGGCAATCGCTCCTGACGCCGACGATGCGCGCCCTCACTCCCGCCGAAGTGCTGTTTGACGGCGAAGCGCCGCCCAAGCTGCTGCCTGCCTGCGATCACTACGCGGGCAGCGAGAAGCTGATGCTGAAGTCGCTCGCGCTGCAACAGCAGCTGGGCCCCGTGTTCGACATCACGCTCGACTGCGAAGACGGCGCGCAGGTCGGCCGCGAGGCCGAGCACGCGGAACTGGTCGCGTCGCTGCTCGGCAGCGAGCACGACCGGTACGGCCGCATCGGCGTGCGCATCCACGACTTCCATCATCCGCACTGGCGCGACGACGTCCGCCTGATCCTGCGCGCGGCGAAGCGCCCGCCCGCCTACATCGCACTGCCGAAAATCCGCTCCGCCGCCGACGCCGCCGAGATGGTCGCGTTCATCGAAGCGGCGCGCCTCGAGATGAGCCTGCCCGAGCCGATTCCCGCGCAGTTGCTGATCGAGACGCATGGCGCGCTCGCGAGCGTGTTCCAGCTGGCCGCGCTGCGCGGCGTCGAAGCGCTGAGCTTCGGGCTGATGGACTTCGTCTCCGCGCATGACGGCGCGATTCCCGACACCGCGATGCGCTCGCCGGGCCAGTTCGATCATCCGCTCGTGCGGCGCGCCAAGCTCGAGATCGCCGCGGCGTGCCACGCGCATGGCTGCGTGCCGTCGCACAACGTCACGACCGAAGTGCGCGACATGAGCGTCGTGGCGAACGATGCGACCCGCGCCCGCAACGAGTTCGGCTACACGCGCATGTGGAGCATCCACCCCGCGCAGATTCCGGCGATCGTCGCCGCGTTTGCACCGCGCGACGAGGAAATCGCGACCGCCGCCGAGATCCTGCTCGCCGCGCAGCACGCGCAGTGGGGCCCGACACGCCACGGCGACACGCTGCACGATCGCGCGAGCTACCGCTACTACTGGTCGGTGCTGCGCCGCGCGCGCGCCACGGGCCGCACGGTGCCCGCCGAAGCCGCGCCGCTGTTCGGCCTGGACGATCTTTCGAAGGAGCCCACACGATGACCGCCATCGCCTCCGCCGGCGCCATGTTTCGCGCCGCTGTCGCCGCTGAAAAACCGCTGCAGGTGGTCGGCGCGATCAACGCGAATCACGCGCTGCTCGCGAAGCGCGCCGGCTTCAAGGCGATCTACGTGTCGGGCGGCGGTGTCGCGGCGGGCTCGCTCGGTCTGCCCGACCTCGGCATCTCGACGCTCGACGACGTGCTGACCGACGTGCGCCGCATCACCGACGTCTGCGATCTGCCGGTGCTCGTCGACGTCGATACCGGCTTCGGTCCGTCGGCGTTCAACATCGCCCGCACCGTGCAAGCACTGACGAAGGCCGGCGCCGGTGCAATGCACATCGAAGACCAGGTGGGCGCGAAGCGCTGCGGCCATCGTCCGGGCAAGGCGATCGTGTCGCAGGACGAGATGGTCGACCGCATCAAGGCCGCGGTCGATGCGCGCACGGACCCCGAGTTCGTCATCATGGCGCGCACGGATGCGCTCGCGGTGGAAGGGCTGCAGTCGGCGATCGATCGTGCGGCCGCGTGCGTCGAGGCCGGCGCAGACATGATCTTCCCCGAAGCGATGACCGAGCTCGGCATGTACCGGCAGTTCGCCGCGGCGGTCAAGGTGCCGGTGCTCGCGAACATCACCGAGTTCGGCTCGACGCCGCTCTTCACCGTCGACGAACTGCGCGGCGCGGACGTCTCGCTCGTGCTGTATCCGCTGTCGGCGTTCCGCGCCATGAACAAGGCCGCGGAAAACGTCTACACGGCGATCCGCCGCGACGGCAGCCAACAGGCGGTGCTGGACACGATGCAGACGCGTGCCGAACTGTACGAGCGCATCGGTTATCACGCGTACGAGCAGAAGCTCGACGCGCTGTTCAGCCAGAAGAAGTAAGCCTGCTCACAAGGAGACCGCTTTCATGAGCGAAACGACGACGCAAGGCACCGCGGCACCCGCATCCACCGGCACCGGCTTCAAGCCGAAGAAATCCGTCGCATTGTCCGGCGTGACGGCCGGCAACACCGCGCTGTGCACGGTCGGCCGTACCGGCAACGACCTGCACTATCGCGGCTACGACATTCTCGACATCGCCGGTGCGTGCGAATTCGAGGAGATCGCGTATCTGCTCGTGCACGGCAAGCTGCCGAACGTCGCCGAACTCGCCGCGTACAAGACGAAGCTGAAGGCGCTGCGCGGCCTGCCCGCGAACCTGAAGGCCGCGCTCGAATGGCTGCCCGCTTCCGCGCATCCGATGGACGTGATGCGCACCGCCGTCTCCGTGCTCGGCACCGTGCTGCCCGAGAAAGACGATCACAATCTGCCCGGCGCGCGCGATATCGCCGATCGTTTGATGGCATCGCTCGGCTCCGCGCTGCTCTACTGGTATCACTACTCGCACAACGGCAAGCGCATCGAAGTCGAAACCGACGACGACTCGATCGGCGGTCACTTCCTGCATCTGCTGCACGGCGAGGAGCCGCGCAAGTCGTGGGTCGAAGCGATGCATGTGTCGCTGAACCTGTACGCCGAGCACGAATTCAACGCGTCGACGTTCACCGGCCGCGTGATCGCGGGCACGGGCTCGGACATGTACTCGGCGATCACCGGCGCGATCGGTGCGCTGCGCGGCCCGAAGCACGGCGGCGCGAACGAGGTCGCATTCGAAATCCAGTCGCGCTATCAGACGCCGGATGAAGCGGAAGCGGACATTCGCCGCCGCGTGGAAGCGAAGGAAGTGGTGATCGGCTTCGGGCACCCCGTGTACACGATCTCGGACCCGCGCAACAAGGTCATCAAGGACGTCGCGAAGAAACTCTCGAAAGAGCAGTCGAACCTGAAGCTGTTCGACATCGCCGAACGCCTCGAAACGGTCATGTGGGATGCGAAGAAGATGTTCCCGAATCTCGACTGGTTCAGCGCGGTGTCGTATCACATGATGGGCGTGCCCACTGCGATGTTCACGCCGCTCTTCGTGATTTCGCGCACTGCCGGCTGGAGCGCGCACATCATCGAGCAACGCATCGACAACAAGATCATCAGACCGAGTGCAAATTACACCGGACCCGAGAATTTGAAGTTCGCGCCGCTAAATAGGAGAAAATAGCGGGTGCTGTGCGCAGCCGAGGCGCGCGAGCCCGACCGGATGGAGACGCCGGCAACGGCCATCCAGTACTCATCCAATATCTTGATTTAAAAGGTTTTCTCCCATGAATAAATTGCTGATCGCCGCGCTTGTCGGCGCCCTGTCCACGACGATGCTGGCCGCGCCCAGCGCCTTCGCTCAGGCTTCGAGCACGACGGCGACCAAGGCGAAGCCGAAGTCGAAGCGCCCGGCTCCGGCACGTCGTCTGATCAAGCGCAAGCCGAACCCCTCGAAGGAAGCGAAGGTCGATCCGATTCTGGACGGTTCGGTGAAGTGGTCGTGCGCCGATGGCGAATCGTTCATGCTGAAGGGCGACATGAAGCGTGACCAGATCGTCACCGTGCACTGGGCCGAGAAGAACTACAACCTGCCGCGCGAATCGACGACGACCGGCGCCGACCGCTTCCACGATGCGGCATCGGGCATGGACCTCGTCGTGATCCCGTCGAAGGCCATGCTGTTCTCGGACAAGGACAGCTCGCGTCTCGCCGACGAATGCAAGACGGCTGAAATGACGCAAGGCGCGCCGGCTCCGACGCAGTCGAACGAGCTGATCAAGAACCCGAACAACTAAGCCACGTCCGGGAAGCCTCGATGTCCGCACCGCTCACGATTGCCCGCTTCGCTTCCGTCGCGTTTCGCGCCGGGAGCGGCGACGCTCCGCCGGGCAACGGACTCGAGGCGCTTCAGCTTCACGTTGTATCCACCGGGTATCCGGCTGGCCACGAGCGACGCCGCATCCGCGGCATAACGCTGCCGGTCGCGAAGCCCGCAACGAATGCTCGCGCGCCGCTTTGCACTGCAACGGCAGGCCGCGATTTCCGACGTAGCGCTGAACCGCGCGATGCATCGCGTACCGCGGGTTCACGACAACGTCACATGCATCTAGTACGGACAGTATCGAAACGCATCAGCATCATCTGAATCAGCAAGGCAACGTTCCATCCGCGACTCAAGCGAATCACACCAGGGAAAAACCATGGCCCACAATCTCCACAAAACGCTGAAGGAATTCGATAGCGGTTCCGGCAAGGCGAAGTTCTACTCGCTGCCGCAACTGGGTAAGGCACTGAACGTCAAGATCGATCGCCTGCCGGTGTCGATCCGTCTCGTGCTGGAATCTGTGCTGCGCAATTACGACGGCAAGAAGATCTCGGAAGAGCACATCGAGCAACTCGTGAACTGGAAGCCGAACGCAGCCCGCGTCGACGAAATCCCGTTCGTGGTGGCGCGCGTCGTGCTACAGGACTTCACCGGCGTGCCGCTGCTCGCCGACATCGCTGCGATGCGCGGCGTCGCGGAACGCGCGGGCAAGAACCCGAAGTCGATCGAGCCGCTCGTGCCGGTCGATCTCGTGGTCGACCACTCGGTGCAGATCGACTACTTCCGCCAGAAGGACGCGCTCGATCTGAACATGAAACTGGAATTCCAGCGCAACAACGAGCGCTACCAGTTCATGAAGTGGGGCATGCAGGCATTCGACACGTTCAAGGTCGTGCCGCCGGGCGTCGGCATCGTGCACCAGGTGAACCTCGAATACCTGGCCCGCGGCGTGCACAAGAAGGCTGACGGCAGCGATACCGTCTACTACCCGGATACGCTCGTCGGCACCGACTCGCACACGACGATGATCAACGGCATCGGCGTGGTGGGCTGGGGCGTGGGCGGCATCGAAGCGGAAGCCGGCATGCTGGGCCAGCCGGTGTACTTCCTGACGCCGGACGTGGTCGGTGTCGAGCTGAAGGGCAAGCTGCGCGAAGGCGTGACCGCGACCGACCTCGTGCTGACCATCACCGAGATGCTGCGCAAGGAGAAGGTCGTCGGCAAGTTCGTCGAATTCTTCGGCGAAGGCACGGCCTCGATCGGCGTGCCGGACCGCGCGACGATCGGCAACATGGCGCCGGAATACGGCGCGACGATGGGCTTCTTCCCGGTCGACGAAAAGACGATCGACTACTTCAAGGGCACGGGCCGCACGGAAGCCGAAATCTCGGCCTTCGAAAACTACTTCAAGGCGCAGAACCTGTTCGGCGTGCCGAAGGCTGGCCAGATCGACTTCACGAAGACGCTGACGCTGGATCTCGGCACCGTGGCGCCGTCGCTGGCAGGCCCGAAGCGTCCGCAGGACCGCATCGAAATCGGCCACGTGAAGTCGACCTTCACGGACCTGTTCTCGAAGCCGGTCGGCGAAAACGGCTTCGCGAAGAAAGCGGACGACCTGAACGCCGACTACAAGACGACCAACGGCGTCAACGTGAAGAACGGCGACGTGCTGATCGCCGCAATCACGTCGTGCACGAACACGTCGAACCCGAGCGTGCTGCTCGCCGCCGGCCTGCTGGCGAAGAAGGCGGTCGAAGCCGGTCTGACGGTCGCGCCGCACATCAAGACGTCGCTCGCGCCGGGATCGCGCATCGTCACCGAGTACCTGACGAAGACGGGCCTGCTGCCGTTCCTGTCGAAGCTCGGCTTCGAACTCGCGGCCTACGGCTGCACGACCTGTATCGGCAACGCCGGCGACCTGACGCCGGAGCTGAACGAAGCGATCGTGAAGAACGACATCGTCGCGGCCGCGGTGCTGTCGGGCAACCGTAACTTCGAAGCGCGTATCCACCCGAACATCCGCGCGAACTTCCTCGCGTCGCCGCCGCTCGTCGTCGCGTACGCGATCGCCGGCAACATCACGCGCGACCTGATGACCGAGCCGGTCGGCAAGGGCAAGGGCGGCAAGGACATCTACCTCGGCGACATCTGGCCGACGAGCGACGAAGTCAACGCGCTGCTGAAGTTCGCGCTGAACGCCGACGCGTTCCAGAAGAACTACGCGCAGCTCACGAAGAAGGGCGACCTGTGGAGCAAGATCGAGGGCGAAGAAGGTCAGGTCTACGACTGGCCGAAGTCGACCTACATCGCTGAGCCGCCGTTCTTCGGCAGCGACTTCTCGATGACGCCGGCCGATTCGATCCCGACCATCCAGGGCGCCCGCGCGCTGGGCGTGTTCGGCGACTCCGTAACGACCGACCACATCAGCCCCGCCGGCTCGATCAAGGAAGACTCGCCGGCCGGCAAGTGGCTGAAGGAAAACGGCGTGCAGAAGGCCGACTTCAACAGCTACGGCTCGCGTCGCGGCAACCACGACGTGATGATGCGCGGCACGTTCGCGAACGTCCGCATCAAGAACCTGATGATCCCGGCGAAGGCCGACGGCACGCGCGTGGAAGGCGGCCTGACGATTCACCAGCCGAGCGGCGAACAGCTGTCGATCTACGACGCCGCGATGAAGTACATCGACGCGGACACGCCAACCATCGTGTTCGCCGGCGAAGAGTACGGTACGGGTTCGTCGCGTGACTGGGCGGCCAAGGGTACGCAGCTGCTGGGCGTGAAGGCGGTCGTGGCGCGCAGCTTCGAGCGGATTCACCGTTCGAACCTGGTCGGCATGGGCGTGCTGCCGCTGCAGTTCAAGGGCTCGGACAGCATCCAGTCGCTCGGCATCACCGGCGAAGAGACCTACGATATCGAAGGTCTCGGCGACGACTTCAAGCCGCAACAGGAAGTGACGCTCGTGATCCATCGCAAGGATGGCAAGGAACAACGCGTGCCGGTGCTGCTGCGCATCGATACGCCGATCGAAGTCGACTACTACAAGCACGGCGGGATTCTGCCGTTCGTGCTGCGTTCGCTGCTCGCAGCGTAACGGTCTGCACTTTTGCAGGTGCTGCGCGTTCTTCGGAGCGCGCAGCCGACTTCAAGCCCGACTCAGGTCGGGCTTTTTTTATGCGTGTCGAGGAGCCGCGCAAGCGATGCATCGAGGCGAGCGATCACGCTTTCGAGCATCAGCAGCGCTGTTCGCGCGGCTTCGCGATCGCCGGCTTTCGCCGCCGCTTCGACGCGTGTGGTCATTCGGCACAGGGTGCGCCAGCCGATCAGACGCGCGGCGCCGAGCAGGCGGTGCGCCTCCGACGCGAGTGCGGTCCAGCGCGCTTCGTGCAACGCTTTCTGCATCGAGCCCAGCAGGCTCTGATTCGTCTCCGCCAGCAGGCGGATCAGATCAATGGCGGTGGACTGATTGCCGCATGCGAGGCTGAGAATCTGCGCTTCGAGAATCGTCTCGCGCGGCGCGGAAAGCGGCCGGGCGCCGTTCGCGCTGGGGATGGGATGCGGGCTCATCAGTGCCCGGCGGTGATGCGGCTGCGGCGCGCGAAATCGACGAGCTCGACGAGCGAGTCGACCATCAGCTTTTTCATCACGCGTGTCTTGTGGCTGCTGACCGTCTTGTTGCTGATGAAGAGCGCCTCACCGATCGCCTGGTTCGACATGCCGCGCGCCAGCATCTGCAGGATCACGAGTTCCTTGTCGGACAGCTGCGCAAGCTTGTGCGCCTCGTCTGACGCGTTTTCCACCAGCGTACCCGCCACGCCGCGCGTGAGCGGAAACACCGTGTAGCCGGCCATCACCGCCTCGACCGCGCGGGTGAATTCGCGCAGGTCCTGCGCCTTGCCGACGAACGCGTGCGCGCCCGCCCGCATCGCGCGCGGCACGAACGTGGTGGGATCCTGTCCGGACAGGATCAGCACGCGCGATTCCGGATCGATCAGCTTCAGGCGGGGAATGACGTCGAGCCCGTTGATGCGGGGAATGTCGAGATCGAGCACGACGAGGGACGGGGTGTGCTGGCGCGCCAGTTCGACAGCGGACTGGCCGTTGTCGGCCTCGATCACGAGGTCGACATCGGGCATTTGCAGCAGATGAGTTTTGATGACCAGCCGGAACGCCGGGTGATCGTCAACGATCAGGATAGTAGCCAACCGAAAGTACTCCAGGAACGATGCGTCGTGCGACTTCGTGGGTCGGGCCACTGGCGGGGCATTGCCCCGGGGTCGCGGGTAGCTGGAGATCGTAGCGTGCGTTGCGAAACAATCCTCTCGGACAATTCCGATACAGGCACGGAACCTTGCGGTGAGCGCGTCTATTTCAAACCGAAGTCGACGCGTGTCGTCGCGCCCTTGTCTTTGATGCCATTTGCATCGAGCTTCGGCGCGACGATGAACACGCGGCTGCTGTCCACCTTGCCGTCGAAATACTGCTGGACGGCCTGCGCGCGCTGCTGCGCGAGTTCGCGCAGGCTGGCGTCGCTGATCGGCGCGTTCTGCGCGAGCGCGCTCTTCATGTCGTCGTCCGGAATGCTCTTCGTCAGGCCGATGAAATTGCGCGGCTTCTTGAAGTCGCCGTTCTTGTAGGCCTCCTTCAGGTATTTGTCGTATTCCTTCGGGTCGACCGTCACGGTGGACGGATCGACACTCTCGCCGTTGCCGACGGTGTCCTTCAGCTTCTGCTGCCGCACCAGCCGGTCGACATACTCGGTGCGCAGCGCGGGTTCGTCGACGGCCGGATCGACGCGGCCGATCAGGTCGATCTTCACCGCCGGCTTGTCGGTCAGCGCCTTCGAAATCGTGTCGAGCTTCTGGTCCGCCGCGTCGGACAGCTTCGCCGAGCCGGGTGCGAACTCGACGTAGCCGAGTTCCTCGCTACTGCCGCCGAACGCGTTCGCGAGCAGCGAGAAGGGCGCCGTGACGGCCCGTTCGATCAGGTTCAGCACCGCATGCCAGATCACCCCGCCGATGCTGAACTCAGGATTCGACAGCGAGCCCGACACCGGGATGTTCACGTCGATCTCGCCGCGCGAGTTCTTCAGGAGCGAGATTGCGAGGCGCACCGGCAGATGCGTCGCGGTGTCGTTGTCGACGTGATCGCCGAAGGTCAGCTGGTCGATGAACAGGTGGTTGTTCGCGCTCAGCTGGTCGTTGTCGAGCTTGTAGTGCAGATCGACGTTCAGCTTGCCCTTCGTGATCGGGTAGCCCGCGTACTTCGCGGAGTACGGCGTCAGATTGGTCAGCTCGATGTCGTGCGCGCTCGCGGTCAGATCGAGCGCCGGCTTGGCGATCAGCGGATTGACCGTGCCGCGGATCGAGATCGGACCGTTCGCGGCCAGCTTCGCGGCGATGTCGACCGGCGCGGGCGTCGTCGATTGCGTGCCGAATGCGCCCACCTTGCCCTGGATGCTGACCAGGTTCGCGGTGAAGTTCGGCTTGATGAAGTCGTCGGTGTAGTTCACGCGGCCGTCTTCGAGCAGCAGCTGGCCGAAGTGCAGGCGCACCGGGCTTTGCGGCGGCGTAGCGGCGGTGACCGTCGGGCCGGGTTTCGACGCGCCCGCCGCCGAAGCCGCCGAAGCCGCGGCGGCCGTCGCCACCGTCGCCGCGGACGATGCCGCCACCGGCGGCGACACCGCCGTTTCGGCGCTCGCTTCGGACGCCGGTTGCGGCGACAGCGGAATCGGCTCGCGGCCGCCCTTCGCGTTCTTGTCGCGCGTCAGCGACTGCGGCGAGCCGCTCTCATGCGCAACCACGTCGCTCAGGTTCAGCTTGCCTTGCGGATTGAGCAGCACGCGCCCGTAAAAGCCCGCGAACGTAACGCGCGCCGCATCGACGTCGGTGCCGTGCGCGTCGTAGGTCGCCTTCAGGTTCGACAGCGCGAGCGAACGCCAGCCGGCAAACGGGTCGGAGGTGGCCTTGTCGAGCATCCGCACGTCGACGAGCGCCACATCGCCGCGATACGACACGCTCGGCGCGGACGCCTTCGGTGGCTGGCTCAGCGCGACGTCGCCGTTCAGGTTGAGCAGCGCGCTCGCGACGGTCGCGTTGAGCTTGCTGCCGAAGTACGGCTCGAACGCCGCGGCGTCGAGCCGGTTCGCGTTCAGCTTCAGCCCGAGCTTGAGCGGCGATGCGGTCACGTCGCCCGTCACGCCGAGCGTGCCCTTGCGGTTCAGCGTCGCCTGCAGGTCGATCGGCAGCGGGTGGCTCATATCGTCGCTGATCTGCTGCACTTTCAGCTGCAGCGGCGCGATCGCGAGCTTGACCGGACGCGGCGTCGTGTTGTCGGTGAAGTTCGCGCTCGCGTCCTTCAGGTTCAGCTCGTCGATCCGGTAGTGCCACGCCGGCCCCGCGGCCTCTGCCGTCTGCACGTGGCGCACCGCCGTGCGCTGCTGCGCGGCTTCGTGCGGCCCAGCGAGCGCGGTCAGATCGATGCTGCCGTCCCTCAGGCGCTGCGCGTCGATGCCGAGCCCCGTCAGGTCCACCGCGTCGATCTGCGCGGTGCGCGCCGCCAGATCCACCTGCTTCACGTGCACGCTGCCGTCCGCGAGCGTGACGGCCGGCGTGGACGCATTCGGCAGCGCCACCTTCAGCGACTTCAGGTTCACCGTGCTGTCGCCCACCTGCACCGCGGCCGGCGACTTGCCCCAGTCCGCATTGACGACCACATGGCCACCGACGGCGCCATCCATCACGCGCGCGGCCGTCGCCGTATTCAGGTAAGGCTGCAGCGGCGGCAGATGCAGGCTGTCGAGATCGATCGTCGCGTCGGCGGTTTTCGACGCGTAGCCAAGCGAGCCGGTCACGCCGAGCGAGCCCGGCGAATCGCGAAAGCCCGTGTTCAGCGTGTAGTGCGCGGGCGTTTTCGCGAGCGTGGACAGGTCGGTGAGCGTGACGCCGATGTGCTCGAGCCCGACGGTCACCGGCGTGGCCGGCGTCTGGTCGACCATCTCGACGGTGCCGCCGTTGAGCGCGAAATGCTTGATGGAGAGGTCGAGCGGCGGCGCCTTCTGCGCGGCCGCCGCGGCGTCCGATGCCGCCGCGGGCGCGCTCGCCGCAGACGCGGCACTCGCTGTCGAGGCCGCCACGCCGGATGCAGGCTGCGCCGCAGCAGAAGCCGCAGCCGGAGCCGGCGCGAAGGTCCGCTCCAGATTCAGCGTGCCGGATTTATCGCGCGCGAGATGCACGCTCGGCGCGTCGATGCGGATGTCGTCGAAGTGATAGACGCTCTGCAGCGGCTCGAGCATGCCCGCCGCGACGTGCACCGCGTTCGCCTGCAGCAGCGGCGCCTGGTTCTGGTCGACGACGTCGAGATGCGTGAGATCGGTCGTACCGCTCACGCGCAGCGTCGGCTTGTCGTCGGCCATGATGAAGTTGAGCCGCAGATCCATCGACAGCGTGCCCGCCCGCACCGTCACCGGCAGCTTCGCGGGCGAGTACGACAGGAGGCGCGGCACGTCGAAATTGTCGAAGCGCAGCGTGACGTCCGATTCGCGCGACGTCGCGAACGGCTTGGTCTTGCCGTCGATCGCGAGCGGCTCGCCGTCAATGCGCGCGCGCAGCATCGGCTGCACGAAGATGTCGGTTTTCGACGGCAGCGTTGCGATGAACGGAATGCCGAGGCTCCATTGATCGATGACGTGCTGGACCTTCAGCAGCCGGTCGTCGAACTCGATCCGGCCGTTTTCGAGGTGGATGTTCGAAATGGAAAACTGCGTCGGCTTGCTGGACGGTTCCGGCGACGGCCTGGAGAACTTCTCGATCAGATCGGAGAAGTTAAAGCGCTGCGCATCGTAGCGAATGATGTGGAAGCGTGGCGAGTCGATCTTCACCTCATCGACGATCGGCGCGAGGTGGAGCAGCGACGTCCACGACGTTTGCACGATGATGCGCGAGATGTCGACGAAATTGCCGTCGCCGCCGCGCTCGCCGATATGCACGCGGTCGGCCTCGAAGGCGAGCGTGTACGGATTGAGCGCGATGCGGCCAATGGTCGATGGCCGGTCGAGCTGCCGGCTCAGCTGTTGCTGGGCGATGTGACGGATCAGCGGCGGCGCTGCGAAAAAGCCCAGCAGGCCGACCACCACGAGAAACACCAGCAGACCGATGACGAGCCGGCGGGTCCAGCGGGCGCTGGCTACGCCGCGGACCGCCCGGAGAGAAGCACTGAATGGAGCTTTGTCGAGACTTGCCATGCTCGGTCGCCGTTGGCGCGGCGGCGATCCGCCGCGAGTGGGAATCTCGGACTGCGCAAAGAAGTATATGTCGCCAGGCTCACTGCCGCGTCACCGCGGGCGGCGCCCACGAGCCGTCGGTTGCCTGCGGCTTCGGCGCATAGAGCCGCATCACCAGCACGAAGTCGCCCTGCGGCGCCTGCAGCCAGTTCGCGCCGCGCCGGGCGGACGACACCGTCACGTCGACGGAACCATCGCGATTGCGCCGCAAGCCGCCGCGGTCGCCGACCGCCTGCCGTACCGCCTTGCCTTCGTCCGCCAGCGCGCCGTCTTTCGTGTACGCGGTGATCGACCAGAAGCCCCGTACCGGCGGCAGCTGACGCGCCGTGAAATGGATCACGTAGCGCTTGTCGCCGTTCAGCGCCGCGCCCGCGGAATCCTGCGTGGCGGTGGCGCGCACTTCGTCGTCGCGCGTACCGAGGCCGCGTTCGGTGCTCGCCGCATACGAACGCAGCGCGTAGTCCTGACCGTAGTTGCCCGCGCCGTCCGCGATCCACGTCCAGCCGTTCGCGCCGAGCAGGTTCGACGGCGGCGCGGCGACCCGCGTGCGGCCGTCGGCATATCCGGCGGCGACGGCATCGCTGGCGTTGGTCGGCAGCGCGGCGGCCGCGCCCGGCTTCACGCCGAGGTCCGACAGGATCTTCAGCGCATGCGGGTCGGCCGGCGACGGCGGATTGTCCGGCAGCGCATCGGCGAGGCGGCTGAAGAACGCAGTCGGATCGAGCGCGGCGACCTGCGAACTCACGCTGCCCGATGCCCCGAGATCGGCCGGACCGCCTTCCACGGGTTCCGTCGGTTCGTCGTCGGTATAGCTCGACAGCGGTTCGAGATGGATCCCGCGTTGCAGCCTGCGCACCTGCGCGAGATCGTGCCCGCCGTTCGACTGGATCCGCACCGCCACCCACAGATAGCGGCCCGGCGCGTCGATGCGCTTCGCGCCATCGGGCAGATTGCCCTTCCAGCCCGGCCCGACGAACGCGACGGTCTGACGGCGCACGCCCGGATAGCGGCCGCCGCCATCGAGGCCGGTCGACCAGACCACGTTCGTCCACATGTCGAGCACGCGCGCATCGAGGTAGCGCCCGCGCGAATCCGGCAGCGACAGGATCACCGGCTCGGCGGAAAGATCGAGCCACGCGGTCGACATCACCGTGTCGACGTTCGGCTGCGGCGGATTCGCCGTACCGGGCGGCGGCAGCTCGGCGCCGTTGTGCAGCGTATTGGCCGGCGCCTGCCCCGGACCCGTGCCCGTCGCCTGAACGCGCGCGGCGTCCATCACCACGAGCGGGTAGCCAAACACGTACGAGTCGGCGACTTCATCCTTGATCCAGCCGGTCGGTTGCGGCTCCAGCTTGGGCGGCGTGGAACACGCTGCCAGCAATGCGAAGCCCGCGATCGACACGCAGGTGCGTTGAAGCGAAAACGGGTCTCGACGATTTTTTATCATTCGTAGGGCGAGCGAACATGCAATCGATGGGAATCGGTTTCGAAAGCCGGAGCGCTACGCGACACGGATACACGTCGAATGCTCAGCAGATCTTTCTGATCCCGAAAACGGGTTGTAGCGTATCCTTGACGGCCAGGCAAGAGCGGGATGCGTCCTTTGACAGTGTTTGTCGCAAAGCGCTCCCGCGGAGCGCGTCCGCAAGCAACGCCCCGGCCGTGCCAGCAGACTGGATCCGACTCTCGCCCGCCACCCGGAGCACCCATGTACATCCCCGCCCATTTCGCCGAAGAGCGCACGGAAGTGCTGCACCGTCTGATCGCCGACCATCCGCTCGGCGCGCTCGTCACGATGGGTCCGAACGGCCTCGACGCGAATCACATTCCGTTCGAGTTCGACCCGGCGCAGGGACCGCACGGCACGCTGCGCGCGCACGTCGCGCGAAGCAACCCGGTCTGGCAGGAGGCCGCGGATCGCGCGGAGGCGCTGGTGATCTTCCAGGGGCCCTCGGCGTACATCTCGCCGTCCTGGTATCCGAGCAAGCACGACGCGCACCGTCAGGTGCCGACCTACAACTACATGGTCGTGCACGCCCACGGCAACATCATCGTGCGCGACGGTGAACCTTTCGTGCGTGGCCTCGTTGCGCGGCTCACGCGCAAGATGGAAGCCGGCGAAGCGACGCCGTGGAAAATGGGCGACGCACCCGCGGACTTCATCTCGCAGATGCTGGCGGCGATCGTCGGCATCGAAATTCCCGTCGAGCGCCTGACCGGCAAGTGGAAGCTGGGCCAGAACAAGGCCGCCGAAGACCGCCGCGGCGCCGCAACCACGCTGCAATCGCGCGAGCACGAAAGCCAGCGCGACGTCGCGCAGGCGATGTTCGACGCGCCGCCGTCCTTCTGACCCGCTTTGCCCGCGATGGGCGATCGGAGCTTGACCTTCCCATGATGGGAACGTCGATACTGCTTTCATCGGCAGCACGATGCTGCGTCAAGCTCTGATCACCATGACCGATCTCTCCGCTCCCCAACGCCCGCAAGACGGCGCCACACCTGATTCGCCGCGCCACACCGCCGAACTCGAAATCGGCGGGATGAGCTGCGCGTCGTGCGCGTCGCGCGTCGAAAAGGCGCTCGCGAAAGTGCCGGGCGTCGTCCGCGCGTCCGTCAATCTGGCGACCGAACGCGCCACCGTCGGCACCGCCACGCCCATCGACGCCGGAACGCTCGCCGCGGCGGTTCGCCACGCCGGCTATGACGCGCAGGTCGTTGCGCCGCCCCCAGCCGCGCCCGAGCCCGCCGAATCCGCCTCCGACGACACCGCCGAACTCGCGATCGGCGGCATGAGCTGCGCGTCGTGCGCGTCACGCGTCGAAAAGGCGCTCGCCAAAGTGCCGGGCGTCAACCATGCGTCGGTCAATCTCGCGACGGAAAAAGCCAGCGTGCGCTTCGCCGCCGCGACGCAGACCGCGCAGTTGCTCGACGCCGTGCAGAAGGCCGGCTACGACGCGACGCTGCTGTCACACGTGGGGCCGTCGGTGCCGACAGCTGAAAACGAAGCCGAAGCGGAAGCCGCCGTACACCCAAAAAGCGCCTCGCGCTCCCCCGACGAGATCGCGCGCCGCGAATGGCTCGCAGTGGTCGCGTCGGCGGTGCTGACGGTGCCGCTGCTGATGCCGATGATCGGCGACTGGCTCGGCGCGGGCGCCCATCCAGGCGGCGCGATCCTGCCAGCCGTGCTCCAGCTCGCGCTGGCCAGCGTGGTGCAGTTCGTGTTCGGCGCGCGCTTCTACCGCGCCGCCTGGCGCGCGGTCCGCGCCGGCGCCGGCAACATGGACCTGCTGGTCGCGCTCGGCACGTCGGCGGCGTACGGGGTGAGCGTGTACCAGCTCATCGCGCATCCCGGCGACACCGGCGCGCTCTACTTCGAGGCCTCGGCGGTCGTGATCACGCTCGTGCGCTTCGGCAAATGGCTCGAAGCGCGCGCGAAGCGGCAAACCACCGACGCGATCCGCGCGCTCAACGCGCTGCGGCCGGAACGCGCGCGCATCCGCACCGGCACCGGTGCGGCCGCCGAAGAGCGCGACGTGCCGCTCGCGCAGGTCCGCGTCGGCATGGTGGTCGTGGTGCGACCGGGCGAGCGGATTCCGGCGGACGGCGACGTGCTCGAAGGACGCTCGCACGTCGACGAATCGCTGATCACCGGCGAAAGCCTGCCGGTGCCGAAGCAGCCCGGCGAGCGCGTAACGGCCGGTGCGATCAACGGCGAAGGCGCGATCGCGGTGACCGTCCGCGCGACCGGCGCGGAAACGACGCTCGCGCGGATCATCCGGCTCGTCGAAAGCGCGCAGGCGGAGAAGGCGCCGATCCAGCGTCTCGTCGACCGCGTCAGCGCGATCTTCGTGCCGGCGATCCTCGTGATCGCGGCGCTGACGCTCATCGGCTGGCTGCTGGCGGGCGCTCATGGCGAGACGGCGATCCTCAACGCGGTCGCGGTGCTCGTCATCGCGTGTCCGTGCGCGCTCGGCCTCGCGACGCCGGCCGCGATCATGGCCGGCACCTGCGCGGCCGCGCGGCGCGGCGTGCTGATCAAGGACGCGGAAGCGCTGGAACTCGCGCACCGCGTGACCGTGATCGCGTTCGACAAGACCGGCACGCTGACGCTCGGCAAGCCGTCGCTGACTGCGTTCGAAGCCGCCGAGGGTGTCGATCGCGCGAAGGCGCTCGGGCTCTCGGCCGCGGTGCAGCGGCATAGCGAGCATCCGCTTGCGCATGCATTGCTGGCGTTCGTCGATGCTCGTGAAGCGGAGGACCGTGGCGATGCATCGGAAGAAGAGGCCACGGTCGCTTCCAGCGCCGGCACAACCGCCACGGCACGCGCGTCAACCGTCACCGCCAGCGCCGCGCGTGCCGTGCCCGGCCGCGGCATCGAAGCCGACATCGACGGCGCGCGCTTCGCGGTCGGCAGCAGCCGATGGCTCGACGAACTCGGCATCGCGTTACCCGCCGCGCTCACGACGCGAGCGCGCGAACTCGAGCGGCAAGGCAACACGGTGTCGTGGCTGATGCGCGTCGATCACGCGCCTGCGGTGCTGGCGCTGCTGGCCTTCGGCGACACGGTCAAGCCATCCGCCCGCGATGCGATCGCGCAGCTTCGCCGCATCGGCGTGCGCAGCGTACTGCTGACCGGCGACAACGCGGGCAGCGCCGCAAGCGTCGCGGCAGCACTCGGCATCGACGAATATCACGCAGCGGCGCTGCCCGACGACAAAGCCCGCATCCTGCGCGACCTCAAGATCCGCACGGGCGACATCGTCGCGATGGTCGGCGACGGCATCAACGATGCGCCCGCGCTCGCCGCGGCCGATCTCGGCATCGCGATGTCGACGGGCACCGACGTCGCGATGCACGCCGCCGGCGTCACGCTGATGCGCGGCGACCCGTCGCTCGTCGCGGACGCGATCGACATTTCGCGCCGCACGTGGCGCAAGATCCGCCAGAACCTGTTCTGGGCGTTCGTCTACAACCTGATCGGGATTCCGCTCGCGGCGTTCGGTCTGCTCAATCCGATGCTCGCCGGCGCGGCGATGGCGTTTTCGAGCGTGAGCGTCGTGACGAATGCGTTGCTGCTGAGAACGTGGCACGGCGCGCGCGGCTAAACGCACCGCCATCGCGAGATAGCCTCACGCGCTCGGGCGGATCATCTGGAACATCGCGCCGATCTCCGCGTAGTCGGCGCGATAGCCCGCGCGCATGACCGGCTGCGCCGCGTGCGTATCGAAGAGCCCGTCCTTCAGATACTCGTTGCGAATGTGCACGCCGACCACCTGGCCAAGCGCCAGGTAGTTGTCCATCTCCTTGC
This sequence comes from Paraburkholderia phosphatilytica, assembly GCF_003443895.1. GTDB lineage: Bacteria > Pseudomonadota > Gammaproteobacteria > Burkholderiales > Burkholderiaceae > Paraburkholderia > Paraburkholderia phosphatilytica. Next base: position 62,817 of record NZ_QQOA01000013.1, on the reverse strand, counting down.
CGTCGAGCGACTTCAGGCGGATCACCTGCAACAGCTTGCATTCGAGCGACGCAGGCGACTCCGCGACATGCGGCGCCGCGATGTTGCGTCCCGGCGCGGGCGTGAGTCCTGAAAGCGCGAACTCGTCGACCTCGCTCGCTACCGGCGCCGAGGTCTGGTTCATCTGCTCCGCGAGCGGCTTCGACGCAAGATTCCACGCGAACTCGCCGGTCGCCTCGATATTGCGGATGCTGTCCTTGTAGCCTTCGCTCGAAAAGCCGATCACCGGCGGGAACGTTGCGAACGCGCCGAAGAAGCTGTACGGCGCGAGATTCAGTGTGCCGTCCGGCGCGCGCGACGAGATCCACCCGATCAGCCGCGGCGCGACGATCGCCTTGAACGGATCGTGACGAAGACCGTGACCCTCGAGCGGGTCGTAGAAATGAGTGGACATATGACCGCTGGAAAAGAGTGGATCGAATCAGACCACGTTATACAAGAAACGGCCCTCGCCCGCCCGCATGCGTTCATCCGCGGCAATCGCGGGTGCTGAATTCCTTACCAAATCCCAGAGGCATTTACCTACGGACCACGAAACAATCCACATGATCGCGTGATTAGAATCGTCCTCACCCTTTTTAACCAAACCGACAAAAACGGAGGAGACAGGACAATGCAGATTCGATCCATCGCCATGGCAGCTGCCTTGCTGGCCAGCACTGCCGTACATGCACAGAGCGCGGGCGACGTGGTCGTGAACCTCGGCTGGCTGCATCTCGCGCCGCAGGACTCGAGCAAACCGCTGACCGTCAACGCGGCCGGTACGAGCGTCACCGAGTCGGGCACCGGCGCGAGCGTCGACGACACGGATACGCTCGGCATCACGGCTGCGTACTTCATCACCGACCACATCGCGGCGGAAGGCGTGTTCGGCATTCCGCCGAAATTCACGCTGTCGGGCACCGGCTCGCTTGCGCAGCTCGGCAAGCTCGGCACCGCTTACGAATGGAGCCCGACGCTGCTCTTCAAGTACTACTTCAACGACGCAAACGCCCGCTTCCGGCCGTTCGTCGGCGTGGGCGGCGCGTACGTCTGGTATAGCGGCGTCAGCCTGAGCTCGGCGATCTCGAGCGGCTCGTTCCTGTATTCGTCGACGTATGGAACGGCGCTCGAAGGCGCGACGACCGCGAAGCTCAGCAGCTCGTTCGCGCCGGTCGCGAACGCGGGCTTCGTCTACAACATCGACAAGCACTGGTCCGCCGGCCTGTCGATCTCGTACATGTGGCTGTCGACCCGAGCCACGCTGACCACGCATTCGTCGACAGTCGGCACCGTGACGAGCACCACGAAGATCAAGCTCGATCCGATCGTGTCGTTCGCATCGATCGGCTATCGGTTCTAAGCGGCATCTGAGTAGCTGCCAAGCCGTTTCTAACGCGTCAAAAGCATCGGGCCTGCCATCGCAATAGCGATGGCAGGCCCGAGTTCATTCAGCTGGATCGAACTTCCGTTACTGCACGACCGCGTCGTAACGCACGACCCGGCGCGGCATCGCAAACGGCTCGTGATCGGCTTCGATATCGTCTTCGATCTGCAGCTCCGCCACCTTGTCGTCCGGTACGAAGATATAGCCACGGCCGCGCAGCGTCTGGATGTACTGACGTCCCGACGGCGACGTCTGCAGCGCGGCGCGCAGGCGGAACACCAGCACGTCGAGCCCGCGCTCCGCTTCGCCCGTACCGGTGCGGCCCAGCATGCCGATGATGCGTGCACGCGAAAGCGTCTTCATCGGATGCGTCGCGAAAATCTTCAGGAGCGCGAATTCGCTCGCGCGCAGACGCACTTCGGAGCCGTTCCTGAAGAGACGCCGGCCGAGGAAATCGAGCTCGCAGTCGCCAAAGCGGAAGCGCTCGCGATACACCGGCGTCGCGCTGCTCTCCTGATTCCGGCGGCGCAGTGAATTGCGCACACGCGCGACGAGTTCGTGCGGATCGAACGGATCGACCATGTAGTCGTCCGCGCCCAGTTCGAACGCGAGAATCTTGTCGATCACTTCAGCCGAGCGGCTCACGATGATCACCGGCATATCGAAGCCCGCCTCGCGCACCCGGCGCAGTGCCGCCATGCCATCGATGGCCGGCAGGCCATGACGCAGCACGATCGCCGACGGCACTTCGAGTTCGAGGCGCCGGACCAGCGAGGTCGCGTCATAGAGCACCGACATCTCGACCTGATGTTTCTGCAGATGCGCGCGCAGTTCGTCGCGCACGGCCTGGTCGGGTTCGACAAGAAGAAGCTGGATCGTCATCGCGGTTACACCCTCTCTGTACTGCTGGATTCATCCGGGAGGACGGGCACGCGGCTCGTCCGGTATCACAGGACTGAATCTTAGAAACCAACTGTGCAGTCAGAATGGGGGAAATGCGGAGAAAATGTGAAAGATACTGACAGGTCGTGCAAAGGCCGCGCCCAGGCGCGACAATGCGCGTCCATACCAAACCTTTCAGTGGGCTGATCGCGCTCACGGGCCGCAGCGGGTCGCACCGGACCCCGCCGCATCACGTCCCGCGTGCGAGCACAGCCCGATTTGCCGCTGAATCCGCGCATGAAACTTGGCATCACGTCGAAGCTGTTCCTCGCCATCTCGGCCGCCTGCATTCTCGTGGCGGTCGCGATGGGCGTCGCGGTGCGGCTGAGCTTCCAGCGCGGCTTCATCGACTACCTCGGCGCCCAGGCCGCGGCCGGTACCGAACAGCTCTCGCGCGGACTCGAAACGGAATACGCGAAACACGGCAACTGGGACTTTCTGCGCAACAACCAGAGCGCATGGAACGCGCTGGTCGCCCGCACCGTGCTGGGCACGCGCTCAGGCAACGGCTCGAATGGCGGCTTCCAGCGCCGCTTCGGGCCACCCGGCGCGAACAACGGCAACGACCAGGGCCCGCCGTCCGGCGACTTCCAGGGTCCGCCGGGCGGACCTCCAGGGCCGCCTCCCGGCGCACCGCTCGACGGTCCGCCCGGCCCGCCGCCGGATTTCGCGGGCGGCGGCAATGGCGGCAACAACGCGAACGGCGGCCCGGGCAACGGTCCGCCCGACCGATTCGGGCCCGGCTTCGGCCCCGGTCCGGAACGCACGCCCCCTACCGCGCTGTACGACACGCAGATGCAGCGCGTGGCCGGCAACGGACCGCCGCCGATGCCCGACGCGCGTCGCGAGGCAGTCACGGTCAATGGCCAGACCGTCGGCTGGCTGGTGGTGGCATCGCCCAGCAACCTGCTGTACGCCGCGGACCGGCAGTTCCAGTCGCAGCAGGTGCGCGCGACGTGGATCATCGTCGGCTTCGCGGCGCTGCTCGCGGCTGCCTTCGCGATGGTGCTCGCGCGGCTGATTCTCGCGCCGATCCGGCGCGTGGTGCTCGCCACGCACCGGCTCGCGAGCGGCGACTATTCGGCGCGCGTACCCGAAGCAGGCGGCGACGAGCTGCATCAGCTCGCGGTCGACTTCAACCAGCTCGCGAATTCGCTCGACAAGGCAGCGCGCGCGCGGCGCGACTTCATTGCCGATATCTCGCACGAACTGCGCACGCCGCTCGCGGTGCTGCGCGGCGAACTCGAAGCGATCGAAGACGGTGTGCGCAGCCCGGACAAAACGACCATCGCGTCGCTGCAATCCGAGGTCGCGATGCTGAGCCAGCTGATCGACGACCTGTACGAGCTGTCGCTCGCCGACATCGGCGCGCTGTCGTTCGAGAAGGTGCCGGTGGACGTCGCGCCGCTCGTCGAGTCCGCCGCCGAAGCGTTCCGCGAGCGGCTCGCGTCGCGCAATCTCGCGCTCGAAACGCACTTCGGCGACGAGCCCGCGCTGATGTCCGGCGACCCGCACCGGCTCACGCAGCTGCTGAAGAACCTGCTGGAAAACGCCGTGCGCTACACCGACCCGGGCGGCAAGGTTCGCGTCGCCGTCACCGCGGATGCGGACCTCGTGCAGATCGACGTGCAGGATTCGTTTCCCGCGGTACCCGAACCCATGCTGCCGCATCTGTTCGACCGGCTGTTCCGCGTCGATGCCTCGCGCAGCCGCCAGAGCGGCGGCGCGGGTCTGGGTCTTGCGCTCTGTCAGCACATCGTGCGCGAGCACGGCGGCACGATTACCGCGATGCGGTCGCCCTTCGGCGGCCTGTGGATCAACATGCGTTTTCACTCCCTCAAATCTCCGACATGACCGACGACGTCAACCGTTCCCTGATCCTGATCGTCGAAGACGAGCCCAAGCTGTCCGCGCTCCTGACCGACTATCTGCGCGCGGAGGGCTACGACACGAAGGTCATCGCGGATGGCCGCGACGTCATCCCCACCGTGCAGGCGCGGCCACCCGCACTGATCCTGCTCGACCTGATGCTGCCCGGCCGCGGCGGCCTCGAAATCTGCCGCGAACTGCGCACGTTTTCGGACCTGCCCGTGATCATCCTGACCGCGCGCGTCGACGAAATCGATCGTCTGCTCGGCCTCGAACTCGGCGCCGACGACTACGTGTGCAAGCCGTTCAGCCCGCGCGAAGTGGTGGCGCGCGTGAAGGTGATCCTGCGCCGCGTCGAAGCGGCCTCGAAGACGACGCCGGCGGGCAGCCCGTCGCCCTCGCCGTTCGTGATCGACGTCGACCGGCACATCGCGCAGCTGGACGGCAAGGACCTCAGCCTGACGCCGATCGAACTGCGTCTGCTCGCGCTGCTGCATTCCACGCCGGGCCGCATCTTCCCGCGCGACCATCTGCTGCGGCGGCTGTACGACGATCATCGCGTGGTCGCGGACCGCACCGTCGATACGCACGTGAAGAACCTGCGCCGCAAACTGCAGGCTATCCGCCCCGACCAGGACCTGATCCGCTCGATCTACGGCGTCGGTTACCGGCTCGAAAGCGACCCGACTCAAGGCGGGGACCTGTGAGCCGCGCGGCGCGCCTCGATCGTTTCGTTCGTCGTCCCGATTAATTTTCGCAGCCCGACGGCATGCGCGACGCAATGACGAACGCGCTTCCGTTAAGGCGGTGTAAGAGCCTCGTAATCGCGAATCGAAGGCTTTCGACATACATTGGGCGGAACGCAATTTCCCGAGGCTTTTCATGGTTTTCGAAGCACCGTTCTCGCGCCGCCGGTTTCTCTCGACGACGCTCGCACTCGGCGCCGCGCTGCCGCTTTCGAAGGGCGCGTGGGCCGTACCGACCGATCCCGCACTCTGCAAGCTGAGCCCTGAGCAGGAAGTCGGCCCGTACTATCTCGACGACGAACTGTTGCGCAGCGACATCACCGAGGGCAAGCCCGGCGTGCCGCTGATACTCGACATCGTGTTGATGGATGCGCGCCGCTGCGTGCCGCTCGCCGATGCGATCGTCGACATCTGGCAGTGCGACGCCAACGGCCTCTATTCGGGCTTCACGAAGAGCGGGCCGCCGCCGGGACCGCCTCCGGCATGGGGCTCGGCGCAAGGTGGTGGCCACGCGCCCGACATGCCGCCGCCAGGCGGCTTCGACGATGCGCATGGCGGACCGCCGCACGATGGTCCGCCACCCGGAGGACAACCACCAGGCGGACAGCCGCCGGGGCCGCCTCCGGGCGGCGGTGGCCGCCCACCCGGGCCACCCGGCCCGCCGCCGAAAATGGAACCCAGCGATCACCTGACCTTCCTGCGCGGTATCCAGCGCACGAATCGCGAGGGTCTCGTGACGTTTCAGTCGATCGTGCCTGGGCTCTACGAAGGACGCACCAATCACATCCACTTCAAGGTGCGCGGCACGGGCGCGGCGCACGCGGCCAACCACGTGTCGCACGTCGGGCAGATCTTCTTTCCCGAGACGCTGATGGTGCAGTTGATGAGTCTCGCGCCGTATCGCGATCACCACATCCAGCGCACGACGCAGAGCGAGGATCCGGTGTTCTCGAAGCAGCAAGGCGCGACGTCGATCGCACGCGTCGCACCGCTGCATGGCAACGACTACGCGAAGGGACTGCGCGCGCGCATCGTCGCGGCAGTCGATCCGGACGCGACGCCGCAACGCGTCGACCCGTGGCTGCAAGGCGCGCGGATGCCCTGAAGCGCTGAACGCTCGACGGGTGTCGAGCGCGGTGACGTCCACGCGGTGACGTCCAGATACACCGAAGGCCGGTCTCTCCTCCCGGAAGAGACCGGCCTTCGGCTTTGCTACCCGGTCGCCGACGCCCCGCCAACGGGGGCCGACGACGCGGCGATCACGTTAGTAATCGTGATGCGGGGGCGGACGATGATCGTCGTCGTGCCAGTGCTGCGGACCCGGATCGTGCGGATGGCGGTGCATCCATTCGTCATGCGCCCAGTAGCGGTGACCGTCGTAGTAACGGTCGCCATGCCAGCCGATGTTGATCGACACGCCGACCGGCACCATGTGCGCCTGCGAGTATTGGGGCGCCGGACCGTCGGCCAGTGCATACGGCGACGACTGGGCGAACGCCGAGCCGGCTGCGAGCAGCGCGCCGCCGGTAGCGAGCGTGGCGAGAACGACGCGTGCGGTCTTGTTCCAGTTCTTCATCATTGACCTCCTGTCATGTTCATGAATACCGGCGCGGGGCGGGCAGACGATTCGTTCCCGTCCGTGCTCGTTGCCGAGTTCATGAGTCACACCTTACCCAACGCGCCCCAGGGGAAACGTGAACACTTGCAAGCGTAAATTTCACGGCGGCTGACACCTGTTCGCGCCCGATTTATCTCGGATCGCAAGCTTTCATGCGGGTTTGCAGGCGGCCAGGAGATAAGCAGGCTTACAAAAGCTGTCGCTGCTGGTTACATTCTTTGCGGCCGGAAACAATCTGGGCGCCCGCTGCGGGAGGCGAAACAGCGGCGGAAGGCACAAAAAAGACAAGGCCGTTAGGCGGCAACTACCGCGCAACGGCCTGACGATGACGGCCCGAAGACCGGTGGCGCGTGCTCGCGCCGAGAGACTTACTGGAATGCCGACTTGCGGCGACGCTCCGCTTCGCGAAAGCGGGCTGCGTACGAATAGTCCTTGTCCAGCGGCAGGAAGGGCGATTCGAACAGTTCGCTAACCTTCTGGATCATTGCAAAGATGTAGCTCATGGCGACTCCCGGTTGCATTGAGATGAAAAGCAGGGTTTTCCCTTAGCTCGAATTATAAGGGTTTCCCCTAGGACAAATCTAGTGCGTTGCAAAAATCTGTTGTGCGGTGCCTTGTCGCACGGCATTTCGGTAAATGTTGCGTTGCAGCAATACAACAAAACAGGGCTTGCCGGGCTGGATCCGCGCGAACGGAGGCGTTCCGGCCGAAAGGGCCGGATGGCGACTGAAAGAGATGGGGACTCGCAGGAAGGGGCCGCGCGACAGCGCGTCGCGCGGTAAGACAACTGGGCGGAGCGCCGTCAGTGCGACGTCTGCGTCTGCGACGAACTCGGGTTCTGCTTCGGCTTGTGCGCGTGATGCGGCTTAGTGGCGTGCTTGCTCGCCGCTGCCGCCTCCGCGTTCGCTGCGGAGGGCGTGCTCGCGCGCGGCGCCGCCTGAGAAGGCGCCGGCGTTGGCGCGAACGCCGGTGCGCTGACGGTCGCCGAATCGGTATCGAGCAGCGTCGACAGTGTGGCCTGCTGGTTCAGGATCATCTGCTCGATGCGCTGCTGCTGGAGCGTCGTGTCGCGCGTCAGGCGCATCAGCAGCAGCGTCTGCGCGATGCCGATCGCGACCGTGACCAGCAGCGCGCACACGACGATCGACAGCAGCCATTTCATCCGCCGCGAATGCTCGCCCGCCGCGCGGCGCTGATCGGCGATCACGCCGTAGAGCGCATCGACGGTATCGGCGAAGGCCGTTGCGCGGGCATGGTCGAGTTCCGGCGTAACACGCGGTGCCCCGCGCGCCCCATCGCGCGCCTGCCCCGGCCAGGCGCCGCTATCTCGCGGCGCCGATGCAGCTCTCGCAACGTTCGACGCAAGCCGCGGCCGAGGCTCCATCGCGCCGATCCGGCCGCTCGCGGACACGCCGCTGTGCGCCGCCTCCGAAGCCGCATCGTGCGCCTGCTGCAGCGCGACGATGTCGCGCATCAGCGACGCGGAAGCCGATTCGGATTCGCTCTGGGCTTCGGTGCCTGCTGCTTCATTGCTGGCTACTTCATTCGCCGCAACTGTCTGAGCGGCATCGACCGCCACCGTGGCCCCCGCGCCGCCCTCTGACGAAGCGCGCTCGGCGGCCGCGATCGCGCCACCCGCGCCCTCCTCTCCGCGCACCGCCACCGCCTCCGGCGTCACCCCATCGGCGTCCGTCGATGCAACCGCGCCACGGTCCACTTTCGCCGCCCGTGACGCACGCCGCGTCGCCTTCGCGTCCGCCGTTGCCACCGATGCGTCCACACTCGCCGCCGTCGCCGCGTTCGCCGCAGCCAGCAATTCGCCCGGCAGCTCGAAACCGCTCAGCGTGCCCTGCCGGATATCGATGCTCGCCGCCTGCTGCGCGGCGCGCTCGGCGTCGTCGGGAAAGAGATCGAGGTTGCCTTCTTCGCGCGGCGGCTCGGTGAGCTGGGCGAGGCGCTGCGCGGAACGAGCCGCGCGCGCGAGCTTGTTCTCGGTATCGGTCGAAACGGTCGACGCGCGCGGCTTCGTCGAACCGTTGCGCGTGGCGCGGGGCGTGGTGGGTGCTGCGGAATCTGCCATGGGATCAGCGGACGGCGGCGCCGTTTGAGAAATACGCTCGGGAATTTTGAGAGCGCATTGTCTCACGCGCCGCCCGCGCCGCCGATGCGAAATGTGTACCGCGGTGTACCGCGCGGCGTCAGTTCGAACCGTTGTCGTCCTGGAACGTCTTCACGCCGGGCAACGTGCGCAACTGTGCGCACACCGCCTCGTACTCGACCTGCGTCACCCGTGCGAGCGTGATCGACACTTCGTCGAGCTCCGGCGAATCCTCGCTCTGCTGCACGACGAACTGCTTGACCCGCGGGCTCGACGCGCCGAGCGCTTCGTGCAGCGAATGGAACGTCAGCGTGCCGCGTTCGACGACGAGCGTCACCTGCCGCCGCTGCTTCGACGAGATGAAGCGCCGCTCGAGCGGCTTGATGCCGGCGAGGATGATCAGGATGATGATGGTCGCCGCAACGGCCGCTGTGTACATACCGCCACCCACCGCCAGCCCGACTGCCGCGACCGACCACAAACTCGCCGCGGTGGTGAGCCCGCGCACGATCTCGCCGCGCAGCAGGATCGAGCCCGCGCCGAGAAAGCCGATGCCGGACACGACCTGCGCCGCCATCCGCGACGGGTCGAGCACGACGTTGCGTGCACCGAGCACGTCGGCGAAACCGAACGCGGACACGATCATCACGAGCGCCGAGCCGACGCACACCAGCATGTGCGTTCGCAGACCCGCCGCCCATGACAACCGTTCCCGTTCGAAGCCGATCACACTGCCAAGCACGGCGGCAATGATGAGCCGCGAGATCAGTTCTGCGTTGCCGAGCATCTTGGTTTTCTCCTTTTCCTGTCAGAACGCTCCGCCTGTAAGGCCGGGAAGGTGTGCGCGGCCGGCCAATTGATTTATGCTTGAACGCTGGCGGCAGCGGCAAGCCGCGCCAATCCTTCACTACAGACTCCCTTTGCAAGCATGAATGCCCCATCGGCCACCGCGCTCGCTGACGCGCTGCGGGAACACTTCGACGGGATCGTCGTGCCGATCTGGCGCGGCCCCGGTTTCAACTCGGCGATGCGCCTCGCGTACGAGGCCGTCGGCACCGATCACCAGCCCGCATCCGTCGAGCGATACCGCGCCATGGCCTGCGCGCGCCAGCTGTTCCTGTTCACCGTCGTGGGCGACGCCGAGCGCGCCGATACGCTGTTCGATTCGCTCAAGACCTACTTTCAGGACCACGAACACGGCGGTTGGTTCTTTAGTATCGACGCCGAGGGCAAGCCGCTCGATACCACCAAAGATCTGTACACCCACGCATTCGTGGTGTTCGCCTGCGCGGAATATGCGCGCCGCTTCGGTAACCGCGACGCGCTGAGCGTCGTGCATCTCACGTCGGCGCTGATCGGCGAACGTTTCGCCGCGCGCGACAACCTGCTGAATGGCGCGCTCGATGCGGACTTCGCTACCGTCAAGGCCGGCCCGATCCAGAACCCGCTGATGCACCTGACCGAAGCCTGGCTCGCCGCACGTGAAGCGAGCAAGGACAGTGCCTTCGACCAGCCGCTCGCGCGGCTCGGCGAAGCGATCGCGCGGCATTTCGTGCACGCCCCCACGGGCTGCATCGCCGAGCTGCCGGTCGGCACGCCCGACAACCGGCTCGAGCCCGGCCATCAGTTCGAGTGGTACTGGCTCGTCAAGCAGGCGGGCGGCCTGCTCGCTTCGTCAGGACTCGACGAAGCGCTGTCGCGCGCGTTCGGCTTCGCGCAACAGCATGGCGTGGATCCGCACACGGGCGGCGTTGCGGCGGCACTCGACGAAGGCGGCCGCATCAAGGATCCGACGCAGCGCATCTGGGCGCAGACCGAGTATCTGCGCGCGCTCGCCACGCGCGCCGCGCAGGGCGACGAAGAGGCAGGCACGCGTCTGCCGTCGCAGATCGAACGCTTCCAGTTGCGGTTTCTGCATCCGGGCGGCTGGTACGAGTGCAAGACCGAGACTGGCGACGTGTCGCGCGCGGACATGCCGTCCACGACGCCCTATCACCTCGCCACCGCCTACGCGGCATTGCCGCGCTGATACGGGCGTTGTTCAACTGCCGCTAGTGATAAAAAAGCCCGCGAGACCTTCGTCTCGCGGGCTTTGCTTTTCCTGCGGCGAAGCGCTTCGCTCAGACCGTACGCCGTGCTGCCATGCCGAAGCCGCGCGGCTCGACATTGCCCGTATCCAGCGAAGGCACCGTCATCACGCGCTCCGAGATCTCGAACACCGACACCGCGTCGCTCAGTTGCTGCGTCTGCTGATGCAGCGACGCCGCCGCAGCAGCAGCCTCTTCGACGAGCGCGGCATTCTGCTGCGTCATCTGGTCCATCTGCACGACCGCCTGGTTGACCTGCTCGATGCCCGCGCCCTGCTCCTGCGACGACGCGGAGATTTCCGCCATCATCTGCGTGACGCGCGCGATCGATGCCGACACGTCGCGCATCGCATCGCCCGCGCGCTCGACGAGCGTCGAACCGCCCTGAATTTCCGCCACCGATTCGCTGATCAGCGTCTTGATTTCCTTCGCCGACTGCGCGCTGCGCTGCGCGAGTCCGCGCACCTCGCCCGCGACCACCGCGAAGCCGCGACCCTGTTCGCCGGCGCGTGCCGCTTCGACGGCCGCGTTCAGCGCGAGAATGTTGGTCTGGAACGCGATGCCGTCGATGACGGTAATGATCTCCGCGATGCGGTCCGAGCTGCTCGCAATGCCGCGCATCTTGTCGACGACCTCGTTCACGACATCGGCGCCGCGCGACGTGGCGCCGAGCGCCGATTCCGCGAGTGCGTTGGCTTCGCGCGCATGCTCGGCGTTCTGGCGCACGGTCGCGGTCAGCTCTTCCATGCTCGACGCGGTTTCTTCGAGCGAAGCGGCCTGGCTTTCGGTGCGTGCCGACAGATCGGCATTGCCGGTCGCGATTTCGTTTGCGCCGAGGTGGATCGAATCGGCGGTCTCGCGCACCGTCTTCACGGTGGTAGCAACGCTCGCCTGCATCTTCGCGAGGCCCGCAAACAGACGGCCGATTTCGTTCGTGCCGCGCCCGAGCACCGGCTCGTCCAGACGGCCTTGCGCAATGCGCTCGAAATGGCGGCCCGCTTCTTCGAGCGGCAGCATGACGCCCTGGCGCAGCGTGACGTACACCATGACCGTGCCGCCGAACAGCAGCACGAGGATCGCGATGCCGACGCTGCGGAACAACGACAGGCGGCTGTCGATCGAGTCGAGCGACGTGCTGCTCGCCGCATCGGCGAACTGCGTGAACGCGTGCTGCTCTTTCAGAAAGGCGTCCTGGAACGACTGCGTCGGCTGGTCGAGAAACGCCTGGATGTTGTTGCTGTCGAGGTCGCCCGCCAGTTCGGTGAGCGCGCCGGACAGCTTCTGGTAACGATCGGTCAGCGCCTGCGCGCGCGCCGTGTTCTCTTCGTTCATCTTCGGCGCGTCCGAGAACCGCTCGAACGAACGCTGGGCGGCGGCGATCTGCTCGCGCGCATGTTGGACGATGTCGGTGGGTTCGGTACCGCCGCGCACCATGCGGGTGCCGGCGCGTGACAGGTTGATGCGGGCGTCCATCAGGTGCTGCGTGGTCTCGTTGACCGCGTTGGCCTGCCGGAGCGCGACGTTCGCGAGACTGCCGACGTCGTCATGCGTGGCGGTCAGCGACCAGAAGCCCAGCCCCTCCGTCACCAGTTGAAAAACACAGAAAGCGATAAGCACACACAACAGGCCAGACGCGACCTTGATCTTGCTGAACATCCTGAACACCTGCGTTGCATTAATTGACGTTAGAAACTCCCAGTCAGGGTTTACGGCAGGGGGTGGGAACACTTGAACTGAGAAGCGGCGCCCGATAGACGGCAAAGAATAATCGCTCACAAATGATCTATTATTCGTGTTAAAAGCATATATATGATTGCTAGACCGAACTCGGGAAAATTTCCCTCACCGCTCGAACGCGCACTACTCAAGCTTGGTGCCGATCTGTCGCGCGCCCGGCGCAGACGCAGATTTACGCAGGCTTCGTTGGCCGAACGCATCCAGTCATCGGTTGCCACGGTGCGCCGCATGGAACAGGGCGACCCACGCATCGCGATCGAAACCATTGCGCGCGCGCTCATGGTTTTTGGTGAACTGGACAAGATCAGGACGCTGCTCGACACAGCGGAAGACGACATCGGCCTCGCGTTGATGGACGAGGCTTTGCCCAAGCGTGTACGCGCCAAGCGCGTGACAACTGAATCGGGCGCACTCTAAAGCGCGAAATTTTGAGGCAGACGTTCAACCGCGTGGCCAACGCACCGCATTGCCCGTTCCACCGCAATCGGCATGACCGATGACGATATCGATGCATTCGCGCCTGCGTTCGAGCACGCGCAGGTGAAAAAAGCCGCCGCCCTTCTGTGACAAAGGCGCAAAGCCGCCCAATCGCCGCGGCATATCGCGCATTTCCTTGACGCGCCGCAAAAGCTTCCTAGAGTGTTGGGTGACGCCATACGGGCCACGCCCGAAGGAAGCCGACGATGACCGATTTACTGGACCGCGCGCGCGGCGCGCTGCATGCCCAACCGTTCAGCATGCTGCTCGGAACCGAACTGATGCACGTTGGCGAACGGGAGCTGACGCTCAGTCTGCCGATCCGGGACGAACTACGGCAGCAGCACGGTTTCGTGCACGGCGGCGTGATCAGCTATCTCGCAGACAACGCGCTGACCTTCGCGGGCGCGCTCGCGCTCGGCCCGAAAGTCGTCACGGGGGAGTACAAGATCAACTATCTGTGCCCGGCTGTATCCGGCACGCTGATGGCGCGCGCCCAGGTCGTCCATGCGGGGCAGCGGCAAGCCACCTGTCAGTGCAACGTCTACGTGATGGACGGCGCGAAGGAAAAGCTCGTCGCGATCGCGCAGGGCACGATCAACCGGATCGGCGAATCCGCGGAAGCGCTAGCCGCCGCGTGAAATCCCGTCCGACCCCGAGCGCCGGAAAGTAAAAAGGCCCGATGCGCGCGGCGTCGGGCCTTCTTTCGCTATCGATAAAACCGGCGTGAAACTCACACGCCGGCGCGCCGCATCACTCCGCGGCGTACGTCTTCTGCTGCTGTTCGCCCAGGCCCTGAATGCCGAGACGCATCGTCTGTCCTGCCTTCAGATACACCGCGTTCGGCTTCACGCCCATGCCGACGCCCGGCGGCGTGCCCGTCGAGATGATGTCGCCCGGTTGCAGGCTCATGCACTGCGACAGGTACGACACGAGCTTCGCGACGCCGAAGATCATCGTCTTCGTGCTGCCGTTCTGATAGCGGTGGCCGTCCACTTCAAGCCACAGGTCGAGCGCCTGCGGATTCGCCACTTCATCGCGCGTCACGAGCCACGGGCCGATCGGGCCGAACGTGTCGAAGCCCTTGCCCTTGTCCCACTGGCCGGCGCGCTCGATCTGCCACTCGCGCTCCGACACGTCGTTCACCACGCAGTAGCCGGCCACGTAATCCAGCGCGTTCGCTTCGTCGATGTACTTCGCCGGCTTGCCGATCACCACGCCCAGTTCGACTTCCCAGTCGGTCTTCTTCGAATTGCGCGGAATTTCCACGTCGTCGTTCGGGCCGACGATCGCGCTCGTCCACTTGTTGAACACGACGGGTTCCGGCGGCACCGGCAGGTTCGATTCGGCGGCGTGGTCCGCGTAGTTCAGACCGATGCACACGAACTTGCCGACCTGGCCCACACACGGGCCGATACGCGGATTGCCGTCGACGAGCGGCAACGACGATGCGTCGAGCGAGCGCAGTTTCGCGAGACTCGCGTCGGACAGCACAGCGCCCGTGATGTCGGGCACCACGCCCGACAGATCGCGAATCTTGCCCTGCGCGTCGAGCAGGCCGGGCTTTTCCTGACCTTTCGGTCCATAGCGAAGCAGTTTCATCGTGGCACTTCCCAGTAAGTCCAGTGAAAAAACGGTTTCAGTGCGACCGGGCCGGCAACGCAGCGCATGCGACGCTCATCAGCCCGTGACGCGCGATCAGTTCGACCAGCCGCCGTCGATCACATGCGCGTGGCCGGTCGTGAACGCCGACTCGTCGGACGCGAGATACAGCGCGAGCGCCGCGATCTCTTCCGGCTTGCCGATCCGTCCCATCGGCTGACGCGCGACGAACGCGGCCTGCACCGCGTCGACGCTCGCGCCTTGCGCCTGAGCCTGCTCGGCGATCCGCTGTTCGAGCGACGGCGACGACACCGTGCCCGGGCAGATTGCGTTGCAACGGATGCCGCGGGTCACGAAGTCCGCGGCGACCGACTTGGTCAGACCAATCACGGCAGCCTTGGACGAACTGTACACGAAACGGTTGGGAACGCCCTTCACACTCGACGCCGCCGACGACATGTTGATGATCGAGCCAGCGCCTTTTTCGAGCATGCCGGGCAGGAACGCGCGGATGGTCCGGTACATCGCTTTCGCGTTCAGATCGAACGCGAAGTCCCAGTCTTCGTCGCTCGATTCGAGGATCGAGCCGGCATGCACGAAGCCCGCGCAGTTGAACAGCACGTCGATCGGACCGAGCTCGGCGGCAAGCGCCTTGATCGCCGCGTCGTCACGCACGTCGAGCGTGCGCGCGTCCACCGGCTTGCCGGCGAGATTGTCGATGCGGATGTCGGTGGCGATCACGCGCGCGCCTTCGCGTGCGAACAGCTCCGCCGTCGCGAGGCCGATGCCCTGGCCGGCTGCCGTGATCAAAGCCGTCTTGCCGGCGAGTCGTTGTGTCATCTACAGCTCCATCAGGTGGAATGTTGAGATACGGATGGCGATCACAGCCGGTAGAACGCGGCCGCGTTCGCGCCGAATACCGCGTCGCGCTGCGCGTCGTTCAACGCGGCAAGCAGCGCATGCGCGCTCGCATGCCAGCGCGCGTAGTCGCCGTTCAGATTCAGGACGGGCCAGTCGCTGCCCCACATCAGCCGCGATGCGCCGAACGTTTGCAGCAGATGATCGACGTACGGACGCAGCGTATCGTCGGTCCATCCCGGCGCAGCTTCGGTGGCAAGGCCCGAGATCTTGCAGTGCAGGTTCGGCAGCGTCGCGAGCCGCGCGATCGCGTCGGCCCACGGCTGCATCGCCGCGATGCCATCGCGGATCGGCGGCTTCGCACCATGATCGACGACGATCCGCAGACGCGGAAAGCGCCGCGCGAACGTCTCGAAGTGCTCGGCGTGGCGCGTGAAAATCAGCGCGTCGAACGCGAGGTCGTGCGCGATCAGCACATCGACAGCGGGCGCGAGTTCAGGCGCCGCGATCCACGCGTCGTCGGGCAAGTCTTGCAGCATCGGACGAATGCCCTTGAACGCCGGCTCTTTCGCGAACTCCTCGATCATCGCGGGCGCATACGGGTCGAGCATCGGCACCCAGCCGACCACGCCCGCGATCGACGCATCGCGCCGCGCGAGGTCCAGCAGATAACGCGTTTCTTCGACCGTCGGCGCGGCCTGTACGACCACCGTGCGCGACACGCCCGCCGCATCGCGCAGCGGCGCGAGGTCTTCAGGACCGAACGTGCGATAGAGCGCGGTCAGCTCCGGCGTGAGCCAGCCGTAGTCGCCGCGCGCGGGGTTCCAGTAGTGCTGGTGGGCATCGATCTGCATCGCATCCAGTCCTCAGGCTTGGGCGGCACCGCTCGCCGAAGCACCCGGCACCGGCGCGCGCGGATCGAGCAGACCTTCGTCGCGCAACGCCTGCCAGAACGCGGCGGGAATCGGTCGCTCGAACGAGCCGACGTTCTCGCGCAGTTCTTCCGCGCTGCGCGCGCCCGTCAACACCGTCGCCACCGCCGGATGCGCATACGGAAACTGCAACGCGGCCGCAGCGAGCGGCACTGCGTGCGCGCGGCACACCGCCTGCAGTTTTGCAACGCGGTCGATCACCTCGCGCGGTGCATCGCCGTAGTTGAACTTCAGATCGCCTTCGAGGCCGCGCGCGAGAATGCCCGAATTGAACGCGCCGCCCAGCAGGATGCTGACGCCTCGTTGCTCGCAGGCGGGCAGCAGATCGCCGAGCGGCGCCTGTTCGAGCAACGTGTAGCGGCCCGCCAGCAGCGCGCAGTCGATATCGAACTCCGCCATCATCTCGAGCACCGCCTCACGCTCGTTGACGCCAAGGCCCACCGCCTTCACGGCGCCAGCGCTGCGCAGTTCGTCGAGCGCCTTGAAGCCGCCGCCGGACGTCAGCTGCTGCCAGTAGTGCGCATTGCGCTCGCCATGCGTGACGCGGCCGATGTCGTGAATCAGCAGGATGTCGATATCGACGAGACCGAGGCGCATCTGGCTGTCTTCGAACGAGCGCAGGATGCCGTCGTGCGTGTAGTCGTAGATCGCCTCGAACGGCAGCGGATCGACCCAGCCCTCGCTGCCGTCGTACGGATGCGTGCGCGGCACGAAACGGCGTCCGGTCTTGGTGGACAGCACGTATTCGCTGCGCGGATAGCGGCGCAGGATGTGGCCGAGCCGATGTTCGGCCCGCGTATGGCCATAGTGCGGTGCGGTATCGAAGAAGCGCACGCCGGCCTGCCAGGCGGCTTCGATCGCGGCTTCGGCTTCCTCGTCGGAGAGATCGCGGTACAGGCCGCCGAGCGGCGCGGTGCCGAGCCCGAGGCCCGTCACCTGCAAGGCGCGCCGGCCGACCTGCCGGCGCGATTCCACGTTGCGATGCGATCCGTTGCTCATCGTGCAGTGCTCCTGTCCGCGGCGCTCACGGCCGCGGACTCACTGCGGCATGATGCGGCGCAATCGCGACCGGCAGACACGCCGGCCCGACCGGTTCGAAACTCTTGTAGGTCAGGATGAATTCCTGATGGCCGAGCATTTCCGACTTCGAGGCCCCGCCTTGCGCAACGGCGACCACCTGGTCGAACACTTCGCGGCCCACTTCGTCGATCGTGCCGCGGCCTTCGAGGATCCGGCCCGCGTCGACGTCCATGTCGCCCGATAGATTACGATAGGTCACCGGGTTTGCACACACCTTGATCACCGGCGAAATCGCCGAGCCGACCACGGAACCACGTCCCGTCGTGAACAAAATGACGTGCGCGCCGCACGCGATCAGCTCGCCGATCTCCGCGTTGTCACTGATGTTCGGAAAGCCGAAGCGCGGCTCGCCATCGGGCACCACGTCGAGCAGATAGAGGCCACCCGTCGGCGGTACGTCGCCCGGCTTCACGATACCGACGATCGGCGATGCGCCGCTCTTTGCGTACGCGCCGAGCGATTTCTCTTCCTGCGTGGTCAGCCCGCCATCGGCATTGCCCACCGCGAAGCTGCCGTGGCCGAGGATCGAGTAATAGCGCGCCGCCTTCGCGACGCACGCGACGATCGCGTCGCCGAGTTCGGGCCGCGCCGCGCGGCTCTTCATGTGGAATTCGCAGCCCACCAGCTCGCCGGTTTCTTCGAAGATGCAGGTGGAACCGGCGTCGATCAGATGGTCGAACGCGCGCCCGACCGCCGGGTTCGCCGTGATCCCGCTCGTGCTGTCCGAGCCTCCGCAGATCGTGCCGATCACGAGTTCGTCGAGCGCCATCGGCACGGTGGTCTGCGCAGCGAGCTGCGCGCGCGCTTGTTTGATCCAGTCCACGCCGTACTGGATCGTGCTGCGTGTGCCACCCTTCTCCTGAATCGTCAGGACTTCGACCGGCCGGCCGCTGTCGCGCACGATGTCCGCGAGGTAGTGCTTGTTCATGCTCTCGCAGCCGAGCGAGACGAACAGCACCGCGCCGACGTTCGGATGCGTGGTCAGCTGCTCGATCATCTTCTCGGCGTAACCGTTCGGGTAGCAGCCCGGAAAACCGATCAGATGCACGGGCGGTTCGCGCTCCGCGAGCGGAACGTCGAATGCGTCGAGCGGCTCACGGAACTGCGCGACGATTTCGCGCGCAACGTGATGCGCGCATTCGACGAGATACGCGACCGCGACGACATTGCGGATGCCCTTGCGGCCGTCGCTGCGCGGATAGCCGCGCAGAACGGGTTCGGTGGTCGTGACGGAAGCGTGCTGCGTGGCCGTGGCGACGACGGTGGTGTCGGTCATGATCGTTCCTGCTGGTGTGCTGCCGCGTGATGTGCCAGATGCTGATGTGCCAGATGCGGCGCTTCAGTGATGCACGAACTCGTGACCCGTGTCGTGCGTATAGGTCGGCAGATAGTCGCTCGCGAGGTTGTGCGTGTGCAGATGCTCGCCGCGCGCAACGTCTTCCGTCACGTGGCCGATCACCGCGCCGTAGCGCAGCACCTTCGCCTCGCTCGCGAGCGCATGCCGCGCCACTTTATGGCCGAGCTCGATAGTCTTCGCGAGCGTCACGCGCTCGCCTTCGATCTCGACCGGCGTGCCGGCATCGAGCCGCGCGCCGGCGATCAGACAGTTGTCGTCGGGGCTCAGCAGCAACAGGCGCGCGTCGGTGTGCGCGGTGGTCGGGGGACTGCTCAAGATGGTTCTCCGTGATACCGGTTCAGTTTTGTCCTTCGCCGCCCGCGATGCGCGCCACCATCAGCGAGCCGAGGATGATCGCGCCGTAGATCGCCTGGATCCAGAACGACGGGACCTGCGCGAGCGTCAGCAGGTTCTGCACGACGCCGAGCAGCAGCACGCCGGACAGCGCGCCGAACATCGAGCCCCTGCCGCCGTCGAGCGAAATGCCGCCGATCACCGCGGCTGCGAACACCGTGAAGATCATGCCGTTGCCCTGGTTCGCATTGATCGCACCAACATAGCCCGTCACGACCAGCCCGCCGATCGACGCCAGGATGCTGCCGAGCACGAACACGCCCCACGTGATGCGCTCGACGCGAATGCCCGCCGCGCGCGCCGCTTCCGGATTGCCGCCGATCGCATAGAGCGCGCGGCCCAGACGGTGATAGCGCAGCATGAACGCGGCAATCGCGAACGCGACAGCCGCGAGCCAGACCGACAGCGGCAGGCCGAGCACGATCGTCGTGGCGAGCGCGAAGAACGACGACGGCATATCGAACAGCGTGCCGCCCTTGGTCGCGCCGACCAGCATGCCGCGCAGCACGATCAGCATCGCGAGCGTGACGATGAACGCGTTGAGCCGCAGCCGCACCACCAGGAAGCCGTTGATGAAACCCACCAGCGCGCCCACCGCGACGATTGCGATCAGCCCGGCGAACGCGGGCCATTGCAGCCCGAAGCCCGCGGACGTTGCCGGCATCACGAGCATCGCGCCGATCGCGGGCGCGATGCCCACCGTCGATTCAAGCGAGAGATCGAACTTGCCGGTGAGCACGATCAGCGATTCGGCGAGCACGACGAGCGCAAGCGCCGCCGACGAACCCAGCACGCTGATCAGATTCGCCTTCGTAAGAAAACTCGGGCTGACGAACGCGCCGATCACGATCAGCAGGATCAGCGCAGGCACGAGCGCCAGTTCGCGCAGCCGCGCGAAGTCGAAACGCGTGGCGCTGCGCGCGCCCGGCGCGGCGGCGAAGGTCGGCGTCGGGTGCACACTATTCTTCATGGAGAGCAACTCCTTCTACGGATGCGATCAGGTCGTGGTCCTGCCAGCCCGCCGCGAATTCGGTAGCGATCGCGCCGCGGAACATCACGATCACGCGGTCGCAGGTGCGCAGGTCGTCGAGTTCGCCCGACACGACGAGCACGGACTTGCCTTCGTCGCGCACGCGGTCGATCACCGACAGCAACGCTTCTTTCGATTTGACGTCGACGCCCGCGGTGGGGTCGATCAGTACCAGCACGTTCGGATCGGTGGCGAGCGCGCGCGCCATCACCACCTTCTGCTGGTTGCCGCCCGAGAGTCCCGACACGACGTGCTCGGGTCCAGGCGCGACGATGCCGAGCGCCTCGATCATCCGGCGGCCGAACGCGTTCTTCTTCGCGGGCGGCGCGATGCCGAATTTGCCGAGCAGGCGCGCGATCGTCATCGATGCGTTTTCCGCTACGGACTGAGTCAGCACGAGCCCTTCGTGATGGCGATCCTTCGGCACGCAGCCGATGCCGTTCGCGAGCGCCGCGGGCACGTCGCCCGCCGGCAGCACGGTGCCGTTCACGCGCACTTCGCCGCCCGTCTGCGCGCGCAGTCCAGCGATCGCTTCGGCGACGCTCGTGCGGCCGCTGCTGGTCGCGCCGGTCAGCCCGACCACTTCGCCGCGTTTCACCGCGAACGACACATTCGCATAGTCGGAGCCGCTGAGCTTCGAGACCTCCAACGCAACCGGCGTATCCGCCGCGAGCGGCGCGCGGTTCACTGCATCGTTCACCGCGAGGCCGCCGTGCTCGCCCGTCATCGCTTCGATCAGCTGCTCGCGCGGCAGCGCCGATACCGGCGCGCTGACGATATGCCGCGCGTCGCGCAGCACCGTGACCGCCTGGCAGATCTCGTACACCTCCTGCAGGTGGTGCGAGATGAAAAGGAACGTGACGCCCTCGCGCTGCAACTCGCGAATGCGCGTAAAGAGACGCTTGATTTCGTCGCCATCGAGCTGCGCGGTGGGTTCGTCGAGGATGATGAAGCGCGCGCCGTACGACAGCGCCCGCGCGATCTCGACCAGTTGCCGCGCTTCGACGGAAAGATCGCCGGCACGCGCGTCTGCGCGTACGTCGATCTTCCAGTGGTCCAGCAGCGCGCGCGCATCGCGGCGCATCGCCGACCAGTCGATCGTGCCGCGCCGCAGCGGCTGACGGTTGATGAACAGATTCTCCGCGACCGACAGATCGCGGATGATCGTCGAATGCTGGTAGACGCAGGCCACGCGCTCGCGCCATGCGTCGCGATCCGCGAGCGGCGGCGCTTCCTGGCCGCCGAAGCGCACGTCCCCCGTGTCAGGCTTGCGCAGCCCGGTCAGGATCGACACCAGCGTCGACTTGCCCGCGCCGTTGCGTCCGACGAGCGCATGCGACTCGCCGGACATCACACGGATGCTCACGTCCCTGAGCGCCGCCGTCGAGCCGAAGCGCTTCGTGACGTTCAGCGCCTCCACGACCGCGGGCGAACCCGCGGCGTCCGACGCACGTCCTCCGGCGGCTTCAGGAAGGAGATCGCTCATTTCAGCGTATTGCCCCACAGGCTCTTGTCGTCGACGTTCGCCTTCGTCACGAGCGGTGCAGGCAACTGATCCTCGAGCAGGCCGGACGGCAGCTGGACGATCGTGCTGCCGTGATCGGTCGGGCCCGGCTTGAAGGTCTTGCCTTCCAGCGCGGCCTTCACGTAGTACAGGCCGTACTTCGCGTAGAGGTCGGCCGGCTGCGATACGGTCGCGTCGATTTCGCCCTTGCGGATTGCGTCGTACTCCTGCGGAATGCCGTCATTGCTGACGATCACGACGTGCTTCGGATCGCCGGCGGGGAACAGCATCTGCTTGCGGCGCAGCGTCTGCAGCGTCGGCGCGAGATAGACGCCGCCTGCCTGCATGTAGATCGCCTTCACGTCGGGATTCGCGGTGAGCAGGCTATCCAGTGCACTCGCGGCCACGTCGCCCTTCCAGCCCGCCGGAATTTCCAGCAGCGACAGCTTCGGATAGTGCTTCAGGCACGAGCGGAACGCTTCCGAACGGTCGCGGCCGTTCACCGACGCGAGATCGCCCATGATCTGCACGACCTTGCCCGACGGCACGTGATCGCCGATGTACTTGCACGCCTTCTCGCCATACGCGCGGTTGTCGGCGCGCACCACCATCGCGACCTTGCCCTGGGTCGGCGCAACATCCACCGCGACGACCTTCACGTCCTTCGACGACGCGTTATCCAGCGCGCGGCTGATGGCAGCCGAATCGATCGGTCCGACCACGATGCCCTTCACACCCTGGTTGACCATGTTGGCCATGTCGGTGATCTGCTGCGCGGGGTCGTTGTTCGAGTTGACCGGCGCGAGCACGCTGATGTCCATCTGCTTCGCGTACACCGGCAGGTAGTTGTTGTACGACTCCCAGAACGGGGAGGTCAGGAGCGGCAGGCCGAGGCCGACCTTGCCCGTTTCGGCGGCCTGCGCGGCGCTGCTCGCGGCGAAACCCGTCATGCCGGCAACCGCGACGGCGAGCGCGCTGACCGTCAGCGCGCGGCGGAACAGGCGGCGGGCGGCGCCCTGGCCTTGATTCAAGGACTTGCGGGGACTGCGTCCAGTCATGTTGTGTCTCCAGTCTGCTTTGTTGAACTGCTTGAACCACGGCCTGAGCCGCCCGCCTGACGGCCGGGGCACATCGCGTTTCGCGTTCTTTCTCGTCGATTGGTGGATGGGTGGATCGACCACCGCTCATTCACCAATGAACGTATTATTCATATACGAATGTTTCGCGGTCAAGACCGATGCGATGCTGTATCCGTCCGTGTTTTCCCTGACGGACGGATCGCCGTGGCGGATTACACTCACGCGCCACAGCCACGCAAAGGCCGATGCGCTCAGGAATCGACACACCATGGATGCCGACGACACGAACGACGCCGACCGCTATCGCGCGCCCGCCCTCGACAAAGGGCTCGACATACTCGAGCTGCTCGCCGAGCAGAAGGGCGGCCTTACGCGCGCCGAAATCACGAAGCTTCTGAACCGCAACGCGAGCGAGATCTACCGGATGCTCGAACGGCTGGTCGCGCGGCAGTACGTGGTGCGCTCCGCCGCGGGCGACCGCTACGCGCTGAGCCTCAAGCTGTACGCGCTCGCGCACCGGCATCCGCCGATGAACCGGCTGATCGCCGAAGCCCAGCCGCTGATGCGCCGTTTCGCGGATGCCGCCGAGCAGTCGTGCCATCTCGCCGTCTACGATCGCGGCAACCTGCTGGTGATCGCGCAGGTCGACGGACCGGGCACGTGGGGCATGTCGGTGCGGCTCGGATCGCGCGTCGGTCTGATCGACACCGCATCGGGGCGCGTGATGCTCGCGTTCCAGACGCCCGAGCAGCGCGAGCACATGCTGGCCGAGCACACGAAGGTGAAGGGCGAGATCGACGTGGATCGCGCCGCGCTCGAAGCCGCGTGCGCGGCGATCCGCGCGGATGGCGTATTGCAGAAGGACAGCCAGCAGATCTTCGGCGTGACCGACATCACGTTTCCGATCCTCGGCCCACGCGGCCGCGCGATCGCGGCGTTGACCTGCCCGTACCTGCGCCGGATCGACGAGTACGTCGCGCCGACGCTCGAAACGGCGGCGGACCTGCTGCGCGAAACCGTGCAGGCGCTATCGCTGTTTCGCGAGGAAGATGGCCGCGATGTCGCGGCGATGCTCGCCGAGTGAGGCTGGGGTGTTCGAGAGAAGCTGAAACGCGCGCTGGAATTCTTCGCGCGCGTCACGTTAGAATGGCGGCCCTTTCCAAAATCGACGCACGGGCTCGCACCGTGCGCGCCCTTCGAAACGTCATGGCCAAACTCCTCAACGACCAGGAATTCCTTCGCTTTTCCGAGCTTCAGCAGAAGCAGGCCAGCTTCTCGATTACGCCGGAAGAAGCCGACGAACTGCGCGAGATCGTCTCGCGCGCACAGAAGAAGCGCGACGACCGCGCAGCCGCGATGCAGGCCATCGAAGCCTACATCCAGCAGTTCGAGATTTCGCCCGACGAGCTGTTCTCGTCCGAGCAGATCGGCGACGCGGCCCGCACGTTCGGGCTGATTCCCGCCACGAAGAAAGAGCGCGTGCTGCCGCCTTCGCTGACGTTCAACGGCAAGCCGTATCAATGGACGCGCACGCTGCCGGACGAAGTGCGCGCGCCGCTGTTCGAAGCGTTCACGGCGGGCGAATCGGTGAAGCACTTCATCGCGACGCCGAAGGACGCAGCGCGCTGCGCGGCGACGATCGCGCGGCTCGAACGCGAAACCGGCGCGACGTACGCCGATGCGTGGCTCGACGAGCTGTCCGTGTCGCGCGCGCAGGTGGTGGAAGCGACGGCCAGGCTCGCAGCCTGATCACGCCACCTTTTCTTCCTGCTCGATCGCCAGCCGAAATCCCACCACAGTGGGATCTTCGGTCGGCGTAAGCGTGAACCCACTGCTGCGCGCAAGCGCGATCATCCCGCTGTTCTCGCGCAGTGCTTCACCCACCAGCCAATGGATGCCGCGTACCCGCGCGTACGCGATGATCCGCTGCACCAGCAGCCGCCCCAACCCCCGTCCCTTCTGATCCGAACGGATCGCCACCGCGAACTCCGCGGTCTCGTGGTCCGGATCGGCCACCGCGCGCACGACCCCGAGCGTCTGGCACGTACCATCGTCGCGCGGCACGGTCGCGATCAGCGCCATCTCGCGGTCGTAGTCGATCTGCGTCATGCGCGCGAGCTGCGAGTGATCGAAGGTGCCCACTGCCGAGAAAAAGCGCAGCCGCAGATCGTCGGGCGTCATCGATTCGACCAGCTCTCGATGCGCCGCTTCATCTTCCGGACGGATCGGTCGCACCGTTAACCGCTGGCCGCGCCAGTCGAGCGTCTCTTCATAGCGCCGCGGATACGGCATGATCGCGAGCCGGCTGCGCCCTGCGGCGAGCGTCACGCCCGGCTCGATCACCACGACGCGATCGACCAGCACGCGCAACACCAGCTTCATGCCGACGATCTCGCGCACCTCGCACACCGCCTGCGAGAGCGCCGTGAACGCGGCAAGCGTCGGTCCGGGCATCGCGCGCCGCGAGTACGGCGAGCGCGAGACGAGGTCGCCCGCGAGCACGGAATTCAGCGGCGGCAATCCGTAGCCATGCACCGGCGGCGACACGCCATCGGCGGACGGCGTCGTGAAGCGAAACACCGGCCCGAAGTTGACGTCGTCGAACAGTTCCACTTCGACGTCCACCACGAACTCCTGCACCTCCGCGTGATCGGCCACCGACACGTGCGTCGCCACCGTGAGCCCGAAGTACGCGAGCAGTTGCCCCGCGGCATCCGCATCGAGCTGCGCACGACCCGCGCCGCTTGCCGCGAGCGCCGCGCACGCGAACTTCTGCGCGGCTTCGATCTGCTCCGGCACCCGTACCGACAGCACTTCGGGCGTCTGCATCAACAGCTCGCGACCCAGCCGATAGTCGGCGAGACGCGCGAACGCGCGAGCAAGGCGCTGCGGCGTGGTATGCACCGGAATGCCCTGCGCGTGCAACGCGTCGCGCGTCGCCGCGTCGACGCTGCCGAAGAAGCACGCGAGCAGCCCGCGATACGCGTGCCGATGCTCCGCGATCAGCGTCCGCGCGACTTCGCTGGCGGGCGCGCTATGCGTCGATGCGTGCACGACGAACGCAGTGCCGGTCGCGCGATGCGGCGCAAGCGCCTGCAACGCCGCCGCGAAATGCTCGGGGCGCGCGTCGTCGCCGAGTATCAGTGGATTGCCTGGCGTGACGTGCGGCAGCGTTTCGACGAAGCTGGCGCGGAGCGCGTTCGCCGCTTCGTCCGTCCAGTGCGCGAGCGTATCGCCCGCCACGGCGAACGCGTCGCATGCCAGTGTCGCGACACCGCGATCGCTCGTGATCAGCGTCGCGACCTCGCTGGCCGCAACGCGGCCCACGCCGAGCGTTTCGATTTCGTCGAGCAGGTCGTCGAGTGAATCCACGCGGACCATGCCGGCGCGCCGGAACGCTGCCGTATAGAGACCATTCGCAGGATCGCCGACGCCCGCGCGCAACGCGAGCACCGGTTTGTTGCGCGCCGCCGCCCGCGCCGCCGACATGAACTTGCGCGCGGCGCGCACAGTGTCGAGTTCGAGCAGGATCGCACGCGTGCTGGGGTCGCTCGCGAGATAGTCGAGCACGTCGCCGGCATCCACGTCCGCTTCGCCGCCCAGCGCCACCGCGTGCGAAAAGCCGAGCCCGCGCGCATGCGCCCAGCCGAGCACGGCGTTGGTCAGCGCGTTCGACTGCGACACCCACGCGACGCCGCCCGCCTTCACGGTTCGCGACGGCGCACCGAGATGCGCGTTGAGCCCCGGCGTGATGACGCCGAGACTCGCTGGCCCGACGATCCGCAACAAATGTGGTTTCGCCGCGGCGAGCGCGTGGCGCAGCGCCGCGCGGTCGTCGTCGCAGCGCACTTCGCCGAGCAGGATCGCGGCGCGCGTGCCGCGGCCACCCAGGTGATGCACGAGGTGCGGCCAGGTGTCCGGCCGCGTGCAGATCAATGCGACCGTCGGGGCCTCGGGCAGGTCGTCCGCGCGGTGATAGACCTTGCGGCCGTCCAGTTCGTCGTAGTGCGGGTTGACCGCATAGAGCGGGCCGGTGAAGCCCCCCTCGGTCACGCGCTTCCACACCATCGCGCCGATGCTGCGGGCGCGCGTCGAAGCGCCGATCACGGCGACGGAAGCCGGGCGAAACACTGCGTCGAGGTTGCGTACGGTCATGGGCGCTCCTTGCCACAGCCCACAGGATAGGCGAAAGCGGAGAAGCAGACGAAACGCGCGCCACTGCAGCCTGAAATCTGTTCCTTCCCGGCGCGGATTTTCGTACGATGCGCAACGCGCTGATGCAACGTTGCGGACTTTCACCGCGTCCGCCCGCATCGAGCCATCGAATCCTATCGCCCATGAAGGACGCTTCGTATGCGCCGCCTGCCATCCCTGATTGCGTTGCGCTTCTTCGAGGAGACCGCGCGCCACATGAGCTTCAACAAGGCGGCGCACGCGTTGTGCGTGACGCAGGGCGCGGTGAGCCGGCAGATCCGGATTCTCGAAGACGCGCTTGGCGCGAAGCTGTTCGAGCGCGATCACAAGGGCGTGCGTCTGACGCCGGCCGGGCAACGCTTGCTACCGTGCGTATCGGAAGCGTTCGACACGCTCGAACGCGGCACGCGGCAGATCACCACAGCCGCCGGCCGCAAGCGGCTCGTGCTCGCGTTGCCGCCCACCTTCGCGTCGCAATGGTTTTCGTCGCGGCTCGGTCTGCTGGCAACGGCATTGCCCGACGTCGAGCTGTCGATCCGCACGACGCCCGGCGAAGACTGCCACTGCGTGATCCGCTTCGGCCGCGACGCGCAGCCGGAAGGCCATTCGGAGCGGCTGATGATCGAGCGGCACACGCTCGTCGGTGCGCCGAAGCTCGCGAGCGAACCGCTCGATGCACTGCTGGAACATCTGCCCGCGCTGCACGTGCTGCACAACGACGCGCGTCTGAACCTGTGGCCCGACTGGCTCGCGAGTGCCGGCAAGCCCACTCGCTACGCCGAAAACGGCATCGAGTTCTCGACGCTCGACCAGGCCATCCGCGCCGCGCGCAGGGGCACGGGCCTCGCGGTGGTGGACTACAACATGATCGTCGAGGAACTGAGCGACGGCTCGCTCGTGCGGATGTCCGACGTCGAGGTGATCGGGCCGTACGGCTATTGGCTCGATATCCCGCCGCGCCATGCCACGCTCGAATACGTGCAGGCGTTCGCGGCGTGGCTGCGTGAAGAGGCGATGAAACTGGCGTGACAGTGTTCGGGCTAGCCGCGCGTGTCTTTAGGTCCGCTAAGCCAGCTAAACGCGCTAAGCAAGCGATCGCTTGCATGCGCTTGAAAGTCCGCATGCGCTGCACTATGGTTAATCATCTGACTCAGGGACCCGCAGTTCACGCGGCCTGAGACAATCCCGCCCAAGCAGCGACAGCCGTTCTTCACCCCGACATACCAACCGACGCCTTGCAGGTTCATCGCGATCACGCGAGGCGTTGCTTTGCCCTCAGCGCATGCGCCAGGGCATGTCGTCTCGTGTGCCGCGAGACCAGGAGAGGGAAGATGCGCCCAACACAGGTCGCTGTGCTGCTTGCCGTGTGTCTTGGTTTGAGTCCGTTGGCGCACGCCGGCGATGACCAGGACCCCGATGGATCGCATCGCGATCGCCAGCATGTGCTGAAAGTGTTCGACAGCCAGGGCAAGTATGTCGGGCCGCTGGTGCCGATCGATCAGATCACGATAGGCGCGGTGGTCCATGCGAACGGCACCCTCATAGTGGCGCCCATCAGTCGCATCTCGCAGAACGGCCAGGTGTCCGCGTCGCAGTATCAATGGGCGAGCACACTCTCCGCGATCGCCTCCCCTCCGACCGTGGACTGCCGGGGCCTGCCCATCATCAATGCGCTCATCGTCCCCGGGGTGCTCCGGCCATCCTTCAGCGTCAGATCCGGAACGGTTGCGACGGCGTATATCGCCGGAGACGTCTATTCGATGCCCACCCCGCCCAACGGCCAGTGCACAGGCCAGGGCTCACCCACGCCGAGCTGGCTCGCGCAAAGCACCTATCCGCTCACGCAGAATCATCCCGAGCCGTTGTCCATTCACTACTGAGCGACATGTGTCGTTTCCGCAGTCCGGCCGCCGGAACAGGAGAGGTGAAATGCGCTACGTGAATGTCGCTGCCCTGCTTGCCCTTTGCGTTGCCGCTTCGGCATTCGGCGCCGACACGGACAGCCCCGCGGACGGCCCCGGCGGGCCGCTCGCCGTGTTCGATTCTCAGGGAAAGTATGTCGGTCCGCTGGTTTCGTTCGTAGACCAGAGTATCGCCACGGTGATCGTCGTCAATGGCGCGATCATCGTCGTGCCGATCAGCCGCGTGACTTCGTCCAGCGGCCATTACTCGGCGTCGAAATTCGCGTGGACCAGCAGCAGCCCATTCATCAACTATCCGACGGCGGACTGCAGCGGACCGCCCATCATCTTGAGCACGACGTATATCGGCACCGGGGATGCGGCACCTGCCAGACCCTCGGTGACGGTCAGAACAGGTACGGAAACCATCGCGTACATTGCGCCCGACACCTACTCGAGTTCGATCCAGAACCCATCGCAGGAACAGGCGAACAACGGCGGCTGCGCAGTTTCGCCGATCACGTCGTCGGTATCCGGCTGGTTGCCGGCCAGCACGTACTCGCTCAGCCAGAACTATCCCGAGCCGCTTACCGTACGCATCGACGACCGCCGTGGGCGCCGCTGATCGAAGGAGAGTGAACATGCGCCATGCACACGTCGCTGCGCTGCTGATGCTGTGTCTGACCTCGCTCGCCCACGGCGGCGATGGTCAGGATCCCGGCAACCAGGACGATCAACGCAACCTCAAAGTGTTCGATGCAAAGGGACACTATGTCGGGCCGCTGGTCGGGTACGCTCAAGACACGGTCGCCACGGTGATCGTCGCGAATCACGCAACCGTCGTGGTGCCGCTCAGCCGCACGACCAATGCCAACGACGAGTTTTCCGCCAGCCAGTATCAATGGGGCAACGAAGTCGATTCGTTCCCGTCCTACCTCTCGACCGATTGCAGCGGGCCGCCCATCATCGTCGGCGCCACGCCCGTCAGGCCTTCCCTGACGTTGAGAGTTGGAGCCGTCGCGACGGTGTACATCGCGCCGGACAGCGATTCCAGCACGCTCACGGCTCACTCGTATGGACCGCCGGGAGCAAGCTGCTTCACGCTCGGCAGCAGTCCCTCGGTGCCTCCCGTCACGCCGGGAGAAGGCTGGACGCCGGAAAGCACGTATCCGCTCACGCAAAACTATCCGGAACCCCTGTCCGTTCACTACTGACCGACTACTGACACTTCGTACGCCGCCGCCCGGGAACGCGCCTTGCTCGCGTAAACGATGCCGGATCGAATAACGAAATATTACATTTTGACGGACATGTGCCAGGCGGACACCGCTACCCTTGCCTGATGATCCAGGCAAGCCGCCTTCGTTTGGCGATGACGTTGCCCCATTCCTTGATGTACGTTTTGACGGGCGACTGTCGACGTACGGACTGCCGATCACCTTGCAATTTCGGCAGCACGAGCGCCCGCAGGAACTGCCATGAATACCCCAAATTCAAACTCTAGAAGTTCGACCACGTGTCGCTACTGCGGCAGTCATCTGTCCGCGCTGGCTTCGTTTTGCCCTTACTGTGGCGGCAGTGTTTTTGCGTCGCCGGCGGGAGCGGGCGCACATGCGGGTGCGGGTGCCCCGGCAGCCGCGAGCTCAGGTGCCGGTACGCGTGCGGGCGCGAGCCCTGCCGCAGGTGCGGGCGCTGCGATGGGTGCGGGCGCTGCCATGGGTGCAGGCGCGGGTACGCGCGCGAGTGCGGGCGCAGCGGCGGACCATTCGGCAGGGTTTGGGCGCACGGAGCCGGGTTTTGGGCGCACGGAGCAGCCGGCCGGCAATCCCATGCCACCTCCGGAACCCGACCCGTTTTTCGCGGATGTGCGGGCCGGAATGTATGGCGACGAAAGCGGGACCGGCACGCGTCGATGGGGTCCGAAAGTCAACGCGGGGATCGCGCTGGTTGTCTTCGCGCTCGTGTTCGCCGGCATCATGGTGTTCGTGCGACAGGCGAATCGATCAGGCAACGAAGAAGAAGCGGCGATGCACTCGTCGGTCGGCAGCATCGCGCCAGGAGCGAATTCGAAAGCGCCAAACAGCCCGCCGCCTGCGCAAGGAAACCCGCCGCCGGCCCAGGCAACCGCTGACAACCAGGCACCTGCTCCGTCGCAGCCGCAGCCGCAGCAGCAATCTCAGTCGCGCCCGGTAGATATGGGGTCGCCCTCGAACTCGTGGGCTTCGGCATCGCCTTCGCAATCGTCGCAGCCTGCGGCGCCGGCAGCACCCGCCACGCAGCTTGCCGCGCCTGCGCCGGTAGCGCCAGCCACGCCGCCCGCGGCCCCTGCTCCCGCGCCAACGGCACAAGCCGCCGCGCCTGCACCGACCGCACCTGCGCCGGCGGCCCCTGCACCCGCAGCGCCGACCGCACAAACCGCCGCTCCGGCACCGGCCGCGCCAACGGCACCACCCCAGGTTGCTCAGCAATCCTCTGCACCGGCGCCGCGAGTACGCGAGCACAATCGCGAACACGAGCGCGAATCCATGCGTACGGCTCAACGGCCTTCCGCGCCGGCGCCGGCTGTTCAGCGGCAGATGCCAGCGCCTCCAACGTTATCGCCGCAATACGCCAACAACCGCGCGTATCAGCCATCCGAGTCCGCTCCGACTATGGCTGCGATGGCCCCGCCCGAGCATGCGCAAACTGGCAACGGCGCAGCGTCGCCCGAGCTTGCTGCCGCCCGGTCGGATCTGGAGGAAAACAATCTGACGGGCGCACATGCTGCCTTGAACCGCGCGCTGAACGCAGGCGCATCCGGCAACGAAGCGCTCGCGCTGCGCGAGGACCTTCGCTCACGCGAACAGGCGCGCGACGCGGCGCTGAATACCGCGCGAGCCTGTCTCGAACGGCATGCGTACAAGTGCGCGTGGCACAACGCAGGCGACGCGGCATCGATGGACGCCGGCAGCACCGAAGCCACGGCGATCGAGCAACGCGCACGAACAGACTGGAGCGAGAGCCAGGCAGCGGGTCAGGGCTCCGATAACGACCAGTAGCCAGATGTGTCCTGTTGTAACGGCCGTTGGGCGTGCGCGCCGACATTTGCGGCGCGCACGATCGATGCAACGCGACACGCCGCGCCAGGCTAGCTTCCCGTACGGAATCCCAAAGCCGCAG
Organism: Paraburkholderia phosphatilytica; assembly: GCF_003443895.1. Taxonomy (GTDB): domain Bacteria; phylum Pseudomonadota; class Gammaproteobacteria; order Burkholderiales; family Burkholderiaceae; genus Paraburkholderia; species Paraburkholderia phosphatilytica. The sequence goes on along the minus strand of NZ_QQOA01000013.1, from coordinate 30,749 downwards.
CCTTCGCGCGAAGGTCCGCCAGGCGGTCCGACGTCGGGTTGACGGCGAGTTGCGACTGGTCGATAGCCGATGGCGAACTCGTCGATCCAGGCGCGCTGGCGCCCGCGCACAATCCGCCGAATGGACCTTGCGCAACCGTGATGGCGGGCGCGTCGGTGCGCGGCGCGTCGCTGAAATCCAGCGCGTATGCGAGGTTGAACGTCGCGGAATCGCTGCCGCGCACGCCGAGCGGCGCGAGGTTGAAGCGCCATTGCAGAAGCGCGTGAATCGAACTCGGATCGAACGGATAACGCGTCACCGTGCCCGCACGAACGCGCGGACCCAGCAGCGCGAGCGGCACGCGAAATCCGAGCTTGCCGTCGTTGCCGAGCGCGTATTCGTTCTTGCTGATCAGCCTGACGGGCGGCACCACGTGTTCGAGGAATCCGCCCCACTCGTCGTACACGACGATCATCAACGTGCGGCTCCAGTTCGGGCCCGTACGCAGCGCGTTGTAGACCTGCGCGAGAAACGCCTCGCCGTTGCGAATGTCCGCGTGCGGATGATCGTCGCCGGACACACCCTCTTCCTCGCCGGCGAATGACGGATCGACCATGCTGAACGGCGGCAGCGTGCCCGCCGCCGCATCCGCGAGAAAATCCGAGAACAGGTGCGAAATGCCCAGATAGCGCGTGCCAAACAGCGACGTAAACGGCACGTCGTGATAGTAGTAATTGCAGCCGACGTTCGCGGCGCTGAGGTTGTCCCAGATCGTCGTCAGCGAAGACGTGCCGAGGCTGTCGTCGAGACGATCCGTCGCGCCGCTGTGCAGATACAGGCGGTTCGGAAACGTGCTGGTCAGGATGCCGCTGAAATAGAAATCGCCGATCGTGTAGTTGCTCGCGACCGCGTTGAAAAACTCGACGTCCGTCGACGTGTAGTAGCCGATCGGCAGCAGGTCGCCTTGCACCTGGCTCGTCCCGGGTGTCTGCAGCCAGCCGTTCATCGCACCGGACGCGAGTTGCGTGCGCGCGCCCTGGTAGCTGTGATTCGGGTCCTGGTATGCGCAGGCCTGATAACCGTACGACGAATTCGCCGAGAGCAGAAACGGCGCATGCGTGGCGCCAAAAGCATCGGTGAACTGCTGGTTCGCGGGCATCCCTTCGGCACCGGGCACCCAGCTCATGAAATGGTCGAACGAGCGGTTCTCCATCGTCACCAGCACGATGTGGTCGATACCGGAGCTCGCCGGATCGGGCAACGCCGGTCGCGGCAGACTGTATCGATCGGCGCCGTCCGGCGAAGGCACATCGGCCACCCCTGGCGCGGGCGTATCGTCGCCGGCGCCGCCCGACCCTCCACCACCGCAACCCGCGATGGCGACGCTGCCTGCAACCGCGGCGACGCCCGCGAGAAAGCGACGGCGGTCATAGTGGTTAGGTGCGTGGTTATGTGTGTTGTTATCGTCTTTCATCACCCGTCTCCCAAGGTCGAACGCGGCGCTGACCGTCCGCTTGTGCCTCGCTCCTGAACCGCGCGGTACGTTCGCTAGCTCGGGCAGATGGCATGCGACCCCGAGCAATGCGCATTCCTGGCGAAGCGGTCTCCCATGCGTGTGCGAAGCGTTGCCCCCGCGAGCGATTGCGAGTAGCGTCGACGAAGCCTGAGGGGCGGCGTTGCAACACGCCGCGTACGATGTGCCGCACGGATCGGAGGAAGCGATGGAGCAAGCGCAACAGAGCGACGCCAGCGTGCTGCTGGGCACGTGGCAATTGCAGTCCTTCACGACCACCGACATCGCCACGGGCGAGAAGAGCCAGCTCTTCGGCGCGCATCCAACCGGCTATCTCAACTACGGTTCCGACGGCCGGATGTACGCGATCGTGCTCGACGGCACGCGAACGGCGCCGGCCGATCTCGTTCCGACGGACGCCGAGCGCATCGAGCTCTTCAAAGGGCTGTGTTCGTACGCGGGTACCTACAGCATCGCCGGCGACGAGGTCAGCCACCGCGTCGACGCATCGTGGAACCAGGCGTGGACCGGAACGATCCAGGTGCGCCGGTTCACGGTCGACGGCAACCGGCTGACCATCAGCACGCTGCCCGCCAGGAACCCGGTCACCGGCAACGAATGCGTGTCCGAACTGGCCTGGGTCAAGGTCGAGTAGGTCGCCCGGAGTTCGCCCGGATCGAGCGCCCCGCCTTACAGTCATCCGGTTTCCGTTTTGATATCGTAAGCTTCGCATCGAGCGAGTACAGCGGATACAGCGGAGCGAGCGATGAAACCCGAGATGATCATTCAGACTTACGGCGCCGATACGTCCGGTATGGTGTGCGGCTTCCGCTTCGCGCCCGATCGGGTGGGCACGCCGCTCGACGCGGATGCCGCCGCGGAGTGGACGGCAGCGGACGATACCGGACAGGACGGATTCGTATGGCTGCACTTCAATCTGGCCCACAGCGCCAGCGAGCGCTGGATGCGCGCGCATCTGGACCTGCCCGAGACGTTCTACGAATTCCTGCGCGAAGGCTCGCACTCCACGCGGATCGAGCAGCAGGAAGGCACGCTGCGCGCCGTCGTCAACGACGTGATGTTCAGCATGGATCTCGAAGCCTCCGACATCGCAACGATGTGGGCACACGTCGATCGCCGGCTAATCGTGACCGCGCGGTCGAAACCGCTGCGTTCGATCGACACGTTGCGCGAGAGCGTGCGCCAGGGCGAGCGCTTCCGTTCGCCGGCCGAGCTGCTGATCCACCTGCTGCGCGATCAGGCGGACCTGATGATGCATATCGTGCGGCGCGCGAGCACCGACATCGACCGGCTCGAAGACCGTTTCCTGTCCGAGCGCCCCACCGCGAACCGCAACCAGCTGAGCACCATGCGCCGCACGCTCACGCGCTTGCAGCGAATGCTCGCGCCCGAGCCGGGTTCGATCTTTCGTCTGCTCGCGAAACCACCCGCGTGGCTGCTATCCGAAGACGTGCAGGAACTGCGCGAATCGACCGAAGAGTTCTCGGTGGTGCTCGCGGACCTGGCGGGTCTGGTCGAGCGGATCAAGCTGTTGCAGGAAGAGATCACGTCGCGGCTCGACGAGCAGAACAACCGGACGCTCTTCACGCTGACGCTCGTCACGGTGATCGCGCTGCCGATGAATATCGTCGCGGGCTTCTTCGGGATGAACGTCGGCGGCATTCCGCTCGCGGAGAACCGGCACGGCTTCTGGCTGATGGTCATGATCGTCGCGAGCTTCACCACGTTGGCCGCATGGTGGACGTTCCGGCGGCGCGGCGACCGCTAGTGTCGCCAGCCCGCCCGCGCGGCTCGCGAAAGCTTCGGGTGCGCGCAGACCGGTTCGCATGTGTCGCTCCGCTGCGTCGGCCGGGGCTTCACAATGCATCGACACCTATTCGCCCACAGGGTGGCGACGATGCTGCGCACCGATCACACGACTCCGCCTCAAGACGCTTCGATCCAGCCATCCGAACGGCAACCCGAACAAGGGCGGGTGGTCGACACCGCGCCGTCGCGGCAGCAGCCGGTGCAGGCGTTGTCGGGTCTGCTGAATCTTTCGCGTACGCGGAGCCGGTCGCCGGAAGATGCCACCGTCGCTCAACCGTCGGCGAAGAAGTTCAGACTGACCGCCGATCTGCCTGCCCGAACTGAACGCAAGGACGATCACGCGCTGGAACAGCCTGTCGCCCACGGCGACTCGTCGATCACGGGCGCGCAGGGCACGCACGCGGTCTCTCACGCGACGCGTGCCGACGCCGCGCCGCTGGGCGGCAAGGTCGTCGACATTCCCGGGCTGCCGATGCTGTCGCATCTTCCGTCGAGCGAAGAAGCCGCCCACATCGAAACGGCGATCAACCACCAGCTGAAGGCGACGCACGGCCCGATCGACGTGTTCGGCTATCACGTCACGTCAGAAGACAACGTGGAGTCGCTGCGCAAGGAAGGCTTTTCCGCCGACAAGCATCAGGGCAAGGGCGGCGGCGTGGCGGGCATGAACATCGATGGGCCAGGCCTCTATACGACCAATCACCCCACCGACAGCTACGTGATGCCCGACCGCAACAACGTGATGTTCGCGGTCGTCGTGCCGAAGCGGGCAGGCTTGCAGGAAGCGCACAACGTCAACCGCATCGCGTGGGATTCGGCGAATCACCAGTCGCACGTCGGCAACGGCGACTTCATCAAGAGCGACGACGGCGAACAGAAGATCAACCCTGGCGCGATCTCGAAAGTGGGGCTGGTGCCGATCGCGAGGATCGGACCAACGATGTCGCAGGCGCAACTCGCGATGCGCGCGGAGATGGGATACGGCAAGCCGGCGCCCGCCAAAGACGTTTCAGCCGGTCTTCACGACTGGGTATCGGGCGCGATCGCGAACCATCCCGACGTGCCGGGCATCGCGTCCGAAACGAATGGCGACGCGAAGCTCGACAAGATCGCCGGTCTGGCCGACAACCTGCTTCGCGCGCAGAACAAGCCCGCCGATGCAAGCAAACGACTGCTGATGATGGACTTGAAGCGGCGCTTTCCGATTCCGGATTGACGCTGCAGATTGAGGCTGCATTCCGCAGCCTCGCTCTCGTTACGTTACATGCCCTTCTTGAACGGCGCGCCCGAGCGCTCGCGCAGCTCGTTGAAATGGATCTTCGGCCACGCCTTCTGCGCGACCTCGATCTCCGACACGTGCGAAGCGAGATACGTGGGCGCATCCGACGCGTCGTAGGACATCCGCGCCGCGTAGGAATCGGTGAAGCGGCGCAGTTCGGCCGCGTCGTCGCAGGTCACCCAGCGCGACATCCGGTAGCGCGCCGGCGCCATGCGCACGTCGACCTTGTATTCCGCCGAAAGCCGGTGCGACACCACTTCGAACTGCAGCTGACCGACCGCGCCGAGAATGATCATGCCGCCGTGCATCGGGCGGAACACCTGGATCGCGCCCTCTTCGCCCAGCTGCTTCAGCGCTTCGCCGAGCTGCTTCGCGCGCATCGGGTCCACCACTTCCACCGTCTGGAAAATTTCCGGCGCAAAGAACGGCAGGCCGACGAACTGCAGGTCTTCGCCTTCGGTCAGCGTATCGCCGAGACTCAGCGTGCCATGATTAGGGATACCGATGATATCGCCAGGGTACGCCTCGGCCACCGTCTCGCGGCGCTGCGACAGGAAGCTCACCACGTTGTTCGCGCGGAACGTCTTGTTGTTGCGCGTCACCTTCAGCTGCATGCCGCGTTCGAAGCGGCCCGAGCAGACGCGAATGAACGCGACGCGGTCGCGGTGCGCGAGGTCCATGTTCGCCTGCACCTTGAACACCACGCCCGTGAACTTCGGCTCTTCCGGCTGAACCGGACGCTGCACCGTCATCCGCGCGGACGGCGGCGGCGCGAGATCCACGAGCGCGTCGAGAATTTCCTTCACGCCGAAGTTGTTGATCGCCGAGCCGAACAGCACCGGCGACTGTTGGCCCGCGAGGAACGCGTCGCGATCGAAGGTCGGGGTCGCGCCGGTGATCAGCTCGACCTCTTCCATCGCGCGCGTCCACGGGAAGCCGAAACGTTTCGTGCCTTCTTCGTCATCGAGTCCCGTCAGCGTTTCGACCGCGCCGCCCATCGTGTCCTGGCCCGCGCGAAACACGCGTACCTGGTCGCGCTGGACGTCGTAGACGCCCTGGAATTCCTTGCCCATGCCGATCGGCCACGTGAACGGCACGGCCGCCACGCCCAGATGCTGCTCGATCTCGTCGAGCAGTTCGAGCGGCTCGCGCACTTCGCGGTCGAGCTTGTTGATGAAGGTCAGGATCGGCGTCTTGCGGCTGCGGCACACCTCCAGCAGCTTCAGCGTCTGCGCTTCGACGCCGTTCGCGCCGTCGATCACCATCACCGCGGCGTCCACCGCCGTCAGCACGCGGTACGTGTCTTCCGAGAAGTCCTCGTGGCCCGGCGTGTCGAGCAGGTTGATCACCGCGTCGCCGTATTCGAACTGCATCACCGAGCTGGCGACGGAAATGCCGCGCTGCTTTTCGATCTCCATCCAGTCGGAGGTCGCGTAGCGGTTGCTCTTGCGGCCCTTCACCGTACCCGCGATCTGGATCGCGCCCGAGAACAGCAGCAGCTTTTCGGTGAGCGTGGTTTTACCCGCGTCAGGGTGGGAAATGACGGCGAAGGTACGGCGGCGTTTGAGTTCGGAAACTGACATCGGGGCTGGGAATCACGGGGGACACGGTGAAATGGCGGCCACGCCCGTCAGGGCAGCGGCGGCGGACGAATGATACACGTCGCGGCAAGGGGCCGGACCAAAATCCCCGGACGCATGGCAAGCATCCTGGCATCGCATCGCGCGATCCGGCGGACGGCGCCGAAACCGTCCGAAGCTGACACGCCGATGGCAGCCAGATGGCAACCCGACCATAAAGCGCATTTAAAGGGTTGAGCGCGCATCGAACGGGGAACGTTGCATGCGGGGTTAACTCGTAGGACGAGAGGCGGCGCGACGAGCCTGTCGAGTTGCCTGCCTCACCTTTCATTCACCGGCCAACGTGGTTGATCCATGCGGCCGGCATGCCTGCGAGGACTACATGGATTCCCGTCAGGGGCGTTCGATCGAAGTCGACTTTTTCCGCGGCCTCGTGCTGATCGTGATCGTGCTCGATCACATTCCCGGCAGCGCGCTGTCGCACGTGATGCTGCACACCTACGCGTTGTGCGATTCCGCCGAGGTGTTCGTGTTTCTTGGCGGCTACGCTTCGGCGGCGGCCTATATGACCGTGCTTGCGCATCGCGGCGTCACCGCCGCGAAAGGGCGGTTCTTCCGGCGCAGTTGGGAAATCTACCGCGCGTACCTGCTGACCGCCGTGCTGACGCTGCTGTCCGGCGCGCTACTTGCGCTGCTGCACCTGAACCAGCCCGCCGCCGACGAGAGCGGCTGGGCGCTGTTCGCGATGCACCCGGTACGCGAGACATTCCACGTCCTGTTCCTGACGCGTCAGCCGTATCTGTCGAGCGTGCTGCCGATGTATGTCATATTTGCGCTGTGCGTGCCGGCGGCGGTGCCGCTTGCACGCCGCGCGCCGTTCGCCGCGCTGACCTGCAGCCTGCTGATCTGGGCGCTCGCGCCGCAGCTTGCCGCACTGTTCAGCGCGAACGACGTGGCCAGCTGGTCGTTCAATCCGTTCGCATGGCAACTGATGTTCGTGCTCGGCATGCTGAGCCGGCTGCATCCGTTGCCGGCCAGTTTCAAGGCGTCGGACACCGCGCGCTGGCTGGTCTGGATGGCGTTCGCAGCCGTGGCGGCCTTCGCGGCCGTGAAGCTGTTCGTTCTGACTCAACCGTTGCCTGGGCCCATGAAGCAGCATCTGGCGTTTTCCCGCGTCGTCAACTTCATCGCAATCGCGATGGTGGCGGCGTATTTCGTCCATCGCGGCACGATCGCAAAGCTCGCGGCATGGCTGCCGTCGGTCGTGACCGTGGGCCGCACGGGGCTTGTCTGCTTCGTCGGCGGGACGCTGATCTCGGTGCTCGTCGACACCGCGACGCCGCGCGCGCTGCACGGCGGCGCGGCCTTCGCGGCGGCGCTCGCCGGCGACTTCGTCGCCATCGGCGCGACGCTGATGCTCGCGAAGGCCTGGCGCGGCATGCTCGGCCAGCAGAAGGCGCGCGCGGCCGTCAACGGCGCCGGCGTCGGATGATCCGGCGGGGCGGCAGCGCTTTCGAAGCACTCAAGGCGATCGGCTTCGCGGCATCGGCACTGACCGCCAGCGGCCACGCTTCCGCCCAGCACGCGCCACCTCTGCCGCTGCACTGCACCGACCTCGCGGGCGTGCTGCTGCCGGCCGCGAGCATCGGCCTGCCGACCAACGGCGCGCTCGTGCAGACGGCCACGATGATCTCCGCGATCGCGACCAACAACCTCAACGGCGACTACTGCCGCCTGACCGGCGTGATCCGCGCGCAGACCGCCGGCACGCCGGACATCCGATTCGAGCTGAACCTGCCGAGCCGCTGGAACGGCCGCGCGCTGCAATTCGGCGGCGGCGGTTACAGCGGGGTCGTCGTGACAGGCACAGGACCGGTGCCGTTTTCGCCGGATCGCGCGCCGCTCGCGCGCGGCTATGCGACCTTCGGCGACGACTCGGGCCACAACGGCAGCTCGTCGCAAGCGAACTTCGGGCTGCTCGACGAAGCGGTCACCAACTTCGGCTACGCGCACCTGAAGAAAGCGCACGACGTGGCGCTCGCGCTGATCGTGCGCGGCTACGGACGCCCGCCGGAACACATGTACTTCGCCGGAGGCTCGACGGGCGGCCGCGAAGGCTACACGGTGATCCAGCGCTACCCCGACGACTACGACGGCGTGATCGCGAACGCACCCGCGCTGAACTTCTCCGGCGTGCGGCTGCTGGGCGTGGAGGTAGGACAGGACGAATACCGCACGCACGGCGGTTATGTGTCGCCGCAACTGCTCGAACACGTGTACGAACGCACGATGCAGGTGTGCGATGCGCTCGATGGCGCCGCCGATGGCCTCATCAGCAATGTCGAAGCGTGCCGCGCGAAGGAACCGGAGATCATCGCGTCGCTGCGTTGCCCGGCGTCGCAGAATCCGCCCTCATCTTCAGAGGACTGCCTGACGCCGCCGCAACTCGCCACCCTCGAAGCGCTGCGCGACGGCCTGCATCTGCCTTACGCGCTGGCGTGGAATACGGACAGCTATCGCGGCTACAACGTGTTTCAGGGCACGCGCTTCACCAGCATGCTGGGGCTCGCGCATTCGTCGGAGCGGCTGCCGCAGCCGGCGTTCGTGCCGAACGGCTATCTGTTCGCGCAGGGCGATGCCTACATCAAATACTTCGTCACGCATGACCCGACGTTCGATTCGTCGAACTTCGACATCATGCATCCTGGCCGCTACCAGCAACGGCTCTTCACGCTATCGGCGACGATCGGCGCGATGAATCCCGACATCTCGCGCTACCTCTCGCGCGGCGGCAAGCTGATCACGCTGCAAGGCCTGGCCGACGAAGTGATCAGCCCGAACCAGACCATTGCTTACTACAACGGTCTCATCGCGCGTTATGGCGAAGAGCGGGTGGAGAGTTTCATGCGGCTCTACATGGTGCCGGGCTTCCAGCACGGCAACGGCGTGTTCATTCCGTCGGTGGATCTGCTCGGCGCGCTCGACGACTGGGTCACGCACGGCATCGCGCCGGAAACCCTGCTCGTGACCGATATCGCGCAAAGCACCAACGGCCGCACGCGGCCGCTCTGCCGTTATCCGGCATTTCCGCGCTATCTCGGCAAGGGCAATCTGAACCAGGCGAGCAGCTATACGTGCGCGACTTCGTGAGCGCGGTGTGCTTTGCATTTTGCGCTTCGTCGCGCCGATGATCAGCCGGGATGCCGCACGAACAGCAGCAACGCCGATAACGTGACGAGCGAGCCGATCGTCGAGAGCAGGATGGTGCGGGATGTGACGTCCGCTTCGCGCCGGTAGAACTCGGCGAGCATGTACGGCCCGGTGCCGGTCGGCAAGGCGGCCAGCACCACCGCCATCTCCACCAGTGCGAGCGGCAGCGCGAACACGCGCGCCGCGAGCCACCACGTCAGCGCGGGCTGCACGAACAGTTTCACCGCGGTCAGCACGAATGAATCGCGTTGCGTGGTGGGGCGCGCGGGCCGGTCGCTCGAACGCTTCTCCGCGAGAAAGAGCCCGAGGCTCACGAGCGCACACGGGCTCGCCGCGCCACCCAGCAACTTGAGGAAGGTCTCCGCGCTCTGCGGCACCGGCAGATGCGTCGCGGCGAACAGCGCGCCGACGATCGGCGACACGATCAGCGGATTGCGCAGCAGCGCCGCGAGCACTTTGAGGCCGAGCTTGTGCGGCGCGCGTTCGGTCTGCAGCCCCACTTCGATCAGCACGATCGCGCCGGAGAACAGCACGCACGCAACCAGGATCGTCGCGATGGTCGTCGGCGTGAGGCTCGCGGTGCCGAACAGGATCATGCACAGCGGAAAGCCGATATAACCGGTGTTCGGATACGACGCCGCGATCGCATCGACGCTCGCGTCCGCCAGATGCCGGCCGCCCATCAGCCGTGCGACGAGCGTCAGCACGAACAGCGCCGCGCACGCAATCGAGAACGTGGCGATGAACGCGGGCTGATCGAGCTGCTGCCAGGTGGCGTGCGCCATGATGTCGAACAGCAGCGCGGGCAGCGCCAGCCACACGACGAACTTGTTCAGCTCCGATGCGGCGGTGTGACCGAGCAGGCCGCGGCGGCGGCACACGAAGCCCGCGAAAATCAGGCCGAATACGGGCAGCAGGATGGTGAACGTCGAAAACACGGTAGCAGGTGCAAGGTGGCGAGGAGCATCTACGGTAACGCTTACCAGCGATACAATCCAATTCCGTTTTCAGGTCTTATCCATACCTTTTCTGCATCGTTGAAAAACAGCGCTGCACAACATCGATACACGCGCGTGCCGCCATGCTCGACATCAAACCGCTACGCTATTTCGTGACACTCGCCGAGACGCGCCATTTCGGCCGCGCGGCGGCGCTGCTGAACCTGTCGCAACCGCCGCTGAGCCGCCAGCTTGCCGCGCTCGAGGCGTCGCTCGGCGTGACGCTCGTCGAGCGCAATCCGCGCAACGTCACGCTGACGGTTGCGGGCGAGCAGTTCTATGCGGATGCGAAGGCGATCCTCGCATCGCTCGGCCAGGCGGCGGCGAACGCGCAGGCGGCCGCACATGGCGACATCGGCCGGCTCACGATCGGCTTCACGATGTGCGCTGCGTACAGCGTCGTGCCGGGCTATGCGCGCGCATTCGGCGCCGCGCATCCGGACGTGACGCTGCAACTGCGCGAAGTGGTGTCGAACGATCTCGCAGCGAAGGTGCTCGACGGCGAGATCGATGCCGCCATCATGTTTCCGGGCGCACAGGATCGCCGCCTCGTCACGCAGACCATTCTGCGCGAGCCGCTGTGCGTGGCGCTGTCGCGCGCGCATCCGCGTGCACGAGCAAGGCGGCTCGACATTGCGAAACTGGCCGGCGAGCCGTTCGTGATGGCGGTCGAAGAGGTTGCGCCCACGCTGCGCTCGGCCATCGTCGAGCATTGCCGCGCGGGCGGCTTCGAGCCCGACATCCGCTTCGAGGTGCAGCTTCAGCAGACGGTGCTGAGCCTCGTCGACGAAGGCGTCGGCGTCGCGCTGGTGCCGGCGTCGATGCGCAAGTCGCAGTTCGCGGGCGTCGTGTTCAGGCCGCTCGCGAATGCGCCCACCATCGAGCAACTGCTGGTGTGGAAGACCGATAGCCGCAATCCATGTCTTGAGCAGTTCCTGCGAATTGTGCGAGGCTAGCGGTTCTGTCCGATTCCATTCGATTCACGATTCACGACAACACACGGAGACATCGGCTCATGAACATGCCTGCTACATCGTGGTCACGAAAGATTGCGACCGCGCTTGCGGTCCTTGCGCTGCTCGCCTCCGCTAGCGCTCAAGCTGTCGATCTGCACGTGATGAATTCAGGCGGCTTCACGGCCGCCTACAAGCTGCTGCAGCCGTCATACGAGAAAGAAAGCGGCAACACGCTCGTCGCCGCGTGGGGACCGTCGATGGGCAAAGCGCCCGAGGCGATTCCGAACCGGCTCGCGCGTGGCGAGGAGGCGGACGTCGTGATCATGGTCGGCTACGCGCTCGACGATCTGATCAAGCAAGGCAAGGTGATCCCCGGCTCGCGGGTGGAACTCGCGGATTCGCGCATCGGCATGGCGGTGAAAGCAGGCGCGCCGAAACCCGATATCGGCAGCGTCGATGCATTGCGCCAGACGCTGCTGCATGCGAAGTCGGTGGCGTATTCCGACAGCGCGAGCGGCGTCTATATCCAGGCGCAGCTGTTCAAGAAGCTCGGCATCGAAGACCAGATGAAAGGCCGCGCGACGATGGTGCCGAAGATCCCGGTGGCGTCGGTGGTGGCGAACGGTCAGTACGAACTGGGCTTCCAGCAGGTGAGCGAACTGTTGCCGGTGCAAGGCGCGGAATTCGTCGGCAAGATTCCCGAGCAGGTGCAGTCGGTCACGCGCTTCGCGGGCGGTATTCCGGTGGGCGCGAAGCATCCGGAAGAAGCGAAGGCCCTGCTCGAGTATCTCGCTTCGCCGGCTGCGCGGGATGACGTCGTGAAGACCGGGCTCGATCCGGTGAAATAGCGATGCCATTGCGCGGCACGCGCTTCAGGTGCCGCGCTTCAAACGCATCGACCAGACAAACGGGGCGGCCGCTCATCCGGTCGCCCCGTTCTCTTTGCGCATCTGCCGCGCCTGCCGCACCTGGTTATGGCGCGGTGCGCACAGCGTCAGTGATTGCCGCCGTTCTCCTGGCGCACCGGCTCGTGGCCGCCGCCACCACCGCCGCCGCCATGCTCAGGCTGCGGTCCGCCATGCGGCTGCGCCTGGGGCGCTGGTCCGCCATGGAACTGCTGCTGAGGCGGTGGCGCACCATGGTTCTGCTGCGGCTGCGGCCCACCGTGGTACTGCTGTTGCTGCCCCGGAGGCGGCCCACCGTGGTATTGCTGCCCCTGCGGCGGCGCGCCGCGATACTCCTGCTGCTGACCGCCGTGATACTCCTGCGGCGGCGGACCACCATGCACCTGAGGCGGCACACCGCGTCCCGGCACCGGGCCCGGCGGCCGATAGCCCGGCGGCGGTCCCTGCGGAGGCGGCGGGTGATTCCGCCAGCGCCCTTCGTCGTGATACCACGGCCGGTCGCGATAGTAATCGCCCCAGTACGAGCCGATCGAAAACACGACGATCGGCAGACCGAGCGAAGGTCCATAGCCCATGATCGGCACTTCGCCGCCTTCGTACTGATACGACAGCGAGCCGCCATACACCCAGCCGCGCATGCCCGGCACTTCCACGTCGCACCACGTATAGCCTTCGACGCAGCCGTTCACGCCGACCGATGTGCCGTCAGGCAGTTGCGCGACGACCGGGTAGTCCTGCGCGGGACCTGCGTACACGTTGACCGGCGAATTCGTGAAGGCCTGCGCCTGCGCCGATGCGATGCCTGGCAGCATCGACAGCGCGATCGCACCGGCCAGCGCCGATCCAATAAACCGCTTTCGCATCATCCCTCCCTTTGGATGAGTTTGTTGTAACGCGCAGCGAGCCTTTTACATCTCGTTACTACGCTCGCTGCCCGGCCGCCGCGTCCGATCGACGCTAAAAGCGCCTTCGCAACCGACCGGAACGCATGTCGCGCCTGCTTCTTCATTCAACGCACGAGGCCTGCTCTTCGCCGACACGTCTGCGCGGAACAGCCCGCTTGCCTGCACGCTCGACGCATTTGACCTACGCTGTGTCGAGTGTCGTGCCGACGCGCAGTTGACAGTAGAACGCACACCATACCGCGCGTATTCCTGGCCGCATTGCCTGTTTGTAACCGAAACCAGCACTGGAGTTTCCGCGATGATGAAACGAGACAATCCCGTGTGGCTGATCACCGGCTGTTCGACCGGCTTTGGCCGTGAGCTAGCAAAACTCGTACTTGAGCGCGGCTGGCGCGCGACGATCACCGCCCGCGACGCATCGAAAGCGGCGGATATCGCCGAAGGCTATGGCGACCGCGCGCTCGTGCTGCCGCTCGACGTGACGAACCGCGAACAGATCGCGGACGTCGTCAAGAAGACGAAGCAGCATTTCGGCGCGATCGACGTGCTCGTGAACAACGCGGGCTACGGCTATTTCGGCGCGATCGAGGAAGGCGAAGACGACGAGGTGCGCGCGATGTTCGAGACCAACGTGTTCGGTCTCATCGACATGACGAAGGCGGTACTGCCGACGATGCGCGCGCAGAAGAGCGGCCTGATCGTGAACGTGTCGTCGATCGGCGGTCTGAACAGCTTCGCCGCGACGGGTTACTACCACGGCACCAAGTTCGCGGTGGAAGGCATTTCGGAGTCGCTCGCGCTGGAGGTGAAGCCGCTCGGCATCGACGTGCTGATCGTCGAGCCGGGCCCGTTCCGCACCAACTGGGCCGGCCCGTCGATCAAGCATTCGGCGATCCAGATTCCCGACTACGATGCGACCGCGGGTGAACGCCGCCGCGCGTCGAAGGCGCGCAGCGGCCATCAGGCAGGCGATCCGGTGCGCGGCGCGCAGGCGATCATCGATGCGGCGTTGTCCGACACGCCGCCGTTGCGTCTGCTGCTCGGCAAAGCCGCGCTCGACATCGCGCGCAAGAAACTCGAGATGCTGCAGCGCGATTTCGATGCATGGGAAGCGACGACCGTCGGCGCGGATTTTCCCGACTAGGCGGAAGCCATCACGCGTCTTCGCAACTCGCCTGCGCGAGCGTGAGGTGCTTCGTCTCCGGCGCCCACGCGATTGACACGATCATGCCGGCGAGCAGCACGCCGGCGAGCGCGAGCATCGTCGAATGGAAGCCGAAGCTCGCGATGCCGATCGGCAGCAGGAACGTGCCGATCGCCGAGCCGAGCCGGCTCGCCGCAATCGCGAGACCGACGCCGCACGCGCGCACTTCGGTCGGGAAGCACTCGGGCGGAAACACGCCGACGAGATTCGAGAACGCGGACATCGTGAGCGTGAAGATGCCGAACGCAGCGATCATCGCGAGCGTCGCCGAATCGGGCAGAAGGCTCAGCGCGAGCAGCGCCACGCACGTCACCGCGAACGAACCGATCAGGAACGCGCGCCGCGACAGCTTGATGGTCAGCCAGATGCCGAGCAATGCGCCCAGCACGAGGAAGCCGTTCAGCAGGAAGTCCGCGCCGAAGCCTTCGTTCAGGTGAATCGCCTTCAGGATGGTGGGCAGGAACGTGTAGATCGCGAAGTACGGAATCACGAGACACACGAAGAACGCGCAGTTGAAGATCGTGCGGCGGATCAGGTCGCGATGGAACAGCCGCGCGAAGCCACCGCCCGACGAGCCGTGCTCGTGACCGTGCTCATGACCGTGATGAGGATCGAGCGTGACGTTCGGGCCGAAGTAACGCAGCACGATCGCCTTCGCCTGCTCGATGCGGCCATGCTCGGCAAGCCAGCGCGGCGATTCCGGCGTGCCGATCCGCGCGATCAGCACCAGCAACGCCGGCACACCCGCCGATGCCAGCAGCCAGCGCCATGCGTCGGGCGCCGCATCGGCGTACTGCATGCCGAGCACGTTCGCGATCACGTACCCGACGGTCCACACCACGCTGAACGAACCGAGCAGCGCGCCGCGATGCCGGCGCGGCGAGAACTCCGCGAGAATCGCGTGACCCACCGCGAAGTCGCCGCCCATGCCGAAGCCGATCAGCACGCGCAGCGCACACAACATAGCGGGCGACGACACACCGAACTGCGCGAACGCGGCAAGCGTGATGATGAGGAAACTGAGCAGGAAGATCTTCTGCCGCCCGAGTTTGTCCGACAGCCAGCCGAACACCAGACTGCCGACGAAGATACCCATCAGCGCCGAACTGCCGATCATGCCCATCCAGAACGGATCCAGCGGCATCTGCCGGTTCAGCGATCCGAGTGCATAGCCGATCGTGCCGAGCGTGTAGCCTTCGGTGAAATGCGCGCCGAACGTGAGGCCGGCGATCTTGATGTGAAAGGGTTTAAGCGGCGCGTCGTCGAGCGAAACGCGACCGCCATGCGGCATCGCCGCTCCAATGCGGCCCGCGCTCGGCGCGAGTTCCAGTGCACTTGCCTGAATATCGTGATTGCTCACGCTGTCTCCTTGATCTTATGAATCGCCGCGCGCTGCTTCACACGCCGCCCGGTAGTCGATGCGGCGCCGCCCCGCTCCGGGCGCGGACGCCGGAGCGGACGGCAAGCGGAACCGCGCTCAGCGCGCGAGGCCGCTCATCAACACGTACTTGAGCTCGGTGTATTCGTCCAAACCGTACTTCGAACCTTCCCGCCCAAGGCCGGATTCCTTCACGCCGCCGAACGGCGCGACCTCGGTGGAGAGGATTCCGTCGTTGATCGCGACCATGCCGCTTTCGAGTCCATCCGCGACGCGCCACGCGCGGCCGAGATCGCGCGTATAGCAGTACGCAGAGAGGCCGAACGGCGTGTCGTTCGCGGCCGCGAGCGCCTCAGCTTCCGTGTTGAAGCGGAAGCACGCGGCGACCGGCCCGAAGGTCTCTTCGTTCGCGAGCAGCATCGACGGGTTCGCATCCGCGAGCACGGTCGGTTCGTAGAACGTGCCGCCGAGCGCATGGCGCTTGCCGCCCGTCAGCACGCGCGCGCCGTGGCGCGTCGCGTCCTCGACGTGCCGCTCCACTTTCGCGAGCGCAGCCTCGTTGATCAGCGGACCCTGCTCGACGTCGCCGGTCAACGCATTGCCGACGCGCAGCGACTGCACGGCGCGCGTGAGCGCCGACGTGAACGCGTCGTAGATGTCGTCCTGCACGTAGAAGCGGTTCACGCACACGCACGTCTGCCCCGTGTTGCGGAACTTCGATGCGATTGCGCCTTGCACCGCGGCGTCGAGATCGGCGTCGTCGAAAACGATGAACGGCGCGTTGCCGCCGAGTTCGAGCGACAGCTTCTTCAGCGTGTCCGACGACTGCTTCGCGAGCAGCTTGCCGACGCGCGTCGAGCCCGTGAACGACAGCTTGCGCACGACGGGCGACGCGGTCAGCACGTCGCCGATCGCGGCAGCATCGCCTGACACGACGTTGAACACGCCGGCCGGCACGCCCGCGTGTTCCGCGAGCACGGCGAGCGCGAACGCAGACAGCGGCGTTTCCTCCGACGGCTTCAGCACCATCGTGCAGCCCGCCGCGAGCGCGGGACCGGCCTTGCGCGTGATCATCGCGAGCGGAAAATTCCACGGCGTGATCGCCGCGACGACACCCACCGGTTCGCGCTGCACGATGATCTTCGAATCCGGCCTCGGGCTGGGGATCACGTCGCCGTATTGACGCTTCGCTTCTTCAGCAAACCATTCGAGAAAACTCGCAGCGTAGGCGACTTCTCCGCGCGCTTCGGCGAGCGGCTTGCCCTGCTCGCGCGTCAGCAGTTCGGCGAGCGCATCGCGATGTTCGAGCATCAGCTCGCCCCAGCGCTTCACGCGGGCGCCGCGTTCTTTCGCGGTCAGCGCGCGCCATGCGGGGAACGCTCGCGATGCGGCGTCGACTGCGTGCCGCGCTTCGGGCGCGCCGCCCTGCGCGACGTCGGCGATCAGCTCGCCGGTTGCGGGATTGCGGACGGTGTAGGTCGCCGAGCTCGCGTGCCATTCGCCGCCGATGTAGTGGCTGGTGCGGAGGAGGTCTTTTGCGTAGGAGCTGTTCATCACGCTGCACGCTCCAGGGTCGGCTCACCGAACACACCTTGCGCGACACGCGCCACTCGCGGAATCCGCTTGCCCGTGGTGTAGTCGTTGATCAGGTCGCACGGCGTGTAGTTGCGTTCGAGCTCGTACAGCTCGTCGTCGCCAAGCTTGGTGGCAAGCGCCTGCAATGCACTGTCGAACTGCGCGGCGGAATCTGCGCCAACCAGCATGCTCGACACGCCGTCGCGCTGCAGCACCCAGGCCTGCGCGATCTGCGCCGCCGTCACGCCGCGCGCCGCGGCCACACGCGCCACCGACTCCGCAATCGCCGCCGACGCATCGTCGCCATACATCTGCGCGGTGAAGAAGTCGGTCTGGTTGCGGTTCGACTTCGGCTCGCACGTCAACAGACCGCGCGCGAGCGGACTGAATACCGACACGCCCACGCCCTGGTCGATGCAGTACGGGATCATCTCGCGCTCTTCCTCGCGGTACGCGAGATTGAGCTGCAGCTGCATGTTGACGGGCTTGTGCCAGCCGTTGCGCTCGCAAGCCTGCACGATCTTCGCGAACTGCCACGTGTACATCGTCGACACACCGATATAGCGCGCCTTACCCGCGCGAACGATGTCGTCGAGCGCGCCCATCGTTTCCTCGACCGGCGTATTCACATCGAAGTAATGCAGCATGTAGATGTCGACGTAGTCCATGCCGAGCCGCTTGAGCGAACCGTCGATGCCGTCCATCACGTGCTTGCGGGAATGGCCGCCCGCGTTCTGGTAAGCGCCCATGTCGTAACCGACCTTGGTCGTCACGACGATCTCCTCGCGGCGCGCGAGCCGCTTGAGGATCCGGCCGACCACCTCTTCGCCGACGCCGGTCGAATAGAAGTCGGCGAGATCGATGAAGTTGACGCCGGCTTCGAGCGCGTGGCGCACGATCGGCTCGCTCTGCGCTTCATCGAAAATCCACGGCTTCCACTGCGGCGTGCCCATGTTCATCGTGCCGAGGCACAGCCGCGACACTTTCAGGCCGGATTGGCCGAGGCGAACGTATTCCATGCTGTTTCTTTCCCTTGTGGACGAGCGTTAGCGCTGCTTCGGCGTATAGAACGGGTTCGACACGTCGCGCGCGGCGGCGAACACCTCGTTGCGATGCGGCAGCCCTTCCATCGCCGCGACGATCGCGCGCTTGCAGGCGCGGTAGTTGTTCTCGTAGACAGCGTCGAGATCGTCGGTCTTCGGATTGACCCAGTTCGCCGACACGACCACCCAGTCGTTCTCCGCTTCGGGCGGCAGCGTGCCGTTCTCGAGCGACTCGGCCACCGCGCGGGCAATACCCGCCTGCGACGCACCCCACGTTGCGTTGCCGTGCAGGTCGCTTTCGATGCGTGCCTTGTTCACGTACAGCGTGAGCGGCTTGGTCGGCACACCCGGACGCGCGATCACGACGAACGGCGCGTGACCGGCGGACGGCGTGGCGAGCGCGGTGGCGAACGCCTGGCCCGCGGGTCCGCTGCGCGGCCCCACCAGCACGTTGATGTGCGCGAGATTGACGCCGGGGCCCTCGAAGCCCTCGCCGATGAAGAGTTGCTTGTCCGTGGTTGCGCTCATGATTCCGTTCCGGTCGTTGATGAGAAAAGACACGGCGGATTGTGCAATCGCGCTCGAAGCAGGATGAATCGATGATTTGTGATCCGGGTTATGAGGCGCGCTCATTTCCGGGTTTGTACTGAGCCGCGCGATCGCCCGTCACGGTGAGCGTTTTCAGGAGCGCGCGGGATCGTTACCGCGAAGCGCGTCGAAGCGCTTCGCTGTTGTTCAGACGAAAGCCTTTCAGCCTTGTGCTGCGCCGGTGCGATGAATCGGCTCGATACGCGCGATGGCAGCGCTCACGCCGAAGGCGCGCAAACGCAGCGCGACAGGTGAGCTTTTTCGGGAATGCCGTGACCGGGTGGAGCGGTTCCACCCGAATGTCGTCACGAGACGGGACAGCAGGGACGCGAGCCGCACGTGCAGCTTCGCCGGGATGAGATTCGACATCGCGCGCGGCACGTGGCCGCGGCGCTTCGGTCAGGCTTCGCTCAGGCTTCGATCAGGAAGCGGTCGCGATTCTTGCCGGTGAGCCAGCCGGGCGCGCGGCCACGGCCGCTCCAGGTTTCGCCGGTTTTCGGGTTGCGATATTTCGCGGGCAGCGGCTGTTTGCGGACCGCGGGACGCTTGCTGGAGAAACCCAGCTCTTCGGCCGTGATGCCGTACTCGGCAATCTTTTCGCGGATATCGGTGATCGCGTCGGCGACCTCCCGCTCACGCGCGACTTCCATTTCCTTGTGCAGCTTCTCGAGTTGCTGCGTCAACTGCTTGTAGCTGGCCATGGTTATTGTCTCCAGTCGTTTCGACACGGGCACTGTGACCGTACCAGATCGAAAAGGGATGGGATAGCCGCACGGACTGCGGATATTCCCGGAACCGATACGCGCGCGACCGTCGGGAATGCGAAACGGTCATCATGCAACTTCTTAGCAAACGCGGGGCCGCGCCGGATGCACCGGTGACGCGCCGCCATCAGTCGTCGATCGCGTCGTACACACGACGCTCGAAATCGGTTGCCATCGGGAACGGATCGATCGAACGGCGCTGGATCATCATCAGCGCGATCATGTCTTCGACCGGATCCGCGAACCAGCTCGTGCCATACGCGCCAGGCCAGCCGAACGAGCCGGCCGAGCGATAGCCAAGCGCGAGCTGCTGCGCGGGATCGTCGACGATCGACAGCCCCAGGCCGAAGCCCTGGCCCGCCCACGACACGTGACCGAGCGACGGCATCCGCCGCTGCTCGCGCGTCAGGAAGTTGCTGCGCATCAGATCGACCGAGCGATGCGACAGCAGGCGCACATCGCCGACGCGGCCGCGCCCGAGCAACATCCGCGCGAACTGCAGGTAGTCGTCGACGGTCGACACGAGACCGCCGCCTCCGCCCTGAAAGCGCCCGGCATTGGCCCAGCGGCTCTTCGACGGATGATCTTCGACGACGCGCCGGCGCGTGTCCGGATCGATCGCGTACGCGGTGGCAAGCCGGCCGAGCTGCGACTCGTGTACCCAGAACGCGGTATCGCGCATGCCGAGCGGCTCGAAGATGCGGGTGCGGAAAAATTCGCCGAGCGACAGGCCGCTCACGCGCTGGATCAGCACGCCGAGGATGTCGGTCGAGATGCTGTAGTGCCAGCGCGCGCCAGGCTGGAACATCAGCGGCAGCGTGGCGATGCGCGCGAGCCATTCGTCGTTGCGCACGAACGGCTCGAGGCCGTTGAACACGCCGAGGTACGCATCGGCGAGCGGGCCCAGCGAGGTGAAGTGGTAGGCGAAGCCGGCGCGATGCGTCAGCAGGTCGAGCACGGTGATCGGCTCGCGGGCCGGTTCGGTCGCGTCGAGCGCGCCGCCCGGTTCGCGCAGCACACGGGGCGACGCGAGTTCGGGCAGCCATTCGGCCACCGGCGCGTCAAGCCGCACGCGGTCTTCTTCGGCGAGCATCATCACGGCGACGCTCGTCACGGGCTTCGTCATCGACGCGATGCGGAACAGCGTGGAGCGGTCCATCGGCACGCGCGTCGCGTCGTCGCGCCAGCCGAGCGCATCGACCTGCGCGATCTCGCCGTGCCGCCACACCAGCGATACGACGCCCGCGACCTCCTCGCGGTCGACGTAAGCCTGCAGCGCCGCGGTCACCTTCGCCAGACGTTCCCGACAGAAACCCGCTCTACCCATTCATCGATCCTCGTTGCACGAACCGTGCGACGCGCCATTCTGCACGAGAATCCCGCAGCGCACGGTGACGTGCACCACATACCATCAGACATCGCTCTTCTGGCGCGCCTCCAGCGCGCGCAGCGCTTCGTCGAGGCGCTTGATGCGGGTCATCTGCGACGGCACCAGCGCCGCGCCGGACACTGATTTCACGCGATTACGCCAATACGACAATGGAATGCGATCTTGTACGGAAAGCCTCGAGATAATCTGCTCCAGATGCTCAAGATCTTTTTCGAGCTGATGGTGATTCATCGCTGTCCCCGTGATGGCCAATCCGGGCAGAAGCCGACTCTTCAATCGACGTCGCCTGCTGGCTGCATGCAACCGCTATGCGGGTGCATCGCTGGCGAAGGTCGGGCGGTCGAACGTTCTGCCATGCACATCGATCACTTTAAGGCGGTGAATTGGTGACGTCCGTTGGGCGGCGCACTAAATGATTGGCTAAAAGCGCGGCGACAAAAAAGCCGTGCCGTTAGGACACGCAATATTGGGTCATTTTTTCTGCTATGCAGTGCGCATTTTTCGGCGGCCCGGAAAAAAATGCGGAACGGCGTTTACGCCATCGGGACAAGCCCGATTTCAACTGATGGATTGATTGCGCCGCAAGGCTGGCGTAGCGAACGCCGTATTGGACGTTTTAGCACCCGTATAGGACAGTCTTTGCGCGCGAGTTGTCGCTCGCCATTCGCACCGCGAAGCGGCGGATTCAATTGGTATTCAAATGGTTCTGCGAAAACCTTTCCATTGATTTTTGAATGCACGAAAAGCGAAAGATTAACGCTCGTATTATTTTCGCTATCAGGACCTGGCGGGCGCGCGATTCGGGCGCATTTAAGCCTGCGCGCCCGCCGTCCGTCCATCAATATTGCGACTGCTTGTGGCACGCATAAAGCAGCGAGCGCATGCCGTTATCGCTCGATTCGCGTACGACGTCGTAGCCGCCGTTACCGCACATCGCCCGCGCCTGCTGCTCGCACGTATCGCTGCCGACGGGACATTGCACGGCCGTGGTCTGCCGGCCGTCGGACGTGAAAAGCGGCGGGCTGCTGCTGCAGGCCGCCAGCGCGGCGGCACCCGCGACGAGCAGCGCGCCGCACGCGCGCCTGAATGGAAAATCGATCTGTCTCATGACACTTCCCCGCATGGCCTTCGCTGTTTTTGACGACGCGATTGTGCCATGCGCAACCTGTCGTGCGTGAGACGCCAAAACCGCGCCGGGCTTACGGCTCGATGCCATGCGCGGCAATCTTTTTGTAAAGCGTCGCGCGCCCCATGCCGAGGTTCGCCGCCGCCTGCGCGACATGGCCGTTGCACGCCTGCAGCGCATCGGTCAGGAAGCGCCGCTCGAACGCCGCCATCGCGTCGGCGTACGACTGCCCGGCGGGCGGCGTATCGGAAGCCGCCGCCGTGTCATTCTGAAATGTCGCACCGAGATCGCGACCAGGCCGCCCCGCCGTGCCGACGAAACGGGCGAGCGCGCGGGCATCGATCCGTTCGTTGTCCGACAGCATCACGGCGCGTTCGAGCGTATTGCGCAACTCGCGCACGTTGCCGGGCCAGCTATGGCTGCACAAAAGACGCAGCGCGTCGTCTTCGAGTTCGTAGTGACCGCCGCCCGCGCGCGACGACAGCTCTTCGAGAATCGCGTAGGCCAGCGCGACGACGTCGCCGAGCCGCTCGCGCAGCGGCGGCGCATGGATCGTCAGCACGTTGAGCCGGTAGAACAGATCCGCGCGGAACGCGCCCGCCGCGACCATCGCCGGCAGGTCGGCGGAGGTGGCCGCGATGATCCGCACGTCGGCGCGCACGATACGGTTCGAGCCAAGCGGCTCGAACTCGCGATCCTGCAGCACGCGCAGCAGCTTGCCCTGCAGCGCGAGCGGCATGTCGCCGATCTCGTCGAGGAAGAGCGTGCCGCCATCGGCCAGTTCGAACTTGCCGACTCGCCCTTTGCGCTCGGCGCCGGTGTACGCGCCCGCCGCGGCGCCGAAGAACTCGACTTCGAGCAGCGCGTCCGGAATGGCCGCGACGTTGACCGTGACGAGCGGCCGGTTCGCGCGCGCCGACGCGCCGTGGATCGCATGCGCGAGCAGTTCCTTGCCGGTGCCCGTTTCGCCCAGCAGCAACACCGGCGAATCGACCTGCGCCGCGCGACGCGCCGCGCGTTTTGCTTCGAGGCTTGCCGCGCTCGTGCCGATGAAGCTCGCGAACGTATACTTCGCGCGCCTCGCCTGGTCGAGCGACTGGCGTGTCGCGATCAGTTCCTGCTGGACACGCGAGTAATGGGAGAAGAGCGGCGTCAGCGTCTTGAGTTCGTCGAACAGCGCGAAGCCGACCGCGCCTACCGTGACGCCGTTGTCGTCTTTCAGCGGCAGGCGGGTCACGACGAGCGGCTCGCGGTCGGTTTCGAGAATGTCGAGCAGGATCGGCTTGCCGGTTTGCACGACGTCGCGCATCAGGCTGTTCGGGATCACGGTTTCGCAGTCGAGTCCGATTGCCTGCTGCGGATCGGCGAAGCCGAAGCGGGCCGCGTAGCGCTTGTTGATCCACACCACGCGGGCGTCCGCATCGACGATGAAGGTGCCTTCGCTGAAGTTTTCGAACGTGCGGAACAGCGAATCCATCGCGCGGCGCAGCACGTCGTCATAGCTGGCGGGCAAGCCAGCCCAGTCGGTCATCATTGTTTTCGCTGTCTCCGGCCCGCGGTGCACGGGCCTTGTCTCCGTATCGAGACACTATATCTCAATGTAGAGACAACAGAAAATTCATGTTTTTCAGGTAATTGTACGGTTTGCGGGTGAAATGGCCGTACCGCACGTCTCCATTTCGGGACGATTCGCTACAATCGGCCGGGCCTTCGTGCTGTGCGTATCGTGCGAAGCCAGGCGCCGCGCGGCTTTGCAGCAATTGGCACGGAAGCTGCAACATGCGCGCCCGCGCGGGCCCGACGGGGCAGCCGCGCAGGATGCCTGGGCACAACCCGCGCAACACGACAACAACCTGGAGACTCGATGTCCTTCATCATCGTCCTGGCCGCGCTGGCCTTTCTGATGTTCGCCGCCTACCGCGGCTACAGCGTCATTCTCGTCGCACCGATCGCCGCACTCGGCGCGGTGCTCCTGACCGATCCGTCCGCCGTCGCGCCGGTGTTCTCCGGCATCTTCATGGACAAGATGGTCGGTTTCGTGAAGCTCTACTTCCCCGTGTTCATGCTCGGCGCCGTGTTCGGCAAGGTGATCGAGCTGTCGGGCTTCTCCGAATCGATCGTGCACGCGGCAATCCGTTACATCGGCCGCTCGCGCGCGAACGCGGTGATCGTGGCCGTGTGCGCGCTGCTCACCTACGGCGGCGTGTCGCTGTTCGTCGTGGTGTTCGCGGTGTACCCGTTCGCCGCCGAACTCTACCGGCAGAGCAACATTCCGAAGCGCCTGATGCCGGGCGCGATCGCACTCGGCGCGTTCTCGTTCACGATGGACTCGCTGCCGGGCACGCCGCAGATCCAGAACATCATCCCGACCACGTTCTTCAAGACCACGTCGTGGGCCGCACCGACGCTTGGCGTGATCGGTTCGGTGTTCATCATCGTGGTGGGTCTCACGTTCCTGGAATGGCGCCGCCGTTCGGCGATGGCGAAGGGCGAAGGCTACGGCACGTCGCTCGTCAACGAGCCGGAGCGCATCGAATCGAAGACGTTGCCGAACCCGCTGCTCGCGATCACGCCGCTGGTGCTGGTGGGCGTCGCGAACTTCGTGCTGACGCGCATGATTCCGCAGTGGTACGGCGCCGACTACACGCTCACGCCCGACATGCTGCCGGGCCTGCACGCGCCCGTCGCCACGCCGATCAAGGCGATGGTCGGTATCTGGGCCGTCGAAGGCGCGCTGCTGCTCGGCATCGTGTTCGTGTTGCTGACGGCGTTCAACAGCGTGCGTGGGCACTTTGCAACCGGCACGAAGGCGGCAGTGGCCGGCGCGCTGCTGGCTTCGCTGAACACCGCGTCCGAATATGGCTTCGGCGGCGTCATCGCGGCGCTGCCGGGCTTCCTCGTAGTGAGCAACGCGCTGAAGAGCATCCCGAATCCGCTCGTCAATGCGGCGGTGTCGGTCAGTTCGCTTGCGGGCATCACCGGGTCTGCGTCGGGCGGCATGAGCATCGCGCTCGCGGCGATGGCCGATACGTTCATCAAGGGCGCGCAGGCGGCGCACATTCCGATGGAAGTGCTGCACCGCGTGGTCGCGATGGCGAGCGGCGGCATGGACACGCTGCCGCACAACGGCGCGGTGATCACGCTGCTGGCCGTGACGGGCCTCACGCACCGCGAGTCGTATCGCGACATCTTCGCGGTCACCATCATCAAGACGTTGGCGGTGTTCTTCGTGATCGCGGTTTACTACACGACTGGGCTGGTTTAAGGGCGTGTGGTCGACGGCAAGCGCAACATCAGCCGTCGACCGGCGCCACCGGGGTCTCAAGGTTCAACTGGAAAAACGCTGCATCCAGCCAACGCCCGAACTTGAACCCCGCTTCTTTCACCGTTCCAGAGTGGGTGAAACCGAGCTTCTTATGTAAATCGATGCTCGTGCCGTTGGCGGCATCGATGCAGCCAACCAGGACGTGCACCTGTGCTTCACGCGCACGTTTGATGACTGCGCTCAAAAGGAGCCGCCCGAGTCCGCGGCCGCGATGTGCGTGATGCACGTACACACTATGCTCGACGGTGTACTTGTACGCCGGGAATGCCCGAAACGTACCCCAGCTGGCGAAGCCCAGGAGTGTGCCGGCACTGTCGATTACACCGATGACGGGGAAGCCGCCGGCACGTTTCGTCTCAAACCATTTCGTCATCGCTTCTGGCGGCCGTGGGACATAGTCGTACAGCGCCGTTGAATTGACGATGGCCTCGTTGAGGATTTCCAGTATCGCCGGCGCGTGTTCGCTTTCCGAGCAATCGATGAGGCGGATATCTCCAGCTCCAGTGTTGGAAGATTCCATTCTGTACTCCTGTATATAGGTAAGGCACCTGCACGAGACCGCTTTATCCGTCTCAGCTCGACGCGTCGGTGACCGCGACGAGATAGCGCGCCGGACTCGTAGAGAGGTTGCTGAAGACCAGGTGCTGATTCAGCGTCATCGCCAGACAATCGCCCTTGCCGAGGGAATGGCGCTCGTTCCCCACCACGATGTCGATCTGGCCTTGCAGCACCCAGATTTGCTGATGCACCGTCGTCTCGCGTTCCACTGACTCATACGCAACCCGCGCGCCGGCGGGAACGACGACTTCGACCAGCTTGAGTGGCGATCGCCAGTTCGGCGGCGTCAAGAGACGACGGGTATATCCCGTGTCTGGATCACGCCACTCGGCCTGCCGGGAAGCGCGCACCAGCGGCTCCACGGGAGCGCCTGCCAGTTCTCCGTCAAAAAGACTCGCGAGCGAGACGTCGAGTCCGGCGGCAATCCGCTCCAGCACGGTTGCTGTCGGACTCGATGCGGCCCGTTCGATCGAGGAAATCATCGAGCGACTCACGCCGCAACGCGATGCAAGCGCATCCAGCGTGTAGCCGCGCGTATTCCTGAGATCGCGAACGCGCTGGGCAATGCGCGCGTTGATGTCCGAGCCTTCCACGATGACTCCGGTGCTCCGATATGATGGAATAATTTTCCAATATATTGGATTACGCTGTCAAGCATGGAATGTCATCGAGAATTTGACATTCGTTCAATGCCGTTCGCCGCTCAAATTGTCGATTTCGCGCCTTCCCGTTCGTCATTGCGATATCCACCGCATTCGACCGAATGGAGGAAACCCATGGCGCCTCAAGACGAAAACACGCATTCAGCAGACACGACCGATCATTCATCCAGCCGCTATCGCTGGACCATCGTGATTGCCGGCGCGATCCTGACTTGCGTCGCGATCGGCGCGATGTTCTCGCTGGCCATCTTCCTGCAGCCGATCGCGGCCGACACCGGCTGGTCCCGCGCCGGCATCTCGAGCGGCATGACGCTCAATTTCCTCGTGATGGGCATCAGCGGATTCGGCTGGGGCGCGGCAAGCGACCGCGTCGGCGCGCGGCCCGTCGTGCTTACCGGCGCGGCGCTGCTCGGGCTCGCGCTGTCGCTGGCCAGCCGTGCGACGTCGCTGCTGCAGTTCCAGCTCACGTACGGCATTCTCGTCGGGCTCGCCGCCAGCGCGTTCTTTGCGCCGATGATGGCGGCCACCGCCGCGTGGTTCGATCGCCAGCGCAGCCTTGCGGTGTCGCTCGTGTCGGCCGGCATGGGCGTCGCGCCGATGACGATCTCGCCGTTCGCCCGCTGGCTCGTCTCCACCTACGACTGGCGTACGGCAATGCTGCTGATCGGCGTGTTCGCTTGGGCCGTACTGGTGCCGACCGCGTTGCTGGTGCGTCGTCCGCCGGCGGCGCCTGGCGGCTTCGGCGCGTCGTCACATCACGCCGAAGCGGCAGGCATGCGCGTGTTCGACGCATTGCGCACCCGCCAGTTTCTCGCGCTCGGTCTGACGTTTTTCGCGTGCTGCGCCGCGCATTCGGGGCCGATCTTTCATATGGTGAGCTACGCAATTCTGTGCGGCATTCCGCCGATGGCGGCGGTAAGCATCTATAGCGTCGAAGGGCTGTCGGGGCTCGGTGGCCGCTTGCTGCTCGGCGTGCTCGCAGACCGCTTCGGCGTAAAGCCGGTGCTCGTCGCGGGCTTGCTCGCGCAGGCGCTCGTCATCAGCGGCTATCTGTTCGCGCATCGTCTCGAGCAGTTCTATTCGCTCGCGCTGGTGTTCGGCGCGGCGTACGGCGGCGTGATGCCGCTCTATGCGGTGCTTGCGCGCGAGTACTTCGGCACGCGCATCATCGGCTCAGTGCTCGGCGCGGCGACGATGCTGTCGAGTCTCGGCATGGCGCTCGGCCCGGTGATCGGCGGATGGGTGTTCGATGCATCGGGGCAATACACGTGGCTTTATGTCGGCTCGTCGATCGTGGGGCTTGGCGCGGTGGCGATCGCGTTTGCGTTTCCTCCGCTGCCGAAAAGAATCTTGCCCGCGCAAATGGCGTGATGGTTCCGTCGTGGCTGGCGGATGTCAGCGTTTGTCTTTATCGCCCCAACGCCAGCTGGGCGGTTCGCCTTTGATCCAGCAGATGATGATGAACGCGACCGTCAGAAGCGCGACGAGAATCGCGAATTTCGCTGTCTGTTGGTGTGGCGGAAAATTGGCCGCCACGACGAGGACGAGACCGATGTAAGCGACCAGCACCACCCAGCCCTGCCAGCAGACGGGTAAGCCCCAGCCCCATCCGAAGCGCTTTGCGGGGAACCAGTATTTGGGGGTGGGTGGCATGAGCGTAGACCGTCACGTGAACTTGAACTTGAACTTGACTTGCCAGTCACGAGCACAACCTATTGTGCCATGGATGTGGTCAACTTAGAGCGTCATTTCGCAGCGTCTCTAAACTGTCCATTTTGGAACGAATAGAAATGTGAAACGTCTGACGCATCACCATAGACATCCCATCTGATTTGAATTCCTACCGGCGCATCCTTCCACTCTATCGCACGGTATTCCGACGCTTGCCCAGAGTTGTTCGCGAGATCGTAGTCTTTGAGACAACTGCGCACCGGTACGGAGAATCGCGAAACGGCCTCATCGCCATTCAATTCAAAGACGTACAAGGTTCCCTCCTCGCCAGAGCCGCAGTAGCCAGCTGGATTGGAACTAGAAGAATGATTGACGACGACGAGCACGTATTCCTTCTTGTCGATCAGCCGCGAGTGATCGTCCGGAAAGACGACGCTCAGAGACGCCTTAAGCTTGCGTTCGATCACAGCTGGAACGTGAATCGGCGAAACCTTGTGCGCAATCGGATCAACTTCATAGAGACGCCCGTCCTTTTGCTGGATCGCTTTGCCACCGACTAGCGTCACCTGGACTGGCGGCGGCACCACAGCACTTGCGACCGACGCAGTCGTCGCAAGTATCAAAGCGGCGGCGGCAAGTTTAGTTGCCTGCAACATGGTCCGCATAACATACCCCTGAATAAAGCCAGACATGATCTTTGTCTCGACCGCTCTTTCCCGATCCATACGTTTTCTTGTCGCGCTCATGCAGTTGATCAACCGTTTGCCCAGTATTCGCCGGGTCCGTCGTGTCCCATCCGATGTTACCTGTGGCGGGGTCGCAAAGAACACTCGGATCACGCTCCCACGCCTGACTTTGTGGATTCCATTGATAGTACCTGCTTCCATTCCAGAGCCCATATGTTTCCATCGACAATTGATCCGATGTATAAGGGTGCGCTTTGAGGAGCTTTTTTGCGGCGGCCTGCTTGTCCTGAAATAGCTTTGCGCCCGCTTTGACGTTCTCCTTCCAGTTCCAGACCTGCTCATATGTCGGTGCCGGACTAGTCATCTGCGTTAAGCCGTAGCCTGAGTCAAATGCTACAACGGGCTCATTGTCTGCGTTGATAAAATTCTTGAACTGACTTTCCTGCTCAATAAGCTTATCCAAGCCAACGGTGTCTGGAAGTGTGGACAGGAACGCCACAACGTCCGGTTTCGCGGGATTCTTTCCCAGGACGAACACCGTTCGTCGGAAAATGGCCTCTCCAACGGTGACCTGAACGGAGAGCTTGCCTCCAATGACCTTGTCGCCAAGCTTCGCGACCCAAGACTTGTCATTGCTCGAAAATTCTCCAGCTTCAGCAAAGCTCTTGAGCTTTTTCCCCCGCTTGGCACTTTCACGTAGCCCACTCACCTGCGCGTCCCATACGATGCTCCACTTCCACTGATACGGCGGCGCGGCATCGGTCTTAATTTCAAACGT
Source organism: Paraburkholderia phosphatilytica (assembly GCF_003443895.1). Lineage (GTDB taxonomy): Bacteria > Pseudomonadota > Gammaproteobacteria > Burkholderiales > Burkholderiaceae > Paraburkholderia > Paraburkholderia phosphatilytica. The sequence goes on along the minus strand of NZ_QQOA01000013.1, from coordinate 846 downwards.
GATAGAGGGAAAGGAAGGAGTCTCATCGATATAGAATTTGTCTCCGGTCGACGGCCCTACCCATTCGCCGCTGTCACTTTGAATCACCGCTTTGACGAGAGACTTGTTGTTCGGGTTGGTCGTTGCTGCATGCTTCACATGCCGCACGACATGCTTACGCTTCTTCGGTTTCGCCATCGTCATCGTCTTCGACCTCTTTATATATCGTCAGCGAAAGGTTTTCCGGCTGTTCAGTATAAAGATGCTCTGTCAGTCCTTGGGAGTCGGAATAGCCGACCCATTTTTTACCTGATTCACTTTCGACTTCATAGCGAGTATTGGCCAGCGGGGTCTCTTCGTCGTCGTCGAGAAGACGGAACTGTTCGTGATAACGTGCATCACCGAAGGATGTCGGCAAGCCTGGAAGCACATATCCTTGGGCGGCCGGTCCCGCGAACGAATGTTCAGCGCCTTTTATATCAATCTTCCCTGGCGCATGAATCTCAATGTTGCCGTCCTTGATCCGGATGTAAGCGCCGCCCGACGTGAGCAGAATTTCCTGCTTCGCCGCGGCCTCGACACTATCAGTCGCAGACAAGATCTTTACCGATTTTTGCGCGGTCAGTTCGATGTTGTCCGAGTGCGCTTGCACCTCGACTTTTCCTTTGGCGGCAAACAGCTTCATCCCGGCGTTCTGCACGAAGAAGCTGATCTTCTCAGCCACGCTAGCCACGAGCGACTTGCCGCTAGCGATAAACGTACTCTGTCCGCTAAGGAAGCGCTGATCAATGAGCCCGCCGCCGGTGATCCCGCGCATACGGCTCGCGATTTTTGAAACGGGAAGCCCGTCGAGACATATTTTGGGTA